>NZ_JAMXHU010000001.1:0-1384065 GCF_023955645.1 Ralstonia mojiangensis | reverse complement strand
GCCAGCCACCCGCACCACCGCCCTACGAGCCGCCCCCAGGAAGAATCGAACCGAGCACAAAGTGCACGCCCGTGCCGACATTTGAATTTGGTTGCGAGCACGACAACTAAAAACCGGCTGGACAAAAGATGGCGCGCACTGGACCGACTCAGGCCATAGCCGGCCGACACAGCGGCGCGCATTTCGCTCCGTCACTCAACCATTGCCGGGACCACCTCCACGCGTTTCGGCACGCCCGTCACGATCGTCGCAACAGCAATCGCCAGCACCACGGCCGCGCCAATGAACACACCGGCCGCGCCGTTTGCGTCAAACACCACGCCGCCGGCTGCCGCACCGGTTGCAATCGCGAGCTGCACGGCGGCGACGATCAGGCCGCCCGCGCTTTCGGCCTCGTCGGGCACGGTCCGCGTAACCCATGTCGACCACGCCACCGGCACGCCGCCAAACGCCATACCCCACAGTGCGATGAGCACGGCATCGATGACCGGCGCACGGCCCAGCGCCACGAGTGCGATGCCCAGCACCACCATCAGCGCGGGCATTGCGATCAGCATTGGGCGCAGCCGGTGTTCCAGCACACGGCCGGCGAGCGATGTGCCGACGAAGTTGGCAATGCCATAGCCCAACAGGATCGCCGACAGCCCGTTCACGCCAACGCCCGCAACCTGTTCGAGGAACGGTCGCAGATACGTGAAGAACGCAAAGTGACCGGTGAACACGAGGATCGTGGCGAACATCCCGATGCCGACGGATGGGCGGCGCAGCACGTCGATCAGCGTGCGCAGGCGCGTCGTGCCGCTTGGCGCCATCGAAGGCAATGTCGCGACCTGCGACACGAATGCAATCACCCCTAGCGCGGCTGCGGCCAGGAACACGTTGCGCCAGCCGATCAGATGCCCGAAGTAGCTGCCCAGCGGCGCAGCGGCAATCGTTGCGACGGCCACGCCGCTGAAGATGATCGACAGCGCCCGCGGCACCATCGTGGCGGGCACGAGCCGCATTGCGGTGGCGGTGGCCATGGTCCAGAAGCCGCCCAGCGCAATGCCAAGCACCACGCGGCCGATCAGAATCGTCGTCAGATTCGTCGCAAACGCCACAGCAAGGTTGGATGCCACGAGCAGCACCGAAAATGCGAGCAGTACGCGCCGCCGGTCGATGGAGCGCGTGACGGCGGCAGTCAGCAAGCTGGTGACGAGCGCAACCGTTGCGGTGGCCGTGACGGCCTGTCCTGCCACGCCTTCGGTCACACCAAGGCTTTCCGCCATGGGTGTCAGCAAGCTTGCGGGTAGAAATTCGGCCGTGACAAGCCCGAACACACCCAGCGCCATCGCAAAGACAGCGCCCCAGGCGGGTTCACGGGGAGCCGCGATTGAGGCGGCCGTGGAGATTCCGGGATTCATGCGTCGGTCCGTAGAAAAAATCAGGGAAAGTACCAATAAGGCCGCATAGTAGGGCCCGAACGCCGGACGGTCTATGGCATACAATCCGGTCTTGTTGATCAATCGTCCGGATTTTGAGATGCCCTCACCTCCGCCATCTGCCCTGCCCGACGCGCACGACCTTGTCAGCGAGCTGCTGCTGGGCATGCGGCTGAGCGGTGTCCAGTACCGCCGTATCCACGTAGCGCGGCCGTTCGGATTGAGTTTTGGCGAGGCGCCTGGGCGTGCGCAGTTCCACTTTGTGGGGCGCGGGCCCGTGCTGCTGCGCGATGCGTCGGGCGCAACGATGCAACTTGAGGCTGGCGATGCGGTGTTGCTGCCTCAGGGCACCCCGCACGCATTGCTGTCCGATCCGGATGCACCGTGCCGTGAGATCGCCGGCTTTGAAGCCGCGAAGATCTGCGACACGGTGGCGTCGGTGGGCGCCGGTACGGAATCAGCGCCGGGAGATGCGCTCATTTTCAGCGCCTGCATGGAGCTGGATCTGGGTGGCATGCAGCCCCTTGTCGGCACCATGCCCGAGTTCATGCACGTCGGCACCCTGCTCGCGCGCTATCCGGAAATCCGCCCCATGCTCGACGCGATGGAGCGTGAATCGTGCTCGGAGCGCGCAGGTTTTGCGGGCATCCTCGCGCGGCTGGCTGACGTGGTGGCAGCGTTCATCGTGCGCGGCTGGGTGGAATGCGGCTGCGGCGACGCCACGGGCTGGGTGCAGGCCCTGCGCGAGCCAAAACTGGGCCGCGCGATCGTCGCCCTGCATCGTGACCCGGGCCGCAACTGGAGCGTCGCGGAGCTGGCAGCGCAAGCCGGCGTATCGCGTTCGGTGTTTGCCGAGCGCTTCCTGGCGGCGACCGGAATGACGCCCGTGCGCTATCTGACCGAGCTGCGGATGCGGCTCGCCGCGCAATGGATCACGCGTGACCGCGAAGCGATCGAAGCCGTCGCATACCGGCTCGGCTACGGGTCGCTCGCTGCGTTCAGCCGTGCATTCAAGCGGGTAGTCGGGCTGCCGCCCGGGGCCATGCGAGCGGAAGGCGCCGAACTTGACGCGTGATGTTCAGCGCTGGCGATAGTGCTGGGCCGCGTGCCGGATCTCCTTGCTGAATTCTGCGCACACATGCGTCATCAGGTCGGCCGAACGGTAGACCATGTAGACGTTGAAATCCGGCAGCTCATCTTCCATCGGCAAGGTTTCGAGCGAACCTGGCACCATGCGCAGCGGCCCGCCGGTGCCGCTGAAGACAAATTCCGACCACATGCTGACGACGTCTGTCTTCGTGGCCAATTGCAGCCCCAGCAGATTCGACGCGCTTTGCACGATCCGCCGAGGTATTTCGAGACGATGCAGCCGCATCAGGCTGGCCATCGGGCTGCCCGGATCCTCCAGCGGGTCGAGCACGAGCCAGTCGGCATCCAGCAGCGGGCGTAGCCGGCGCACGCGGCGCAGCGGATGGCCCGGGCGCACCGCCAGGCGCATCGGCACCGAAAACAGCGGTTCCCACTGAAAACTCCCCGTGCCCGGGCCGCTGTTGCTGGAGATCAAACCGATATCGAGCCGCCCCTCCCTCAGCCCTTCCAGAATCTGCTGCGGACGCTGTTCGAAACCGCGTAGCGCGACGTTGGGAAACCGCTTGCGCAGCGCCGCCATGGCATCCGGCAACGGCCCGCTCGACGCCACGGCCGTGAAGCCGATGTTGAGTTCCGCCTCCGCATGGCCGCGAATGGCTTCGATGTCTTCCAGCGCGTGACGCAGTTCCTGTTCGACGACACTCGCGCGCTTGACCAGCGCCATGCCATATGCGGTGAGGCTCACGCCGCGCACCGAACGCGACAGCAGCGTGACGCCAAGCTCCCGCTCCAGTTCCGCAATCGCCTTGGATAGTGCTGGCTGCGAGATGTGCAGCCCGCGAGACGCTTCGTGGATGCTGCCGTGCTGTGCCACGGCCAGCAGGATGCGCAATTGGTGCAGCTTCACGTCGCTCTCCCCATTGTTGGGCGCCATGCCGGCACTCAGCGTGTCACGCGGCCTCGCCCCCAGGATTCGCGGGCTTTCCCCGATAGCGGATGCAGGCCGGTTATGACGGCGATTCTATTTGGTTATCGGGATGAATATTTACGATTTTCTCTGGACGGCGGCTTGGCGGAATACTGCAAGCGCCCAAGGGTTCGCAGAAGCCCTCTCGCCAATACCCCGGACGGAGATCCTCAATGAATAACGCCACCCTGCAGCCACCGTTGCCAGCCTCGGTCGCTGCCGCGCACAAGCCTGTCGGCCAGGCACGCTTGATCGCAGCATGCTCGATCGGCAATGCGCTGGAGATGTACGACTTCACGGTCTACAGCTTCTTCGCACTGATGATCGGCAAGCTGTTCTTTCCGTCCGATAGCGCGTATGGCTCGCTACTGCTGGCAGTGGCGACGTTCGGCATCGGCTTTGTGATGCGCCCGCTGGGCGGCTTCGTGATCGGCAACTATGCAGACCGCCACGGACGCAAGGCCGCGATGACGCTGACGATCGGGCTGATGGTCGTCGGCACGCTGTGCTTAGCGGTAGCGCCCACGTACGCCACCGCAGGGCTGTTCGGCCCGCTGGTCATTCTGGCCGGCCGGTTGCTGCAGGGCTTTTCGCTGGGTGGAGAAATCGGTGCGTCGACCGCGATGCTGATGGAATCCGGCGGCATTCGCGGGCGCGGCTTTCGCGTGAGCTGGCAACTCGGCAGCCAGGGCATTGCGGCGCTGTGCGGCGCGCTCACTGCGGCCATTCTGTACGGCAGCCTGTCGCCGGAAGCGCTGCAGAGCTGGGGCTGGCGCGTACCGTTCTTCCTCGGCTTGCTGATCGCGCCGGTGGGCCTGTATATCCGCTCGCACCTGGATGAAACGCACACCGCCGAAGCGCATGCACCGAGCCCGCTCAGCACCCTGTTCCGCGACCACGGCGGGCTGGTCATCAAGGGCGTGCTCACGATCATCGGCGGGACGGTCGGCACGTACCTGGTGATCTATTTCATGCCGACCTACATGATCCGCGAGCTGCATCTGCCGCCTTCGCTGTCGCTGCTGGCCGGCTGCGTGACGGGGCTGACTAGCTTTGGCGCGTCGCTCCTTTCCGGTTGGCTGGCTGATCGCCTGCCGCGCCGCAAGCCGCTGGTGGTGGGCGCAACGCTGGTCACCGTGGTGGCGCTCTATCCGGCCTTCTGGCTGATGACGCATTACCCGAGCGTGCCGCTGGTGCTGGTGCTGTCCGCACTGCTGACCGGCACGCTGTACCTGGGCACCACGCCGATGCTGCTGATGATGATGGAGCTGCTGCCCATCAAGGTGCGCGCGAGCGGCCTGTCGGTCATCTACGCGATCGGCGTCACGGTGTTTGGCGGTTCGTGCCAGTTTGTCGTGACGTGGCTGCTGGCCCGCACCGGCAATCCGCTCTCCCCTGCCTTTTACATGATGGCGTGCAGCGCCATCACGCTGCTGACCGTGCTGAGCCTGCGCGAATCGCGCGAGACCCATTGACCCCGGATTCCAACCTCCAACCCCGGAGCCCCGACATGACGAAAGCCCCCACGCTCACGCCGTTCCAACTGTTGCCGCATCTCCTGCCGCCCGTCCATATCGATGCAGAAACGTTCGTCAACATCCGCCGCCAGATCCACGCGCAGCCTGAACTTGGTTTCGAGGTGGGCGCCACCAGCACGTTGGTGGCCGATCTGCTCAAGAGCTGGGGCTACGAAGTACATGCCGGCATCGGCAAGAGCGGCGTCGTTGGCCAACTGAAGCTCGGCAACGGCACGCGCCGCCTTGGCATTCGCGCGGACATGGACGCCCTGCCCATCGTTGAAGCGACCGGCCTGCCCTACGCCAGCCGCAACCACGGCAAGATGCACGCGTGCGGCCACGACGGGCACACCGCCATCCTGCTCGCAGCGGCCAAGGCGCTGGCCGAGAGCCGCAGCTTTGACGGCACGCTCAACCTCATCTTCCAGCCCGATGAAGAAAACCTGTGCGGTGCGCGCGCCATGATCGAAGACGGCCTCTTCGAGCGCTTCCCCTGCGATGCCGTCTATGCCCTGCACAACATGCCGGGCGTGCCGGCCGGCAGCTTCCGCGTGCTGCCGGGGCCGGTGAGCCTGTCTTCCGATGTGGCCGACGTCACCATCAAGGGCATGGGCGGACACGGCGCGATGCCGCATCGCGCGCGTGACCCGATTGCCGCATCGGCTGCCATCATTACCGCGTTGCAGACGGTGGTCGCGCGCAACGTGGCCCCGGACGACACGGCGGTGGTGTCGGTCGGCTTCATCCGTGGCGGTGCTACACACAACGTGATTCCCGAATCGGTGACGATCGGCCTGAATGTGCGCGCGGCGCGGCCCGAGACGCGTGAGCTGGTGGAAATGCGCATCCGCGAGATCGTCAGCCTGACCGCACAGGCCCATGGCGTCGAGGCGCAGATCGACTATCGTCAATTGACGCCGCCCATGGTCAATACCGAGGCCGAGACGCAACTGGCGCAGCAGGTCTGCACCGAACTGGTGGGTGCGGCCAACGTCGTCACCCAGGCGCCCAAGGGGCTCAACGGCAGCGAAGACTTTGCATGGATGCTCAATGAAGTGCCCGGCTGCTACCTGATTCTCGGCAATGGCGAAGGCGAATTCGGCGGCTGCATGGTGCACAACCCCGGCTACGACTTCAACGACCAGGTGTTGCCGTTGGGCGCCGCCGCCTGGGTGCGTCTCGCGCAGACCTACCTGACCGCGTGAAGTGAACTTCGAGTCAAGCAATGCAAGTGAATCCGAGCCACGCTGCAATACCTGCGGCCGCCAACGAAGAGATCGTGCAATGGAGCGCGATCGAACTGTCCCGGCGCATCCACGCGCGCGATGTGTCGTGCGTGGAAGTCATGGAAGCGTTCCTTGCGCAGATCGATCGTCATAACCCGACGGTGAACGCGGTCGTGGCCCGCATCGATGCCGAATCGGCCATCGACCAGGCACGCGAGCGCGATGTGCTGCTCTCGCAGGGCTTGTCCGGCGGCTGGATGCATGGCTTTCCGCAGGCGCCCAAGGACCTTGCAGCCACCGCAGGCATGGTGACGGCGATGGGCAGCCTCGCCATGGCGCGCAATGTGCCGACGCATGACAGCATCGTTGTCGAGCGCATTCGCCGGCAGGGCACCGTGCTGATCGGCAAGACCAATACGCCGGAGTTCGGGCTCGGTTCACATACCTACAACCGCGTGTACGGCACCACGTGCAACGCCTGGAACCCCGAGCGCTCGGCCGGCGGCAGCAGCGGTGGCACCGCCGCCGCGCTGGCGCTGAACATGCTGCCCGTGGCCGACGGCAGCGACATGATGGGCTCGCTGCGCAACCCCGCCGCCTGGAACAACATCTACGGCCTGCGTCCCAGCCTTGGTCGCGTGCCTTACGGACCGACCGGCGACGTGTTCTTCCAGCAACTGGGCACTGAAGGTCCGATGGCGCGCAATCCGCACGACCTCGCGTGGTTGCTCGCCACGCAGGCCGGCTACGACCCGCGAGCGCCGCTGTCGCTAAGTGACGATCCAGCGTGCTTCATGCAGCCGCTTCATCGTGATTTCCGGCAAGCGCGCATTGGCTGGCTGGGCGATTTCGGGGGCTACCTTGCCGTCGCCCCCGAAGTGCTGGCCGTCAACGAGCATGCGCTGGACACGTTCGACACGCTGGGTTGCCATGTCGACACCGTACGGCCTTTCTTCGCCATGGATGCGCTATGGGAATGCTGGTGCACGCTGCGCGCGCTAGGTGTGTCCGGCAACCTCGGCCTGCTGTACGCCAACGCCGCCACGCGCGATTTGCTCAAGCCCGAAGCGATCTGGGAAATCGAGCACGGACGCAGCCGCACCGCCATCGACATCAACCGCGCCATTGCCACGCGGGCGAGCTGGTACCAGGCGCTGCTGCGGCAGTTTGCGCACTACGATTTCCTCGTCCTGCCTTGCACGCAGGTTGCGCCCTTCGCTGCCGAAGAACACTGGCCCAAGACCGTCGCGGGCCGCGCGATGGACACGTATCACCGCTGGATGGAAGTCGTGATTGGCGCCACGCTGGCGGGCGTGCCGGCCGCGAGCCTGCCGTCCGGCTTGACCGCCGATGGCTTGCCGCTGGGCCTGCAGGTGATTGCGCCACCCCGGTCGGAATTTGCCTTGCTGCAGCTTGCAGCCGCGTGGCACGAAGCCTTTGCGCCGGCGCGTGAGGCCTCGCCGCTATTGCCGCTATTGGGCTGAGCGAAGCACACGCGCCGTGGTTTCCCGACACGCGCATAGCCAATCCCACACCGCGCGCACGGCAGCGTCTTCAAGCCGCGCAGATGGCGCCACGGCCCAGAAGGCATAGCGCTGAATGACGGGCGCTGCAAAAGGCTGGACGAGCGTGCCCGCCTCCAGCGCATCGCGCAACAGCGGCAGGTTCGCCAGGATCACGCCCTGCCCGGCCATTGCCGCCGACATGGCATGCCCGTCGTCGGACAGCACGATGCCTGCGTCCGTCTTCAGCGTGTGCTCGATACCCGCCGCGCGCGCCCACATCGGCCAGCCGATGGCCTGCGGCAGCGTGCGTTGCCATTCGGAGTGGATGAGCGGCACGCGCGTCAGATCGTCGTGCGACTGCACTTTCAGGCCCGGGTGGCAGACGGGCGCATAGGCGTCGTCAAAGAGCCGTTCGGTGACGAGCCCAATCCCCGTGGCCGGCGTCTCGCCATAGCGCACGGCAAGGTCTGCGCTGCCGCCATGCAAATCGACCACGGTGTCGGACGCATGAATGCGCAGATCCACCTCCGGATGCTGCGTCGCAAATTCCCCAAGTCGCGGCACCAGCCAGCGGGCAGCAAGCCCCATCGGTGCCGTGAGCGTCACGCGCTGACGCCCCGGTTGTGCCTGCGTGCCGCGAATGGAATCGATGGCCTGGGCAAACGCGTCAAAGCCGGTATTGAGCACCGGGTACAGCTGCTCGCCGGCAGCTGACAGGCGCAGCGCACGCACGTGGCGTTCGAACAGCACCACGCCCAGCGCATCTTCCAGGCGGCGGATCTGATGGCTGACAGCCGTGGGCGTGACCGACAGCTCGTCGGCAGCGCGCTTCATGCTGAGGTGACGCGCGGTGGCTTCAAAGGCGCGCAGCGCGCTCAGGGGTGGCAGTTTTCGCATGCGCGGGATTGTGTCACGGGCGCTTTTCCCGCGTGGGCGGCATGAATGAATCCATGTCAGCCATCGCGCGCAAAACATGTCGTTTGTCGCGGTGCTGCGCGGTTCGTAGAGTGGGCACACCTCCACTCATCAACGATTCAACATGACCCGCCTTCTGCATCTCGATTCAAGCGCCCGGCCGGGCAGCTCCGAGACTTCACGCCATGGCTCGCACACGCGCCGGCTCTCTGCGCGCTTCGTGCAGCGCTGGCTTGAGCATGCGCCCGATACGCAGGTCGTCTATTGCGACATCGGCGCCGAACCGCCGTCGCCCGTGGACGGCGGCTGGGTGCACGCCGCGTTCACGCCGCCCGCGCAGCGCGAACCGTGGATGCACGACCGCCTTGCGCAAAGCGATGCGCTGATCGACGAGTTGCTTGCCGCCGACGTGATCGTGGCCGGCGTGCCGATGTACAACTTCGGCATGCCCGCGCAGTTCAAGGCGTATATCGACAATGTCGTGCGCGTGGGCCGCACGTTCGGCTTCAACCGCAGCCGCCCAGACGAGCCCTATTGGCCGCTGCTGGCCGGCATGAACAAGCGCCTCGTCATCCTCAGCGCGCGCGGCGATTTCGGCTACGGCCCCGGCCAGCGCATTGCGCACCTGAACCACGTCGAGGCCAGCGTCGCCACGGCATTCGGCTACATCGGCGTCACCGATGTGGCATCCGTCGCGATCGAATACGACGAATTTGCCGACGAGCGGTTACGCGCGTCCATCGCATCGGCTGAAAGCGAAGTTGATGCACTGGTCGCGCGTATGGCCGCCGCCGTGGAAGCGGTCTAGTCGATCAGCCGGCCGTCCGGCTCAAAAAACGGATGCGGGCCATCGAATTGCCCCACGTAGGCGAGGTGGCTCACCAAGCCTTGCCCCGGCACCCATGCGTGCACCTTGTACGCGGGCGGCTCCATGACAAAGCCGGGCGCCGCGTCCGGGTCGAGGTCCAGCGCCACCTGGTGCGCGGGCGATGGGCATGTCGATGCGACAGTGCCCGCAAAGCGCACGTCAATGGAGCGATGCAGATGCCCGCAGATGATGCGCTCGACGTTGCCGGCGGCACGCACGATCTGCGCGAAAGCCGGGATGTCTTCGGACGCGAGCGATTGCACGTCCATGTGGCCGATGCCCGTGGCGAACGGCGGGTGATGCATCGCGATGACGGTCGGGCGTTGCGTTTCATGCGCCAGCGCCTCGGCCAGCCAATCCAGGCGCTGCAGGCCCAGGCGGCCGCCCGGATGGCCGGCGTCCAGCGTGTCGATCACGATCAGGCGAACGTCGCCAATGTCGGTCCAGTACTGGAAGGCGTTCGTGTCCTGCGCGCTAGCTGGAATGGGCGCGAGCCAATCGGCAAAGGCTTCGCGCGCCGCGTCACGGCCATCGTGGTTGCCGAGCACCGGCAGCATGCGGATGCCAGCTGCATCGAGCGGCGCCAGCACCGCGCGCAGGTGCGCATATTCCTCGGCCGCGCCGGCGTCGACCAGATCGCCGGTCAGGACGATGGCATCCGGTTTCTCCGGCTGCGCCAGGATATGCGCCACGCAGCGTGCCAAATAGGCCGCCGAATCCACGCGCCGATACGCCAGTCGCCCCGGGCGCTTGATATGAAGATCGGTGAGTTGAAGGAAATGCATCGGCATCAGGCTTGCAAGGTCAGGAGACGGTCTGCCGGGATATCGAAGCCGACCGCATGGCCCGGCGCAAAGTGCTGGCGGCCGGGCACGTCGATGAACAGCGGCGTGGCTGACACGCCCGCCACGCGCACGCGGGTGCGGAAACCGAGAAATACCGCCGATTCGACCGTGCCCTTCAGCGCCGCCTGGGCCGGGTCGGCCAACACAGCATCTTCCGGGCGGAAGAAGATCGCATTGCCGTCGCCGGCCGGCACGCGCACGCGGCCGCCCGCGCAGACGAATGCGCCATCCTGCCGCGTGCCGTCAAGCCGGTTCATGATCCCGATGAAATCCGCCACGTGCCGGTTTGCCGGCTGGAAGTAGATTTCGCGCGGCGTGCCGATCTGCGCAATGCGACCGGCTTCCATGACGACAATGCGATCCGCCAGCGCCATCGCCTCTTCCTGATCGTGCGTCACGTAGATGGTCGTGATGCCAAGGCTGCGCAGCAGGCGGTCCATCTCTGCGCGCACGGATTCGCGCAGCTTGGCATCGAGCGCCGTGAGCGGTTCATCAAGCAGCAGCACCCGCGGCTCGGGCGCCAGCGCGCGCGCCAGTGCCACACGTTGGCGCTGCCCGCCGGAGAGTTGATCCACACCGCGGTCTGCATACGGCGTGAGGTGCATCATCTCCAGCAGCGTGTTCGCCCGCGCGCTGATCTGCGTGTCAGACAAGCCGTTGTGCCGGCGCTGGATGCGCAGGCCGTATTCCACATTGCCGCGCACGCTGAGGTTGGGGAACAGCGCGTAGCTCTGGAACACCATGCCGACGCGGCGGCGCTCAATCGGGCGCGCGGTGACGTCTTCGTCGCCAAAGTGCACGGTGCCGCCGGCATCCGGCGCCTCCAGCCCCGCGACGATGCGCAGCGTGGTGGTCTTGCCGCAGCCCGAGGGGCCGAGCAGCACGACGGTCTCGCCGGCGGCGATGTCGAGGTCCATCGACTCCAGCACGCGTTGGCCGCCGAAGTGTTTGCCGCAGCCACGCAGCCGGATCGGCACGGGCGCGAGATGTAGAGGTTCGGTACTCATCAGGAAGCCTTTCCGTTGTTCACTCGCAGGCCGCCAAAGCGCTGCATCAGCACCAGCAGCGGCACGATCATGACGAAGAAAATCAGCGTGTAGGCGCTGGCAATCTCCAGGCGCATCGACGCATAGGTATCGGCCAGGCCGACCGGCAGGGTCTTGGTTTCGGGCGTGTGCAGCATCCAGGTCAGGTTGAATTCGCCTACCGAGAGCGTCACCACCATCAACGCGCCGGCCAGAATGCCGGGCTGCACGTTTGGCAGCACAATCGTGCGAAAGCGCTGCCAGAACGACGCGCCCAGGCTGGCAGCACCCTCTTCCAGCGTCTTCAGGTTCTGACCCGCAGCCACGGCTGCGACCGAGCGCACCATGAACGGCAGCGTGAACACCACATGGCCGACGACGATGAACCACAAGCTCTCGCGAAAGCCACCAAAGCCGCCGTACGCCACGATCAGCCCGAGCGCAGTCGCCAGGCCCGGCAGCGCCACGGGCAGTGTCAGGAACTCTTCGATCAGGCGGCTCGTGCGGCTCTGGCGGCGCGCCAGCACATAGCCCGCCGGCACGCCCGCCGCGAGCACGATCACCAGCGTGCACAGCGCCACCAGCAGCGACATCCAGATCGACGTCTGATACATGTCCCACACCTGGGCGACCCAATCCAGCGTCCAGCCACTCTTGAACCCGCGGATGTAGTTGCGTGTCAGGCCCACGGCCATCGACAGCACGACCGGGACGATCAGAAAGAGGCAGAGCAGCAGCGTGATGATCCACTGCGCAGCAGACAAGGCTCGTTTCATGCCGCCGCCCCTGCTTGTCCGCCAGCCGCCGTACGCGCAATCGCCAGCACCAGCCACGTCACCACGCCCAGCACAACAGACAGCGCTGCCGCCATGGCAATCCCGGCGTTGAGCGTGAACTCGGTATAGATCGTCATCGGCAAGACGTCGATATCGGTGGCGAGCGTGAAGGCGGTGCCAAACGCGCCCATCGACGTGGCAAAACAGATCGCCCCCGAGGCGATAAGCGCGGGCGCCAGCCCCGGCACGAGCACATCGCGCGTGACCTGCCACGACGATGCGCCCAGCGAGCGCGCCGCTTCTTCTAGTGAGCGATCGAGTTTTTCCGCCGCTGCCATGACCGTCAGCACCACGCGCGGAATCGAGAAATACAGGTAGCCGAGAAACAACCCACCGATGGAATAGGCGAAGACCCATTTCTCGCCGATGAGCTTGTGCGTGACGTCGCCCAGCAGGCCTTGGCGGCCCGCCAGCAGAATCACCATGAAGCCGACCACCACGCCTGGAAACGCCAGCGGAAACGTCAGCATGGCGGTAATCATCCGTTTGCCCGGAACGTTGTGACGCACCAGGAACAGCCCGGCGATGGTCGAGAGGACGAGCGTCGCCAGCGTGACCGCCGCCGACAGCACCACCGTCGAGAACAAGCTGCCCAGATAGCGCGACGTGGTCAGCGCGGCCGTGTATGTGGCGATCAGGCCATCGCTGCCGCTCACACGCAGCAGCGCCGCCATCGGCAGCAGCCAGAACGCGCAGAACAGCGCGACGGCGGGCGCCAGCAACGCCACCCGCCACCGAGCGGGCAACACCGCATCGTCGGGCAAGGTGGATCGGGTGACGGTGCTCATGCTCAGCGGACCTCGTTCAGGTAGCGCGTGCCAAATGCCTGCTGGCCGGCTGCCATCTTGTTGAAGTCGACCGTCTTGGCGCGGGCATATTCGCTGGCCGGCAGGAAGCGCGAAGCGGCCTCCTTGCTCATGGCGTTGGTGCGCACGGGGCGCAGGTAGGCGTTGGCCCACAGCGTCTGGCCTTCGTCCGACAGCACGAAATCCAGCACCTTCTTGGCGTTCTCGGCATGCGGCGCGCCAGCGGTCAGGCTCATCACGTACGGCACGGCAATCGTGCCTTCCTGCGGGATCACGAATTCCACGTTCGCGTGGTCCTTGTACTTGGCGCGGTAGGCGTTGAAGTCGTAGTCGAGCAGGATGGGGATTTCACCGGCTACGACGCGCGCGTAGGCGGTTTGCTTCGGCACGATCGGCGCGTTCTTCTTCAACTGCTTGAACCACTCGATGGCCGGGCTGAAGTTGTCGAGTGTGCCGCCCAGGGCCTGGTTGACCGCCACGGCGCCCACGTAGCCGACGAAGGCGCTGCTCGGGTCCAGGTAGCCGACCATGCCCTTGTATTCGGGCTTGAGCAGGTCTTTCCACGAGCGCGGCACGGGCTTGCCTTCCAGCGCGTCCTTGTTGACGAAGAAGCCCAGCGTGCCGGAGTGGATCGAGAAGAATGCGCCGTCCGGGTCCTTCATGCCGGCCGGAATGTCTTCCCAATGCTTGGGCTTGTAGCTGGCGACCAGGCCCTTTTCCTTGGCTTGGTAGGCGGACGTGATGCCCAGGTAGGCCACGTCAGCCACGGGGTGCGACTTCTCGGCCAGCATCTGCGCGATGGCCTGGCCGGAGTTCTTGTTGTCGAACGGCACGGTAATGCCGGTCTTGTCCTTGATGGCCTTGATCTGGCTGGCCCAGTCGGCCCATTCGGGCGGGCAGTTGTAGCAGATGGCGACTTGCTGGCCGGCCGGTTGTGCCTGCACCGGCGCAGCCACGGCGAACGCGCCGGCAGCCACGAGGCCGCACGCGCGCAGCCATTGAACGAGACGTTTCATCGAGACGCTCCTTGCGTATCAGACGTGAGGGAAGAAACAACGGAGAGAGACGCTTCCGCCGGCGCACGGGCCAGCGTGCCGCCCGCCAGCAAGCGGTGCGGCAACGTAATCGAGGGCACCACCTCGCCGGCGATGCGGCGGGCCAGCGCCGTGGCCGCGTCGGCGCCGATCCGGCGGTGCGGCTGCGCCACGGTGGCCAGCGTGGGCGAAAGCCACTGCCCCATCGCCAGGCCATCAAAGCCGACCACACTCACGTCTTCGGGCACGCGCAGGCCCATCTCGCGCAGCGAGCGGATGGTGAGCAGCGCAAGGCGGTCGTTGCTGCAGAAAATGGCGGTCGGCCGTGGCGGCGCCAGCAGGTGGGCCAGCTCGGCGGGCAGCATGGCATCGGCATTGAAATCAATTTCGACGGGCAGCTGCGGCGCAATGTCGGCCGCTTCCAGCGCTTCGCGGTAGCCGTCGTGGCGCAGCGCCGCACGGTCCGACGCTGCCAGCGTGCCAGTGAGCATGCGGATCTGACAGTGCCCCTGCGCGAGCAAAGCGCGAATGGCGTCGCGCGCCGCGGCTCGGTTGTCGACGGTGATGCAGCAGCGGGCAGGAATGCGCGCCTGGCCGACCGTGTCGTTGTAGACCAGCACGTAAGGCACGTGCTCGGCGTCAAGGCGATCGAGATGCGGATTGGCAGCGGCATCGCCCACGGTCAGGATCAGGCCGTCGACGCGCTGCTCGAGCATGGTCTCGATGGCGCGGGCTTCACGCTCGCGGTCGTAGGCGGTGGTCATGAGCATCACGCGCTGCCCTGTAATGGACGCGGCTTCCTCGATGCCCTGCATGCATTCGGCAAACACGGGGTTGGCCAGCGATGGCAGCACCACGCCCAGCAAGCCCGTGCGCTCGGCGCGCAGTTGGCGGCCCAGCGCGTTCGGGCGATAGTGCAGCGCATCCATGGCGGCCTGCACCCGGGCCAGCGTCGAGGCACTCACCCGCTCCGGCGTATTGACCGCTCGCGACACCGTGGCAATCGAAATGCCGGCATGCGTCGCCACGTCTTTGATGCTGCTGCCCACTGCTGGCCCCTGGAATTTGTAAACGTTTACATCCTAGGTGTGCGCAGTGACTATTTCATGACAATCGATGCTGCAGTGCAGGCGTCGCCGCAATGCAGCATCGCCAGTGTTGTGCATGGCAAAGTTACAAAGCTCGCATATGCTTCTTACGAAAATGCGCAACCGACGTGCGCCAATGCGCCCGCAACGGCATGGCCCAGTTGCTGCTGTGCTGTTCTCGCTGCCTGCCCTGGAGACCCCATGCGCGTATCGCCCGTTTTTGATGTGCCGACCACCGCCCTGCCCGCGCTGACGCAGCATTACGGCGTAGTCCGTGCCCAATCCCTGGCCTTGGCCGCGCCGCTGTCCGACGCCGACGCCACGGTCCAATCCATGGACGACGCCAGCCCCGCCAAATGGCATCTGGCCCATACGACGTGGTTTTTCGAAGAGTTCATCCTGGGCCCGAACGTACCGGGCTATCGTTCGCCGGATGCGCGCTACCGCTACCTGTTCAATTCGTACTACGAGACCGTGGGCGCGCGGCACCCGCGCCCGCGCCGAGGCATGCTCACCCGCCCGACGCTCGACGAGGTGCGCGCCTATCGCGCCCATGTCGATATGGCCATGCAGCGTTTGCTGGCCGACGGCGTATCCGATGACCTCGCCCGCCTGGTGACACTCGGCCTGCACCACGAGCAGCAGCATCAGGAGTTGCTGCTGACCGATCTGCTCCACCTGTTTGCGCAGAACCCGCTATGCCCGGCCTATGCCGAAGCGCCCGCACCACGCGTGCATGCGGCCCCAGCGCAACCGGGTTGGGTCGGCTTCCAAGGCGGCGCCGTGCAGATCGGCAGAACTGAGTCCGATACCGAGTTCATGTTCGATTGCGAAGGTCCGCGCCACACGGTCTGGCTGGAGCCCTATGCATTGGCCACGCATCCTGTGACCAACCGCGAGTGGCTCGCCTTCATGCAGGACGGCGGTTATCGGCAGCCCACCCTGTGGCTGTCCGACGGCTGGGCATGGGTGCAGCGCGAAGGCATTGACACCCCGCTCTACTGGCGCACCGGCACGGACGAGGCAGAAGGTTGGCAGCAGATGTCGCTGCACGGCCTGCAGCCGGTGGATCTGGATGCGCCCGTCACGCACGTCAGCTTTTATGAGGTCGACGCCTACGCCCGCTGGGCAGGCGCCCGCCTCCCGACTGAAGCCGAATGGGAGCACGCCGCAGAAGGCCTGCCCGTGCAAGGCAACTTCGCCGGACGGGGCGCGCTACGTCCGTTGCCCGACCACGGCATCGCCGAGGCCGGCAGCCTGCGTCAACTGTTCGGTGATGTGTGGGAATGGACCGCCAGCCCTTATGGCCCCTACCCGGGCTTTAAGCCGGCCGAAGGGGCCGTGGGCGAATACAACGGCAAGTTCATGTGCAGCCAGATGGTGCTGCGCGGCGGATCATGTGTGTCGCCCGAGGGGCATCTGCGGGCGACGTATCGCAACTTCTTCTATCCGCACCAGCGGTGGCAGTTCACCGGGGTGCGGCTGGCGCGGCGGGCGTGATGAGCATCACATCCGGCACTGCGGCACCATTGGCGCGCCGTTCGGGCCGCGTCTAGCGGTTGCTGTCAAACAGCAAATTGGTTGGGGTGCCGATCGTATCCTGGCCAGCCGGGCTGGGGGCCGTTGCATCCCGTTTGGCTGCCGGCATCGGCGTAGGCGCATCCGGCGCGCTTGCCTTGGCGGGCTGAGGGACAGCCGCCGGGGGTGCCGCCACCGGAGCAGGCTTGCCCGCCTGTTCCGCCAGCTTGCGCCGGCGTGACTCCAGCCCCGCTGCAATTTCATCCTGGTGATACCGCTTGGCGAAGTCGATCACGTCCATCTTCTGCTGGTTGCGCAGGTTCATGTCGGCGCCTTCATCCAGCAGCAGCTTGACGGTCGTGATGTGCCCGCCCATGGCTGCCATCATCAGCGGCGTGGTCGCGTTGGGGCTTTCTGCATCGATATAGGCCGCGTGATCCAGCAGATATTTGACGATGTCGTCGTATCCGTTGGTGGCGGCGTAATGCAGCGCGGTCCAGCCGGTCTTGTTGACCTCCACGTCGTACGTTTCCACCATCAGCTTCACCATGGGCAGCAGGCCCTGGTAGGCGGCCATCATCAGCGCGTTTTCGCCGGCGGCGTTGGTGCGCTCGAAATCGATGTTCTTGGCGCGAATGAGCGCCTCGGCCACCTCGAGGTTCTTGTCCTTCAGCGCATCCACCAGCAGCGGCGTGCCATCGCGCGTCTTCAGGTTTGGGTCGATGCCCTGCGCAATGTACTTTTGCACCAGCGCCGGGCGGTTGTACTCGACGGCGTTGCGAAGATCGTCCTGCGGCGTGGCGAGTGCAGCACCCGACAACGCCATCGTCAACGCGCCAGCCAATGCGACTTTGTTCATTGTTTGCTTCAAGTTATCGCGGTATCGCATTGAATAGATTGAAGAAGTTATCGGTGGTAACGCCAGCGATTCGCTCCAGCGGTTCGCCACGCAGCGTCGCCAGGAATTCGCCCACGTGGCGCACATACGCCGGCTCGTTCGTCTTGCCGCGGAACGGCACCGGCGCCAAGTACGGCGAGTCGGTTTCGATCAGCATGCGGTCCAGCGGCACCTTCTTGGCAGTTTCCTGCAAGTCCACCGCGTTCTTGAACGTCACGATGCCCGAGAAGGAGATATAGAAACCCAGGTCCAGCGCGGCCTTGGCCACGTCCCAGGTCTCAGTAAAGCAATGCATGACGCCGCCTGCGGCCTCGGCGCCCTCTTCGCGCATGATGGCCAGAGTGTCCTCAGCCGAGGAGCGAGTGTGGATCACCAGCGGCTTCCCGGTCTGCTTCGACGCGCGAATATGCGTGCGAAAGCGATCGCGCTGCCATTCCATGTCGGCCACGGTACGGTCGCCCAGGCGGTAATAGTCGAGCCCGGTCTCGCCGATGCCGACCACGCGCGGGTGATCAGCGAGCGTCAGCAGACGCTCAAGCGTGGGCTCTTCAATGGATCTGCCTTCTTCAACGTCCGCTTCGGCATCGGGGTGCACGCCCACGGTGGCGTACACGTTCGGCTCCTGCTCGGCGATCTCGAGCACGCTCGGGAAATCTTCCAGCGTGACGGAAATGCACAGCGCGTGGGTGACACGGTTTTCCCGCATGCGTGTCAGCAGCTCGGGCAGGCGCGCGCGCAAGTCGGGGAAATTGATGTGGCAGTGGGAATCGACAAACATCGAATAATCAGAGAGTTACGGCGCAAACTTGATGCGCCGTATCAGGAAGAAATCAGAGGGTTTGTGTCGGGCGCTGCGAGTTGATCTGCTTGCCGAGCAGCTCCTCGATCACGCGACGCAGCACACGGCACTGCTCGTCTTCGCCAAGATGCACGCCAATGCCCGGGGTCTTGGCGGGGGTGCCCACCGGGGTGATCCAGGCCACCTTGCCAGCCACCTGATACTTCTGCGGGCGATCCAGCAGCGACAGCACGAGGAAAACCTCCTCGCCAATCCGATAAGGACGCTGCGTGGGCACGAAGATACCGCCGTTCTTCAGGAACGGCATATATGCGGCATGCAGGCCGGCTTCATCCTTGATGGCTAGCGAGACGATGCCCGGGCGGGTCGGCGCGCCCGGAGCCGTGCCGGCCGCAGTGGGCGTGCCAGGGGTGACAGGAGTGCCGGGCGTACGAAGAGGTGCAGTGCTCACAGGGTGTCCAGAGAGTGCAAACGTTCAGGTGCGGGTTCGGGTTCAGGCAGTCGGAAAGAGCTGCCGGTAATCCAGCAAAAGGCTCTCGATGACGAGCCTTGCCGCCAGCGGATGCTGCTCGGTGCGGCGCCGTTGTGGCAAGGCACGCGCGAAACGTTCCAGGCGATCCAGCGGGATGGTGTTTGCGCAACGTTGCAACGCATCGCGCTGCGCCGGAAAGTAGCGCGGACGCCCCGCCAGCCGCGCCGCCATCAGGTCAAAGACCCACCGGTGCATGGTACTGAGAACGGCCGGGACCGACAATTTTTGTAAATGATCAGCCGTGGCCAGCGCGTCCAGCTTCGCGCCCTGGGCAAGCTGTTCGAGCAAAAATTGCAGTAGCGGGCGGTCCTCGGACTCGGCGGCCGCCAGCGCGGCCAGCGGCGCATTGCCGAACTCCGCCAGCAGGCTTTGCGCATGGGGCACGCCTTGTTGCTCCAGCCACTGGCGCGCAGCCTCGGGCTGCGGCGGCTGCAGCGGAAACTGTCTGCAGCGCGACAGGATGGTCGGCAGGATACGGTCGATTCGATCCGTCACCAGCAGGAACACGGTGTTCTGCGGCGGCTCCTCCAGCGTCTTGAGCAGCGCGTTGGCGCCCTCAGTCTGCAACGCGTCGAGCGGATACAGCACGACCACCCGCAACCCGGCCCGGTGCGTACCGACCCCCACGCCTTCGATCAGGTTACGGACCTGCTCCATGCGGATGATTTTGCTCGGCGCCTTTTTCTTGCCGTCGGCGTCTTTCTCCGTCTCGGGCGCGTCTTCCATCGCTTCAGGGCGCACGAGGTGGAAATCCGGATGATTGCCCTGCGCAAACCAGTTGCAGGCCGCGCACGTACCGCAGGGTTGGCCGTCTGCGATGGGCGTATCGCACAACAGGCCTTGCGCGAAATGCATGGCGAAATCGCGTTTGCCGGTGCCGGCCTGGCCGTTGAGCAGGATCGCGTGCGGCAACTTGGCCCGCATGGCTTGCAGGCGGGTCCAGTCAGCGGATTGCCAGGGATAAAGCATCATGAATCAATGGGTTGCGTCAGATTATTGATGCAAAAACTAGTCGTGAAACCATTATTTCCGTATCCGAAATTGCCTGCAAAATCAGAGCGTTGCAAGCAGATTCTCTAAGTCTTTCTGGATATCGGTTCGCTCCCGGTTGGCATTGAGCACGACAAATCGATCCGGCTCGGCTGCCGCGCGGCGCAGGTATTCGGCACGCGTGCGCAGGAAGAACTGCGCGGACTCGGCTTCGAACTTGTCTGGCGTCCGGGCATCGGCCAAGCGCGCGGCGGCAATCTCGGGGGCAAGATCGAACAGGATGGTCTTGGTCGGCTGCAGGCCCTGCTGCACCCAGCGCTCCAACGCCTCCAGCCGGTCGATCGCCAAGCCCCTGCCCCCGCCCTGATAAGCGAACGTGGCATCGGTGAAACGGTCGGAAACGACCCAGTCGCCAGCGTCAAGCGCGGGCTGAATCACCTCGGCGATGTGCTCGCGGCGGCCGGCAAACATCAGCAATGCTTCAGTTTCCAGGTGCATGCGCTCGTGCAGCAGCACTTCGCGCAGTCGCTCACCCAGCGGCGTGCCGCCCGGCTCACGGGTGACAACCAACTTTTTGCCCTGGGGAGCGAGCTTCGCCCGCAGCTGCTGGGCAAACCACGCGAGGTGCGTGCTCTTGCCCGCGCCGTCGATCCCTTCGAATGTAATGAACTTGCCGGTCATGGTTGGCCGCGCTGATATTTGTTGACGGCCCGGTTGTGGTCCGTCAGGTTGGTCGAAAACTGGCTGCTGCCGTCGCCGCGCGCCACGAAATACAGCGCATCCGACGGTGCCGGGTTCAGCGCCGCCTGCAGCGACGCCATGCCCGGCAGCGCGATCGGCGTGGGCGGCAGGCCGGTCCGCGTGTAGGTGTTGTACGGCGTGTCGGTCTGCAAGTCGCGCTTGCGCAAATTGCCGTCAAAGCTGGCACCAAGGCCATAGATGACTGTCGGATCGGTCTGCAGCAGCATGTTCTTTCGCAGCCGGTTGACGAACACGGCGGCAATCATCGAGCGCTCCAGCTTCTGGCCGGTCTCCTTCTCGATGATGGAAGCCATGGTCAGCGCTTCGTACGGCGTCTTGTAGGGCAGGTCCAGCGAGCGTTTCGCCCAGGCGTCATTCAGGCGCTTCTGCATCGCCTGGTAGGCGTGGCGGTATAGCTCCACATCGCTGCTGCCGCGCGCAAAAAGGTAGGTATCGGGAAAGAACAGGCCTTCCGGATTGGTTTCGGGCGCGCCAATCTTGCGCATCAGGTCTGCGTCGGACACGCCGGCCGTGTCGTGCTTGAGCGCAGGCTCTGCATCAACCACCGCCCGCATCTGCCGCATCGACCAGCCCTCGATGACGGTGACGACGTAATGCGTCACCTCGCCACGCGCCATCTTGTCGAGAATGGACATAGGCGTCGCGCCGGTTTCCAGCGCATAACCCCCGGCTTTGAGGCTCTTGGCGTTGCCCGTGGCGCGCGCCAGCACCGAAAACAACTGCGGCTGCACGCCGACGCCAGCATTGGCTAGCTGCTTGCCGACCGAGATCACGCTCGAGTTCGGTTTGATCACCACCTCCAGCGGCGAGGCCGACAGGCTCACCGGTTGCTGGGCCCACCACACCACACCGCCTGCTGCTGCCAGCACAATCAGGATCGCCAGCAGGATCAAGCGTTTGAGAAAAGAGAACATTCTGTTGTGAATCTGCGTGCGGAGCCGGCTGACCCCGGCGATTTCCGCACTCTTGAAATGGATAGATAGGGCACAAGCTGCCCGTTAGACAGCCCAATATAATACCGGTCAATCTAAGGCGGCCCCGCACACCATGAACGATGTCTTCCACGATTTTGTCGATACGCTGAGCTTTCCCCCGCTCGACGTGCAATTTGACGCCGCCACGCGCGGCAGCGTGCTCTGCGCACCGACCGATCTTGCGCGCATCGCCGTCGAAGGCGCCGATGCGGCCGAGTTCCTGCATAACCAGCTCACCAACGCCGTTACAGGCCTTGGTTTGAACCAAGCGCGCCTGGCCGGCTATTGCTCGCCCAAGGGACGGCTGCTTGCCACGCTGCTGGTGTGGCGTCAGGCCGATACGATCGTGCTGCAGACAGACAAGGCGATCGCTCCGGCGTTGACCAAGCGCCTGTCGATGTTCGTGCTGCGCGCCAAGGCCAAGCTGCGCCCGATGGATGAGTTCATCGCCATCGGCGTCGCCGGGCCGGATGCGGCGGAAGCGCTGCGCGAGGCCGGTGCCGTGCTGCCTGAACCGGACGCCGTCAACGCGGTGGCGCAGCAGCCCGCCACGGTGGGCCAGCAGTTCGGCGCGGTTGTCCGCCTGCCGGATGCTGACGGACGCCCCCGCTATCAGTGGATGGTCCATGCCGAGCACTTCCAGGACGCCTGGAAGACGCTGTCGTCGCGCCTGTCGCTGGTGGGCACCGAAGTGTGGGATTGGCTGAGCCTGCAAGCAGGTGTTCCGCACATCACCCTGTCCACGCAAGAACAGTTCGTCCCGCAGATGGTCAACCTGGAGCTGCTGGGCGGCGTCGATTTCCGCAAGGGCTGCTACCCGGGGCAGGAAATCGTGGCGCGCAGCCAGTATCGCGGCACGCTCAAGCGGCGCATGCAGCGTGCGCACGTGAATGCCCCCACGTCGGCCGGAGCCGAGGTCTACAGCGCAACCGATCCGAACCAACCTTGTGGCATGGTGGTCAACGCAGCCATGGCGCCGGATGGCGGCACCGATTTGCTGGTCGAGCTGAAGCTGGACGCGCTCGACACCGTCATCCACCTGGCCACGCCGGACGGGCCGGTGCTGACGTTGCAAAACCTGCCGTACGTCATTCCCGTTTCAGAAAACGCCTGACACCGGACTCCATCATGGCCGACCACCTGTTCGTCTACTTCCGCATCGCCGAGCATGACGCCGCCGCTGCGCTACCGCGGTGGCAACGTTGGCTCGATACCGTGGAAGAAGCGACGGGCGTGGCGGGCGCGTTGATGCGCCGTCCGGAAACACGCGACGGCCAGGCCACGTGGATGGAGTCCTACAACGATGTCCCGCCCGCATTTGCTGCCACGCTGGCGGCCCTGTGGGAAACCGGCGGCCCGCGTGAATTCGTCGCGGGTGAACGCCACGCAGAGCTGTTTGTCGATCTAGAAAACAGCTGACGGCGCCCTGCCGCAATCGGCATCGCAAAAATTCGGCAGGCTGCTATGCTTGGCCGAAGCCCGCGCAACACAGGTCGTCACATTGGCCATTGGCCGTTCGTTGCGCGGCATGTTCAAAGGAAGTGCTCATGTGTTTGATTCTCACGGCCTGGCACGCCCACCCCGACTACGCACTGGTGGTGGCCGCCAACCGGGACGAATTCTATGACCGCCCTGCCGCGCCGCTTGCGTGGTGGAGCGACGCGCCCAATGTGCTGGCCGGGCGTGACATGGCCCAGGTGGTCGGTCACGCGGGTACGTGGATGGGCATGACGCGCGACGGCCGTTTTGCCGCGCTGACGAATTACCGCGCGCCGTCCGAGCGCCGGCCCGATGCGCGCTCGCGCGGGGAACTCGTCTCGAATTTCCTGACGGCGGACGATATGTCGGTGCCCGCCTATCTCGATAGCCTCACCGCTCGCGACCGTGCATACAACGGCTACAACCTGCTGACCGCCACACGCGACGAACTCTGGTGGACGAGCAACCGCGCCGAAGCGCCGCGCAAGCTCGCGCCCGGCCTGTACGGACTGTCCAACGCATTGCTCGATACGCCGTGGTTCAAGGTGCGGCATCGCATGGCCGCCTTTGCCGAGGCCCTGGCCGCAGACACGGGCCGGCACGGCAATGCGCTGGATGTGGCGCGCTATCTCGATCTGCTGTCGGAAACGCGTGAAGCGCCGACCGCCTCCCTACCCGCCACGGGCGTGGCGCCGGAGTGGGAGAAGCTGCTTTCTGCCGCTTTCATCCGCTCGCCGCGCTATGGCACGCGCGCCAGCACGATCGTGCGTATCCGTCACGACGGCTGCTTTGACGTGACCGAGCGCCGCTTCGACGCGGAAGGCCAGATTGGTGAGACGCGCTACCTCGGCGTGCTCGATACCGTCACGCACGCCGATACGTAGGCGGCGCGCTGCTCAGGCTGCTTCCTGCTTGGCGCTCGCGGCCTGATCCTTTGCTATTTCCATTTCGGTGACGGCGGCGCCGCCCGGGCGCAATGCCGAATGTTCGCGCTTGGACCGCACCAGCGGGTAGAACATCTGCGCCGTCCAGGGTTCGGCGCCGAACAGCACGTCATCCTGCAAGCCAATCTTTGCGGGATATTTGCGCGTGATATGCGCCGTGCCAAACAGCACATCCCAGAAAAACAGCAGGTTGCCGAAATTGCCCTTGTAGTGACCGATGCCATCGGCGTTGGTGAGCGCGTGATGCGCCCAGTGCGTGGCGGGCGTGGAAATCGTCCGCTCGACCACCCACATCAACGGGCGCAGCGCGCGGATGCGATACAGCGGTGCATCCCACGGCCAGGCGCAATGCGCGCCAACAATGACGGCCAGCTTGACGACCAGATACGCCGCATAGACGGGCCCAAAGCCCAGATACACGGCCACACCGCCGATCCACAGTCCCGGCATCATCAGGTAGTAGAAAAAGTTGTTGCGGTACGTAATGCGCACGCTCATGTACGACGCGCTGTGATGCGCGCGGTGCAACGGCCAAAGCAGCGGCGTGTGCGAAGCACGGTGCCAGAGGTATTGCGTGAGGTCGTCGCCGATGAGCAGCAGCCCAGTCATCGCCCACCAAGGCAGATCCGCCCACGCGTTGTGCTGCGCCGGAATGAGCCACTTGCACAGGGCGTTGCTTCCCAAAAGCGCGATCGGCTGGGTGACGGCGACGAGGCTGATGAACATCAGCACCTCGAGCCAGGCATCGTTGGCGGTTGCGCGGCCGCGCACGTTGGCGTGGTAGCGCCGCGTCACGAACTCCATGGTGCCAAATCCCAGGATGCAAGCGACGATCAGCGCGTGCTCCATGTGCGAACTCATTGGTGTCTCCTCGCTTTTGTTGTGCAGACAAGCCTAGGAGTGCACCACCAATGCGTCCAATGCATAATGAACATCCGTTTAATGCATAGAACGCAACGCCATGGATTTGCGCCGTCTGAGTCACGTCGTCGCCCTTGCCGATACGCTGCACTTCGCGCGTGCCGCGCAAGCGGTGCATCTGAGCCAGCCTGCATTCAGCCGGAGCATCCGCGCGGTTGAAGACGATCTCGGCATCCGCCTGTTCGATCGCGAAACCGGCGACGTGCGTCCCACACCGGCCGGCGAATTCGTCATCGAACGCGCGCGGCGCCTGCTGTTCGAGGCGCGCTGCCTGCAACGCGACGTTGATCTGTATCGCGACAGCCAACTTGGCGACACGGCCTTCGGTGTCGGCCCGCTGCTGACGGCGACGCTCATGCCCCAGGCACTGCAGGAATTGCGGCAGCAGCATCCCCAAGTCGCACTGCGCATGGAGGTCGGCAATTGGGTGCAACTGCTGGAGAGCCTGCGCAGCGAGAACATCGAGTTCTTCGCCGCCGATGTGCGCGACATGCCGAAAGACGCCGCGCTCGATATCCAACCGATCGGCGGCCAGCCCCCTCACCTTTACGTACGGGCCGGCCACCCCCTTGCAGCGCGCACGCACACGCTGCGTGAAGTCTGGGAATACGGTATTGCCGTGCCGAAACTCCTGAGCCCGTCAAAGGTGGAGCTGGCGATGCTGCTTGGCCTGCCGGCAGGTCAGGAGGCCAGCATCGCGCTGGAGTGCGACAACTACGGCGTATTGAAGACGGTGGCGCTCACGACGGACACCGTGCTCGGTGCCACGGATGCAGCCGTGCGGGAGGAATTGGAAACCGGCGCGCTGATGCGGCTGGCGGTGAAGGGTTGGTTATCGCCGCCATCCACGACGGGGATTGTGCGGCTGCACGGCAGAACCGCGTCGCCGGCAGCGCAGGTGGCCATCGCAGCCATTGCGAGGGCCGCCCAGGATATCAACGTGTAAGCACGCGGCGCATGGTCCGGTGCGGAATGCCGGCCTCCTCAAACTCCTCCCCCTCGGCCGTAAAGCCCGCGCGCACGTAGAACGGCATGGCGTGCGTTTGCGCGTTCAGGATCAGCTCGGGGTAGCCCAGCGACTGCGCCTTGTCGATCAAGGCTTCCAGCACACGCGCGCCAACGCCCGTGCCGCGCGCCTCCTTGCGCACCGCCATCCGGCCGATATGGCCATCGGGCAGCAGGCGGCCGGTGGCGACGGCACGCCCAGCCGTGTCGTGTGCAAGCGCATGCCAGCAGCGGTCATCCCACTCGTCCCATTCCAGTTCAACAGGCACACCTTGTTCGGTGACGAACACGTCGTAGCGGATGGCGCGGGCTTCTTCGCGCACGGCGTCCCAGCGGTCGACTTCAACACCAGCAAGCGGGTGGACAGATTCAGGGGCAGTCATGCTCGGTTCTCACACTTCAGGCTTCAGAACTTCAAAGTTAAGGATGCGTTCGCGCAGCGTATCGGGAATCGGCGCGGAGGTCTGCGTGGCAGGGTCTGCACACACGTAGATGACTTCGCCGGTGACGAGATGCTCGTCTGCGCGATACATCTCGATGATAAAGCGCATGCTGGAGCGGCCCAGACGCGCCACACGGCAGCGCAGGTCCAGCTCATTGTCAAAGCGCGCGGAGGCATGATATTCGAGCGTGGATTTGACCACGTAGAAATCCACGCCAAAGGTGTCGACCACATCCACCGGATACCGCACGCCGATGCTGCGCCAGTATTCGGTGATGCAGACATCGGCGTACAGCAGGTAGTGGCCGTTGAAGACGATGCTCTGCGCATCGACTTCGGCCCAGCGCACGCGCAGGGGCGTGCTGTGGCGGAAATCCTCGATCGCCATGCGGTCTCCTTTTGTGCTTTCGTCAGGGGGATTCGGTCTCGGTGCCGAAGGCGCGGCGTAGCGCGTTGGCGGCGTCGCGGTGCGCGTCTTCGACGGCCGGCACGAAGCGCCCGATCTTGAAGAAGTCGTGAATCATGCCTTCGTACAGTTTCAGCTCGACCGGCACCTCCGCTGCGCGCAGCTTGTTGGCGTAGCCGATGCCCGCATCGCGGATCGGGTCGAAGCCCGCCACGGCAATCCACGCGGGGCACACGCCAGTGACGTCCGCGCCGTGGCCACCGGCATCGAGCGGGGCGAAACGCCAGTCGTCGCGATCAGCGTCGCTGCGCAGGTATTGCGAGAAGAACCAGTGAATCATCTCCTGCGTGAGCAAATAGCCCTCCGCAAACTCGCGGTGCGACGGTGTGGATTCACGCGCGGTGGTGCCGGGGTAGATCAGCAGTTGCAGCACCGGCGCCAGGCCGCGATTGCGTGCCTCAATGGCACTCACAGCAGCCAGCGTACCGCCCGCGCTGTCGCCGCCGAAAGCGATGCGTGCCGGGTCGGCGCCGATGGTGGCGGCTTCATCGAACACCCATTGCAGCACGTCGAATGCGTCGTTCGCTGCGGTCGGAAACTTCCAGTCCGGCCCAAGCCGGTAATCCACCGACAACACCATCGCGCCCGATTTGGCCGCCAGCGACCGGCAAAGCTGGTCGTGCGTCTTGATGCTGCCCACGGTAAAACCGCCGCCGTGGAAATACACCAGTAATGGCAATGGATCTGCCCAGCTGGCTTCGCGCGCCGCGTATGTGCGAATGGGAATGACATAGCCATCGCGCGCCGTTACCGTCAGGTCGTGCACGGCTTCCAGCGGGATGGCCGGGATGTCGACAATGGGACTGCTCTTTTCGTAGGCGATCTTGGCGTCGGCTGGATCAAGTGCATTCAACGGCGGACGCTTGGCACGCGCAACCAGATCGAGTAACTGGGCAACGTGCGAGTCGAGAGACGGGTGCTGCATGAGGGCGAGAACTGAACGATCGTTCTAATTTGGCTATCATCGGAGTATCCATTGAACCACGCCCGCACGGCAAGACGGGCGACGCCGACAATCACCATCCGGAGACAACATGGCCCTCATCTTCTACCTCACCCACGTCCACCTTGGTTTTGGCACCGTCAACGAACTGAAAAGCGAATGCGCACGCGTCGGCATCCGCCGGCCGATGATCGTGACCGACAAGGGCGTGGCTGCCGCCGGTCTTGCACAGCGGGCGATTGACGCCACGGGCGGCCTGCCCCTCACCGTGTTCGACGAGACGCCTTCCAACCCGACCGAGGCGATGGTGCTCAAGGCCACCGCGCAATACAAAGACGCCGGTTGCGACGGGCTGATCGCCATCGGCGGTGGTTCGTCGATCGATTTGGCCAAGGGGATTGCGATTGCGGCAACGCACCCGGAGCCGCTGACCACCTTCGCGACCATCGAGGGCGGCAGCACGAAGATCACCGAAGCGGCGGCGCCGTTGATTGCGATCCCCACCACGGCCGGCACGGGCAGCGAGGTGGCACGTGGCGCGATCATCATTCTGGAAGACGGCCGCAAGCTCGGTTTCCACTCGTGGCACCTGCTGCCCAAGTCAGCCATCTGCGACGCGGAACTGACGCTGGGTCTGCCGCCTGCGTTGACGGCCGCCACCGGCATGGACGCGGTCGCGCATTGCATCGAGACCTTCCTCGCGCCGGCGTTCAACCCGCCTGCGGACGGCATTGCGCTGGATGGCCTCGAGCGTGCGTGGGCCAACATCGAGCGCGCCACGCGCGATGGCGCTGACCGCGATGCGCGGCTGAACATGATGAGCGCATCGATGCAGGGCGCGATGGCGTTTCAGAAGGGGCTGGGGTGCGTGCATTCGTTGTCGCACCCGCTCGGCGGCGTCAAAGTCGATGGCAAAACGGGGCTGCATCACGGCACGCTGAATGCGGTGGTGTTGCCGGCCGTGCTGCGCTTCAACGAAACGGCCGAGACGGTGGTGCGCGACAACCGCTACGCCCGCATGCGCCGCGTGATGAACCTGCCGGCGGGCGCTGACCTCGCCCAGGCCGTGCACGACCTGACGGCACGCCTCGGCCTGCCAACGGGCCTGCGCCAGATGGGCGTGCCGGAAGATGCGTTGGAACACGTGGTGGAAGGCGCCCTGCTCGACCATTGCCACAAGACCAACCCGCGCATTGCCACGGCGGATGACTACCGCCACATGCTGGCAGAGTCGATGTAACTAACGCAGGCGCTCAGGAAACGAACGACCGGATCAGCGCGGTAATGCGCTCCGGTTGTTCGTGCACGACCCAGTGCGTGCCGTCGGGAATGCGCTCGAGGCGCATGTCGGGAATGAAACGCTCCAGCCCATTGAGCAGGCTTTTCGGCAGCGCCATGTCCATCTCGCCCCAGATCACGAGCGTAGGCACTTTCACGACAAACGCCTCGGGCGGCATCTGGTCAATGCGCAACGGCGCAACGCCCTCGGTGGGCGGATGCAACGGAGAGGCACGGTAGTAGTTCACGCCACCGGTCAGGCCGTGGGAGCCGCCCTCACCCGGCTGGCTCCAGGCAGCGTGATAGCGCGCTCGCACCTCTGGCGTGAACCAATCCGCCACCGGCTGCCCCATACCGTGAAAGAAACCTTCGAGCTTTTCAAAGTCGTTGGCGGCCAGAGCGTCTTCCGAACCCGGCTGGCGCAGCCAGTTCATATACGCCGATGAGGCCTGCTGCGCCGGATCGCTGAGCAGCGCATTCGCAAACACCCACGGATGCGGCGAATTGACGATCACCAGCCGCTCGACCACCTCCGGATGCTGGATGGCAAGGTTCCAGCAGATCGCCCCGCCCCAATCGTGCGCCACCACGATGGCACGCTCGTAGCCCAACGCCGTGATGAACTGCGTCAGATCCTGCACCAGGAACTTCGGGCGATACGCATCCACCGCCGCTGGCTTGCTCGACAGGTTGTAGCCGCGCATGTCGGGCGCAACGGCAAAGTGCGTGTCGCCAAACGCAGCAAGCTGCGCTTCCCACTCGTACCAGAACTCCGGAAAGCCGTGAACGAACAGCATCAGCGGCGCGCCACGCTTGCCGGCGCTGGCGTAATGCAGCCGCGTGCCGTTGGGCAGATCGGCGAATTGCGATTCCGTGATGGCAGCAGCCGTTGCAGTGTTCATGGTGATCTCGGCGTTGTGGCAGTCGTGGAGGTGGAGTTACCCGCGCAGCGCATCGACCAGACGCGCACGCACGTCCGGCTTGCCTTCAAACGGATCAGACGGATTGCGCTGCGAAATGATGTCTTCAAAGCGATGTTGCACAGGCGCGAGCGCATGCGGGTGCGAGTAGATATAGAAGCCCGCGTTGCGGATCGCGTCGAAAGTCATCTGGCCGACTTGCTCGGCAGTGACCTTGCCGGAACTGACAGCCTTTTCCGACATGGCTCGTGAAACCAACTGCGACTTGGTGGGCGGCGCCATGTTGGCCAGATCCTGAGGCCGGTTGCGGTCAGACTGCGTAATGCCGGTCGGCACAAAGTACGGACACAGCACCGAGCAATGGATCTGTTCGGTGACCAGGCTCAAGTCCTGGTACAGCGATTCGGACAGCGCCACCACCGCGTGCTTGGACACGTTGTAGATGCCCATGGCCGGCGCATTCAGCAGTCCCGCCATCGACGCCGTATTGACGATATGGCCCTCGTACGACGGATCCTTCTTCGCGGCTTCGAGCATCAGCGGCGTGAAGATGCGCACACCGTGGATGACGCCGTGCAGGTTCACGCCGAGCACCCAATCCCAGTCGCGCTCGGTGTTCTCCCAGATGAGACCACCGGCGCCCACGCCGGCGTTGTTGAACAGCAGATTGACCTTGCCGAACGCCTTGATGGCGGCATCGGCCAGCGCCTGCATCTCTTCTACCTTCGACACGTCGACGCGCAGGCCAATCACTTCCACGCCCTGGGCCGAGAATTCGGCCACGGCGGCATCCAGCGCATCCTGCTGGATATCGGCCAGCACCAGCTTCATGCCCAACCCGGCACCGATCTTGGCGAACTCCTTGCCGAAACCCGACGCACCGCCCGTGATGACGGCCACACCGCCTGCGAATTGCTTCATACGTGTCTCACTGATGTCGTTGTAGTAGGAAAGGCGATCGAGATGGCAAAGCCGTGTCAGCCTGCCGCCTCAACCTTGCGCACGGCATAACCGACGCGCGGAAAATGCACCACCACCTGGCCGACGCGCGGGTCTTCGCGCAGCACGCCGACGCTGTCGCGTGTGGAGACCACGAGGTCCCCTTCGACGGGATCCACGCCGTAGTCAACCGCGGCCACCGTCACGCGCGTGCCCTTGGGCAAGCCGTGGCTGTCGTCGAAGGTGGCGTTCGTTTCAGTCAACGCACGCGGTGTGGCGGCCTTGGCAATGTCCAATGCTTCGGCAGGCGTCATCGGTTGCGCTTGCGAGTGACCGAATGCCGCAACGCGATGCATCCATGCGACGACTTCCGGGTGCGCATCAAGAATGCCGGCCACCGCCGTTGCACGGCGAATGAACCACAGGCAGTGGTAGACAGAAAAGTCGGCCACGGTCGGCTGCTCGCCAAACAGGAAGATGCGTTCGCCTGTCGCAAACTGCCGCTCCAGCTGGGCGAGGAACACCTGCAGCGTGGAAGTGGCTTCCGGCAGCGGCGTGCGCAAGCCGGTGCCGCCCACGCGCATCGCCTTGCGGTCTTCCACGAAGGCTTTGACGAAGGCTTCCGGCGCATCACCGAACAGGCTCTGGAAGCCGGCCGGCTGCGTCACGAAAGTTGCGGTAGCCCAGAACAGCGTCGTATCGGCCCACTGCGCCATCGAAAACACCGCTGCGGCATGGTCTGCGGGATACAGCGTCGGCGCGGGGTGAATCGATTCCAGCACCTGCGCGATCAGCGCGGTATCGCAATAGATATCCGCGCCGATCTGCAGAAACGGCGTGCGCCGATAGCCGCCGGTGAGCGGCATCACGTCCGGCTTGGGCAGGATCACGGGCACCGTGACGGACTTCCACGGCTGGTCCTTGTAGCCAAGGATCAAACGCACCTTCTCAGAAAACGGCGAGGTGGCGTAGTGATGCAGGATCAAGTCCGTCATGCGTGCTCCAGAAATTTGCAATGCCGATCAGTCGAGCAGATCGGGTTGTTCTTTGACGATGCGCGCATACAGCGGCTGGAACTGGAACCACCCCGCCTGCGCCGACCCGACGATCGAATACGCCTGACGGGCAGCGGCATCGGAAATCGTGCGCGGTGCGTCGCCAGTGCGGGCAGCTGCGGCTTCGGCCAGCAACTGCACCTGGCAGGAACGCTCCATCGTGATGAACCACCATGCGGCTTCGTCGACCGTCTTGCCAACGGTCAGCAGACCGTGGTTCTGCAGGATGGCAGCCTTGTTGTCGCCCAGCGCCTCAGCAATGCGCTGGCCTTCGTCCAGCTCGACCACCACACCGCCGAAATCGTCGTACAACGCGTGGTCGCCATAGAAGGCGCATACGTCCTGCGTGAGCGGATCGAGCTTGCGACCGAGCGTCGACCACGCGCGCCCGTATGTGCTGTGCGAGTGCGCCGCGGCAACTGCATCCGGTCGTGCCTGATGCACGCGCGAGTGAATCGCAAACGCGGCGGCATTGACCGGGTAATCGCCTTCAACCACGTTGCCGTGATGATCGCAGCGGATGAGGTTCGACACCGTCACCTGGCTGAAATGCACGCCGAATGGGTTCACCCAGAAGCTGTCCTGGTGTTCCGGATCGCGCGCCGTGATGTGGCCGGCCACGCCTTCGTCGAAACCGAATTTGGAGAACAAGCGAAACGCTGCAGCCAGGCGCTGTTTGCGGTGCAGGCGCTCTTCGGCCACGGTGGCAAATTGCGGCGGACGCGGCAGGTTGCGATAGCGGGCAGCGGCCTCGGGGCTGAGGCTGGCGGCCATGCTGTCGGGCCGCTTGGCTTGCGTGGTTTCAGGTGCGTTCATGGTGTCTCCTTCACGCGTTTGTTGTGGGTGGGGCCATTCTGTGGCGGCCCTCGCCCAGCGGACTGTCAAGCGATTGACAATCCGCGTGCGGCTCAGCTCAAACCAGCTTGACGAGTTGCTTGCCGAAATTCTTGCCCTTGAGCAGGCCCATGAACGCTTCCGGTGCGCTCGCCAGGCCCTGTGCCACGCTCTCGCGGAACTTCAGCTCGCCCTGCGCCACGAAACCGCCCAGCTCGCGCAGTGCTTCCGGCCACACGTCCATGTGTTCGGAGACGATGAAGCCCTCAATGGTCAGGCGCGACACCAGGATCAATTGCGGGTTCTGCAGCGGCAGCGGCTGGCCGTCGTAGCCCGCGATCATGCCGCACATGGCGATGCGACCGAACGCGTTCATGCGCGAAAGCACCGCATCCAGGATCGCGCCACCGACGTTCTCGAAGTACGAATCGATGCCGTCGGGCGTCGCTTCCTTGAGCATCTTGTAAAGCTCTTTCGGGTCCTTGGCGGCCTTGTAGTCGATGCAGGCATCAAAGCCGAGTTCGTTGACCACGTAATCGCACTTGTCCTTGCCGCCGGCAAAGCCCACCACGCGGCAGCCCTTGAGTTTGGCAAGCTGGCCGACCACGCTGCCCACGGCGCCCGAAGCGGCGCTCACCGCCACGGTCTGACCGGGCTTCGGATGCATGATCTTGTTCAGGCCGTACCACGCCGTCACCCCGGGCATACCGACCGAACCCAGATAGGCCGACAGCGGAATGTGCCGTGTATCGACCTTCTGAATGCCGCGGCCGTCAGACACGCCCACTTCCTGCCAGCCAAACATGCCAACCACGGCATCGCCCACGGCAAACGACGGGTTCTCGGACGCTTCCACCACGCCAACGGTGCCGCCGATCATCACTTCATCAAGCGGCTGCGGCTCCGCATACGACTTGCTGTCATTCATGCGGCCGCGCATGTACGGATCGAGCGAAAGGAAATGGTTGCGCACCAGCACTTGGCCGTCCTGCAGTTCCGGCACGTCCACCGTCTCCAGGCGGAAGTTGTCGGGCGTCACCGCCCCTTGCGGGCGGGAAGCCAAAACGATGCGCTGATAGGTCTTCGACATGAAAAACGCTCCTGAATATCGGATATCGGTGTTGGTTCGAGGTGTTACTTGTGTTGCATGAAGTACTCGGCCAGCGCCGCATATGCGCGATGCGTGACCGGATCATTGGCAGCATTGGCGGCGACCGGGTGCGAGGCATAGCGCACGATCGTCATCTGGGCCACCGGATCAATATAGATGCGCTGGCCGTGGATGCCGCGCGCTTCGAACGTGTGGTGGTCATTGCTCGAAACCCACCACATGTTGCGATACGAATAGCCGGGCAGCGTCGCGTAGCCTGCCTTGGCAAACTTGGCCGGATCGCCGCCGCGGCGGATGTCGTCGATTACGCTCTTGGGCAGGATCTGCTTGCCGTTGAAGCGGCCGTCGTTGCGGATCATCTCGCCAAAACGGGCCAGATCGCGCAGCGTGGTGTTCAGCCCGCCGCCGCCCGATTCCGTACCGATGCTGTCGACCGAAAAGTACGCGTCATCCTGTGCCCCCATCGGTTGCCAGATGCGCTCGGACAGCAGCGCCGCCAGCGATTTGTTCGATGCTCGGCGCACGATCCACGCCAGTGTTTCAGCGTTGACGGTCTTGTACGAAAACTCCGCGTCGTGCTCGCCTTCCTTGCGCAGCGTCGTCAGGTAGTCGTAGAAATTGTCCGGGCCCTTGTAGCCGGCCGGACGCGGCAGCATGCCGCCGGCACGGGCGTAGGCCCAGACATCGGCGTTCGGGTCGGCATAGTTTTCGGAGTAACGCACGCCCACGGTCATGTCCATGACCTGGCGCACGGTGGCGTCGCCGTAGGCGGTGTCTTTCAGCTCGGGCACGTATTGCGTCACGGGCGCGGCCGGATCCAGCTTGCCATCGGCCACAAGCATGGCGGCCAGCGTGCCGACAAACGATTTCGTGACCGACATAGCGATGTGCTGCGTATGCGCATCGAGCGCGCCAAAGTAGCGCTCGTAGATCACCTTGCCCTTGTGCATGACGAGGATGCCGTCGGTGTAGGTCAGCTTGAGCGCCTCGGCAAACGTACGGCGCGTGCCGTTCGGATCCGTAAACAGCACGCCGCTGATGTCGCGCTCGGCACGCGGCAGCTTGCTGACCGGACCGTCCCCGTGCCAGACCACGCGCGTCGGCACAAACTCGCGCACGTGGCTGTAGCCATAGCGCGTGCGCGGGAACATGTTGCCCGCCAGATCAAAGCGGACGATGCGATCGGGCGGCGGCGGGAAGCCTTGCATCCAGCCCATCTTGTTCGGATCAGATTCGTCCGCCGTGAGCGGCTTCTGCATCGGCGGATTGGGCGCCGGTGGCGGCTGCACGGCGGTCGATGCACTGGCGGCTGGTGCGTCAACCGGCGCGGAGTTGGAGGCGCATCCTTCCAGGGTCATGGTTAGTCCAGTGCAGCAAAGCAGAGTGATGGCAAGGGCAGACGCCGTCCGCCGCGCAGGTTGTTGCATGGGTTGTCTCCGTGGTTGCTCTTCTTGTGTGTCGGACGCTGTCCGGTGTGCAACTGGGTACTGCAACTGCGGTGTTGCCTGGTCAGCCGTCCGCGCCGGGTTCGGGGGTGCGCGGCGGCGGCATACGCTTGACGAACTTGAAGGTGCCTGAACTGCGCGCGACCAGCTTGTCATCTGCGTCGCGCACCTCGCCTTCGCAAAACGCCATGGTGGTGGACTGATGCACGCAACGCGCGCTCGCCTTGAGCGTACCGCGCCCGGGCTGCATGAACGCCGTCTTCATCTCGATTGTCACCACGCCGCGGCCATGCACGTCGGCCGAGCGCCCGGCCATGGCCATGGCGACGTCGAGCATCGTCATGGTCACACCGCCGTGGGCCATTTCCCAGCTGTTCATGTGCTGCGCTTCGAGGGCGAGTTCGACCACGCCCTCGCCGTCGGCCACCTTCAGGCAGCGCATGCCGAGAAGCTTCAGGAAAGGGATGTCGATCGGAAAACCGTTGTTGTCTGCGTTCATGCTGCGTCAGAAAGAGTGAGAAGCAGCCGAAATTAGACCACGCTCACGCCGCCGTCGACGGCGAGGATCTGGCCAGTGATGTGCTTGGAGGCATCCGACGCGAACAGCGCGGCCACGCCCTTGAGGTCTTCGTCGTCGCCAATGCGGTGCAGCGGGGATTTCTCGGTCAGCTTGTCCACACCGAGCTTTTCCAGCGAGCCGCGCGTCATCTTCGATGGGAAGAAGCCCGGCGCAATCGCGTTGACGGTGATGTTGTGCTCGCCCCACTCGCCGGCAAGCGCGCGCGTGAAGTTGACCACCGCGCCCTTGCTGGTGTTATAGGCAATCGTGTCCAGCGAGCCCGGCGGATTGCCCTTCAGGCCCGCAATCGATGCCACGTTGACGATCTTTCCGTACTTGCGCGGGATCATCGAGCGCTTGCCGATCTGCTGCGTGAGCAGGAACAGGCCGCGGATGTTCAGGTTCATCACCTTGTCCCAGGCTTCGACCGGGTGATCTTCCGCCGGCGAGCCCCACGTTGCGCCCGCGTTGTTGACGAGGATGTCGACATGGCCGAGCTTGGCCAGCGCCTCGTCGGCCAGGCGCTGGATGTCGGCTTCGATGGCGCCGTCAGCGGCAATCCAGTCCGCTTCGATGCCGAGCGACTTCAGATGTGCCTGCGCTTCCTTCAGTTCATCGGCCTTGCGGGCAGATAGAACGATGCGCCCGCCCTGCTCGCCCAGTGCTTCTGCAATCTGCAGGCCGAGCCCGCGTGAGCCGCCCGTGATGAGCGCCGTCTTACCAGAAAGATCAAACAGATGCTTGAGCGTACCCATGGTGTCTCCTGTGTCTCGTTGTCGTTGTGAGATTGCCGTCAGAACCAGGCGTCCTGCATGTCGAGCGTGGTCGTGTCGAGCGAGCCCAGCAGCACGATCTGCGGGTCGATCTTCGGCAGTTCCCACTGGAAGAAGTAGCGTGCGGCCTGCAGCTTGCCGCGGTAGAAATCGGCGTCTTCGCCCTGCGCGTTCGGCAGCGCCTTTGCGGCAGACAGGGCCTGTTCCAGCCAGATCCACGCGACAACAACATGGCCGAACGCTTCCAGATAGACGGAGGCATTCGCCAGCGTCACGCGCGGGTCGCCAGCGGCCCACAGCGTTTGCGTGACCTTGGCCAATTTCTGTGTGGCCATGCCGAGCGCGCGGCCATAGCCGACCAGCGTTTCATCGTCGGTTTCCAGCGCGCGGCCGACGGTGGTCTGAACGCGCTCACCCAGCGCGGCGAAGGCGGCGCCATCTTGCATGACGACCTTGCGGCCCAGCAGGTCCAGGCCCTGGATGCCGTGCGTGCCCTCGTGGATCGGGTTCAGCCGGTTGTCGCGGTAGAACTGTTCGACGTTGTATTCGCGCGTGTAGCCGTAACCGCCGTGCACCTGGATCGCCAGGCTGTTGGCCTCCAGGCACCACTGCGATGGCCAGCTCTTTGCAATCGGCGTGAGGATGTCGAGCAGCAGGCCGAGCTTGGCGCGTTTGGCCGCGTCGGTTTCTCCGCGTTCTTCATCGACGAGCTTGGCGCAATACAGGTTCAGACCGAGGGCGCCTTCCACGTAGGCCTTTTGTGCGAGCAGCATGCGACGCACGTCGGCGTGATCGACGATGCGGATTTGCGCAGACGCTGGATCCTTGCCCGACGGCCCGACGGGACGGCCCTGCGGGCGATTGCGGGCGTAGTCCACCGCATGCAGGTAACCCGTGTAGCCAAGCATCGTTGCGCCCATGCCAACGCCGATGCGCGCCTCGTTCATCATGTGGAACATGCACGCGAGGCCCTTGTGCGGCTCGCCGACGAGGTAACCGATGGCACCGGCGCGCGGCTGCCCGTCTGCACCCTTCGGGCGGAACTGCGTACCCTCGCCAAAGTTCAGCAGGCAGTTGGTCGTGCCGCGATAGCCCATCTTGTGGTTCAGGCCGGCCAGCACCACGTCATTGCGCTCGCCGAGCGAGCCATCGGCATTGACGAGAAACTTTGGAACGATGAAGAGCGAAATGCCCTTCACACCGGGAATCAGCTTGCCGTCCGGGCCGGGAATCTTCGCCAGCACAAGGTGGACGATGTTTTCGGACAGCTCGTGTTCACCGGCGGAAATCCACATCTTGTTGCCGGTCAGGCGATATTGCGCGCCAAGCGGCGACTCGCCTTCGTATTCGGCCCGTGTGACGACGTCCGACAGCGAGGAGCCCGCCTGCGGCTCCGACAGGCACATCGTGCCGTAGAAGCGGCCTTCCATCTCGGGCTGCACGAACGTCTCGATTTGCGCGGGCGTGCCGTGCGCGAGCAGCAGATTCGCGTTGCCGATGGTGAGGAACGGGTATGAGCTGGTGCCGACGTTGGCGGCCTTGAAGAAGCCGAAGCCGGCTTTCTCGACTACGGTGGGCAGTTGCATGCCGCCGCGTTCAAAGTCCTGCCCGGCAGCCATCAGGCCCGCTTTGTTGAAGGCGTCCAGCGCTGCCTTGACCTCGGGAATGATGTGGACCTTGGTGCCGTCGAAGTGCGGTTCTTCTTGGTCGTTTTTCTTGTTATGCGGAGCAAACAGATCCGTTGCGATGCGCTCGCACGTGTCGAGTGCGGCGTCGAAGGTTTCGCGGGAGTGGTCTGCGTAACGCGGAATGCGCGTGAGCGATTCGACGTTGAGCCATTCGTAGAGCAGGAAGCTGAGGTCGCGGCGGGATAGCAGTTTCGAGGACATGATGTTGGTGCATCCTGTGTTTCGTCCCCTGCCGGGGCCGACTCACTTTCTTTGTCTTGCCAAAGAAAGTAAGCAAAGAAAGGCGCGCCCGAGATGGCGAAAGATTCCTTGAATTTCTGTAACCGGGCGGAGAAGGACCGAAACTCGCTGCGCTCAGACAGCGGTCCTTCTTTTTTCCGCCCGCTTACAGAAATTCAAGGCGCCATCAAGGGCAAGAACAGCAACGGCCAAACCGTCTGGGTGCATGGGCTGGCGATCAAGCCAGCTCTGGCACAAACAAAACAGGCTCCCGTTTTCATGCGGGAGCCTGTCTGTTTAGAGCACCTCGAACAGGCCGGCTGCGCCTTGGCCGCCGCCGATGCACATGGTCACGACCACGTACTTGACGCCGCGGCGCTTACCTTCGATCAGCGCGTGGCCGACCAGGCGTGCGCCCGACACGCCATACGGGTGGCCCACGGCGATGGCGCCGCCGTTGACGTTCAGGCGGTCCATCGGAATGCCCAGCTTGTCGGCGCAGTACAGCACCTGCACGGCAAACGCTTCGTTCAGTTCCCACAGGCCGATGTCTTCAACCTTCAGACCTGCCTTCTTCAGCAGCTTGGGCACGGCAAAGACGGGGCCGATGCCCATTTCGTCCGGCTCGCAACCTGCCACGGCAAAGCCGCGGAACACGCCCAGCGGCTGCAGGCCCTTGGCGGCTGCCACCTTGCCATTCATCACCACAGCGGCGGATGCGCCGTCGGAGAACTGGCTGGCATTGCCAGCAGTGACCACGCCGCCCGGCACGGCGGAGCGAATTTTTGCCACGCCTTCAAGCGTCGTGTCGGGGCGAATCCCTTCGTCGGCGGCGATCGTGACTTCGCGCGTCATGAGCTGGCCGGTCTTGGCATCGGCCACGCCCATCACCGTCGTCATCGGGACGATTTCGTCGTTGAACTTGCCGGCAGCAGCAGCGGCGGCGGCGCGCTGCTGGCTTTGCACGCCGTACTCGTCCATGCGCTCCTTGGCGATGTTGTAGCGCTTGGCGACGTTCTCGGCAGTCTGGAGCATGTTCCAGTAGATTTCCGGCTTGTGCTTGGTGAGCCAGCCTTCGGTCATCATGTGGCGGTTCATCTCCTGCTGCACGCACGAGATGGATTCCACGCCGCCGGCCACGAAGATGTCGCCTTCATCGGCAATCACGCGCTGTGCGGCCATGGCGATGGTCTGCAGGCCCGACGAGCAGAAGCGGTTGACGGTCGCGCCCGGCACCGTCACGGGGCAGCCGGCACGCAGAGCAATCTGGCGAGCGATGTTGGCGCCCGTTGCACCTTCCGGGTTCGCACAGCCCATCAGGATGTCTTCCACTTCGCCCGGTTCAATCTTGGCGCGCTCAATGGCGTGCTGAACAGCGTGGCCGCCCAGCGTAGCGCCGTGCGTCATGTTGAAGGCGCCCTTCCAGCTCTTGGCCAGGCCGGTACGTGCGGTGGAAACGATGACTGCTTCGGTCATAGTGTTGCTCCTCGTATCTGGTGGCGGGCGCACAGCATCGGCAGGCGCCCGGTATCTCTGTTATCCGTTCAAAACGTCCGGCGACTGCAACCGTGCGATGCCCGCATCCGTCATGTGCTGCCAGGCCTGCGCAAGCGACCCATTCAGATCGATGGCGCGACAGGCATCTTCAATGACAGCCACTTCCAGCCCCGCCGCCCGTGCATCCAACGCCGACCACGCCACGCAAAAATCGGTGGCCAGCCCGACGCAGAACACGCGCTTGATTCCAAGCTCGCGCAGATAGCCCAGCAGGCCGGTCGGCGTCTTGCGATCCGCTTCAAAGAATGCGGAGTAGCTGTCGATGTGCGGGTGATAGCCCTTGCGGACGATCAACTGCGCGTGCGGCACGTCCAGCCCATCGGCAAGCGCTGCGCCGCTGCTGTGCTGAACGCAGTGCACCGGCCACAGCACCTGGGCGCCATACGGCAAATCGATCATGCCGAATGGTTCAGTGCCGGGGTGGTTGGCCGCGAACGACACGTGCTCGCGTGGGTGCCAATCCTGCGTCAGCACCACGCGTCCGAATGCCTTGGCGAGCTGGTTTACGACCGGGATAACCTGGTCGCCGTCCGGCACAGCCAGCGCACCGCCGGGCAGAAAATCGTTCTGCACGTCGATGATCAGCAGGCAATCGGTGGGCGTAAGTTGCATGGCGGTTGCTTAGTCGCTTAGTTGCTTGGTCGGTTAGCCGCGCATCAGCCGTTAAAGCCCTTGCCTTCGTCGGCCAGCTTCTGCAGCAGCGGCGCCGGCTTCCACGCTTCACCGTGGTAGCCCTTGCTGTAGCGGTGCATGGCTTGCGCAACGTTGTACAGGCCGACGGTATCTGCGTAGAGCATCGGGCCGCCGCGGAACAGCGGGAAGCCGTAGCCGGTCAGGTACACCATGTCGATATCCGAAGCCTTGGAGGCAATGCCCTCTTCCAGGATCTTGGCGCCTTCGTTGACCAGTGCGAACACCAGGCGCTCGACAATTTCCTCGTCCGAAATCTTGCGGCGCGTGATGCCCAGATCCTTCGAGTGCTGGACGATCATGTCGTTGACCTGCTGGTTCGGATAGGGCTTGCGGTCGCCCGCCTTGTAGTCGTACCAGCCACCGCCCGTCTTCTGGCCGAAACGGCCCATCTCGCACAGCAGATCGGCGGTCTTCGAATAGACGATGTCCGGTTTGTCTACGGCGCGACGCTTGCGGATGGCCCAGCCGATGTCGTTGCCGGCCAGGTCGCCCATGCGGAACGGGCCCATCGCAAAACCGAACTTTTCGATCGCCTTGTCGACCTGCTCGGGCAGCGCGCCTTCGTCCAGCAGGTAGCCGGCCTGGCGGCTGTATTGCTCGATCATGCGGTTACCGATGAAGCCGTCACACACGCCGGACACGACCGCCGTCTTCTTGATGGCCTTGGCCAGCTTCATGACAGTGGCCAGCACGTCCTTGGCAGTCTCCTTGCCGCGAACGACTTCCAGCAGCTTCATCACGTTGGCCGGGCTGAAGAAGTGCATGCCGACCACGTCTTGCGGGCGCTTGGTGAAGCTGGCGATCTTGTCGACATCCAGCGTGGAGGTGTTCGACGCCAGGATCGCGCCCTGCTTGACGACTTCGTCCAGCTTCTTGAACACGACTTCCTTGACGCCCATTTCTTCAAAGACGGCCTCGATGACGAGGTCGGCGTCCTTGATGTCGTCGTAGGACAGCGTCGGGGTCAGCAGGGCCATGCGCTGCTCGACCTTCTCTTGCGTGAGCTTGCCCTTCTTGGCGCTGTTTTCGTAGTTCTTGCGGATGGTGGCGACGCCGCGGTCCAACGCTTCCTGCTTGGTTTCCAGCATCGTCACCGGAATGCCGGCGTTCAGGAAGTTCATCGAGATGCCGCCGCCCATCGTGCCGGCGCCGATCACGGCGACCTTTTCCACCTTGCGCACCGGCGTGTCTTCCGGCACGTCGGGAATCTTGCTGGCGGCGCGTTCGCCAAAGAAAGCGTGGCGCAGTGCGCGCGATTCCGACGTATTCACCAGTTCGATGAACAGGTCGCGCTCAAACTTGATGCCGTCGTCAAAGCGCTTTTCCACTGCGGCCTGCACGGCGTCGACGCACTTGCCCGGCGCCGGGAAGTTCTTGGCGACGGCCGCGACGGTGTTGCGCGCGAATTGCAGGAAACCTTGCGGGTTGTCGTGCTCGACCTTGCGATCGCGCAGCTTGGGGAGCTTGCCTTCGGCAGCGGCCTTCAGTGCGAAATCGATGGCGCCGGCCATCAGGTCGCCTTCGATCATCTGATCGAACAGGCCGCTCTTGGCCAGCTTTTCCGACGGGATGGCGTTGCCGGAAACAATCATGTTCAAGGCCGGTTCCAGGCCGATGGCGCGCGGCAGACGCTGCGTGCCGCCTGCGCCCGGCAGGATGCCCAGCTTCACTTCCGGCAGCGCGATCTGCGCGCCCGGTGCTGCCACACGGTAGTGACAGCCCATCGCCAGTTCCAGCCCGCCGCCCATTGCCACCGAATGGATGGCCGCCACGACCGGCTTGTTGCTCGACTCAACGGCTTTGATGACGGCGTGCAGCGTCGGCTCTTGCGTCGCCTTGGGCGTATTGAATTCGCGGATATCGGCGCCGCCCGAGAAGGCTTTGCCCGCACCGGTGATCACGATGGCCTTGACGTTGGCGTCGTCGCCAGCTTTGACCATGCCTTCGACAATACCCAGGCGCGTGGAGTGGCCAAGGCCGTTGACGGGCGGGTTGCTGAGCGTGATGACGGCAACGCCGTCCTGGACCTTGTACTCCGCAGTCATGCTGGTTCCTTTGGTGATGCGAGGGCCGGCAGATCAGGCGCACCGTGCCTCGCGGTTGAACTGTCTCTCAACTATCGTTTTTTTAACGCGCGGTAAGGCCGCGACTCGACACAGAATACACAAAATAGCACGGTCGTTCAATTTTTATTTTTGCGCTGCACGGCGCCGTCTGGCGGGCGATGCGGCACGGCCCGGCAGGGTTCAAACGCGTGTGCTGCAGCATGGATTTTTTGCCCGCTACGTGACGGTTTTGATAGAGTCGCGCATTTCGTTCGCCGGACGCCCACCAGGCGCGGGGACGTCTCGTCACATTTCGTCGATTTGATTCGCGATCCGAGCAAAATCGACCACTCTGTATCCATGTCAGAACACGCTACCCCGTCCTCAGAGACGCCGGGCTTGCGCCGCACCTTGCGCGCGCGCCATCTCACCATGATCGCCATCGGCGGGTCGATCGGCACCGGGCTTTTCGTGGCCTCGGGCGCGTCGGTCTCGCAGGCAGGCCCCGGAGGCGCCCTTGCCGCCTACATCCTGATCGGGGCGATGGTCTATTTCCTGATGACAAGTCTGGGCGAGCTTGCCGCCTATATGCCGGTTTCCGGGTCGTTTGCCACCTACGGCGCGCTGTACGTAGACGAAGGCTTCGGCTTCGCGCTCGGCTGGAACTATTGGTACAACTGGGCCGTGACGATTGCCGTTGAGCTGGCGGCCGCGCAGCTCGTCATGCATTACTGGTTCCCCGATGTGCCCGGCGTGCTGTGGAGCGCTGTGTTTCTCGCCGTCATGTTCCTGCTCAACGCCATCTCGGTGCGCGGCTTTGGCGAGGCAGAATACTGGTTCGCACTCATCAAGGTCGTCACCGTCATCCTTTTCATCGGCATTGGCTTAGCGATGATCTTCGGGATCCTGAAGGGTGGTCCGCAACCGGGCCTGCAGAACCTGACGATGGGTGATGCGCCGTTCGTGGGCGGGCTGCCGGCGATGATCGGCGTGGCGATGATCGCGGGGTTCTCGTTTCAGGGGACGGAGCTGATTGGCGTGGCGGCCGGCGAATCGGCCGACCCTGCCCGCACCATTCCGCGTGCTGTCAAGCAGGTGTTTTGGCGGATCCTGCTGTTCTACGTGCTGGCGATCTTCATCATCGGCGTGCTGGTGCCGTACACCGATCCGAATCTGCTGTCGACGGAAGTCACCAACATTGGCGTGAGCCCGTTTACGCTGGTGTTCAAGCATGCCGGCCTGGCATTTGCCGCGGGCCTGATGAATGCGGTGATCCTGACGGCCGTGCTGTCGGCGGGCAACTCGGGCATGTACGCTTCCACGCGGATGCTCTACAACCTGGCCACCGAGGGCCGTGCCCCCCGCATCTTTGCGCAACTCACCCAGAACGGTGTGCCGCGCAATGCGCTGCTGGCCACGACCGCTGTCGGCGCGCTGTGCTTCCTGAGTTCGTTGTATGGAGACAAGACGGTCTACCTGTGGCTGCTGAACACATCAGGCATGACCGGCTTTGTGGCATGGCTCGGCATTGCCGTGAGCCACTATCGCTTCCGCAAGGGGCTTGTGGCGCAGGGGCATGATCCGGCGCAGTTGCCGTACCGCTCCAAGTTCTTCCCATATGGCCCGTTGTTTGCGTTTGGGCTGTGCCTGGTCATCACGTTTGGCCAGAACTACCAGGCGTTCACCAGCGGCACCGTCGATTGGCCGGCGGTCATCGCCACGTACATCGGCATCCCGGTCTTCTTCCTGATCTGGATCGGCTACCGGCTGGTGCGTGGCGGCGGCATTGTCCGTTACCAGGACATGCACTTCCCGCGCCCGCCAGTGCTGCGCGATTCGCTGGCCGGCCAAGACCCCGGCCCTGAATTGCCAACCGTCGCGAACCGTACGCAGTAATCACACCCGCTCCGCCTGCCGTTTGCACTGCATGCGGCGGGCGTTTTCATTGGGGCGCCCGCTCCGGCGCCACCGGCTATGCACACATCCATTACCCCCACCGGCCTTGAAGCCCAATCCGAACTGCGCCGACGCCTGCGTTCGCGCCACCTGATGATGATCGCCCTGGGCGGCGCCATCGGCACGGGGCTGTTCGTCGCGTCCGGCGCATCCATTGCGCAGGCCGGCCCCGGCGGCGCACTGCTGACCTACACGCTCATCGGCGTGATGGTCTATTGCCTGATGACGAGTCTTGGCGAGCTGGCGGTACATCTACCCGTCTCGGGCTCGTTCGTAACTTACAGCCGCTTGTATGTGGAAGAAGGCTTCGGCTTTGCGCTGGGATGGAACTACTGGTTTGCGCTGGCCGTGTCCGTGGCTGTGGAGTTGGCCGCCGCGCAGCTGGTGATGAAGTACTGGTTTCCGGGCGTGTCGGGCATGATGTGGAGCGCCGCGTTCCTGCTGCTCATGTTTGGCCTCAACGCCTTCTCCGTGCGCGGCTTTGGCGAAGCGGAATACTGGTTCTCGATGATCAAGGTAGTGACGATCATCGTGTTCCTGCTGATCGGCCTGGCGATGATCTTCGGCATCATGCACGGCGGGCCGCAGTCGGGTTGGCAGAACTTCACCGTGGGCGATGCGCCGTTCGTGGGCGGCGTGCCGGCCATGGTCGGCGTGGCGATGATTGCCGGGTTCTCGTTCCAGGGCGTCGAGACCATTGGCGTTGCCGCCGGCGAAGCGGAGAACCCCTCGCGCACGATCCCCCGCGCCATCCGCCAGACGTTCTGGCGCATTCTGCTGTTCTACGTGCTGGCGATCCTGATCATCGGCGTGCTGCTGCCGTACACCGACCCGAACCTGCTGCGCAATGAAGCGACGGACGTCGGCGTCAGCCCGTTTGCGCTGGTGTTCCAGCATGCGGGCCTCGCGTTTGCGGCCGGGATGATGAATGCGGTGGTGCTGACCGCGCTGCTGTCGTCTGGCACGTCGAGCCTGTATGTGTCGACGCGGATTCTGTACGACCTGGCGCTCGAAGGCCAGGCGCCGCGCTGGTTTGCCAAGGTGTCGGCCAACGGCGTGCCGCATCGCGCGCTACTAGCCACGTCCGCTGTTGGCGCGCTGTGCTTCTTCAGCTCGTTGTTTGGCGACCAGGTGGTCTACCTGTGGCTGCTGAATACATCTGCGGTGACGTGCTTCATCGCGTGGTTCGGCATTGCGCTGGCGCACTACCGGTTCCGCAAGGGGTTCACGAGCCAGGGGCATTCCGTGGAGCAACTGGCGTATCGGTCGCCGTTCTTCCCGTTCGGACCGATCATGGTGGCGATCCTGTGCGTGGTGATCATCCTTGGGCAGAACACCAAGGCGCTGTTTGCACCCGTGGACAACTTCGGCGCCTTCGTCGCAACGTATTGCGGCGTGATCCTGTTCGTGGCGATCTGGATGGTTTACCGCTGGAAGTTCAAGACGCGCTTTGTGAAGTATTCGGAGATGCAGTTCAGCGCCGAGCATCTGCAACAAGCCGAGGCAACCACGAAAGCCACTGCGGCGCGCACTGTCGCTAACTGACAGCAAGAAAAAAGCCCGCACGGTTGTCCATGCGGGCCATCTTTGCATCGCGGTCCAACTTGCGGCGTCTAAACCTCCAGCCACTCCTGCCGGACTTTCGCGTCCGCCTTCAACTGCTGGGGCGTTCCTTCAAAAACAATCTGCCCGTGCCCCATCACATACACGCGTTGTGAAATGTCCAGGGCAATGGCCAACTTCTGCTCCACCAGCAGCACGGAGATCCCCCGCTCCTTGAGCGTCTTCAGATACTCGCCCACGAGCGTAACGACCAGCGGCGCAAGGCCCTCGGTCGGCTCGTCGATGATGATGAAATCGGGATCGCCCATCAGCGTGCGGCACAGCGTCAGCATCTGCTGCTCGCCACCCGACAGCACACCGGCCGCCGTGTTCTCGCGCTCCTTCAGGCGCGGGAACATCTGGTACATGTCTTCGACCTGCCAGCGCGGCTTGGGCTGACTGGGATTGCGTTTCTCGCCAAGCAACAGGTTCTGCCGCACCGTCAGCGTGGGGAAAATATCCCGGTTCTCGGGCACATAGCCGATGCCCTTGTGCGCGACTTCGAAGGTTCGCAGGCCGCTCACGTTCTTGCCGCGCAGCAGGATTTCACCCTCATGCCGGACCATACCCATGATGGACTTGGCCAGGGTCGAACGCCCCACCCCATTGCGGCCGAGTAGCGCAACGATCTCGCCCTCGCCTACGTGCATGTCGACGCCGTGCAGGATGTGGCTCTTGCCGTAGTACGCGTGCAGGTCGCGCACCTCCAACATCGGAGTATTCGTTGCCATCAATGCGCTCCTGCAGGTTCGTCCAGCGTGGTGCCGAGGTAGGCCTCTTTCACGCGACGGTTATTGCGAATGGCTTCAGGCGTGTCGGTGGCAATCACTTCGCCGTAGACGAGCACCGAGATGCGGTCGGCCAGACCAAACACCACGCTCATGTCATGCTCGACCATCACCAGCGTCTTGCCGACCGTGACTTTGCGGATGAGGTCCACTGCGTGGTCGGATTCAGAGCGGCTCATGCCGGCGGTTGGCTCATCCAGCAGGATCACGTCGGCACCGCCCGCAATGGTGATGCCGATTTCCAGCGCCCGTTGCTCGGCGTAGGTCAGCAGGCCCGCGGCGGCGTCTCGCCGATGTGTCATGCCGATCTGCTCGAGCACTTCTTCAGCGCGCTCGCGTGCGTCACGCAGCTCGGCCAGCTTGTGCCAGAACGAATACTTGTAGCCGAGCGACCAGAGTACGGCGCAACGCAGGTTCTCGAACACCGACAGCCGATGAAAGATGTTGGTGATCTGGAAGCTGCGCGACAGGCCCTTGCGGTTGATCTCAAACGGCGCCAATCCGCTGATCTCTTCACCGTTCAGGCGCACGCTGCCCGAGCTCGCCGGAAAGCGGCCCGAGATCAGGTTGAACGTGGTCGACTTGCCGGCACCGTTCGGGCCGATGAGCGCATGGCGCTCGCCCTTGCCAATGGTGAGGTTGACCCCTCGAATGATTTCCGTTGCGCCAAAGCGCTTGCGAACATCGCGCAACTCGAGCGCAGCGGTCGGCCCAGATGTCGGTTGGCTCATGGTTGCGGCTCCTGCAATGCGTTATCCCAAGCGGTGCGCAGCTTGCCAGCCGCGGCACGCAGGCCGAAGGCGCCCACCAGCCACAGCACGGCGGTAACGATCCACGGCTTGAAGGTATTCGGTTCGACAGACAGGCCAAACAGCGTGGCCACGCCACCCGAGGCGTCGTCCTGCACGGCGTAGATCATTTCCACGGTGGAAATCAACGCGACCAGCAGGATGATGGTCGGCACGATCGCCACCCCGTAAGCCGGCAGCAGCGTCTTGAGCTTGCCGCGCCGCATGATCGGCAGATGCATGACCAGAAGACTGGCGATGCCGCCCGGCGCGTACATGACCATCAGCACAAAGAACAAACCGAGGTACAGCAGCCACGCCTTGGTGATGCCCGACAGCGCTACGGTAAAGAACACCGTGAGCACCGCGCCGATGATCGGCCCGAAAAAGCTCCCCATGCCGCCAATGAACGCCGCCAGCAGCACCGAGCCCGAACGCACTGCCGACACGTTCTCCGCCGTCACGATCTCAAAGTTGATGCACGACAGCGCGCCGGCAATGCCCGCGAAGAACGCAGACAGAATCACCACCAGAAAGCGCACACGCTGCGTGTTGTAGCCGATGAACTCCACCCGCTCGGGGTTGTCACGCACGGCGTTGGCGATGCGGCCCAGCGGCGTCTGCGTCCACGCATACATCAGCGCCATCGAAATCAGGCACCACGCGGCAATCAGGTAATACACCTGGCGCCCCGGCCCGAACGTCACGCCAAGCAGCGCGTCGCCGATGCTGCGGTTGGTGGAGACACCGCCTTCGCCGCCGAAGAAGTCCGGGAACATCAGCGCACTGGCAAATACCATCTCGCCGATACCCAGCGTGATCATGGCGAACGTCGTCCCGGACTTTTTGGTGGTGACGTAGCCGAAGATCACGCCGAACAGCGCGCCGCCCAGACCGCCCGCAATGGGCAAGAGCGCAACGGCGAGTGGTCCGGCAATGCCCAGCGTTTGCATGGCGCCGATCTTGTTGAGCGCGTGAACAGCCATGAAGGCGCCCAGACCGGCGTACACCGCGTGCCCGAACGACAGCATGCCGGACTGGCCGAGCAGCATGTTGTACGAGAGCGCGAAGATGATCATGATGCCCATCTGCGAGAGCAGCGTGATGGCAAAACCCTGCGGCCAGATCAGCGGCAGCACGATCATCACCAGTGCGGTGACACTCCAGAGTAGCCAGCGGGCAAGATTGACCGGCTTGAATTTCATCGTCCGCGCTCGATCGTTGGCCGGCAGCGCGGCTTGTTGTTGCGCTTGTTGGTGCATGGTGCGTTCCATTTAGCTCTCCCGCGTACCCATCAGCCCACGCGGGCGGAAGATCAGCATCAGCACCAGCAGCAGATACGGCAGCACCGGTGCGACTTGCGCAATCGTCAGGTTCCAGACAGAGATGAGCGGCACGTCCGGATTGAGCGTGACACCGATCTTCTCCAGCACGCTGGTCACTGAGATATCAAGCGTGACGGCAAAGGTCTGGATGCAGCCGATCAGCAGCGACGCGATGAACGCGCCCACCAGAGATCCCATGCCGCCCACGACCGCCACCACGAAGACGATGGAGCCGACCGCTGCCGCCATCGATGGCTCGGTCACGAAGGCATTGCCGCCAATCACGCCCGCCAGCCCAGCCAGCGCACAGCCGCCGCCGAACACCAGCATGAACACGCGCGGCACGTTGTGGCCCAGGGCTTCCACCATGTCCGGATGCGTGAGTGCGGCTTGAATGACAAGCCCGATACGCGTGCGTGTGAGCAGCAGGAAGATGCCCACCAGCATCAGCAGCGACACCAGCATCATGAAGGCGCGGTACTTGGGGAACGACGACGTGAACAGCGTGAACAGCGGGCCGTCCAGTGCGTCCGGCACGCGGTACGCCACGGCGGGCAGGCCCCACACCAGCTTCACGCCTTCTTCAATCAGGTAGGCCAGACCGAAGGTAAACAGCAATTCGGCGACGTGGCCATAGCGGTGCACCGTGCGCAGCCCGTAGCGCTCGACCATGGCGCCCAGCGCACCCACGAGCAGCGGCGCCACGATCAGCGCGGCCCAGAAGCCCAGATGTCCGCTGACGACATAGGCGAAATATGCGCCCAGCATGTAGAAGCTGGCATGCGCAAAATTGAGAACGCCCATCATGCTGAAGATCAGCGTCAGGCCCGAAGACAACATGAACAGCAACAGCCCGTAGCTGATGCCATTCAAGAGATTGATAACTAGAAATTCCACGCTGCAGCCCTTCCAGCAGATTCGGCGGAGCATGGGACGCACGCATCAATGCGTGGCCCATGGACTCCGTTTAAAACATCGCCGCACGATAGCATCGGGCGACCCTTCGGCGCACCACCCGCGGCCTTACTGCGGACGCTTCATCTGGCAGGAGGTTGGCTGCGACGCGACGTACTGGTCGAGCACCGCGTCGGTCTTCCAGCCGTAGCCGGTGTTTTCCTGGTCGAACTTAACGTTCTTGCCGTTGATTTTTTCCCAGGTGGCGATGTAAAGCGGCTGCTGGCCCTGGTGGTCAGACGCGCGCATCTCGAAGGTGCCGTTCAGGCTGTCGACCTTCATGCCCTCGAAGGCCTTGGCAACCTTTGCCGGCTCGACAGACTTGGTCTGCTTGATGGCCTTGGCCAGCATGGCAATACCGGTATACGAGGCCATGAGGTAGAAATCGTCGTTGTACTTTTTCTTGTAGCCCTCGACGATATCGGCACCCTTGAAGCCGTCGTTGTTGACGTTCCAGTAGGCCACGTATTTCACATGGTCAGCGCCTGCCGAGCCCATCGCTGTCGGCACGCCCGTGGTCGAGGCGTAGTAGGTATAGAAGTTCGCGTTCAGGCCCGCGTCCTTGCCGGCCTTGATCAGCAGCGCCAGGTCGCTGCCCCAGTTGCCGGTGATGACGGTATCGGCACCTGACGACTTTATTTTCGACACGTACGGCGAAAAGTCCTTCACCTGCGCCAGCGGGTGCAGGTCTTCACCCACGATCTCGATGTCCGGACGCTTGCGCTTGAGATACTCCTTGGCCGCACGCGCTACCTGATGACCGAACGAATAGTTCTGGTTGATCAGGTAGACCTTCTTGACCTTCGGATCTTTCGCCAGGAAGCTGGTCAGCGCTTCCATCTTCATGTCGGAGTTGGCGTCCAGGCGGAAGTGCCAGTAATTGCACTTGCTGTTCGTCATGTCCGGGTCTACCGCAGCGTAGTTCAGGTAGACGATTTCCTTACCCGGATTACGCTCGTTGTACTTGGCCACGGCGTCTTCCAGCGCCATGCCGACGCTCGATCCGTTGCCCTGCACGATGTAGTGGATGCCCTGATCTGCTACCTGCTTGAGCGCCGTCAGGCTTTCCTGTGGCGAGAGCTTGTTGTCAAAGCCCACCACTTCGAACTTGGTACCGTCGCCGGCCCAGTTCTTCTGTGTAGCGAGATCGGCGATGTACTGCCAGCTGCGCAACTGGTTCTGGCCCAGCGCGCCCATCAGGCCGGACAACGGATCGATCCAGGCGATCTTCACGGTTTCGGCGGCGGACGATGCAGTGGGCAGGACTGCCCCACCGATTGCCGCAACACATGCAACAGCCACAACCAACGGACGGAACTTCGTCATGCGTGTCTCCTTCATGTGGTGGAGCCGCCGGCGAGTCACTCTCCGCGTGCCTCTGGTGGGCCTGCGGCTGCTTGCGTCTCCAGGTTGCAACGCGCCCGGGCTTCATCCCGCTGCATCAGTCATCGATACATAGCGGCCGGCCCTGATCCGGTTGTCTTACGTCCGCCGTCCTCGTGCCGGGGTGGCTCCCCTGCACGGGCGGCGGTTTCTATATCTAGCTAAGCCTGTACAGCGGGGAACTGATAATCCTTGAACTGCTCGCGCAACTTGAGCTTCTGCATCTTGCCGGTGGCCGTCAGCGGAATTTCGGTGACGAACACTACGTCATCCGGAATCCACCACTTCGCGACCTTGCCTTCGAAGAACTTGAGCATCTCCTCGCGTGTGAGTTCCACACCGGGCTTTTTCATCACCACCAGCAGCGGGCGTTCGTCCCATTTCGGGTGATGGCACGAGATGCATGCGGCCATGTGCACGCCGGGGTGCGCTGCGGCCACGTTTTCCACATCGATGGACGAAATCCACTCGCCGCCGGACTTGATCACGTCCTTGCTGCGATCGGTGATCTGCATGTAGCCATCGGCATCGATGTTGGCCACGTCGCCCGTCGGGAACCAGCCATCTACCAGCGGCGATACCTCGTTGCGGTAATAGCTCTGGATGGTCCAGGGCCCGCGCACGTAGAGATCGCCGAAGGCCTTGCCGTCCCACGGCAGTTCGTGGCCCTCGGCGTCGACGATCTTCATCTCGACACCGTAGATGGCGCGGCCCTGGCGCTCCAGCACATGCTGCTTGGCCTCGTCCGGCAGGTCGGCGTGCTTGCCCATCAGCTTGCACGTCGTGCCCAGCGGTGACATCTCCGTCATGCCCCACGCGTGGATGACTTCCACGTCCAGCTCGTTGAGCGTACGGATCATGGCCGGGGGGGCTGCGGAACCACCGATGACCGTGCGACGGAACGTCGAAAACTTCAGCTTGTTGGCCTGCACGTGTTGCAGCAGGCCGAGCCATACCGTCGGCACGCCGGCCGAGAATGTCACCTTCTCCTGCTCGAACAATTCGAACAGCGACGCACCGTCCAGTTTCGGCCCGGGAAAGACCAGCTTGGCGCCCACCAGCGGCACCGAATACGGTAGCCCCCACGCGTTGACGTGGAACATCGGCACCACCGGCAGGATCACGTCCTGCGCCGAGCACCCAAGCGCATCCGGCATGGCCGACGCATACGAGTGCAGCACCGTGGATCGATGGGAATACAGCGCGCCCTTGGGGTTGCCCGTGGTGCCCGACGTGTAGCACAGGCTGGACGCGGTGTTCTCGTCGAACTGCGGCCACGTGTAGTCGGCGCTCTGCGCGTCGAGAAGCTCTTCGTAACAGAGCATCGGCACGCTGGAGGTGGGCATGTGCGCACGATCGGTCATCGCCACCCAGCCCTTCACGTTCGGGCAATGCGGCGCGATGCCCTCGATGAGCGGCACGAACGTCAGGTCGAAGAAGACATACTGATCTTCAGCGTGATTGACGATGTAGGCGATCTGGTCGGGAAACAGCCGCGGGTTGATGGTGTGGCACACCGAGCCCGAACCGGAGACGCCGTAATAGATTTCGAGATGGCGATAGCCGTTCCAGGCAAGCGTACCGACACGCTCGCCGGGCTGCACACCGAGTGCGGCCAGCGCATTTGCCAGTTGCTTGGAGCGGTCTCGCACTTGCCGGTACGTGGTGCGATGGATATCGCCCTCGACACGGCGCGACACGACTTCAGTCGAACCGGAATTGCGCGCTGCATGTTCGATGATGGTCGAGATGAGCAAAGGCGCGCTCATCATTTGTCCCATCAGGGCCATGGTGTCTCCTAGAAAAAACTGAACAACCGTTCTATTTTTTGGCCGATTGTTCCCGTGATCGCCAAGCACGTCAACGGGATATTGTTGTGCGCTGCCACATCGGCCCCCATGTTTACCCGGCCATCTGTAAAACCCTGCGAATCGTTGTGGTGCAAGGGTTCGCAGGCTGCAGCTTTCTTTACTCGCAAGTACAATACGCGATAGCGTTGCTGCGTCTCAACATGGCGTTTTCCCCTACGTGAAGGGTATTTTGCTGCGCTGCAAAGCGCACAACATTTGAAGGTTCGGCACTGTTTTTACGCCGTTTCCTGTGCTACCCGCCGCATGCCCTGCCGCCCCATCCCATGACTGCTTCCCCCGCCGCCTTGCCTGACGATTCCCTTGCAAACCATTTCGACTGGGCAGGCCGCCCCGCCGCCGCCCCTGGCTTCTCAGCGCTGGGCGAACGCTTTCTGACGCGCCTGCCGCCGATGCCCATGCCTTCCGGACCGATTGGCCAGCCCTATCTGGTGGGCTTCTCGCCGGACGCCGCAGCGTCACTCGGCCTTTCACGAGCAGAACTTGACACCCCTGCCGGGCTGGCCGTCTTTACCGGGAACGCCGTCGCCCCCTGGAGCGATCCGCTCGCCACCGTGTATTCGGGCCATCAGTTCGGCGTGTGGGCCGGGCAGTTGGGCGATGGCCGCGCGCTGTTGCTAGCCGAGCTGCAGACCGCCGATGGCCCCTGCGAAGTCCAGCTCAAGGGCGCCGGCCGTACGCCGTATTCGCGCATGGGCGACGGGCGAGCTGTGCTGCGCTCGTCCATCCGCGAATTTTTGTGCTCGGAAGCCATGGCAGGACTTGGGATTCCAACCACCCGCGCCTTGTGCGTGACCGGCGCTGACGCCCCCGTCCGCCGCGAAGAGATCGAAACCGCCGCCGTTGTCACGCGCCTCGCGCCGTCGTTCGTGCGCTTTGGCCACTTCGAGCACTTTGCGGCCAGTGAACAACTGCCCCAACTGCGCGCACTTGCCGATTACGTCATCGACCGCTTCTACCCCGCCTCTCGCAGCGAGCCGCAGCCTTATCTCGCCCTGCTGCGCGAACTGGCCCGCCGCACCGCTGAGCTGATGGCCGACTGGCAAGCCGTTGGCTTTTGCCATGGCGTGATGAACACCGACAACATGTCGATCCTCGGCCTCACGCTCGACTACGGCCCCTTCGGCTTCCTGGATGGCTTTGACGCCAACCACATCTGCAACCACTCCGACACCGGCGGCCGTTACGCCTACGCACAGCAGCCGCAAATCGGCTACTGGAACCTGTTCTGCCTCGCGCAGGCGTTGCTGCCGCTGTTTGGCGAAGATCCCGACGTTTTCGTCAACTTGAGCGACGAAGCTCAGGCTCAACCCGCCATCGACGCCGCGCAAAACGTGCTGCTGACCTACCGCGACGTCTACGGCGCAGCCTTCTACGCACGTTATCGCGCCAAGCTCGGGCTCTCCACCGCGCAGGACGCGGACGAGGCGCTCTTCGGCGACCTATTCAAGCTGCTGCACAACCAACGCACCGACTACACGCTGTTCTTCCGCCACCTCGCCGAGGTGCGCCGCGACGACACGCCCGCCGCGGCAGAAGCGCGCACCGTGCGCGATTTCTTCTTCGATCGCGCAGCCGCAGACGCGTGGCTTGCCGCCTATCGCCAGCGCTTGCTGGCCGAACCGCAATCCGACGACGAGCGCGCTGCCGCCATGCATCGCGTCAACCCGAAATACGTGCTGCGCAACCACCTGGCTGAAATCGCCATCCGCCGCGCCAAGGAAAAGGATTTCTCCGAAGTCGAAAACCTGCGCGCCGTGCTGGCTCGCCCATTTGACGATCACCCCGGCTTTGAGCACTACGCGCAGCCGGCGCCTGATTGGGCGTCATCACTGGAAGTGAGCTGCTCGTCGTGATTCGGCATGCCGACATGCAGGCAGGCGTGATGCGCCGGAACTGACACCGTGCTCTAATCCGCGCCTGTCAGGATTGCCGCACTAGCACGACAAAACAAAGTCAGCCGCCCGATCGGTTCCATCCTGCGGCTGCCGAATCCAACAAGGAGTCTCATCACCATGACCGTCATGAAATCCGACGCCGAATGGCGCGACCAACTCTCCGACATCGAATACCGCGTCACCCGCGAAGCCGCCACCGAGCGCCCCTTCACAGGCAAGTACTGGGACCACTGGGACCGTGGCGTCTACAACTGCGTCTGCTGCGGCACGCCGCTGTTTGAATCGTCGACCAAGTTTGATGCGGGCTGCGGCTGGCCGAGCTATTTCCAGCCCATCAACGGCGAGGTGATCGCTGAGAAAACCGACCGCTCGCACGGCATGCTGCGCATCGAAGTGCAATGCAAGAACTGCGGCGCGCACCTCGGCCACGTGTTCGAAGATGGCCCTGCGCCCACCGGCCTGCGGTATTGCATCAACTCGGCTGCGCTAAAATTCGGCGATTGATCTTCCGCCCCTGCCCACCTAAGCGCGTTCCCGCATGAAATTCCTGTTCGATCTGTTCCCGGTCATCCTGTTCTTTGCTGCCTTCAAGGTGGCCGGTATTTATGTGGCGACCACCGTCGCAATGGTCGCCACCGTGCTGCAGATCGCCTGGGTGTGGTTCAAGCACCGCAAGGTCGACGCCATGCAGTGGCTGTCGCTGCTCATCATCGGCGTGTTTGGGGGCGCCACGCTCATCTTCCACAACGAGACGTTCATCAAGTGGAAGCCGACGGTCCTGTACTGGCTGTTTGGCGTGGTGCTGCTGGGCAGCGTGGTGTTCGTTCGCAAGAACCTCATCCGCGCCATGATGGAGCAGCAGGTATCGCTGCCCGAGCCGATGTGGGGCCGACTGAACCTGGTGTGGGCGCTGTTCTTCCTCGTCATGGGCTGCCTGAACCTTTACGTGGCCTACAACTTCGACACCGACGTGTGGGTCAACTTCAAGCTGTTCGGCTCGATGGGCCTGATGGTGGTGTTCATCCTTGCGCAAAGTGTCTGGCTGGCGCGCCACATGCAGGAGCGCCCCGCCAACGCGGCCAACGACGCCAACATCGGAGACGACCGCTGATGGCCGCCGATCCGCGAGAAATCGAACGCCTCCTGCGCGAGGCGTTCCAGCCCGCCCACCTCGTCGTGGAAGACGACAGTGCCAAGCATGCCGGACACGCCGGCGCGGCCTCCGGCGGCGGCCATTACAACGTCGAAATCGTCAGCGCGGCCTTTGCCGGCAAGAACCGTTTGGCGCGCCATCGCATGGTGTATGATGCGCTGCACACGCTGTGGCCGGCGGCAATTCATGCCCTGGCGATCCGCGCGGTCACTCCCGAAGAAAACACGTAAGCGCATTCCACGCTCACTCGTCCTTCCCTCGAACGCAATCCCATGAAGATTTCCAGCCTCACTGCCAGCCTGCTGGCTGTTGCCATTGCTGCGACCGTTGCTCCCGCCATGGCGCAAAACGCCGCGGTGGTTAACGGCAAAGCCATCCCGAGCGCCAAGGTGGACGCGCTGATCAAGAAGTCGGGCCAGCCCGAATCGCCCGAGCTGCGTGCCAAGGCCCGCGACATGCTGGTCGATCGTGAACTGATCGAGCAGGACGCCGCCAAGCGCGGTCTGCTGGAGCGCGACGACGTTCAGGAACAGTTGGCTTCTGCGCGCCTGAACGTGCTCGTGGCCGCCGAGTTCGAAGACTACGTCAAGAACAGCCCCGCCACCGAAGACGAACTGCACAAGCAGTACGACAAGATCAAGGCCCAGTTCGGCAACGGCAAGGAGTATCACGCTCACCACATCCTGGTGGACAAGGAAGCCGACGCGAAGGCCATCATTGCCAAGCTGAAGGCTGGCGCCAAGTTTGAAGACATCGCCAAGGCGCAATCGAAGGACAAGGGATCGGGCGCCAACGGCGGCGATCTGGACTGGGCGAACCCGGGCACCTACGTTCCGGAATTCTCGGCAGCTCTTACCGGCCTGAAGAAGGGCCAGATCACCCAGACGCCGGTCAAGACGCAATTCGGCTGGCACGTGATTCGCCTGGACGACACGCGCGACGCGAAGATCCCGTCGTACGAAGACGTCAAGCCGCAACTGCTCGAAATGATGATGGGCGACCAGAACTGGCAACGCAGCAAGTTCCAGGCGATGCTGAAAGACCTGCGCGAAAAAGCGAAGATCCAGTAAGCAGCAGCCCGTTGGGGCAGTGAAAAAAGGGGCCGCGTGCCCCTTTTTGATTTGATGGCCGCGTTGCATCGCACGCAACCGGAATGCCCCTCCTGCACCCCTCAAGTTCTTTTGAAGTGTTTGCTGAAAAGCATTGCGATTTGTCCCATAATGTGCGCCCACGTGCGCCGGCATTGCACTGCTTCGGTGCGCCCAAGAATCAAGAGAGTCTGAAAAACCAACCACGCCGGCGCGGGCACATCCCGCTCGCTGCCAGAGCGAAACCACCCAAAAGGAAACAGGAGATCCTTATGTCCATGTTCAAGCACGCCTTCCGCCTTGCCGCGCTTGCTGCCATTCCGATGGCTCTGCTGCAAGCCGCACCGGCGCTGGCCCAGGCCACGAAGTCGGTTGAAGTGCTCGCCATCGTTGAGCACCCGGCGCTCGACGCCATCCGCGACGGCGCCAAGGAACAGCTCAAGGCCGAAGGCTTTGACGCAGGCAAGAACCTGAAGTGGGAATACCAGAGCGCACAAGGCAGCACGGCCACCGCCGCACAGATCGCCCGCAAGTTCATTGGTGACAAGCCGGACGCCATCATCGCCATCGCCACGCCGTCGGCGCAGGCGGTTGTGGCTGCCACCAAGTCGATCCCCGTCGTGTATTCGGGCGTGACCGATCCGGTGGCCGCACAACTGGTCAAGAGCTGGGAACCGACCGGCACCAACGTGACCGGCGTGTCCGACAAGCTCCCGCTGGACAAGCAGATCGCCCTGATCAAGCGTGTGGTGCCGAATGCCAAGCGTGTCGGCATGGTCTACAACCCGGGCGAAGCCAACTCGGTCGTGGTCGTCACTGAGCTGAAGAAACTGCTGTCGGCGCAAGGCATGACGCTGGTCGAATCGGCCGCACCGCGTACCGTGGACATCGCCCCGGCTGCCAAGAACCTGATCGGCAAGGTCGACGTGATTTACACGAACACCGACAACAACGTGGTGTCGGCGTACGAATCGCTGGTGAAGGTGGCCAACGAAGCGAAGATCCCGCTGGTGGCTGGCGACACTGACAGCGTGAAGCGTGGCGCCATCGCTGCGCTGGGCATCAATTACTACAAGCTGGGCCAGCAGACCGGCAAGGTCGTCGCCCGCATCCTGAAGGGTGAGAAGCCGGGCGCGATTGCTTCGGCCGGCAGCACCGACCTGGAGCTGTTCGTGAACGAAGGCGCGGCCAAGAAGCAAGGCGCGACCCTGTCGGCGGATCTGCTGAAAGACGCCAAGGAAGTCATCAAGTAACTCGTAAGGCGCCGGATCGGCCTCCGCCTGGCGGAGCCGTCCTGGCGCGGGTCTGGCTGCCCGAGCCCCACAGCGGCTATCCGCCGCATAATGGCCGGGCGCTTACGCTGCTACCCACAAGCGTCCCCCGTTCATTGCATACAGGCCGGTGCCCAACCACCGCGCCCTACTCTGTCATGTCACTGTTTTCATTGCTCGGCGCCCTGGAGATCGGTCTGATCTTCAGTCTCGTGGCGCTCGGGGTGCTGATCTCCTTCCGCATCCTTAACTTCCCTGACCTCACTGTTGACGGCAGCTTCCCGATGGGCGGCGCCGTGGCGGCCACGCTCATCGCCAGCGGGCACGATCCGTTCATGTCGACGCTGGGTGGCACGCTGGCCGGCGCCGCTGCCGGCTTCATCACAGGCTGGCTCAACGTGCGCCTGAAAATCATGGATCTGCTCGCCAGTATCCTGATGATGATCGCGCTGTACTCGGTCAACCTGCGCATCATGGGCAAGCCGAACGTGCCGCTGATCTCCGAACCGACGATCTTCTCGCTGCTGCAGCCCGAATGGATGCCCGACTACGTGTTCCGCCCCGTGCTGCTGGGCGTGGTCGTGGTGATCGTCAAGCTGCTGGTGGACTGGTTCTTCTCGACGCAGATCGGCTTGTCGCTGCGCGCCACGGGTGCCAACCCGCGCATGGCACGCTCCCAGGGGGTTGCCACGGGCGCTGCCACGCTGGCCGGCATGGCGCTGTCCAATGCACTGGTGGCCCTCGCTGGCGCGCTGTACGCGCAAACGCAGGGCGGCGCCGATGTGTCGATGGGTATCGGCACCATCGTCATCGGCCTGGCCGCCGTCATCATCGGCGAGACCGTGCTGCCGGCACGCCGCCTGGTGCTGACCACGCTGGCCGTGGTGGTTGGCGCGATCCTGTATCGCTTCTTCATCGCCCTGGCACTCAACAGCGATTTCATCGGCCTGCAGGCGCAGGATCTGAACATGGTGACCGCCGCGCTGGTGGTGATCGCCCTCGTGCTGCCCGGTGTGCGCCGCAAGGTGTTCGGCAAGTTCGCCAAGACCGCTACCAAGGGGAACTGACATGCTGAGCGCACAAGGACTCACCCTCACCTTCAACCCCGGCACGCCCATCGAGACGCGCGCGCTGCGCGGCCTGTCGCTGGACATTCCGGCGGGCCAGTTCGTGGCTGTGATCGGCTCCAACGGGGCCGGCAAGTCGATGTTCCTGAACTCCATCAGCGGCGACCAACTGGTCGATTCCGGCCGCATCACCATCGACGGTGAAGACGTCACACGCAAGACCGCGTGGCAACGCGCCGACAAGGTCGCCCGCGTGTTCCAGGACCCGATGGCCGGGACCTGCGAAAACCTGACCATCGAAGAGAACATGTCGCTGGCCATGTGCCGCGGGCACCGTCGTGGTTTCAAGTTTGCGACCAATCGCAAGTGGCGCGAGATCTTCCGCGAGCAACTGCGCCGGCTGGATCTCGGCCTGGAAAACCGCCTGACCGATCGCATCGGCCTGCTCTCCGGCGGCCAGCGCCAGGCCGTGAGTCTGCTGATGGCATCGCTGCAGCCGTCGCGCATCCTGCTGCTGGATGAGCACACTGCCGCGCTGGACCCGAAAACGGCCGCCTTCGTGCTGGAGCTGACCGCCAAGATCGTCTCGGAGAGCAAGCTGACGACGATGATGGTGACGCACTCCATGCGCCAGGCGCTCGACTACGGCGATCGCACGGTGATGCTGCATCAGGGCAACGTGATCCTCGATGTGCAAGGCGAGGAACGCCGCGGCCTGGACGTGCCGCACTTGCTGCAGAAGTTCGAGGAAACGCGCGGCGCCAAGGTGGACGACGACGCGCTGTTGCTAGGTTGATCCCGTTCCTGGGCGTCACCCCGACGCTCAGGGCCGTCACCGCCGCCACATCACACAGACCGGGCTCCCTTAGCGGAGCCCGCGACATTTCCGCTCCATGACCAAGGCACACCGCCCAGCCATCAGCATTACGCCCAATCAGCACGCGGATGACTCGCCAACGCTGTCGAAGGGCCAGAAAGCATTCAACGCGCTGATCAAGCAAATTGAGAATCGGCGTAAGCGGCTGGCCGACTGGGAGGCGGCCACCGTTCAGTTCCAGCGCCGATATGCCAGCGAGTTCCTGCCGCTGGAACGAACCCGCGCCGAGCTGCAGATCCGCCTTGTGCGCAGCCTCGACCAGGTCTATGAGCACGACGGCTTTACCAAAGCCGAGCGCCGCAAGATATCCGCGCTCATCGTCGATCTGGCGCGCGATCTGATTGATGAAGACGCCAGCCTCAAGGCGCTCTACAACAAATACAGCGGCACAGACTTCGACCGCGAAGTCGCACTGCAAGCCGCAGAGATGAAGTCGCGGCTGGAAGCAGCGCTCGGGGTCGACCTGGGCGACGACACGGATGACCATTCAGAGGAAGCGCTGCTGCAACGCGCCCGCGCGCACATCGAGCAACGGGCCGAGAAAAAGGCTGCCGCCGCGAGCAAGCGTGAAGCGCGCCGGGCCGCCCGGCAGAAATCTCCCAAGCAACTTGCCGCAGAAGCACGGGAAGAAGACGAACAGGCGAAGATCAGCCTGTCCATCCGCGAGGTCTATCGCAAGCTCGCCAGCGCCCTGCACCCTGACCGAGAGAGCGATCCGCAGGAGCGAGAGCGGAAGACACGCCTCATGCAGCGAGTCAACGAGGCGTACGACAAGAACAACCTGCTGCAACTGCTGGAGTTGCAGCTTGAGCTTGAACACATCGATCAACGCTCAATCAACCACATCAGCGAAGCGCGGCTGACGCATTACAACCAGATCCTGAAAGACCAGGTGCGCGAGCTCGACCGGCAAATCCATCGTGTCGAGACGACGTTTCGGTACACGTACGGGTATCAGCAGTTCGGGGCACTGCCGCCGGACGCCGTCTTGCAAAAGCTCGATATCGACATCGCTGCGCTCCGCCACCATGTCCGCAACATCGAGCAGGACCTTGCCGCCTTCGACGATTTCAAAGACGTGCGGCGGATGCTGAAATCCCGCCCGGCACTCGACTGATGGCCTGCTGAACAGCGCGCCGATCCAACAAAACGGGCACCCGAAGATGCCCGTGTTCTTTACAGCGATCGGTCGACCGGCCGATCAGAAGCGGTGTTGCAAGCCCATCGTCACGCCAACCTGGTTGCTGGCGTAGCCGATCACGTCGCGCGACAGGCTTACGTTCTGGCCGTTCTTGGCCTTGGCATAACCGGCAGACAGGTACGCCGTGGTGCGCTTGGACAGTGCGTACTGGCCGCGCACAGAGAACAGGATCGGATCGGCATCCGTACCATCCTTGATGTTCTGCTTGTACACCGCGCCGTACAGCGTGAAGGCCGGCGTCACGTCGTAGCTTGCGCCCGCCCAATACATATCGCTGCGCAGGCTGGCGGTGGCCGTGGTGAACGCGCGCTTGTAGTTGCGATAGCCCGCAAACAGCTTCAGTGCGCCGAAGTCGTAGCTGGCACCGGCGTGAATGCCCTGGATGTAATCGGTCGTATCTGCCGGCGTGGTGCTCGTGCCTGCGCCGTTCTGGCGATCCCACGTGACGGCTGCCGAGAAGCCGCCCACGCTGTAGCCGACGCCCAGGTCGTACTTGGAGCTGCTCTTGAAGTTGCCGGCTGCCTCGCCAAAGCCCACGGTGGCACCCAGCTTCAGGCCACCAAAGGTGCCGTCATAGCGCACGGCGTTGGAAGCGCGCGAGAACAGGCCATCCTTGCGGTCGCCCGTGGCCGTGGACGACGTCGCCCACGAGTAGTTCGGCGCGTAGCCCATCGGGTCGTACGGCAGCATGAAGTCGTACGTGGTGGTGAACGTGCGGCCTGCCACCACTTGCCCGAACCCGCCTGCCAGGCCGACCACGGCGCGGCGGTCGAACAGCGTGTTGTCGGTGTCGAGCTTGCCGGTGTCGATGGCGATGCCGCTTTCCAGGTTGAACACGGCCTTCAGGCCGCCGCCCAGGTCTTCGGTGCCGCGCATGCCCCAGCGCGACGTGTTCTTGCCGCCCGAGACGAGGCGCGTGGCGCTGCCGCCGTTCGGGCCGGCGTGGTTCACATACTCGATACCCGAATCCATGATCCCGTACAGGGTCACGTTGGAGGATTGAGCGGCGGCAGTACCGGCCGTGGTGGCGGTGGCAAGCGCAACCACTGCCAGCGCCATCGAAGTCTTGTTCATCAGGTCTCCCTTATTCGTTGTCCTTGCGCAAGAGCCCCAGTCACAGGGGCTTTGGGCGGGACGGATCGTATGAGGGGCGCACTTTCAGTTCACTTTCGATTGACGGGAAATTGGCGCAGTGTGTCGCGACGTTCTCGGGGGTTTCCCTAGCTTCAAAACATGCGGCGATGTCTGTATCCCTCTGCGGCTGATTGAGAGACGTCCGATATGCGCATCCTGTTGGTGGAAGACAACCTGAAGCTGGCCAGCACGCTGGAAGAAGCCCTGGGCCAGGCCGGCTTCACCGTCGATTGCGTGCATGACGGCCACGCAGCCGACTTGCTGCTCACCACGCAGGACTACGCGCTCGCCATTCTCGACATTGGCCTGCCGCGCCTGGACGGACTGGAAGTGCTGCGCCGCCTGCGCGCCCGCAAGAACCCGCTGCCGGTGATGATCCTGACTGCACATGGCGCCGTGGAAGAGCGCGTGCGCGGCCTGAACCTGGGGGCTGACGATTACCTTGCGAAACCGTTCGACCTGACCGAAGTCGAAGCCCGCGCCCGAGCGCTTATCCGGCGCAGCCACGGCCACGAGAGCACGCAGCTGCAATGCGGCCCGCTGCTCTACGACGGCATCAGCGGCGCCTTCACGCTTCATGGCGAACTGCTCGCCCTCACCGGCCGCGAGCGCGCCGTGCTGGAAGTGCTGATGCTGCGCGATGGCCGCGCCGTCAACAAAGCCGCCATCTCGGAAAAAATCTTCAGCATCAACGAATCCGTCAATGCCGATGCCATCGAGATCTACGTGCATCGCCTGCGCAAGAAACTCGACGGCAGCGGCGTGGCCATCGTCATGCTGCGCGGGCTCGGGTATCTGCTGGAAGCCACGCCCGGCACGCCGGAGAACACAGGCCGATGAGCCCGCTTACCCTGCGCCGGCAGCTTTCGTTCTGGCTGCTGCTACCGCTGATGGGGCTGCTTGCGCTCGACGCCTGGCTCACGTATGCGCGGGCCATGACGGCTGCAAACGCCGCGTTCGACCGTACGCTCGAAGCGTCGCTCAAAGCCATGCGCGAGGGCGTACGCCTGCGCAACAAGCAGTTCGCCATTGATCTGCCCTATCTCGCACTGGACATTCTCGAATCGGAAACGGGCAGCAGCATCTTCTACCGGATTGTCGATACCGGCGGCAGCACGCTCACCGGCTACGACGATTTGCCCATGCCTGGCGGACGGCGCCCCGCGCCGTATCGCACTGTCTTCTACGACACGCTGTTTCGCGGCATGCAAGTGCGCATGGCCGCGCAGCCGCTGCCGGTGCGCGACGCACAGTCGGCCGAGACGCAGATCATCTGGCTGCTGGTGGGTGAAACGCTGGAGCCGCGCGAAGCGCTGGCGCACGAGATTCTGGCCGGCTCATTGCAGCAGGAGGTGCTGCTGGTGGTGCTGGCGGTGGGCATCGTCTGGCTAGGTGTGCGGCGCGGCTTGCGACCGCTGCGCCAACTGAGCGAAACCGTTGCCGGCCGCGGCACCGATGAGCTTGCCCCGCTTCCGCAGCAGGGCTTGCCGGCAGAAGTCGCTCCGCTGGTCGAGGCCATCAATCAGTATGTGGCGCGCCTGCTGCGCATGGTGCAAGCCCGCAAGCGCTTCTTTGCCGATGCCGCACATCAATTGAAGACCCCGCTGGCCGTGATCCAGGCGCAATCCGAACTCGCCCTGCGCGAGCCAGATGGAGAACGCATCCGCCGCCATCTTGAGCCCTTGCACGGCACCGTGCGCCAGGCCGCGCGAGGCGTGCAGCAACTGCTGTCGCTCTCCCGCCTGGAGACCGACAGCGGCTATGCCCCGCAACTCCAGCCGCTACGCCTCGACACACTGGCCAGCGATGTCGCGCTGGAACTGGCGCCCGTCGCGCGCAAATCCGGCGTCGATCTCGGCTTTGAAGGCGAACCCGTCACGGTGGCGAGCGAGCCGCAATGGCTGCAAGAGCTGATCAGCAACCTGCTCGACAACGCCATCCTCTACGCCGGAAACGGCGCGCGCGTCACGCTGCGGGTCAAGCGTCAGGCGATGGCGATGTTCGGTGAGCAAGCCGTGCTGCAAGTGGAAGACGATGGCCCCGGCATTGCCGTGCCGGAGCGTGATGCAGTCTTCGGCCGCTTCTATCGCGGTGCGGCGTCGGAGGGCCACGAGGGCAGCGGTCTGGGTCTGGCGATCGTTCGCGAGATCGCTCGCCTGCATGGCGGCACGGTCGCGCTGTCGGAAACGCCCGGTGGAGGGCTGACCGTAAGCGTCTACCTGGCGTTGGCATTGGCTGAAGAGCCGGCCGCCTGAACGCAGGTTGCTGCACGACAACATTGTCTTCGCACGGCTCGCTCACTTCCCCCAACGCCGTGCACCGTTTGCGTGACGCCGCGGCGCACCATTTCCACGCACCGTGACCGGCTCGCGGTTTCGCCGAAATTGGTTCCATCCGCGCTCTGTTATGCCCGCCGCATATGGGCTGGCATACGACCTAAACTCAAACACGTCGCCATCACCGCACGATTGACCGCCGAGCTTGCTCGGGCAAGGCATCCGGGGTTTTCCCTATTGTGGTGCCACAGGCCTGCACGCCCAGGGCTCGTGCCTGCGGGGCTGTCAAAAATGGCTCCATCAAATAACCAGGATTGGGTCCACTTTGCAGAACAATGAGCCGCTATAGTCCATCAACAATTCGTCACAACACGGCATGTTGACCGACCCGAACGGATCGGAGAACGGCAGGACGGGCGGCACCAGCGTAAGCCAGCGAATGCCACCTGCAGCCGACAGCGCTCAGGCCCGATGACCGACATGGTATGGAGGAAGCAGCAATGAAGACCGACGACGTGATCGTCAGCTTTCGCGGTGTACGTAAGACGTATGACGGCGAGACCCTCGTGGTCAAGCATCTGGACCTGGACATCTACCAGGGTGAGTTCCTGACCCTGCTCGGCCCCTCCGGCTCGGGCAAGACCACGTGCCTGATGATGCTGGCCGGGTTCGAATTCCCGACCGGCGGTGAGATCCGCCTCGAAGGCGCCCTGCTCAACAACGTGCCGCCGCACAAGCGCAACATCGGCATGGTGTTCCAGAACTACGCGCTGTTTCCGCACCTGACGGTGGCGCAGAACGTGGAATACCCGCTGACGGTGCGCAAGATCTCCGCCAGCGAGCGTGCAGACCGCGTGCACAAGGCCCTGCAGATGGTCCGCATGGAAGGCTTTGCCAAGCGCTACCCGGCGCAGCTCTCGGGCGGCCAGCAGCAGCGCATTGCACTGGCGCGCGCGCTGGTGTTCGAGCCCAAGCTCGTGCTGATGGACGAACCGCTGGGCGCACTCGACAAGCAACTGCGTGAGCACATGCAGTACGAGCTGAAATCCCTGCACGAAAAGCTCGGTGTGACGTTTGTCTACGTGACGCACGACCAGGGCGAGGCACTCACCATGTCCGACCGCGTGGCCGTGTTCGACAAGGGCATCGTGCAGCAGCTCGACACGGTGGACAGCCTCTACGAACGCCCCTGCAACGAGTTCGTCGCCAACTTCATTGGCGACAGCAACACGCTGCGCGGCACCGTCACCCGCGTCGAAGGCGACTACTGCGAACTGCAGCTCAACGACGGCGCCCGCATCATGGGCCGCAATATCGCCGGCGCCAATGTGGGGGCCACCGCCACCGGCTGCATCCGGCCCGAGCGCATGCGCCTGGCCGAGGGCGCCTCCGCTGCCGGCAATGCGTTGCAGGGCCAGACACGCGGCCTCGTCTACTTTGGCGACCACGTGCGCATGCGCTGCGCCCTGCCCGATCAGCCCGAATGTTTCGTGAAGGTGCCGCTGGGCACGCGCGCGCTCGAAGGCTTCGCGCCGGGCGCACCGATCCAGCTTGAGTTCGCACCGGAACACCTGCGCGTTTTTGCATGACGCACGCGGGCAGCCCTGCCCGCATGCCACGACCACACGTTGTACCCACACGCCAATAAGAGGAGCCAGGAATGAAACACATCGCAAAGACGCGTTTGAGCATGCTTGCCGGCGCGTTCGCCATTGCATTCGGCGCGCACGCTGCGGAAATCACCGTCGTCAACTTCGGCGGCGCCAACGGTGACGCGCAGAAGGCCGCCTTCAACAAGCCGTTCGAGGCACAGACCGGCAACAAGGTCACCGTGGTCGAGTACAACGGCGAGCAGGCCAAGATCAAGGCCATGGTCGAAGCCAAGCACGTCAACTGGGACGTGGTGGAAGTCGAATCGGGCGACATCGGCCGCGGCTGCGATGAAGGCCTGTTCGAGAAGCTCGACTGGAGCAAGATCGCCAAGAAGACCGATCTGATCCCCGAATCGCCGAGCACCTGCGGCGTGGGCTTCTTCGTGTGGTCGACCGCGATGGCGTACAACGCCGACAAGCTCAAGACCGCCCCCACCGGCTGGGCCGATTTCTGGGACGTGAAGAAATTCCCTGGCAAGCGCGGCATGCGCAAGGGTGCCCGCGGCAATCTGGAATTCGCATTGATGGCCGACGGCGTGCCCGTCAAGGACGTCTACAAGGTGCTGGCCACCAAGGACGGCCAGAACCGCGCGTTCAAGAAGCTCGACCAGCTCAAGGCGAACATCCAGTGGTGGGAAGCTGGCGCGCAGCCGCCGCAGTTCCTGGTGGCGGGTGACGTGGTGATGTCCACCGCGTTCAATGGCCGCATCGACGCCGCCCAGCGCGAAGGCAAGAACCTGAAGGTGGTCTGGAACGGCAGCATCTACGACCTGGACTACTGGGCCATCCCCAAGGGCACGCCCAACAAGGCGCTGGCCGAGCAGTACATCGCCTACACGCTGTCGCAGAAGCCGCAGCAGGAGTACGCCAAGCACATCGCGTATGGCCCGGCCAACGTAGCGGCCATCAAGGCGCTGGACGCGAAGACTCAGGCCAACATGCCGAACTCGCCGGAGAACGCCAAGAACGCCGTGCTGCAGAACCTGCAGTTCTGGACCGACCACGGTGACGAGCTGGAACAGCGCTTCGCCTCGTGGGCGTCGAAGTAACCGCATAGCGGTGTAACGCAGTGCCCGCGCGGATGCCGTCGCCCTATGGCAAGGCATCCGCCGGACGAATTCCCGTAGCGATGGCGAGGCAGCATTGAACACCATGACGATCGCGGCTGAATCGGTTCCTGATTCGACGGCCAAACTCAAACGCGAATTGAAGAGCGCTGAGGCGCGCAGGCGTGCCATGGCGCTGGCGCTGGTGGCGCCGCTCGCCATCTTCCTGCTGCTCATCTTTGTCGTGCCGATCGGCGCCCTGCTCACGCGCGCCGTGCAGAACCCCGAGGTGGCCGATGCGCTGCCCAAGACGGGCATCGCCCTGAAAGACTGGGACCGCAAGAGCCCGCCGGCCGACGCCGCCTATGCCGCGCTTGCCGCAGACCTCACGATCGTGAGCGAAGGTGAAGCGATGGGCGCACTGGCCCGCCGCCTCAACACTGAAATTCCAGGCTTCCGCTCGCTGGTCGCCAAGACGGCGCGCGCCATGCCGCTGGCCGATGACAACGGCAAGCCATTCGCGCTGACGCCCGGCCAGACCCGTGCCAAGCTCCTCGAGGTCGACGAGCGCTGGGGCGATGTCACGTACTGGCAGGCCATCGCCAAGAACAGCAGCCGCACGTCGCCGTTCTACCTGCTGGCCGCGCTGGACCACCGGCAAGATGCCTTCGGCCATATCGAAGCAACCGACCCCGACGAGCAGATCTACGTGACGGTGTTCATCCGCACGTTCGTCATCAGCGCGATGGTCACCTTGTTCGCACTGCTGCTCGGCTATCCGCTGTCGTACTGGATCGCCTCGCTGCCGGAGCGCCGTGCCAATCTGGTCATGGTGATGGTGCTGATCCCGTTCTGGACGTCCATCCTCGTGCGCGTGGCGGCGTGGATCGTGCTGCTGCAGACCGAAGGCCTCATCAACCACGGCCTGATGGACCTCGGCATCATCAAGGAGCCGCTTGCGCTGCTGTTCAACCGCGTGGGTGTGTACATCTCGATGACGCACATCCTGCTGCCGTTCATGATCCTGCCGCTGTACAGCGTGATGAAGTCGATCCCGCCCACGTACCAGCGCGCGGCGGTGTCGCTGGGCAGCCATCCGTTTGCCGCGTTCTGGCGCGTGTATGTGCCGCAGACGTATCCGGGCATCGGCGCCGGTGCGCTGCTGGTGTTCATCCTTGCACTCGGTTACTACATCACCCCCGCGCTGCTGGGCGGCCCGAACGATCAGATGGTCAGCTACTACGTGGCCTACTTCACCAACGTCACCATCAACTGGGGCATGGCCTGCGCGCTGGGCGCCTTGCTCCTGCTGGCCACACTCGTGCTGTACGCGGTGTACGGCCGCTTTACGCGGCCCAAGGTTCGTGTCGGCTAACGGAGAACATCGACCATGAAACTCGCCAAACCGATGTTTGCCCCGCACACCTCGCTCATTGAACGCATCTGGTACTTCTCGCTGCGCGGCCTGGCCGTGCTGACGCTGCTGTACCTCGTGCTGCCGGTGCTGGTGATCGTGCCGCTGTCGTTCTCGTCGAGCACGTTCCTCTCGTACCCAATTCCGAGCTACTCGCTGCGCTGGTATCAGAACCTCGTCACGTCGGATGAATGGCGTATGGCCGCCAAGAACAGCTTCATCGTTGCGCCTGCAGCCACGATCGTGGCAACGGTGCTGGGCACGCTGGCCGCCATCGGGCTGAACAAGGCGGACTTCCGCGGCAAGGGCCTGCTCATGGCCGTGCTGGTGTCCCCGATGATCGTGCCCGTGGTGGTCGTAGGCGTGGGCATGTACCTGTTCTTCGCGCCGCTGGGCCTGGCCAACACGTATATCGGGCTGATCCTCGCGCATGCGGCGCTGGGGGTGCCGTTTGTGGTGACGACGGTGCTGGCGACGCTGCAGGGCTTCAATCACAACCTCGTGCGGGCGAGCCTGTCGCTGGGTGCCAACCCGGTCATGACGTTCTTCCGCATCACCCTGCCCGTCATTGCACCGGGCGTGATTTCGGGGGCGCTGTTTGCCTTTGCTACGTCGTTTGATGAGGTGGTGGTGACGCTCTTCCTGGCGGGGGCGGATCAGGTCACGCTGCCGCGTCAGATGTTCACGGGTATTCGCGAGAACATCTCGCCGACGATTGCGGCGCTGGCGACGATCTTGATTGTGTTCTCGACGTGTCTGCTGCTGACGTTTGAGTGGTTGCGGGGGCGGGCTGCGGCTAAGGCGGTGGCGTAAAGGTTTTTGGGTTTGGTTGTTTGGGCTTTTGGGTTGGGTTGTTTCTTGCGGTCCATCCCTTGTTTCATCCCCTGCCGGGGCTGACTCACTTTCTTTGTCTTGCCAAAGAAAGTAAGCAAAGAAAGGCGCGCCCGATGCGGCGAAAGATTCCTTGAATTTATGTCGCAAGGAGGGGAAGGGAAAAACTCGCTGCGCTCAAACAGTTTCCCTTCCTTTTTCCTCCTTGCAACAGAAATTCAAGGCGCCGCATAGGGCAGGGAAAGGCCAAACCATCAAGCACCAGCGCAGCAGAAACCAGCAACACAACGCGAAGCAAAGCGAGCAACAACAGCAAAAATAAGTGCCACCTAGGCCGGCACACCGTCGGTGTGGCCTTTGACTTTCCTGCCCTTGATGGCGCCTTGGATTTTTGTAAGCGGACGGAAAAAAGACGGGGAACTGTCTGAGCGCAGCGAGTTTTCCCCGTCTCCGCCCGGTTACAAAAATCCAAGGGGAAGTCGCCATCTCGGGCGCGCCTTTCTTTGCTTACTTTCTTTGGCAAGACAAAGAAAGTGAGTCGCCCCCGGCAGGGGGTGAAACAGGCGATGAACCGCCGCGTCAAGCATCAAGCCCCCAAGCTCCCAATTCCGAACTCAACACGCGGAGCTTTTTGCGCGGCGCCCCGAGCTCAGAGCTCGACGGATGGAGCTCAGAGCTCGACGGACGGAGCTCAGAGCTCGACGAATGGAGCTCGGAGCTCGGCGAATGAAGCTCGGAGCTCGGCGAATGAAGCTCGGAGCTCGGCGAATGGAGCTCGGAGCTCGGCGAATGGAGCTCGGAGCTCGGCGAATGGAGCTCGGAGCTCGGCGAATGGAGCTCAGAGCTCGACGCATGGAGCTCGGAGCTCGACGAATGGGGTTCAGAACTCCACAGTTGGCGTTCTGAACCCCATGCGCGGGGAGGCGCGCCGCTTACAGGAACATCCCGCCCGATGCCTCAATGCGCTGGGCGTTGATCCAGCGGTTATCCGGCGACAGCAGCGAGGCCACCACGCCGCCGATGTCGTCCGGCACACCAGCGCGCCCCAGCGCCGTATTGGAAGCCACCATCGCATTCAGATTGGCGTTGTCGCGCACTGCACCGCCGCCAAAGTCCGTCTCGATTGCGCCCGGCGCCACCACGTTCACGGCAATGCCGCGCGGCCCGAGTTCCTTCGCCAGATAGCGCGTCAGCACCTCCACCGCGCCCTTCATCGCCGCATACGTGCCGTAGCCCGGCAGCGCAAAGCGCGCCAGCCCCGACGAGATATTCACGATGCGTCCACCGTCCGCCATGAGCGGCAGCAGGATCTGCGTGAGGAAGAACACGCCTTTGAAGTGCACGTTCATCAGTTCGTCGAACTGGGCTTCGGTGGTTTCAGCCACTGCGGCATGCACGCCAACGCCAGCGTTGTTGACCAGGAAGTCGAAGCGCTCGGCCTTCCACTGCGCCAGCACACCGCGCACGGCATCAGCAAAGGCGGGGAACGTGGCGATCTTGCCGGCGTCGAGCTGCAAGGCGGCGACGCGGCGGCCCTGGGCAGTCAGTTCCGCGACGAGGGCATCGGCTTCAGCACGGTTGCTGCGGTACGTAAAGATGACGTCGGTGCCGCGCTGGGCCAGCTTCTGCACCATGTTCTTGCCAAGGCCGCGGCTGCCGCCGGTGACGATCGCGATGGGGGTGTGGGTCTGCATCATGTTTGCTCTCCGGTTGGGTTTGGGATGGGTGTCGAACACCGTGAGAGCATGGTATTGGGCGATAAATAAAGAATAAATCTCGCTTATCCTATCGCTGTGTTTGCCCACAAATAACAATCCATCCGCCCGCTATGTCCACCAACCGACTCGAAGCCATGCAGATTTTTGTGCGCGTGGCTGAACTTGCCAGCTTCACGCGTGCGGCAGAAGCGCTGAGCATTCCCAAGCCGGCCGCCTCGGTGGCGGTGCAGCAGTTGGAAACGATGCTCGGCACGCGGCTGCTGCACCGGACCACCCGCAAGGTACAGCTCACGCAAGACGGCCAGACCTTTTACGAGCGCTGCCAGGACCTGCTGGCCGACATGGACGAGCTGCAGACGATGTTCCGCCAGAGCCCGCAGGCGCTGCGCGGCCGGTTGCGCGTCGACATGCCCGTCGGGGTCGCGCGCCGCATCGTCATCCCCGCCCTGCCCGCGCTGCTCGATGCGCACCCCGAGCTGGAAATCGAACTCTCCAGCACCGACCGCCGCGTCGACCCAGTGCGCGAAGGTTTCGACTGCGTTCTGCGCATCGGCACCCTGACCGACAGCAGCCTCATCGCACGCCCGCTCGGCCAGTTGCATCAGGTCAACTGCGCCAGCCCCAGTTACATCGCGCGCTATGGCATGCCGAAAACGCTCGACGACCTCGACCACCATCGCATCGTGCATTACGTGCAGACGCTTGGAACGAAGTCGCCCGGGTGGGAATACACCGTGGATGGCCGCTCCGCGTTCCGGCCGATGAAAGGCGCGGTGACGGTCAGCTCGGCCGAGAGCTACGACGCTGCGTGCCGCGCGGGGCTGGGGATGATCCAGGCACCGGTGTACGCGGGGCTGTCGTCCGCGATTGCGGACGGCACGCTCGTCGAGGTGATGCCCGATTTTCGGCCACCGCCGATGCCGGTGTCGCTGGTGTATCCGAACCGGCGAAACCTGCCGGTTCGGGTACAGGTCTTTATGAACTGGATGAGCGAGTTGCTGGGGCCGTATCTGGAACCACTGGCATCGAATTCGTAGGCGCTGCGCCATGCGGCCGGTGTAGTCTCACGGCTTGCCGCCGCCAGCAACTTCACCCCTGCCCCGGTCATGAAAGCTCTCAGACATTGCGCAACGTTCGCGCTGCTCGCTTGCAGCGTCGCCGTCGCCTCTCCCGATGAAGATCGACTCGGCAAGGCGCAAGGCTATCCGCTTGCGCCAAGCGCGGCGCGCATCCACGAGGCGCCGTACATCGTGGGGGCCTTCAGCGGCATGGACCGCATCTCGCCGTCTTGCGAACTGGCGCCGGCCGACAAACCGGTGCAGCTCAAGATCGCAGAAAAAGAGGCGGATGTCCGGTATCGCTTCCGCAACCATGACTACACGCTGGCCGACTACATGGAGCATCAGCGCGCGACCGCTGTGCTGATCGTTCAGGACGGCATCATCCTGGCTGAGCATTACGGCTACGACCGCACGCAAGACATGCGCATGCTGTCCAACTCGATGGCCAAGACGCTGGTTGCACTGGCAATCGGCAAGGCGCTGGAGGACGGAAGCCTGCGCTCGCTGGATGACCGTGTGGACCAATACGTGCCCGAGCTCGCAGGCACGCTGTACGGTGGAACGCGCATCGTCGATCTGCTGCGCATGGCCTCCGGTGCGAAGTACGTCGAGGACTACACCCCGACCGACGACCGGGCACGCTTCCTCAAGACGGCAGCCAAACAAGGCGTGCTCGCGGCAGCGGCCCAAGTCAACGAGCGCACCGACGCACCGGGCACGCGCTTCAACTATGCAGGCGCGCAAACCGAAGTGTTGGCGCTCGTGCTGCGGGCGGCGACGCACCGCAGCCTGTGCGACTTCGTTGACAACAAGCTATGGAAGCCGATGGGCGCCGAGGGCAAGGCGACCTACCTCGTGCGCCAATCCGACGGATCGGCGTTTGCACAAGGCGGCTTCAATGCGACGGCGCGGGACTACGCGCGCCTCGGGTCCATGCTGGCCAACGATGGCGTGGTGCAAGGCCAGCAAGTCGTGCCGCGCGCGTTCCTGCTCGACATGACCGACGCATCGCACCAGCCCGACGCGTTTCGCCCGGGGCAGATGACGTATCACGGCAGCCGCTACTACGGTTACGGCTTCCAGGTCTGGCTTCTGCCAGGACAAGCGCGGCGGTTCGTGCTGCTCGGCATCCACGGACAGGCAATCTACGTGGACCCGCAATCCAGGCTCACCATGGTCCATCTTGCAGTGGGCCAGGACGCGGCCGGCGATGCGAGCGGCGCGCACCTGGGCGCAGAGCGCGAGGCGCTGTGGCGTGGTGTCATCGAACAGTTTGGTCGATAGCGAGTGCGCTCATAGCGCCGGCTTATCGCTGCGCTTTTTCAGATTGGCGCGCAGCGCATCGCTCATCGGCATGTCGAGGTTTGCACCGGCCGGCGGGATGGGCGACTCGAACCATTTCTTGTATAGCGCGGTGAACTCGCCGGATTTCATGAGGCGTTTGATGGTGGCATCGACGAGCCGCTTGAAGGCGGGGTCGTCCTTGCGGACCATGCAGGCATACGGCTCGACCTGCAGGGTTTCCGCCACGACTTCGAGCGCCGCCGGATTCGCGGAGTTGGCGCGCAGGCCATACAGCAGCACGTCATCGAGCGCCAATGCCGATGCACGGCCAGTTTCGACCAGCTTCAGCCCGTCTGCATAGTCCTTGCCGGCGATGATCTGGACGTCGATGTTGTGGTCGACGGCAAATTTCTTGAGCACCTTTTCGTTCGTGCTGCCGGCTGTGCTGGCGACGGTCTTGTTCGCCAAGTCCGTGTAGTTCTTGATGCCCGAATCGCGCTTGGTCAACAGGCGCGTTCCTGCGTAGAAGAAGTTGACGGAGAAGGCCACCTCCTTGCCGCGCGCGCTGGTGTTGGTCGTCGATCCGCATTCGAGGTCGTAGGTGCCGTTGACGAGCAACGGAATCCGATTCGTGCCGGTAACGGGAATCGCGTCGACCTGCAGAGACGGCTTCTTCAGCCGGGCACGCACATCGTCGACGATGGCTTGCGTCAGGTCGACGGAAAACCCGACCGCCTTGTTCGGGGCCAGCAAGTAGCTGAACGGAACCGCCGCTTCGCGATAACCCACCGTGATCTTGTCTGCCGCAGCGATCTTTTCCAGCGTCTGCGCCTGGATGCCCTGCGCAGTTACCGTCAGGCCCGCCACGACGAGCGTGGAAGCGAGTGTGCGTATCGTGTTCATGTGCGTCTCCGTGGATGCGTCCCGCGCTCTGCTACAGCCCCTCTCTACGGAATCTAGACGCCATGCCATTCTTGCCATTGATGCAAGTCAACATGCCCAACACGCCTGGCTCAGCACGCAAAAGAAAAAAAACGCGCCGAGTTGCCCCGGCGCGTTATTCGTCGATCAGCGCAGCGTGCGCATCGGCACGCCCTGCTCCGTCAGAACTTGTGATTGACCCGCACGTACGCAGACTGCGCAGACACGTGGCTCGTGTTGATGGTGGCATCCACGCCCAGGGACACCGTGGTTGCCTTGGCTGCCTGGAGCGTGATGCTCGCCCCGGTTGTCAGGAACGAACGCGGCAGGTCGGTGCCGGGGGCCGCGAACACGGTGCCGTCCTGGCTCTGGACCTGGACCACGCGGCCGGCGTTCATCAGCTCGTGAGCGTAGCCCACGCGAAGCTGCACGTTGACCGGCCGCACATCGCCGAAGGCCTTGTCGAGCGTGACGCCCATATACGGCTGGAGACTGCGTGCGCTGTCCGGGCCGACTTGCAGGTTCTGGCCGTTGGCACCGTCCTCGCCGAAACCGCTGCCGCGTACGTACGCATATCGGAGGCCCACATGTGGAGAGAGCCGGATGCCGCCCGCTTCCATCGGCAGGCTGACTTGCGTGGCGGCAGTGAATTCATGCGCCAGATGATTGCCTTCGGCCGTACCCACGCTGCCGAACGGCCGCTTCTGCGAGAAGAAATCAAGCCCGTAGCCCACCGTGGCCGACAGGTTGACGGCACCCATCGGTTGCGCCCCGTAAAGCGCCACACGCAGCGTGTCGATACCGCCCGACGCGCCGGTGGTGTCTTCGCCGAGCGTAGTGTGCGTGTAGCCGCCCGCCGCGCCGAGGGTGGCTGCCCCAAGGCGGCCCTCCGCTCCTGCGAGGAACCCGTAGGCATGCGTGAGGAAGCCCGGCGCGCTGGCTGTGCCGCCCACCTTCGTGCTGGAACCGCTGGCCGTAGCCCATACGTTGTTGGAGCCGCCAAGCGCGTCTTGCGGCCCGGACACCCGGCCGAGCAGCGCGGCGTTAGCGCCTTGCGCCTGCAGTAGCGCCGTCGTGCCAAGCGCCGTGTAGATGGAGGTCTTGGTCGGCGCCACCACGGTCGGGCTCCCTGGGGTGCCGGGTGTCGTCGCTTCTGCGAGGAGCAGATCGACCGCATTCGTTCCGTAGTCCACCGAGGTCTGCAACGTACCGAGGTTGGCGCCTGCCGTTGCCGTGCTGACGTTTGCAAAGCGGCCCGTCACGCCGCTGCCGGCGCTCAGCACGGTGTAGCGGCGGGCGGTATAGGTGCCAGGATCGAACACGATGGCCAGCGACCCGCCGAGCGCCGCGGCACCGCCCACGCGCAGTTGCGAAGCCTCCGTCGGGCTAACCTCGATGGCGAGCGTCCCGCTCGAACCTTGCGTGTAGTTGCCGCCCACCGAGAGCGTGCCGATGGAGCCGCCCGGCGCGACCACACCGCTGCTGCTCACGTCGCCCGAAACCGTGCCGTGGCCGCGCAGCGTGCCCAGCGCGTTCACCAAGACATTGCCGCCCAGCACCGCACTGGCGTTTGCCGCATCGCCAACCGCCAGGGTGCCGCCCGCTACCGTGGTCGACCCCGAGAAGCCGCTGCTGACGCCGTTGAGCGTGAGCGTGCCCGTGCCCTGCTTGATCAACGACCCATTGCCGCTCAGGCTGCCCGTGAAGGTTTGGGACGAGTCGTCAGCCAGCGTCAGCGCGCTGCCGTTCAGCACCACGCGACTACCAGCGACGCCGGAGAGATGCGTGACCGTCTGGTTGGCCCCTGCGGACAGATCGAGTGTCGAACTGGCTCCCGTGAGCGTGACGCTCGTAGCCGAAGCCAGGCGGCCGGCGCCCGTCAACGCCAGCGTGCCAGCGTTGATGGTCGTTGCCCCGCTATAGGTGTTCACGCCGGACAGCGTTTGCGTGCCGCCATCCAGCGTGAGGCCGCCCGTACCACCGATGGCGCCGCTGAACGTGCCGGAGGCATTCGCCAAGTTGAGCGTCCGGCTGCCCAGAGCCACCACGCCCGAGCCTGCCAGTGCGTTGATGGTGGCGCCGGAGGTCGTCCCGGAGATATCGAACGTGCCGTTGTTGAGCACGCCCGAGGACGCCGAAATGCTGCCGGCGCCCGACAACGCGAGCGTGCCGGCGTTGATGGTGGTTGCGCCGGTAAAGCCGTTCGCGCCCGACAGCGTTTGCGTGCCACCGCTGACAGTGAGGCCGCCCGTACCGCCGATTGCACCGCTGAACGTCCCGGCCGCATTCGCCAATGTCAGCGTCTGGCCACCCAGGGCGACGGCGCCCGTGCCTGTCAGGGTGCTGATGGTGGCGCCGGAGGTCGTCCCAGAAATATCAAACGTGCCGTTGTTGACCACCCCACCGGAGGTTGCAATGCTGCCTGCACCCGATAGCGCCAGCGTGCCCGCGTTGATGGTCGTTGCACCGGTAAAGACGTTTGTGCTCGACAGCGTTTGCGTGCCACCCGCCACAGTGAGCCCGCCTGCGCCGCCGATGACGCCGCTGAACGTGCCGGCTGCGTTGGCCAGCGTAAGGGTCTGGCCACCCAGGGCGACAGCGCCCGTGCCCGTCAATGCGTTGATGGTGGCGCCCGAGGTCGTCCCAGAGATATCGAAGGTGCCGTTGTTCACCACGCCGCTCGAAGCGGCAATGTTGCCGGCGCCCGACAACGCGAGCGTGCCCGCGTTGATGGTGGTACTGCCGGCATAGCCCGCCGTGCCGGAGATGGTCAGCGTGCCAGACCCTGACTGCACCAGATTGCCCGTGCCGCTGATGGTGCCGGCGTACGTCATCGCATCGCCGCGGTTGAAGGCCAGTGTGCCGTTGTTGACGATATTGCCCGCCACCGAGCCCGTGGTGCCGCCGTTGCCGATCTGCAGCGTGCCGGTGGTGATGGTGGTCGCGCCCGTGTACGTGTTGTCGCCCGTCAGCGTGATCGTTCGACTGCCGGTGACGTCCACGCTGCCCGCGCCCGATATCACGCCTGACACCACGAGGTTCGTCGTGGTCGAATCGAGCGTGACACGCGACGTGGCGTCGCCCAGCGTGACGTTGTTCGACAGCGAGAGGCCTGCACTGCCAGCCGTGATCTTGGCCGCCGCCCCCGCTGCCACATCGAGGTTGCCGACGATGTTGGAACCCGTAACGAGTTGCAGCGTGTTGTTCGTCCCGTTGAACTGGATGGCAGCCGCCCGCGTTACGCCGTCGCTGAACAACCCGCCGCTGATGGTGCCGCCATTGACGATGACCGCGCCATTGGCAATGACACCCAAGCCCGCGGCACCGCCGTTGCCCGCACCTCCGGTAATCGTGCCGACGTTGGTGAGGACGTTGAACCCGGCAGCCAGATTGACGCCCGCGCCACTGGTACCGGCCGTGCTGCCGCCGCCACCGGCGGCGCCGCCTACACCGCCCACGATCGTCCCGATGTTGGTCACCTGAGTGCCGGAACCCAAGGTCAGCAGCCCATCGCCGCCGCCACCGCCGCCGCCCGGGTTTCCGCCGCCCCCTCCGTTACCGCCATTACCCCCGACCAGCGTGCCTTGGTTGTTCACGTCGGCAGCCGGCGTCACCATCGCCAAGGCAGCGCCGCCACCGCCGCCACCGCCGCCGTTAGAGGCCGGCCCCGATGTGCCGGCACCGCCATTTCCGCCGGCGCCGCCCTGCACGGTCATCCCGTTGTTGACCGTGAGGCTGGTGCCCGTGGAGTACACGCCGGCGCCGCCGCCACCGGCACCGCCAGCGAAATTGAATCCGTCGAACGCTTGGCCCGACCCGCCCTGTACGTTCGTATTGACCACCGCATCGCCAGCGAGCACCACTGCCGGCGCTCCGCCGGGGCCGTTTTGGTTGCTGTCGTTCAGGGCCCCGGTGCCGCCAGTCCCACCTGACGTTGCACCGCCAGGAATCTGCACGGTTGCGCCACCGTTGCCCAGCCCGGACGAACCGCCGCCACCGCCGTTGCCGCTGCCCCCATTGCCGCTGCGGTTCGGGATGCCGGCGCCGCCGGCCGCGCTGCAGTTTGCGATCGTGCTGGGCGAGCAGGTCGCGGCCCAGCCTGGGAGCGCCGCACCGGCCAGCCCAAGCGATACGCTGATTGAAATGATGGATGCTCGCCGACGCGCATGTGTCGTGTCGTTGCCGGCGTCAACGCCCCCGTGCGACGCCTTTGTACATTCGGACACCACTTGCGGAGCGCGCAGGCAGCGGCTCCAGACCAGCCGATAGACCCGGTTCATGTCGATCCCCTCGTTGCATAGATCCATGGGTCGAGCGCTGGCCTTTGAGAGGCAAGACCGTGGCGCGGGTGACCCGTTTTTTGTGTTGTCGTTCTCTGGCGCGCCGGCGGTGGGTACTGCGTTTTCGGCTCATGGGCCGGGGCGCATGCGCGCGAAATATAACACTTGCCTGGGAAATATTGCCCGGGCTATCGGTCAGGGTTGCTTGGTGGCTGTGCAGGCCTGTCACGCCGAGGGAAAGCGAAAAAAAAACGCACCGAGTCGCCCCGGCGCGTTTCTTTTTGCTGCGCAGCGGACTGCTTACGCCATCCACTTCCGAGCGTTGCGGAACATCCGCATCCACGGGCTGCTGCCGTCGCCAGCGGCTTCCCACTCCTTCGGATGCCAGCTCATTTGCACGGCGCGGAACACGCGTTCCGGATGCGGCATCAGGGCGGTGAAACGGCCATCATGCGTCGTCACCGAAGCAATGCCCTGCGGCGAGCCGTTCGGGTTGAGCGGATACGTCTGCGTGACTTCGCCGCGGTTGTCGACGTAGCGCAGGCCAACGGCCACCTTGCCGATGTCGCCCTGCTGCGAGAAGTCGGCATAGCCTTCGCCGTGCGCAACGACGATGGGAATGCGGCTGCCTTCCATGCCCGCGTAGAAAATCGACGGAGACGCTTCGACCTGCACGGTCACCAGACGGCCTTCGTATTGCTCCGACTGGTTGCGCGTGAACTTGGGCCATGCGCCGGCGCCCGGGATGATCGGTGCAAGGTTCGCCATCATCTGGCAACCGTTGCACACGCCCAGCGCGATCGAATCGGCGCGGTTGAAGAACGCCGCAAACTGCTCGGCCAGCATGCTGTTGAAGAGGATCGTCTTCGCCCAGCCTTCACCCGCGCCCAGCACGTCGCCGTAGCTGAAGCCGCCGCAGGCAACGAACCCCTTGAAGCCGGCGAGCGTGGTGCGGCCTGCCAGCAGATCGCTCATGTGGACGTCGTAAGTGTCGAAGCCGGCCTTGTCCATCGCGTAGGCCATTTCGATCTGCGAGTTCACGCCCTGCTCGCGCAGGATGGCCATGCGCGGGCGAGCGCCCGTGGCGATGAACGGCGCGGCCACGTCTTCCGCAATATCAAACGTGAGCTTGGGCGAGATGCCCGGGTCTTCAGCGTCGAGGATGCGGTCGTATTCGCTCTGCGTGCACTCGGGGTTGTCGCGCAGGCTGGCGATACGCCAGGAGACGTCCGTCCAGGTGCGCTGCAGTTCGATGCGCGACGCGCTGAACACCTTCTTGGCATCGCGCCAGATTTCGATGTGGTCATTGGCGTTGGGCGCGCCGATCACGTGGCTGCAGCCGGCCAGGCCGTGCTCGCGCAGCACCGCGAACACAGCGTCGCGCTGCGCCAGCGGCACCTGGATGACGGCACCGAGTTCTTCGGCAAACAGCGCACGCAGCGTCAGGTCGGCACGGCGGCCGGAGACTTGCTGCGCCCAGTTCTTGGCGTCGCCATGGTCGGCTGCGTCGTCCAGCGTGAGCATGTCGACGTTGATCGACACACCGCAGTGGCCCGCAAACGCCATTTCGCAGACGGTCGCCCACAGGCCGCCGTCCGAGCGGTCGTGATAGGCGAGCAGCGAGCCGCCGGCATTCAGTTGCTGGATGGCCGCAAAGAAGCGCTTGAGGTCTTCGGCGTCGTCCACGTCGGGCACGCTGTTGCCGACCTGCTCCGTGACCTGCGCCAGAATGCTGCCGCCCATGCGGTTCTTGCCGCGGCCCAGGTCGATCAGGATCAGCGTGGTGTCTGCCGGCGCGTTGGTCGATTCAACTTGCTTGAGCTGCGGCGTGAGCGTCTTGCGCACGTCCGTCACCGGCGCAAAGGCCGAGACGATGAGCGAGACCGGCGCGACGACTTCCTTTGCTGCGCCTTCGTCTTCCCACTTGGTGCGCATCGACAACGAGTCCTTGCCCACCGGAATGCTGATGCCCAGCGACGGGCACAGCTCCATGCCGACGGCCTTGACGGTGTCGTACAAGCGGGCGTCTTCACCGTTCACGCCGCAGGCGGCCATCCAGTTGGCCGACAGCTTCAGTTGCGTGAGCGAGTCGATCGGCGCGGCGGCGATGTTCGTGATGGATTCGCCGATGGCCATGCGACCCGACGCGGGTGCGTTGATGACGGCCAGCGGCGTGCGCTCGCCCATGGTCATCGCCTCGCCGGCGTAGCCTTTGTAGTCCAGCGTGGTGACGGCCACGTCGGCCACTGGCACCTGCCACGGGCCGACCATCTGGTCGCGCGTGTTCAGGCCGCCAACGGTGCGGTCGCCAATGGTGATGAGGAACGACTTGCTGGCAACGGTCGGGTGGCGCAACACGTCGCGCGCAACGACTTCCAGATCCAGGCCGGTGACATCGACTTCCGGGAACTCCTGCGCGACGCGGTGCACGTCACGGTGCATGCGCGGCGGCTTGCCGAGCAGCACGTCCATCGGCATGTTGACGGGGAAGTGCTCGGCGACGTCGGGTGCAGTGTCGCCGTCGACGACTTGCAGTTGCTGTTCATCCGTGGCGAACCCGACCACCGAAAACGGCGCGCGCTCGCGCTCGCACATGGCCTGGAAGCGCGGGAAATCGCCGGGGGCAATCGCCAGCGTGTAGCGCTCTTGCGACTCGTTGCACCAGATTTCCGCCGGGCTGAGACCGGATTCCTCCAGATGCACCTGGCGCAGGTCGAAGCGCGCGCCCTTTTCGGCGCCGTCGACGATTTCAGGGAAGGCGTTGGAAATGCCGCCCGCGCCCACGTCGTGGATCGACAGGATCGGGTTGTCTTCGCCCAGCGCCCAGCACGCGTTGATGACTTCCTGCGCGCGACGCTGCATTTCGGGATTGCCGCGCTGGACGGAATCGAAGTCCAGATCAGCGGTATTGGTGCCGGTGGCCATCGAGCTGGCAGCGCCGCCGCCCATGCCGATGCGCATGCCGGGGCCGCCGAGCTGGATCAGCAGCGTACCGGCCGGCAGGCCGTGCTTGTGCGTGTGGCCGGCGTCGATATTGCCGATGCCGCCGGCAATCATGATCGGCTTGTGATAGCCGCGCACGGTGCCGCCGACGTTCTGCTCGTAGACGCGGAAGTAGCCGCCGAGGTTGGGCCGGCCGAATTCGTTGTTGAAGGCGGCGCCGCCGATCGGGCCTTCGATCATGATCTGCAGCGGCGAGGCGATGCGGTCCGGTTTGCCGACGGGGCCGGGTGCAGCTTCATTCGGATTGCGGTGCGCCACGGGCTGCGCGGTATCGCGCGCGTTTTCCCACGATTGCACGGCTTCCGGCAGCAGCAGGTTCGACACGGTAAAACCTGTCAGGCCAGCCTTGGGCTTGGCGCCGCGGCCCGTCGCGCCCTCGTCGCGGATTTCACCGCCCGCGCCAGTGGACGCCCCCGGGAACGGCGAAATGGCCGTCGGGTGATTGTGCGTCTCCACCTTCATCAGCGTGTGCGTGAGGGCTTCGCGGCGGCCATATTGCGGCACGCCTGTGTCGCCCTCGGTGCCCGCATGCGCGAACCAGCGCTCGGCCATGCCGCCTTCCATCACGGCAGCGTTGTCCGAATACGCGACGATCGTGCCCTGCGGCGCGAGCTGGTGCGTGTTGCGGATCATCGCGAAGAGCGACTTGTCTTGCGTCTCGCCGTCGATGGTCCAGTCGGCGTTGAAGATCTTGTGGCGGCAGTGTTCGCTATTGGCCTGCGCGAACATCATCAGCTCGACGTCGGTCGGGTTGCGTTCGAGCTTGCGGTAGGCGTCGACCAGGTAGTCGATTTCATCGTCGGACAGGGCCAGGCCCATCTCGACGTTGGCGGCTTCCAAGGCACGACGACCAGCATCCTGGCCACCGGCGATATCGACAAAGCGCAACGCCTTGGCGGGCAACACGTCGAACAGACCGTAGCCGGCTTCGCGCGAGTCGATGACGGTTTCGGTCATGCGGTCGTGCAGGTGCTCAGCGACGGCGGCGCGGGTGGCGTCGTCCAGGTGCTTGGCAGCACCGGTCAGGCTGCGGATGAGGCCCTTCTTGCACGTGACGGTGAATTCCACGCCGCGCTCGATGCGATGGATTTGCGGCAGCGCGCAGTGGCGGGCGATTTCGGTCGCCTTGCTGGCCCACGGCGAAATCGTGCCGAAGCGCGGGATGACCACAAAGCGGTCGCCCTCGACATCGGCCGGAGCGGGTGAACCGTAGGTCAGCAGCGCTTGCACACGGGCCGATTCATCGGCCGACAGCGGCGTGTCGGCGGCCACGAAATGCAGGTATTGGGCACTGACGGCATCGATGTCCGGATCGATGCGCTTGAGGGTGGAAAGCAGGCGTTGCTGGCGGAAGGCGGACAGCGCGAGAGCGCCGGGAAAGCACGAGAAATGCGCCATGGTGGGCAAGGCAGGCAGTAGCTGGAAGGAGGGGTTTCCCGGCGTGCGCGGGAAAACCGCTATTGTACCTTGCCCTGCCGATGTTACCGACCCTCAAATCGGCCGAAAATGGCGCTGCCTCGGCTGCAACCGACTGCAAACGCCCGTTTTACAGCGACGTGGCGGACCGTGCTGCCTGCTCGTACAGGCCCGTCAGCACTCGCAGCAGGCGCGCCAACTCGCCAATCTCGGCATTTTCCTCGCCGCTGGGCGAAATATTGCTGGTCAGGCACTGCTCGCGGATCTCGCGGTAGCGGGCGCAGGCCTTTTCGCCGGCTTCGGTGGTGGTGTAGGTAACTTCCTTGCCGTTGCGCGTGCCTTCCACCAGGTCCATCCCTTGCAGTTTCTTGAGGGAATACGTGACCAGGTGGGTGTCTTCCACGTTCAGCACGAAGCAGATGTCGGCCAGGCGCTTGGCGCGGCCGCGGTGGTTGACGTGGTGCACCACCAGCACATCGAGGAAGGTCAGGTCGCGCACACCGGCGGCTGCCATGCAGCGCACGCACCAGCGGTTGTAGGCGTTGTAGGCGGTGTTGAGCGCAAACTCGAATTCCGACAGTTCCGGGCTGCGCGCCGACACCAGGTGCGACGAAGACACGATCGGCCCGCCCTTGCCTGCGTCTTCATTGGCTGCGGATTGCGGCAGATCAGCTTTCGGGGTGGTCGGCGATTTGGACATTGCAACGGGCTGGGAAAGGACCGGAAACGCGGGCTATTGTAAGAGAATAGATCGTCATGTCTGCACAGTGGAAAGCGTAGTTGCCATGTCCTCACACCCTGCCTGGCGCGAAATCCTGATCAACGGTGCCCTGGCCGCACACACCGGCGCCGACCTGCTCTTCGGCACGGCCGGCATCCGCGCATTGGAAACGGCTGCGTATCGAACTCTCGAACCCTTCACCCTGATGGCGCGCGCGGGCGAAGCTGCCGCCGATTGGCTGCAGACACGCACGCCACATGGGCACGTGCTGCTCGTTGCCGGCCCAGGCAACAACGGCGGCGATGCGCTCGTGGCGGCGACGGTGCTACATCTGGCGGGGCGTGCCGTCACGGTGTGGCTTGCCGCAGATCCAGCCAAACTGCCCGACGATGCGCGCCGAGCCTGGACGGAGGCTTGTGCCGCCAATGTCCCCATCGAACGTCTGCACGCGACGGCTTCAGTACCGGCGGCCACCGCCGCCATCGTCGATGGCCTCTTTGGTATTGGACTTGCGCGGCCGCTGACGGGATTGCATGCGGCGCTGGTCGACACCATCAACGCCAGCGGCCTGCCGGTGTACGCACTGGACATTCCCTCGGGGTTGAACGGCGATACGGGGCAGCCGCCCGCCCCAGATTCGCCCGTTATCCAGGCGCGCGCCACCATCACCTTTCTCGCCGTCAAGCAGGGCTTGCTGACGGGGGATGGCCGCGACACCTCCGGCGACATTGCGCTGGCCGACCTGCAAGCCGTGCAGACCGCTTATGACGGCGTGATCGAAGCGGACGCGTTCGTCAACACACCGTCACGCTGGCTCGCGCACGTGCCGCGCCGCCGGCATAACGGCCACAAAGGCACATACGGCAGTGCGGCAATCGTGGGAGGGGCGGCCGGTATGGTCGGAGCGCCGCTGCTGTCGGCGCGCGGTGCGCTCTATCTAGGCGCTGGCAAGGTGCACGTGGTCTCGCTTGCCACCGATGCACCGCGTGTCGACCCCGCGCAACCTGAATTGATGCTGCACACCTGGGGCGCCCTCGATCTGGGCGGCATGCAGGCGCTCGCCGTGGGCCCGGGCATGGGCACCGGCAAAGAGTCAGAAGCTGCGCTCGAACATCTCCTGGATCGCATGCTCTCCGCGCGCACGCCGGCCGTGTTCGATGCCGATGCACTCAACCTGTTTGCGAAAACGCCGGCCCTGCTCGCGCGCCTCACACAACTGGCCGGAAGCGGTGTCCCGCTGGTACTGACACCGCATCCGCTGGAAGCCGCGCGCCTGTTGCATACCGATGCGCACGCCGTGCAGCACGATCGGCTGGCCGCCGCCAAGGCGCTCGTCAATCGGACAGGTGCGGTGGTCGTGCTCAAAGGCTCGGGCACGCTCATCGCGGCGCCGGGCTTCTCGCCGGCCATCAACCCAACCGGCAACGGCGGCCTCGCAACTGGTGGTACGGGCGATGTGTTGACCGGCATGATCGGCGCATTGCTTGCGCAAGGCATGGGTGCGCGCGAAGCCGCACTCGCGGCCGTGTGGCTGCACGGTCGCGCCGCTGACGATCTCGTCCAAGCGGGCGTCGGCCCCATCGGCTTGCACGCAAGCGAGCTATGCGCGCCGGCACGACGTGCGCTCAACGCCCTGCTGGCGTCGGACGTTCGCCGATAGAAAGCCGTCATACAGCGCCGTTATACTGCGCATTCGCTTTCCCGCACCAACCTCACGTCACATCACGCCGTATGCCCACAGCCCTACCCGCCTGGCAGTCCCTGACGCAACATGCTGAATCGATTCGCGCGACACATATGCGCGACTGGTTTGCTGCGCCGGACGCCGAGGAACGGGTACGCGCCTTCACGCTGGAAGCGGCTGGCCTGACGGTCGACTACTCAAAAAACCGCATCACCTCCGACACGCTCGCCCTGCTGCTGCAACTGGCCGACGAGGCCGGCGTGCTCACGCTGCGCGACGCCATGCTGCGCGGCGACCGCATCAACAACACCGAGCACCGCTCCGTCCTCCACATGGCCCTGCGCGGACAAGCGGAAGACGACTATCGTGCCGACGGCGAACCCGTCATGCCCGAAGTGCTGCGCGTTCGGGCGCAGATGCGTGACTTCGCAAACCGCGTGCATAGCGGCGCATGGACGGGCCATTCCGGCCAGCGCATCACGGACATCGTCAACATCGGCATTGGTGGTTCGGACCTCGGCCCGCGCATGGTGTGCCGCGCGCTCGACCACCTTGCCGTGCCGCAGGTGCGCGTGCATTTTGTCTCCAACGTCGACGGCACGGACTTGGCCGAAACGCTGGACCATCTGAATCCGGACACCACGCTCGCCATCGTCTGTTCGAAGACGTTCACCACGCTCGAGACGATGGCCAACGCGCACAGCATGCGCCGCTGGTTTGTCGAGCATGGTGTGGGGGAAGACCAGCTCAAGCACCACTTTGTCGCCGTCTCCACCAACCGCGAGGCTGTCGTCCAGTTCGGCATCGACCCGGACAACATGTTCACGTTCTGGGATTGGGTTGGCGGACGGTTCTCGCTCTGGTCGGCAGTGGGCCTGTCGATCGTGCTGGCGATCGGGCCGCAGCAATTTGAAGCGATGCTCGACGGCGCACGCGCGATGGACCGCCACTTCGCCACGGCCGCGCCGCGCCAAAATTTGCCGCTGATTCTCGGGATGTTGTCGGTCTGGTATCGCGGCTTTTTCGACGCGGCGAGTGCCTGTACCGTGCCTTACTGTGCGCCACTGGAGCTGCTGACGGACTTCATGCAACAGCTGGAGATGGAGAGCAACGGCAAATCCGTCCAGCGCACCGGCGCAGCCATCGATACCGACACCGGCCCCATCGTCTGGGGCACGGCTGGGACCAACGGGCAGCATGCGTATTTCCAGCTGATCCACCAAGGCTCGCAGATCGTGCCGGTGGATTTCATCACCACGCTCGAGCCAGTGCGCAGCCTGCCCGGCCACCACGCCAAACTGCTCGCCAATTGCTTCGCGCAGGGCGAGGCGCTCCTGCTCGGCCGCACCGCCGATGAGGTCCGCGCGGGCGGCATCACCGACGAAGCGTTGGTGCCGCATATGGTGTTCGAAGGCAATCGCCCAAGCACGACCATCCTGATGGAGCGGCTCGACGCCGCGTCATTCGGCGCGCTCATCGCCTGCGCCGAGCACCGCACCTTCGTGCAGGGCGCGGTCTGGAACATCAACTCGTTCGATCAGTGGGGCGTGGAGCTCGGCAAGAAACTCGCCAAGCCGATCCAGGCAGAGCTGGAAGGCGCGCCCGCCTCTGTGGCGCATGATGCCTCGACGGCGGCGCTGATCCGCCGCGCCAAAGCCGCACTCTGACGCAAACGTTCAGAGTTCGGTGACGGTCTCGTCGCCGACAAGGTGCCCGGCTTCGATGGTGAGAATGCGGCTGCAACGCGCTGCAACGGAGCGGTCGTGCGTCACCAGCACCAGCGTGGAGCCGGCACTGCGGTTGAGTTCAAACATCAACGCAATAACGGCCTCGCCCGTGGCGGTATCGAGACTGCCGGTCGGCTCGTCGGCAAAGAGAATGTCGGGTTCGGTCACAAACGCGCGTGCCAGGGCCACGCGCTGCTGCTCGCCACCGGACAGCGTCTTCGGATAGTGCGACAGCCGCGCGCCCAGGCCGACGCGCTCCAGCAGAACCGTGGCACGACGACGCATCTCGGCGGTGCTGATATCGCCCTGCAACTCGAGCGGCAGCATCACGTTCTCAAGCGCCGTCAGATGGGGCAGCAGCTGAAAGGATTGGAAGACAAAGCCCACGTGACTGCCGCGCACGCCCGCACGGCCATCCTCATCCAACTTGAACAGGTCGTTGCCCAGCAGCTTGACCGAACCCGACGTCGGCAAGTCCAGGCCTGCGAGCAACCCAAGCAGCGTCGATTTGCCCGAGCCGGAAGCGCCAACAATCGCCAGTGTCTCGCCCCTTTCCACACGGAAGGCAACATCGCTCAGAATAGGCAACTCACCGGTGGCATCGCGCACAGTCTTGTGCAGCGAATCGACTTCAATCACCCAGGTAGCGGAAGACGACATGATTGGACTGGTAGGTAGTAGAAGACGCAGCGTGAAGTCACTTGTAGCAGCGCTTGGCTGCACAGTGTTCGGCATGCTGCCACTCGCGCAGACGGCTGCAGCACAAGGCGCGCCGGCATCGCATCGCGTGGTGGTGCTGGGTGACAGCCTGTCGGCGGGATACGGCCTTGCGCAAGGCACAGGCTGGGTCGCGTTGCTCGACAAGCGCCTCAAAGAACGGAAGCCCGATTATAGCGTCGCCAATGCAAGCATCAGCGGCGACACCACGGCCGGCGGGCGCTCACGCCTGCCCGCCGTGCTGGCACGCGAAAAGCCCTCTGTCGTGATTCTAGAACTGGGTGGCAACGATGCGCTGCGCGGCCTCTCGCTCGCTTCCAGCGAAGCCAACATGAAGGCCATGATCGAAGCATCGCAAGCCGCAGGCGCGAAGGTGCTGCTGGTGGGCATGCGCATCCCGCCCAACTACGGCCCGGATTACAGCGAGCGCTTCTTCGCCATGTTCGGCAAGCTGGCGCAGCAGTACAAGCTGCCGCTGGTGCCATTCCTGCTCGAAGGCGTTGCGCAGCGGCCAGACTGGTTCCAGGAAGACCGCATCCACCCCATTGCCGCGGCGCAGCCGACGATGCTCGATAGCGTGTGGCCCAAACTGGAACCTCTTCTCAAAGCCCGGGTCGGAAGATGACTGTTCTGCCGCACCGCCTTGCGCCATCAGCGCATCGGATTCTTAAGTCGGGCGCGGCCACATCTCACACAGGCGGACACCATGAAGCTTCTGGCAAACGGGCTGCGTGCAGCGCGCGACAACAAGCGGTTCCTGGTCGGCATGTCGTTGCTCTTTGCCTTCCGCGCCTGCATTGCCGACTGGTCAGTCGTGCCCAGCGGATCAATGAACCCTACCCTCATCGAGGGCGACTACATCTTGATGAACCGGCTGGCTTACGGTGTGCGTGTGCCGGCCACCACCATCTGGCTCAAGCGCGGCAGCGAACCTCGACGTGGTGATGTCGTTGTCTTTTCCTCGCCGGAAGATGGCACGAAACTCGTCAAGCGGCTGATCGGTCTACCTGGCGATGTCGTTGAAATGCGCGGCGAAGCGCTCTACATCAATCACCAGCGCATCGCCTATACCCCATTGCCGGACGTCGCACCGGGAGCGTTGCCCCAAGCGACAGCGACGCTGCCACACGAACTCTGGTCCGAAGCGCTGCCCGGCCGCGAGCACACCGTGATGGTCTTGCCGGAAGTGCAAGCGTTGCGCAGCTTCGGCCCCATCACCGTCCCTCAAGACCACTACCTCATGCTGGGCGACAACCGCGACAACAGCCGAGACTCCCGCTACTTCGGCCTCGTACCGCGCAAGAACCTGATCGCCCGCGCTTCCCACATGGCACTGTCGTTCGATCCGGACCACTTGTATATGCCGCGCCTCGCACGCATCGGCAAGTCACTGGACTAGCCCCCCCTCAAAAAAGTACGCAAAGAAAAAGCCCCCTCGTTATAGAGGGGGCTTTTTCGTCAGGCTACCTGCAGCGCGCCGTATCAGTCCTCTGCCGTATTGGCAGGTTTGCTGGCGTCAATCACGCTGCTGTTGATCTTCACCTTCGAGCGCGCCTTCAGTGCTTCGTAGTAAGCGTTGAACTCGGTCTGGCCAGCGGCCTGAGCCAGTTGCTGCGCATCGGCGGCACGGCGCGCCTCATCCACATTGGCTGGCGGCAGCACCTTGTTGATGCGATACAGCGCGTAGCCCTGGGCACCGAGGTCCACGCCGATGGTGACCGGAAGCTTGGTCGCATCAGCACGCAAGATTGCCGTCAGTGCAGCGGGCGATGTGCCCTGTGCCTGCTGGCGCGAGACCGTCTGTGCTGCGCTGAAGCCATCGGCGCTGTTGCTCTGCTTCACTGCGGCCAGTTTCTCTTCGCCAGCCTTCTTGGCCAGCGCAGCCGCTTGCTCGGCGATCACCTTGGCCTTGACCTGCTCACGCACGTCGGCCAGCTTCTTGACCGTGGCCGGACGATACTCCGCCGCACGCGCCGCAACCAGCGTGGTCGGCCCCACCTGGATGGCAGCCGTATTGCGGTGGTTCTTGATCACGTCGTCAGCAAACAGCGCCTTGAGCACCTTGTCATTGCCGATCGGGCTGCCGGACTGCGCCGGGCTCGGCGTGCGGGTCACGTTGTCGGCCGTCTGAATCTGCAGCTTGAGCTTGTCTGCGACCGGCTTCAGGCTGTCGGACTGGTCTTCCACCGTGTTGGAGAACGCGTCAGCCAGCTCCGAATACTTCTTGTTGGCGAGTTGCGTACGCAGTTCGCGTTCAAGCTCCGGCTTGACGGCCTCCAACGGCTGCACGCCACCGCCCTTCACTTCTTCCAGCTTGATGATGTGGAAACCGAAATCGCTTTGGACCACGTCACTGATGTCGCCCGGCTGCTTGAGGGCAAACAGCGCGCTCTCGAACGGCGGCACGGTCGCGCCCTTGCCCAGGAAGCCCAACTCGCCGCCCTGCGCGGCCGAACCCGGATCGCCCGAGTACTTCTTGGCCAGCTCGGCAAAGCTCGCGGGGTTCTTGCGCACCTCGGCAAGCAATTCTTCAGCCTTCTTCTTGGCGGCTTCCTTGTCGGCGGGTTTGGCGTTGTCCGGCAGCTTGATCAGGATGTGAGCGGCGCGGCGTTCTTCCTGCGTCTTGAAGCGCGCGGCGTTCTGATCGTAGTACTCCTTGATCTGCTCAGGCGTGACCGGAATCTGCTTCATCATGTCTTCGCCCGAGAACACGACATACTCGGCCTTGACTTGCTCCGGCACAGAGAATTCCTGCTGGTGCGCGTCGTAGTAAGCCTGGATGGCCTTGTCATCCACGTTGACTTTCGCAGCGTAGTCGGCCGGCTTAAACAGCAGCGCCTGAACTTCACGTTGCTGATCGCGTACCTGGATGAGGCGGTCCACCAGCGACTTCGGCACGAACGCCGACGAGACGATCGATTGCGGAATCTGTTGCTGCGACAGCTCAAAACGCAGGTTGCCTTCCAACTGCTCGGGCGTCATGTTCTGCGCTGCAAGCAGTCGCACGTAGGCTTCCTGGTCGAAGGAGCCATCCGGCTTGCGCAGCGCTGCCACGGCCGGAATCTGCAGGATCGTGTCGCGAATCTTCTCGTTCGAGATGGTCAGGTTCGCATGCACGACCTCATTTGCCAACACGCGTTGCTGGATGATGCCGTCGAGCACATCGCGGCGCATCTGCGGACCTTCGAACTGGCGCGGATCATATTGCGCTCCAAGCATCTGGCGCAGACGCTCTGTCTGCTCGCGCACGCGCGCGTCGACTTCGTTGGTGGAGATGACCTTGCCGTCGACCTTGGCGGCGTCATGCGAGCTGTCCATGAAGCTCGAATAACTCTGCACACCGAAGAACACGAACGACGGGAACACCAGAATCAGCAGCACCAGAAACATCAAGCGCCGATGCGTACGTACGAAATCAAGCATGCTGGACCGGAGGTGAATGGAAGATGGAAAATCCGGCGATTCTATCAGGTGCCGCCGACATTCCGGACAATCGCGGCACGGCGTGCAAGCATGACCTGCAACGCATTCACCGCTGAAAAGACAAAGGCCCGAACGAATCGGGCCTTTGTACAGGATTTTGGCGGAGCGGACGGGACTCGAACCCGCGACCCCCGGCGTGACAGGCCGGTATTCTAACCGACTGAACTACCGCTCCAGATTGGGTCGGACCACCCGACGCAAGAGCGGCAATACGAACGATGGTGGGTGCTGAGAGGCTCGAACTCCCGACCCGCGCCTTGTAAGGGCGCTGCTCTACCAACTGAGCTAAGCACCCGTTCGTACTGCCGGCGTGAGCCGGACTGTCCGGCGCCCGTGTTGTCACCCACGAGCACCAAAGCCCGCTAGTTTAGCGCATCTTTTAGAGCTTTGCCAGGTTTGAATTTCGCAACTTTACCGCCTTCGATCGTGATGGCCGCGCCCGTACGTGGATTGCGTCCATTACGCGAAGATCGCTTGCCGACCAGGAACGTACCGAAGCCGACCAGCGTGACTGACCCACCGTCGCACAACGCATCCTTGATACCGTCGATCAGCGCGTCAATGGCGCGCCCCGCCGCGGCTTTTGACATGTCAGTTTGCGCCGCCACATGGTCGATGAGATCTGTTTTGTTCATCGCGCCACCTCCCCGAACACCCGCTAGTGTGGATTCATTAAAGTGGCCGCCAATCGACGTGTCAAGGCGAAGAACGGTGCGCCACACGTCGCAGCCTGCGCAAAGAAAAAGGGCCCGAACATGTCGGGCCCTTGCTCAACTTTGACAGGCTAAGGTGTCAGTGATGCACCATTTCCTGCGACTTGCCGTCGTCGCCCTTGGCGGGTGCCGGCTTGGCTTCTTCTTCCGGCAGCGGCTCCGGCTTGCGCACCAGCGCGAGTTCCAGCACCTTGTCGATCCAGCGCACCGGCTGAATCTCGATGCTGTTCTTCACGTTGTCCGGAATGTCCGCCAAGTCCTTGACGTTCTCTTCCGGAATCAGCGCCAGCTTGATGCCGCCGCGGTGAGCAGCCAGCAGCTTTTCCTTCAAACCGCCAATTGGCAGCACCTCGCCGCGCAGGGTGATTTCGCCGGTCATCGCCACATCAGCACGCACCGGAATACCGGTCAGCACCGACACCAGCGCCGTCGTCATCGCAATACCTGCCGACGGGCCGTCCTTGGGCGTCGCACCTTCGGGCACGTGGATGTGGATGTCGCGCTTCTCGAACATCTCATCCTTGATACCCAGCCGAGCGGATCGCGAACGTACCACCGAGCGCGCAGCCTCAACCGACTCCTTCATCACGTCGCCCAGCGAACCCGTGCGGGTGATGTTGCCCTTGCCCGGCATCAGCGCGGCTTCGATGGTCAGCAGATCGCCGCCCACTTCGGTCCATGCCAAACCGGTCACTTGGCCAACCTGGTCTTCCTTGCCGGCCAGACCGAAATCGAAGCGACGCACGCCAAGGAATTTGTCCAGATTGTCTGAATCGACCTTCACGGACGTACTGGCTTCCTTCTTCAGCAGCAGCTGCTTGACGACCTTGCGGCAGATCTTCGAGACCTCACGCTCCAGCGAACGCACGCCGGCTTCCCGCGTGTAGTAACGGATGATGTCGCGCAGCGCGGCTTCGGTCACCTCGATTTCGCCTTCCTTCAGACCATTGTTCTTGATCTGCTTGGGCAGCAAGTAGCGGCGGGCGATGTTGACCTTTTCGTCTTCCGTGTAGCCCGACAGGCGAATCACTTCCATCCGGTCCAGCAACGGCGCCGGAATGTTCAACGAGTTCGACGTCGCCACGAACATCACGTCCGACAAGTCGAAGTCCACCTCGATGTAGTGGTCCTGGAACGTGTGGTTCTGTTCCGGGTCCAGCACTTCGAGCAGGGCAGACGACGGGTCGCCGCGGAAATCCGCACCCATCTTGTCGATTTCGTCGAGCAGGAACAGCGGGTTGCGCACGCCAACCTTCGTCAGGCTCTGCAGGATCTTGCCCGGCATCGACCCAATGTACGTACGGCGGTGACCGCGAATCTCGGCCTCGTCACGCACGCCACCCAGCGCCATGCGCACGAACTTGCGGTTCGTTGCACGCGCAACCGACTGCCCGAGCGAGGTCTTACCGACACCCGGCGGTCCCACGAGGCAGAGGATCGGCGCCTTCAGCTTGTCGACGCGCTGTTGCACTGCGAGGTACTCAAGGATGCGTTCCTTGACCTTCTCCAGACCGTAGTGATCTTGATCCAGCACCTGCTCGGCATTCGACAGGTCGTTGTTGACCTTGCTCTTCTTGCGCCACGGCAGACCGACCAACGTGTCGATGTAGTTGCGCACGACCGTTGCCTCGGCCGACATCGGCGACATCAGCTTGAGCTTCTTGAACTCGGACTCGGCCTTCTTCTTGGCCTCCTTCGGCATGCGGGCGGCCTTGATCTTCTTGTCCAGCTCTTCGAGATCAGCGCCTTCTTCGCCTTCGCCCAGTTCCTTCTGGATGGCCTTGACCTGCTCGTTCAGGTAGTACTCGCGCTGGCTCTTCTCCATCTGGCGCTTGACGCGGCCGCGGATGCGCTTTTCGACCTGCAGGATGTCAATCTCGCCCTCGAGTTGCGACAGCAGGCTCTCAAGACGTTCGGTCACGTTGAACATCTCGAGAATCTTCTGCTTCTGCTCGAGCTTGATCGGCAGATGCGCGGCGATGGTGTCGGCCAGGCGACCCGGCTCATCGATGCCCGACAGCGAAGTCAGGATCTCGGGCGGGATCTTCTTGTTCAGCTTCACGTACTGATCGAACTGCGACACGATGGCGCGACGCAGCGCCTCGGTCTCAGCCGATTCTGTAGGTTCCGGGCCGACGGGCACGGCTTCGCAGAAGAAGTGCGATTCGTCGTCGGTGACGGACAGGATATTGGCGCGCTGCGTGCCCTCGACCAGCACCTTCACGGTGCCGTCCGGCAGCTTCAGCATCTGCAGAATGTTGGCGATACAGCCGACATCATACAGATCCTTGTCGGTCGGCTCGTCCTTGGCGGCGGTCTTTTGCGCCACGAGCATGATGCTCTTGCCCGCCTCCATCGCAGCTTCCAGCGCCTTGATGGATTTGGGGCGCCCCACGAACAGCGGAATCACCATGTGCGGAAACACCACCACGTCACGCAGCGGCAACAGCGGCAGGCGAATCTGCTCAGCGGGTAAAAGTTGGGTTCCGGACATTATTTTCCCCAGAAAGTCATGTAAGGGCTAAATTGGGCACAGCGACGGTTTTACAAGACCGCTGCTGCAAGTCGCATGCCGACCCGGTTTCCCGAAGCAAAAAAAGCCGCTCGCGAGCGAACGGCTTCCTGCATGGGACGCATACGGCGCATCCCGGCCGGGCATTCGCGTCAGTTGGAACCTGCAACCTTGGGTTGCTCTTCGTAAATCAGCAAGGGCTTGCCTTCGTCGGAGATCGTACTTTCATCGATCACCACCTTTTGCACACCCTTGTGGTTGGGGAGGTCATACATCACATCCATCAAAGCGTGCTCGACAATGGAACGCAAACCGCGCGCCCCCGTCTTGCGCTTGATCGCCTTGCGGGCGATTGCCGTCAGCGCGCTCGGACGAATTTCCAGCTCCACCCCTTCCATTGCCAGCAGCTTCTGGTACTGCTTGACGATTGCATTCTTGGGCTCGACCAGGATTTCCATCAAGGCAGCCTCGTCGAGCTTGGCCAGCGTCGCCACCACGGGCAGACGGCCGATCAATTCGGGAATCAGACCGAACTTGATGAGGTCTTCCGGCTCGACTTGCGGCAGCACTTCGCTGACGTCGCGCTCTTCCTTGCTCTGCACCTCTGCACCAAAACCAATACCGGTCTTGTCAGAGCGCTGCATGATGATCTTTTCCAGACCATCGAACGCGCCGCCGCAGATGAACAGGATGTTGGTCGTATCCACCTGCAGAAAGTCCTGGTTCGGATGCTTGCGACCACCTTGCGGAGGCACCGACGCCATCGTTCCTTCGACCAGCTTCAGCAGAGCTTGCTGGACGCCTTCCCCAGAAACGTCCCGGGTGATGGAAGGGTTGTCAGACTTGCGCGAAATCTTGTCGATCTCGTCGATGTAGACGATGCCGCGCTGGGCCTTGTCCACCTCGTAATTGCAATTCTGCAGCAGCTTTTGGATGATGTTTTCGACATCCTCGCCCACGTAACCGGCTTCGGTCAGCGTAGTGGCGTCGGCGATGACGAACGGCACGTTCAACAGACGCGCCAGCGTTTGAGCGAGCAGGGTCTTGCCCGAGCCAGTCGGCCCGATGAGCAGGATGTTGCTCTTGGACAGCTCGACATCGTCCTTCTTGCCGAGGTGCTTCAAACGCTTGTAATGGTTGTACACCGCCACAGCCAAGATCTTCTTGGCCTGCTCCTGACCGATCACATATTGGTCCAGGCTCTGGCGAATTTCATGCGGTGTGGGCAGATCGGACTTGACCGCCAGACCACCCTCTTTTTCGGAGATGGCAGCTTCGTCCCGGATGATCTCGTTGCACAGGTCGATACATTCATCGCAGATGAAGACCGAGGGGCCGGCAATCAGTTTCTTGACCTCATGCTGGCTCTTGCCGCAAAACGAGCAGTACAGCAGCTTTTCGCCAGTCGAGCCTTTCTTGTCCGCCATAACGATTACCAGTAGTTCTTGGCAGCATCATACGCCAAATTATCTGGCGACGATCCGCAGGTGTTGTTCAAAGCAAAAACGAGGCGCGAGGCCTCGTTTTTGACACCGCTTGACATGTTTAGTGCGGTTAACCGGTGTGCCGTAGAACGCACCGGCAACCCCGCCTACCGCGCACATCGACGCATGACTTCGACACTTCAGCGCTTGGCGATGACCTGATCGATCAGGCCGTATTCCTTGGCCTGCTCGCTGCTCATGAAGTTGTCGCGGTCCGTATCGCGGGCGATCTTGTCGACTGGCTGACCGGTCGCTTCCGAAAGCACAGTGTTCAGGCGCTCACGCAGGTACAGAATCTCGCGGGCCTGAATCTCGATGTCCGAGGCTTGGCCGCGTGCACCACCCAGCGGCTGGTGAATCATGATGCGCGAGTTCGGCAAGGCGAGACGCTTGCCCTTCGCACCAGCTGCCAGCAGGAACGCGCCCATGCTAGCCGCCATGCCCATGCACAGCGTGGACACGTCCGGCTTAATGAACTGCATCGTGTCGTACATCGCCAGACCGGACGACACTGAACCGCCCGGCGAATTGATGTAGAGCGAGATGTCCTTGTCCGGATTCTCACTTTCCAGGAACAGCAACTGTGCCACCACGAGGTTGGCAGTCTGGTCGTTGACCTCGCCCACCATGAAAATCACTCGTTCCTTGAGCAGGCGCGAGTAGATGTCGTAGGCGCGCTCGCCGCGGCCAGACTGCTCGACCACCATCGGCACCAGACCGAGCCCCTGCGTTTCGAGCGCGGAGGCCTGGGTGCGAGCAAGTTGGTCGATCAGTTCATTGCGGATCATGCGGTTCTCCGGTGCTTATTTCGGAAACTCTATCGATCGAATCAGCCTTGCGCCGGAGTGGCGGTCAGCTCTTCGAACGACACAGCCTTGTCAGTGACCTTGGCCTTGTCGCACACAAAATTTACCACGTTGTTTTCGAGCACGTAGGCTTCCATCTCAGCCAAGCGCTGTTGGTCACCGTAGTACCAGCGGATGACTTCCTTCGGATCTTCGTAGCTCTTTGCGAACTCTTCGATCTCGGCCTTGATCTGCTCGGGCTTGGCTTCCAGGCCGTTGGCCTTCACGACTTCGGCCAGCACCAGGCCAAGCTTCACGCGACGCTCAGCTTGCTGCGTGAACATCTCGGCGGGGATCGGCATGTTCTTGGCGTTCGGCATGCCGCGCGACTCGAGGTCGCGACGGGCCATTTCGACCAGACGCTCTTGGTCTTGCTCGACCAGCGACTTCGGCACGTCCAGCTCTGCCACTTTCAGCAGCGCTTCCATGACTTGGTCCTTGAGCAGAGCGTGCGTGCGACGCTTGACTTCACGCTCGAGGTTTTCGCGGATGTCGGCGCGCATCTTGTCGAGGTTGCCGTCGGCGATGCCCAGCGATTGCGCAAAGGCTTCGTTGACTTCCGGCAGGTGTGCCCACTCGACTTGCTTGAGCGTGACGGTGAATTCAGCCGTCTTACCGGCAACGTCCTTGCCGTGGTAATCCTCGGGGAACGCCAGCGGGAACTTCTTGGACTCGCCTTGCTTCAGGCCCAGCGTGGCTTGTTCGAACTCAGGCAGCATGCGGCCTTCGCCCAGCACAAAGCTGAAACCTTCAGCCTTGCCACCAGCGAATTCCACGCCATCGATCGTGCCGACGAAATCGACCGTCACGCGATCGCCGTCTTGGGCAACAGCCGCACCGCCGTCGCCATGCTCGCCGGCTTCGCCGCGCGGGTGATAGTGCACGCGTTGCTTGCGCAGGATGTCGAGGGTCTTGTCGATCTCGGCATCGGTGATTTCGGTCTTGGTGCGGGTCAGTTCCGCGCCAGCCAGATCGCCGAGCTTGACTTCCGGATACACCTCGAAGGTGGCATCGAACGCGACTTGATCATCGGCCACGCCTTCGGTCTTCAGCTCGAAGCGCGGTTGGCCGGCAACCTTCACGCCTTGCTCATTCGTGATGTCGAAGAACTGACGGGCAGCCTTGTCGTAGCGAACTTCGAATTCGACTTGCTGGCCGTATTGCTTCTCGACCATCTTCATCGGGACCTTGCCCGGGCGGAAGCCGGACATCTTGACGGTCTTGGACAGACGCGCCAGACGGCTTTGCTTCTCTTGCTCCACTTCGGCCTTCGGGACAGCCAGGGTCACTTTGCGATCAAGCTTGCCGAGGTTTTCGATAGTCGACATGGTCGTAATTCCAGATTCAGAAAATGGTTGCGTCGAACGGCGCAGCGCCAGCAGCAGCCGTGGTTCAAAGTTCTTGGTCTTGCCGGGCTTGCAGGAATGCGGCGCGAGGGCCGCTTCAATGCACGATGCGCGGCACAACGGGCGCGTTCAGGCTGGCAAACGCAAAACGCATATTATGGCATGGAACGTTCGGCGGCCCTGCTTTTTTGGGTCAGAACGCTTGGAAAACCCTTCAAACGGCGCGTTAATCCAGCGGTCCCGCGATTTCGTTTTCCGCGGGTGCGGCGCCCTGCTCCTGCGCGCGTCGATGCTGCAATGCCCGCAGGGTGAAGCGGCCAGGATCAAGTGCCGCGGCCAGATCGGATTCAAGCGGCAGCGGACCACCGTCGATCTGGGCCGCGAGCAGCTCCGCCCCCAGCACCGACCATGTGAGCCCGCGCGAGCCATACGCAAGCGCCGCATACAGCCCGGCGAGGCGAGGCAGTTGTGCATGCGGACCGCGCAAACGAAAGCCGGACGCCATGGCCGCCGCCTCATCCACCAGTGGGCCGATCAACGGCAACCGATTTGCGGAGACGCACCGCACACCAACATAACCATGCAGTGCTGAGGGATTGAGCGTCGCCAGCGCGCCCGATTGCTGTGGCTGCAACCGGGCCAGCCGCCCGAGATTGGCCGCGTGATCGGCAATGCGCTCGGCCAGATCGGATTCACCCGGCTGGAACGACGAGCCTGTACGCACCGTCTCCGCACCCGATTCGGCGGGCAGCAAGTAGCCATCGCCGCAGACGACGGCCTTCGGCCACGCCGCACCGGCGTCCAAACTGCTCAGGGGCACATCGGTAAGTTGACCGCGCACTGGCTTGAGCGACGCAGATGTGAGCGGAGCCAGGCGTGCGGCACCAAGACTGTTGGCGAGAACGACGACCGGCGCGCTCGCGATCACCTCGCCTTGGGAATCCAGCGCATGCCATTGATCGCCATGTTGGCGCAGCGATTCGACGCGCGTATTCCAACGCGCATCGACTGCGGCGCCAGCAGCGGCCAGATTGGCGCGGCAAACATCGGGGGGCGCGACCCAGCCGGCTTGCGCAAACCACCAGCCGCCCTGCGGCACGCCGGCACCGACACGCCGGGCGGCTTCGTCCACATTGAGCCAATCGATGTAATCGGCCGGATAGCCGAGTGCTTGCACGATGCGTTGCTGCTCGACGGCGTCGTCGGCGTGTTCGGCGAGTTGGAGCACACCGGTGGGTTGGAAACCTGTGGCGAAGCCGGCGCGATCGAGTGCATCCCAATGGCGGCGAGCGAGCAAGTTGCCGACGCGCGAGAGGCGCGAGAGCACGCTGTCGTCGATGGACACATGCGGGTGCATGGCCGCTGCGCGATGCGCCGACGTGCCGCGCGCGGGGCCATCGCTTTCGTCGATGAGCGTGATGCGCCAGCCGCGCGATGCGAGCCGTTCGGCAACAGAGCAGCCCGCAAGCCCGGCGCCAAGCACGATGGCGTGATGCTGGCTCCAGGCGGGCGCTTCAGCCGGCCCGCGCCTTGTGCGCCAATGGGTTGGGAATTGCGCGACGGTCATGTCGCGTTTGGAACCGAAACCAGGCGCCTTCTGCACCTCGAAGCCGGCCTCCTGCAAGCCGCGTCGCACGAATCCTGCGGCCGTGTATGTAGCCAATGTGGCGCCGGCGCGAGCGACCCGCGCGAGCTGCTTGAACACGCGCGGCTGCCACAGGTCAGGGTTCTTGGCGGGAGAGAATCCGTCGAGATAGAACGCGTCGGCGGCGCACGAGAGTTGCGGCAGCGTCTCCAACGCATCACCGAACAGCAGCGTGAGGGTGACGCGGCCGTCGTCGAACACCAGGCGATGCACACCGGGCACAGGCACCGGCCATGATTGACGGAGCGTCTCGGCCAGCGGGGCCAGCGCGCCGCCCTTCGGATGCACAATCGACAAGCCAGCGCGATCGAACGGATGCTTCTCGATCGAGACGAAATCGAGCCGCGCACAACGCTGCCGATCGTCACGCCATGCAGCCCACGTGGCCAGAAAATTGAGGCCCTGACCGAAGCCGGTTTCAACGATGGTGAAAGTGTGCTTGCCCTGCCACGCAGCCGGCAAGCGGTTGCCGCCCAGAAAAACGTGATGTGCCTGCGCCAGACCGCCCTCGGAGCTGTGATAGACGTCGTCGTATTGCGCCGAGAACGGTGTGCCGTCCGACGTGAGTTGAGGCGTGGCGAGAACGAGGCCGCGTGGCATGAAACACCCTGGGAGGAAGCGGCGAATTGTAACGCCGCCCTCCCCTTTCGCCTTGATCTGAAGCAGTCGCTCTCCGTTACACATCGGCGATGGGTAATGTGCCCATCACGCGCCGGTACCACGCGTGGAAGTGCTGCATGCCGTCTTCGAGCGGCGACTGATACGGCCCCGTTTCCGACACGCCGCGCTCCATCAGGGCCCGACGGCCAGCATCCATGCGCTCGCCAATTTCGTCGTCCTCGATGCAGGTTTCCATGTAGGCGGCGCGCTGCGCTTCGACGAATTCACGCTCGAACGCAGCGATCTCTTGCGGGTAGTAGAACTCGACCACGTTGACCGTGTTTTGCGGCCCTTTCGGATACAGCGTGGAGAGCACCAGCACATGCGGATACAGCTCGATCATATGCGTGGGGAAATACGTGACCCAGACCGCGCCAAAGTCCGGCGACGCACCCCGTCGATAGTCCAGCAGACGATCGTGCCATGCGCCGTAGACATCCGAGCCCGGCTGACTGAGTGCCTGGTGAATGCCGACACGCTGCATGCTGTACCAGTCGGCGAATTCCCATTCCAGGTTGTCGCATGTGACGAAGTGGCCAAGCCCCGGATGAAACGGCGCGACGTGGTAATCCTCCAGATAAACCTCGATGAAGGTCTTCCAGTTGTAGTTGCACTGATGGACTTCCACGTGGTCGAGCACGTAGTCGCCGAAGTCGAACTCGGGACGCGCGAACAGCGGCGCCATGTCGCGTGCCGGATCGCGGGGGCCTTCGAACAGCAAGCCATGGCAGTTGCGCAGTTCAAAGCGCTGCAGGTTCTTGCATGGCTTGCTGGGGAACTGCGGGGCACCGATCAGCTCGCCGCGGTCGGTATAGGTCCAGCGGTGCAAGGGGCAGACGATATTGCCGCCGGCGGTGCGCAAGTTGCCGGTGGCATTGGCGGGGCCGCGCACATTGCCCGTTTCACCGCCAAGAATCAGCGCCTGCCGGTGCCGGCAGACGTTGGACATCAACTCCACGCCGCCGGCGTTGCGAACCAGCACGCGGCCGCCGCCTTCCTGTGGGAGGCGGCGCCAATCGCCGGATTCGGGTACGGCTTTTTCGTTGCCGACATAGCAGGCGGAATGCTTGAAGATGGTTTCGAGTTCGCACTCGAACAAGGCTTCGTCGAAATACGCGGCGACGGGTAATTGGGTATGCGCTGGCATCACGTGCGCCAGGCGTCCGACATCAGTCATCGGAGAATCTCCAACACGGCGTGGCGGGCGGTTTGACGCGGGGCCAAACCACGTCCGCCCCATCAGGTATCGGGGGAATGTGCTCGCGCGGGGACGTTCAGCCCGCTTCCGCCACCAAGCGGGCGATGCGGGCGTCCAGCGAGAGCTTCGGACACGTGCTGCACTTCTCTCCGTCGTGACGGCGGAAATGGTGGCAGCAGACCTTGCGGTCGAGAGCAAGCGCGCGCGTGCCGTCTCGGGCGCGGTAGGCAAAGAAGCCGCAACCACCGGAGATGCCAAGATGCGCGAGCCACTCCTCCCCTGCTGCTACCAGGCCCGCATCGGACAGCTGCGCATGCGGACGCACGGCCATGAGGGCGCCAAGCACACATTCGGCTTGCAGGCGGTCGGCAGCGCGATCGTGTAACGAGACCATTGGTTTCAGCGCACGACGCATCGCCGCGCAGAACGCGCGCAGTTCAGTGGCGGCGACTTCCCTTCGCGCAGCGAACGTCCCCTCGACCGGCACCTGTGCAGGCAAGTACAGGCCGCTCGGAAAACCGTTCTTCACCGGCTGTGCAAGACCTGACAGCCTGGGCACAGGCGCATCCAGATGGACTGCAATCACGCAAAGATAGATGGGCTGCCAAATCGCCAGTCCCCAGCACCGCAAGGCGAGGTAATGGGCGCCGGCCTCCGGATGCACGCGCGCCCAGTGGTCGCACAGCGCGCGCAATGCATCGTCGTCTCCGAGTCGCAAAGCGCCCGCCGGTGCCGCGCCACCTTGCTCGCCCCGCAGGCTGGGCAGGACGCGCTGCGTCGCTGCCCATACGCGAGCGAGATCCGGCGCAGGCGATGGCCGCCAGGCTACCGCCGCGGCGAAGCCCGGCCCGCTGGCGTCTTCAACGAAGGCGCGCATGCCGTCCGTCATGCAGCCGCTTCCGCTGCTTCGGCCGCCACGGAAGGCCCCCGCGCCGCGCGGCGGAACTTGGCGATCGGGTTGACCAGGTTGCCGGCCATCTTGAGGCTCGATGCCGGGTCCGCCAGATTCACCATCTGCACGTTGTTGCCCAGTTGCAGGCGGTTCAGGCACGAATGCAGGAACTCGGGGACGAACATGTCGTAGTGGGCGTACTTGGCGGCGCGTTCCGGATGCGCGTCCTGGTAGTCGTACACGCAATCCGCGACCGCACCCCAGAACCCGTCTTCTTTGCAGCAGCCGTTTTCCACGAGCACGTGGTTGATGTGACGCAACACACCGTCGAACACGTCAATGAAGATGCCGAGCAGTTTGAAGTTGTCCGGCACCTCCACGGCCAGGCGTTGCACCCGCTCGGGCAGCCATTCGCGTGCCTTGATTTCCAGGATGGCGGATTCCTCGGCAATGTCTTTCATGATGGCGCGCACGGGCACGTGGTTGTCCATCACCAGGATGAGGTTTTCGCCATGCGGCATGAAGCTCAAGTCGTGTGCGTAGAAGCAATGCAGCAGCGGCGTGAGATACGCCTGCAGGTATCGGCGCACCCAGGCCAGTGCCGGCAGGCCAGAACGCCGGATCAACTCCGGCATCAGCGCAACGCCGTCCTTGTCGACATGCAGCAATGCGGCCATCGTCATCAGGCGTTCCCCCGGTTGCAGCAGTTGCAGCGGGTTCTCGCGCCACAGCGCAGAGAACATCTTCTTGTACGGTGTATCTGCTGGAATCGCCGCCTCGTAATAGAAGTTACGGAAGCCGATGGCCGCCACTTCCTGCAGGATCGTGAAGCCGTTCTCGCGCAGGAAGGCATCGCCCGACACCAGCTCCTTGATGAACTCGTTGATGGCGGGCGTACCCGACATGTAATACGGCGACAGCCCGCGCATGAACCCCATGTTCAGGATCGACAGCGAGGTTTTCACATAGCGCTTGGTGCGATCGCTCGTGTTGAAGAACGTGCGGATGGATTGCTGAGCGATGTAGTGATCCGCGCTGTAGTCGAGGCAGATGATCTTGCGCTGCGCCACGTAGCCGGCGAATGCAATGGAAAGCTTGTTGAACCACTGCCACGGGTGCGCGGGCATGAAGTGGTAGTCAGCCGGGTCGACGCCCTTGGCGGCCACCTGGCGGGTGAACTCGTCCACCGTGTCCTGCCCCAGCTCTTCGGCCAGCAGCTGCGCATAGTCAAGCGTGGACAGCGTCGACGGTGTGGCGTGGTCCTTGTGCACGGCCAGCCAGATCACGCGGATGTCGGAGCCGGCTTCCGGCGCATAGGCCTGGTAGTCGACGGCGTTGAAGCCGAGGCGTCCGTTGTTGGCGACAAAGCCCGGGTGCCCTTCCATCATTGCGACCTCGATGGTCTGGAAGTCGGTGGCGTCGGCCAATTGGGCACTGCTTGGCGCGTCCGCCTTCATGCGCTTGTAGGCGCTGCCGAACAGCGTGCTGCTGATTTCGTCAAGGTAGATGGGCAGCAGGTCGTCGCGGATACCGAGGCGCTGGCGACATTCGATGATGAATTGCAATGCATCAAGCGGTTGCTCAACGCCATCGACAAGGCGGCGGATTGACTGCGACTGGATGAACCAGTGGCGCAGTGCCAATCGCTGGGCTTCGAACTGGTAGCAGACCTTGCCGTCGTCGGAAAAGACTTGACAGAGCGCGAAGCCGTTGGCCGCATCTTTCACGTGTTCGGGTTCGAGGATGATCTCGTGCGCATACTCGGCAATTGCCTTGCGCAGCAGCAGCCGATTGGCCTGCGCCCAGACTTCTGGCGTGAGATGAGCCGCGGCCTGGGCCGGGTGCTGGGAAAGCTGGTTCTGAAGCGTCACATTCATGGCGAATCCTTTGGCTTGTGAAGCGGTGGCTGCGGTAAGGGCGGTAGCCCGTTCAAAATCCCGCCGGGTGCAGAAAGCGAGGCTGGCGATCTTTTCGGTAAAGGCGACGTTGCGGTCGTAGACGAAACCGGCGGCGCGGTTGATGGCGTGAATACGTTCGTTGTTGGCGTCGGGCTCAACCACGATGCGCGCGGCCCCCAGGTGTTCGAACATGAAACGCATCAACGCGAAGAACACCGTACGCGTATAACCCGGCACGCGCACATCGGAGGGCCCAATGAAGATGTGCATACCCAAATCGCCGGCCTGCACGTCGTAGAACGCGCGGATGCGGTCGTGCGCTGGGTCGTAGCACTCGGCCAGGAAGACGGGGCGCCCTGCTTTCCAGACGAGGTAGGCAGTGGCATGCCCGGAGTCCATCAGCTCTTGATAGATCTGGCCGATCTCGGCTTCGGTCTTGTCGCGCATCAACCAGAACGATGCACGCTCCGGCAGGAACCACCGGTGCAGCGTCGGTATGTCTTCTGGAATGCGCAGCAGATGGAAGGTGTAGCCGCCGGCATCCGTGTGCGGTGCACGGCTGGCGTCGGCGCGCCGATGAATGGCATGCATATCAATTGGCATGGGCGGCCGCCTCCAGGTTGGCGGGTTCGCCTGCCCTGCCTGCTTCGGTCGCACGCGTGGCACTCGGCACGTTCAGGATCAGGCGATCTAGCAGCGCTGTCAGTACAAAGCCCCCGGCCGCCAGCAGGAACGGCACGTGCAATCCGTAGCGGTTGACGATGGCCCCTGCCGCAAACGAAGACAGCAGCACACCCAGGTTCTGGAAGAAATTGGTGATGCTGTAGTCGTGCGCATAGCGCTGCGGCGTAGAAAGCCGGAACAGCCTCACATCGAGCTTGACGATGATCTGGAACAGCGCCCAGCCATAAAGGACGCGACCCAGAACGATCAGCGCAGCGTCGGGCGCAGCCTGCAGCAGCAAACCGGCGGCGCCGAGCAGCAAATTGCCCAGCGTATGGTCGGGCAGCCGACCGCCGCGTGCCCGGATGCGGGCATGCAAGCGCAGCGCCATGATCGCCATCGCTCCCGGTATGGCAAAGACCAAGCCTGAAACAAACTCGCTGCCGCTGCCCGATACCTGCTGCCAGTACACGGCAAAAAACGAACGAATCAGGTACGCGCTGAAGTCGAACACCAGCATCACCAATGCCAGGCGCAGGATCGGCAGGCGATCACGCCAACTTGTGCGAGTCGGCTCGTCGGCAGAAGCTTGCGCATGCTCTCCCGAGTTGACGGGCACGATCTTGCCGCTGCGGATCAGATACAGGCACACGCCCATCTGGAAGAAATCGCCCGCCGCCATGGCGACGATGCTTGCGCGCGGCCCCCAGGTCTGCAGAACGAAACCGCCCACCACCGCGCCGAAGATGGCGCCAAAGTGCACCACCACGGAGAGGATGCCCACCGTGGCGGCGTGCTGTGCCTGGGGAGTGAGCCGCATCATGTACGGATACATCAGCAAGTAGCTGCTCTTGCACATGAACATCAGCATCGACAGCACCCAGTACGTCACCACGTCGGGCGCCCAGTCGCTCAGCAGGCTGAAAGTCCCCGCCGCAAACTGCGTGTAGACCAGCAGGTGCAGCGGCTCGACGCGCTTGGCTACGCGAGCCCAGACCGGCAGTGTGCACATCACCGCGATGGAGATCGCCGCGACATATGCGCCCACGTGGACGGGGCTGTCGAGCCCATAACGCGATGCAAAGAACTGCGGATAGAACGGAATCAGGATCGCATCGCTGATGACGGCAAACGCGGTCATCAGAATGATGTAGCGGCGCAATGTCATGCGGCCACCCCGACGGTCTCCTCGACCGTTTCCGGCACGTGCTCCTGGGCAGATCCCTTGGCAGCCAGCGGAATGAAATCGGGCGTGGCCGGAATCGCAAAGTCCTGGATGGCGATGCGCTGCTCGATCTTGTAGTGCTCCACTCCTGTCAGCTCGCGGATGATGCAGGAGTTGCGGTAGCAACTCATGCCGAGGTCAGGATTGGTCAGACCATGCGTGTGCAGGCCGGCGTTCTGCACGTAGACCTCATTGCCGTTGAAATCGGCCGCGTAGTTTCGCGAAAGCTGATATCGACCCTTGGCGTCCCACCGCAGACGGTGGCGGATGCCATCGATAAACGCGGGGATGTTCTGCTCGTAGCCCGTGGCAAGCACGAGCCCTTCCGTGCGATGTGCATAGCGCGCGCCGCTGTCGAGCTGCTGAAACTCGATCTCGTAGGTACCGGTCGCGGCATCGTGGCGACAGGCCTGCAACTCGCAGTTGGTGATGAGGTGCGTGCGCAGCGCGCCCGTCTTGCGCTTGTCGTCGAGCAGGTCGTAGATCTGGTTGATCAGGCTCGCGTTGACCCCTTTGTAGAGGCTGTCCTGCTTGCGGATGATGCTTTCCTTGCGACCATCCGGCAGGTTGAAGAAGTAATCGATATAGTCCGGAGAGATCATCTCCAGCGTCAGCTTGGTGTTCTCCATCTGGAAGAAGCGCGGCGAGCGCGTGATCCAGACCAGGCTGTAGTCGTATTTGTCGCGCTCCTTGAGCAGGTCGTAATAGACCTCCGCTGCGCTCTGTCCGCTGCCGACAATGGTGATGGAACGTTTTTCGCGCAACGCCTCCCGCACGTCGATGTAGTCAGCGGTGTGCAGATAGCGATGCCCATCGCGTGGCACGCATGTGGGAAACGACGGGGATGACCCAACACCCAGCACCAGCTTGCGTGCGCGCAGCACGAACGGCTCCCGCTCTGCGCCGCGAAAGCCCGTGACGACATAGCAACTGCGCTGGGCGTCATAGGCCAGCGCGTCCACGTCATGGTGGAAATGCACGCTGCGGAGTTGCGCGATGACCCATTTGCAGTAGCGGTTGTATTCCGCGCGGCTCAGATAGAAGTTCTCGCGGATGTAGTACGAATAGATCTTGCCTTCCTGCTTGCAGTAGTTCAGGAAGCTGAAGCGGCTTTTCGGGTCCGCCAGGCTCACCAGATCGGCAAGAAATGGATTCTGCAATGTGGTGTTATCAATCAGCATGCCAGGATGCCAATTGAATTCTTCGGCGCGCTCCAAAAATATGCCGTTCAGACCTTCAATCGGCTCCGCCAGACAAGCCAGACTTAAATTGAATGGCCCCAAACCAATTGCAATAAAATCATATACATCGGACTTCATCACGCTTGAACCTCCTGATTTGCAAAGGCTGCATTTACCAAACGACAGCACCAGGAACGCGACTGGACGAGCGCAGCGAACGCGCACGCCCTCCGTCGGCCGGCGGCTTGAGGCCGCGCCTAGGCTGGGTGAATTCAGGTGGGGTTTTGATCACAGCCGATGCGTGCCGGCCGCTGAATGATCATGAATATCGCAAGCGCGATATCGGGAACAGATTCGAAATGCCCGGCGATGCAATGCAAGCCAATCGCCGAGCAACAATCTAAGTCACAATACTACACAGAAAATGGAATTCTTGTGTGAAGAAAATGTAATTACCATTGATAAGAAATGGTGGCCATAACATTGCGCGCATCACCCCAATAACAATAGGAGTTGCTCAAGCAGGACGCCACGTAATTCTTATTAAAGAGGTTCTTGGCAGACAATTGCAGCTTGGCACCCTTGAGCGACGGATCCCAGCGCGCAAGGTCAACGCGCAACATCAGATCCACCAGCGTATACGGCGGCACCTTGAAGCTGTTGGCGTTGTCGCCCCAGCTTGTGCCGACGTAGCGCAAGCCCATGCCGGCGGTGTAGCCCGGCATGAAGCGCCAGTCCACCCAGGCCGACGCCATATGGCGCGGCACCTGATACGGCGTGTTGCCCACGAAACCCTCTGCCGACTCGATGAACTTCATGTTGGTGAAGGTGTAGTTGGCAAGCACCGACACGGTGTCCGTCACCTGCGTGCGCGCTTCCAGTTCGACGCCGCGCGTGCGGATCTTGCCGCTCGGCACGTAGTAGATCTGCCCCACCGGCTTGGTCGCCACGTTCTCCTGATCGAGATTGAACACCGCCGCCGACAGCATCGTGCTGGAACCCTTCGGCTGATAACGCACACCCGCCTCGAACTGCTTGGCTGTGGCCGGTTGCAGCAGATTGCCCCGCTGGTCTGCGCGCAGGCTGGGGTTGAAACCATCCGAGTAGCTGAAATACGGTGCGATACCGTTGTCGAACAGATAGACCACGCCCGCACGTTTGGTGAACTTCGAGCCGCTCCACTCCGAGGGCGTGCCGGTACCGTACAGATTGGACGCCTTGGCGTGGTCTTCGCGCACGCCGAGCGTGAAGCGCCAGCGGTCGATTGCAATCTGATCCTGCAAGTACAGGCCAGTCTGCTCAAGCCAACGGTCGATGGGCGATGCCGTCACGCCGGTCGAGCCGGGGCTGCCATACACCGGATTGAAGGCGTTGATCGGGTCAGCGCTGCCAGATTCCCAGAAGCCATCGACGTGGCGCTTCTGATAATCGAGGCCAAACAGCATCGTATGTTTGACGGCGCCCGTGGTGAACTTGCCTTCAAGCTGGTTATCGACCGTGTAAGCGTGCGTAGCCTCCTTGGCGCCGGAGTAATAGCGCGTCAGTTCGTCCGCACTGGCCCAACCGAAGCCGTAAATCTGGCGCAGGCGCGTATCGCCAAACACGTAGCGGAAGTTCTGGCGCACCGTCAGTTGGTCATTGAACGCATGCTCGAACTGATAACCAACCATGCGCTCAGTGCGGCGGTATTTCTCGACTGTCGGATCGCCATCAAAAAAGTACCGGGAGATGTAGCGGCCGTTGCGCGGGAAGAGGCTGCCTTCGGCCGGCACACCGCTGTGATAGCCACCCTCCGGATCGTGCTGCAGATAGGCCTGCAGCAGCAGATGCGTATCGGGTGTGAAATTGACGGCCAGCGACGGCGCAATCGCAAAACGCTGTTCGCGCACGTGCTCGAATTGCGTGTCCATGCCGCGCGCCAGGCCGGTCACGCGAAAGGCCATCACGCCGTTCTGGTCGATAGGTCCTGAGATATCGAACGCCCCTTCCAAACGGTTGCGATTGCCCACCGTGACTTCCACCTCGTGATATGGCTGGAAGAGCGGCTTCTTGCTCGTCAGCGCCACCACCCCACCCGGCGAAGCACGGCCGTACAGGATCGAACCCGGCCCCTTGAGCACGTCAATGCGCTGGAGGAAATACGGATCGACCTGGAACGAGCTGTAACTGCCCTGGTCACTCATCAGGCGCAGGCCATCGAGCAAGGTGTTGTCCACACTGCTGTCGCTAAAGCCGCGCAGCGCAACGTAGTCGTAGCGGTTGGACGCGCCCACCAGTGCGGTGAATGCGCCAGACGTGTAATTGAGCGCCTCTGAAATGCCGCGCGGCTTCTGGTCGTCCAGTTGCTGCTGCGTCACCACCGAAATCGATTGCGGCGTTTCGATGATCGGCGTATCGGTCTTCGTACCCGCCGCACTCTGCTTGGCAACGAAGCCTTTGCCCAGGCTTTGCGCCGTTTCGCCTCGCCCCACTGCTGTGGTCGCGGGCAGCGTGGCACTGATTTCGCCGGTGGTACTCTGCGCCATCACTTGCGTTGGCAGAACCCCCGCCAGCAGCACTGCGCAACTCAGCCGTGCAGCAAGCGCCATTGGGCTCAGTCTCGTATGGCAAGTCGTGTCGGATGGAAAAACCGTTGTTGTGTTCGTTTGCTTTGGCATGGTGTGTTGGAAGATGCATGTGGTTTCCACATCCATCGACGATCCACACTGCGAAAGCGGAACTGGCTGGAGAAATTTCTTTCGATCAGGTCATCGCACATGTCGCACAACGCTCCACGGCCTGCACAAGATACTTACGCACCATGCGCGTTGATTTGCCAAGCTGCTCGGCAATGCACGCATGGGACTCCCCTTCGATGTAGCGCAACCGCACTGCCTCGCGCGCACTGGGCGACAGCGTTTCCAGCATCGCGCTTGTGTGCTGCAACGCCTGCGCCTGTGCCAGGCGTTGCTCCGGCGACGGCGCATGCGCGAACTGCGCAGACCTCAATGTCAATTCGTCCAGGCATGCGCATTCGACGCGTCGGCGGCGCGCCCGGTCGATCATCAAATGCTTGGCGGTAGTCGTCAGGTACGCGCGCGGCTCGCGCACCTCGTTCAGCGTGTCGGGCGCAGCCAGCACACGCATGAAGGTGTCGTGCAACACGTCCGCCGCTTCTTCCGCGCACGCGAGCTTTTTGCGCAGCCACGCAAAAAGCCAATCGCAGTGCTGCATATAGAGCGCGTCGATGGACGTGTCGGTGTCGTACAGCGGCTCTGGCTGAACGGCAGGCATGCGGGCTCCCGGAAATTAACCGGACGCACGCAGAACACGCACGCATCGCGTCCATACAAATGAGAATCATTCTCATTTTATGGGCGCAAAACCCTCTTCGCAAACGGGAATTCGAAAGGCAGTGCTCAGAATCGGCGGCAGGCTGCTACATGACGCTAGGTCACATCCTCCGGGGACCGGCGCCTCCAAGCCATCAGCGCAACCGCCAGCGCAGCCACCGACAGGCCGATTGACAGCCCAGTCAACCGCCCTGCCCGACGGGCTTCATCGGCTTGGTGGCGCGCCTCAATCGCCTGGCGTACGGTTTCCCAGAAGGCTTCGCGATGCTCGTTCTCGTCAAAGATGGACATGGCACGCTTCCCCGTTTCGTATGGCTCGCCTTGCCATCGTAGGGAACGTGCGGCAGGTGCGCCACCGCACATTTCGTGTAGGACACGGTGCCCACAGCAACTCAGACAGCAGCGATCGGCTTGGCCGCAGGGCCCGCGAGCAGCCGGGAGACATCGGCATCACCCTGCCCCAGGTCCATCGCATCTGCGCGTTCGGCGGTGGACAACTCGTCTGCCCGATAGCCCGTGCGGTTGAGCAGCACCAGCGTGCACGCCAGCGACACCAGCGCATACAGCGCCGACGACACCGCCACGCCCACGATATTGCCGCTGCTGTTGAGCATCCACTGTGCGAACACGGGCGTGCCGCCGCCCACCACGAGCGAACACAGTTGATACGCCAGCGACAACCCCGTATAGCGAATGCGCGTCGGGAACACGCGCGCCAGAATGCCGCCGATGGCACCGTAGAACATCGAATGCGGAATCGTTGCCAGGCACATGCCGAGCAGCGCAATCCAATACACCTTGGTCTCGATGGCAAAGAACATCACTGGCATGAGCAGGAATTCAGGCAGCACCATCAGGCAGATGGCTCGACGCATGTCCATGCGCGAAACCAGCCATGCACCGATTGGCTGCGTGATGAACTGGACCACCAACGCAATCGCGATGATGCCAAGGAAGGTGTCCTGCGCGTAGCCGAGTTCCTTCGTCGCCCATGCGAGCGCGAAATTGCTCTTCAGGTACGTCACGTGAATGAGCGGCAGCGTGCCTGCACCCAGCAGCACCAGGCCCCAGTGGTCACGCACCACGTCTTTGAGCGGCAGTTTGACGGTCTTCTTCTGCGCCAGCACGCGCTTCATGTCATCCGACTCTTCCAGCTTCAGGCGGATGATCATGCCGACAATCACCAGCAGCGCCGACAACAGGAACGGCACGCGCCAGCCCCACAGCATGAACTGCGGTGTCGGCAATGCGCTCAGCGCAAAGAACACCAGCGTCGCCAGCAGGTTGCCCGTGGGCGAACCTTGCTGTGCAAACGCCGAGTACAGAATGCTCTTGCGCTTGGGCGCGCTCTCGCTGGCGATCAGCACCGCACCGCCCCACTCGCCGCCCACGGCCACGCCCTGGATCACGCGCAGCACCACCAAGCCCACCGGCGCCCACATGCCGATCTGCGCATAGCCCGGAAGCAGGCCGATTCCCATCGTCGCCAAGCCCATCAGGATGAGCGTGATGATGAGTGTGGTCTTGCGGCCAATCTTGTCGCCCAGATGGCCAAAGATGATCCCGCCGATGGGCCGCGCCGCAAAACCGGCCCACAGCGTGACGAACGACAGCAGCGTGGCGATGCCCGGGTCCAGCGTCTTGGAGAAGAACACCTTGCCGAAGACAAGCGCGGCAGCAAGGCCGTAGATGTAGAAGTCGTACCACTCGATGGTGGTGCCGATAAACGCGGCCACCGCAGCGCGGCGCGGTTGCAGGTTTGCGGCCGCGTCGGTCTGGGGCGCAGGCTGGTGAGGCATGTTTGTCTCCTTGGTGGTACTGCCGGTTTGGCGCAGCCTCTGCTGGGCTGTCTGCCTTGTTGTGGTGAACCTGCCTTATTTCATTTCAGTACGCCGGCCTGGAACAAGCGCTGACGGGTGTCTGCGTCAATGCCGAGCGAAGCGAGCACGGCATCGGTATCGGCACCGAGTGCGGGCGGAGCGTTGCGATACGTGGCTGGCGTGCGCGACAGCTTGATCGGCGACCCGGTCCCACGGTACTCACCCAGCTGCACCACCATCTGCCGGTGCAGCGTATGCGGATGGCGCGCCACTACATCGACCGTCAACACCGGCCCGCACGGAACGCCGCCGTGAATCAGGTCTTGCGCAAGCGTCTCGCAGTCGAAGCGCGCCAGTTGTGTTTCCAGCGCGTGCTTCAGCTCCGCGCGATGCGCGCAGCGGCTGCGGTTGTCGGCAAAGCGCGCGTCTTGCGCCAGCTCCGCCGCGCCGATATGCGTGCAAAGCTTGGCGAACTGGCGATCGTTGCCTACCGCCAGAAAAATCGGCGCGGTACCGGTCTGGTAGCTGTCGTACGGCGCGATGTTCGGGTGCGCATTGCCGCTGCGCTGGGGCACCTTGCCCGAACCAAAGTAGTTGGGAAGATGCGGATGCAGCAGCGACACACCGCAGTCGTACAGCGCAATATCGATCGATTGCCCGCGGCCGCTCTTCTCGCGCTCGGCCAGCGCAAGCAGGATGCCGGCGAGCGCGTTGAGCCCCGTCACCATGTCGACGATCGGCAGGCCGACGCGCATCGGGCCGCCGTCGCGTTCACCATTGACGCTCATCAGGCCTGCCATGGCCTGGACGGCGGCGTCGTAGCCAGGTAGCCCACCGAGCGGGCCGTCAGGGCCGAACCCCGAGACGGCGCAGTGGATCAAGCGCGGAAAGCGCGGCTGCAGGTCGCGCTCGAAATCCATGCCCCAGCGGGCGAGCGTGCCAGGCTTGAAGTTTTCGACCAGCACATCGGCGTCTTCCAGCAATTGCCAGAGCACGGCGCGGCCTTCTTCGTTCGACAGGTCGACCGAGATACCGAGCTTGTTGCGGTTGACGCCATTGAAGTACCAGGCGGTATCCCTCTCGTCGAACGGCGGGCCCCAGGTGCGAGTCTCGTCGCCGACCGGCGGTTCCAGCTTGATGACCTGCGCGCCGTGATCGGCAAGCGCCTGCGTGCAATATGGGCCGCCGAGCACGCGGCTCAGGTCGATGACCTTCAGGCCGTGCAATGCACCGTGGATTGCGCTCATTGCGCGTCTCCAGTCGGCAAGGCCTGCACGGCGAGCGCAAACGACACCTCGCGCTGCTTGACGAGTGCATCGAGCAGCAATGCGTCATCGTTCTCGAGCAAGGCCAGCGGATCGACCGGTAGCAGTTTGTGACGCAGCACCAGATGCGCAAGCGCCAGCCGGCGATGGTCCGGCGCCAGACGCACGCCTTCCACCGCCATGAAGATGGCCGTGGTGATGTGATACAGCGCGGAGCCGACTTGGCGCACCAGTTCGTCGCTGCCGTCTTCAGCCACCTTGGCGATTGCGCGGCATACGCGATCGAGCGTGGCGCGCAGCAAGGCGTCGCTCTCCGGCGGCAGCGTGACGCCATCGAGCATGCCGATGAGATAAGCGCGCAACGGCTCCAACGCGCCTTCGCGCTTCACAGCGCGTGCAATGTCAAGCGCGACGATGTTGCTCGTGCCTTCCCAGATAGAGCCCAGATGGGCGTCACGCACGAGGCGCGCATCGCTCCACTCTTCGATGTAGCCGGTGCCGCCGCGCACCTCCATCGCGTCTCCGGTCACGCGGCGCGCATCGCGGCAAGCGCGGAACTTGATGAGCGGCGTCAGGATGCGCACGCATTTGGCGGCTTGCGCGTCGCCTGCATCGGCCAGCGGCATCAGTTGCGCGATCTGCATGAACATCGACCGCGCCTGCTCCGTCGGCAGCAGCATCTTCAGAAGCTGGCGCTGCATCAACGGCATGTCGATCAGCTTGCGGCCAAAGGCTTCGCGGTTGCGCGCAATGTGCAACGCTTCGGTGGTGGCGCGGCGCATCAGTCCCGCAGCGCGCACGCCGTTAGATAGGCGCGACATGTTGATCATGTCGGCCATCTGGTGGAAGCCTCGGCCGATCTCGCCGATCAGGTATGCGGTGGCGCCCTCAAGCACGATCTCGCCGCTGGCCATCGAGCGGGTGCCCAGCTTGTCTTTCAGGCGGACGATGCGGTAGTGGTTGCGCGAGCCATCGCGCAGCGTCTTGGACAACAGGAACAGTGCCAAGCCGTTGATGCCGGATGGTGCCCCGTCCGGGCGGGCGAGCACCATGGCGAGATCGGCATCCGCGTTCGAGCAGAACCATTTGTCGCCGTACAGGCGCCACGTTTGTGTACCGTCGGGCGCGGTTTCCAAGGCGGCACGCGTGGCGATGCGTGCGACGTCCGACCCGGCCGCCTGCTCGGTCATGAACATCGCGCCCTGGTACAGCACATCAAAGTCGCGCGAAGTCAGCATCGGCAGATAACGCGCCACCAACGCCGCGTCGCCGAACTTGCGCAACGTGCGCGTGAGCGAATCCGTCATGCTGACGGGGCAGCACAGGCCGAACTCGGCCTGCACGAACAGATATGTGAGCGCGTATTTGACCAGCGGCGGCGGTGCGTCGCCGGCATGGCTCATCGATGCGAGACCAAGCTCGGCATAGGCCACGCGTTCGAGCGCAATGTAATCGGGGTGCTTGTCGATGCTTTGCAAGGCTTCGCCGCGGCGGGTGCGGTGGCGAAGCTGCGGCGGATTGTGATCCGCGCTGATGGCCCAGGCGTCGAGTTCGTCCGAGGCGCGCTGGCCGAGCGACTTGAGCTGCGGCTCCAGCTCGCGGTATCGGGCGTCGCCCAGATACAGGCGCAAGAGACGCCCGAGGTCCGGATCGACGTGAAAGAAATTGATGCCCCGGCTGTCGGGGATATTTTGATGGCCGCTCGGATGGGTCGTAAGCGGCTGGCGAGCGATGTCATTCATGCGGGGGCCTCGCTGTCTCCTGTTTTGTCCGGCCAGCATAGAAACGCCATCGATAATCGTCCAATACAGGTTTTATCCGGTACGATAAATATCTCTTATCGTTCAACTAGGCGGCCATGGACCTGAAACAGCTGCGCTACTTCGTTGCCGTGGCGGAAGAACTGCACTTCGGGCGTGCGGCGCAACGGCTGTTCATTTCGCAACCCGCCCTGAGTTTCGACATCCGCAAGTTCGAGGATCAACTGGGCGTCCAATTGCTCGCGCGCACCAACAAGAGCGTGGCGCTTACCAACGCCGGCCAAGTGCTATTGGACGAGGCCCGCAAGCTGTTGCAGCAAGCGGCGGAAGTCGAGCGCATCACGCAGCGCTCCGCGCACGGGCTGGCGGGCCGGCTTCGTGTCGGCTTTGTCAATTCGATGCTGTATCGCGGCCTGCCACGCGCGGTGGAGCGCTTCGAGGCCGATCACCCCGCCGTGGAAATCATCCTGCGCGAGATGAACACCGGCGAGCAGGTCCAGGCGATCCAGCGCCAGCAGATCGACCTGGGTTGCGCGTACTGGGGCACGTTTCCCACCGAAGTCGTTTCCACGCCGATCTTCTCGGAACCCTTCGTCGCCTGCTTGCCCGCTGGCCACGCGCTGGCGCGTCGCAAGAGCGTGGGGCTGGATGCGCTTGCGCAAGAGCCGTTCATCCTCTTTCCGCGCACCGTGTCGCCGCACTATCACGACCTGATCATCGCGCTGTGCGTAGATGCCGGTTTCAGCCCCGTGATTCGTCACGAGGCACGGCTGTGGCAAACGGTGGTGACGATGGTGGGGTTCGGCATGGGCGTGGCGCTGGTGCCCAAGACGCTACAGCACGCCGGCGACGCACGCGTCAGCTTTGTGCCCCTGGCTGGCGGCAAAAAAGAATCGCCCGTGCTGTCATTACGACGCACGGGCGATGCAGAGCCGGTAGCAAGCCGCTTTCTCGAGTACCTCGAAGCCGCTGCGCAAGAGAACGTGAAGCCTTGAGGGCTTAACTCACAGCGTCTTGCTGAGGAAGATCCGGCTCGTACCGGGCGGGTCGCAAGGGACCTCTCCAAACCGCACCCAGCCGTTGCGTTCGTAAAACTGTGGTGCCTGAAAGCTGATCGTATAGACCACCGCCGAGCGGCAACCGCGGCGGCGCCCCTCTTCTTCAAACCTGCGCAACACCTCGGTGCCGAGGCCCATGCCGCGCAACGTCTCGGGCAGATGGAACAGATCGAGAAATAGCAACCCCAGCGATGTCCGCCCGCTCGCGCCGCCCACCACGTCGCCGCTCTGCGGATCGCGGACCAGCACGGCAAGCGGTTGCCGGTCGCCATAGCCGACGTGTTGATCGTTGAAGTGGTTCAGCCCTTTGCCGATGACCTGGATCGATTCGTCATCCGCCGCATCGGTGACGATGATTTCCGGAACGTGCATACGGTCCTACTGTGTTCGGGCCGGCAGGCTGACGGGGCTCGACTGCGTTGGCGGACGCATATGCGGCATCATGTTCGCGTTCAGGTGGTACATCACCCAGAGCGAACCGCTGAGCGTAATGACCACCAGCACCAGCGTGAACATCAGCGACAGCATGTTCCAGCCGCCCTCTGACTTGGCGTTCATGTGCAGGAAGTAAATCATGTGCACCACGATCTGCACCGCGCCGATGAGCAGAATCGCCACCGCCGTGGTCGATGATCTGTCGAAGACGTTCCCCATCACCAGCCAGAACGGAACCGCCGTCAGGAAGACGGACAACACGAAACCCGTCAGGTAGCCGCCCAGCGTGGCGTGCGGTCCGATCTCTTCTTCGTGGTGATGACCATCGTGGGCATCACCGTGTCCGTTCATCGTTTGATCTTGCGCGCTCATGGCAGCGTTCCCATCAGGTAGACGAAGGTAAAGACGCCGATCCAGACAACGTCCAGAAAGTGCCAGAACATCGACAGGCACATCAGCCGGCGCTTGTTGGCTGTGATCAGCCCGTGCTTTGACACTTGCACCATCAGCACGATCAGCCAGATCAGGCCAAACGTCACGTGTAGCCCGTGCGTGCCGACCAGTGAGAAGAACGAGGTCAGGAACGCGCTACGCGCGGGGCCCGCGCCCTCGTGTATCAGGTGTGCGAATTCGTAAAGTTCCACCGCAAGAAACGCTGCGCCGAAGACCCACGTGATGGCCAGCCAGATCTGCATGGCGGAGACCTTGTTCTGCTGCATCTGCAGCATCGCAAAGCCGTAGGTGATGGACGACAGCAGAAGGAACGATGTGTTGAGCGCCACCAGTGGCAGCTCGAACAGCTCTGCCCCGGTAGGCCCGCCTGCATACTCGCGGCCCAACACGCCATACGCGGCAAATAGGCATGCAAATATCAGGCAGTCGCTCATCAGGTACAGCCAGAACCCGAGCAGCGTGCCATTTGGCACATGCGGTTCTTCGGTGACGTGGAACTGGTAGCCGCCCGGCGGTACGTCATCCACCGTGGTGGTACCCGTGGGGCCGGTCACATGCAAAGGTGCGGTCGTGTCAGCCATGGCCTGCCATCAGTTGGGTGCGCGATGCTTCGGTCCGGATCACCTCTTCCGTCGGGATGTAGTAATCGCGCTTGTAGTTGAAGGTGTGAATGATTGCCGAGACGATCGTGGCCCCGAACGACAGGATGGCCAGCCACCAGATATGCCAGATCAGCGCAAAGCCGCACACCGTGGACAGCCCCGCGAGCACGATCCCTGCGGCGGTGCCCTTGGGCATGTGAATGGGCTTGAAGCCCTCCTGCGGACGCCGGTAGCCGTACTGCTTCATCTGCCACCACGCGTCGGCGTCATGTACGAGCGGCGTGAACGCGAAGTTGTACTGCGGCGGCGGTGACGAGGTCGACCACTCCAGCGTGCGGCCGTTCCACGGGTCGCCGGTCGTATCGCGCAGCTCCTCTCGGCGCCGGAAACTGACCACAAGCTGGATCAGGAAGCAGGCGATGCCGATGGCGATCAGCAGCGCGCCAAACGCAGCGATCTGAAACCAGATCTGCAAGGACGGATCATCGAAATGGTTCATGCGGCGTGTCACCCCAAGCATGCCCAGCCAATACAGCGGCATGAACGCGAAATAGAAGCCGACAAACCAGAACCAGAACGAAGCCTTGCCCCACGACGACACGAGGCGGTAGCCAAATGCCTTGGGGAACCAGTAGGTGATGCCTGCCATGAGACCGAACAGCACGCCGCCAATGATCACGTTGTGGAAGTGTGCGATCAGGAACAGGCTGTTGTGCAGCGAGAAATCCGCGGGCGGCACCGCCAGCAGCACGCCGGTCATGCCGCCCACTACGAAGGTGACCATGAACCCGATAGTCCACAGCATCGGCGGCTCGAAGCGGATCTTGCCGTGATACATCGTGAACAGCCAGTTGAAGATTTTGGCCCCGGTCGGGATCGAGATGATCATCGTCGTGATCCCGAAGAACGAGTTGACGCTGGCACCGGAGCCCATGGTGAAGAAGTGATGGAGCCAGACCAGGTAAGACAGCACGGTGATCACGACCGTCGCGTACACCATCGACGCGTAGCCGAACAGGCGCTTGCGGCAAAACGTTGCCACCACTTCCGAGAAGATGCCGAACGCGGGCAGCACCAGGATGTAGACCTCGGGATGGCCCCAGATCCAGATCAGGTTCACATACATCATCGCGCTGCCGCCCTGCTCGACCGTAAAGAAATGGGTGCCGACATAGCGGTCCAATGCGAGCAGCGTCACAGCGGCCGTCAGCACTGGAAACGCTGCAACGATCAGCGCGTTAGTGCACAGCGCCGTCCACGTGAAGATCGGCATGCGCATCAGCGTCATGCCGGGCGCACGCATCTTGACGATGGTGACCAGCAAATTGATGCCTGATAGCACGGTCCCGACGCCTGCTATCTGCAACGCCCATATGTAGTAATCGACGCCCACGTCGGGGCTCGCAAGGATGCCGGAAAGCGGCGGATAGGCCAGCCAGCCGGTGCGGGCGAATTCGCCCACGAACAACGACATCATCACCAGGATGGCGCCGCCCGTGGTCATCCAGAAACTGAAGTTGTTGAGGAACGGAAACGCCACGTCGCGCGCGCCAATCTGCAACGGCATGACAAAGTTCATCAGCCCCGTCACCAGCGGCATGGCCACGAAGAAGATCATGATCACGCCGTGCGCGGTGAAGATCTGGTCGTAGTGATGCGGCGGCAAGTAGCCGAGGTTGTCGCCAAACGCCACCGCCTGCTGGATCCGCATCATCACGGCATCGGCAAAACCCCGCAGCAGCATGACGATGCCCAGCACGACGTACATGATGCCGATCTTCTTGTGGTCGATGCTGGTGAACCATTCACGCCAGAGGTAGCCCCAGACGCGGAAGTACGTCAGCGCTCCGATCACCACAAGGCCGCCAAGCGCGACGACCGCAAAGGTAGCGAGCAGGATGGGCTCGTGATACGGAATGGCCTCCCACGTCAGGCGGCCAAAGATCATGTTGGCGAGTTCGGAACGCTCGGGCATGGATGTCACCTGGGCCTGTATTGACCAATTCTGGCCGATCAATGTTGGCGAAAAACGTCAGAGGGACTGAAAGAGCTGAAAAGCGCAAAGGGCCGGATCGACGCAAGGCCCTCGGCTACCGCAACAGCCTTCGACCATCGTTGATGGCCGCATCCGGCGCAAACATCGGCATGGCATCGGCCGTATTGCTGGCGGTACAGATTTCCGCCGACGGATCGAAGCGCCTCACGTTGCGGTTGCTCGCCATGGTGTCTGCCAGGCATGCCTGGCCATCCACACAGCGGTTCAGGATGCGGTCATAAAGGTCTGGTGCCACGCTGGCGTACCGCTGCACGGGTTCGCTCTCGCTGGGCTTGGCCAGCTTCAGGTAGGTGTCCTTCGACAGCGACGTGCCCGACGATTTGACCTGCTGAACCCACTGGTCAAAGTCCTGGTTCGACAGCCCATGGAACTTGAACCGCATGTGCGAAAAGCCTGCGCCGCTGTAGTTGGAAGAGAACCCGTCATACACGCCGGGCCGGTTGATCACCGCATGAAGCTTCGTTTCCATGCCCGGCATCGCATAGACCATGCCTGCCAGCGACGGCACGAAGAACGCGTTCATGACCGTGGTAGCCGTAATCCGGAACGCAATCGGGCGGTCGACGGGCGCAGCCAGCTCGTTGACAGTGGCAATGCCTTGCTCGGGATAGACGAACAGCCACTTCCAGTCCATTGCCACCACTTCCACGGTGAGCGGCTTGGTCTCGGCGGGCACCGGACGGTGCTGATCCAGCCTGGTTAGCGGCCGATACGGATCCAGTTGATGGGTGCTGACCCAGGTGATGGCGCCCAGCGTGATGATGATCAGCAGCGGCGCGGCCCAGATGGCCAGCTCCAGCACGGTGGAATGGTCCCAATCGGGGTTGTAGTTCGCGTTTTCAGCGCTCTCCCGATATCGCCACGCAAACAGCAGCGTGAGAAAGATCACGGGCACGATGATCAGCAACATCAGGCATGTTGCAATGATGATCAAGTCCCGCTGTCGTACCGCCATGTCGCCAGCCGGCGACAACAGCACGGCATTGCTACAACCAGTTAGGGTCACCAACAAGGCAATTGCTGCACCTCGCCAAAGCGACCTTCCCGTAATTCCAAGGGGTGTCACTACTGCATTGAAGCGTGGCATGGGTCTCGGAAGTGGCGTTTGGTTAACGTCGCGCTGGGATGGCCCAACGATCTTTCGACTTGTCGTTGCAGTTTAGGCGCTATTCTGGTCTTGTGATGACGGACTTTTAGATCGCCGTACGACATCCCCCTCCCCCGAAATCTCGATGGAGACTCCACGATGGCAAGTCTGACCCACCAGCATCGCGCGTCGCCCACTGCACCTCCGGCACCAGGTCACCATGACGTTGCACCGGCAGAGATCGCCATAGGCGTCGTGATCGGGCGAGCGTCGGAGTACTTCGACTTTTTCGTCTATGGCATTGCCTCGGTGCTGGTTTTCCCTACGGTGTACTTTCCGTTTGCGAGTGAACTGGCCGGGCTGTTGTTCAGCTTCACGGTGTTCTCGTTCGCCTTCATTGGCCGCCCCTTCGGCACGGCGCTGTTTATGCGGATCCAGCGCCGATGGGGGCGCAGCACCAAGCTGACGGCGTCGTTGTTCTTGCTTGGCACGGCCACAGTGGGCATTGCGTTCTTGCCGTCGTATGCATCGATCGGCCATTCGGCAATCTATCTGCTGGCACTGTTCCGCTTCATGCAGGGCATCGCCTTTGGCGGTTCGTGGGACGGCCTGCCATCGCTGCTGGCATTGAACGCGCCGGAAAACAAGCGCGGCTGGTACGCCATGGTTGGGCAACTGGGCGCGCCCACCGGCTTCATCATCGCTGGCGCGCTGTTCCTGTTCCTCTACACCAGCCTGAACTTTCAGGAATTTATCGAGTGGGGCTGGCGCTACCCCTTCTACGTCGCCTTCGCCATCAACGTGGTGGCGCTGTTTGCGCGGCTGCGGCTGGTGGTCACGCACGAATACACGCAACTGCTTGAGGAAGAAGATCTGGAACCCATCAGCACTTTGCAGATGGTGAACGCCCAGGGTTTCAATATCTTCCTGGGCGCCTTTGCCGCGTTGGCAAGCTACGCGCTATTCCACCTGGTCACCGTGTTTCCGCTGTCATGGGTGTCGCTGCGCAAGACACAAACCGTGCCTGCCGTGCTGACCGTCCAGATCATCGGCGCAGCGATTGCGTTTGTGGGTACGCTGGTCTCCGGCGTGATCGCAGACCGTTTCGGTCGACGCACCACCTTGGCGGCCATGGCAGTTCTGATCGGCATCTTCAGTCTGGCCGCGCCGTGGCTGCTCGATGGCGGTGTTGCTGGGCAGGACATCTTCATTCTGGTCGGCTTTGGCCTGCTGGGGCTGTCGTACGGACAGGCAGCCGGCGTGGTGACGTCCAACTTCGAAAGCCGATTCCGCTACACCGGGGCTGCGCTGACGACCGATTTTGGATGGCTGTTCGGTGCGGCATTCGCGCCGCTCGTGGCCCTAGGTTTGTCGTCGCTGTTCGGGCTCGGAGCGGTCAGCCTGTACCTGCTCTCAGGCGTGGTGGGGACGCTGGTGGCGCTGCGGATCAATAAGGCGCTCGGAACGCCGGATGCGTAGTGCCGTTGTCTGGACAAATCTCAGAATGAGGTGAGCGGCGCGAGGGGACTCGAATCCCCCATGATTTGGCTTGCCCATGCGCCAAGAACTGAAACACTGGCAAAGTGCTGGCCAGTCAGACTTGCAGCCGAGGAACCCGCATGACCGTGACGCGTATGGACAACGTCGGTATTGTCGTTGCCGACATCGATGCCGCCATAGCATTCTTCGCCGAACTCGGCCTCGAACTTGAGGGGCGCACCCCGATCGAGGGAGACTGGGCAGATGGCGTCACGGGATTGCCCGGCATGCGCGTTGAGATCGCCATGATGCGCACCCCGGACGGTCATAGCCGCGTGGAGATTTCCCGTTTTCTGAACCCGCCCGTGGTCGCCGATCATCGCGTCGCGCCTGTCAACGCACTCGGTTATCTGCGGATCATGTTCACCGTCGACGACATCGACGATACGCTCGCCCGGCTCGAGAAACGCGGCGCCACCATTGTCGGGGACGTCGTCCAATATGGCGACGTCTATCGGTTGTGCTACATCAGAGGCCCTGAGGGAATACTTCTCGGGCTCGCAGAGCAACTGGGCACGTAACGCTCTGGCCGCCGGGCACGCCAGCTGCTACCACTCCGCAGTGCGCAAGGGCGCATTTTCAAAGGAGCGGATCATGAACAAGGACCAAGTGAAAGGTACTGTCGAGAAAATGAAGGGCAAGGTCAACGAGACCTTGGGTAAAGCGACGAACAATCCTGCGCGGGAATTGAAGGGCGACCTTCAGCAGGCTGGCGGCCAAGCGCGCAAGGATGCGGGAGACGTCAAGGAAGCAGCGAAGGATATTGCGAAGAAGTCCCGCTAACTGGCGAGCGGATGACCAAGAAAAAAGGGCGACGAGTCGGTCGCCCTTTTTTCTTGGCTCGCAGCGGGCCGGATATGCTGCCCTCGCACGCGCAACGGCTCAAGGCCGCCCCCAAAAATGGGGCAAATGGAGTGTAAATCTGGCAAGAGAACGGTTAGATTTTTAATGACCTAAAAATCTAAATCGTTGATCTTCAAAGGAGTTTTGGTGCGAGGGAGGGGACTCGAACCCCTACACCATTGCTGGCGTCAGGACCTAAACCTGGTGCGTCTACCAATTTCGCCACCCTCGCCGGATGGATCGCGGCGCCCCTAGCTAGGGGCGCCGGAAAGGAAGCCCGCGATTATATCGCAGTCGGTCGGGGGTTTCCATCCCCCGCCCCGCATGGCGTGGTAGAGGGGTTCGAGTCCCCTCCCTAGCACCTGTCAAAGAACGCAAACGTCAGGCTGCCGGTGCCGCCGCCTGCGCCTCGGGTCGCTTGACGCGGAACCACGCCGCATACAGTGCGGGCAGGAACAGCAGCGTCAACACCGTGGCGATGATCAACCCGCCCATGATGGCGGCGGCCATCGGACCCCAGAACACGCTGCGCGACAGCGGAATCATTGCAAGCACCGCCGCCGCAGCGGTCAGGATGATCGGCCGGAACCGACGCACGGCTGCCTCGACGATGGCATTCCACGTTGGGACGCCGGCCGCCACATCCTGCTCGATCTGGTCCACCAGAATGACCGAGTTGCGGATGATCATCCCGATCAGCGCGGTAATGCCAAGCTGCGCGACAAAGCCCATCGGCGCACGCAGCAGCAGCAACGTGGCTGCCGCACCGATCAGCCCCAGCGGCCCGGTCAGGAACACCATCACCGAGCGCGAGAAGCTGTGCAGCTGCAGCATCAGCAGCGTGAAGATGATGAAGATGCACAGCGGCATCTGCGCAGCAATGGACGCACCCGCGTTGGCACTTTCCTCTTCCGCGCCGGCAATCTTGATCTGATAGTCCGGCGGCAAGTCAGCGCGAATCTTGTCGAGCAGCGGGTTGATCTGCGCTGTCACGGTCGGGCCCTGCACGCCGTCCACCACGTCGGATTGCACGGTGATGCCGTAGTCGCGGTTCTCGCGCCAGATCACACCGGGTTCCCACGCAAAACCAACTCGCGCCACTTGCGTCAGGGGCACCGTACGGCCACTGCTGGTCGGGACTTGCACGCGCTGCAGTGCGTCGAGCGTGTTGCGCTCGTCCTCCTGCGGACGCATCACGATGTCGAGCAGCTTGTCGCCGTCGCGGTATTGGGCGATGGGCGCGCCGGACATCACCGTCTGCGTGACCTGCGAGATGGAACCGGTCGACACGCCGAGCGCGCGCGCCTTGTCCTGGTCGATGTCCAGGCGCAGCACCTTGACGTTCTCGTTCCAGTTGTCGTTCACGCCCACCGTGTTCGGGTTGGCGCTCATGATGGCCTTCACCTGATCGGCGATCTTGCGCACCCCGCCAATATCCGGGCCCATCACGCGGAACTGCACCGGATACGGCACCGGCGGCCCGTTCGGCAGCAGCTTCACCCGGCCACGCAGATGCGGAAATTGCGACTTGAGCAACCCGATGACGTGTTGCCGCACGCCCTCGCGCGCCTCCAGCGAAGTGGGCATCACGATGGCCTGTGCCACGTTCGTCTGCGGAAGAATCTGGTCCAGCGGCAAGTAAAAGCGCGGCGCGCCGGAGCCGATGAACAGCGTCACGCTATCGACGTTCTGCTCCTTGCGCATCAGCGCTTCAAAGCGCTTGGCTTCGGCTTCTGTCTGGTTGAAGCTGGAGCCTTCCGGCAGCCACAGCTCGACCATCAGCTCTGGGCGGCTCGAGTCGGGGAAGAACTGCTTCTCGACATACTTGAAGCCGAACACGCCCAGCCCAAACGCCACCAGCGTGATGACGATCACCGTCTTGCGGTACTCCACGCACCAGTTCACCCAGCCGCGGAAACGGTTGTAGAACGGCGTGTCGAATAGCTCATGGTGGCCACCGCCATCCACATGCGATGTGGTTCGCAACAACAGGAAGCCGAGATACGGCACGAACACCACCGCCGCAAACCACGAAAGCACCAGCGCCAGCGCCGTCACCGCAAAGATGCCGAACGTGTATTCGCCCACCGTCGAGCGCGCGAGCCCCACCGGCAGGAAACCCGTGGCGGTGATGAGCGTGCCGGTCAGCATCGGCATGGCGGTCGAGGTGTACGCGAAGGTGGCCGCCTCCATCTTAGAGAAGCCCTCTTCCAGCTTGCGCACCATCATTTCCACCGCGATGATCGCGTCGTCCACCAGCAGGCCCAGCGCGATGATCAGCGCACCAAGCGAAATCTTGTGCAGCCCGATGTCGAAGATGTTCATGAACAGGAACGTCACCGCCAGCACCAGCGGGATCGTCAGGCCCACCACCAGACCCGGCCACACGTCAATGCGCAGCTTCGGCTTGGTGTGCAAGCCGAGCGAGAGAAAACTCACGCCCAGCACGATCACCACTGCCTCGATCAGCACATGCACGAATTCGCCCACAGAGCTCTGCACCGATTTCGGCTGGTTCTGCACTTGCTGCATCTCGATGCCGACCGGCAGCTTTGCGCGGATCCTGTCGACCGTGGCGCGCAAGTCCTTGCCGAGCTGGATGATGTCGCCGCCCTTGGTCATCGAGATGCCCAGACCGATCACCTCCTTGCCGTTGAAGCGCATCTTGGCGTGCGGCGGGTCGACGTAGCCGTGCTTGACCGTGGCAATGTCGCCCAGTCGGATGTTTGTCGTGCCGCCAGGGCCGCGCAGCGTCAGGTTCTCCAGATCGCGGATGTCCGAAAACTGGCCCGACAGGCGGATCTGCACGTTGTCGGTCGGCGTGACCAGCACACCGCTGGGGCCGATGTTGTTCTGTTGGCTGATCTGCGTGGCGATGCTGTTGATGTCCATCCCCATCTGCGCCAGCTTGGCCTGCTGGAACTCGATGTAGATCTTCTCGTCCTGATCGCCCAGCAGTTCGACCTTGGCGACGTTGGGCACGCGCAGCAATTGCTGGCGGATCGCATCGGCGTAGTCGTTGAGCTGCCGGTATGTGAAGCCATCGGCGGACAGCGCATAAATCGAGCCATACACGTCGCCGAAATCATCATTGAAGTACGGCCCGCGCACGCCTTGCGGCAACGTGGGCGCGATATCACCCACCTTCTTGCGCACCGTGTACCAAAGCTGCTGCGTCTCCTTGGCGGGCGACGTGTCGGCCAGCTGGAAGGTCACGAGCGTTTCGCCTGGCTTGGAGTAGCTGCGGATCTTCCAGGCGTACGGCACTTCCTGCAGCGCCTTCTCAATCTTGTCGGTCACCTGGCGCGACATCTGCTCGGCCGTGGCGCCGGGCCAGAAGGCCTGCACGACCATCGCGCGGAAGGTGAAGGGCGGATCTTCATCCTGCCCCAGCTTGGAATACGCAAAGATGCCGCCGAGCAACAGCGCCACCAGCAAGAAGCGCGTGAGCGGCTGATGTTCAAGCGCCCAGCGTGACAGGTTGAAACGGGAATGTTCCATACGCGCGAAGGTTGGCGTGTTGGGGCGGAAGCCGGGTGTGGCTTACCGGCGCGGCGTGATGGCGGACTGCGCCGACGGCTGATCGGCCGGCGCCATCGGCATCACTTTCTGGCCGGCCTTGAGCAGGTGCACGCCAGCGGTCACGATGGTTTGGCCGGGTTGCAGGCCGCTCGTCACCAGCAGCACGTTGTCGCGCGGCGCGCCTACCGTCACCGGCACGGGTTTTACCGTTTGCGATGCGGCGTCGTACAGCCACACCACGTTCTTGCCCTGGTCCTGCAGCAGCGCGCTGATCGGCACGCGTACGCCCATGCCGCCGCTGTCTGCGCCACCGCCGGGCCGCACAAACGTGGCCACTGCCGTCATGCCGAGCCTCAGTTCAGGCGGCGGATTCGGTACCGAAATCTTCACGGTGTACGTGCGCGTGAGCGGGTCGGCCGCCGGTGCAATCTCGCGTACCTTGGCCGGAATGCTGCGCGACTGATCCGCCCACAACTTGACGCTCACCTCGGGCGATTTGCGCAGCGTATCGACCTGGTCTTCGGGAATGCCGACCACGACTTCCTTCTCTGCCGTCTGCGCCACGCGCACGACCGGCTGTCCGGCCGAAACCACCTGCCCGACTTCGGCATCGACGCCCGTCACCACGCCATCGGCGTCGGCTTCAAGCGTGGCATATCCGGCTTGGTTCACCTGGTTGCGATAGCCGGCCCCGGCTTGCTCGTAGCGAGCCTGGGCGGCGTCATAGTTGGCTTGATGGCGTTGCTGTTCGGCCGCGCTGATGAAGCCCTTGGCGAACAGCTCGGAATAGCGCTTGAGATCCGCCGCGGCCAGATCGCGGTCGGTCTTGGCGGCGGACAACTGAGCCTGGGACGATTGCTGGGCGAGGGCGAGATCGGTCGGGTCCAGCCGCGCGAGCACCTGGCCTTTCTTGACGGTGGCGCCCACGTCCACCAGGCGGGCGACGATTTTGCCCGGCACGCGGAAGCCCAGGCGCGATTCAATGCGTGGGCGTACGTCGCCTGAGAACTCGGCCGTGCCGGCGCCCTGCTCCCTAGTGACCGTCATGGTGCGCACAGGGCGCACTTCGGGCGCCTTGGGCGCCTCCTTGCTGCAGCCGGCCAGCAGCGCCGCGCCGATCAACAAGGCGGCCGATGTCGTCATCGGCAATGAACGCGTGCGCGGCCGAGACCGCGTGTCGGAGAAACCGGTGGAGTCGGAATGCGGGTACGGCAAACGCAACGCTGGCATGACACGCTCTCAGTAAATAACTGACCGGTCAGTAATATACCCACGGCAATGCGCAGGGTCAACGACACGGCCGCGTCTGATTGACTTTTCTTGGCAAGTGCTCAGGCAAGGCTTTACGGCATGCTGCACTGCAACGCGCTGTAGAATGGCCGCCCTGCTTCAAACCTCACCACGACGGCCCTTTCCGTGACCCCCGACGATTACTGCGCCGACAAAGCGGCCCCGCCCGGCAGCGACGTGTACTACAGCGTATTGTTTCTGGCACCCGAACGCCGCCGCGCGACCATCGCCCTGGAAGCCGTACGCCGCGAGCTGGAAGACGCCGTGCGCGATGCGAGCGATCCGGCGGTCGTGCAATCAAAGCTGCAGTGGTGGCGGCAAGAGCTGGTGCGGCTGTTTGACGGTCGTCCCGAACACCCGGCGGCCAGGGCATTGCAGCCGCATCTGGCCGCTTACGATATCGGCGCGGTGCACCTGGGCGAATTGCTGGCCGGCGTCGAGGCTGACGCCATGCAGAACCGCTATCTGGATTGGCCCAATCTGCGCCGCCACGGCGATCAGGTGGCGGGCGTGGCAGGTCGGCTGACGGCTCGCATTGCCGGACAAACGCATGCGCGCACGCTTGAATTCGCGCGGCTGATGGCACTCGCCGAGCAGCTCGTTCATTTCGTCAGGAACCTGGGCGAAGACGTGCGCCACAACCGCGTCTACATCCCCGTAGACGAACTGCAGCGCTTCAACGTGCCGGCCGCCGATCTGTTCAACCGCCGCTATGCAGAGGGCTTTAAGCCGTTGATGGCATTTCAGGCCGAGCGTGCCCGCGCGACCTACAAGGAGGCACTGGCCGCGCTGCCGGCAGAAGATCGGCGCGCGCAGCGTTCAGCGCTGATTCGCGGCGTGCTGGCCATGCGCCTGCTCGACGAGGTGGAAGCCGACGGCTTTCAGGTGCTCACGCAGCGCACGGACCTGACGCCACTGCGCAAGCTGTGGCTGGCCTGGAAGACGCAGATCCGCGGTTGATCAGGCTTTGATGAGATCCAGCGGCGCAAACCGCCCCGCCAGCACCGGCTGCGAATCCATCCCCCACCAGCGCTCCAGCACCGTGGCGTAAAGCGACCGGAAATCAACCGACGGGTCGAGATTGCCGCCGCCGTCCAGGCGTTCAAGCATTGGCCCCTGCCCGGCCAGCCCGCCCTTGACGCGGCCACCGGCCACGAAATGCGCGGCAGCCGTGCCGTGATCCGTACCGTTGTTCAGGTTCTCGCGCGGGCGGCGGCCAAACTCGGAATACGTGACGATCAGCGTGTCGTTCCAGCGGCCCAGCTCGGTCAACGCGCTCTTGAGCGAAGCGATGCCTTCGCCCAACTGCCGCAGCAGGTTCGCCTGCGTGCCCTGCTGGTTGGTATGGGTATCAAAACTGCCGAGCGACAGGCACACCACGGCAACATCCGCACCGCCATGGCCCGGAGCTGCCACCACCTGCATCGCCGCCTTGATCGAGTTGCCGAACCCGCCGTCAGGAAAGTGCGTCCGGAACGCGAACTTGCCAGACTTCGGACGCAGCCCGTCGGCGGCTTTGACAATGTCCGCCTCGACCTTCAGCACGTGCGCGAGCGTGGCGTTGCCCATCGCGTGAGAAGGCATCGCCAGTTTGGCTTCGTTGAGGAACGCATCCGGATTGGCCAGCGCGACGGCGCGTGCGCCGCCGTCGAGCGGGCCGAGATCAGCACTGCCGATGATCACGCCGTCGGCGCCGAACGATGATGGCACAGGCCGCGCGGCAAATGCACGCGTCAGCCAGCCTTCGCGCAGGTATTGGTCGGAGCGCGAGGCCGTGTCCCAGATCTCGATCGAGCGAAAGTGCGAGAGATTCGGCTGCGGATACGACAACCCCTGCACCACCGACAACTCCCCCGCTTGCCACAACGGCATCATTGCCTGCAAAGACGGATGCAGCCCGTAACGGTCATCCAGCTGCAGCACCTGCTCCCGCTTGACGGCAATGCGCGGGCGCAGCGCGTAGTACTGGGCGCTCGTGTACGGCACCACGGTGTTCAGCCCGTCGTTGCCGCCCTTGAGTTCGATGAGGATGAGCAGGTTGCCATAGCCCTTGCGCTTGTCTTGCCCTTGCGCAAAGACAATCCCCGGTACTGCGCCACCCATGCCGAGCATGGCGCCGGCCTTCAGAAAATCGCGACGTTCCATGATGTGTGCTCCTGCGGCGGTGGTGTTACTTCAACTGGAAAGCCGGGTCCATCATCAGCGTGCGCAGGTACGCCGTACCGGCCAGCTTGACGGGAATCGGCGCGGTCGGCTCGATCGGCAACACCGCGCGCTGGATCGAGATGCGCGGTGCAAGTTGCGGCGGGTCATCTCCATCCGCACCGAACTGCGCGAGCCATTTGTCCGAGTTGAACGACACCATCGTCTGCGACTGCGCCAGCTTGAAGCGACCTTCCTGCCCCATGCCCTTGAGCGCCTGACCCAGGCCCTGCACGGCACCGCCCTGCTTCAGGTCTTCGCGCATGGCGGCCACCATCATGCCGGGCTTCTGCTGTTGCGCCTGTTGCTTGGCCGGGGGCGCCTTCATCTCCGTCGAGCGGAACAGTTGATCAAGAAACTGCTTGCGCCCCAGCAGCGTGGTCGAGTTGATCCAAGCATCGCCGCCGGGCCAGCCCTTCACGTTGGGCGGGGCCAGCAGGTTCTGCCCCAGCTGCGCAGACTTGATGGCAAACGGCGTCGGGTCGGTGTACTGCACATTGAACTGCTTCAACGTGCCGACAATCATCTCCACCGGCGACTTCACCAGCGTCGCATGCGATTGCGGCGCCCAGAACGCCGGCGCCAGGAACAGCTCGCGCAACGCCACCTTGATGTCGTAGCCGCTTGCCCGGAACGCATCGGCCACGCGCTGCGCCTGTGCCGCGTCCACGTCTGGCGAAACGAACTCATGCCACAGCTTGGTGACGATGAAGTTGGCCGTCTCGGGGCGAGACAGCAGGATGTCGAGCATCTGGTCGCCGTCGTAATCGCCGCTCTGGCCAAAAACCGTCTTCACGCCCGTGTCGTGAATCTGCGGCCGCCAGATGTAGGCGAAATCGTGCTCGCGGTCGATGCTCCAGCCCGTATAGGTGCGCGCTGCCTCTTTGATGTCCTGCTCGGTGTAATGCCCTTCTCCCAGCGTGAACAGCTCCATCACTTCACGGGCGAAATTCTCGTTCGGCTTGCCCTTGCGGCTTTCGGCGCCATCCAGGTAAATCAACATCGCCGGGTCTTTACCGATGGCGTGCAGCATCGTGCCGAAGTTGCCCACCGCGTTCTGCCGCAGCAGCACGTTCTGCCGGTACATCAACTGTGCAAACGGCACCTTTTGCGAACTGGAAACGAAATGGTTGTGCCAGAACAGCGTCATGCGCTCGGTCAGCGGTGACGGCGTCTTGATCATCTCGCCCATCCACCACGCGCGCAGCTCCAGCTCGTGCGCAGCGTTCTTCTGGCGTGCCGCCTTGCGGGCGTCTTCGTCCGGCAGCTTGTTGTACGGGATGATCGGCTCGTTCACCCACGCTGGGGGCGCTTGCGTGGCAACGGTGCCCGTCTGGGCAAGGACGCGGTCGACAGCTTCGCGGTGCGTAAGCCCGGCGTAGGCGTCGAGTTCGCTTTCGGAAGGCGCAAAGCCGACGCGGGTGAGGAAATAGCGCGCATCGTCTCGGTCCAGGCGCTGCTCGTCGGCGGCGGGCGCCTTGGCTTGCGCGCTGTGGCGATGCGGCTTGTTCTGCGTTGCCGCATGCGCGGGCTGCAGTGAAAGCGCGCCGGCTGCGGCCAGCGCCAAGAAGATCGTGGTGCTACGGATTCGCATGTCGGTCCCCCGAAACGACCCTACTGCTTTGCCGGGGCAGCGACTCATGCGCCTTTCCTCGGCCCCTACCTAGCCGCCACGGTGGTAGATATCCCGCGTGACGTCATAGATGTTCTGACGCAATTGCTTGCGTTCCTCGGGAGACAGCTTGCGTTGCCCAGACCCACGATCAGCATTCTCACCACGGCGGTTTTCCATCGCGGCGGCGCGGCGGCTGCGTTCATCGCCGCCATGCCCGCGCGCCGGACCCTGCCCGCCCCTTTTTTCCTGTGCGCCGGCCTGCATCGCATGCCCGCCGCCGAAAAAGCCGCCGAATCCGCCAAAGCCACCGCGATCACCGCGCGCGTGCGCCTGCGAGCCGGCCGCACAGAGGGCAAGAACACAGGTCAACAGCGCCACGCGCCGCCGAAACATCACTGAGCGATTCGAAAAAGGGAGTTGAGAAGCCACGTCTTTGTTGCTGGAAACCGATGCGCCATGCATCATTGCGCGACAATCGATAACAGGCAACCGCATTGCACGCCAGTCCCCTCCGCAGGGGGAAACAGACCCCAAACCGTTGCGAGGAACTGCCAAGGCAGTGTAGCTGCGCGTCCTACAGACTGTTCGCGTGACTCGGTAAATAATGTAACCGTCTGTTTCAATTGGGCTTTTACTGCCTCCTGTTGTTGATTGGGCCCATGTTTTTGTCGTTACCATAAGCGCCATGGAAAATTCCGGTCAAAAGATTCTCGTCGTCGACGACGACCCTCGCCTACGCGACCTGCTGCGCCGTTACCTGGGGGAACAGGGCTTCACCGTGCTGGTGGCAGAAAACGCCACGGCCATGAACAAACTCTGGCTGCGTGAGCGCTTCGATCTGCTCGTGCTCGACCTGATGATGCCGGGTGAAGACGGCTTGTCGATCTGCCGTCGCCTGCGCGGCGCAAACGATCAGACGCCGATCATCATGCTCACCGCCAAGGGCGAAGACGTCGACCGCATTGTCGGCCTCGAAATGGGCGCGGACGATTATCTGCCCAAGCCCTTCAACCCCCGCGAGCTGATCGCCCGCATCCACGCCGTGCTGCGCCGCCGCGGTCCGGCGGAGATCCCCGGTGCGCCGTCAGAGACGCCCGAAACCTTCGCCTTTGGCGATTTCGTGCTCAATTTGGCCACGCGCACGCTCAAGAAAAACGACGAAGAGATCACCCTCACGACGGGTGAATTCTCCGTGCTGAAGGTGTTCGCACGCCATCCGCGCCAACCCCTATCGCGCGAAAAACTGATGGAAATGGCGCGCGGCCGCGAATACGAAGTGTTCGACCGCAGCCTGGACGTGCAGATTTCGCGCCTGCGCAAGCTGATCGAACCGGACGCCAGCAACCCCCGCTTCATTCAAACCGTGTGGGGCCTGGGCTACGTGTTCATTCCCGACGGCGCCAAGTAAGCACCCGAGCAACCTTTCTTTTCCGCATCCGACTTGCGCATCCCGCGTCCGGCCGCGTTGCGGCGTCTGCTGATCAGTGTGTTTGGTTCGCTGTTCTGGCGAACCTTCATGCTGATCGCATTGCTCATCGCGATCTCTCTGGGCGTGTGGTTCCAGAGCTTCCGTATTTTCGAGCGTGAACCGCGCGCTCAGCAGATCGCCATGCAGGTGGTCAGCGTGGTCAAGCTCACGCGGGCGGCGCTGCTCTATTCCGATCCGTCGCGACGCCGCTTCCTGCTGCTCGATCTCGTGCAGAACGAGGGCATCAAGGTCTACCCGCGCGAGAAGGAAGACGAATACCGCGAGCCGCACACCAACCCGTATCTGACACAGCTCGTCCAACAGGAAATCCGCAACCGGCTTGGCGCCGACGCGGTAATCGCCACGGCCGTCAACGACATCCCGGGCGTGTGGGTGAGCTTCCAGATCGAGGGCGACGACTACTGGGTCGCCATCAGCCCGGACCGTTTTGAGCACGTGCCTGGGCTGCAGTGGCTGTGGTGGTCGATGGCGGCGCTGGTGCTGTCGGTGCTTGGCGCAGCGTTCATTACGTCACGCGTAAACCAGCCGCTCAAGCGCCTGGCCGATACGGCGCGCGCCATCAGCGCGGGGGATGATCCGAAGGCGCTGCCCGAAGGCGGCGGCACCGAAGTGGCGCAGGCAAACCATAGCTTCAATCAGATGGTGCGCGACCTCAAACAGCTTGAGGCCGATCGCGCCGTCATGCTGGCCGGCATCTCGCACGACCTGCGCACGCCGCTCACGCGCCTGCGCCTGGAAACCGAGATGAGCCCCGTCGACGAGCAAACGCGCGAACTGATGGTGGCCGACATCGAACAGATGGACGCGATCATCGGCCAGTTCCTGGACTACGCGCGCCCCAGCGGCGAGATGCTCGAAGACGTGGACCTGACCGAACTCGTGCGCGACACGGCGCCCGTCTACTCCGCACACGACGATATCGACCTGACGCTCAAGCTCGCGCCCGAGGCCATCGCCCGCTGCAACCGCATGGAAACGCAGCGCATTCTCGACAACCTGATCGAAAACGCACGACGCTACGGCAAGACCCCCGGCACGAATCGCGCGGAGATCACCGTCAGCACCTTCCTGCAAGGCAACGAAGTTGTATTGTGCGTGGCCGATCGCGGTGCGGGTGTGCCGACCGATCAGCTTGCGCTGCTCACGCGGCCGTTCTACCGCCTTGAATCGGCACGCAGCGAAGCCAAGGGCGCCGGGTTGGGCATGTCGATCGTCAATCGCATCTTGCAGCGCAGCGGCGGTCGCCTCGTGCTTGAGAACCGCACGCCGCCCGAAACGGGGCTGCTCGTGAGCGCCTGTTACGCGCGCGCCTGATCCGGCACACCGCCTCGATCCGCCCCCCGGGCATATCCCCTGCTTCCCACCACTGTCATGCGCCGCCGATAACGTGCGGCGGCAGGCAGCGCTATGGCCGGCGTTGAGAATATCAATTGGCCGGTTTTGAGTTCATCGCCAATACTCCAGCCGCCAGGCTGCGCGCCTGCGCGTTCTTCGTCTCCGTCCGTTTTCCCAATCGGACTCCGGGCGGCCGGTCAGCGTGTGTCTGCAAGTCCCCGTTTGGGTTCCGCACCCATTGCCACACAACTCCAGGAGAAGCTCATGAAGACCATTGGTGACAAGCTCGAACCGTTCAAGGTCGTCGGCGTCAAGCCCGGATTCAACAATCACGAAGAGAACGGCGAGTCGGCGTTCGAAGACATCACCGAAACCTCGTTCCCGGGCAAATGGAAAGTCATCTTCTTCTATCCGAAGGACTTCACCTTTGTCTGCCCGACCGAAATCGTTGCCTTCGCCAAACTGAACGATGACTTTGCCGACCGCGACACCATCGTGCTCGGTGGTTCGACCGACAATGAATTCGTCAAGCTCGCATGGCGCCGCGAGCACAAAGATCTGAACAAGCTGAATCAGTGGTCGTTTGCGGATTCGACCGGCGCGCTGGTCGACCAGCTTGGTGTACGCGAGCACGAGGCCGGCGTTGCATTGCGCGCTACCTTCATCGTCGACCCCGACAACGTGATCCAGCATGTATCGGTCAACAACCTGAACGTGGGCCGCAATCCGGACGAAGTGCTGCGCATTCTCGATGGCCTGCAGACGGATGAGCTGTGCCCGTGCAACCGCGCAGTCGGCGGCTCGACGCTGTAACGGCCGCGCGGCGCCCTACTCAGCCGAAGCCCGCCCTTGCTGCGGGCTTTCCTTTTCGGTGCTCGCTGACGGGAGGCATTCATGGAATTTCTGCAGACACTCAAGGGGCGCATTCCGGACTACGCCAAAGACATCCGTCTGAACCTGGACGGCACGATCGCGCGCTCGTCGCTCGAGGGCAATGACGCGGTGGGCGTCGCGTTAGCGGCCGCTTTTGCCACGAAGAGCAAAGTGCTGACCGACGCCATCCGCAATGCCGGGGTGCTGTCGCCCGAGGAGGTGAACGGCGCGCTGACCGCCGCTGCCCTGATGGGCATGAACAACGTCTGGTATCCGTACGTCGAGATGGCCGACGACTCCGACCTCGCGCAGCAGAAAGCGGAGTTACGCATGAACGCCTACGCCAACAACGGCGGCGTCGACAAGCGCAGGTTCGAGATGTACGCCTTGGCTGCGTCCATCATCGGCAAATGCCATTTCTGCATCAAATCGCACTACGACTTGCTGAAGAATCACCAGGGCATGAGCGCGCAGCAATTGCGCGATGTTGGGCGCATCGCGGCCGTGATCAACGCGGCCGCGCAGGTCATCGCAGCCGAATAGCCACGCCGATCCCGCAAACGAAAACGGCAGCCCGGATCGCTCCGTTGCTGCCGTTTGCCTTGACGCGACGACGCTGCGGGCTCAGTCCTGATCAGCGCCTTCCGCACGATAGATCAGCACCACGGCCTGCGCGACGATGCCTTCCTCCTTGCCTTCGAAGCCGAGCTTCTCGTTGGTCTTGGCCTTGACGTTGCACCGCTCGGGCGCGATGCCCAAGTCCTCTGCGAGGTTGGCCACCATGCCCGGCACATGCGGCGCGAGTTTGGGCTTCTGCGCGATGACGGTGGCGTCGACATTGCCGACCGCATAGCCGGCCTTGTGCACGCGGCGCACGGCTTCGCGCAGCAGCGCGCGGCTGTCGGCGCCGGCAAAGGCCGGATCGGTGTCGGGAAAGTGCCGGCCGATGTCGCCCAGGCCGGCGGCGCCAAACAGCGCGTCGGTAATCGCATGCAGCAGCGCGTCAGCATCGGAGTGGCCGAGCAGGCCGCGGGTGTGCGGAATCTCCACGCCGCCCAGGATCAGCTTGCGGCCCTCCACCAGCGCGTGCACGTCGTAGCCCTGGCCAATGCGGATGTCCATCCAGTTCATGCTTGCGATGCCTCGTCGGGTTGTGCGCTCTGCGCGAGGATGGCCTCGGCGAGCGCGAAATCGTCGGGATACGTCACCTTGAAGTTGCGCAGCGCCCCCGGCACAAGCAGCGGCGAGTGACCGGCGGCTTCAATCGCGCTGGCTTCATCGGTGACGATGCGATGTTGCAGCAGCGCTTCCCGCAAGGCGCGCTCCAGCTGGCCAAGCGGAAACATCTGCGGCGTCTGCGCTTGCCACAGTCCATCGCGGGGCACGGTCGCGCCGATGTGCTGTGCTGCATCGGCACGTTTGAGCGTGTCAGCCACGGGCAGTGCAAGGATGCCCCCCGCAGCTTGCGTGCCTTCGGCCTCTACCGCCGCGACCAAACGTGCGATCAGGGCCGGTGTCAGGCCCGGGCGCGCCGCGTCATGTACCAGCACCCAATCGTCGTCGTGCGCACCCAAACCTCGCAACGCCGCCAACCCGTGGGCGACAGATGCGTGGCGCGAATCGCCACCGCAATCGACCTCCACCAGCTCGGGCGCGTCAAAACCACCGTCGGGAAATCGCTGCACCAGCGGTTGTGCGCCGGGCGTTGTCACCACAAGCACGGAGTCGATTTCGGGGCTGGCCAGGAACGCCTGCGCCGTGTGCCACAGCATCGGCCGCCCGGCGATCACCTGATATTGCTTGGGCAGGTCACCGCCGGCACGCGAGCCGGTGCCCGCCGAGGGAATCAGCGCAAAACGGCGTCGGCCGGGGAAGGAAATCGACATGGCAGGCGGGAATGTGAACGTGGGCGCGGCATTTGCGTGGTTTTTGGCCCTCGCCAAGCGCGCGACTGCCGCGGATTTTATAATAGCGGTCTGCGCCACGACACCCCGCCTGCACATGCCGGCGGGGTGTCGTGCTTTGTCTTGCAGTCGTGCCCCACAAAACCTGACACCTCATGTCCGATTTTTCGTTCTCCGCCCTGCCCGCCGTCAAACCGGGCTCGCGCTTCGTCTTCAGCGGCCTGCAGGGCGCGGCCGACGCCCTGCTGCTTGCGCGCTACCTGGAGCAGCATCGCGCCGCCGTGCCGATGCTGGCGGTGGTTTGCGCCAATGCCGTCGACGCCCAACGCCTGGCGGAAGAGCTGCGATGGTTTGCCCCGCAGGCGCGCGTGAAGCTGCTACCGGACTGGGAAACGCTGCCATACGACAATTTCTCGCCGCACCAGGATTTGATCTCCGAGCGGCTGGCGACGCTGCATGACCTGCAGAACGGTGCGTGCGACATCCTCCTCGTGCCGGCCTCCACGGCGCTGCAACGCGTGGCGCCGCCATCATTCCTGGCCGCCTACACGTTCTTCTTCAAAAAGGGCGAAAAGCTGGACGAAGCTGCGCTCAAAGCGCAGTTCACGCTGGCCGGCTACGAGCACGTCAGCGCCGTGATGCGCCCGGGCGAATACTCCGTGCGCGGGGGTCTGATCGACTTGTTCCCGATGGGCTCACCGCTGCCATATCGGCTCGACCTGTTTGGCGACGAAATCGAGACGATCCGTTCGTTCGACCCGGACACGCAGCGCAGTCTCTACCCGGTGAACGAAGTCCGTCTGCTGCCGGGCCGCGAATTTCCGATGGACGAGGCCTCGCGCACCGCCTTCCGCGGACGCTGGCGCGAGGTGTTCGAAGGCGACCCGACTCGCTCGCCCATCTACAAAGACATCGGCAACGGCGTGCCCAGCGCCGGCATCGAGTATTACCTGCCGCTGTTCTTCGAAGAAACCGCGACGCTGTTCGACTACCTGCCGGGCGCCACGCATCTTGCCTTCGTGGGCGACATCGAAGGCGCGGTGCGCCGCTTCTGGGCCGACACCACGCAGCGCTACAACTTCATGCGCCACGATCGCGAGCGGCCGCTGCTGCAGCCGTCGGCGCTGTATCTGGATGAAGAGGCGTTCTTCGTCGCTGCCAAGCCGCACGCGCGTCTGGTGTTGCGCGCCGAGCCCGGCGACGCCCCGCTTTCGTTGCCGTTGCCGAACGTTGCCGTCAACCGCCGCGCAGAAGACCCGCTCGTCAATCTCGAATCGTTCCTGATGCGCAGCAATTGCCGCGTGATGATCTGCGCCGAATCCGCAGGCCGCCGCGAAACGCTTGCGCAAATGCTTGCCGCCAGCGGCCTGCATCCTGAAGGCGTCGCGGACTTTGCCGACCTGATGAGCGGCGATGCCAAGTTCGTGCTGGGCGTGGCGCCGCTGTACCAGGGTTTCATCCTCGGCGACGAACGCATCGCGCTGATCACCGAAACCGAGCTGTACGCGCAAACCGTGCGCCGCGCCGGTCGCCGCAAGCAGGAACAGGCCACCGCCGTCGACTCGATGGTGCGCGATCTGGCTGAGTTGAAGATCGGCGATCCGGTGGTGCACAGCGAACACGGCATCGGCCGCTATCAGGGGCTGGTGTCCATCGACATGGGCAACGGCGAAGAAGAATTCCTGCACCTCGACTACGACAAGGGCAGCAAGCTTTACGTGCCGGTGCATCAGTTACACGTGATCTCGCGCTACTCGGGCGCCGATCCGGAAACCGCGCCGCTGCATTCGCTGGGTTCAGGCCAATGGGAAAAGGCCAAGCGCAAGGCGGCGCAGCAGATTCGCGATACAGCGGCCGAACTGCTGAACCTCTACGCGCGACGTGCGTTGCGTCAGGGCTTCGCTTTCCCGCTCACGCCCGAGGATTACGCCACCTTTGCCGAGAGCTTCGGCTTTGACGAAACACCCGATCAAGCCGCCGCCATCGCAGCGGTGATCGGCGACATGACGTCGGGCAAGCCGATGGACCGCCTCGTCTGTGGCGACGTTGGCTTCGGCAAGACGGAAGTCGCGCTGCGTGCCGCGTTTGTTGCAGTGATGGGCGGCAAGCAGGTTGCCATTCTGGCGCCGACCACGCTGCTGGCCGAACAGCATTACCAGACGCTGGTCGACCGTTTTGCCGACTGGCCGGTGCGCATTGCCGAGATCTCGCGTTTCAAGAACAAGAAAGAGATCGACACCGCGATCGAAGCCATCAACGCCGGCACCATCGACATCGTGATCGGTACGCACAAGCTGCTCTCGCCGGATGTGAAGTTCAACCGGCTGGGGCTCGTCATCATCGACGAAGAGCATCGCTTTGGCGTGCGCCAGAAAGAAGCGCTCAAAACATTACGCGCCGAGGTGGACGTGCTCACGCTGACGGCCACGCCGATCCCGCGCACGCTGGGCATGGCGCTGGAAGGCCTGCGCGATTTCTCGGTGATCGCAACCGCGCCGCAAAAGCGCCTGGCCATCAAGACGTTCCTGCGCCGCGAGGAAGACGGCGTGCTGCGCGAAGCCATCCTGCGCGAGTTGAAGCGCGGCGGCCAGGTCTATTTCCTGCACAACGAGGTCGAGACCATCGAGAACAAGCGCGCCAAACTGGAAGAGCTGATTCCAGAAGCGCGCGTGGTGGTCGCCCACGGCCAGATGCACGAGCGCGAACTGGAGCGCGTGATGCGCGATTTCGTGGCCCAGCGCGCCAACATCCTGCTGTGCACGACGATCATCGAGACCGGCATTGACGTGCCGACCGCCAACACGATCCTGATCCACCGCGCCGACAAGTTCGGCCTGGCGCAACTGCATCAATTGCGCGGTCGCGTCGGGCGCTCGCACCACCAAGCGTATGCGTATCTGCTGGTGCATGACGTCGACGGTCTGACCAAGCAAGCACAACGCCGCCTTGAAGCCATTCAGCAGATGGAAGAGCTCGGCGCAGGCTTCTACTTGGCGATGCACGATCTGGAAATCCGTGGCGCCGGCGAGGTGCTGGGTGACAAGCAATCGGGCGAGATTTCCGAGATCGGCTTCCAGCTCTACACCGACATGCTCAACCAGGCGGTGAAGTCGCTCAAGGCCGGCAAGGAACCCGATCTGATGGCGCCGCTTGCGGCCACAACCGAGATCAACCTCGGCACGCCCGCCCTGTTGCCGCAAGACTATTGCGGCGATGTGCAGGAGCGCCTGTCGCTGTACAAGCGCCTGGCCAACTGCGAAAGCGGCGAGACCATCGACAACATCCAGGAAGAGCTGATCGACCGTTTCGGCAAGCTGCCGCCTCAGGCGCAATCGCTCATCGAAACGCACCGGCTGCGCATTGCCGCCGCGCCGCTGGGCATCCGCAAGATTGACACGGGCACGAACGCTGTCACGCTGCAGTTCATACCGAACCCGCCTGTCGACGCCATCAAGATCATCGATCTCGTGCAGAAGAACCGACAGATCAAGCTGGCGGGGCAAGATCGTCTGCGTATCGAAAACATTCCGGCCGAATTCGGCGCGCTGGCGCAGACCATTCGCCACGCCATGCGGCAATTGACGTGATCCAGTAGGATCGGCCAATCAGAACAAGGACACCATCATGAGCACCGCCCCCACACCGTTCTCCACCCTCGACTGGACGAACAAGCTCGTCAGCTTCGACACCACCAGCCGCGGCTCCAACCTGGCGCTGATCGAAACCGTGCGCGACTACCTGCGCGGCGTCGGTCTCGAATCGCATCTGTCGCACAACGACGATGGCAACAAGGCCAACTTGTTTGCCACGATCCCGGCAGCGGACGGCAGCGTGCAAGGCGGCATCGTGCTGTCGGGCCATACCGATGTGGTGCCCGTGGACGGCCAGAAATGGGACAGCAACCCATTTGCGCCGGAAGTGCGCGACGGCAAGCTCTACGGGCGTGGCACGTGCGACATGAAGGGGTTCATCGCTTCGTCGCTGGCGCTGGTGCCGTCGCTGCTCCAGGCAAGGCTGCGCGAGCCTGTGCACCTTGCGCTGTCGTACGACGAGGAAGTCGGCTGCGTGGGCGCTCCGCGCATGATCGAAGATTTGATCGCCCGCGGCATCAGGCCTGCCGGCTGCATCGTGGGCGAGCCCACCGCCATGCGCCCCATCGTCGCGCACAAGGGCATCAACGCCTACCGCTGCCGCGTGCACGGCCGCGCCGCACATTCGTCGCTCACGCCGCAGGGCGTGAACGCCATCGAATACGCCGCGCGCATCATCTGTTTCGTGCGCGACCTGGCCGATGAATTCCGCGCCAAGGGCCCGTTCGACGATGCGTTTGACGTGCCCTTCACCACGGCATCGACGGGCCTCATCAACGGCGGTATCGCGCTGAACACGATCCCCGCGCTGTGCGAGCTGGTGTTTGAATTCCGCAACCTGCCGGGCGTGGATGCGCCGGCCATCCGCGCACGCGTCGAGCATTACGTGCGCGAAACCATCGAGCCCGCCATGCAGCGCGAGCACCCGGACGCCCGCATCGAACTTGACGAGATTGCCGCCGCGCCGTCGCTGGACGCCTCGGAGCAAGCCGCCATCACGCAGCTTGTGCGTGTGCTGACGGAAGACAACGACAAGCGCAAAGTCGCCTACGGCACTGAAGCGGGGCTCTTCCAGCGCGCCGGCATTCCGGCCGTGCTGTGCGGCCCGGGTAACATCGAACAGGCGCACAAGGCCAACGAATATGTCGAACTCGCCCAACTCGACGCGTGCGACCGCTTCCTCGCCAAGGTGGCGCGCAGCCTGATGGTCGAAACCGCGTCCGCCTAACGCTTACACAGCAACGCCTCACCTTTTGGTGGGGCGCATTCTGCCCGGGGCGTTCGCTACAATAGCGGGCTTCCTTCAGCGCTGAAACTGCCCCGCTCCCCCGCTCCTCTCACTCCATGCCCGTCATTCTGCAAAGCCCGTCGCCGCTGTCCACCGGTGATATTGAATCCGTCCGCGGCCTGTTCGGCAGCGCCGCCTACGAGATGCGCGCGCCCAACGTCGCCGCCATCGAATGGGTGCACGAACTGCCCAGCGAATTGCGCGTCCAGCTTGATGCCATCTGCGCCAACCTGAAGATGGACTACGCGTGGATTCCCGACGAATGGACGTTCGGCGATTTCCGCGTGCTGGCGATGGACATGGATTCGACGCTCATCACGATCGAGTGCATCGATGAGATCGCGGATTTCTGCGGGCTCAAGCCGCAAGTGGCGGCCATCACCGAAGCGTCGATGCGGGGTGAGATCAAGGATTTCAACGAAAGCCTGACGCGCCGCGTCGAACTGCTCAAGGGCCTGGACGCGAGCGTGCTGGAGCGGGTCTACGCCGAGCGCCTGCAGCTATCCCTGGGTGCCGAAAAGATGCTCAAGGCCGTGCAAGCGTTGGGCATCCGCACGCTGCTGGTATCGGGCGGCTTCGAATTCTTCACCTCGCGCCTGCAGGAGCGCCTGGGCCTGGACCGCACGCGCGCCAACACGCTGGAGATCGTCGACGGCAAGCTCACCGGCCGCGTGCTGGGCGAGATCGTCAATGCGGATGTGAAGGCGCAGACGCTCAAGGCGTTCTGCCAGGATCTGGGGGTGTCGCCACACAACGCCATCGCCATGGGCGACGGCTCGAACGATCTGAAGATGATGGGCGTGGCCGGTCTGTCGGTCGCGTTCCGCGCCAAGCCCATCGTGCAGGCGCAGGCGGACGTGGCGTTCAACGTGGTCGGCCTGGATGGGCTGTTGAATCTGTTCCCGCAGCAGTAAGCCGCTACGGGAATTCCCACCTGCGGGAACGCGTTATTCCGCCCGCAGGTGCGTCTCCATTGCTTGCTTCAAATCCGCAATCAGATCTCGCGGATCTTCCAGCCCGATATACAGCCGCACGAAACCGCCCGCGTTCTCCCAATCGGCTGGCGGCCAAGCAGTCGCCGTGCGCATCGACGGGATGTTGTATGGCAGCGCCAAGCTGTGCGCCCCGCCCCACGAAAAGCCGATCGCAAAGTAGCGCAGGCCTTCGATAAAGGCATCGATCTGCGCTTGCGAATAGCGGTCGTGCAGCACGATCGAGAACAATCCGCTCGCGCCGGTAAAGTCGCGTTTCCAGTTTTCATGACCCGGACAATCGGGCAGCGCCGGGTGCAGCACGCGCACGACTTCGGGCCGATCTGCCAACCATTCGGCGACTTCGCGGGCGTGCGCATCGTGCGCAGCCAGGCGGGTCGGCAGGCTCGGCAGGCCACGCAGCACAAAATAGCAATCGTCTGCCGAAACGCCCCAGCCCATGCGCATCCGCGTGGCCAGCAGCTTGTGGTGCAGCGCTTCATCGTTGGTGATGGCCGCGCCCATGAGCACATCGCTGCCGCCCGATTGGTACTTGGTCAGCGCCTGCACGGAGATGTCGATGCCATGCTCGAACGGCTGGTAATACACGCCGCCACTCCAGGTATTGTCGATGGCGGTGATGGCGCCGGCCTTGCGCGCCACTTCAGCGATGGCCGTGCAGTCGGGCACTTCCATCGTTACGGATCCGGGCGCTTCGAGCCACACGAGCTTGGTGTTGTGGCGCATCAGGTCGGCAATGCCAGCACCGATCATCGGGTCGTAGTAACGCACGGTGATGCCGAACTGGCGCGCCATCCACTCGCCATGGTCGCGGTTCGGTCCGTAGGCGTTGTCCGGAATCAGGACATCGTCGCCGGATTTGATGAGCGAGAAATACACCAGCGAAATCGCCGCCAGCCCCGACGGGAGCAGCAGCGCGTGCGAGCCGCCTTCGATCTGCGCCAGCGCTTGGCACAGCGTGTCGGATGTCGGCGTGGCATGCAGGCCGTAGCGCCAGTGCACCACGCTGCCGCTGCCGAAGGCACGCATATCGGCGAGATTCTTGAACACCACCGTCGATGCACGATGCGTGGCATGCGAGAACGCCGTGAAGCCTGGCGGGATATGCAAGTCCGGATGGACAGCCTGGGTCGCGGGAAACATCGGCGGGAGCTTGGTGTCGTCGTTCACGTGGTTTCCTGTTTGATGGCGTATGAGCAATTTCCTGCTGCTTACCAGTGCGCGCTTGATCGCGTCGGATTGCTGGACGGTGGCGCAATCTGACCCGGTGCGGCGGGAACCAATGGCGTCATTGGCGTTGCGGGCACTGCGGCATTGCTGTTGGCTGTGGCATCGTACGGCGGAATCACCACCACTGCGACGGGCCGGAGCACAAAGGGCAGCGTATGGCCGTCGTGGGCGACGTCCGTCCACGTGCCTCGCACAATGCCGTGACCGTCGATAGCGCCTTCCCAGGTACCCGTGACGTGCGTGCCGTCATCGGACTCCTCCATGAGAAAACCGCCGTTTTCATATTCGCCGGTCACCAAGCGCACGCCCGCCGCGCTGCCCGGAACGTATTCGCCGTGGACGCTGTCGATTTCACCGGCCTTGCGCCCAAGACGCATGCGGATCGGCATGTCGCCGATCACGCCGGTATAGACGGGATATTTTGCGTAGTCGGGCTGCGGTTGCAGCAAACGGGGCGGCGCGGTCTGGGCAGAGAACCCGTTGTCGCCCTTCCTGGCCTGAGCGCGGCGCTTGTCGCCATCGGCAACGGCGCGGTTCAGGCCCAGGTCACCTGGCTGCACGTTGGTGTTGCCGGTCGATACGTCGTAGCCGTTGTTGGCGGCCGGCGTCTGCGCGGACACCGGCGCCACGCCTGCGGCCAGCACCAGCGCAAGCAGCGCGCCGGTGGGCCAAATCAGGCGTTCAATCGAAAAAATGGGTTCAGATGCGCTCGAACACCGCCGCAATGCCTTGTCCTCCACCAATACACATGGTCACCAGCGCGTAGCGACCACCGATGCGCTGCAGCTCGTGCAGCGCCTTGACCGTGATAAGCGCACCCGTTGCGCCGATCGGGTGGCCGAGCGAGATGCCCGAACCGTTCGGGTTCACCTTGGCTGGGTCGAGGCCGAGTTCCTTCGTCACCGCGCAGGCTTGGGCGGCAAACGCCTCGTTGGCTTCGATCACATCCAGATCCTTGACCGACAGGCCTGCGCGCTCCAGCGCCTTGCGCGTGGCCGGCACCGGGCCGATACCCATGATCTTCGGATCCACGCCAGCGTGGCCGTACGAGACCAGCCGCGCCAACGGCTTGAGCCCGCGCTTCTCTGCCTCCGAGCGCTCCATCAGCACCAGCGCGGCAGCCGCGTCATTCAGGCCCGAAGCGTTGCCTGCCGTGACCGTGCCATTCTCTTTCGTGAAGACCGGCTTCAGCTTGGTCATATCGTCGATGGTCGCGTCGTGGCGGACGTGCTCATCGGTATCGAACTGGATATCGCCCTTGCGCGACTTGATCGTTACCGGAACGATCTGATCCTTGAAGTAGCCGGCCTGGATGGCGCGCGATGCACGTTGGTGCGATTCCAGCGCAGTCTGGTCTTGCTGCTCGCGGCTGATGCCGAATTCGCGGGCGACGTTCTCCGCCGTCACTCCCATGTGGATCGCGTGGAACGGGTCGTGCAACGCGCCCAGCATCATGTCGACCATCTTGGCGTCGCCCATGCGCGAACCCCAGCGGGCGGCGGGCGCAAGGTACGGCGCACGACTCATGCTTTCCGCACCGCCGGCGATGGCAACGTCGGCGTCGCCCAGCAGAACGGTTTGCGCGGCGCTCACCACAGCCTGCAAGCCCGAGCCGCAAAGGCGGTTGACGTTGAATGCGGGGGTGTCGGCCGACACACCGCCGTTCACCGCAGCCACACGCGAGAGATACATGTCGCGCGGTTCGGTGTTGATCACGTGGCCAAACACCACGTGGCCGACTTCCTCGCCCTTCACGCCGGCGCGGGCCAGTGCCTCGCGCACGACGAGCGCGCCCAGTTCGCATGGCGCCACATCCTTCAGGCTGCCGCCAAACGTCCCGATTGCGGTACGAACGCCGCTTACCACCACCACTTCACGTGCCATTGCTGTCTCCTGTGCCATCGAAATTGGATGGCGGCCAGTATAAACGCACGACCGTTCGCAAAATTTAGGTACGACTACCTAAGTAGGTCAGACTTCGCCCCACAGGTCGTGGCCATCCGCGCCGGTAATCTTGACCGACACGAAATCGCCCGCCTTGTAGCGCTTGTAAGGCTTCGACGGCGGCGCGATATAGACCAGGCCGTCAATCTCGGGCGCGTCCGCCGACGAACGGCCGATGCCGCCGTCCTGATTGACCTCATCCACGAGCACGCGCAGCGACTTGCCAACCTTGCGCTGCAGACGGCGCGCAGACACGCGCTCGGCGACTTCCATAAAGCGCGCGCGGCGCTCCTCGCGCACCTCATCGGGCAGCGCGCCCGGCAGATCGTTGGCGGTGGCGCCTTCGACCGGCGAATACGCGAAGCAACCCACGCGGTCCAACTCGGCCTCGGCGATGAAGTCGAGCAGCGTCTGGAACTCTTCTTCTGTCTCGCCCGGGAAACCGGCAATGAACGTGCTGCGGATGGTCAACTCCGGGCAGACCTCGCGCCAAGCGCGGATGCGGTCCAGCGTTTTTTCGGCGTTGGCCGGGCGCTTCATGCGCTTAAGCACGTCGGGGTGGGCGTGCTGCAGGGGTACGTCCAGATACGGCAGGACCTTGCCTTCGGCCATCAGCGGCATCACCTCATCGACGCTCGGGTACGGGTACACGTAATGCAGGCGCACCCAGGCGCCGTACTGCGACGCCAACTCGCCAAGCGCGCCGACCAGCTCGGTCATGCGCGTCTTCAGCGGACGGCCGTTCCAGAAGCCCATACGGAATTTGACGTCGACGCCGTAGGCGCTGGTGTCCTGCGAAATGACGAGCAGCTCTTTTACGCCGGCCTTCAGCAGGTTTTCCGCCTCCAGCATCACTTCGGCCACCGGGCGCGAGACGAGATCGCCTCGCATCGACGGGATGATGCAGAAGCTGCAACGGTGGTTGCAGCCTTCGGAAATCTTCAGATACGCGTAGTGCTTGGGCGTCAACTTGATGCCCTGCGGCGGCACCAGATCGATGAACGGGTCGTGCGGCTTGGGCAGGTGCGTGTGCACCGCTTCCATCACTTCACCCAGCGCGTGGGGGCCGGTCACGGCCAGCACCTTCGGGTGTACGTTGGTGATGATGTCCTGGCCAGCGGCGTCCTTCTTGGCGCCCAGGCAGCCGGTGACGATCACCTTGCCGTTCTCGGCCAGCGCCTCGCCAATCGCATCCAGGCTTTCCTGCACAGCCTCGTCGATGAAGCCGCAGGTGTTGACGACCACCAGGTCCGCCCCGCCGTACGTGCCGGAGATCTCATACCCCTCCGCGCGCAGTTGGGTAATGATCTGCTCGGAATCGACCAAGGCCTTGGGACAACCGAGACTGACGAACCCCACCTTGGGGCTCTGGGTACTGACGTCGGACATGGGAACAACCTGATGTGGGAGAGGATTTGCGCTGCGCACGTGGGTGTGCCGCGCGGTTGCGTATTTTAACCGTTCGCCGCGCCGGGGCGGCCAAGCCGAAGCTGCATCTGTTCAATCACGCGCTCGATTTCCAGCGCGTCTTGCAGTCTGCGGATCGCATCGTGCAGTTCCGAGGCCTGCGGCCACGTCCGCTTCAGATAGCTGAGCCACAATTTGACGCGGCCATGCTCATGTTTGGCCGAGATGCGAGCATGCAGCTTTTTCAGATAATCGGCGAGATAGCCCAGCACAACCGGCCATTCCGCCGCAGACGGCGTTTGATCCATCTGCCCGCGAATGCGCTGAGCCAGGAATGGGTCAGACACGGCGCCGCGCCCGATCATCACGTCATTGCAGCCGCTGACGGCCCGGCAGCGCTCCCAATCAGCCACGGTCCAGACTTCGCCGTTGGCGGTCACGGGGATGCTCACCGCATCGGCGATGCGTGCGATCCAGTCCCAATGCGCGGGCGGCCGGTAGCCGTGGTCACGCGTGCGGGCATGCACAACGAGCGATTCGGCACCGCCTTCCGCCAGGGCCGTCGCACAGTCAATCGCACGGGAAGTATCGGAAACGCCGAGCCGCATCTTCGCCGTCACCGAAATGTTGGCCGGCACCGCAGCCCGCACGGCGTGCACGATGTCGTACAGCACTTCCGGCGTGGCGAGCAGCATGGCGCCGCCGCCGTGTCGGTTCACGACCTTGGCCGGGCAACCGAAGTTGAGGTCGATGCCGTGCGGCGTGAGGGTCGCCGCGTATGCCGCATTGCGAGCCAGCCATTCCGGATCGCTGCCGAGGAGCTGGATGGTCATCGGCGTGCCGCTGGCGGTATAGCCACCGTTGCGGATCTCGGGCGTCTCACGTTCGTACGTGCGCGCTGGCAGCAGCGAGCCCGTCACCCGGACGAACTCCGAAACGCATCCGTCATAGCCGCCTGCTTGCGTCAGCACGTCGCGCATGACGTAATCGGCAACTCCCTCCATCGGGGCGAGCAAAAGCCGACTCATGGCAAAACGGAAGACAGCCGGCACGCAGGCCAAGGGCGGACATCAAACATGGGGAAACCGGGGCGGGATCGTCGGTGAGGCGTACACCTCACCTGAAGGACCGGTATTTTACCTTGCCGCCCGCTCCGGCGTGCGCCCAACAAAAAAGGCGAACCGCCATGCGATTCGCCTCGTTTTACCAGCCCGCCGAACTTACTTCTTTTCGGGCGGCTGGTTGAACGGGAATGTCCCGAACATGTTCTTGGCTTGGCTCTGCATCTGCTCCTGCATCTGCACGAACAGGTTTTTGCTCTGCTCGATGTAGTTGCTCATCATGCCTTGCATCATTGGCCCCTGCATGTTCATGAATTGCGACCACATGTCAGGGTTGAAGGAGTTGCCGCTGTACAGATCCTTCGAGTTTTCGGCCAGCTTGCTCTGGATGTCGACAAACGCCTGGATGTTCTTTTCCAGGTACGTGCCCATCATGCCCTGCATGGCGTTGCCATAGAAACGGATGATCTGAGCGAGCATCGCGCCGGAGAACATCGGCACACCGCCGGTTTCCTCTTCCAGGATGATCTGCAGCAGGATGCTGCGGGTCAGGTCTTCACCGGATTTCGCGTCGACGACGCGAAACTCTTCGGTTTCCATCACGAGTTGTTTGACGTCTGCCAGCGTGATGTACGTGCTGGTTTGGGTATCGTAGAGCCGGCGGTTGGGATATTTCTTGATCAGCCGTTCGGTGCCCTTCTTGCTGGTGGCCATCGTGCCTTTCCGTGTTGGCGATGCTGCTGCGGTGCAGCCGATGCAGTGCGAAATGACTGTACCGAGCGATGCAGCAAAATACGCGGTTGCCCGGCTGTTCCGATCTGCGTGCGAATGCTGCATTCAAGAGCAGCGCAGATGCATCCGGTTATGATCGGACGCCCCGTGTCTCCCTGCGGAGCGCCTCCGTGACTGGATTCTATGCGGATCGCCCTGCAAAGAAAAGGCGACCTCCCCCGGTAAAAACCCGCAGCATTTTGATGCGGCTCACGCACTCGGACAGTTGTCCGGAGAGGACGCAAAAAGCCTGCTGCGATGCAATCGAGCATCGCAGCATGCAGGCAAAGCAAGGGAAAAATTGCTGCACCCATGCTGCAGCATCGCCGCAGCATGGGCATTGAGCGTCAGCCCATGTGCAGGCCGCCGTTGAGGGAGAAGTCCGCGCCGGTGGAGAAGCCAGACTCTTCAGATGCCAGCCATGCGCAGATCGAGGCGATCTCCGTCGGCTCGCCCAAGCGCTTGACCGGGATGGTGCCAATAATCTTGTCGAGCACATCCTGACGAATCGCTTTCACCATATCGGTGGCGATATAGCCCGGCGACACGGTATTGACCGTCACACCCTTGGTTGCGACTTCCTGCGCCAGCGCCATCGTGAAGCCATGCAAGCCGGCCTTGGCCGTGGAGTAGTTGGTCTGACCAAACTGCCCCTTCTGGCCGTTCACCGACGAGATGTTGACGATACGGCCCCAGCCGCGATCCGCCATGCCGTCAATGACCTGCTTGGTCACGTTGAACAGCGAAGTCAGGTTGGTGTCGATCACCGCATCCCAGTCGGCGCGGGTCATCTTGCGAAACACCACGTCGCGCGTGATGCCGGCGTTGTTGATCAGGACATCCACCTCGCCCACTTCGGCTTTGACCTTGTCGAACGCGGCCTTGGTCGACTCCCAATCACCGACGTTGCCTTCCGACGGCACGAAGTCGAAACCAAGCGCCTTTTGCTGTTCGAGCCATTTCGCCTTGCGCGGCGAGTTCGGGCCGCAGCCTGCGACAACGGTGAAGCCGTCGCGCGCCAAGCGCTGGCAAATCGCCGTTCCGATACCGCCCATGCCACCGGTGACGTATGCGATGCGTTTGGTCATGTCCACTCCTAGTCCTTGTTGTTAGAACTGCCAGGCCTCTTGCCGGGCAGCGGATGCTCAGGTTTCTCGGATTGGCGTGTGCGGTATTCGTTCCACCCCACGCCAATCCCACTGCAAAAAACTTACGGACGTTCAACCGCCAGCGCCACGCCCATGCCGCCGCCGATACACAGCGAGGCCAAGCCCTTCTTCGCATCGCGCTTCTGCATTTCGTGCAGCAGCGTGACCAGGATGCGGCAGCCCGACGCGCCGATCGGGTGGCCGATCGCAATCGCACCGCCATTGACATTGACCTTGGACGTATCCCAGCCCATTTGCTGATGCACGGCCAGCGCCTGAGCGGCAAACGCCTCGTTGATCTCCATCAGGTCCAGATCGGCCACCGACCAGCCGGCGCGCGACAGGCAGCGCTTCGATGCCGGTACCGGCCCCATGCCCATGACCTTCGGGTCCAGGCCAGCGCTCGCGTACGCACGGATCGTAGCCAGCGGCGTCAGACCCAGCTCCTTCGCCTTCGCGGCCGACATCACCACGACAGCGGCGGCGCCATCGTTCAGACCCGAGGCATTGGCAGCCGTCACCGTGCCGGCCTTGTCGAAGGCAGGCTTCAGGCCAGCCATCGACTCAAGCGTGGCGCCATGCCGGACGAACTCATCCTGCGTAAAGGCAATCGGATCACCCTTGCGCTGCGGGATCAGGATCGGAACGATTTCGTCATTGAAACGGCCCGACTTCTGCGCAGCTTCAGCCTTGTTCTGCGATGCCACGGCAAACTCGTCCTGCGCTTCACGCGTGATGCCGTATTCCTTGGCGACGTTCTCGGCCGTGATGCCCATGTGGTACTGGTTGTAGACGTCCCACAGCCCGTCCACAATCATCGAATCGATCAGCTTGGCATCGCCCATGCGGAAACCATCGCGCGAGCCCGGCAGGACGTGCGGCGCGGCGGACATGTTTTCCTGGCCGCCGGCCACGACGATCTCGGCATCGCCCGCCACAATGGCGTTGGCGGCCAGCATCACGGCCTTCAGGCCCGAGCCGCACACCTTGTTGATGGTCAGGCCGGGCACCATGTTCGGCAGCCCAGCCTTGATGACGGCCTGACGCGCCGGATTCTGGCCCGAGCCGGCAGTCAGCACCTGCCCCATGATGACTTCGCTCACCTGGTCGGGTGACACCTTGGCGCGCGCCAGCGCTTCGCGGATAACGGCCGCGCCAAGCTCAGGCGCAGCGATCTTCGCCAACGAGCCACCAAACTTGCCCACGGCGGTGCGTACCGCCGATACGATCACAACATCGGTCATTTGCTTACCTTCCACTGTCGAAAGAGAGGGTCGTTGGACGCCGTCAGCGGCCGAAGCCGCGACGGCAACGGGGGGTCATGCGCGCGATCTTACGCTTTCTGTTTGACGTAGCGGCCAGGCGCCGGCTCGATGGCCGGGTAATCCGCATTGCCGTAGCCCTTGGGTGCAGCCTTCTGCGCGCCGGCGTGTGATGCCAGCCACGTTGACCAATCGGGCCACCAACTGCCCGGATGCTCCTTGGCACCCTCGAGCCACGCATCGGCGGTATCCGGCAGCTTGGCATTGATCCAGTGCGAACGCTTGTTGGCCGCAGGCGGGTTGATCACGCCTGCGATATGTCCCGAGGCGCCCAGCACGAAACGCCGCTTGCCCTTGAGCAGCGGCACAGAGCCATAAGCGGACTTCCACGGGACGATGTGGTCTTCACGCGATCCGTAGATGTAGACCGGCACGTCGATCTTGCCCAAATCCACCGGCGTGCCGTTCACCTTCAGCTTGCCCGGCGTTTTGAGGTCGTTCTGCAGATATGTATGGCGCAGGTACCAGCAGTACCACGGGCCAGGCAGGTTGGTCGAGTCGCCATTCCAATACAGCAGGTCGAACGGCGCGGGCGTCTTGCCCTTCAGATAATTCTCGACAACGTAGTTCCAGACCAGGTCGTTCGGACGCAGGAACGAGAACGTGTTTGCCAGCTCCACGCCACGCAGCAGGCCCGGGCCGGTCGGCGCATTGCTGCCGATGGTCTTCTCACGCATTTCCACCTGGGCCTGGTCGACGAATACGTCGAGAATGCCGGTGTCCGTAAAGTCGAGCAGCGTGGTCAGCAGCGTCAGGCTTGCCGCCGGATGCTCGCCGCGTTCCGCCAGCACGGCCAGGGCCGTCGAGAGGATCGTTCCGCCCACGCAGAAGCCCAGCACATTGATCTGGTCCTGCGCAGAAATTTCGCGCGCCACACGGATGGCCTCGATCGCGCCGCCTTCGATGTAGTCATCCCACGTGCGGGACGCCATGCTCGCGTCCGGATTGCGCCAGGACACCAGAAACACAGTATTGCCCTGCTCCACCGCATAGCGCACGAGCGAATTGGCCGGCTGCAGATCCAGGATGTAGAACTTGTTGATGCACGGCGGCACCAGCAGCAGCGGGCGCGCATGCACCTTGGCCGTCAGCGGCTTGTACTGGATGAGCTGGAAATAGTCGTTTTCGAAGACGACGGCGCCTTCGCTGTTGGCGACATTGCGGCCGATCTCGAACGCCGTTTCGTCGGTCTGCGAGATCTTGCCGCGCTCCATGTCCTGCAGCATGTTCAGGATGCCGGTACGCAGGGATTCGCCACGCGATTCAATCAGATGCTTCTGCGCCTCAGGGTTGGTCGCAAGGAAGTTGGACGGCGACATGGCGGCCGTCCATTGCGACACGGCAAAACGAACGCGCTCGCGGGTCTTGGCGTCAGCTTGCACGGCGTCAGCCATTTCCATCAGGGTGCGGGCGTTGAGCACGTAGAACGCAGCGGCGTAGCCGTACAGCGGGCTCTTGCGCCACGCATCGTTCGAGAAACGGCGATCAGACGGCGCCACGGCCTCGGCGCTTTCGCCGGTGCTCATGTGGCGCCAGATCTGGAGCCACTCTTCGAGATATTTCTGCTGGATTTCGGCCAGCCGATCGTGCGGGATCAGCGCGAAGGGAACCGCGCCTTCGCCCATCGCTGCGCCGTTGAACTGGCCAAGACCCTGCGCCGCAGCACCGGGTTGTGCGAAGGCGCCCGCAAAGGCCTGCCATTGCTTGAACTGCTCCGCCCACTGCGTAGGGTCCGACAAGCTCTGCCAGGGAGCTTGAGTGTGGGCGCTAGATGCTTTGGATGATGTCGATTGACGCGATGCCATAGTGCCCTCGATCCGACGATTGCGCCGCTCCGGTTGGAACGGCGGCGCAACTCGTAGTATTGCGGGGCATTGTTGCCTTGCCGTTTCAAGGCTGTCAATCGGAGTTAGTTAATGGTCGGCCGGAAACGCCCAGCCAGCGCGGGTTTTGGCACATTCGCCGAAAACGACTCCGACCGAATGGCTAAGCGCAGAACCGGGGCTATGGTCCAATTTGCGCAATTTCGTGCGAGACTGCCGCATTGCGCCAATGCCGGGCACCGCTTTTTCTCATGTATATCGTCGCCATCGCCTGGCTCTACGTCGTACTGATGATGTCCTTGACTGAGCAATCTTGGATTGCCGGCATCGGCACATTTGTCTTCTACGGCGTGGCCCCGTTATCGCTCTTCCTCTGGATTGTCGGCACGCCGGCACGCAGGCGCCGCCGCAAGGCCCAAGAAGCCGCGCAGGACAAGTCGGACACCTCCCCAACACTGAGCAGCGACACAGGCGACGGCGCCGTCTGAGCGCTCACTCTGCGCGCCAGATCAGCGTCGCCATGCGGCCTGTGGTGCGCTCCCGGCGGTACGAATAGAAGCGCTCGGCGTCCGTCATGGTGCACAGGCCGCCGCCGTACACGTCGGTACAGCCAACGCGTGCAAGCCGCAGCCGGGCCAGCGCATACAGGTCAGCGAAGAACTTGCCGGCGGATGCGCCTTCCACGAAAGCCGCTTGGGTGGCAGGTAATTCACCAGGCTGAGCGGCGTCGATAAACGCCTGGCGCACTTCCGCACCCACTTCAAAGCGCGATGGCCCAATGGCCGGCCCCAGCCATGCCAGCCACGTTGGATCGGCTTCCTGGCCGCTGGCGCGCAACCGTTGCAGCATCGCATCCAGCGTGCGCTCGATCACGCCACCGCATAGACCGCGCCAGCCCGCATGCGCCGCACCCACGGTTACGCCGCGAGCGTCGCTCAGCAAGACAGGCAGGCAATCGGCCGTCATGACCACGCAGACGCGATCCCGCCACGACGCCACCGCCGCATCCGCAACCACAGGCGCAGATGTGCCGACGAGCTGATCCAGATCCGCCACGCCGGTGCCGTGTACTTGCTCCATCCACGTCGGCTCGACGGGTAGCGCTACACGCAAGATGCGGCGATTCTGTTCAACGGCTTCGGGCGCATCACCGACGTGCTGGCCAAGGTTCAGGCCACCGGGCAAGCCGCCGGCCAATCCGTAAGGCCCTGCACTGACGCCACCCAGGCGGGTCGTGGCCAGCGCCTTGACATGCGGATGGGCTGGCCAGTCAGGGACGATCCAATCAGTTGATATCGGCATCGGGATCCAGGTCGAGGGCTTCCAGCAGGTCGGCGAAATCATCGGGCACGCCGGCTTCCCAATGCACCGATTTGCCCGACGCAGGATGCACGAGCCCCAGGCGCACAGCGTGCAGCGCCTGCCGCGTAAATGGCACCGGTAGTGGCGCCTTGATCGTCTGCGGCTTGCCACGGCGGAAATTGCGCGTGTAGACCGGGTCACCAAGCAGCGGATGCCCCTCCGATTCAAAATGCACACGGATCTGGTGGGTTCGGCCGGTCTCAAGCTGGCAGCGCACCAGAGATACCTGCGCCCGCCCGAGGTCCACCACGTTCAGCGTCTTGAAATGCGTGCGCGCCGGCTTGCCGCTGGCCGTCTCGATGATCGCCATGCGCGTGCGGTCACGCGGGTCGCGGCCGATCGGGGCGTCAATCGTGGCCTCTTCGGGCGTTTCGCCCCACACGAGTGCGAGATAAGTCCGCTTGACGGTACGTGCCTGAAGTTGGCGCACGAGGTCCGTCTGTGCAGGCAGCGTGCGGGCGACCACCATCAGGCCGGAAGTGTCCTTGTCGAGCCGGTGGACGATACCGGCGCGCGGCAACTCCACCGCGTCGGGATAGCGGTGCAGCAGGCCGTTGAGCACCGTACCGCTCCAGTTGCCGGCCGCCGGATGCACCACCAGCCCGGCAGGCTTGTTGATGACGAGCAGCGTGTCGTCTTCGTACACCACATCCAGATCGATGGGCTCGGCAACGAAGGCACTTTCGTCTGCCGCGCGTTGCGGGACGACTTCGATGCGATCACCGCCGGAGATGGCCGCACGCGGGCGCACGACTTCACCCCGCAGGCGCACCGCACCTGCGTCAATCCATTGCTGCAGGCGGCTGCGCGAATAGTCGGGCAGCAGCTTGGCAAGCGCCTTGTCCAGGCGTTCGCCGTGCATGGCTTCGGGAATCTCGACGATGATCGGCTCGGCCGCCGGTGCCGCATCGGCGGCAGGCAAATCGAGCGCCTCATCATCGAGGGCGTCTTCCGTCTCCGGCGCAGCGAGGGAAACGTCAGCCAGTGCGTCGTCTGACACAGGGCTTGGGCTATAATGCTTGATGCGATTTTTCATTCAGAAAAGGTGCCCATGTCGGTCACGAGCGTAAAGCAGGCGCGTATTGGCAGTCGAATCGGCAGTCGAATCCGCGCACAAATCGGAGCAGTGTTGGTGGCAGGCGTTGCATGTCTGACTATCTCGGCCTGCGGCATCCTGCCGGAACAGCAAGACGAAACTGCTGGCTGGTCAGCCAACAAATTATATTCGGAAGCGAAGGATTCGCTCGACGGCGGCGACTACGCCAAGGCGGTCAAGTACTACGAAAAGCTCGAAAGCCGCTATCCGTTCGGGCCGTACGCCCAGCAAGCCCAGATCGAAACCGCCTACGCCAACTACAAGGATGGCGAGACGGCTGCCGCCCTGGCTGCGGTGGATCGCTTCATCCAGTTGCACCCGAATCACCCCAGCGTGGATTACGCCTACTACCTCAAGGGCTTGATCAACTTCAACGACAACCTGGGCTGGCTTGGCCGCTTCTCGAACCAAGACTTGAGCGAGCGCGACCCGAAGGCCGCGCGCTCTGCCTACGACGCGTTCAAGACGCTGATCACGCGTTTCCCAAACAGCAAGTACACGCCGGACGCCACGCAGCGCATGCAGTACATCGTAAATGCGATGGCCGAGCATGAAGTGGGCGCCGCGCGCTACTACTATCGCCGTGGCGCGTACCTTGCCGCCGTCAACCGTGCACAGGACGCCATCAAGGATTACGACCGCGCCCCGGCTGTGGAAGAAGCGCTGTACATCATGATGAAGTCATACGAAGCGCTGGGCATGAAAGACATGCGCGACGACACCGAACGCATCATCAAGCAGAACTACCCGAAGAGCGACTTCCTCGCCTACGGCCAGCGCAAGAAAGACAAGCCCTGGTATCAATGGTGGTAAGCAAGGCTTGAAGAGCACAGCAAAAAGCCCGGTCGATTGGCCGGGCTTTTTGTTTGTGCGTGCGGATCAGTCATCCGTTTCGATCGACTGCGGATTCTCCGAATCCGGCCGCAGGGAACGCAGGAATTCGGCCGCCGTCTCGGCTTCGCGCGTACGCTTGAACGGCGGTAGGCTCTGCCAGATCTGGCGACCGTAGTTTTTCTCGACCAAGCGAGGGTCGCAAATCATCAGCACGCCGCGATCGGTCTCCGAGCGAATCAGCCGGCCGGCACCTTGCTTAAGCGTAATGACCGCATGCGGCAACTGGTGCACGGCAAACGGGCTCAGCCCCTTTTTCTCCAGTGCTTCCATGCGGGCGCTCAGCACCGGATCATCGGGCGGGGCGAAGGGCAACTTGTCGATCACGACCAGTGAGAGCGCTTCGCCGCGTACGTCCACGCCTTCCCAAAAGCTCTGGCTGCCGACCAGCACGGCGTTGCCCAGCGCGCGGAAGCGGTCCAGCAATTCCGTACGGCTGGCCTGGCCCTGCACGAGCAGCGGGAAATCCCAGCCGCGTTGGGCGAATTCATCCGACAACCGCTCGGCGGCGCGATTCACCGCGCGCAACGTCGTGCATAGCAGGAACGTCTTGCCGCCCGCCGCCTCAATGAGCGGCAAGGTAGCGTCGAGCACCGCATCGGTAAAGCGCGGATCGCTCGGCTGCGGCAGATCGCGCGGCACATAAAGCAAGCCTTGCGATGCGTAATCGAACGGGCTGTCAAGCGTCATCGAGCGATCACGATCCAAGCCCAACTGCGCAGCGTAGTGCGTGAAGTTGCCGCGCACCGAAAGCGTGGCGGAGGTAAAGACCCACGCGCGCGGCTGGCCCGCACGTTGGCGCGAAAAAATCGGCGCGATCGACAACGGTGTCAGGTGCAACTGCACGGAATTGGCAAACACCTCGACCCAGCGCACCCGTTCGTCGACAGGCGCCGCGCTCTCGCTGTCCGCGCCCGAGTCATCCCCTTCTTTCTTTGGCGCCTTGGGCGGTTTGGGATCGGCCCACGCTTCAAGCTTCTCGCACAGCGCCACCGCACGGCGATGGCATTGCTCGATGGTCTCGGCGCGCTCAGCCTGGGCTTCCAGCGCGCCGGTAAAGTCGGAAAGCGCCTGCTCCAGCTTCGGCAGCACCTCGTAGAACGGCTTGGCGAGTGCCGCATCATTGTCGATCTGCTTGATCGACAGGCGAGAACCGTCCTGGCGGAACACTAGGCGCAGATCACGCGCAGCACGCTCCAGCGGCGCGGCAATCGCAACCCAATCCATCGCATCGCGGGCATGCGAAAGGCCCTCGGCCACGCTGTCACGCGCAAGCTCGAGAATCTGGTTCGTCGAGATGGTTTCGCCAAAGAACAATGTGGCGGTTTCGGGCAGCTGATGGGCTTCATCGAAGATGATCGTGTTGGCAGCGGGCAGCAGTTCAGCCATGCCGGTGTCCTTCAACATCACGTCTGCGAAGAACAGGTGATGGTTGACCACCACCACGTCGGCCTGCTGCGCCTCCTTGCGGGCGCGCATGACGAAGCAGTCTTTGTAATACGCGCAGTCCGAACCCAGGCAATTGTCGCGCGTGGACGTGACGAGGTTCCACACCGGCGCGTTCTCGGGCACGCTGGCAAGTTCGGCCTTGTCGCCGGTTTTCGTTGTCTTCAGGAAGAGGTTGATCTGGCGCAGCCACGCGGCGTCCTGGCGCGAAGAAAGGCGCCCGTTCTGCGACGTGCGCTCCACGTGGTAATGACAGACGTAGTTGGCGCGCCCCTTGAGCAGCGCCACCGACACCGGCGCATTCAGCGCCTTGCGCACCGTCGGGATGTCGCGCAGGAAGAGTTGATCCTGAAGGTTCTTCGTCCCGGTGGACAGGATCACCTTGCCGCCCCAGAGCATCGCGGGGACAAGGTACGCGTAGGTTTTGCCCGTGCCCGTGCCAGCCTCGACGATGATCGAATCGGCGGCTTCGATGGCGTTGGCAACGGCCTGCGCCATCGTCAGCTGCGCACTGCGGGGCCGGTAGCCATCGATACCCTTGGCCAGCGTGCCGTCATCGGCAAAGAGCGTCGCCAGCTCGACATGATGGGCATCGGCAGGTAGCGAGGCTGCAGGAGCCGAAGCGTCGCTGGTATCGGCGTCGGAATCAGCCGACGGCTCGGCCAGCGGGGAAAGCGAAGTCAACGCGGAATCCGTGGAGTCAAATGACGGAGGCCGCACGTGATTGCGGCCTCTCGGGATGAAAATCAAACCAACTTTGGGCAGGCGCTAAGCCGGCACGTCCGGCTCAAGCTGCAACTGTAGCAGGGTGATGGTGTCCTTGAGTTTCAGGCGGCGCTTCTTGAGGCGGCGCAGCTGCAACTCGTCGTGATCGGCTGTAGCCGCCAGCCGGTCGATCAGGAAATCGAGATCGCGGTGCTCGATCTGCAATTCAATGATGCGACGCGAGATCGTATTCAGATCGCTGTCCATCGCTTTCCTCCCGGAAACCCGGCCTTGGCTGAAGTTTAGAACCCCAGCGGACTGGTGTTGTTCTGGTTTTGCTCGTTGCGGCGCTTGGTTTGTTCGCGGCGCTCTTCCAGTTCTTTCTGGCGCTTCACGGCGTCTTGCTGCTTTTCCTGGAACTGCTTCGCGCTTTCGGCCCGCTTGGCGGCGTTGGCTGCGCCCTGCTCCTGCGCAGCCTTCAGCTTGGCGTCGTAATCCGCCTGTTTCTTGGCCGCGGCCTGCGCGTTGGCGGCACGCTGCGGCGCTTCAGCCTGGCGCTGCGCTTCATTCAGGCGCTGCTGCTCCTGCTTGTTCGAGAAATCGGTGCGGTTCTTCTGCTCGGCGGCTTCGCGCTGGGGGCGTTCGGCATTGTACTGAGCGTCGCGGATGGCGCGCTCCTGGTCGCGGCGAGCTGCGCGGTCGGCACGCTCGGCTTCGTCCAAAGCCAACTCGCGTTCGCGGATGGTGTGGAGTTCCGTGCGGCGCACATCCTTGGCCTTGTCGATGCAGCGCGTGACGAGAAACTTGTCGTAGCAGGCGCGCTCAGCCTGGGCATAGCGGTATTCGGCCCAGGCTTTGGCGCTGGTGATGCGATCGTGTTCGGCGCCGAAATCGGGCTGCGTGGCGGGCACCGCAGCGGCTGGCGCAGAGGCCGGCTGAGACTGGCTCCATACAGGCGCGGCAAGCAGCGCGGCACTGAGGACGGACGCCGGCAGAACCAAACGGGAAACGCGGCGCGCAACAGCGCGGCGACGGGCAGAAAACAGGAGCGTAGGCATAACGCGTATTTTATCACCGCGCCTGTGCGGCAAACGCCGCGCGGCCACGGATTTCAGCTCAGGAACAGGGTTCGCGTTGTGGCAAAATGCGCGGCTTTCCATCGCACTCTCTGGAAGCAATGACTGATTCCGTGTTGCAGAAGATCGTCTCCCGCATCGCCACTGAACTGGCGGTCAGGCCGCAGCAGGTTGCCGCCGCCGTGCAACTGCTGGACGAAGGCGCCACCGTGCCCTTTATTGCGCGTTACCGCAAGGAGGTGACGGACAACCTGGACGACACGCAACTGCGCAACCTGGAAGAACGCCTGCTGTACCTGCGCGAACTGGAAGACCGCCGCGCGGCCATCCTGGCTTCCATTGAAGAGCAAGGCAAGCTGACCGATGCCCTGCGTACCGCCATCGAGGCGGCCGAGACCAAGCAGGTGCTGGAAGATCTCTACCTGCCCTACAAGCCGAAGCGCCGCACGCGCGCCCAGATCGCTCGCGAATGCGGCCTGGAGCCGCTGGCCCAGGCACTGCTGGCCGACCCGACGCTCGACCCTCAAACCGAAGCCGCCAAGTTCGTCAACGGCAATCCGACTGCCGATGGCGGCGTGCCGGACGTGAAGGCCGCGCTGGACGGCGCGCGCGACATCCTCTCCGAGCAGTTTGGCGAGACGGCAGAGCTGCTTGGCAAGGTGCGCGACCACCTCTGGAACCAAGGCCAGGTTTCGTCCACCGTGGTCGAAGGCAAGGAAACTGCCGAAGAAGAGAAATTCCGCGATTACTACGCATACAGCGAGCCGATCCGGAACGTACCGTCGCACCGCGCATTGGCGCTATTCCGCGGCCGCAACGCGGGCGTGCTGTTCGTCAAGCTCGGTTTGGGCGAAGAACAGGACGCACTCAGCCCGCACCCGTGCGAAGTCATGATCGCGCGCCATGTCGGCATCGAAAACAAAGGCCGCGCGGCCGACAAGTGGCTGTCGGACGTGTGCCGCTGGTGCTGGCGCGTGAAGGTCCAGCCGCATATCGAAACCGAACTGCTCACGCAACTGCGCGAATCCGCTGAAGCCGAAGCGATCAAGATCTTCGGTCGCAATCTGCACGACCTGCTGCTGGCCGCGCCGGCTGGCCCCAAGGCGGTAATGGGCGTCGACCCAGGCATCCGCACGGGCTGCAAGATCGCAGTGGTGGACCACACCGGCAAGCTGCTCGAAACCGCCACGATCTACCCGCACGAACCGCGCCGCGACTGGAACGGTTCGCTCGCGACGATGGCCCGTCTGGCCAAACAGCACGGCGTGGCACTGGTTTCCATCGGCAACGGCACAGCAAGCCGCGAGACCGACAAGCTGGTGCAAGACCTCATGCGTAACGCGCCGGAGCTGAAGCTGACCAAGATCGTGGTGAGCGAGGCCGGCGCGTCGGTGTATTCAGCGTCGGAACTCGCCGCCAAGGAATTCCCGGAGCTGGACGTGTCGCTGCGTGGCGCGGTGTCGATCGCGCGTCGCCTGCAAGACCCGCTGGCCGAACTTGTGAAGATCGATCCGAAGTCGATCGGCGTCGGCCAGTATCAGCACGACGTAAACCAGCGCGAGCTGGCCCGCGCGCTGGACGCCATCGTCGAGGATTGCGTGAACGCGGTCGGCGTGGATGTGAACACGGCCTCCGCCCCGCTGCTGGCGCGTGTATCGGGGCTGAACTCGATCCTCGCCAAGAACATCGTCGAATATCGTGATGCCAACGGCGCGTTCAACAACCGCGACGCGCTCAAGAAAGTACCGCGCCTGGGCGACAAGACGTTCGAGCAGGCCGCCGGCTTCCTGCGCATCAATGACGGCAACAATCCGCTCGATCGCTCGTCGGTGCACCCGGAAGCGTATCCGGTGGTCAAGCGCATCCTGGACAGCATCAAGAAAGGCATCGGCGACGTGCTCGGCAACCGCGAGGCGCTGCGCGGCCTGACCGCTCGCGACTTCACCGACGAGAAGTTCGGCCTGCCGACCGTGGTCGACATCCTCTCTGAACTGGAGAAGCCCGGCCGCGACCCGCGCCCCGAGTTCAAGACGGCGACATTCCAGGACGGCGTGGAAGACATCAAGGATCTGCAGCCCGGCATGGTGCTCGAAGGCGTGGTGACGAACGTGGCGGCGTTTGGCGCGTTCATCGACATCGGCGTGCATCAGGATGGACTGGTACACGTGTCGGCGCTGTCGACCAAGTTCGTGCGTGACCCACACGAGGTGGTCAAGCCGGGCCTGATCGTCAAGGTCAAGGTGATGGAAGTGGACGTGAAGCGCAACCGCATCGGCCTGACGATGCGCCTGTCCGACGAGCCCGGCCAGGCGCCCGCGCGCGCTGGCGGCGGCGATCGCCCGAGCAGTAGCGGCAATCGCCACGGCGGCCAGCAGCGTCGCGCGCCGGAACCGTCCGGCGCCATGGCGGAAGCCTTCGCCAAGCTCAAGCGCTAACGCAGATTCTGTTTAGTGGAACCCGCCCGGTTTTCGGACTCGGCGGGTTTTTTCATGGCTGTGCGCGCCCGTTACACGTCCTTACGCGCATGGATCTTTTCTAACACTCGCGCGTCGGCGCCACGTCTTTTCCGCCCGTTATGGAGACACAGGCACACACCGCCTGGCACCCACGAGGAGAAACTCCATGAAGACGAGCCACACCCTGATCGCTGCCCTGCTTGCTGTTGCCGGTACCGCCGCTTTCGCACAGACGACGCCGCCTGCTCCTGTGTCGCCTGTTACGCAAGTCCAGCAAGACAATCAGAAGATTCATCAGGACAACCGTGACATCCGTCACGATAACCGCGACATTCGCCACGACCGCGCCGATATCGGCAAAGACAAGGCTGCCCTGGCTGACGAACGCGCCGAGCGCAATACCGCGCAACGCCGCGAAGACCGCGATCTGGCGAATGGCAACGTCAAGGGTGCCGAATACTGGAGCAAGCAACGCGCTCAAGATCAGCATCAAGTCAACGCCGACCGCCGTGACTTGCACCAGGACCGCAAGGACCTGCACGCCGACGTCAAGGATCGCAACCACGACGTACACGCCCGCAACCACGAAGTGCACAAACGCGACCGCGATGCCTCGAAGATCTAACCCGGACATCGCCTGACATCCAAACAAAACGGCCCGTGCGTCTCTCTCGCACGGGCCGCTTGTTATGCAGCGATACGATCGGTCAGATCTCGACCTTCGTGCCCAGCTCCACCACGCGGTTTGCAGGGATGTGGAAGAAGTCCGACGGCTTGGCGCCGTTCTGATGCATCCACGCAAACAGACGCTCGCGCCACATCGACATGCCCGGCAGCTTGGACGGCACCACCGATTCACGCGCAATAAAGAACGACGTATCCATCAGCTCGCAGCGCGTGCCAATCTGCGGTTGACCCAGTTCGAGCACACGGTACACGTCCGGCGTTTCCTTGAAGCCGTACTCCGCCTTGACGATGTAGATGCCGCTGCCCAAGTCGCGCACGGACACGCGGTGCTTGTCGTCCACGTAGGGAATATCGCGCGTGACGAAGCTGATGAAGATCACGCGCTCGTGGAGCACGCGGTTGTGCTTCAGGTTATGCAGCAACGACACCGGCACGAACTCTGTATTGCCGGTGAGGAAAACGGCCGTGCCCTCGACACGATGCGGCGGATGCGCCAGCAATCCGGCCAGGAACGGCTCGAGCGGGATGCCGTCCTCCAAGCTGCGGGCGCGCAGAAGTTTCTTGCCCTTGTACCAGGTCATCAGCAGGAAGAACACACCGGCGCCCAGCGTCAGCGGGAACCAACCGCCATCGCGGATCTTCAAGAGGTTGGCCGAGAAGAACGCCATGTCGACCACCAGGAAACAGAGGCTGACAAGCGTCACCAGCACCGGGTGCCAACGCCAGACTGAGCGCATCACCACTGCCGCCAGCACTGTCGTGATGACCATCGTTGTGGTCACGGCAATGCCGTAGGCGGCGGCCAGATTGTCGGACTTTTTGAACGCCAGCACCACGCCCACCACTAGGATCAGCAGCATCCAGTTGACCATCGGCACGTAGATTTGGCCGATCTCGGCTTCCGAGGTGTAGCGAATGCGCATGCGCGGCACAAAGCCAAGCTGAATTGCCTGGCTCGTCAGCGAGAACGCGCCCGAAATCACAGCCTGCGAGGCAATGACGGTTGCCGCTGCAGCAAGCACCACCATGGGGAGTTGCAGCGCTTCCGGCACCGAACGGTAGAACGGGTTTTCGATGGTGCTCGGATCGGTCAAAAGCATCGCGCCTTGGCCGAAGTAGTTCAGCAACAGGCTCGGCGCCACGATGAAGAACCACGCCCAGCGGATCGGGCGGGCGCCGAAGTGGCCCATGTCGGCGTACAGCGCTTCAGCGCCGGTCAGCACGAGGAACACCGAGCCCAGCACGATGAACGCCTGCAGCGCATGGTCGTGCAGGAACGAAATCGCATACATCGGGTTGACGGCCCCGAGGATCTGCGGCGCCTTCACCAGATTCATCATGCCCAGCGCGGCCAGCGCGGCAAACCACAGCAGCATCACCGGACCGAACAGCTTGCCGACCACCGACGTGCCGCTGCGCTGAATCAGGAACAGCGCCGCCAGGATCACGATCGTGATGGGCAGCACGAACGGCGACAATGCAGGCGCGGCGATCTCCAGACCTTCCATGGCCGACAGCACCGAGATGGCCGGCGTGATCACCGCATCGCCGTAGAACATGCACGCACCGAAGACGCCCAGCATCATCAGCAGCGACATGCGCTTGGAATTGGTATTGGCCGTACGCAGCGATAGCGCCATCAGCGCGAGGATGCCGCCCTCGCCGTTGTTGTCGGCGCGCATGACGAAGAGCACGTACTTGAGCGACACCACGATCACCATCGCCCAAAACAGCATGGAGATGATGCCCAGCACCGCCCCGCTGGAGAAAGGAATGCCGTGCTCAGGGCTGAAGCACTCCTTGAGCGAATACAGCGGGCTGGTGCCGATGTCTCCGAACACCACACCCACGGCACCAATCACCATGGCGCGCAGGTTCACGTTGGTCTGGGGCGACCCTGTTGCTGTAAGAGCTTGACTCATGAACTTGGAAATCGGCCGAATTGCTAGCCGCTCAAAAAATCGTGCATTGCACAATGAGGGCGGATTGTACTCCCCGCCTCCAGCACGCCAACCCCTCAAACGGGCATTCGTTGCCGCAGTGCATCACGATGCACAGCCATATTGGTAAAGCGTTCTGCAAGGTTGAAAGAACGTTGCCCAGGCACGCACATCCCCCAATGAAGCACATTGTGCAGCGCCGGGCGGGCGCCTTGGTGCGCTGGCAACATGTCGTGCATGCTGTGCTGCACATAGCCGAAAGTAGGACTGCAGCCGACAGAACTTTGTAGGAAAATGCCTGACAAACCTTTATTGCAAAATAACGTTGAGCGGCTAGCGCCCGGCTAGCCCAACGCTTCTGACTCGGGGATGGCCTTGCCCCACTCATCTATTCGCATCTTGGGGCGTTCCAAGCCTTCGCTGACCGCACTGATTGTGCTGCTGGTCGTGGCCGCCCTATTGTTTGCGATTCCGCGCATGATCCTGCCCTGGGCGCAATCGGCCTTCGTGCAGCAGCTCGACCCCACTGTGTGGGCCGATTACGCTGGTCCGTACGACCTGGCAGCCGCGGTGGTGGCCGCCAGCGCGATCATCATCTTCCTGCTTCGCCGCTGAGCGCGTCCGTCACCGCGCGAGTGCGCGAGCGCATTCCGCCACAAGCGCCGGGCCGCGATAGATCAACCCCGTATACAGCTGTACCAACTGCGCGCCAGCGTCGACCTTCTCGCGGGCGTGCTCGCCAGCGAGGATGCCGCCCACGCCGATGATGGGCACTGCATCGCCTAGCAAGCCATGCAATGCGCGAATCACCCGCGTCGAGCCTTCACGCACCGGCTGGCCGGACAGTCCGCCCGCCTCTTCCGCATGCGCTAGGCCGGCGACGGCCTCACGACTGATTGTGGTGTTGGTCGCAATCACGCCATCCATCTTGTGGCGCAACAGCGCGTCGGCCACGTTGGCAATCTGGTCGTCATCCAGGTCGGGCGCAATCTTCAGTGCCACCGGCACGTAGCGCTTGTGCAGATCTGCCAGACGCTGCTGCGCATCGCGCAGCGTACCGAGCAGGCTGTCCAGCTCGCTCGCGCCCTGCAGTTGACGCAGGTTTTTCGTGTTCGGCGACGAAATGTTGACTGTCACGTAGCTCGCATGCGGATACACACGCTCGAGGCAATGCAGGTAATCGTCGACAGCGCGCTCGATGGGCGTGTCGGCGTTCTTGCCGATGTTCAAGCCGAGCACGCCGCCCGCCTCGCGCCACTTCGACGCCTTTACGTTATTGATAAACGCATCGACACCGCCGTTGTTGAAACCCATGCGATTGATGAGCGCGTTGGCCGCCGGCAGGCGGAACATACGCGGGCGCGGGTTGCCCGGCTGCGCGCGCGGTGTGACCGTGCCAACTTCAATGAAGCCGAAGCCGAGCGCGCCGAGCGCATCGATATACGCGCCATCCTTGTCCAGGCCAGCAGCCAGCCCGACGGGATTGGGAAACTTCACGCCCATCACCGTGCGCGGCTGCGGGGCTACGCGTCCGCCAATGCAGCCCGAAAGCCCCATCGCGTGTGCCCGCTTGAGTTGGTTCAGCGTGAAGTGATGCGCGTCTTCGGGATCCATCGAAAACAGCAGCGGGCGGGCAAGCGGGTACAGGGCGTTGAGCACGATCGGAATCAAGAGAAGGACGCGAAGGGCCGCATTGTAAACGGCCAGCACGCCGCAATGCACCGTGCGCGCCGCTTTCGAACATGGCCGCGCACGATGTGTCCAAACATCAGTCCGCGCCTGCCTTTGCGGCCCATTACAGGGGCAACACGCACCATCAAAATGCATGCAGCACGAGAAAAGTGTTGCATCGCCGCACGGATCTCGCTATAATTTTTTATTCGACGGACGCGGGGTGGAGCAGTCTGGCAGCTCGTCGGGCTCATAACCCGAAGGTCGCAGGTTCAAATCCTGCCCCCGCAACCAGCCAGAAAGTCGAATGCGTTTCTACGGACGCGGGGTGGAGCAGTCTGGCAGCTCGTCGGGCTCATAACCCGAAGGTCGCAGGTTCAAATCCTGCCCCCGCAACCAACCAAAGTAGAACGGCTCGCTCCAAGACCTGAGCCGAATCATGAAGCCCGCATACAGCGGGCTTTTTGTTTTTCTACGTTCCTAACGCACCGTTTTGCGTGCAACTCAGTCGATACTCCCGGCCCACCCTGCGCCGCGCGGAGACGCTTCGCCGCGGTGATACACTGAGACATTCCACCCGCGACGATTCCCCATGAAATTCTGTTCCAACTGCGGCCAGTCAGTCGTCTCGCGCATTCCTGCCGGTGACAACCGACTGCGCGACGTTTGCGACCATTGCAATACGATTCACTATGTGAATCCGCGCAACGTGGTCGGCACCGTGCCCGTTTGGAACGATCAGATCCTCCTGTGCAAGCGTGCCATTGAACCCCGCTACGGCTTCTGGACCTTGCCAGCAGGCTTCATGGAAATCGGCGAGACGACCGCGCAGGCCGCCAACCGCGAAACACAGGAAGAAGCAGGCGCCAATGTCGAAATCGGCGAGCTGTACTCGGTGCTCAACGTGCCGCATGTGCATCAAGTGCACTTGTTCTACCTGGCCAAACTGAACGATCTGGATTTCGCGCCGGGGGAAGAAAGCTTGGAAGTCGCACTCTTTAATGAAGCCGATATCCCCTGGGATGATCTGGCCTTCCCGACTGTCATCCACACGCTGCGTTGCTTCTTTGCCGACCGCGCGGCGGGCAAACTGGCCGACGGCAGCTTCCGCCTCCACACGCTCGACATCTACAAGCCGATGCGCTCGGCTGCGATCGATACGCCGGCCACGACGCCGTAACGCCTACCTCACGTTGTCTGCATCATGATCGCCTGGCTGGATCCGCACGATCCCTTCCCGCCGGTCGATCGCGCGCTCGGGCCAGAGTCTGAAGCGCCGGGGCTACTGGCCGCCAGCGCAGAGCTATCGCCCCAACGGCTGCTGATTGCGTATCGGCAAGGCATTTTTCCGTGGTATGCCCAGGGCCAGCCGGTGCTGTGGTGGAGCACCGACCCGCGCATGGTGCTTCGCCCCGAAGATTTTCGCGTCTCAACTACCTTTCGCAAGACGCTGCGCCGCGTGCTTGACGACCCGGCTTGGGAAATCCGTATCGACCACGGCTTCCGTGAAACGATGGTCGCCTGTGCCACCACGGCCCGCCCGGGGCAACATGGCACGTGGATCACCGAAGATGTCATTCAGGCGTATACCGCCCTGCACCGCCGCGGCTATGCGCACAGCGTCGAGACGTGGCACGCCGGGCAACGCGTGGGCGGCCTGTACGGCGTGGCGCTTGGCCGCATGTTCTATGGCGAATCGATGTTCGCCCGCCGCACCGATGCTTCGAAAATCGCGCTGGCGGCGCTGTGCGCCTTCCTCGGCGATCGGGGCGTCGCGATGATAGACTGCCAGCAGGAGACCGAGCATTTGGCGTCGCTGGGCGGTGCCCCGGTGCCGCGCGAGGCGTTTCTTGCACATGTGCGGGAGGCGGCCAACGCGCCGGCCATTGTGCCGTGGCACTTCGACAAATCGGTGCTCCGCCGGTGGACCGTGCGCAATGAGCAAGCTTAAGGAACTCCCCCTCTCGGCATTGCAGTTCTATGCCACCGCGCCTTACGCATGCAGCTATCTCGATGGCCGCTTGGCGCGCTCGCAGGTCGCCACGCCGGCGCACCTGATCAATGCAGACGTCTATTCGAAGCTCGTGCGCGCTGGCTTCCGGCGTAGCGGCATCTTCACCTACCGTCCACATTGCGACGACTGCCATGCATGTACGCCATGCCGCGTCGTCGTTGATCAATATTCACCGACGAGAGCGCAACGCCGCGCCGCCGAGCGGCATCAAGGGCTGGAAGCGTTGGTGGCACCGCTCACCTATGTCGAAGAGCACTATCAGCTCTATCTGCTGTACCAATCGGTCCGCCATGCGGGCGGTGGTATGGACCACGACAGCCGCGATCAGTACGAGCAGTTCCTGTTGCAGAGCCGGGTGAACTCGCGTTTGGTGGAGTTTCGCGAGCCGCCCGAATCGCCATGGGCGGGCAAGCTGCGCATGGTGAGCATGATCGACGTGCTGGAAGATGGGTTGTCGTCTGTCTACACGTTTTACGACCCGATCGAGCAAAAGGCCAGTTACGGGACGTACAACGTCCTGTGGCAAATCGCCCAGGCGCAGGCGCTGGACCTGCCCTACGTCTATCTCGGCTACTGGATCGAACAGAGTCGGAAGATGGCCTATAAAGCGCTGTTCCAGCCGCTGGAACTGCTCGTCAATGGCGAGTGGCGGCGGTTTGAAGACGTGGCGCCACCGGCCACGGAATGATCAGCGCGACGTGCGCTCGATTCCCACGTCGACCACACCATACGTACTGATATTGGAACTCTGGCTGTATTGATCGCGCGAAGTCGTACAACCTGCCAAGGCGCCGCCCACGCAAGCCAAACCTGCCGCCCACAATGCGGCGCGCTTCCACCAAGTCATTTTGCTCATAGGTCGATTCCTCTCAGGGCGCGGTCGAAAGCCGCTCGGCGAGCACAGTGTTGTATGCGCGGACCATCCCCGGGATCAGGAACATGTCCACCAGCACCCAAAGCCCCCCGATGACGGCCAGCACCCAGCCAGCAGTGTTACCCATGTCGCGAAACGCCAGCCATGTGCCCCCGATGTTGGCAATGGCCTGTGCGACGCCGCTGCCCGGCCGCTTCAGATAAAAGCGGTGCGCCCCGAGGAAGCCCAGCAGAAACCACCAGAGATAGGCCACGCCAGAACTCTTCTTCTGGGCGTCGTACAACATGATTTCGCGAGCGATCTGATTCATGGCCTGGGTTGACACGGGAATAAGCTCTCAGACACTAGCACGCATCCCGCGTTCCATGTCGCCTCTCGATTACATGCTGGCGAGCTTGGCCTCAGCCTTGTCCGTCCACAACCGCATTTCCGCGAGCAACGACGATGGCGAGAACGAGCAGCTTTCCTCGCCAAACGACACCGCCATGTCCAGCCGCTGCAGCAAGGAACGCCGCACCTGGTCGTACGCCGGCGGCAAGACCGCCAACGGCGCGAGCACGGCATCGTCGCGCCACTGGTTGAGCAAGCGCGGCAGGTCGGGCGACTTTGCGTGACGATCAAGCGCGTCGCGCAGTGTCTGGAGGGATTCGGCGGTGGTCATGCTCGGGCCTTCTTTTCACGGTACAGCTCGCGGAACGTTTTACCCGGGGGGGCCGGCATGTCACGTGTGTCGGTCCAACCTTTTCCGACGGGCAGCGAATGGATCAGCTTCTTGTCACCGCCCATCCAGCGCAGCACGCGTGCGGCAACCCAGGTGCCGGCTGAGTACAGTGCCGGTCGCCGTGCCATGAAGCCCCACATGCGCAAGCCAAGGCGCTCCGATTGCGGGCGCAGTTCGCGCTCCATTTGTTTCTCGCGCAGCGTGCGCAGCAAATCCGACAACGGGATGGACGCAGGGCACACGCGGTTGCATTCGCCGCACAGCGTGGCCGCTTGCGGAAGGTCCAACGCGTTAGACAGCCCAACGTAGCTTGGCGTCAGCACGCTGCCCATCGGGCCCGGATACACCCAACCGTACGCATGGCCGCCGATCTTCTGATAGACCGGGCAATGGTTCATGCACGCGCCGCATCGGATACAGCGCAGCATCTCCTGGAAGTCGCCGCCGATGAGGCCGCTACGACCGCCGTCGACGATGACGAAATACATATGCTCGGGGCCATCCTTCTCGCCGGGCGCGCGCGGGCCTGTGAGCAGCGAGAAATAATTCGAGATCGCCTGCCCCGTGGCCGAACGCGGCAGCAGGCGCATGACGGTGGCCAGATCTTCGAGCGTCGGCAGCACCTTCTCGATGCCCGTCACGGCAACGTGCACGCGCGGCAGAATCGTGCACATGCCTTCGTTGCCCTCATTGGTGACGACGGCAACGGAACCCGTCTCGGCAATGATGAAGTTGCCACCGGTCACGCCCATGTCAGCGGACAGAAACTGCGGCCGCAGCACTTCGCGGGCCTCGCGCGTCATCTCAGGGATGTCCGTCAGGCGCGGCTTGTTGTGCGTCTTGGCGAAGAGATCAGCAATCTCCTCCTTGTCCTTGTGCACCACCGGCGCAATGATGTGCGACGGCGGCTCGCTGTCATTGATCTGCAGGATGTACTCGCCCAGATCGGTCTCGATGCTCTGCACGCCCATCTCGCCGAGCACCTGGTTCAGGCGCATCTCTTCGGTCACCATCGACTTGCTCTTGATGACCTTCTTCACCTCATGCTTGCGGGCGATTTCTGCGACTAGGCGCGCGGCATCTGCCGTGGTTTCCGCAAACAGGACCTTGGCGCCACGGCGCGTGGCCTCCGCCTCGAACGTGGCGAGCCAGACGTCGAGGTTTTCCAGCGCGCGGTTGCGGCGCTCCTTCAGCGCTTCACGCGTGGCTGGAAAATCGATGTCTTGGATGGCCGCCGCGCGCGCGGTGACGAACTTGGTTGAGAGCTTGGTGAGGTTCTGTTGCAGGCGCTTGTCGGCGAGCTTCTGCCCGGCGCGCGCCTTGAATTCCATGCTGCGGACTTGCATGCGATTGCGTCTCCGTCGTGTTCTTGGCGTTGCGATTTACGCGTCGCCGGCAAGGACTTGCGCGATGTGCAGCACGCGCGTCTGCGTGTCGCCCGTACGGCGCAGCCGGCCTTCGATGTTGAGCATGCAGCCAACGTCGCCGAGCACCACCGCATCCGCGCCGCTGGTCTTGATGTTGGCGCATTTCTCATCCGCAATGGCAGTGGAGATATCGCCGTACTTGATCGAGAACGTGCCGCCGAAACCGCAGCACGCTTCGCATGCGGGCATCTCGGTCAGCTGCACACCCGGCAGTTTGCCGAGCAGTTCGCGCGGCTGCGCCTTCACGCCCAACTCGCGCAGGCCGGAGCACGAATCGTGATACGTCACGTGGCCGTGAAATTCGGAATCGAGCGTCTCGATACGCGCCACGTTGACGAGAAAGTCAGTTAACTCATACACACGCGGCGCCAAGCGCTCGTAGCGGCCCGCGAGCTCTGGATCGTCTCGAAAGAGATCGGCGTAGCCCTTGCGAATCATGCCGCCGCACGAACCAGACGGGATGACGACGTAATCGAACTGTTCGAATTCCTTGAGCGTTTTCTCCGCCAGATCGCGCGCCAGCGGCCGATCGCCCGAGTTGTAGGCGGGCTGGCCGCAGCAGGTCTGCGCAGGCGGCACAACGACGTCGTAGCCAGCCTTTTCCAGCAGCTTGAGCACCGAAAACCCGATGTCGGGCCGCATCAGATCAATGAGGCAAGTGACGAACAAACCTACGCGCATGGGAGTCTCTTGTGTTCTGCGGGAAGCCGCCATTATGCGCCCGCCGCCCCGTCCAACGCGGACTTCAAGGCACAGAACTTCTTCATGTCAGCGGTGAGTGTGCTTCACGAGGCCCTACCAAGCACAGCCTGCGGCCGACTGAAAAAGCCCTCGAAAATACACAGAATCATGCGTCGGGATGGTGCGCATTTTCACATCGTGGGATAGAATTTTGCATCGCATCCGCAACCCACTGCACCCATGGCAGAAGCAGACAAGGACCCCGGCAAGACGTCCATCCAGGTCATCGAACGCATGATGATGCTGCTCGACGCGCTTGCCGATCACGCCGATCCGGTCAGCCTGAAAGCGCTGTCCGCTAGCACCGGCCTGCACCCGTCGACCGCGCATCGCATCCTGAACGACATGGTGGCTTGCCGCTTCGTCGATCGCTCCGACCCGGGCAGCTACCGGCTCGGCATGCGTTTGCTGGAGCTCGGCAACCTCGTCAAGGCACGCCTCTCGGTACGTGAAGCGGCGCTCGCGCCCATGCGTGCCCTGCATCGTCTGACCGGCCAGACCGTCAACCTCTCGGTACGCCAGGGCGATGAGATCGTCTACATCGAGCGCGCCTATTCCGAGCGCTCGGGCATGCAGGTGGTGCGCGCTATCGGTGGCCGCGCGCCGCTGCATTTGACTTCGGTTGGCAAGCTGTTCCTGGCTGCAGACGAACTCGGCCGTGTGCGAGCCTATGCCACGCGTACCGGTTTGTCTGGTCACACTCGCACCTCGATCACGGACTTGCCCAAGCTCGAACGCGAACTCAACTGGGTGCGCACCAACGGCTACGCACGCGACAACGAAGAGCTGGAACTCGGCGTACGCTGCATCGCTGCCGGTATTTATGACGATTCGCGGCGGCTGGTAGCAGGTCTATCGCTGTCTGCACCGGCAGACCGCTTGCAGGACAGCTGGCTCGACAACCTCAAGGACACCGCGCTACAGATTTCCAAAGGCATGGGTTACACGTACGACGAGGACGCCGTACGCGCAGAGTGAGCCGCCGGTTTAGCCAACAAAAAAGCGCGTTCGATGACGCGCTTTTTTGTTAGGTGACGCCGAGGCTCACGCGCCGTGCTGCTCCGATGCCAGCACGGTTGTGGGCTGCGTCGACACAGGTACATTCCGCAACGGCGCAGCAGCTTGCGTGGCCGGCTCGATGTGCGGATTGCGCTCCAGCCAATTGCGCACGCGTGTGGCATCCGCAAAGCGTGTGAGATTGCCAGCCGAATCCAGGAACACCATTACAACGTTGCGGCCGTGCACGTTGGCCTGCATCACGAGGCAGCGGCCGGCTTCGTTGATGAAACCGGTCTTCTGAAGACCGATATCCCATTCGCCGCCACGCACCAGACGATTGGTGTTGACGTAGTGCAGCGTGCGGCCGTTGGCATTGACCGTATGTTCGGGCGTGGTCGTGAATTGGCGAATGGTCGGCACCTTATAGGCAGCCATCACAATCTTGGCGAGATCCTGCGCGCTCGACACGTTGCTGCTAGACAGGCCGTTCGAATCGACATAGTGCGTGTCGTTCATGCCCAGCTCATGCGCCTTGCGGTTCATGGCGGCAACGAATGCCAGACGACCGCCCGGATAGTTACGGCCCAGCGCCGAGGCTGCGCGGTTTTCCGACGACATCAGCGCCAGCAGCAGCAGATCCTCACGCGTGAGCATCGTGCCGAAGCGCAGACGCGAGCCGGTGTTGCGCTCGTAGTCGCGATCTTCATCGGTGATTTCAAGCAGCTCGTCCATCGGTTGATGAGCGTCGGTCACGACCAGCGCAGTCATCAGCTTCGTGATCGAGGCAATCGGCAGCACGGCCGACGAATTCTTCTGGAACAGCACCTCGCCGTTGTTCTGGTCCATCACCAGCGCGACGGAGGAACGCAGCGCCAGCGCGTCGGGCGTCGAACGCAGACCCATCGCCTCGCCAAGCGTCGGGGACGCCGGCACAAAGGCTGCGCGCACCGGACGTGCACCGCGCTCGACCATGATCACACGGCGCTTGCCTTTGACGGTGACGACCTTGCGGACTTTGGAGGACGCGACGTCATCGCTGCTCGCAGCCGCGACTTTGGCGCTGGCCTTGCGATTGACGACGGTCTTGCCCGTGGATTTGACTTTGGCTTTCTTGCTGGCGGCGGGCTTTTTGTCGGTCGTGGCGGCGTTGGCCACGGTAGCGACGGAGACGGCGGCGAGCGCGACGGTCATCAGCGAAATAAAGCCGAGACGTCGAAAAAATGAGGAAACAGACCGTGACATGGTTCGATCACCCGCGCGTGAGATGGCGCAAGTGTAGGCAAAAACAAAATTCTTAGCAAGATGAAGGACTTAGCTCACGGCCTTAAAGTTTGACCTCTGGAGCCTTATCATTCGGTCATCATTTCGACGCAATTGTCTACTGTGGCAAAGTTCCAATCGCGAAGAAAGTTGCTTAGGCCGCACATGATGTGCGGTGCGGAATCAGCAACGGACGCTGAAGGTACCCCGTGAGTTCCGTCGCAGATGCCGACAATCACGGTTTACAACCAGCCCCAACACTTCCTCACAACACGCGCGCGTCATACGCAGAGTCGCAGATCAAAGTCTAACGATGGATCGGTCGTATCTGTTGACATAATTCGAGGACTTTTCACCGCCAATTCTCGCTTTGCGCGAAGATGTGCGCTGTAGCGTGCAGGCTGCGGCGGGATGACGACGTCAGTCGAGGAAGCGAGTGAAGTCGGAGACAGGTGCACGTTCGGTGACGAGGGTGTTCTCGATGGCTGCAGGATTCGCGTAACCCATCGACATACCGCAGACGACCATTTCGTCATCGGTCAACCGCAGATGCTCGGCAATGATCCGATGGAACTGGGTGAAAGCAGCCTGTGGACACGTATCGATGCCGCGAGCACGCGCACCCACCATCACGGCTTCCAGAAACATGCCGTAATCCAGCCAGCTGCCCTGCTCCATCACCCGGTCGATCGTGAAGATGATGCCGACCGGCGCATCGAAGAAGCGGAAGTTGCGCGCGTGCTGCGCGTGCATGCGCTCCTTGTTGGCGCGCTCGATGCCGAGCAAGCCATAGAGATCCCAACCGACCTTGCGGCGCCGACTCTGGTACGGATCAATCCATGTGCGCGGGTAGTACGGATACTCCTCGCGATGCAGCGTATTGGCCTCCGGGTGTTCATACGCCGCCAATACAGATTCGGACAAGCGCGCCTTCGATTCGCCCGTCAGCACATACACCTTCCATGGCTGCGTGTTGCTGCCTGACGGCGCACGGCGCGCGACATCAAGGATCGATTCGATGTCTTCACGCGCCACCGGCGTAGGCAGGAACGCGCGAACAGACCGACGCGACGTGATGGCCTGATCGACAAGTTCGACTTCTGCGGAGGTGGACCGTCGGTCGGTCATGGCGATGCGCAAAATTTCAAGCAGTGATATTGGAGGCAAGCGGCTCGAGCACAGCACGCAGTGCACCCGGCAGCGCCACCGGCCGACGCGTTTCGCGGTCAACGTAGACGTGCACGAAATGGCCCTGCGCTGCGGCCTCTTGCGCGTCGCCGCGGAACAAGCCTACCTCATAGCGCACGCTCGTATTGCCAAGGCGCGCAACGCGCAGCCCAGCCACAACCGGGTCGGGAAACGACAACGGCGCGAAGTAATTGCATTGCGTCTCGATGACAAGGCCGATGGTGTCGCTGCGCTCGGGGTTCAGCACGCCCCGCTCAATCAGGTAGGCGTTCACCACGGTGTCGAAGTAGCTGTAATAGACGACGTTGTTGACGTGGCCGTAGACGTCGTTGTCCATCCAGCGCGTGGTGATGGTTTGGAAGTGGCGATAGTCGTCGCGCGTCTGGCGTGGCGTGCTCATGGGCAGCGGGCAGGTGGCGGTGGAAAGTGATCAGGATACGCCAGCCGCTGAGCCTCGGTCACTTGCGGATGACGAGCGCCACACCGCACGCGGCAATCACCATGCCCAACGCGGCGAGCGGCGGAAAACGTTCGCCAAACAGCGCCCAGGCCATCACAGCGGTCGTCGGCGGTGTGAGATACAGGAGCGACGTCACCTTTGTGGCCGCGCCTTTGCGGATCAGCACAAACAGCAGTGAGATCGCCCCAATCGACAGCGCCAGCACCGACCAGACCAGCGAGCCGATCATCGGCAGCGTCCAATGCACCTCACGCGTCTCAAACACAAACATGAACGGCAGACACAGCAGCGCCGATGCCCCGAACTGAATGCACGCCCCCATCCGCAGGTCGAACACCGGGCAATGGCGCTTTTGATACAGCGTGCCGACGGTGATCGACAGCAGCGCGCCCACGCAAAGCGCAAGCGTCGTCACGCCGACGCCCGCCAGATGCAGCTTGTTGGCCACGACCAGACCCACGCCGGCGATGCCGCAGAGCAATCCCAACCATTGGCGATTCGACACACGCTCGCCGCGCATTGATACATACAGCGCAGTCAGAATCGGCTGCATGCCGACGATCAGCGCCGTCATGCCTGCCGGCATGCCGAGCTTGACCGCTGCCCAGACGCCCGCCAGGTAGCCCCATTGCATCAGCAAGCCGGCCACAGCGATGTGGCCGACGGCCGCCCAGTCGGTTTCGCCTGTTCCGGCGTGGCGCGGCAGCGGTACGCGCGCAAGCCAGACCAGCGGCAGCAGGCACACCAGCACGCCCACGAAGCGTAAAAACAGGAACGTGATCGGCTCGGCGTACGGCATCCCGTACTTGGCCACGATAAAGCCCGTGCTCCAGATCAGCACGAACAGCCACGGCATGGCGACAAAAAACAGAGAGCCACGCGCTGAGGCTGGCGCGACGGAAGACGCTTGGGTCATGCGGAAAGCGGAAGAGAATTCGATGCGGCGGCGGCCTCGTCGCGAGCCGCCCAACGCTGTGCGTGCCGGGCAGCCAGCGCGATGGTCTGCGCGTGGACGGCCACGGTATCGTCGATATTGTTGCCGTAGCCGCCCGCCATGGTAACGGCAATCGGTATGCGCCGTTGATACGCGAAATCGAAGACTTCCTGGTCGCGCCGGGCCAAGCCCTGCAGCGTCAGTTTGAGCCGGCCGAGCCGATCGCCCTCGTGCGGATCCGCGCCGGCCAGATAGATCATCAACTGCGGCTTGAAGCGCCCAGCCAGGATGTCGAGTGCGCCGGTCAGCGCTTGCAAATAGTCTTCGTCGCCGCAGCCATCGTGCAGGCCGACGTCCAGGTCCGACGCCTCCTTGCGGAACGGGTAGTTTTTCTCGCCGTGCAGCGACAAGGTGAAAACGGTGGCGTCATCGCGCAGGATCGACGCCGTGCCGTTGCCCTGATGTACATCCAGATCAATGATGGCGACCGGAAAATCCGCCGGCGTCCTGCCTGATTGGCGCTGCATCCAGCGCGAGGCAATGGCTGCGTCATTAAATACACAGAATCCGCCGCCCTTTTCCGCGTAGGCGTGGTGCGTCCCGCCCGCCAGGTTGACAGCAATCCCATCCGCCAACGCGGCCTCGCTCGCGGCCATCGTGGCGCCGGCCGACCGGCGGCTGCGCTCCACCATTTCCGGCGACCAGGGAAAGCCGATTTCGCGCTGGCGCACCGGGTCAAGCCGACCGGCGCTTACCGCCTCAACATATTCGGGCGTGTGCGCCAGCAGCAACGCGTCGTCCTCGGCGCGCGGCGCTTCATGTAGGGACAACCCCGGCACGTCGGCCAAAACCCGTGCCCGCAGGTCGCTGTATTTGCGCATCGGAAACCGATGGCCCGGCGGCAGCGGCAAAACAAAATGGTCGGTGTAGAAGGCCCGCATGTGAATAACAAATCGCAACGCAACAAAAATGGCACTCGGGCGCATCCTAACCTACGCTGCACTCGTATGTTTTTTGAGACGGAATTACCGCCCGAAGTGGTCAAATGCATTTCACCTGCACCACGGACGCGCATTTTTCTGCCACAAAAAATTACGCCAAACGGTTGGTCGCGCAATTCCTGTGCACGAAAAATCAACGAATTCTGATTTTTGTGCGATGCACAAAGGACGCTTGACACTGGTTTGACATTCAACAACAATGAAATTGTTGCGATGCACCATCCCTAATTCATCGCGATGTCGCCTGGAAGGCCCGACGCTGACCGTCATGCTTTGTACATCTGGGCGATCTAAATTTTCATTTTGATTCCCCGACCCACCTTTGTATTTGGAGAGACAACATGCTGACTCAGGAACAGATCGCTGCGGCGCACAAGGCCAACCTGGAAACGTTCTTCGGCCTGACCAACAAGGCATTTGAAGGCGTCGAAAAGCTGGTCGAGCTGAACCTGCAAGTCGTCAAGGCTACCCTGGCCGAGAACGTCGAACACGCCAAGAAGGCGCTGACCGCTAAGGATGCTCAAGAGCTGCTGTCGGTGCAAACCGCCGCTGTGCAGCCGCTGGCTGAAAAGGTTCTGGCTTACAGCCGCCACCTGTACGAAATCGCTTCGGACACGCAAACCGAATTCAGCAAGGCTGCTGAAGTGCAAATCGCTGAAAACAGCCGCAAGCTGCAAGCGCTGGTCGACAACGTGTCGAAGAACGCTCCGGCCGGTTCGGAATCGGCAGTTGCCCTGGTGAAGTCGGCTCTGTCGGCTGCCAACAACGCCTACGACTCGGTGCAGAAGGCCACCAAGCAAGCCGTGGAACTGGCTGAAAGCAACTTCCACGCTGCTGCCAACGCCGCCAGCAAGGCAACCGCCCAAGCTTCGGCCCAAGCGCGCGCTGCTACCGGCAAGAAGTCGGCAACGACTGCTGCCTAAGCGCTAGGCTAGCGTAGTTACCCGGTTGTTCAAGCGGGCCTCCCTCGGGAGGCCCGTTTTGTTTTGGCCATCGAGCCACTCCTCCAAACACGTCGTTTGCGCGCATTTGCGCGGAACCGAAACGCACGCCCCGCGGTCCATTCCACCGTGTTCGTTAGATTGTCTCCTCGGTCCCGCTACCGAAACCTGTCCTCAGTGGTGATCAGTGGGTACCTTTAGCCCGGCTTCGGCCGGGTTTTTTATGTGCGCCTGAAACGTCTCTGCCCTTCAAATTGCGAACTTTGCAGGCGGCCGACGCTCCATTCTGTATTGCAGCCCACCGCCCCTCCCCCTTCCCAATGTCTCGCGAATCCCTCGCCAAGCGAAGTCTGATCGTCGCGGCTGCGCTCATCCTGCTGTTAGAAGAGTGGATCTGGAACGTCATGCAGCGGGCGACCGCTCGCTTGGTGGCCCACTCCTGGGTCCAAGCAGCGGAGCGAAAGTTGGCAGAACTGGAGCCTATCGAAGCTCTCTGCGCATTTGCCCTGCCTATGCTGGCGTTGCTGCCATTCAAGCTGGCGGCCGTCTACGTGCTCGCGCGGGGCCATCTCATTGCAGGCACCTTAGTTCTGGTCGCAGCGAAAATCGTCAGCACGGGGCTGGGTGTACGCATCTATGCCGCCGTGCGACCGCAATTGCACACGATCGCTTGGTATGCCCGCTGGGAATCCGCCTTCCTGGCTTGGAAGCAGCGCATGGTTGCCACTCTGCAGGCAACACCGACCTGGCAAGCCCTGCAGGTACGAATTGCCGTCTGGCGTGCCCGTCGACATGGGTTGTTACAACAGATATGGCGCCGCCTGATCGCAGCCCTGCGTCTGCTACGTCGGCATCGGCGTCCAGCTGAGCCTCGGCACTGACGCGCCGCCACATCGCCCCCCCAAAAAAAAGGGCCGCCCAATCGAGCGGCCCTTCCTTTTTGCCAGCCGGATTTTAGGGTGGCTCCTAAAACCTGACGGTTAATTGCATTTCAGCGCTTACGGGCGGGCGGCACGTCCGTGCAAACGCCTTCGTAGATTTCTGCAGCCATCCCCACCGATTCACCCAACGTCGGATGCGGGTGGATAGTCTTGCCGATATCCACGGCATCTGCGCCCATCTCGATGGCCAAGCAAATTTCGCCGATGAGATCGCCTGCATGCGTTCCAACGATGCCGCCACCGATGATGCGGTGGGTTTCCTCGTCGAAGATCAGCTTGGTGAAGCCCTCGTCACGGCCGTTGGCAATCGCGCGGCCCGATGCAGCCCAGGGGAACACGCCCTTGCCGTACTTGATGCCTTGCGCCTTGCACTGGTCTTCGGTCAGGCCTGCCCACGCTACTTCCGGATCGGTATAGGCGACCGACGGAATCTGCTTGGCGTCGAAATACGCCTTCTCGCCGTGCGCAGCTTCGGCCGCCACGTGGCCTTCGTGCACGGCCTTGTGTGCCAGCATCGGTTGACCCACGATGTCGCCGATCGCGAAGATGTGCGGCACATTCGTGCGCTGCTGCTTGTCCACTTCGATGAAGCCGCGGTCGGTTACGGCCACGCCGGCCTTTTCCGCGCCGATGCGCTTGCCGTTCGGAGCACGACCCACGGCCACCAGCACCGTGTCATAGCGTTGCGGCTCAGCCGGTGCAGCTTCGCCTTCAAACTTGACGTAGATGCCGTCCGGCTTGGCTTCCACTCCGACCGTCTTGGTCTTGAGCATGACCTTGTCGAAGCGACCCTTATTCATCTTGTCCCACACCTTGACGAGGTCGCGATCAGCGCCCTGCATCAGGCCGTCGAGCATTTCCACCACGTCGATGCGGGCGCCCAGCGTGCTGTACACCGTGGCCATTTCCAGGCCGATGATGCCGCCACCGATGACCAGCATCTTGGCCGGCACTTCGCGCAGCTCCAGCGCGCCGGTGGAATCGACGATGCGCGGATCTTCCGGAATGAACGGCAGCTTCACGGCCTCGCTACCCGCAGCGATGATCGCCTTGGCGAAGCGGATGACCTTCTTCTCACCGGTGGTCGCTTTGCCAGCGCCATCCGTCAGCTGGACTTCCAGATGGTTCGGATCGAGGAACGTGCCGACGCCGCGCACGACCTGCACCTTGCGAGCCTTTGCCATGCCGGCCAGCCCGCCGGTCAGCTTGCCGATGACGGATTCCTTGTGCTTGCGCAGTTGGTTGATATCGACCGTGGGCTCGCTGTAGACAATGCCGTGCGCGGCCATGGCCTTGACTTCGTCCATGACTGCCACCGTGTGCAGCAGCGCCTTCGACGGGATACAACCCACGTTCAGGCAAACGCCGCCAAGCGTGGAGAAACGCTCCACCAGCACAGTGTTCATGCCCAGGTCCGCACTGCGGAAGGCTGCCGAGTAGCCGCCCGGGCCGGAGCCCAGGACGAGCATGTCGCATTCGATGTCGGCGCCGCCGGCGTGCTTGGCAGCTTGCGGTGCGGGGGCCGACGCTGCAGGTGCGGCAGCAGGTGCAGCGGCCGGAGCCGGTGCTTGAGCAGGCGCCGGAGCCGCAGCCGCGCCAGCTTCCGCCGTTGCAATCACCGTGCCTTGGCTGACCTTGTCGCCCACCTTGATCTTGACTTCGACGATCTTGCCGGCCACATCCGACGGCACGTCCATGGTGGCCTTGTCGGTTTCCAGCGTAATCAGCGCCTGATCGACGGTGACGGCATCGCCCGCCTTCACCATCACTTCAATGACGTCCACGTCCTTGTAGTCGCCGATGTCCGGCACCTTGATTTCCACCACGCTCATTCCTGACTCCTTGTTCTTGTCGCCGGCACCCGGCATCGCCTGGGCCCGCTGACGCTTTTCAATCCTGCAGACGGACTGTGTGCACCTCGATCGGGCCGCCCGAACTCTTGTCGAACTCCACGCCTGCGGACACGCCCACCTGTGCAACGTCCGCCGCGGACTTGCCCGGCATATCAAATACCGCCGACATGGCTCCCAGCGCAAAGTTGCGCCCCGAACCGATGCCCCAGAAGCGGTCGAACGCAAACACCTCGCGGTACGAATACACGCCGTAGATGCCGGTTGCGTTGGCGATCAGACAGGTGATCTGCGACGACTCGTAGGGGTCGTCGTCGTCTTCCTTGGTGTTGACGAAATACTCGTCCTTGAGCTTTTCATGCACCTTGAGGAAGGTCCGGAAGACGTCGTCACGCGTGCCGAGGCGACACTCATCGGCCAGACCCGCCAGCAGACTCCGCATGACCGGGAAGTGGGCCGTCGTGCCCGCCAGCGCGATCAAAGAATCGCCCACCTGGAAGATCTTCTGGTTCTGCTCGTAGCCACGCGCCAGGCGCGTATCGCCGAACGTCACCAGTGAATCGGCCGCAATCGCCACTTCGCCGTCTTTCTTGACCACCACGCACGTCGTCATGTCGTCCTCGCCATCAGTCCACTGACCAGTCCGCCGACCGCTGCAAACCCAACCGGGCCGGCACGCACAGGCCCGAAGCCAGATGCGTGCCGCGCCCGCGTGGGCTTACAGGCTGACGCGGCGGAAGTCCGCCAGCACGCTGGCCAGATACGCGTTGAAGCGTGCAGCCTCCGCGCCGTCGATCACGCGGTGATCGTACGACAGCGACAGCGGCAGCGTCAGGCGCGGCACGAATTGCTTGCCGTCCCAAACGGGCTTCTGATAACCACGCGACAGGCCAAGGATGGCCACTTCCGGTGCGTTGATGATCGGCGTGAAGTTCGTGCCGCCAATACCACCCAGCGACGAAATCGAGAAGCAGCCGCCCTGCATCTGGTCCGGTTTGAGCTTGCCTTCGCGGGCCGCCTTCGACAGGTCGGCCATTTCCTTGGCGATGTCGATCAGGCCCTTCTTGTCCGCATCGCGGATCACCGGCACCACGAGCCCGTTGGGCGTATCGGCCGCAAAGCCGACGTGGAAGTACTGCTTGAAGACCAGGTTGTCGCCGTCCAGGCTCGCGTTGAAGGTCGGGAATTTCTTCAGCGCACCCACGACTGCCTTGATCACGAACGCCAGCATCGTGAATTTCACGCCGGCCTTTTCGTGGTCCTTGTTCATCTGCACACGGAAGGCTTCCAGCTCGGTGATGTCCGCTTCGTCGTTGTTGGTGACGTGCGGAATCATGACCCAGTTGCGGTGCAGGTTCGCGCCGGAAATCTTCTTGATACGCGACAGCGGCTTCGGATCGACCGGACCGAACTTGGTGAAGTCGACCTTCGGCCATGGCAGCAGGTTCAGCTCGCCACCGCCGGCCGGTGCACCCGCGGCAGCCTTGCCCGGTGCCGCGGCCTGACCGCTCATCACACCCTTGACGTAGCGCTGCACGTCTTCCTGCGTGATGCGATTCTTCGGACCTGTACCGCCCACGAGATTCACATTGACGCCCAGCTCACGCGCGTACTTGCGCACCGAGGGGCTGGCGTGGGCCGCCTTGCCGACCGTACCGACGGTGTCGGCGGTGTACGTAGCGGGCGCTGCGGCCGGAGCAGCTGCGGGCGCAGCCGCGGGAGCCGGGCTCGGTGCAGCGGCAGCCGGTGCGGGTGCCGGGGCTTGTGCGGGTGCGGGCGCAGCGGCGGCACCGCCAGCGCCTTCCAGCACGACGATCAGCGTGCCTTGCGACACGGCGTCGCCAACCTTCACGCGGATTTCCTTGACCGTGCCGGCAGCCGGCGACGGCACATCCATCGTGGCCTTGTCGGATTCGAGCGTAATCAGCGACTGCTCGGCTTCAACCTTGTCGCCCACCTTTACGCTGATCTCAATGACCGGTACGTCGGTGTAGTCGCCGATGTCCGGCACCTTCACCTCAACCGTACCGCCACCCGCAGCAGCCGGCGCAGGGGCCGGAGCTTGTGCGGCAGGTGCGGGCGCCGGCGCCGCAGCGGCCGGAGCCGGTGCGGGTGCCGCTTGAGGCGCCGGGGCGGGCGCGGCGGCAGCGCCCTGCTCTTCGAGCAGCAGCACCAGCGAGCCTTCCGACACGGTGTCACCCACCTTGATCTTCACTTCCTTGACGACGCCGCTCTTGGGCGAGGGCACGTCCATGGTCGCCTTGTCCGATTCCAGCGTAACCAGCGAATCTTCGGCGTTGACGGTATCGCCCGCCTTGACCAGCACTTCGATCACCGGGACGTCTTTGTAGTCGCCGATGTCCGGCACCTTGATTTCTACGACTTGACTCATTCTTCTGTCTCCAGAGGGTCTGGCGGCGAGAGCATCCGGCGGCGGACACGCGTTGCCCCGCAGGCTACCGCATCGTGCAGGCAAATGCACGTTGCGGGAAGTCTGTCGGGGCGGTGCCCGGCCGGACGCCCACGCGCCCGGCGGCTCCGTTATACGGTCATCGGGTTGGGCTTGTTCGGATCGAGGTTGTACTTCTTCAGTGCCTCGGCCACCTTTTCGCGCGGCAACACGCCTTCGTCGGCGAGCGCCTTGAGCGACGCGACCGTCACCCAGTAGCGGTCCACTTCGAAGAAGTGACGCAGCTTCTCGCGGGTATCCGAGCGACCGAAGCCGTCGGTGCCCAGCACCACGTAGCGACGCGGCACAAAGGCGCGGATCTGCTCGGCAAAAGTACGAACGTAGTCGGTCGAAGCGATGACCGGGCCGCGTGCGTTCTTGAGGAGCTTCTCGACGTGCGACTCGCGTTGCGGCTCGGTCGGGTTGAGCAGGTTCCAGCGTGCGATGGCGTTACCTTCGCGGGCCAGCTCGGTAAAGCTCGGGCAGCCCCACAGGTCGGATTCGACGCCCCAGTCCTTCTTGAGCAGATCCGCAGCGGCAATCACTTCACGGAAGATCGTGCCCGAACCCAGCAGTTGCACGCGCGGTGCGTTGCTGTTTTCGACGCCCTTCTTGAACTGGTACATGCCCTTGATGATGTCGCCCTCGACACCCGCCGGCATTTCGGGGTGCTCGTAGTTTTCGTTCATCACCGTCAGGTAGTAATAGACGTCTTCCTGCTCGACATACATGCGACGCAGGCCGTCTTGCATCACCACCGCCAGTTCGTACTGGAAGGTCGGGTCATACGAGATGCAGTTCGGGATGGCAGCGTGGTACACGTGCGAGTGGCCGTCTTCGTGCTGCAGGCCTTCGCCGTTCAGCGTGGTACGGCCAGCAGTACCGCCCAGCAGGAAGCCGCGCGAGCGCATGTCGCCAGCGGCCCAGCAGAGGTCGCCAATACGCTGGATGCCGAACATCGAGTAGTAGATGTAGAACGGGATCATCGCCACACCATGCGTCGAATACGACGTGGCGGCAGCAATCCAGTCGCACATGGCACCAGCTTCGTTGATGCCTTCCTGCAGCACCTGACCCGTCTGCGATTCCTTGTAGAACATCAGTTGGTCGTGATCCTGCGGCACGTACTTCTGGCCTTCCTGGTTCCAGATACCGACCTGACGGAACAGACCTTCCATGCCGAACGTACGCGACTCATCCGGCACGATGGGCACGACGTGCTTACCGACGTTCTTGTCCTTCAGCAGGATGTTCAGAATGCGCACGAAGGCCATCGTCGTGGACACTTCGCGGCCTTCGCCGGTGGCCTTGAGCAACGCGTCGAACGCAGCCAGCGCGGGAATCTGCAGCGCGTCGGCCTTCTGGCGGCGAGCCGGCAGGTAGCCGCCCAGGTCCATGCGAGCCTTGCGCATGTATTCGAGTTCCTTCGAGCCTTCTTCGAACTTGACGTACGGAACGTGCTCGAGCTGGTCGTCGGCAACCGGAATGTTGAAGCGATCACGCAGCTTGCGGATAGCGTCCACCGGCATCTTCTTCTGCTGGTGGGCGATGTTCATCGCTTCGCCGGCCTCACCCATGCCATAGCCCTTGATGGTCTTGGCGAGAATGACGGTCGGCTGGCCCTTGTGATTGCTCGCCGATTGGAACGCCGCGTAGATCTTGTGCGGATCATGACCGCCGCGGTTCAGCGCCCAGATGTCGTCGTCGGACCAATCGGCCACCATGGCCTTGAGCTCCGGCGTGTTGAAGAAGAACTCGCGCACATAAGCGCCGCTCTTCGACTTGAAGGTCTGGTATTCGCCGTCGACGCATTCCATCATGCGGCTCATCAGCAGGCCCTTCGTGTCGCGGGCAAGCAGTTGATCCCAGCGGCTGCCCCAGATGACCTTGATGACGTTCCAGCCAGCGCCGCGGAATTCCGATTCCAGTTCTTGAATGATCTTGCCGTTACCGCGTACCGGACCGTCCAGGCGCTGCAGGTTGCAGTTGATCACGAAGACGAGGTTGTCCAGCTTTTCACGGCCGGCCATGCCGATCGCGCCCAGCGATTCCGGCTCGTCGGTTTCGCCATCGCCCAGGAAGGCCCAGACCTTGCGGTTTTCCCAGTTCTGGATCAGGCCGCGGCTGGCCAGGTACTTGGTGAATCGCGCCTGGTAGATCGCCATGATCGGGCCGAGGCCCATCGACACGGTCGGGAATTGCCAGAAATCCGGCATCAGCCACGGGTGCGGATACGATGAGATGCCCTTGCCGTCGACTTCCTGACGGAAGCTGTCGAGTTGTTCCTCGCTCAGACGGCCCAGCAGGAAGGCGCGCGAATACACGCCCGGCGCCGAGTGGCCCTGCACGAAGACCATGTCGCCGCCGTGCTTGTCCGACGGGGCATGCCAGAAGTGGTTGTAGCCGACGTCATACAGCGTGGCCGCCGAAGCGAACGACGAGATGTGGCCGCCGACGTTGGTGTCCTTGTTCGCACGCAGCACCATCGCCATGGCGTTCCAGCGCGTATACGAGCGAATGCGGTGCTCGATTTCCTGGTTGCCAGGAATGCGGTCCTGGTTCTCGACCGGGATCGTATTGATATAGGGGGTTTCTGCGTGCAGCGGAGACGTCACGCCGTTAATGCGTGCGTATTCGATCTGCTTGTCGAGGAGGAACGCCGCACGTTGCGGGCCTTCCGCGCCGATGACGCCTTGCAGCGCCTCCAGCCATTCCTTGGTTTCCTGGGGATCAGCGTCGCTGGCGCTCGTGGCACCCAGGACTTGTTCTGGTACGGCCGACATGGCGGTCTCCTTGGTAGCAGTAACGGTAGTTGCGTCTCTTGTGAGGCACCCCACCTGCCACGCGCGTCCGCACGCACGCAGGGAGCCACCCCGACTTTTGCGCTGATTCTATGGGCACCGGCAAACGCAGCACAAGCGGAATTTTCAAATTGCGATATGGTTTTTTATAATGTGGAATATTGCCGCAACGCAAAACAAACCACTTTTGACATTGCACTGCAGCATTTTTCGAGCGATCCAGACAGCTCACCAAGCGGTTTCCCCAAGCGACCCGCAAGTTGATTGCCGTTACACTTAGTTTTGCGCAGTTGCACAGATGCCCACTCCTTTACCTCCGCAGAATTCCGGCGTTCGTCCGCCCATCATGCTTGCCCCCTCCCACGCTTCGCAGGACCCGGCCACCAAGCCCGAGCCGTCAACGCCTGCTGCGCCTGCGCCCATTTCCGCAAACGCGTCTGAATTGCCTTCAGACGAAATCGTGCGCCCGAACATGCCCCGCCGCCTGTGGCTGACGCGCCTGGGGCGGCTGTGGTCGACCAACTGGTTCATGTTCATCCCGCTGGTGGCAATCGTCCTGTTTGCCGGCGCGATGATTTTCATCCTGTATCAGTTGCACGCTACCGAGGTGCAGCAGCAGCGCGATGCCCTCTATCGAGATGCCGCTTGGGCCGAGCAGAAGGTGCGCCTGTCGCTGCAAAGCAATCAGGATCAAGTGGCCGCCCTGGCGCGCGATATCGGTGCCGCGCAGCTTGATCCGAGCGCCTACCGCGATGCCGCCCGCCAGCTCTTGCGCGAGAACCCTGAACTCGTCTTCATCAACTGGCTCGATGCCACGCGCCGCCCGCGCTGGGCGTTCCCGGCCACTTCCGAGTTCACCGCGCGCGTGCGCGAAACGCGCGACCATCCGCTGGAGCCCGAAATCCAGTCTGCCTACGACGCCGCCCGTGAAACGCAGCGCGCCGTCTATTCCCGCCCCATCCAGAACGAGCGCGGCGAAAGCTTCATGCTCATGGAAGTGCCGATCGTGCGCGACAACGAATTCCTGGGCACGGTGGGCGCCATGTATTCGGTCACGGGCATCCTCACGCAGCTGCTGCCGGGCGAGTTGACCGACCGCTATCGGTTTTCGCTGGTCGACAAGAACAACGTGATCCGCGCGAGCACTTCGTTGCGGCCAGTGCCCAAGGCCGCCGCGTCGTATGAAGTGCTGCTGGATCCGCCGGGGCATTCGCTGTCGCTGCGTGCCGAGGCGTATCCGGCACCGTCCAACCTGCCCAACAACATGCTGATGTGGCTGGTGGCCGGCCTGTCGTGCTTCGTGATCTGGAGCCTGTGGAGCGTATGGCGCCACACCAGCCGCCGCTCGGAGGCGCAGCGCGCATTGCTGGCGGAGACGTCGTTCCGCCGCGCTATGGAGAACTCCATGGTGATCGGCATGCGCTCGCTCGACCTCAACGGCCGCATCACCTATGTGAACCCCGCGTTCTGCCGCATGATCGGCTGGACGGAGGCCGAATTGGTCGGCCGCATGCCGCCGTTCCCGTATTGGCCGCCCAATGAGATCGGCGAGATGCAGAAGCACATCGAGCTGACCCTGCGCGGCAAGGCGCCGGCCAACGGCATGGAATTGCGCATGATGCGCCGCGACGGCACGAGTTTCTATGCGCGGATGTACGTCTCGCCGCTGATCGATGCACGCGGCCGGCACACGGGGTGGATGAGCTCCATCACGGACATCACCGAGCCCAAGCGCGCCCGCGAAGACCTGGCCGCCGCGCACGACCGCTTCACCACGGTGCTTGAGAGCCTGGACGCCGCCGTGTCGGTGCTCTCGACCGACAAGGCCGAGTTGCTGTTCGCCAACCGCTATTACCGCCAGCTTTTTGGCTGGGAGGCGTTCGGCCACCTGCAGCTCTCCGGCAACGACGTCAACACGGAAGACGTTTCCAGCGATGCGCTCGACCTGGTGGACGCTTACGCTGGCCTGCCCGCCTCCGAACTGACGCCGCACGCGGCAGATGCGCGGGAAATCTACGTGCCGTCGATGCAGAAATGGTTTGAAGTGCGGCGCCGCTACATTCAGTGGGTCGACGGCCATCTTGCGCAGATGCAGATCGCCACCGACATCACCGTGCGCAAAGCCGCTGAAGAGATGACGCGCCAGCACGAAGAGCGTCTGCAGTTCACTAGCCGTCTGACGACGATGGGCGAAATGGCCTCGTCGCTCGCTCACGAACTGAACCAGCCGCTCGCTGCTATCAACAACTACTGCATGGGTGCGGTCGGCCGCCTGAAGTCGGGGCGCAGCACGCCGGAAGAGTTGATTCCGGTGCTGGAAAAGACCTCCGCCCAGGCCGTGCGTGCCGGCACCATCATCCAGCGCATCCGCGGCTTCGTGAAACGCAGCCAGCCGCAGCGGCGCGAATCCGACCTGCGCGACATCGTCGCCGACGCCGTGGGCTTGGCCGAACTGGAGGCCACTCGGCGCGGCATCACCATCCTCACGCGCCTGCCGGGCGACCTGCCGCATCTGTACGTCGATCCGGTGCTGATCGAGCAGGTGCTCGTCAATCTCCTCAAGAATGCCGCCGAAGCCATGGCCGCCCACCCGCGCCTGCGCGCCGCCAGCGTCCTGCGCCTGCACGCCAACCTGATCAACGACCCGGAAAATTCCGTGCTGATCGAAGTGATCGACCAGGGCCCGGGCGTGGACGACAGCACCAAGGAGCGGCTGTTCGAGCCGTTCTTCAGTACAAAATCCGACGGCATGGGGATGGGGCTGAATATCTGCCGCTCCATCATAGAATCCCACCTCGGCAGGCTCTGGGTAGAAAACAACGCCGATGGCATCGGCTGTACGTTTAAAATCATCCTGCCGCTGAATCCGCTGTAATCGTTTTTAAAACATAGAACGTAGACCGAGGACTCCTCCATGAGCACAACGCCCGCCGCAGTTGCGCCGCGCAACGAAACCGTGTTCGTCGTCGATGACGATGAAGCCATGCGTGATTCGTTGACGTGGCTGCTCGAAGGCAACGGCTACACCGTCCGCACCTATCGCAGTGCCGAAGAATTCCTGGTCGACGACAAACGTGGCGAAGGCGTCGGCTGCCTGATCCTCGACGTGCGCATGCAGGGCATGAGCGGCCCCGAACTGCAGGATCGCCTGCTGGCCGAAAACAGCCGCATGCCGATCGTTTTCGTCACAGGCCACGGCGACGTGCCGATGGCCGTGTCGACCATGAAGAAAGGCGCGGTGGACTTCATTGAAAAGCCGTTCGACGAATCCGAACTGCGCGAGCTGGTTGAACGCATGCTCAGCAAGGCCCGCAGCGAAGACTCGGTCGCCCGCGAGCAAAAGGCCGCCAAGGACCTGCTCGGCCGCCTGACCACACGCGAGCAGCAAGTCCTGGAGCGCATCGTCGCTGGCCGCCTGAACAAGCAGATTGCCGACGATCTGGGCATTTCCATCAAGACGGTGGAAGCGCACCGCGCCAACATCATGGAAAAGCTCAACGTGAACACGGTGGCAGACCTGCTGCGCCTGGCCCTGTCGCGCAACGCCTAATTGGCCGCAGGGACGGCAAAGTGTTCATCAGGGCGGCTGGAAGGAAGGCGGCGATTTATAATCGCGGTTTGCCCTCTCCCTCCTCCGCCCAGCCATGACCGCCCAACTCATTGACGGCAACGCGCTTGCCAAACAACTCCGCGCCGAGGCCGCACAACGCGCCGCCGCCCTGACCGCGCGTGGCCACCAGCCCGGCCTCGCCGTCATCCTCGTCGGCGAAGACCCGGCCAGCCAGGTCTATGTGCGCAACAAGATCAAGGCGTGCGAAGACAACGGCTTCCTGTCCAGCTTCGACCGCTACCCCGCTGACCTGTCCGAAGCCGACCTGCTCGGCCGCATCGACGCGCTGAACCGCGACCCGCGCATCCACGGCATCCTGGTCCAATTGCCGCTGCCCAAGCACATCGACAGCCACAAGGTGCTCGAAGCCATCGCGCCTGAAAAGGACGTCGATGGTTTCCACGTGGCCAATGCCGGCGCGCTGATGACGGGCGCCCCGCTGTTCCGCCCGTGCACGCCATACGGCTGCATGAAGATGCTGGAATCGATCAACTACCCGGTGCGCGGCGCCAATGCGGTGGTGGTCGGCGCCTCGAACATCGTCGGCAAGCCGATGGCGATGCTGCTGCTCCAGGCCGGCGCCACCATCACCATCTGCAACAGCAAGACGCGCGATCTGGCCGCGCACACGCGTGAGGCCGACATCATCGTGGCCGCCGTGGGCCGCCGCAACATCATCACCGCCGACATGGTCAAGCCGGGCGCCGTCGTCATCGACGTGGGCATGAACCGCGACGATGCCGGCAAGCTGTGCGGCGACGTCGACTTTGCCGGCGTCAAGGAAGTCGCTGGCTACATCACCCCGGTGCCGGGCGGTGTCGGCCCGATGACGATCACCATGCTGCTGATCAACACCCTGGAAGCCGCCGAGCGCGCTGCTGAAGGAGCCGCTCTGGCGGCGTAAGCTTCACCCTGATCCAGTTGGAAACGGAAAAAGCGTCCCCACCTCTTGGATCGGACGCTTTTTTTGTCCCCCGAATTTTTCTACCGAGCCCGCCATGACCGATATTTCGCCCAAGGTTGCCACCCCGGCCAACAATCCGCTGCTCGATTTTTCTGGTCTGCCGCGCTTTGCGGACATCCGCCCCGAACACATCACGCCGGCTGTCGACGTGCTCCTTGAGCGCGCTGCCTCGGCGGTGGCGCAGGTCAAAGACCCGGCCACGCCTGTCAGTTGGAACACCGTCGTTACCGCACTGGAAGACGCGACCGAGCCGCTGGGCCGCGCCTGGGGCATCGTCAGCCACCTGAGCGCCGTCGCCGACACGCCGGAGCTGCGTGAGGCCCACGCCGCCAACCTGCCGCGCGTGACCGAATTCTGGTCGGGCCTGGGTCAGGATCTTGAACTATTCGAGAAGTACAAGTCGATTGCCGACAGCGCGGAATACGCCACGCTGTCGCCCGCGCGCAAGAAGCTGCTTGAGAACGAACTTCGCGGTTTCCGCCTGGGCGGGGCAGAGCTGCCCGAAGACCAGAAACCGCGCTTTGCCGCCATTCAGGAGCAGCAGGCGCAACTGACCAAGGCGTTCAGCGACCACGTCCTGGATGCGACCAACGCCTACGCGCTCGTCATCGACGATGAAGCGCGGCTCGCCGGCCTGCCCGACGACGCCAAGCAGGCGGCACAGGAAGCGGCTCGACGCGACAATCCCGACGCGACGGGCTGGAAGTTCTCGCTGCATTTCCCGTCGTACTTCCCGGTGCTGCAATACGCAGACGATCGCGCGCTGCGCCGCACGCTGTACGAAGCCAACGTCACGCGCGCATCCGAACTTGGCGCCCAATACGGCGGCGGCAAGGCCGAATGGGACAACACCGCCAACATGGCTGAACAGCTCACGCTGCGCACTGAAGAAGCGCACATGCTCGGCTATCGCAATTTCGGCGAGGTGTCGCTCGTGCCGAAGATGGCCGATTCGCCCGAAGACGTGCTGCGCTTCCTGGGTGAGCTGGCCGACCGCGCCCGTCCGTTTGCCGAGAAGGATTGGGAAGAGCTGCAGGCCTTTGCCAAAACCACGCTCGGCATCGACAAGCTCGAACCGTGGGACATGGCCTACGCCTCGGAAAAGCTGCGCGAGGCACGCTACGCATTCTCCGAGCAGGAGGTGAAGCAGTATTTCCCGGAACCCGCCGTGCTGGATGGCCTGTTCAATGTCGTGCAAACGCTGTTCTCGGTGAAGATCCAGCCGGAGGCGGCTGAGGTATGGCACCCGGACGTACGCTTCTTCCGCGTCGAATCTGCCCAGGGCGAATTGCTCGCACAGTTCTACATCGACCTGTACGCGCGCGAAGGCAAGCGTGGCGGCGCGTGGATGGACGACGCGCGCGGCCGCAAGCTGCTGGGCGAAGCAGGCGTGCAAACCCCGGTGGCCTACCTCACCTGCAACTTCTCCGGCCCGGTCGGCAACAAGCCCGCGCTGTTCACCCACGACGAGGTGATCACCCTCTTCCACGAGTTCGGCCACGGCCTGCACCACATGCTCACACAGGTGGATGAGCTGGGCGTCTCGGGCATCAACGGCGTGGAATGGGATGCGGTGGAGCTGCCGTCGCAGTTCATGGAGAACTTCTGCTGGGAATGGGAAGTGCTCTCGCGCATGACGCGCCACGTGAATTCCGGCGAGCCGCTGCCGCGCAAGCTGTACGACAGCATGCTGGCCGCGAAGAACTTCCAGAACGGCATGGCGACGCTGCGCCAGATTGTGTTCTCGACGTTCGACATGCACCTGCATACGGACTTCGACCCCAAGGGCACGACGTCGGTGCTGGAGCTGTCGCGCCAGATCAACAATCGCTTCCACGTGGTGCCGCAGGCCGAGCTGTCGCGCTGGCCGAACACGTTCAGCCACATCTTTGCGGGTGGCTATGCGGCGGGTTACTACAGCTACAAGTGGGCCGAGGTGCTATCGGCAGATGCCTACGCGGCGTTTGAAGAAGCCAGCAAGCTGGGCGGCTCGGTGCTCGATGCGGAAACCGGCGCACGCTATCGCCGTGAAGTGCTGGCCGTGGGTGGCAGCCGCCCGGCCATCGAATCGTTTACGGCTTTCCGCGGCCGCGCCCCTAGCATCGATGCACTGCTGCGTCATGGCGGCATGATGGTGGAAGCCGCGTAAGGACTGCTGCGCCAGCCGTGACAACGCCGCTTCGTGCCAACGCCGAAGCGGCGTTTTTCATTCGAGCCCGCAGCGCTTGATGGCACAATATCGCACCCCTGAACGGCGCCAAACTGTGCGCCGTCGCCATTTGCAAGGACCGAGCCCTCATGCGCGTAGCAACTTGGAACGTTAACTCTTTGAAGGTCCGCCTACCGCACGTGCTGCAATGGCTGGGCGAGCGCGAAGCCGACGCCACGCCGATCGACCTGCTCTGCCTGCAGGAACTCAAGCTGCCCGATGACCGTTACCCCCTGGCCGAGCTGGACGCCGCCGGCTATGCGTCGTTGTTCACGGGGCAGAAGACGTACAACGGTGTCGCCATCCTCGCGCGCAAGGCGTCGGTGCCTGAAGGCCGCGATGTGGTGAAGAACATCCCTGGTTTTGCCGACGAGCAGCAGCGCATCGTAGCCGCCACATACGACGTCGACGGCGGCCCGGTGCGCGTGATTTCTGCCTACATTCCGAACGGGCAGGCGCTCGATTCCGACAAGTTCGCCTACAAGCTGCGCTGGCTGGAGGCACTGCAGGCGTGGCTGACGAGCGAGATGGCAGCAAACCCGCGACTGATGCTGCTGGGCGATTTCAACATCGCTCCCGAAGACCGCGATGTGCACGACCCCAAAAAGTGGGAGGGTCAGAACCTGGTGTCGCCGGAAGAGCGGGCGGCGTTTCGAGCGATGCAAGGCGCTGGGCTGGTCGATGCGTTTCGCATGTTTGAGCAGGAAGACAAACTGTTCTCATGGTGGGATTACCGCATGTTCGGCTTCAAGCGCAACGCCGGCCTCCGGATCGACCACATCATGCTGTCGCCGGAACTCGCCAAGCTGTGCGAGTCGTGCCATATCGACCGCGTGCCGCGCACGTGGGAGCAGCCATCAGACCACACGCCCGTGGTCGCCGCTTTGCGCCGCGCATAAGGAGCGCCCCGCATGGCTTCTGCCTTCAAACACCGCAATCTCCCACATCTGCTGCTGCGCGCCCGTGAGACCTTCATGGCGCGCTTTCGGCCGATCCTGCGCGAGCACGGCATTACCGAGCAGCAATGGCGCGTGCTGCGTACGCTCAACGATACCGGCGACATGGAGCCCAACCAGCTCGCCGATGCGTGCCTGATCCTGAGCCCGAGCCTGACGCGCATGCTGGCCGCGATGGAACAGTCCGAGATGATCGTGCGGACAAAGTCGTCGGTGGACCAGCGCCGGCAGGTGATTTCGCTCACGCCCAAGAGCCGTCAGTTTCTGGCCGACGTGGAGCCACAAGTGGATGCGGAGTATGCGCGCATCGAGGCGCAGCTTGGCCGCGCACGGCTGGACGCGCTTTACACCACCATCGACGAGTCGATCCACGTCATGGAAACACATGCGCCGATGGGGCGTTTCACAGGCGACGAGTAACGCCCGTCAATACACGCTGCCGGCCTGCGGCTTGGCAGCGTTCTCCCCCCTGAATGCCTGCGCCAGTTGTTCGGCGCTGCGCGCCAGCAGCGTGACATCCGTCCCGACCGCAACGAAGGTCGCTCCGAGCGACAGGTAATGCTTCGCCTGCGCCTGATCCGCTGACAGAATGCCCGCCGCCTTGCCGGACGCAACGATGCGTTGAATTGCGCCTTCGATCGTCTTGCGGACTTCTGGATGCCCCGGTGCGCCCAGATGCCCCATGGATGCCGCGAGATCGCCAGGGCCAATGAAGACGCCGTCGACGCCTTGCACGGCAAGAATCGCGTCGAGATGCTCCAGGCTCTCTGCAGTTTCGACCTGAATCAGCGTGCACATCTGTGCGTCGGCCTGGTGGAGGTAATCGTCTACGCGGTTCCAGCGCGATGCGCGAGCCAGCGCGCTGCCAACGCCGCGAATACCGTTCGGTGGATAGCGCATGGCTTCCACCGCCGCACGCGCCTCGTGGGCGTTCTGGACCATCGGCACGAGCAGCGTCTGCGCGCCGATATCCAGCAGCCGCTTGATCTCGACCGGATCGTTCCAGGCTGGCCGCACGATGGGATGCGAGGCATACGGCGCAACCGCCTGCAATTGCGCGAGCGTCGATTGCAGTTGATTGGGTGCATGCTCGTTGTCGATCAGCAGCCAGTCGAAGCCGGCGCCTGCGACGATCTCCGCCGGGTACGGATGCGTCATTGCAAGCCATAGGCCGATCTGCGGCCGGCGCTCGGCCAGCGCGCACTTGAAGTTGTTCACCGGGAGTTGCATCGCAAGTGCATCCTTTGAGCGTTAGACGGTTAGACGGTCAGACGAAATGACAGGCAATGCTGCCAAGCGGACCGTAGTCGCAATGGAATGTATCACCGGGCCGGGCAGGCACCGGCCTCGTGAACGATCCTCCAAGGATCACCTGCCCCGGCTCCAGCGCGACGCCATGCGGCGCCAGCTTGTTGGCCAGCCAGACGACACCGTTGGCCGGGTGGTTCAGCACGCCGGCTGCCACGCCTGTCTCTTCGATGACGGCGTTGCGTGAAAAGATGGCACTGACCCAGCGCAGGTCCACATCGCGCATGCGGATGGGACGGCCACCCATCACGACGCCGGCGTTCGCAGCGTTGTCGGCAATCGTGTCGAACACCTTGCGCGGGCGCCCGCTGTCGGGATCGATCGATTGCGAGCGCGCGTCGATGATCTCCAGCGCCGGTATCACGTGGTCCACCGCGTCGTACACGTCGAACAGCGTCACTTCCGGCCCTTCAAGTCGTTTACCGAGGACGAAGGCAAGTTCCACTTCCACACGCGGCACGATGAAGCGGCTAGCGGGAATCTCGCTTCCCTCGGAAAAGAACATGTCGTCGAGCAGCGCACCATAGTCCGGCTCGTCGATCTGTGAAGACTGCTGCATGGCGCGTGACGTCAATCCGATCTTGTGGCCCTTCAGACGCCGCCCTTCCGCCAGCTTCATCGCGACCCATTCGCGCTGGATGGCGTAGGCGTCATCGATGGTGATGTCGGGGTACTCAAGCGAAACCTGGCGAATCTGCTTACGGTCGATCTCGGCCTGGTGCAAGCGGCGCGCGATCGTCTGGATGGTCGTGGTGTCGAGCATGGGTCAAGCCTTGCGAAAACGCGCGTGGATGTTGTTGTGCTTATAGCTGCCGCCCTCGTCGAACTCGGTCAATTCCATCGACAGCGCCAGATAGCGGCGCGCAAAGGCTTGCGCAAAATGTGCCTTGATGGCCTCGAACAGCGCGTCGCACGCGGCCTTCTTGACCTCAGGCGTGCGGCCCGCTCCGATCTTGAGCGTGACGTGGACGAAAGCATCGTCCTCCTTGCCGTCCGCCACGCGGTACTCGGTCAGCTTGATGGCGCGCGAGCGGATACCGCCAGTGGGAAATACGCCGTTCTGCGCCATCAGCGTCTCGTTCATCGCCTGCAGCAATTCCGGAATGCGGGCGTCATCGCCCAAGTTATCGGTGTATTCGACGATCACATGTGGCATGGCGACCTCCTCACACTCCAGTTTGACCACGCGTGGGCAGCGGAAAGATCGCGTTGATCTGTCCGGTGCCGGAACTGGGGAAATACTCGGTGACGACCTCAACGCCCTTGTCATAGGCATCCCAGCCAAGCAGACCAAGCAACATGGCCGTGTCGTGCATGCCGCCCTCGCCCTCGCACAGCGAGGCGTATTCGGGCAGCATCGCGCAGAAGGTCTTCCAGTCGCCCTGCTTCCATAGTTCGACCACGCGCAGATCGACTTGCCTGAAGAACTCGCGGCTGATCTGATGGATGGATTCTTCGGGGCTTCCGTTGTCGTTGAAACGGTGCGAGAGCGATCCGCTGGCAAGAAATGCGACGTTGCTGTCGCTGGCCTCGATGGCTTCAAGCAGCGCGGCGCCAAAGCGGCGGCTTTCTTCCAGTTTGTGCCACGCGCACCAGCCCGCGATCGACACGACCTTGAAGTGCTGGTCGCTGTTCATGTACCGCATCGGCACCAGCGTGCCGTACTCGAGCTCAAGGCTGTCGATTTCGTGCGCACGCGTGAACACACCGCGCGCCGATGCCGTCTCCGCAATCAATCGACCAAGCGCCGGGTTGCCCGGATACGCGTACCGCATGTCCTTGATGAAATGCGGCAGCTCATTGCTCGTGTAGACGCCTTCGAAGCGCGCATTGCAATTGACGTGGTAGCCGGCGTTGACCAGCCAGTGCACGTCGGACACGACGATGGTGTCCACGCCCAGATCGCGGCAACGCTGTCCGATGATGCGGTGGCCCTCGATGGCCGCCTCGCGGCAGCCATGATGCTTGCCCGGCAGTTCCGACAGGTACATCGACGGCACGTGGGTGATCTTCGCGGCCAAGGCCAGCTTGCCCATGGTGTCTCCTTCCGCCCTTGTTGTGTGGTGCGTCCAGCGGCGCGTCAAACGCCCCAGCGCGGGATATGGTGGCTGCCCATCGAGATGCAGACGTTCTTGATTTCGGCAAACACCTCCAGACTGTACTCGCCGCCCTCACGCCCGGTGCCGGATGCTTTCACACCCCCAAACGGCTGACGCAAATCGCGCACGTTCTGGCTATTGACGAACACCATGCCGGCTTCGATACCGCGCGCCACGCGGTGCACCTTGCCGACGTCCTGCGTCCAGATGTACGAAGCCAAGCCATATTCCACGTCATTGGCGAGTTTCAGGCCATCGGCCTCATCCTTGAACGGGATCAGGCAAGCCACCGGGCCAAAGATTTCCTCCTGGGCGACTCGCATGCGGTTGTCGACGTTAGCCAGCACCGTGGGCGCGACGAAGTTGCCGTTCTGCAGGTGGTCGGGCAGGCCTGCGGGCTTCTCTGCGCCGCCGGCCAGAAGCTTCGCACCTTCCTGTTCGCCCAGGCGGATGTAACCGGTGACCTTCTCCCAATGCGCGCGCGTGATCATCGAGCCGACATTGGTCTTCTCGTCCGCCGGATCGCCCACCACAAGCCGTTTGGCACGCTCGGCGAACTTGCGTACGAAATCGTCGTAGACGCTCTCTTGCACGAAGATGCGCGAACCGGCCGTGCAGCGCTCGCCGTTGATCGAGAAGATGGTGAACAGCGACGCATCCAGCGCGCGATCCAGGTCCGCATCATCGAAGATGAGCACGGGCGATTTTCCGCCCAGCTCCATCGAGAATTTCTTCAGACCGGCGCGCTCCATGATCCGCTTGCCGGTCGTCGTACCGCCCGTGAACGACACCACCCGCACATCTGGATGGCGCACCAGCGCGTCGCCGGCCGTGGCGCCGTAGCCTTGCACCACGTTCAGCACACCGGGCGGAATGCCGGCTTCCAGCGCCAGGCGACCAAGTTGATCCGCGGTCAGCGGCGACAGTTCCGACATCTTCAGCACAGCCGTATTGCCCAGTGCCAGGCACGGCGCGACCTTCCAGGTGGCCGTCATGAACGGCACGTTCCAAGGCGAGATCAACGCGCACACGCCCACCGGCTGATACAGCGTGTAATTCAGCATCTGATCATCCACCGGATACGTGCGGCCGTTGACCTGCGTGCACACCTCGGCGAAGAAATGGAAGTTCTCGGAAGCACGCGGAATGAGCTGCTTGCTCGTCTGCGCGATCGGCAGACCGGTGTCCATCGTCTCCAGCGCCGCGAGGTGCGGCACGTTCTGCTCGATCAGCTCGCCCAGTCGGCGCATGAGCTTGGCGCGTTGCTTGGCCGGCGTGTTCGCCCAAGCCGGGAACGCGGCCTTGGCCGCCGCTACCGCCGCGTTGATCTCGGCTTCACCGCCCGACGCCACCTCGACGATGGCCTCGCCCGTTGCCGGGTTGGTCGTGATGAAACGCTCCACGCTGTCGACCTGACGGCCATCGATCCAATGCTTGACAGGGTCCATGTTGACGGCGCTCATGCGGGCTCCTTGTTCGGTTCTTCGGCAACGATGGTGCTCACCAGCCTGCCGATGCCTTCAATTTCTGTGATGACTTCGTCGCCGGGTTGCGTATCGGCCAAGCCCTCTGGCGTGCCAGTCAAAATCATGTCGCCGGGGCTGAGCGTCATGAAGCTGGAGAACCACGCGATCAGCGCCGGAACGTCGAAGATCATGTCGCGCGTGTTGCCCTCTTGCGTGACTCGGCCGTTGACGGTGGTGCGCAGCGCGAGCTTCATCGGGTCTGGCACATCGTCTCGGTCAACCAGCCACGGCCCGATGGGCGTGCAGGTGTCGCGGCTTTTCACGCGCAGATTCGGGCGGTAATAGTTCTCGAGATAGTCGCGGATGGCGTAATCGTTGGCCACCGTATATCCGGCCACGTAGTCATAGGCATGCTCGCGCGGCACATTGCGAGCGGTCTTGCCGATGACCACGACCAACTCGCATTCGTAATGCATGAACGCAACGCCAGCGGGGCGCACGGTGTGGGCGCGATGACCGATCAGCGTATTCGGCCCTTTCAGGAACGCGAGCGGCTCCTCGGGCGCTTTGAAGGCCAACTCCTTGGCGTGGTCGGCGTAGTTCAGGCCCAGCGCGAAGACGGTGCGGGGTTCCACCGGCGGCAGCCAGACGACCTCGGTTTCGCGCAAAACGCGGCCGTCGGCCAGTCGCAGGCGGGTGTCGTCGCCGGGCATGGCGGTAGCGTGATGGATCGCGCCGTCATAGGCAATACGCGCGTGTTTCATCGCGAAACCTCCGATTGGCGGATCAACGTCGTCGTCAGCGTGCCAATGTGGGCGATGTCGATATCGATGCGATCCCCTGCGCGCGCCAGCGGCGGATTCTCGGGCATGCCGACGAGCAGCACATCGCCCGCATCAAGCGTCATGAATGCCGTCACGTCGGCGAGCAGTTGCGCGATCGGCCGCACCAGCGTCGATGTATTTGCGCGCTGTTTGATCTCACCGTTGATGCGCACGGTGATATCAAGCGCATCGGCGTCGGGCACATCTTCGCGATCGACCATCCATGGTCCCATCGGGCAAAAGCCATCGCGGCACTTGTGGCGGATCACCGGGCGATAGTAGCTCGCATGCGGCACGGTCAGGTCGTTGACGACGGTGTAGCCGGCGATGAAATTGGCGGCCTGCAGCGCGGGCACGCCCGTGGCGGTACGACCGATCACCACGCCCAGGCAAGCACCGGCCCAAACACCATCTACGTCTGCCGGCAGAGCAACATCGTGGTCATGACCAATGCGCGTGTTGGCCGGCTTGAGATACAGGATGGGCGCCTTGGGCGGCGCTTGGTAAGGCGGCGCAGATAGCGCATCGCCCAGCGCATCCAGTTCGCCGCGGTAGTTCAGCAACGCGCCGACGACGGTACCTTCGACCGGCGGCAGCCAACGCAAGGAAACAGCAGGCTCTGCCGCGGAGGCGAACACCCGCTCCACGATTTGCCCCTGCGGCAATATCACTCTGCCTCGCAGCATGGTGTCTCCTGCCTCCTCATATAATTAACATGTTAATCATCTGATTGGATTGCGGCCCTGTCAAGTCGGGAAACTGCGGCTCAATGAAAAAGCCGGTCACGCGGACCGGCTTTTCAGACGGCGGACGATGTGTCCGCCATGCAGAGGCATCGGGCACGCCGATGTCTACGCGGGCAATCGATCAGACTCAGGCCACGGCAATATGCGCGCGCTTGACCACGACCGGTTGCGGCAAATCATCTAATCCATGAGATCGCTGCACGCCGTCTGCAATGAGCACGCGGGCGGCATCCTGGATCCGCTCTTGGCCAGCCTCGAAGGCTGCCTGAAGCGACAACACCTGATCACCTTCCAGGCCTTCCCAAAGCGCCTCGCGCGTTGCCACGCAAGTCACCTTTTCACCGTCGACCAGTGCGTCGAACAGCAGGCCTTCGTTGTTGATGTCGTACGCCTCTTTCTTTTCGAACTTGATTTCCATCGTCAAAGCCCTCCGATTGCAATGGACAACAACGCACACGCTGTTGCGTGGAAACTTTGCGGGGGGGCCGGCAAGGTTTCGTCAGACATCGTGTCTGGCTGCACAAATCATTTTAACCACAGCTTGCGATGCACGTGCGAGCGTCATTTGCAGCATCGCAGCCGTTGAATGGTGGCTTGAAGCCGCTATCCCAGGCGGCATCAGGCCTCGCGCGCCCTTTCGTCGCAGCTATGCTTTTTTGTCAGGGCCGCGCGCTTGCCCCTTTAAGCAAAGCGGAGGCCACACGCAAGGCGCGTGCCGGGCGTGCAGCCAAAGTGTGCCTGCTAATGCAACCACATGGTTTGCGACACGTCGGTGTCAGCGCGGGATGCGTTGGAACCCTCGCTAAAAAAGCGCGCGGGTTGAACGCAATACATCGACGTTGTAATAGTTGCGCGCCGACTGAGAGAAAAACCACTCAAAACCACTCAGTCGGCGATTCGAACGACGGTGTTTGACCGCGTCGCAGCCATGTCGTCAGGGAATGGATGCGCCCTTCTTGGTCAGTGCACGGTTTCGGAAACCGGCGCAGCGCCATGATCCGACGTGTGCAGCAGCGAACGACGACGCGCATATCCGAAGTACACCAGCAAGCCGATCGCAACCCACACCACAAAGGCGATCCAGGTAACGGCTTGCAGGTGGCTCATCAGGAACAGGCACATGCCGATAGCCAGCAGCGGCACCACCGGCACGCCGGGGCAACGGAAGCCACGATGCAAGTCCGGACGCGTGCGACGCAGCACCAACACGGCAACGGCAATCAGCGAGAACGCCGCCAGCGTGCCGATGTTGATCAGCTCCGCCAGCACATTCAGTGGCACGAACGCAGCGATCACAGCGAAGACGATGCCGACCACCCAGGTGTTCAGAAACGGCGTCGCATAGCGCGGATGGATGTGCGACAACCGCTTGGGCAGCAGCCCGTCGCGCGACATCGCGAAGATGATGCGGGTCTGGCCATACGCCATCACCAGAATCACGGTCGTCATGCCGATGATGGCACCCAGATCGACAAAGCCCGCCACCCAGCCTTCACCGGCCATCTGCAACGCCAGCGACACGGGGTGATCCACGCCCGCAAACTTCGCGAACGGCACGATGCCCGTCATGATGGCGGCCACCAGCACATAGAGAATCGTGCAGACCGCCAGCGAACCAATGATGCCGATCGGCAAGTCGCGCTTGGGATTGCGCACCTCTTCGGCCGCGGACGTCACCGCATCGAAACCGATAAAGGCGAAGAACACGATGGCCGCCGCGCCGAACACGCCTTCCATGCCGAACGGCATAAACGGCTGCCAGTTGGCGGGCTGCACATGGCGCACGCCCACGACGATGAACAGCAGCACCACCGTCACCTTGATCGCGACCATGATGTTGTTGGCGCGCGCCGATTCGCGAATGCCGAACGACAGCAGCGTCGTGATCAGCAGCATGATCACCAGCGCCGGCAGGTTGAACAGCGTCTGCACGCCGGGAATTGCACCCGGCGCAGCGGTGAGCGCCACAGGCAGATGGAGACCGAAGCCAGACAGCAGCGATTGGAAATAGCCGGACCAACCCACCGAAACAGCAGATGTGGCCAAGCCATATTCGAGCATCAGATCCCAGCCGATGATCCAGGCGACCAGCTCGCCCATCGTGGCGTAGGCATACGTATAGATGGAGCCCGACACGGGGATGGTCGAGGCGAATTCGGCGTAGCACAGCGCGGCAAACCCGCAGGCGAGCGCGGCGAATACGAAGGACAACGTTAGCGCCGGCCCCGCTGTCAGCGCGCCGGTGCCGGTCAAAACGAAGATGCCGGTACCGATGATGGCGCCGACGCCCAGGAACGTCAGGTCCAGGGGCCCGAGGACTTTCTTCAGGCCGGTATTGCTGTGACCCGTGCGGATCATGTGATCCACGTTTTTGGTACGAAACAAACTCATTGACTGCGTCTCCTGTCTGCGTGCTGCCGAATGTGACGGCATGCACTGTCGCGCACGTGTGGTGCGCGGCGGCGGATTATGCAAAAAAGCGGGCATTCTACTCGCTGGCGACATTCCGCCCTTCTATCGCCGGCATGCAGACAGGAAAATAGGACAATTCGTATCCGATTGCCGGCTCGGCCGGTTCAATCTCAGTCGGTGCCGGCCAGGTCTTCGGCAAACAGCGGTTGCTGGCGCGCATGCGCATCCGACTCATATAGCCGCACGCCCACGCCGAGCAGCCGCACGGGAATGCCGCGGCGCTCAAACCCCTGCGCCAGCAGCTTGGAGAACACCGGCAAGGACACCTGCGGAGAGATGCACTCGACCGTCGTGCCACGAAAATCGGCAAAACGCAGCTTGACGTAGGTTTTGTGGATCATGTTGCCTGCGCGGGCACGCTCGACGCGGGCGGCCAACTGCTCGACGAGGACAATCAATTCGCGTTGGCAGTCATCGAGCGTGCGCAGATCCGTGGCGTAGGTTTCTTCCACGCTGACTGACTTGCGGACTTGCGAGGGCTGCACCTGCCGATGATCGATGCCGCGGCAAAGGTCGTGCAGCCGGAAGCCAAACACGCCGAAATGCTGCTGCAAGCGGTCGGTGCCCCAGCCGCGTAAATCACCGCAGGTTTCCGCACCCAGGCGGCGCAGCTTGGCAGCGGTCACCTTGCCCACGCCGAACAGGCGGTCGACGGGCAGCTCTGCAACAAACGCGTCGATCTGCTCCGGCCGCACAACGAACAGGCCATCAGGCTTGTTCCAGTCGCTGGCGATCTTGGCGATGAACTTGTTGGGCGCAACGCCCGCCGACACGGTAATGCCGATTTCTTCGCGCACGCGGCGGCGGATGTCTTCTGCGATGCGCGTGCCGCTGCCCGCAAGCATGGGGCTGTCGGTCACGTCCAGGTACGCTTCGTCCAGCGAGAGCGGCTCCACCAGCGGCGTATAGCTGTGATAGATGGCGAAGATCTGGCGCGCGACCTGGCGGTACTTCTCCATGGACGGCGGCACGATCAGCAAGTCCGGACAGCGCTTGACGGCCTGCGCCATGGGCATCGCCGAATGGATGCCGAACTTGCGCGCCTCGTAGTTGCAGGTTGCGACCACGCCGCGCCGCTCCGGCCGCCCACCGACGGCCAGCGGCTTGCCAACGAGGCGCGGATCGTCGCGCATTTCGATGGCGGCGTAAAAACAATCGCAGTCGCAGTGGATGATCTTTCGCACGGCACAAGGCCAGAACCGGCCGCTGGAAGCCGCGTCGGTGTCGGGCTTGCTCGTTCAGGAGGAACGCAAGCGTATCAGCTTCAGCCGGCTGCGCACGCAACGCCGCGCAACAATGCATTTCGCCGATATTGCAACGCAACATCGGCGAATGAGGGGACTGGAAGAATGCGGCTTAGCGGCCGATATCGTGCGAGACGGAGCCCAGTTCGTCGTTCAGCGCGTGCTGCTCATCGCCAGACAAGCCACCGCGATGCTGGCTGGCCATGTCGTTGGCTTCCTGGCGGATGCGGCGCAGGCGGTCGCGCAGGCCGTCGGCACGGTACGGATCGATGTAGCCCTGCGATTGGCGAACGTCGATACGGTGGAATTCTTCCGCGAGGCGGCCCTGGATTTGGTCAAAGCGCGCGCGGGTCTACGGGCGCCGCAACGGGAACCGGCTCACGCACCACCACCGTGCGCGTTGGCTGCGGGGGCGCCACGACACAACCGGCCATGGAGGCCGCCAGCACTGCGCACAGGGTCAGACGCGGAAGAATCGACATGATTGGGCTCGTATTGTCGTTGTAGAAACGCGCAGTCGCGCGAGGACTGGCGCTATCTTACGAACCGCTTCACGCAAAGCTGTGACGATTGGTAACAGCAGATTACTTCCGCGACAGCTCCGGTGGTTCGACCGGCGGCGGGGGTTCATCGGGCGATGGCAGATCAGGGGGAATTCCCGGCGGCGAAGGCTCGTCGGGCGGGGGAACGGTATGTGCGGGCAGCACGCAATTGACGGACATGGTTTCCCTCCGGGCAAAACGCATTGACAATCTAGTACGCGATTCCCATGCCAACAAGTCACTCCACCCAACCTATGCACGACCTGCCAACCGCTCGCTTTCAGGATCGCACGCTCATCCGCATCGGCGACTCGCGTGCTGACGGCTCCATGCTGCTGCTCGCGCCGGAAGCCGGCGGCCGGCTGGTGCGCTGGCGCCATCGCGGCGAAGACATCCTCTTCTGGCCCGAAACGGCTGACTGGTCGAATCCGGCCAAAGTGCGTGGCGGAAATCCGCTGCTCTTTCCCTTCATCGGCCGGCATTTTGTAGATGGCCAAGTCGGCCGCTGGCACGACGCGCGCGGGCAACTTCATGAGCTCCCGCAACACGGCTTTGCACGCGACATGCCGTTCGAGGTGGAAGACGCAAGCGACACACACATCGTCTTACTGCTACGCGACAGCCCCCAGACGCGCCAAGGCTATCCATTCGCCTTCGAATTTCGCGTGACGTACCGGCTGATTGACGACCGGCTGGAGGCGACCTTCTCCGTCAAGCATCTGGACGAAGGCGACGCGCATGCGCCGATGCCCTTCTACGCCGGCCATCATTTCTACCTGGCGCTACCGCATGCACTGCGCGGCGCGACCGAGTTGTTGATGCCGCCGGCGCGACTCTCGCGCCAACTGCCCGATGGCAGTCTCGACAGACCCGAGCCGGGGCGCAGAACCTACCAGCTCGACGACCCAGCCCTGCAAGACCGATATCACCTGCTCGATGACGCCGGCGCAGCCACGCTGGTCATTCCGCCGCATGCGGAAGCGCCGCTCGGACGGCGTATTCGCTTCGAGGTGGACGGCGCGCCGGTGCCCTGGCACGCCATCACCACCTGGACAGAAAACGCCACGTCGGACTTCTATTGCGTCGAACCATGGATGGGCTTGCCGAACGCAATCCACCACGGCGAAGGCCTGCACCTGCTCGCCCCCGGCGGCACCCGGCAGGCAACCTGCCGCCTGCGGATCGCACGGTAACCAACGCGGTCAGGCCTTCTCGTAGGCCTGCACCGCGTCCATCACACGCGCCGAGTACACCAACGCTGCCCCGGCATTGAGCGAAATCGCCACGCTCAGCGCGTCGGCAATCTCCGCATGCGTTGCGCCATGCTTGACCGCCTCGGCAGTGTGCACGGTGATACAGCCATCGCAACGCGTGGTCACTGCCACGGCCAGCGCGATCAGTTCGCGCGTCTTTGCATCGAGGCTGCCCGTCGTCGCAGCCGACAGCGTCTTGTAGCCCTTGACCGTATCCGGCGTGATCTGACCGATCTCGCCAATGCGACCCAGCAATTCCTTCCGATACTCGACCCAGTTCAGCATGATGTGCTCCGGTGGTGTGGCGCGGGCCCGATGCCGCGCCGTTGGAAAGAGTATTGTCTTTATGCGCGATCCATTGAATACTTAATTCAGGCAATTTTTGTCGCAATCGTCTCAATGGACGCACTCAGCCATTTCATTCAACTCACCCGGCCGCAGGCAAGCCTCGATTTGCGGTGCCTGTTCCAAGGGCCGTTCTCGATCCCACACGATCCGGAGCCAAATGGCCAAGTGCTGTTCCATCTCGTGCTGTCGGGCAGTTGTCTGATCGATACCGGTGGTCGCACGCTTACGCTGCGTGAGGGCGATTTCGTCCTTTTCCCGCGCGGCGAGGCCCACACGATTCACGACACCGGCGCTGCGGATGCGCCCGCCCGCAAGCCCCGCACCTCGCACGACGGTATGCTGCCGCTCCGCCTAACTGGCCGCGGTGCCGCAGAGGTCGACCTGCTCTGCGGCCGCTTCACTCACGAACCGGGTTCGACCACGCTGCTGGTCCGTACGCTGCCCGATCCACTGCACGTGTCATTGATTGCTAGTGCGTCGTTTCCGGCGCTGCAAGCACTCATTGGACTGATGCGCGACGAAGCCGAAACACGCGCACCTGGCGCGCTGGCGATTGTCACCTCGCTCAGCCAAGCGTTGCTGACGATGGCACTGCGCGTGTACGGCCAGCGCGAAAACGCCAGCCCCGGCACGCTGACGCTGCTGTCGGACGCGCGCCTCGGCCCATCTATACAGGCGATGCTTAGCGCGCCGGAACGCGCATGGACCATCGACGCCCTCGCCGATCTGGCGGCCATGTCGCGCGCCACCTATGCGCGGCACTTCAAGGCGCGCGCCGACATGACGGTGTGGGACTTTCTTACGCGCGTGCGCATGACGCTGGCCTGCGACGCGTTGGTCCATACGCAGCTCAGTGCGGGCGAAATCGGCGCGCGCGTCGGTTATCAATCCGAGGCGGCGTTCGGCAAGGCGTTCAGGCAGCAACTGGGAATGACGCCAGCGCGGTATCGGCGGGCGACGGGTTGATCGTCCGCCATCGCCATCGCTAGCGCTCAGGCTTGCGGCGAGTGCGCGTGCTCGCGGTGCTTTGCGACAGGCTGGGCTCGCGTGCCGGGCGCGTTCCCGTGGCCACCCATTCGCCGTAGAAATCGATCTTGCCGTCGATCAGCGCGAGCGAGCGCGTCCACTCGGCGATCATCCGCGTCACCTGCGCGCGATGCGCAACCAGCAACGCATGCCGAGCTTTCAAGGTGCTGCGGCCCTCGCACACCAGCGCCGTGTATTCGCGCATCTGCGCGACCGACATCCCCGTGTTGCGCAGACGCTCCATCAACTCAAGCCAGTTGACGTGCTGCTCGGTATAAACACGTCGCCCCGTTGCATCGCGCGCAACACCAGGAATCAACCCCTGCGCCTCATACCAACGAATCGTATGAATGCTGCGGCCCGTGCGTTCAGCCAACGCACCGATCAGCAAGCGAGCCGGATCGCGCTCAGCCATGGGACTCAGTGGAGACGTCCACCGGAGTGCCAAGGGCCCGGTTGACGAGATCTGTGTCGAAGTATTCGATCAGTTCGTGCATCTTGCCCTCTTGCATGCGGATGACGAAACAGTACTGATTGTTATAGGCAACGCCATCGCGCGTCGTGTTGCGACCTTGCGCTTCTACAACCACGGTATCGCCATCGGCTGTAAAGCGGTGGGCAACCGTCGTGATGCGACCAAGCTTCGCTCGCAGCGGAGCGAACAGCTCACCCAGCACCGTCTGCTTGCCTGCATAACGTCGCGACCACTGCGTGGTGCCAGTGCAAACCCAGCTGAAATCATCCGCCATGAGATCAACGAAGGGCTTGGCGTTGCTCACAGCCAGTTCGGCAAAAGCGGCTTGCAGGATCTGCTTGTTCTCGAGTGCGTTCATGGGAGTCTCCTAGTGTGAACGCTCTGATTACAGGTGCTAGAGCGCACTCTAGCGCAAGGACTTTCGTTGCCGCAGCCATGCGGAGCACCATCACACGGCGCCCGATCGAACTGCGAGCGAACTACTAGTCATGGGCACTACGCCTCTGTTATACTTTCAGGCTTCGGGGCGTAGCGCAGCCTGGTAGCGTACCTGCATGGGGTGCAGGTGGTCGGAGGTTCAAATCCTCTCGCCCCGACCAAATAAAAGCCAGTGTAATCAAGCGATTACACTGGCTTTTCTATTCCTCCGCGCGGCGCAGTTGGGGCTGAATATTTGACAGTGTCCAATATTCGATTGCTCTAATCCGTCGCCCGGCGCCGCAAATCCCCTGGTCCGCACCTCCTCGCGCTCCTACGAGTCGCACGGTACACGTTCGTCCGCAGCCCGCAAAGCGACCAGATACGCGTGCCCCAGTTGGTAGACGCGCCCTGCCTCGTCCGGCTTGCAGCGCTACACTCATCCGCGACCTAGCGGAGATCTGTTCGCCGCATAGAACGACAAGATCAAATTGAGGGAAGAGTGGAAGTCCTCGAATATGGCCCACACGCGTGGTACCTGCTCAGAGACGGGCAGAAGCTGTACCTCGACGTGAACTGCAATCACAGCTTTGCCTACTACAGCTTCACGATGCAGCTCAACAGCGACGAAGCCGCAAAGTACCGGCGCCGAGGCGGCCCCTACCTGGACGAACTGGCGCACGCCATCCAGTACTCGGCGCCAGGCGTGTCGGGTAGTCGGTCAATCTACACGGACAGGTTGACGGCCCCTGATATCACAGCCGAAGTAAATAACGCGATCAAGCTATGGCACGCACGCGGGTAGCCCTCGAAGTCCGCGCCTACCGCGGGCCCCGATTCTGACGGCTGTATAGATTCCGAACGGTGTCGGCGTTTTGGCTGAGCAAACGCCCTTTCTTACTCTCGAATTCCTTCACCGAAGACACCTTTGACGAATCTGACATCAGATTTGTCAACCGGTACTTCGTAGTATGAGAGCCAATTGACTCGATCAAAACGTCACCGGTTTTAGTGGTGAAGAGAGGGATCTTCAGTTCCCAGAGAACATCCCGAATTTCTTGACAAGGGTGATCATACTGGTTGTCAAAATTAGACGTGCAGATCGCTACAGAAGGGCGCACCGCTTCGAAGAAATTTTTAGTCGCAACCTTACTGGGAGCACCATGGTGAGGCAAGATTAGAATATCGACCTCTCGGCAAAATATCTTGCAAGATTTCAGGAGTGCCCCGATTTTCTCGTCTTCGATATCCCCAAGACTCGCGACATTAAAAGCCCCACCCCGAAACAACTTTACTGTTGAATTGTTATTTGAATTACCTTCATATATTTTTTTTGGATGATAAAGAAGATCTTTATATCCAAGATTCTCGCCTTTTTGAAGTGATGCGATGTAAGGTGGATCAACCGGGACAATCCTTACTGGTCGACCCCCAGCGGGCGCCGCATCCTTCGATTTTTTATAGTTTTTTATTATCGACAAAGCTTCCTTTGCCGACTCGGTATGAGGAGCGTACCCCGGATACTCAATCACCTTTGGATGAAGATTATCGATAATCCACTTAAGATCAGCCGGCTTGCAGTGATCATAGTCCCAACTTGTAATGTGCAAGCAGTCAATATTACTGCGATTCAGTGCGCCAAATTCATCCAGTAGTGATTTGTGGCTTATCGCCTCGGTTCTTCTCGCCTCGACCAAAGTCAGGTGATCACCATAGCTGTACGAATAAGAAGCTCCTGCCTCCCCCAACTGATACGCACGAAAGCGAGTCGAGACGGAACGCAGTGCAAGATCCTTGCTCGCGCTAAGAAATGGATTTACTCCCATACCCCACCTCTTCTTTTTTATTAACCAACATTTCTGTCTTTTTAACCACCTCGCAGCCATGTCGGCATATCAAATCGAATGCATCGTAACTCAGCATTTTCAGATCGGTAGGCCAGCGCGCGGCAATGTCAATTTGATCCGATGAGAGCCACTGACTTCCTTCGGCAACAGGTCCGGACAGGATCCTGCGTCTACTCGGTTCCGATCCAATTCCATAATACCGCCCTTTGATGGCACCCCGTTGAAGAGAGTTTATAAAACTTCTGACCCTAAGCGCTCGCGTTTGATCTAACGCAATCTCTACTGCGCGCCGCGCCCGCTTTATACTTAATTGCGCGGCCAGGCCTTCACGCGTTAGCGGCGCACCAGCGTCGGAAACAATGAGTTCGTCGACGCCATCCTTGAGAACTTGGCGCCCAGCATCAAACAATGGTTCCGTACCGAGGTTGTCATATATGCCGCCGTCCATTACGTGAATGCGCCTGAATGCCGGAGCGATTGCCACCTCATCGAATGTGTCGCCACCCCACTTCGGCCGCTTGGTCCAGGTAAAATTTTCCATAGCTATGGCCACCGGCCCAATGATGAATGGGTATGCTGCTGACGACGCTAGAGCGAGGGAAAGAGGAAACTCCGTTGCGGCGGCGTAACCCAGCTCGTAATCACCGCAGCGGTCATGCTTAAATCGGAACCGCCGACCTGTTTCAGCGGTTGTGCCATTGATCGACCATTCCCTCTCGAACCCGCTGATGGCATCGACGGGCACGTTGATGCCCCAGCACTCTTCCAGGGACATCGCGAGCAGATTCGCGCGAGAGAAAATGTGCCTCCACGCCCAAGGGCGCAATAAAAGCCTGGCGGTGTGCCGTTCAAGACAAACTGATGTCAAGGTGTCGCGTACGGCGGGCAAAACTGTATTTAGGTACTGGTCAGAAGTGGGCCAGCGCCAGCCCGTAAGCCGCCCTAGCAGTCCCATAAAGAGGGACCCGCCAGAGACGGTGGATAGTTTGGCTATTCCTTCGAGTGCTCGGCGCTCAGCGAGGGCTTGGAATACACCGGCGTGAAACGCCATGGCTCTAACCCCACCGCCCGAAAGTGCGATGCCCGTTTTTCCCAATCGCCCCGCCCCCAAGTGCGTGCTCTTTTGAGCACTAATGTGCAGATAGTTTAACGTCCCGCCCGAGAAGTAGGGCCCACCCATTAAGGGGGGCAGACGGGAATTACGAGATAGAACTGGAATGGGAGGAGCATCGCTCACGTCTGCATTGTCTACGTTGACGCGTAGCATCCGGCCTACGATACTGTGTAAACATACAGTACTCGTACCATGCCCTACCCCCTCCGCATCGAATACCCCGCGCTCAGCACCGAGCAACTGACGGCCATCGGCGACCGCTATGGCCACGACCCTGTCGTGCGGCGGCTGGTGATGGAAGTGCAGGCGCTGCGCAACCTCGTCTTCCGCGTCCACCAGGTCGCGGAGGCCGCCGGCCCGGGCGGCCGGACAGACGCGTTCGGCATTGCCGTCGCGGCGCTGCACGAAGAGCTCGCGGCGGAGACATGGTTTCACGAGGAAGTTGCGCGCAAGGAGGCATACCGCGCGTCCCTCTCCGCCGAGCCCGCGCCCCATGACCGCCGGGCCATGCGCAACGCTCGCAAATGGTGACGGTGCGCCCATGTCGAAACCCATCCGCGAGCGCTTTCCCGCGCTCACTCTTGCCGAGCTGCACCAGCTGGCCGAAGAGCACCGAGACAACGAAACCGTCATGCGGCTCCTCTGGGAGATCCGCGCTCTTCACGTCATCGGTTACCACGCGTGGCGCGTAGAAACGGAAGAGTATTTTGTCCACCCGGACAACCCGCTCGGCGCCGCGGTGTTGGCCTTGCGGGCAGTACTGCAACAAGAGAGCTGGCTGTCAGAGATGATCGTCAAGGTCAGAGGCAAGCGACCGCCAGTCGACCGAAGGTAGCAGCTCACCCGAGAGCGCTGCACCCATGTGCAACTACGCGCAGATCGACGTCGACTATTTGAGCACCCTCTCACGCTCAATTTGCGCTGGCGCAAATGGGCCGGGCTTGGACAGCCAGTTGCATCGCTGAGCTGAGCATGCTCTTGTCTATGCTCGCGAAATACTGGTCAAATACATCTTCAAGATGCGGGATGGCTCTCTGCGAACTGTCAGGGACAACGAAGAAAATCCTTCAGCTTCTGACGTTCCGGTCGATCAGCTAGAACACATAGACATCGTAGGGAGCGTCAAGTACCGGTCCGGAATGGTTTTTTAACTACTAATACAACTTCAAAGGGATGGGATGAGGACGATTACCACTGCCGCGCTGGTTGCGCTGGCACTTGCCGGCTGCGGAGACGATAGCGGTCGCTCAGGTGTAGAAAAAGCGCCAGAACCAACCGGCCAATTGGCGTGCACCTCGGAAGGCGTAAAGCCCTACGCCATCAACATGATTTCGACGGCAGATGAGGTCGAAGTGTGCAACGCAATCAAAGCGTCGCAAGGCGACGTGCCGTCGGTCCAATTTTTTCAAGACTTCTCGAAGGTTGTGGTGGCGTTCAAAATCAAGGGCAGCAAAGAGGACGCGCGCGAGCTGTCTTATCAGCTTATGAACGTCATCGAGGCACGCGGGAAGTCTGGTACGGACGACGCCACCAAGTTCAATACCGCCGACGTGGTCTTTCGGATGTACGATGCCTCAAATGGCCGTATCACGCCCCGCGACGTAAATATCTTCCTTCGCAACAGCGGCCCGCTCGCACACACACTCAGCGATGATGGGCTGATTGAGTCCATGGCGCTTGTTATGGAGAGAAAGAAGGCGGTGGGCCTTTAAGCCCCAGCTCTATCCCGGGGCGACACTTGCCACCATCAAGCCCGCCATGTGCGGGCTTTTTTACGCCCAGTAGCGCCCGCATCACGACTGTTACTAACAAACATCAGTTGACTCTTAGCGCCCGCCCGGGAACCGAAGGCGAAGCGCCCCACAGCGTATGATGAAACCTCCCACTCGGGAGCCCTGCGCCCATGTGCTACTCCGCCCAAATCGAAGCCGACTATCGACGGTTCGTACACGAGTACGGCGCCATCATGTCGCTCGACGACTTCACGCGCATGGTGATGGAGTACTTCGCCAACCCGAAGATGCGCGTGCCCAGAGCGATGACCGCGCACTTCCTCGAATCGCCCGAGACCGACGAAGAAAAGAAGATCGCCGAGGTCATCCGCGCGCGCATGGCCGCAGACGAGATCGCGCTGCTGCAGGAGCTGGCCAAGCAGACCGAACGGCTGGAGAAAGCCCAGCAATCCCTTGCCGCCAAGGCCACGAAGAAGGCCGCTGAAGACGCCCGCATCGCCACCAACAAGATCGCGGCGGCCAAGGGCAAACTCGAAGACCTCAAGAGCACCGACCTCAAGCCGCGGGACTCGCGCATCTTCCCCGGCTGGTACGCGCCTGTGATGGTCATGGAGAACGGCCGGCGCGTCGTCAAACCGATGCGCTATCACTGCCGCCCTGCCGGCAAGCCTGCGTTCTACGACGAGAAGTATCCCGGCACCTACTGCGCACGCCGTGACAACCTGCGCGGCTTCTGGAAAGGCCAATACGGCCACACGCACGGCATCGTCCTGGTCGACGCGTTCTATGAAAATGTAAAGCGGCCAGACGGCAGCAACGTCGTGCTCGAATTCCGCCCGGACCCACCGCAGACGCTGCTCGTCGCCTGCGTGTGGTCACACTGGCGCGCGACCAAGCCCGGCGAAAAGGATCTGCTGTCGTTCGCCATCATCACCGAGGATCCGCCGCCGGAGATTGCGGAGACGGGGCACGACCGCGTGCTGATTCCGATCAAGCCAGAGAACATTGATGCATGGCTGAACCCGGAAGCGCGCGACCTCGATGCGTCAGACGCGATTCTTGAGGACAAGCTGCGGCCGTATTACGCGCATCGCGCCGCAACGTGAATACACCATCGACCGCCCTTGCAACCAGTCGACGAGGGGGTCTGAACAGCGACTCATGCACGAAAGGCGCCGTGAGCGAGGCAGGCATTTACTCTGCCATCGACGGTGTAAAGCTGGTCGCGCCAGTTATCTGGACACGTATTTCGCGTTAAGTCAGTTTCCGTGGCAGTAAGACGGATTGCAGTAGTTGCCTGGATTGTCAACGCAAAAGCGGGCCTGGATGTTCCCTTCGCAAGATTTGTCCTTATAGGCTTGGAACGTTGTCCCGGGAATATGCAGTTGGTCCAGCACGCGAGAAAAGTCAGCGGCAGGAAGAGATCTCTCGATTTCACCGTAGCTCATATGTGCCACGTAGCCGTCCTCCACGCTGATCGATGCCAGGAATCGATCCAAAATGTCTGCGGAGACTTTGGCGGCGAGTGATTGCTTCAGCGCGACCAGCAGCCCGTCTTTGGTAACCGGCCCGTTCATCTGATACCGCTCCTTTTATGATCGAGATTCGAGTCTAGGAGATTCGATCCGCTTCGACACCCCCATCTCAGGGGCTTCGTTGCAGCTTTATTTCGAAGTGCTTGGCACAAATGCCTAGACCTTGGCGCCTTGGCGCCTTGGCGGGCTTGTATGCTGGGCTGAATTCTCAATTTTCGGCCGACTGAGCAACTTCCCAGAGGTGTTCTTGCACTTTCATTCGGAGCAACTCTAGCAAAGCAGTTCGCTGCCGATTTGCAGCATCCCTATTTACCGGCAAGGCACCGTGCAAATCGTGGATCGGGCCCCTCCAGCCGAGATTTCCCTCGCCATCCAAGGAGAACGAGAGGAAAGGCAAACCGATTGGGTGACCATCCTGGCCGATTTCCCTTAAGACTAGAACACCATACAGCGACATGTGGCCAGATAACTTGCTGAAAGCGTGTTTGAACGTGCCACCGATCAATACGTGATGCACGTCAAGCTCGATGTCAAAGTCGCCTGAGCGCTTCACTTCCACACAGGCAATCTCGTCGAAAGGCGCGAATTTCCCTTTGTTTGCGAGAAGGTTGACCAAGACCCTCCCGAATGCGTTGATCTTGGCGCCTTCGTTGCCTACGTATTCCGCTTCATGTCTTTGCATCGCCCCTCCTGTATAGAACCGCTCGACGACTTAACAAAACCACGACACCCTGCTTACAAGCCCGCATCAGGCGCCGTCGAGTCGCCACCAAAATAGCTATCAAAGATCTTCCCGTTCAGAGTGAAATTCACCATCCAGGAATACTCCCCATCCCTCTTCGGGACGATACCGTCCACCATAGCCGCGATTCTCTTTCTGTCGAGGGGCGACACATCACTCACCCCATCTGTCACTACAGAAAGAAGAACAAATTGGAAGTCGTCCTGTATTTCGTAGGAGATGACATCTTTTCCAAAGGGAGAGCTCCTTGCAATTTTCGAAACGCAACTCTCTGCGATCTCGTCATCTACCATCTGCCCCTCACGGCGAACGCCTTCACGTAATCATCAACGGTTGCGATGGCGGAGAGGTCGACCTTCTTTCCATGCCGGCAAGCACGCTGCGCAGCCAGCTCGCCAAGCGTGTCCAGCTCGTCACTGGTGATGAAACAGACGCCGATGTGGGTGCCGAACTTGTCAGTCGGACGTAACTTGTCGGCGGGCACTCGCAACGTCTCTGCGATCTCGTTCCATGTCGAACGAACGGCAGCCTCGTCAAAATTGCCGCTCGCGTAGAACTGCCTGTAGATATCAATGTCGCTGAGCGACTCCCTCTCCAACAGCGCCTGCAAGCTAGCTTCGCGGTGTTTTCGACGGAGCAACGCTGCTCCCCCGCCGACAGCGATTGCGAAAGCCGCGGTCAAGCATAGGCCCATGAAAGAGTCTGTCAAAAGGGACTGCCGCCTGTCGAGCAGCGGCTAGCGACCGTAATCTACACAGAACAAGCCGAGGTCGACCTCCAGCCGCTTTGCCAATTCTTGCGCTTCGCCCAGCGATGCAACTACAACGTCCTCCAAGCCGTAAAGCAGAGCTCCGGAATCGCCCACTTGAACCACGGAGATGACTTTCAGTTTTCCAGAGAAGCCGCCTAGCGGGCCAACATGTTTTCCATCAGCACACAGATCTACGACGTCTCCAATGCTAGGCAGCGATGCGACGTCAATGCTGCCGGTCACGTTGCCAAAGGCAGTGGTTGGGGAGTCGAAGATGCTGAAGTCGATATCAATCTGCATGGCTAGAGAGGAGCTCCAGGAGTCAACAAAGTCATAGCTGCGGCCGTCTCTGCGGACATATCACAGCCCATTTTTCTCCCCAAGGAGATCATGGCCCATATGTTCGAAATTCGGCCGTCCAGATCGTCGGCATGGCCCTTCCAAGTCGTATTGGTTCCGGTCACGGCTGGATTTGGCGTGTCGTAGGCATACTTGTACAGCATGGTGTCGCACAGCATGTTGTTCATCTTCACTTTTGCCTGTGCGATGGCTTTCTGAGCCGAAGCTTTCAGAGCAACGCATGGATCTTGGCTGTTCGCGCACGTTCTATCGTAGTGTCGTTCCTCAAGCGAGCTCATTCCCGGTGGTCGAGTCTTCGACATCACCGCACCAGCATTCGGATCAATGCTGTCTTCGGGATACTGCGGCCCTTTGATGGGAAGCGATACGTTTGGAATGGGTGGCAATACCGAGCCCCCAGCGCCGGGGACCGGTATCACTTGCGCATGCGCGGATGCAATCAGTCCAGCGAGTTGCCTCTTCACCCAAGCGAGCATTGCGTTCCAGCCATGTCTGACCATGTCACCAATGGACTGTGTTGCAGAGCGCTTGGTAGCAGTCGTAGCAAATGGGCTGGCAGTCTGGGCGCTCGTGTCGCTTTGGGCAGTCGGAATGTTGTCCAGAATCTGCGTCAGTCGATGTGCAGCATCGTAGACATACCGCATAACCAGGTTTTGCGGGCCAACCATGGCAGTCCGCTGGCCGATGGCGTCGTACTCGTATCGAATGTGCTGCTCACCGTAGTCGTAGGCAGTCACCCACCCGCGAGCGTTGTAGGCTAGCTTGACGGCGATCCCATTTACATCCACGGCTTCGAGCACGCGGCCTGCTGCGTCGTAGAGCGTGATGCGCCCGGTTTTCCCGTCCGGATTGGTGAGTGTCAGTAGATTGCCTTGACCGTCGTAGGTGAGCGTCCAAGTGCCCGTCACAGCGCCATCCGTGCGCTCCGTTGCTGTCAAAACGTGGCCGCTATCGTCGTACGTCCAGTCTGTGCGCTGGACAGGCCCCGAAGCCGCAGCCCCGAACCCCTGGCTACCATTCGCATCGCCCGTCGGCGTCACGGTATGCGACAGCAGATTCCCGTTCGCATCGTACGAAAACGCCTCAATCTTGTTCGGCGCGGCAACGCGTGTCACGAGCCATTGCTGTGGGTCCCACTCCGTCGTGGTGGTCTTCGCGTTGGCAGTCCCGGCGCCCTCGATGCGCTGCGTTTCTCGGCCGAGGGTGTCGTAGGTGTATGACGTAGTGGAACCGTCGTAGCCCGTTTTGCTGGTCGCGTTGTTGTTGCTGTCGTAGCTGGTGCTCAGCGCGGTATTGCCGCACGTCGGACACGGCGCACTCACCCCAGTCGGCAACAACACACCGTTCTGCTTCAGGAAGCTGTACACGCTGCTGCCGCCATCCGGCGTCAGGACCGTCGTCTGCCCGTTCGCCTGATACTGGAACTGATACCGATCCGCGCCGGCGGTCAATTCACTGGTGATCGCCCGCCCCTGATCGTCATAGGCATAGGTGGCATACCGCACGCCAGCTTCGTCGATCACGCCCGTGAGGGCCGTGGGGAATCGGGTGTCTTCATACACGTACTGCCGCGTGGTGTTGTCTGGCCACGTGACGGTGGTCAGCATGCCGTTCGCGTTGTAGGCGTACTGGGTGATGGCGCCGTCGGGCGCGGTGATGCTGGAGACGCGGCCTTGGGCGTTATACCCAAAGGTCAGGTTTCGGCCGCTGGGGGCTGTGACCTTGGTCAGTTGCCCGGTGGTCGTGTACTGCAGCGCCGTGGTGCGGCCATTGCGTTCGCGTACGGAAAGCAGGTTGCCTTGGGCGTCGTACGTCTCTTCGATACCCTCTGTGGGAGCCTTGTAGACCCAATTTGATCCGACGTGCTCGATCGTGTCGCGAATGCCCGACGTCGTCCAAACGGTGCCCGACTTCGAAAACACGCGAACCGTGCCGCCGTCTCGCAAAGTCGTGATCGGACTGGACGAATAGCTATTGACAACCGCAACGTCTACGGCCCGCTGCCAATTGAACATCCACCCGCCTGCTGCGCCGTTAGTGCGGAAGCGAAGATCAGAACGGTACGTGCGAGAGATGGGTAGCTCTTCGCTGCCCGCGTCGTCGCGCTCGGTAAGGGTCTTCGCACCCGTGCCTGGATAAACGGGATGAGAAACGGGGCATGCCTTCACTTCTGGAGTCGATGGAGCGCACGACTTATCAGCCTGACGCGTGTAACCATCGGCGCAGCCGCTGCTGTCAAGGTCAACAAAAAAGTTGCTGTCGTAACCGCCGATGTCAAACCAACAGGCGTATTCTCCGGGCACCGTTGGCGTGATGTATTTGATGGGAACGGACCCAGCAATGGTCCGGCAGGCCACTTCCGCTGAGGGGTAGTAGGGACCCGTGGTCGACAAGTAATACTGCCATCTGTAGCCGGCGATTGAGCCGATCTCAGCGTGCGCGTTAACGGCACCAATCATGAAGATGGCCGTTATCAACAAGCGCAAAATTCCCATCTATTCCCCCGCCCCCGAAGGTCGTCACTTTGTTTGTGCGCCAAACTCTATGCGAACGAGAGCGTCGCTCGATTTCAAATTATTTCTATCAGATCTAAGTCCTCTTGCGGCATGCCTGCCAACCTCGGAAGAAAAGCCATGCAATTCCCCATCGCGATTCACAAAGACGAGGGGAGCGTCTATGGCGTCACGGTGCCGGATATTCCCGGCGTGCACTCGTGGGGCGATACCGTTGATGAAGCCATCCGCAACACGCGGGAGGCCATCGCGGGTCATCTGCAGACACTGGCAGAGCTCGGCGAAGACGTAGACGCAACCTGCTCGACAATTGAAGACCTGACCAAGCAAGATGAGTACGCGGGTGCCATCTGGGCGTTCGTTGAAATCGACGACGAGGAGCTTGGTCGCACGGCGCCATAACCAGGACCACTATGACCACTTATGAAATCTGGGCCTCCCCACCGTCTTTCCGACGAGATCCGATCTTGGTCGAGAAAGGGGCCAAAGAGAAGCAACCGCATGCCTTCGAAGAGGATTCGGTGTTGGTGAAAACGTTCGAGGCTGCGAGTTGGGAGGAGGCCAATCAGGTCTTCTATGACTACTTGGGCTTTGGCAAGTATCACCCGATGTGAAGCGGGTAGGACGGGCGGCCGGTTGGTCGCCCCCTTTTTTCTCCCGCGCCGCTAGCAAATGGAACTAGGTGGGGTGCTTTTGACCAGCACAGAAAACGCAGTCACCTCACCCAGGTCCGGAAATTCCTCCCCGAAATCACCCCACATGGTGACTGAGGCGCGATGGAGCGCGACGAGATACTTGTGATACTTGCCGTAGAACTCCGATAGATTTAGGCCCGCACGCTCATGCTTGACGTGTCCCATCGCAATGTTGCGAGCTTTTCGGAGCGCTTTTGCGAGGTCCCTCATCTCCTGAAACGACACGCTAATTCCTGAGCCCAGCACAGACGAACCGAGCGGTGCGGAGTTGATGGATGACGTGCCAATCCTGAAAGCGCGTTGCGCGCAAGCTGCGATCACCTCCTCAGCGGCCTCTCCCTGAATTGAAGAGGTATCGCCCCGCGTGCGCTGATCGCAAGCCAATATGAATTCGTAGAGGTGGAAGATGAAACGTGCGTAGGAATTGTATGCCCGATAGGCAAGCTCGCGCCCTTGCTCGCCATCCTGCAACAGCCGAGCTGCGGTCACGAAGTCATGAAACGCTTCGGTGCACCGCAAATACTCATGCCGTAGCATTCGGCAAAGGTTCGCGTCCGTTTCATCGCCAGGGATGAATTTCATTTCTTTATCTGACTGGGGAAGGTGGGAAGGAGACAGCCCTGTTCGGCACTGCCGTCGTGAGTTGTCCCGCAGGCATCCGCCTGCAGGGCTCCGTCAATGCAGCGGTCTGACCCGCCGTCTCCCGTCTTATGTCGAACAGCACTCCATCGGACCGGGCATGGTCGAATGGAAGCGGGTCTGAGCGCGCCTGTAGAGGTAGCGCACAGAATGTGCCGCTTTTGACGTTACTCCCAGAACATCACCCCATAGGGTCAGACCCTCACTGGATGCCCCCAGCGCGAACGGTTGGGGTATTCAAAAATTGGGTCAACATTGGCCCTCCTTAAGAAGTCCCCATTATTGGGCCCAATTAGCTTGGCATAGGGCCGAAGCTCCGCGCAATACTCAAAATAGGGGTGAACCGGTCCATCTGGTCGGTAAGCGGCTGGTTTCTTTGCATTAACCCGTTTGTTTGCACGCAACCCCAACCAGCCGTATACTCGGCCGGTTGCCGGAAACACCGGCACACGGGATTGGCGTCCCGGTATACTTCGGCGCATTCGAGCCGCGCCTGCACATTGGTCGCGGCTTTTTGTTTGCGCAGCATGGTTCTCCTTCGGGCGGGCTGTGCGGGAGGGCTTCGGCCCTGCCGGTTCCGAAGTACCGGTACGCCAACCTGCACAGTTCCGCCCACCCGATTGGCGTCGGGTTGGCGGTTCGCACACCGCTACTTCGGAGTCATGCCATGACTGGTACGTCTGTTGGCGCGTCCGCGCTCGCCCCTACCCCCAACACCTTCAATTTCGAATCCCATGCGGTCCGCGTTGTCATGCGTGACGACGAGCCGTGGTTCGTTGCAGCCGACGTGTGCCGCGCCTTGCAGCTCACGAATCCGACCAAGGCGCTTCTTTCTCTCGATGCTGATGAGAAAGCCCTAACTTCAATTCAGGGCTTGTCCCGGGGGAACGATCAGGCCAACGTCATCAGCGAATCCGGCATGTACACCCTAGTCCTGCGTTGCCGCGACGCAATGAAGCCCGGCACCGTCCCACACCGCTTCCGCAAGTGGGTCACGTCCATCGTCCTGCCGGCCATCCGCAAGACCGGCCAGTTCACGGCACAACCGTGCATCGACGACGCGCCCGCCGCCGCCCGCACACCCGCCGACCTCGCCAGCCTCTACCCGGCCGACTTCGAGCGCGCGCTGCAACTGCTCAACAAACACATCTACCAGGCAGACCGCTACACCGGCATGCTCATCGTCCTGCAGCACGACGAAGCCAAAGAACCCGTCGTTATCTCCGCCGGCAGCTATCGGCACAAGCGCGCCCGCGCGCTGACTGACTTTGCGCGCGCGTCGGTGCAGATTCCCGATTTGATTGAGGCGGGGGTGTAGACGCCAAACTGCCGCAAGCATCTCGGAAGTCTTTGGCCTTGCGATGTGGCGGTCCGAGTGAGACTTCGAGCAAAGAGAGTGTGCGCAAGACAGCCAGACAAGCTTTACACGATCACTTTGCGCTTGCGGCGTCCGACAGCAATGTGTACCCATAGGGCGACACAGGACAAAAGGCCCGCCGACCAGTGAAGATACTCTGCACTCTCGCGCAACAACTGGCCATTAACGTAGTACAACGCATAGCCCGTGGCGACCAAAATCAATGAGAGAGAGCCGAGCAACGCTCCTGCTGCGCGATTACGTTTTCGCATCCATGCGTTGCGGATATGCGGCCCCCACAGCATTCCAAACAGGTAAAGCGCTGCCATGGCGGCCGCACCGTGCAGCTTCATGCTCCAAGCGAGCACCAGCGTTCCGACTTCGCTACCGTCATCTGAAAAATGCATGGCGAGCCAAGCGAGGCCCGTAGCGAGCAGGACAGCGAATGCGCCATAGACCAGCCAGCGCCGTCGGGCACTAAGGCGAAATGCGCTTTCGCGCAGATGAAAGGACAAACGCGGTGGAACGGACATGGAGTACTGTGGGGCGCCTAAGCTGGCGAGTATACGACCACTGCCCCACCGTACCGTGTCAACAGCGGATCGGCTTCATTACCAGTAGCAAGCACGACTTTGGTCAGCGCGTCGGCCAACATGCAAGTGGGCGCCTGCACGGTTGCTCCGGCAAGAGGTGGCAGCATCCTGCCGCTGGCATCGCGGATACGGGATGCACTTTCGACGGCTGCGCCAAAACCGCCAGCCGTCGAACTGGCCAGTGCAGCGTTATCAAGCAGCACAGACACTGCAACACGGGCGGCGTTTCGCGGGTCACGCACCTGTACCGACATCGGACGGGTGCCATGGTGGCGTAGGTCGCCGCCGGCATTCACCAGCGCGCTCTCCACGGCGAAACCGCGTAACACGTCGATTGCACAGTCCACTGCAAATCCCTTGGCGATGCCTCCCAGATCCATGTGTGCACAGGTTTCTTTGACGACGATATCGCCGTCGAAGGAAACGGGAAAGCGCGTATCTGCGAGGAAGTCGACGGGACCGATACGGCAATCGAACGCCCGCTCCGACAAGTCATGCAGTTCCGCCGCAAGGCGCAGAACGGCAAGGGTCCGAGAATCTGCAATGAGCCTCTCACCCGCCGCCGCGCGATTGATCGCCTGCAGTTCACTGTCCTCCGCATGAAGAGTCAGCAATGCATGCACGGCGGCAATCTCGTCGAGCGCTGCGGCCACGGCGACACCGGCATCAGAGCCTTCGGCCCGCACCTCAACAAGCGTACCGAGCAGCGGCCGCGCACGCCGGCAAACAGACGCGTCCACCAAGCGCCTCAGCTCTTGATGAGCGCCAGTTGTGCCATCACCGCGATGCGGCGAATACCGTCGGTAAGGTGAGTGCACGACAGCGTTGCGCCGCTGATGTTGTTGATATCGTCGCCGATGCGCAGCGCCGACTTCGCCGACTTACCTAAGAACTGTGCACGCCACGGCTTATTGCGGACTTCGTAGCCGTGGCTTTCTCGATAGGTGAGGATTTCCACGCCGCTGATTTCGCCGGCCGGGTTCAGGGCCACGGCGTAATTGATAAGCTCGAATTTACCGATGACGGCGTCGGTCACGAAGTAGCCGAGCGCCTTATCGCCTTGCTTGGCTTGCCATGCGCGCCACGCACCCGGCTTGGCCGGGCCGCCCGCACGTTCGGACAGCTGCCTGAGCTGGTCGGCTGAGAGCGTGAGCGGCACCGGCTCGAAGCCTGTGGCGTCAGGAAACATTGCTTTCTGGGCCTCGGCAGCGGACAGGTAGTCCGCCGCAAACGCCTTGGTGACGATCATGCCCGGCGCCCCCACGGCGGCGGCACAGACAAGAACAATGGGCACTGGCTGGTAACGCATGGCTTGCACCTCCTTGGATTTGCCGCTCCCGCAGCCTAGAACGACACGCCCAGGCCCAGATCCACACGCGAGAAATCGCGGTTCTGCTTGAAGCGCTGGTAGTCCACCTTGAAGACCACGTTCGGGTTCAGATAGAAGTTCGCGCCGATGGTGTACACGGTGTCGGACAGCGAGGGCCAACCCGCAGGGAAAGTGAAGCCCGGTGCAAGACCCGCGTACTTTTCACCCATGTTGTAGCGCTCGTAGCGGACAAACGGTGCAAAACGATAGTCGCCCTTTTGCCACACGTTGTACGCCGCCTGCATGAACCAGCCATAGAACGCCGAGGGCATCGGATTGGCTGCGCCCGGGTTGGCCTGATTGACGGCTTCGGTGTTGCTGAGCGTGCCGCGTGCGTACAGCGCTGACAGGTCCCACTTGCCGGGCGTCCAGCGAGCGTGCGCCTCATACAGCGTGGCACGCTGCTCCGGCAGCGGTGCGTCGGTGCTTGACCGGCTGCTTTTGCCCGTAAAGATGGAGCCGCCGAGCGTCAGGCCAGAAATGCCCGTGTAGTTGAGCGCGACGTATTGCGACAGGTTCTTCGCACTGGCCAGCCCCAGCTCCTGGTGTGTCTGCTGCAGCGGACCTGCACCGTTGTTCTGCATCTCCAGCGCGGAGTTGAACAGCGGGTTTTCCGGGTTGAAATTCCACTTGGCGAGGTTCAGGCCGGTCGTCAGGCCAACGTTCCAGTTCAGGCCGAAATCGGTATCGCCGTACAGCGAGAGACCGCCCTCACGCCACGTGCTTGGGATGATCAGCGTCTCGACAAAGTTGCGATGGACGCCATAGTAGTTGGTCGGCTCGTGGTTGCGGTTGATAAAGCCGCTCGGGATCAGGAACAGGCCTGCATTCAAGCCGATCTTGTCGGTCAGCTTGTGATCGATGTAGAACTGCTCGACTTCGAATTCACCCGAGTCAGACGACGAGGCGATAGCGTGCTCAATCTCGAACTCGGAATTGAAGCGCGTCTTGTCGTTGAACTTGTAACCAATGCCGAACACCGCGCGCGCGAGGTCCATCTTGGTGTCTTCGGAGCGGCGCGTCGGGCGGCTGTAGTTGACTTCGCCGTAGCCCCACAGCGTGAGGTTGTCGAGCGGCGACGGCCGGCTCGAGGCGAGCTGCGCCGTCTGCACGGTCTGCTGTACGTCCTGCAGGGCAGCAGTTTGCTGTGCCTGTGCTTTCGCCTGCGTCTGCTGCTGGGTGGCGAGCGTCGCGTTCTGCGCCTTCACCTCTTTCAGCTCCGCCTTGAGCGCTTCAATCTGCGCGGCCATGGCGTCGAGTTTCTGTTCGAGTTGCGCAGTGGTGGCGGCATCGGCTGCGCCGGCCCCCATCAGCGCAATGACGGCGGCTGCCGACAAGGCGGTTCGTTTCATGCTGTGACGCTCCCTGGTCTTGGAATTTTGAATTGGCTTATTTGCTTGCTGCCGTCTTGCTCAGCGTGGCTCCGCTGGCAGAGGCGGTCTGGATACGGGCGGCACCCACGCTCGCCGCCGTGGAATTGCATTGCGCCGGCAGGCGATAGGCCGACGGGTTGGCCGGATCGAATCCATCGGTGAGCGTGCACAGGAAATGCACGAGATCGCTCATTTCCTGGTTCGTCAGCGACGGCGCGGTGCCTGGGTTATAGGGCACTTCGGCCACGTTCACGTTGGCATCGAAGCCAACCGGCAGATCGTTGTACGGCACATCGGGCGTGCCATCAGCCTTGACGTACCAGCGGCCCGGGTCGGTATCGCGCGTGATGTACCACGCCACCACCTGATCAAGCGTCTGGAACACGCCGTTGTGGAAATACGGTGGCGTCAGCGCGATGTTGCGCAGCGTCGGCACTTTGAACTTGCCGCACGTCGACCCACCCACGCGGAAGTCGGTACGCAGCGGCCCGCACATGCCCAGGTCGTAGTAGCTGTAGTTCGGATCGCCCAGCGCCAGGCCGTTCTTCGGCACGTACGGCAGCGGAGTGCCTTCCTGGTTGGCGGCGATGCTCCAATTGCGCGGAATACCGACGTTGTCGTACGTGAAATCGGTAAACAACGCCGGCGTGCTGCCTTTGCCCGTCGAGATATGGCAAGCGTTGCAGTTGCCCTTGGTCGGGTTGTTAAACAGCAGCAGGCCGCGCGTCTCGGCATCCGTCAGCGTCGTTTTGCCGGCGAGGTAGGCGTCGAACTTACTGTCGAAGGTGTGGAAGCTCGGGTCTTCACTCTGGAATGCAGCCAGCGCGCGACCGATGCTCTGCATGGCGGTCGCACTGTCCTGAATGCCCGCCTTGGTGAATACCGCCGTGAACTGATCGAGGTACGGACGCGTCAGCAGCGTCTTCAACACCTCGTCGGCCGAGGCATTGGCCATCTCGAATGCATTGGTGAACGGCTGCTGCGCTTGATCCGCCAAGGATGCCGAACGGCCATCGCGGAAGAAACCGCCGGAAGCCTTGCCGGTGCTGTCGACCTTGAAGTTCGGTGTGAACGACGCGTAATTGAGCGACGGTGAGTTTCGCAGGCCGGGCAAATCGGAATTTGGCCCGCCGATCGAAACGGCCAGATTGTTCGGATCAGTGAAACCGCGCGCGGGGTCATGGCACGACGCGCAAGACTGCTTGCCCGAGGCCGAGAGCGCCTGATCGAAAAAGATCTGCTTGCCCACCTGCGCCATAGGCGACAGGCCACCTGTTGCAGCAGGGGTAGATGTACCAGTACCAGCACTATCTCCGCCACCGCCACACCCCGACACCAGAACAGCGCACCCCGCAGCCGACAGCACCAAGCGAGACACCCGCCACAGCGCGGATCCTGCGCTGCCTCCTCCACATTTTTCTGCTTTCATTTCCCTGACGCGGCAAGCTCTTTGGCTACCGGAGTGGCTCAATTAATGGTAATAGGAACAATTCGCGTTCGCATTCTAAGCGAATGTCCAAGGGAAATCACCTGCATTTTTGGAGCGGCCCGACAAATGCGGCCCACGTACCTTCCTTTCGTCGGCGTCGCCCCTCACACTCACAATCCGGCCTCACGAGCATCGAGCTGATCGGTGAGCCGATGGTTTGCACGTAACTCCCAACCAGCCGTATACTCGGCCGGTCGCCGGAAACACCGGCACACGGGATTGGCGTCCCGTAATCTCAAGGCGCACGATTGCCGCGCCGCTTTTCACGCGCGGCTTTTTGTTTGCGCACGTCTGGCTGCTCCTATGGCGGCGCCGGGCGCGGGCTCCGTAAGGAGCGCCGGTTCCTTGAGTCCGGTACGCCAACCCGCTCGGTCGCCGCCCCCCGATTGGCGTCGGGAGGCGGTTTACACACCGCACTCAAGGAGTCATGCCATGACTGGTACGTCTGTTGGCGCGTCCGCGCTCGCCCCTACCCCGAACACCTTCAATTTCGAATCCCATACCGTGCGCGTCGTTATGCGCGATGACGAGCCGTGGTTCGTCGCAGCCGACGTGTGTGCCGCGCTTGAAATCGCCAACAGCCGGGATGCACTCCTGAAGTTGGATGCCGACGAAAAGGGTGTCGGTTTAACCGACACTCATGGTGGCCGGCAACAAGTCGGCATCGTTTCGGAGTCCGGCATGTACACCCTAGTCCTGCGCTGCCGAGACGCCGTGAAGCCCGGCACCGTCCCGCACCGCTTCCGCAAGTGGGTGACGTCCATCGTCTTGCCCGCCGTCCGCAAGACCGGCCAGTTCACGGCACAACCGTGCATCGACGACGCGCCCGCCACCGCCCGCACACCCGCAGACCTCGCCAGCCTCTACCCCGCCGACGTCGAGCGCGCGCTGCAACTGCTCAACAAACACATCTACCAGGCAGACCGCTACACCGGCATGCTCGTCGTCCTGCAGCACGACGAAGCTAAAGAACCCGTCGTCATCTCCGCCGGCAGCTATCGGCACAAGCGCGCCCGCGCGCTGACTGACTTTGCGCGCGCGTCGGTGCAGATTTCGGATTTGATTGAGGCGGGGGTGTAGGCGGGTGGGATGGGGCTCGCATCGCTGGGTGGGTTGGCGGCGGTGCGGGCCATTTGCAATAACCGGTATTGGCCGAGAACAGTCGCTAGCAATCAGAGGGAAGTTGAAGCTGCCAAACATTGCGGCGAGGCGTACCGCCCCGCTGCTTGGGCACATCACTCTCCCGAACTCTCAAACCGCTCATATGCGGCAAGGGCCTCCTCACAGCGCGCAGTAATGGCTGCCTCATCGAGCTTTTCAGCAGTCGCTCTCCTTGCGTGCTCGATGAACTCACTGCAGACGTCCACCCTGTAACACTCCACGTAGTAGGCCAGGTCTTCGCGCCATACCCAAGTGCCATCGGACAACAAGCTTGGCCCACCATTTACGAACTTCGTGGGGTCGAATGCGTCACGGGTTGCTTCCATGACGTCAAACACCGGCACGCCTTTGCGCAGATACGCAACGAGTTGCGTTGCATCCTGCGGCAGCAGCTTGTTCTTCACCTCGTAAATGGATGGCAAGAAGCTCGCCTTCTGGCCCGTCAGCTCGCGGAAAACACCTACTACTCGCATACCCAAACTCCCCAATACGGCTGAATGTCAATCCACGAGCCTCCGTTCCGGACTGCGAAGAGCGTTTTATAAGCCCGGATTGGGAACGTCTGCCTCTGGCCGATAGCGGACGTTCACGCTCGCCCGAGCGGTTGACCCCTCAGGGCTGAACACAAACACCCGCCCCCTCAAGCGCACGCTCGCGCGCCTGCAAGTATCTCAGTTTCTCCGCATCCCGCTCCGCCCCGGCGAAGAGATCGACAAGATCCGCCGCATCCGCTCCAGATAACTCACATCGGCCGGGGGCTCCATCGCCCACGCCGGCGCCGGGCTGATCTTCACCTGCGCCGGCACCGGCGTCGGGCTGGCAACGGGCGCGCACTGACATCCGTACATCACCAGCAGCAAGGGCGCGCTGCAGGCGCGTGTTTTCAGCGGTGGCACGTTGCATCTCCGAGAAATGGGTACGGTCGAGCGCGTCGAGCTGGTCGGTAAGCTGCCGGTGCTTTGCTAGCGCAGCCTGCAGCGCCGTCACGACGGTATCGACGGCGACCTGGCGCTCGATGGCGTGGTCGCGTTGCAGCTGCGCGATGGCGGTTTGGTAGCGGTTGGCCTGCCAGCCCCACGCGGCTGCCGCAGCCACCGCTGCCACTGCCAGGAGCCGGACGATTGCGAAGTTCATTGGCGTTGCCTTTTCTGATGATGTACGTGACCCACAGGCCCGCCACCGCCAGCACGCAATGCAGTTGCACGGTGGCGATATCCCGATGGGCGTGGAGCGAGGCGGCGGCGCTGCCGAGCGCGCACAGGGCGACGGCGCACAGCAGCAGCGCGCCGCGCAGCCCATGCGGTATGGCCTGCGTGAGCGCAGACCACGCCGCGCCCGCGCAGATGGCCACGAGCGCCACGATGTCGATGGCGGTCAGCACGTCGTTTTGGGTGAGCGTCATTCCTTGCGGCCTCCTGTCCAGCGTTGGGCTGCCTGCTGCAGCCAGTCGTGCGCCAGGCGCCGCAGCGCCGGAAGCTCGCCGTATGCGTAGCCGACGATGGTCAGCCCGAACACGCCGGCGATGAACTTGACGGCATCCGACACGAGCCCCGCCGGCACTTGCCACAAGCCAATCACGCCGTTGCCGAGGTAATGCGCGCACACCACGCCCAGCAGCAACGAGGCGACGCGCTGCACCGGCGTGCCCGGGATGAACCGCAGTGACACCAGCGCACCAGCCGCGCTCGGCAGAATCGTGTCCAACACGCGCAGCAGCGCGCTCCAACCTGTTGGCTGTGCCATCTATGCTCCCAATGCTTGTTTGGCGACCGCCCAGCGCGTGCGGCGCGGCTCTGCACCTTCCATGGCCGGGCCGTTGATGCGGCGCGTGATCTCGTCGAACTTGCCGGCGTCGGCCAGCTTGCCCAGCCCGAAGGCCCACCAGTACCAGCCGGCGGAGAGCGCGGCATAGTCGTCCCGCTCCAGCAGCTCGGGCCGCGCAACGAGGTCGAGATCCAGCGCATGGCCGCACTCGCGGTAGTTGGCCAGGAAGGTGATTTGCTTGAGGCCGCGGCCCCGGTAGCGCCAGCCGTCTCCGCTGGCGGCATCGCCATTGCCGTAGCGGTTGGCATAGGCAATGTTGGCGATGCGCTGCTGCCGCTCGAGCGGCACCACGCGCTCGCCCGGTTGTCGGCCAAGCGTGGCGGCCAGCGCGGGCGTAACGCGCGAGAACATCGCGGGCAGCGCTGCCACGGCATAGTTGAAGGATTCCGTTACGCGGGTGAAGCCGCCAGACTCATGCCCGATCTGCGCGATAAAGGCCGCCTGCTGCGCGGGCGTGGCGATACCGAACCGCTTGCACGTGGCCTCGATGTGCGGCCACCAGCGATCGGCGAGCGCCGGCGGCAAGGCGGCTGCCTTGCTGAAGGATTGTTTGTTCATGGCTTGGAAATGAAAAAGCCCGCCGGGTGGCGGGCTGATTGGATGCGATCGCGATTGCGAACGCGTGTGTCTTATTGCTTGGGCGGCGCCGGAATGACCAGGTTGGTGACCTTGGCCGCCTTCTTGGCCTTGCCCTGCCCCGCCTTGGCCTTGCCGCTGTTGCCGCCGTTCAGGCTCACGTTCACCAGCCAGCTTTTGTTGGCGTAGATGTGCGTGACGGTTTCGGCCAGGTAGTCGCCGTCGGCCTGCGCTTTGAAGCCTTCCAGGCGGAGCGTTTTCTCGGCGCTGATGTCGCCGCGGCCCATCATCTCCAGCTCGCCTTCGGCGGTGCTGCGGTTCATGTCTTGCAGCTTGGCCTTGGCGGCGGCTTTTGCTGCCTGGGGGCTGGCGTGCATGTGCCGGTCGGTGTGCGTAGCCTGCGCCGGTGGGCCGTTGGGCGCTTCCGGGTTGGGGATGTACAGATCGATCTTGCGGCCGGTTTTGGCATCGTGTGCGCGGGTTCTGACGCCGCCCACGCTGCTGCGGTCGGGGAACGTCAGGCGGTACCGCATGAGGTCGGTCGGCCGCAGCACGATGGGGGCCAGCGGCTTGCCGTCCGCGGACTTGCCACCGCCACGCGGGGCGACAATGAGCCTGCCGCCCTTGACCGTTGCTGTGCCGCCGTACTGTCGAGCAAGCCGGGTGATGAAGTGCAGATCGCTCTCGCCAAACTGGTCGGCGCGGTCGATGTGCGCCTCGATCGTGCAAGCGGGCTTCCAACCGTGCCGGGCGGCCACGCTCGCGACGATGGCGGCCAGCGTGGTGCCGGTGTAGCTGGCGTTGCGCTGCGCTTTGGCGGTGGCGCGCATATCCGCCGGCTTGCCGCGTATGACGATGGTGGCCGGTGGGCCGCTTAGTTCGATCTCATCCACCGCATAGGTGCCGCGCGTGGATAGGCCCTTGCCGGCCCAGCCGAACGAGATGCGCAGCTTGGCGCCCTTGGGCGGGAAGGCGATTTTGCCGTCGCGGTCGTCCAGCCGGATCTCGCAGCGGTCGGCTTCCATGCCGGGCTTGTCGGTCAGGCGGATCTCCAACACGCGATCGCGCAGCAGCGCGGTGATGTCTTGGCCGTCTGCCAGGACTTCGAATTGGGCTTCCATGCGCTACGTCCAAAGCTGGATGGGTTCATCACGCGCGGGCGTAAGGTCGGGCAGGAAGATCTCCACGCCGGCGGCGTACGGCTGACGCCGCGCGGCGAGGCCCGTATTCGCATCGAGCACAGCCTCCACCGTGCCGGCCAACGTGCCGTATGCGCGGTAGCAGAGCACGTCGAGCACATCGCCGTCAGATGTTCTGATAGTCATCGCCATAGCGTCGGAACTCCAAATCGAAACCTTGTTTGCGCGGTGTGCCGTCGGCCAGGAGGCCGTCTTGCTCTTCGCCCACGCGGTCTAGGAAGTAGCGGCCGAGTACATCGCCGGAGCCGGTGGTGAGCTGCACGGGCTTGAGCGCCGCACCGATGGCGCGAAGGCGGTCAAGCTGCCCTGCCCCCGCGCCGCCGGCAGTGAAGATGGCGCCGGATACGGTGATGGTGTCGCCGCCTGCGCCCACGGCTTGCAATGCCTCCTGCCGCTGGATGCGTTCTTGCGCAGCGATGTTGTAACGCGTCTCGCGGCGCAGGCGGTCGTATGCGGCGGTGGATAGGCCGAACTGGAATTGCTCGCCCTCATCGGTGGACAGCACGAGCAGGCGTTCGGTGGCGCCTGCGGTTTGGCCGGCGCCGAGGATTTTGCCCGGGCCGAGGGCGTAGCTCGGCACCAGGCTGCGCACGTTGGGCGTGACGGTGGGCAGCACGGCATCGAGGCGGCGGCGCACGGTTGCCAATGCGTCGCCCGTGGTTTGCGCGGCGCGCAGGACGGAGGCGAAGCGCTCGCCGGCGACGGTACGTTGGATGGCGCCCAGCGCGGCGTCTGTCAGGTTGAGGGCACGCTGTGCCGCGCCACGGGCGGCCGTCACGCGGCCAGTGCCGCCGATGGCCTCGCCGGCGGCGGCAAGGGCGCTGCCAGCGCTGCCTAGGTCGCCCAAGGCCTGCGCCTCACGGCGGCGCGCGTTTGCACCGCCGGTGCCATCAGGCTTGTCGAGCAACCGCTCCATCTGCCGGACATGCTCGGCAGCGCGCGCCGCATGCGTTGCCGCTGCGGATGCGAACTTCTGAAAATCCATGATCTGTTCCGTTACACGTGCGAGCCGTCCGACATGGCGGCCCGGCGTTGCTGTGCGGCGTATTCGTCAAACTGGCGGCGCAGGTGTGGCATCAATGCCTCGGCGAGCTGGCGCGGGTCTTTGACGTCCCCCTGCACTGTCACGGCGATTTGCGGCGCGAACTCGAACCGCTGGTCGAACTGCAGTTGCGGGGCTGGCGGCGCATTGGCGGCTGCCTGCGCCGTGCCGAGCGCTTCCTGTGCGCCGGCGGGCAGGACGGGCGCGCTCGTGGGTGACGCGGCCTCGGGCTTCTTGTCACTGAGTGCACGGTCGGCCAGCGCACTGCTGGCCTTGCCGCCCAGGTACGAACCGAGCATGCCGCCGAGCAGCCCGCCGACAACGGTGCCGATGGGCCCCGCGATGGCCGTGCCGGCCACGGCGCCGATGGCACGGCCTGCAGCGCCGCCGGCAAGTTCGCCGGCCAGCCCTGCGCCAATACCGGCGATGGCTTTGGCCTTGTCGGCCTTGGTGCCGGGCTTTTCGGCCGCTTCTGCGCTTGCCATGCCGGCCGTGCCAACCAGCGCCAGAACGCCAGCGACACCGCCAATCTTGCCCAGCTTGGGCACTGCCCCTTTCAGGAACCGGCCCGAAGCGCCCAGCACGCCCGGCGCCTTTGCGGCGGCCGGTGCGACCTTGGCGGCGGTTGCCGCCGCCTCCGCGGAGCGGCCAACGCCTGCGGCAATGGCAGTACCCCGCGCGATGTCGGACACGCCCTTGCCGATCTTCCATACGGCGCGCCCGCCTCTGAACGCCAGAATCGACGCGAGCACGCCGCCGATGGCGACCGTGGCTTTAGGCGATTCGGCGGCCAGCTTGCCGACGGAGGTGCCGGCGCCGGCGGCGAGATCCGCTACCGAATCCGTCACGGGCTTGAGCGCATCGCCAATGCGGCGCATGGCTTCGTCCCACGCCTGCCCGACTTCGGCCCATTTCTGTTTGGAGCTATCGCGGCGGTCGGCCAGGTCTTTCTCGATCTCGCCGGTGGCCTTGGCGCCCTCGCTCTTTAAGCGTTGATACAGGTCGGCGTTCTGCATGTAGGCCGTCAATGCGGCCTTGACCTGCATGTCGTTGAAGAGGTCGCCCGTCTTCATCGTTTCAGCAAACGCCCGCATCTGCGCCTCGCGCTTGGCGGGGTCGGATTCGTTGTTGAACTGCTGCGCGGCGGCGGCGAGCTGCTTGGCCTTCTCGGGGTCGGCCTGCTCGATGTAGGCGCGCGCCAGCACGAACGATGCTTCCATCGTGCTCCAGCCCTTGCCGATGGCCTCGCGCATCTTGGCTTCGTAGTCGATGCCGGCCTTGGCGTAGTTGCCGGCTGTTTCTCCGCTGCCGATCTTGGAGAACCAGTTCTTCGTATTGTTGGCGGCTTCGTCGGCGCTGCCGGCGGTTTTCATCTGCACCTGCAGCAGCGCGCCGAGCTGCTCGACGGAGCTGTTACCGACAATGCCCAGCTTCTGCATATCCGCCAGCAGCACGGGGAACCAGCGCGCCATGTCGCTCGACTCAAACGAGCCTTCCTTGCCCTGAAACGCGATGGTTTCCAGCGCCTGCGCCATGCTGGCCGGATCGTTGATCTTGGCGTTCTGCTCGAGCGCCTGGATCATCCGCGCGGTTTCCTTTGCGTCGGAGCCCTGGCTGACGGAGAACTTGCCCACTAGCGGCGCGAACGACAGCGCGCGGTCAAGATCCATGCCGGCTGACACCATCTGATTGACGGCATCTGCCAAAACGTTGCGGCCGATGCCGCTTTGCTGCGCGGAGGCCGCAATGCCGCTGCTCATCTCGCGCTCTTTGTCGGTGCGCGCGGCACCGGCTTTGATGGCGATATCGCGGATGATGGCCTCGTAGCCTGCCGAGATGGCGGTCGGTACCGCTGCCGCGGCGACAAACTTGGTGGTGTCGCCAATGGTGTTGCGCAGGCCGTCTCGGCCATCGGCAACGAGTGCGGTACCACGGGCGCGCAGTTCGAGCCCGCGTGCGGTGCGGCCGAGGCGTTGGTAGGAACGGTCCAGCCGGTCGACCTCGAAGCCCGCTTCGCGCAGCGCGCGGGTGTTGCGCTCGATCTTGACGCGCACCTTGTCGGCGGCGCGATCGCCGGCGGCGTGCAGGTCGCGAAACTCGCGCTGCAGGCGCTGCGTCTCGCCGATCGTGTTCTGCCAGACGCGCGCCTCGCCCGCCCGCTTCTTGAGTGCATCCAGCTTGGTGCCGACCTCGTTGACGGCACGGCCCAGGGTTGAGCTGACCGCGCCACCAATGAGGATGCCAAGCGCTATGTCTTTTGTTGCCATCCGTGCTCCTGCTGTGTGGCGCTGCGCTACTGCGTCAGTCGGTCAACCACCAGACCATGTCGTCGACCGTCATCGCATCGATGTCACGCGGGCTGACGCCCATCGTCAGCAGGCGCTTGGTCAGCCGCTTGATGTCCGGCATCGGTAGCCTCGCGGTCGGCCAGCAGCCGAAAGTAGCCGCGCTGCACGCGCTGGTAGTCGACGTACGTCAGGCCCTCGATGTCGTTCTGCCCGGCGGTGGCGAGCGACGCGAAGAGCAGGATCTCGCGCAGTTCTTCATCGCCGCCCGCCTGCTGGCCGGCGACGCGCATGTCGCGCACGGTGGGCTGACGCAGCGTGAGCGCATCGACCTTGACGCCGTTGACGACGGCGGGAAACTTCAGCTTGATGGTGGTGGTTTGCATCGTGGTGGGTCTCTTGTGGTGGCTTACAGGCCGATGGCGGCGCGCACTTCTGCGAGCTGGTCAACGCCGTCAATGACGCGCTTACAGCCGAGCACGTCGATCTCGTGCCAGACGCGGCCGTCGATTTCGAGCTTGTAGTAGTTGACGCTGAGGGCGTACTTGGATTCGGATTTCTCGCCCGGCTTCCACGAGCCCGGATCGACCTCATACAGCATGCCGCGCAGGACGAGAATGACGCGGCGCGTCTTGCCATCGGTCGTGCGAAAAGCGCCGCGGAAAGTGCCGTTGAAGGCGTTTTGATCGGCCAAGCCGAACAGCTTCAGCACGGCCGGCGCCAGTGTGACCAACGAGAAGGAGGCTTCCATGGCCTCCATGCCCATGTCCAGCTTAACGGGCGCATCCATGCCGCCGGCGCGGTAGTCCTCGGTCTTGATCTTCAGCTTGGGCGGCGTGACTTCCGGCGCAGTGCCGGCGAGGTTGGTGCCATCCACGAACAGATTGAAGTTATAGAGTGTCTCGGGTACCAACATGCACCTCCGTTATTTGGTGTCGAGCACTTCGGTCAGCCACTCGTTGGTGACTTCGAAGCGGAAGATGGGGTTCTCTGCCGGGATGACGTCGGTAAAGCGCACGTTCCACACGACGCGGCCCTGCTCGATCTGGCTGGCGGTGTTGAGCACCGGGTCGGCATAGACCTCGAAATTGATGAGCGCCCCGGCGTTGCGCTGATCGCGCATGAATGCTTGCAGCCCTTCGGTGACGTCGTGGACGTAGGTCTTCGTAATGCCACGGTCGACGGCCCATTTGTGGCCGGCCTGCGCGGCATCCATGAGGATGTCCAGCGTGCGCACGCGCGTGACGAACGACCATTTCGGGTCTGCCGACAACGTGCGGTTGCCCCACAGGCGGTAGCCTCCATCGCGGATGATGGTGGCAATGCGCGCCTCGTTGAGCAGGTTGGCGCGGCAGGTCGGATCGTTGTCGAGAAACTCGATGGGCCGGCCGGTGCCGGTGACGCCGACAAATTCCTTGTTGGACGGCGACGCCCAGTAGCCGTATTCCGCATCGGTGTAGGCAAACAGGCCAGCCACGTAGGCAGATGCCGGTGCATCGACCTCGGCATTGGCAGCGGTGTCCCACGTGCGCACGCCCGGGTCGACCATGTAGAGGCGTTTGGAGCCGAAGTTGCGTGCATACGCGAGCGCAGCTTCGTCAGTGGTGTTCGGCCCGTCGATGATGCTGACGGCGCGCAGCTTGGCGGCAAGCCCATCCATGGCTGTTGCCACCGGCTGGCGTGCGGAGAACCCAGGCGCGATCAGCAAGCGCGGCTGCACGTTGAAGCGCGATTTGGCATCGAGCAGCGATTGCAGGCCTGTGCGCACGCCGCCCTCCGTGACGCCGCCGATGATGCCGGACGTGAGTGCGTTGGCGTCTTCCGACTCCGCCACGCCGGTTGCCACGATGACGGCCGAGGTGCGGGTATAGATGGCGTTGATGGCGCGCGTGATGGCGCTGTTCTGACCGAAAGCCTGCGCGGCCTCGCGCGGGTTGGTGATCTGCACCGGCACATCGGGTTGCACGAGATCCGCGCCAGGGGTGTAGGTGCCGACGAGGCCAATGATGGACGACGACGGCACGGCAATCGGGCGCGGGCCGGTGTCGACGATCGTGGTGGTGATGCCGTGGAAGAAAGAAGATGCCATGCGGCTCCTCGATGGGAAGTAGAAAAGAAAAAGCCCCGCGCTGTGGCGGGGCTTGCTATTGCTTCGGGGATGCGGTGCTGCGCGCGTGCTGGTGCTGTTTTCTGGATCAGTCGACGCTCAGGTTGAGCGTCACAGGCCCAGCGCCGGACACCGTGACTTCCTTCGTCTTGTGGACTTTCCCGTCGCTGTAGATCGTCGCGGTGTGTGTGCCGGCGGTGACTTCCTGCTCTTTGCCGAACGTCGTATGGCCGTTGTGGCCCCACCGCGCTTTGTCGATGGTGACGGCCGGCGTTTTCAGATTCTCTTTATCCCCTACCAGATTGACGATGACCTTTGTCATGATGGCTCCACGGTTGATGAGCGTTGAACAAATCGTCATGGGCACATGTGCATGACGTGCGCGCCGATGACTCTCGTAACGGTAGGGAGCGGTGCGTCGGTTTCCTATGGGGCTTGCGTCATGTGCCGGCGGTCTGGGTCTCGGTCTCTACGGCGTTCGAAGACGCCTGATCCGATAGCGCACCAGGGATGCTTGGCCAGGAGAAATCGGTTGGAAAGCCGGGTTGGTCAGGCACCTCGCGTAGCGCCTGGCGGTACTTGCCGACCTGCTGCGCTTTGCTTGTGTCGCCGGAGTCCATCGCTTTGTAGAACATTGCGTCGGCCTGCTCGAGGCGACGGTCGCGTTCCTCTCGGGCTCGCTGGCCGAGCACGTGTGCCTTTGCTGCAACCCCATACTGCTCGACCAGCGCGGCCACGTCTTCGTCGGTCGGCTGTTCGTCTACGTGCCACGCGATGATGCGCGCGGGTGCGATCTGCTCGCCTGAGTCCCGACTCATTTCCTGGCCAACCCAGAAGTCGACACCATGGGCGAGATTTGGGTACTTCTGCTGTAGGCAGAAGATCAGTTCATCGTGGGTAATCATTGGCTATGCCTTCATTGGTTGCGCAGTTGCACTGCGCGCAGGTAATGCGTGTAGAAGCCGTTGCGCAGGCCGACCAGTACATACGGGGCCGGCAAGTCGGCTTGGCCGGAACTTGAACCAGTGGAGACGCCGCCAAACTCAGTGATTTCGGTGTTCCAGTGGCAAATCGCCCCTGCGCCCGCCTTGCCGCCGGCCAATCCCGTCAGGTAGGTGGAAAGCCACTGGCCCGCCCACGACATGTAGACGTTTCCGTTGCCGGCGAGGATGCCGCCACCGTTGCCAGCGTGTATGTCGCCTTGAGCGACCAGGGTGCCGCTGCCGCCGAAGGTAAAAGCGTTGACGCGGCCTCCGACGTGCATGGAGATATAGGGAACGGCTGCATCGCTACCGCCTGCATAGCAATCAATCGCCGCAAGGTGGCGCGTGCCCCACTGCGTCCAGCGAATGCCCATGTAGGCCGCTTGGTTCCATGGGCAGTCGATCTGCAACGCGGGCGTCCGGTTGGCGTTCCACTCCGTGAATGCGCCGCCGATGGAATCCGTTCCGTTTGACGAGACCGTCAGCGCGGACCTGCCGTAACCAACACCGAAATTGAGACCCCTGTTCGCCGCCAAGCCCCCGCCGTCCGTCGTAAGCGGATTTGGCAGGTTTTCCGTATCCCACGGCGCATGCCCGGCGAAGTTCGGGCGCACCCCAAATGCCAACTGGCCCGTTGTGTAGTTGATGTAGAACGGCTGGTTCCGGTTGCTTCCGTCAGCGTTGTAGCCGTTGAGGACCAGGTTGCCGCTAGGGCCCACCATGAACAGGCGCCAGATGACGGTATCGCCGCCGAACTCCAGAAAGCCACGCCCGTCGTTGTTATGTGCCGGCAGGTTCATCCCGCTCCGGGTCTTGAACCGATCAGCCAATATGCCGGCTGGGGTCGCGATGTTGCCGTTACCGTCGATGGTGCACGCGCGCACGAACGTCGAAAAGGAGCCATCGCCCGCCGTGTTGCGGTCCACAATGAGCATGCCGCCGCTCGATACCAGGCGGAAACGCCCTAGCGTGATGGGCTGCTGTGTGTCGGTGAGCTGTAGCTCAACCGCCGACCCCTTGAGGTTGATCGGGCCGGACACGTCGCCACCCGAACGCGGCAACGCATCGGCAGCGATCTCGTGAACTTCGTCGACGTGCAGGGACAGCGCCGCGACCGATTCTTTGGTGGCGTAACGTTTGTCCGCATCACCTGTCACGGCCATGCGAACGGCTGTCACCTGCTCGTCGACATACTCGCGCGTTGCCACGACGACGGCGGGGTCGATCTTCAAGACGATATTGCCGGCCGCCTTGTGGATCAGCATCATGCGGAAGAACTGACCACGCCCGGAGCCCTCCGCAAGCACAGGCTTGTAGCTGGGCGGCACGTTGGCCACGGCGAAGAGCTCGCCGTCTTGGTCGTACAGGCCCAGCTCACGCGACCACCAGCCGCCCACCTCTTCGGGCAAGTAGACCTCGGCAATGACGATGCTCGGGTTTTTCTCGTCGCGGACGAGGCGATTCAGCGGCCGGCGGTGGCGTTCGCGCACGAGTGCGCGCTGCGCGGCGCTCGGCATCACATCCGCATCCGCGCCGCCATCGATGCCGCCGTCGCCCACGGCCATTTCGGTGAGCGGGACCATCGTATTGGAGACGAGCGTGCGGGCCATCTTGGCCTCGCCCGTCTCCGTCAAAGTCGCAAAGTACTTAGCCATTCGATACCGTAGTGATTTCAACAACATGGGCGGCGACCGCGCTGTGCGTGGTGCCTTCTGTGGCAATTGCCTCGGGCATATACGGGTAGACCGTTACGGTGTCGCCCTCCAGGCAGGCGGCGTGGGTGCCGGCGTGGCCGGCGATCTCTGCGCTGAGCGTGAGCCCTGTCAGGTGTCTTGATAGCGGCCGCACGTCGTCGACAATCTGCTCGATCTCGTCGTAGGTCGCTTCAGTAGCGCCCGTGTTTTCGATGCCGACGTCGAGCGAGAACGTGCCGCGCCTGCCCGGCGGCTGCGTTTGCCACCACTCCCGAACGGTCAACCGGTAGCCCAGCGGCTCCAGCGCGCGACGCAGTGCACCTGCCGTGCCCTTGCGCTGGTGCACGGCAAAGGCATCCCGCACGACACGCCGCTTAACCTCTTCGGGCCAGTTGGCATTCCAGCGGTCGACCGAACGGGCGCTCGCCAGGTATGGCAGCAGCGGCACGGGGCACGTATCCGCATCCCAAAGCTGATTGAGCGGGACGGGGGTATCGAGCAGCGTCAGGATGGTTTGCGCCAGCGCCCGCTCGAGCGGCGTGGCGTTTGCGGGCAGCAGCGTTTTGTCACTCATCCGCGCCCCCGACAACGACCTCGATGCCCGTGCAGTAAGACGCCTCTGTCAGGTCGACGATGATGTCTTCCGCCGGCTCGGTGACTTCCACGCGCTGCACGCCTGCCACGTGTGCGGCGGCAAAGATGGCCGAGCGGCGGACGTCCCGGCCGATGCGCCGCTGCTCTTGCGCGTAGGCTTGGAGCCGGTCCCATGCGGCAGCCACCATGGGCTCAGCCTCCGGGCCGGGGTAGTGATACAGCACGACGCGCAGCCGGTACCGCAGGATGCGCGCCGCTTGTACGGTCAGCCGGTCGGCCAGCGGGCGGACGTCTTCATCGCTCAGCGCCTGCCGGACGCGCTCGACGAGCTCGTCAGACGCGGTGCCGTCGCCTTCGTTGCTGAGCACGGAAACGACAATCTCCGCCGGCGCCGGCGAGATTGCCCGCGCGTCTGCCACGCGGCCGTCTGCGGCGCGTGCGTGTAGCTCATACGCGGCGCGCGGTCCGGCGACGGACAGGCGTTCGAATGCTCCCTGCGCGCGTGTGCGCAAGCTGGCCTCTGACTCCATGACGGGCGCGACCGGCGGGAACGCTTCCGGGTCGCCCGGCACGGCCACAAGCCGTTTCGTGTCCAGCCCGGCGGCCAGGTGTTCGAGATCCGCACCGACGGCAAAGCTGAGCATGGTCGATCGCGCGGAGTCGTTCACGTGCGCGCGCTGTTGTAGGTCGACGTACGCGAGCAGCTCGAGCAGCTTGACCACGGGGTCGGATTCCATGGTGGCCGACCACTCGGGACACAGCCCCATGAAGGTTGCCAGGAGCCGCTGGTAGGACGCTTCGAAGTCGAGCGGTTCAACGACATCGGGCGGCGGCAGTGCAGACAGGTCGATTACGCTCATGACAACACCTTCAGATCGACGGCCCGCTCGTTGTAGAGCCCGACAACACGCCAAGCCACTTTGCCGTCTTCAATGCCTTCGACGCGCACGCGCGAGAGACGCAGGCGCGGCTCCCACCGCGTGATGGAGCGGGCGGCTTCGGCCTGCGCTGCAGCAATCCAGCCACGCGTAATGGGGAGGTCAACGCGGTCGGGCAGATCGCTGCCGTAGTCAGGCCGCTCGCGCCGGGTGCCGCGTCGGGTGCTGAGGATGTCGGTCAGGCTTTGCAGCAGGTGGTCCATGCCCGAGAGCAGCGCGCCCGTGCGTCTGTTCATGCCGACGATGGCCACAGTGCCTCCAACGAAAAAGGCGGCACATGGCCGCCTTGCGATTGATGATTGGGAAACCTAGAACGGCTCGCCCACCGGGGCGCCGTCGCCCTGCTCCATGTGCGAGTGACCGCGCAGTGATACATCGCCGGCAACCACGTCGTCGGTGGCTTGGATGCCGCCTTGAATGGCGACGGCGGCACCGCCTGCGGCACCCTGCCCGGTCAGCCCGCCGAGGAATGCCAAGGCTTTCTCCACAAGGGCATTGCCGGTGAAGGTGGACGCCGGCACGTCGGCCAGCAGTTGCGGCGCCTTCAACTCGGCGCCGTCGCTGCGCAGCGTGAGCGATGTATCGCCGACCTGCAGAACGATTTGGCCGCCTGCCGGTACCGAGAGCCGGTATTCGTGCGCGGCGTGGTCGTAGTGCTCGCGGGCGCCGTCTGGGTAGTCCGACGCTGTAACGTCTGCCGAATCGCCGTTCGCGCCGCCGTGCTGGTCGGTGTAGAAGCCAGCCAGGACGAAGCCGCCTTCGAGGCAGCCTGACGGCGAGACGATCAGGGCCTGCTCGCCCGGCGACGGCGGGCGCCATTCGCGCACGGCACCGGCGGCACGCGACCACCACGGCAACCAGTTGGACGTCCAGTCCGCAACGGTGACGGTGCAGCGGGCGGCAGCGACGTCCACGGCCGCGATGACGCCAGCCTGTACGATGCAGGCGAGGCGCCGGTCGGTTTCACCCGCTTCGTAGCTCATAGTCAGCCTCGGTGTGGCGCGGCTGGATGTCGAAATCGACGGTCGTGCCGCTGGTGTCTTCAAACGCCCATTCGGGCGGGCCGAGGTCGAACTCGTGTTTCCATTCAGCGGCGATGACGCTGTAGCCGTCCAGATCGGGGCGCATGCCGTCCGGGTGGAAGCCGTCGTTTTCCAGCTCGGCCATGGTGACCGGCAGGCCCCATGTCTGGTGGTGCAGAACCTTGATGAGCCGGGCGGCGAGCGCCCACATGGCAGCCTCGGCGTTCGGCTCGGTCGGGTCGCCAACGACGCGCAGCTCGATCACGATGTTGATGGGCGGTTGGCCTGTGCCGGTGTCGGTGCCCGGGCGCAACGCACCGACATACAGCAGGATGGCCGGCAGCGGCATGCTGTCTTCGATTTCCGGTGCCCAGCCGATGAGGGCGACGTCGGGGAATTGCGCTTTGAGGTGCGACTCCACGGCGTCGAACAGTTGCTGCAGATCAGCGAGCATGGCCGGTTGCCTTGAGGATTTCGTATTTCACTTCCTGCTCCAGAATGACCATGAGGCGGGCTTCGACCTCGGCGGCAGCTTTGCGGAAAGCGGCTTCGCCCTTGTCTGCCCAGTCGAGCTTGACTGCCGAGATGGGCATGCGCTTCTTGCCCACACGTCGATACACCTTGCCGTCTTTGTCGCTGCCGCGTGCGCTGCGATAGATCCACGCGTTGTTGAAGCTATAGCGGCCGACAGACACACCGCGCTTGGTCTGTCGCGGATTGCCCAGGCGATGTGCCTCGATGGCGTTAAGGCCGAGCCAGACCTTGCCCCTATCCGCACTATGCAAGAAGAAATACAGGCGCTTGCGAACCAGTTTCTGCGCGATATGCATCTCTGCTGAGACATGCTTGGCGGTCTGACCCTTAACCCAGTTGGCGCTCTTCTTGAGCGCGCGGCGCCAGGCGTTGCGCATGGCTTCTTTGCCGAGGTATGCAAGCGGAGCAAGCGCTGCGGCAATGTCCAGCTCTGTCTTTAACGTGACGGACATGGTTCTGGCCTCAGTACGAGTTTGGTCATGCCGGAGCCGTCCGGCTGCAGTTCAATGACGCTGAACGCATCGCCAAGCGCCCTCACCCGCGTGCGCGGGCGGACGCCTGCCGCATCGGCATCACGCAGGATCACGAACGGCTCGCGTAGCCCGGAGCGCTGGCCGCGTATGGGCTCGGCGTCCAGCCATGGCGAATAGAACATGCCCATCACCGGATCGGGCTTGCCGTCGATTTCCACCGCGTCGGACAGCGCTTCAAAGACTGCCGTGTCGAGGTCGGCCACGTCGTCACGAAACGCCATATCAGGCCGCCTTGCCTGCCGAGGCCGACAGCTTGATCACGGCGCGCGGGCGCGTGCACAGGTGCAGCGGGTTGGACTGCGCTTCCAGCTCGACGGCCTTGCCGAACTTGCCGGCTTCCTGCTTGGCGTAGTACGGCAGGCCGTTGGTGTTGACGGCTTCCATGTAGTCCGCCGGCGCGAAACGGGTGATGAACAGCTCCGGCACGCCTTCGGGCACGGCGTAGGCTTCGTCGTCGCCGATGTAGCCGATGTTGCCGACGCGGCCGCGATAGCGCTCCCACGTGACGCCACCGAAGTCGAACGTGTCGCGCGGGTCACCGCGCAGTGCTGCAGCCATCTGCGTGTTGAGGTACGTTTCGCGGATGTCCTTCGACGTCATCAGCTGCCGCCAGAAGTTGCGCCCGCACAGGGCGCGCACGCCCGTATGCGGTGTGGCGCCGAGCGAATCCTCCACCATGTCGAGCAGTTCGAGCGTGGAGGAACGCACGTCACCGATGAGGATGGGCAGTTGCTGTTGCTTCAGCCCGAAGCGCTCGAACAGATCGACCAGGACGGATTTGCCATCCGAGTCGAGGATCTGGCCCTTGATGGCGCCAATGCGGTGGAACTCGTGCGTGGCATCGAGCTGGCGGCGCATTTTCTGCAGGCGCTTGCTCACCACTGTCTGCAGGGCTTCGAGCTCGGTCTCTTCGCCAAAGGCGCGCAGGTTCTGCACCTCGTCTGCCTTGATGGCGGCGATTTCCGGCAAGTGTACGGCGTTGAACGGAATCACCTGACGCTTGCTGCCGACCACGACCTGGCCGGGCGAACCACGCTCGGCCGAAGCGACCAGCTGCAGCGTTTCGCCGTCACGCTCAATCTGCGCGGTGGTGACGGTCATGCCCTCTTCTTCAAACAGGCCGAGAGCGGCCAGGCGCGAGGGCGTGGTTTCCAGCTCGTTGATGCTGGCGGTGAGCGCCGTCATGGTAAAGGCGTCGTCATTGAACAGGGCCATATCAGCCATGGGGTTCTCCTGAGTTCGGGTGTCTGTGCTTAGCGAACGGCGATGAAGGCCGCGAGCAGGTCGGTGCGGGCTTTAGCGTCAAGGCCGGTGAGGCGGGCTTCGGCGACTTCAGCCAGGCGCACGATGGCGGTGGCGCGGCGGTCTGCCTCCGAGGCGTGCAGTGGCGCGTACAGGATGGCAGCGGCCTTGCCCTTGGGCGCGGTGCCGTAAGGCACGTAGCGGGTGCCGTCAGCATCGCGCTCAAGCAGTTGGCCGGCTGGCAGTGCGCCGCCGCCGGCAATGAAGATCTGCTCGCGCGAGAGGCTGCCCGGCGCTTCGGTCAGCAGGAATTCGGCGGTTTGTACGCCTTGTGTTTGGATCTGCATTTGGGAGACTCCAATGGGTTGCTTCAGGCGAAGGCCTGAGGCGATTTCTTGCGGCGGGCGCTGTAGATGCTCGGGCCGTGGGGGCCGGTCTTGCGCTCGGTGGTTTCCTGCCCTGCCACCGGCTGGCGGTTGGACAGGCCGGGCGTGCTGCTCGCCATGACGCGGTCGTACAGCCGGGCGCGGACCTGATCGGCGTTCAGGCCGTCAGCAACGAATTGCGCGGCCAGTTCGGGCAGGTGCGCGGCGGTGCAGAGGCCGGCGATGTCTTTGGCGCGGGCGACAACGGCGTCGATGGCTTCATTGCTGGCGAGCGCGCTGGACGACACGACGGCCTCGGCCAGTTGCGGTAGGCCGGCGGCGCGGCACGCTGCAAAGGCGTGTTGCGCGAGCGCGCCGGGATCGGCTGGCGGCGTGGTGGCGACTGGTGCTGCGGCTGGCGTGGCTGGTGCCGCAGCTTTCGGCGGCTCCGCCGGTGGGGCTTCGAGGGCTTTGAGCAACGCTTCGGGCGTGTGCTCGAACCGCGCGAGCAGCTCTTCGGTGCGCACGGACGCCTGCAGCTTGACGGGCGCCTCGATCTGGTCGGCAAAGCCGCGTTCCTTCGCCTCGCTGGCGGTCATCCACGTTTCTGCGTCCATCATGGCGACGATTTCGTCGTCGGTCAGGCCGCACTTGTTGCGGTAGGCGGCGACGATGCCGTCGCGCGTCTTGTCGAGCAGCTCGGCGGTCTTGCGCATCTGCGCGGCGTCGCCGGCGGCGATGGTCCAGGCGTTGTGGATCATCATCATGGCGTTTTCGGGCATGACGATGGTGTCGCCGGCCATGACGACGAGCGATGCGGCCGAGGCGGCAATGCCGTCGACGCGCGCCGTCACCTTGCCGCTGTAGCGGCGCAGCGCGTTGTAGATGGCGAAGCCGTCGAATACATCGCCGCCGCCGGAGTTGACGGCCACGAGGATTTCGTCGGCGTCTTTCGCCACGGAATCGAGCTCGTTGACGAACGCCTTGGCGGTGGTGCCCCAAAAGCCGATGTCGTCATAGATGCGCAACTCCGCGACCGTCTTGCCAGCGGCGTTGCGCGCGGCCTTGAGGTCGTACCACTTCCTCTGTTTAGCTTTCATCGTTGGTGTGTTCCTGGTTGTCGGTCACGTTGCCGGCGCTGTCGCGCATGCGCGGATCAGAGTCGAAAACGAGGCCGAGCCGGTCTGCGCGTTCGAAGTCGGCGGCGTACTCGGCGTCGGTGGTTTCCGGGTCTTCGCCCTGCGCGAGGATCGTGGCCGAGCGGCTGGCCAGCCCGGCGCGGATGGCGATACGCTGGGCCTGCACGTCTTGCAGTGGGTTGATGTAGGGCCAGCCTTGCGGCACCCAGCGCACGCGCTGATAGAGGCGCCTGTCCCTGTAGTAGTCCGGCATGGGCAGCACACCCGACAGCGCCACGGCATCCGTCCAGGCGGCCCACACGGGGCGGCAGTACTGGTGGATGAAGACGTTCCACTGCAACTGCTCGAGCTGGCGGCGGAACTCGCCGAGGATGACGCGCAGGGCGCGGTCGCTTACGTCGCGCAGGTCACCTGTGAGCACTTCGTACGGCAGGCCGACGGAGGCGGCGGCGGCCAGGAGCTGCTGACGCATGAAGGGGCCGTAGTCGGTGCCGGCGCCGGGCGGTTCGGCGAACTGCACTTCCTCGCCGGGGAGCAGTTCCTGCAGGGAGCCGGGCTCCATGGATGTGAGCGCTGTGCCGTCGCCGTCGAACTCGACTGGCTGGCCCGTCAACGTATCCAGCTTCACGCTGGTAGGCGCTGGCCGGGTGATAAAGCCGGCGAAGAGGTTTGCCACCTCTTGCCGCACAAGCACTGCATCGTCGAAGCTGTCGAGCGTGTGCAATCGCAAGAGCACCGTCGCCAGCGCCGAGCAACCCCGTACGGCACCCGGCCGCACCGGCTCGAATACGTGCTGGATCTCGGCGGCCGGTACGCGCACCGTTCCCGCCTGTGTGGTCGCCCGCCCAGCCTCGCCCGGGTGCCGGCGGTGCAGGTGGTAGGCAACGCGGTCGCCATCGCGGTCGAACTCGACGCCGGAGACGATCTCGCCGCCGTTGGGCAGCATTTGATTCAGGTTGGCCGGCAGGTGGTCCGCTTCAAAAAGCTGGACCTGCAGCGGCACGCACAAGCCGCGTTCAGGGCGTCGCGGCCGGGTTCGGTTCAGAACCTCCCCATCAGTGAACAGAGAGCGAGCAGCCAGCGTCTGCAGGCCGTAGAAGTCGAGCAGACCATCGGCGTCGGCTTCCGGTACCCAGTCGCTCCAGAGCTCTTTGAGCGTCGTGCGCACTTCGAGATCCGGATGCATCGGATGCGGGACGATGCCGGTACCGATGGCGTTGGCCACCAGGCCGGCAATCGCCTTCTTTGCCCACGGATCATTGCGGACGGCGCCACGGGCGCGGGTGCGGATGGTGCCGAGGTTTTGCGTGACAGAGGCGTTTGGCCCAGCGCCCGAGGTGCGCCAAGCGCGACCACGGCTGCCGGTGGTGCCGCCCGCTTCGTACGCCTGCGCCCGAACCGCCCGCTCCGCCGGCAAGACGAAACCAAGCTGGCCCAGCGCAGGGAAACGGGTCATGTGACCCCCTTGCCCGCCGAGCGCAGCCGGATCACGCGCGACGCCGGTGCAGCGTCTTCGAGGTTGCGGACGATCTCGCTTCGGATGCGCAGCATTTCGTCCACGGAGCGGTATCGGGCGCGCCGGTCCTGAAACTGAACCTCGAGCTCGCCCTTCACCAGTGCACGCTCGATGCGCTGGAGATCTTGCTGTGTGTAAGCCATGCGGTTCTCTATCGTCGTTTGAGGTAGCGCGATGCGGCCACGCGGCGGCGTGTGTGCGCGGTGCGCGGCGGCTCTACGGCCAGTGGTGCGGCAGCCTCTTGTGGCGCTTCGTCGTTGACGGGCGCCGCGGCAAACAAGCTGCCTTGATCGAAGTGCATGCGCAGCCGGCGCCAGTCGGGTTCCTGATACTTGTGCACGCCGAGGTAATACGCGGCAGCGAGGTTGTAGACGTTCAAGTCGAGGATCTCGTTACGGTCGCCGCGTGCCTTGACCCATTCGGTGCGCGGGAAGCCTTTCACGTAGCGCACGATCTGCTTCTCGGCGGTGAGCTGCTTGTAGAACTCCATGGGGAGATCGTTCGAGAAGTGCAGCGCGCCGGGGCCGCTGGTCAGCTTGAAACGGTTGTAGATCCAGTCCTTGGCGGTGTCGGTGCCGACAATCCAGAGCTCGGCGCCGTCGACTTCGGTGGTGCCCTGCCACGTGACATCCACGCGCGACGGGCGCTGGGCGATCACGGGCCGGTTGGGCTTGCTGGCGCCCTTCACTGCCAGCACGTGGCGCCACTGACGCAGGCGCGTGAAGTGATACACGTCTTGCGTATGGCTGCCGCCGGAGTCGATGGCCACGGCGCGGATCTGCATTTCTTTGCCGGAGGCGTGCAGGAATGTCGCCTGCAGGGCTTCGTCCAGCGTGGCCCACAACGTGGCGTCGGAGGGGTCGCCCATGAACACCTGGTGGTCGATCGTCCAACGTTCCATGCCCTCGCCCCAGCCCATGATGAGCAGTTCGAGGCGGTCGTCCTGTGTGTCGACGGCGGCGGTCAGCAGCAGCGCGCCGGCGGGCACGGTGCGCAGGCGGTAGTCCTCTGCGCGGTCGCGCAGCTCGTCGGCGCTGGTGCGCTGCTGGGCGTTGTCCCACAGCCGCGCGAGGCGCGTGTTGTAGAACACCTGCATCAGGCCGGGATCGCCCTTTTCCATCGCGAGCTTGGCCTCGCGATGTTCTTTGACGAGGGCACGCCAAGACACCCAGCCGAGCGGCGCGTACATGGTCGACAGGTGGAAGCCCACTGTTTCGCCGTCGCCCTGCCCGTGTGCGATCCAGCGGCCGGTCTTGTAGAGCGCGGGCTTTTCGTGCTCGCGGATCTTGTAGAAGCACGCGGGGCATTCGCAGTAGACGTCGCTCAGATCGTCGCTGGCGCGCAGCTGCTCGAATTCGAGAATGTGCTCGTGACCGCAGTGCGGGCACGACACGTAGTAGCGGCGCTGGTCGCTCTGGGCGTAGAGCTCGGCGATGCGCGAGGCACCGTCGATGGTGGGCGAACTCGAGTAGTAAAACTTGGCGTTGCGGCCGAACGTGCTGGCGCGCTTTTCGGCGATGCCAATGGGGTCGCCTTCGTTGTTGAGGTCGCGTACCCAGCGGTCGATTTCGTCGCCGTACACGTAGCGCGCTGAGACTTCCGCCAGGTTGGCAGCTGAGCCGGCTGTGTTGATGAACAGCGTGCCCTTGCGGAAGTCTTTGCGCTCGGCGGTGTTGGCGGCGTCACGCGATCGGGCAGATGCGATGCGTTCACGCAGTACCGGCACTGCATCGAGCGTCTTTGCTACACGGGCCGAGAAACGGCGTGTGAGGTTGAGCGTCGGTTGGAGCGCGAGGAAGTTGGCCGGGGCCCGATGGATCGTCGCCGAGATCCAGTTCAACCCGATCTGCGTCTTGAACAACTGCGATGCAACCATGGCGACCACGCGCAAACACGGGTGCGCAGGCGACAGGCACCGCATGGGCTCGACGGCGTATGGTGTGCGCGCGGAGCGGTAGGGTCCGGTTTCGGCGGCGCCCGACTCGTCGGGGATCACCATGAATTCTTCGGACCACTGGTCTACCCACAGCTCGGGGTCAGGCTTGAGGCCGGCCAGGAAGGCGCGGGCGAACAGTGCGGCTCCGTCGGGATGGCTCACGATGTGTCGATGGGCTCCATGGAGCCGTACCTCTCTTTCCCCGCGCGTGACAGGTCGGCCAACTTGCCGCGGTCGGGATCGTTGATGGATTCAGAAAGCACGTTGGCGCCGTGGGCGATCATGTCGTCGAGCACCTTGCGCAATGCGGCTTCTAGGTGGCGCTCGACGGCCCATGGGTCAGTCATCGAGGCCAGCTCGGGGGCGATCTGGCGCGGCAGGCCCATGATCCGATCGCGCAGGTTGGCACCGATCTTTTCGGCGGCGTCTTCTACGGCAATGCGGCTGACCAATAGGCCAGAGACCCACTGGTATTCGGTGCGGGCTAGCTGCGCCTGGTAGTACTCGCGTTCGGCGCGGGCGGCTTGGAAGTCGTGGCCGAGGGATGGGTCGGCGTCGGGCGTTGAGTCTCTTGCGCTGTAGACGTCGCGATCGATGCGTGTGGCTTCGTGGCGGGCGCGGACGGCCTCCTTTGCCGGGTCTGCGCCGCGCTTGATCTTCGCGAGCGTGGCATCGACGTCGACCAGCTTGCCGTCGGGCGTGGTGACCAGCTTCCCTTCTTTGCCGAGCTTGGTGACGTAGCTGGGCGACCAGTTCTGGCGCGCCGCGAACGCCGAGCGCGTCAGGAGGGTCGTTTCACTCATGATTTCACCATTTCACCTCGTCGGAGGTGAATTTCACTAAGCTGGAAAACTGGCCGCTAACGAAGAATCGCGGGTGCCCGCCCCCGCAGTACCCTATGAACCCAGGGGCCCCCGAGCTCGCAGATGCGGGCCAACCCCACGGCGACACAACTTGCAAGTCAGCACGCGCAGAGGAATTGATGAGCAGCTCCCGAGATGACATGACCGAATGGGATTGGTACGGCACCAACACAGTCGAATTCAAGCTCAGAACGAACTGGACGAGAGCGAACCACTTAGCTGCAACGTATTACGAGATAGCTGAGGAGGCACTTATCAAACTGCAGGACTCCCAAGAGCATCCCGTACCAATCCCGACGGCCGAAGAAGATCCCAGCGATCACATTGCCCACCGTGAGGGGTTGCTCAAGGCTGCAATCAAGACGATCGTTTTCTCGGCTATGGCCTGCGAAGCTGCCATTTACGATCTGGCTGCGATCAACCTGTCCGACGAGTACGCCAGAGGCGTGCTGGACAAGCTTGACGTCATCGCCAAATGGCAGGTCGTGCCGCGACTGGTCTTCGGCAAGTCTCTAGATGCGAAAGGACCTGCCATGAACGGACTAAGAATGCTTGTGCCTGCCCGCAACCGGCTGGTCCATACAAAATCTGAAGAGGCTTTCACAGACCCGACGAATGAAGCCCATATCAAGGCTATGCATGAGAAAGAGCAGGCAGCGTTTGGGAAAATTCTCGACAGCGCATTCGCTTCATTCCAAACGCTGGTGCTGCTCTCGCTCGAGTTGAATCGAATTTTTCGCCGGCCGACCGGGGTGCTTCCCTCTTTCGAGAAGAGCGTCTTCAGCCTCAGTTACAGCGAGGACCCCCGGATTCGTAAGCTCGTTGCGCGTTGCCGCGAAATCGACAAAAAGGCCTGCCACCCAACAGAACGATTCGAATGAGCTAGGCTTCGGTGAGTTTTTCTGCGGCGGCTGAGCAAAGGCCAATGAAGTACCAGCGCAAATAGGCGGTCAAAAGGTGACAATAGTCGTTCTTCACTGCAAGCCTCCTGCCAAAGACGGAGTTGACGATCTTTACTTCATCGAACTCTCCGCCGGCCTCTTTACGCGTGGCCCTATCCTCGCGCGTCAGGTAGATCGCCGCCTTCTGAATTCTCACCAGCTCATCAGCGTCGCGTGACCAGTCCAGCATGCCATTTGCATGATGCATGCAATTTCTGATTTTTATCGCCGCGCTGATCTGCTCGAAGATCGGTGACTCTTCGGGACGAATCCCTAATCGACGTAGGTAACCGAAAACGCGGTTCACCCCATTCCCTGACACGTCGCTGATGCTAACGGACGTTCTCTCTTGCACCTTGCCGACCAGCAGCATGAGATAGGTCTCAAACATTGAGAACACGCTGAACAGGTTTCCCATAGCGATGAGGTACGGGAAGGTGTTTTCGAGGCGATAGAACTCAAAGTTTCGCCGAAACTCTCTTGCCTCGGCCATGTGCTCCGGAAAACATTCCAGCTTCTTTTTCTCGCGTTCCTTCTCTAGGTCGATGAGGCGCGGCGCCTTCCAAACATAATCCCCGATAGCGGAGAACTCCCATTCGGCTTGCTCGGCAAGCATCAACATTTCTCGCGCGAAGGAGGACTGCTGTTGGCTGGGACGTGTTGAAGTCATCGTAGGCGTGCGTACGCGTCAGTTGGTACGGGCAGCATATAAACGCTCCTGCGCGCGGACAACCCCTCATTTAGTAGGTAACAAAAAAGCCCGAGCATTTCCACTCGGGCTTTTTCATTTCGTACAGGCGTGCGTCGCCCCACGAACCGAACTTTAAGCGACGCCCCCTCACCCCATCAATACTCGACACCGAATTTAACAATCCAAGGCCTGATCGCCACCTTCGCCGCCGCATACGCCAACGGCTGCCGCAACCCCGCCCTTGGGTTCCGCCACACGCCCGGCCCACGCCTGTTCCGGCACTCCACCCGAATCGCCAACGCGTGGTCGCCCGAGATCGCCTCCATCGCCGCCGCCACCTGCTGCATCTGCCACGCATCCACGCTCGCCTCGTGAATGTCATCCGTCGACATCCATTGCCGCGAGCTGGCCGACCCGCCGCACGTCGCATCCCGGTTCGAATACCACTTCTCGCCCGAATACTGCGCCTCCCAACAGAACCACGCGAACAGCAGATCATCGAGCGCCTGATCCTCGCTCGTCACCAACGCAGATCGCCTCGTCACCTCACGTGGCTTAACGCAATACATCCTGCCTCCTCGATCCGACGATTTCGCGCATGCGCGCAAGTTGCTGCTCTGCCTGCACCACAGACGGCGGCGCCCCCACCAACGGCGCCTCCGGTATCGGCGGCAGATGCTCCTCCACCGCCACCCGCCAGAGCGCAGACCACCGATGCGCAGCACCCGCCCAGCGCGCCGCCTCGACCGCACGCATCCCAAACCGCACCGCCGACCAGAACACCGCCCGCGACGGCCACTCACCCTTGCCGCACGCCGCCAGCGCCGCCGCGTTAAAAGCCTCCTCAGCCGTCATGCCGCACCTCGCTGCAAGCCCGCCGGCCGCAACCGCCCCGCGTGCCACGGCAGCCCAGCCACCGCCTGCTCCGCCTGCGCCTGCAACCGCGCCAACGCCTCATCCTGCTGAAGCCGCAGCGCCCGCGCCCGCTCTCGCGATTCCCGCACAGCATTGGCATACGAAGGCACCCAATCCGGATCGCTCGCCCGCTTCGCGTGGTACGCCAACATCGCAAACGGATCATCAACGCCACCAGCCGCCATACGGCCCCGCCATTCGTCGATCACCGTCTGCCTCATGGAGTGGGGTGCCCGAGCCACAATCCGTGCAACACGCGCCCGCTCCGGCCCTCTCAGGTCAACCGGCCAGGCAAGGTCTGCTTGCCACGCCACGCCCTGCCCATCCTCACTCTCTGCAAGCCCATCCCCAACCACACTCGCGTTCTGACCACGTTCCTCTGAGAGCCGGTGCCGCCGCGTGCCCCGACGGTGTTGGGGGCCGTTTCGATCCTCCCGCGCCGCAGGCGTGGGGGACTCAATCTCCTTCTTCTCACGCCCCCGGCGTGGGGGGTTAGGGGGGTTGGTTTTATAGGTGTTACCGGAATACGGATGTGTGGCGGCTTTCGCGTTATCCACAGACTCCGGCACATCCTTAAAACCCGCATCAGCATTGAATTCGTAGCCGTCTTGCGGGTGTATCGAACCTCGACCGGCTTTCTTTTGGACGCACGAATCCGTATCCGCCAACGGGCACGCAAAAACAAGCTCGTACTGCCCGCCGAGCCGGCGCAGCAGCCCCAGCTTCTCCAACTGCGCCAGCATCCGCTGCAGCTTCGACTTGTCATGCGCCAGGTAACGCACGCCACGGCGCGCAGTGCGCTCTGTCCACTCACGCAGCGCCTGATACGAGATCCGCACCACGCGCCCCACCACGCCCGTACGGAAGTCCATACGCGGCCGCAACGCCACCAGGTACAGATGCGCGATCTCCGCACCCGCCCCGGCCAGCGCGCTCAACTCAAGATCATTGATGCGATACGCCGACACCCTCGCCTCCATGCGTGCGCGTCACGCCCATATACCCCGCCAGCCACGCCGCGTGATGCGCGCTGCCAACCGGATACTCGTTCGCCTCATCCAACGCGCGGCCCGACAATGCAGCCGCCCTGCCCTTGGCCCAAACAGCGCCAACGGCCTCGATAGGAATGTCCATGGAATCGCCCTTACAGCCGCAGAGGCGCGGCCCTACACAGCACATCAAACACCGCCACGAACTCCGGCGACGTCGACGCAACAACAGTGGATCGAAAAGCGAGGCGCTCCGCCTCAGTAGAAATCGCGCGATAACGCGACGCGCAGGCCAACGCCAGCGCAGAAGACTCACCAGCCGCATTGAACGGCCAAAACACATCGGCCAACGGCCACGCGCAAGCATCCAATAGATGCTCCGCAAACTTCGACAGCACCGGCAACCCGCGAGGCTTGAAGGCCCCCGCAATCCGGTGCCACGCACAACACATCTGATCGGCGCGCTCGCATGACAAGCCCACAGCAACACGCCCCGCCTTGCAGCACGTCATACCGTGTGAAAAGCGTGACGTGTTGTCCTGCGTTTGTGTCATGCGCGGTCTAGCCCTGTCAAAAATCGATACAACGTGGCGCTACAGGTTGCCGCCCCGGCTGCTGGCGGCAACACTGCTTCGTCGGGTTTACGGACCCGATGAAAATCACTTCAACCCTTTCAACGAGAAAACATGGAACTCAAAGAAGCACGCCACACTGCAACTCAATTGCTCTTGAAGTTGATCGAACATCAGCCGTATCTACTTCAAACTCCACAGCCCGTCGCGGGTGTAACTGGAGCAGCCGCAGCGCTGTTCTGCGAACACTTCATCGAGACCTACGCCGCCGGCCTGGTCAAGAAGGCACAGTAACCTCGGCCAAGAGCATCAGCTCGCGCGTCAGGGCCTCACGGGTCTGAGCCAGGCGCGCGGGCATCGTGAGATTGAAGTCGTTGTATTCCTTGACTTGGGCGCACAGCACATCAGCAATCTTCTGGGCATGCTCAGGCGACAGCTTCGCCGCCCCACCGCAATTCGCTTTACAGCTTTGCATCACTTCTCCTATGCGCTCTCGCGCTTCAAAAACCAGTCAATCACGCCTTGCCACGCAACCGCTGCAACCGCTCAGCATCACGCTGCGCACGAACGCGCAGCAGCTCACGCAGCACCATCACAGAAGCCGTCGCCTCTTCAAACTCCCGCTCCAGCTTCCGCATCTCACCTTCCGAGAGATGGTTGTCCGCCAGCGCCGCAGACATCGCGCGGCTCACATCGCCCACCTCTGCCAGCACATTGCAAAGCGCCTCGTACAGATCCGTATTCGGCAGATCCTCACGGGCCACCTCGGGCAGCGGAATCGCCACCATCCCGTGCCGCCAGCACAGCGCCTGAATCGGCAGCTTCGCGTTCGGCACGCCAGCGCCTTCCGCGTGCTCCACGATCACCGACACCTCCTCAAACGACACGTAGTTCGTCTGCACATGCGGCAGCAGCTTGTTACGCAGCACCGCGGCGGACTTGTCCATGCGCGCGGCCAATCCTTCAACGCCGCCCGGGTAGCCACGCGCCACCCAGTACAGCGCGTCGTGTTGGTTGATCTCGGAATAGTGGTGGCTCAAGTTGTCTCTCCTAAAGAAGCTGTCATGGGCGGGCTGTGCGGGTCGCACTACCGGCGGTTTTGGTGGGCGCGTACACTTGCCTCATCGTTGGAATGGCACGATCCAGCGCACAGAAGCTGGCGGCTGAATGCGCTCGTTGGCGAGCAAGCACTGCTTGCCCGGCTCGCGCGACGAATGCGCCGAAGACGGGCCGCAGATGCTGCAGCCGGTATCATTCGAGGCTTGGGCCGCATTGGCCGTTGGTGTAGCCGTGTTGATGGCGCGCGAACAGAGACAAGCTCGGGCCAGATCAGATGCCAGTCATCGGGACGAAGGTGTTTGCGCGTAACGAGCGCACACGTCTCCCTCTCGATGCCGACGCAGAACAGCGGCCCCAGCCGGATGCGAAGGCTGATTGCCTTGCGCAGATAGCGGATCGTCGTGCCACACAAGCGCGCGAATTCCGCCTGCTCATCCGGGGCCATTGCGTTTAAGTAAGCCCGCAGGTTTTCCATGCGACGATGGTACCCACGGGTATTTTTTATCTCAATACCTTGGCGGGCCGTATCCGCGAAAAACAGGGCCGGAATTTGTAAAGAATGGATAAGTACGAACGACGTCGGCAGCGGCTGGACCAGATTCGCGCCTCGCGCTTCGAGGGCTCGATCGTCAAACTCGCGCAAGCAATCGGCAAAGCGCCGTCATACGTCGGTCGCATGCTGTACGAAGAAGGCAAAGCCGGCGGCAAGCGCATCGGCGAAGACGTCGCACGCGAGATCGAGCAAGCGCTCCACCTGCCGCCTCTCTCCCTCGACGCAGAAGACGAGGCGCCACCGGCGCCGGACCTTGGCGCACTGGCTATCAGCGCACTGAATGATTTGTCAGAGCGAGAGATCGAAGCCGCAATTGCGACCCTAGAAGCCGTGCTGGCTGCGAAGAAGCAGCTCAAAGGTGGCGCGCGGCTTGTCCGATCAGATGGAAAAAAGGCAAAACGCTTCGAGGAAGCACCCGCAGAAGTTGCCGAGCCATCCGACTACGGCTATCCCCCTCTTCCCAAGGCAAAAGCGCAGCGTAAGCGCGCCAGCTAAAGAATCCCGCTTCGGCGGGATTTTTTATTTCCTGTTGAGACGGAAGCGAATAGGAGAATTCTCATTCTATTGTTGGCCGCCCACCAACAACATGACTGCCCGCGCGGGCCGTCAGTCGAATCAACAATGGGCATCCTCATTCAGTTTCCTCAGCCAGGCGCGCGCATACCGCCAGGAATAACTTCCCACAGCGAATCACAAGACGTACATCTTGCTGCAGCGTATCGGCGCGACCTTAATCGCGCGGTGGCGCTGTTACTTGAGCACGTTCAGAGCGACGCATACGACGGCGTCGCGCTCGTCCTGAAACCGACGTCGCCGACTCACAAACCGGCATTTGTAGTCGGAGGTTTCTACAGGCATCGATTGAACGATGCTGCGGACGCCGCCATGCAGCTGCGTCTTGCGATCAAGCTACGAGCGAAGGAGCAAGGTCCAGAGCCACAGCGCCGTGATACGCCCAACGCTGCCCAGCACCCACCCCAGTACCAAACAGAAGGCCCAGACCAAGCTATGCAAGCTACTCTGCAGGAAAAATGGAACGAAACCACTGCACGCTATCACCGCTGCGAGCACATGCTTCGTCTCGCATTCAGTAAGCAGTTGCGCGCATCGCCGGAAACAACGGCCATCCTGCTGAGCATCACACAGCTGCACATCGAGACGGTAGCGAACTGTCTTTGGGAACTCGTTCGGCAGCCGGGACGAGCAACACCGCAGACGAAACTGGATACGCTGAATGCTATTCAGCTATTCCGGAACGCTCGCGCTCAAGTGTCGGCGTGGATGCCGCCGGCCGGCCAAGAGGAAGCATATTTTGCTGCGAACGTGAGCGCGCTCTCCGAAGAGATGTTGCTCGAGGGTGACGAACTTCTCGTCGCAGTCGAGGCTTCGCTAAAGCGGATCATGGAAGATCCCCCAATCGAATCCGTTGGCACGTGACGAACCACACCGCGATGTATTATTAGGAGCCCCATGTAGTTCCAAAAATAAGGGGGGGCACGTCCTACACAACAAAAACGGGGTTGGGGAATATGGCGATCGAGCTCATCATCCAGCATGTAGCTGCCGCACTGATATTTGGCGCGCTCATGGTCGCGATTTTTCGCGGCAAGAGGGCCTTGTTTAAGCAAAAGCCGCCCACCGGCAAGGAACAGATTGTGGTTGCCGCGATCTGGATTTTCGTGAGCGTGCTCGGTCAACTCGGCAACTCCCTCAGCCCCTTCGAGCGAGAGCGCTCCGTTGCCGAAGGGCTCAAGAAGGCACCTTTGGGGAATGCGCTTGCAACCAACGCGCCGCGGGAATTCGAGAATCTAGTTAAGCGGATCGCAGCTGTTGACGACCGCGCGCCAGACGCGAAGGAGCAGGTAACGAACTTGGTTTTGACCACAGTTGACTCAATCGTCAACCAGCGCGTACCCACAGCACCGGATGCAGTCGTTGTGCGCTGGGCCAGCGCTCAAGCGCAAGGCACACGCGAAATCCAACAACGCGACCCCATCGCTTGCTACAACAAAATTTATGGGCACACCGGGCAAAACTTTGTGCCTTCCGAAGCAACATATAACGCCCTCACGAACGCCCGTATTGAGCTACTGCAGACCTCAGCACAAGCGCCGCAAGCCAGCCAAGCGTTCCTCCGCGACAAACTGAGGCCCATCATGACTCGGCTCGGGCAGCGCTATGGCTCGCGAATTCGTGTTCTAGACAACCCAACCGCTCCCGACGCGAACAAACAAGACGCCTGCGAAATCACGCTCACGCTGTGGGAGGAAATCGCACACCGCCCTCCCGAGGAGGCGGGGCCCATCCTGCGGGCGCTGTACAAGAGCTAGGCCTACGCGAGAACGCCCACAACGAGAGAAGAGCAATAGAGCTCGGAGAAATCACGAATCGTTGGATTGGAAGCAGGCGGCGCTGCACCTAAGCGCAACCCAAAGATCCGGTCGTGAAGGGTATTGAGAACGGCCGCCCGAGCAGAGCGCCAGGCGCACATCCCCAAGAAAAAAACCGCCTCAGACAAACGAAGCGGCTTTATGGGCGTGTGACCGGTGTGCTCAGTTCATGGAGGTTCCCATGGTGAGCGCATATTTCCGTTGAAGATTCGTTAACAGCCAGACATCTGCAAAGCGACTCAGGATTGCGGCTTCCTGCGTAGCGCGCGTTGCGTTTCCTCTGTCGTCTATGATGACTCGGAACGGCACATCGGCTTGCGATGGAACGCCTGACACATCGGCCAGTTTTCGAAGTTCTGCCGCAGTGGATTGTGGACGCGAGGTAACGACATCGATGAACTCGCCATCGATCTTGAAGTGGAAATCATGAGAACGGCCGGATAGGCCCCTCATGGATTGACCGTGAAGAATTTCATGGCCAGGTTTCCACTGTTGCAAATAGAACTCGACCTCGGCGGCGAGTGATGTCGTGTCAGTTGTAATACCGGCGTTCTCCGCTTCCCATGAGGAAACCGCTAGCACAGCTGCAACAACTTTCTCAAATCCCTCGCGAGCGTTTTGAATCGGAACGAGAGTCGAAATTTCTCCCTCATCCGACAGTTCGGCTCCAGACGTGACTACAAGGCGTTTTACCGGGGTAAGGCCGCGATTATCTCTGAAGTGAATCCCCGACCCTTCGATGTGGAACAAAGTGTCTCCGCCGTCAAAGAATCGGATCAAGGAGTCGAGTTCTTCCGCGAAAATATGGATGCTATCGCCATCGAAGTGGCGAAATGGCGTCGTGAGGCAGTGCACTACCTCGCCGCTTGGTTGGACCAAACGACGGCACTTGAACCCGATCGATGTAAACAGTTCTGAGCAGTTCATTGCCGTTGCAGATGAAAAGCAAATGGCGATTGTGGCGGCCCCTCGAAGACAATGTTAGCTCTCCTCGAGAAATGATCCAATGCCGCCTCGAATGTGTCGGGATAGGTGCCTTCACCCAGAGAGATTCGGTCATGTCCAACGTGCTCGTGCGGCCAGTCATGGTCGCCCGGATCGCACAGGGGAAGGCTAGTCGTATCGAGTTGGTATGCCCGTCGCGGGGTCCCAAATTCCGTGCGGAACAGAGAAAACTTGTAGCACTCGCGGAACGGCTTCTGGCTTTTTAGGCATAAAAGCTCCACCGCCAGAGCCTTCCTATACTCGCCGTCTTGAGTGATTACCCCCACAGCAAGACGCCACTTCTCAATCTTTCCACCGGAAAGCAATTCCCACTCCTGCTCAGGCGCGGCCTTTGGTATCGCGAGAAGCGCTTCTGCGTCGGCTCGGGGAAGGTCGAGATGATTTGCCATGGAGTGCATAGAAAACCGCTTCCTATGCACCTTACTTGATCCAGCGGCCGATGTCGATTCGGCCAAAGGGGTCCCCGCGGGATCGGAAAGCAAGCCCAGACCCACACGCTGCAACCTGAAAGGCGCCACACATCTCTACATTTTATAATACCATTGGGTATTGTTTTAAAATATACCAATAGGTACTCTCAACTCCACTAACTTTAAGTGGAGCACCAATGCATCGCCTCTCGCAGCTCACCGCCACCCTCGCCTACCTCGCCGCCCTCGGCCTGGTCCTAGCCTTCCACGCATACGCCCTCCATCTCGACGAGACATCGGAGATCGCCGCCCCCAATCGCGTTTCGACGCGCGAAGCTTGAGGAGCGGCCATGGCAAAGAAGCATCCCACCTTCAAGGAACTGTGCAGCCTGTCGCTGCTTGATCAGGCGCTTTGGCACGAGGAAAAGCGCCACGCCATGCGCATGGCCGAAATCCAGAAGATGGCGAAAGCCCTCAATGCCCTGGAGACCGAACGCGCAGCCATTGAACGAAACGGTTATCGCCTCTTCGGCGAGAGCATTTCCCGTGACTTCGCGAGTTCGACACTGAGGTATTCCGGCCTTCTTCCCAGCCACGAGATACGACTCGCAAGCACGTTGCTGCGCGCGGGCTGGAAGGTCGTAGAACGAGGCTCGGGCCAATACCCTAGCCCCACGTTCAAGAAGGGCCGCCTCAAGCTCACGTTGTCTTGCTTGAACAAAGACGCGCTCGAACTGGCAGAACAACGGGTTGCCGCTACGCCCGCGACGGAGGCGGCATGACGCAGCTCGTCAACTCGCGCGTCGTCCGCCTTGCACACGGCCCACTATCGGAGCGCCCTGCTCTGGGCCTGGCGCTGGTCGTGCTGCTGTTCGGCCTCGCCGGCGCCATCGCGCCCGAAGCCGCAATGGTGCTCGGGGGCTGACATGCCTCCGCGCCCCATCGCAGACGCGGCCGTGCTCGCCGAGCGCAACAAGCTGCGCCTCATCTGCACCGACGCGCAGGCCCTGGCCGCGGGCCCCGTCCGCACCGCCATCGAGGCATCCGCGCACGCCCGCACCCATCCGCGCATTCGCACGACCCGCCGCGTGTGGGTCGACCTCAAGAAACTGGCTGCAGGCGACTTCGACGACTGACCAGCCGCAACGGAGACCAACCATGCATCGCATAGTGAACCGTACCCCCGCCACCCTCCGCATCGGCAAGCACGACGTGCAACGCCGCCCCGTACCCGGCTCGCTGCATTGCAGCTACACCCTGCGCGTCGACGGCGTTGTCGTGTGGGAGAGCATCAGCATCCCCTGCGCACGAGATCTCGACGGCGCCGTCAAAACGCACCGCTCGTGTCAGGAAGTCATGCAGGCCGCGCGCCGTGGTGGGCGCCGGATGGGTATGCAGAAGATCAACGGCGCTGTTCGGCCGAAGCGGGGGGCGTTGTGATGTCGGCCGCGGAAATCCCGAAGGAAAGCACGCTCAATCCCCCGGCCGGGTCAACGGAGCTCGCAAAGCTGCGCGCACTGATAGCAGATGATGGCTTTGCTGCCACGTTCCAAACGATGGGGCGGTACCGAACGGCACTGCTGCAGATCGCCTCCGCGCTTGCACGCAGCCCCACCCCGAACGCCGAGCCGGTTGTTATCGACCATTCTGGTGAGGTCAACAAAATGGTTGAGGAGCAGGCTGTGCCGGAGACGGGCGAGCCTGAAACGCTGGCCGAGTTGACATGGTGCATCGAGCACGGATGCCATGGCCCTCGCACCTATCGGGCTTTGGTGAGCGCCCGTGAACAACTGCTCGCCGCGGCTATCCGCGCAGGTCAATGACTACGGCAGGCCAAGCGGCACTGACGAGGCGATTGATGAAGAGCCTACATAGCAGACAGATCGCGAAGCAACCGCCCTTCGTGCTTTTCAGGCTCCTCGACCTCGATCCACTCATAGCCGCTGTCGCCAACAACGACACCCACTTTCGGGCCGGGCGGCCTGAGCCCTTGGATGGTGTGGAGCGCGTAGACAACATCACCGCTCATGAGAAGCATGATGATCTGGTCGATGTCTACATCTGCAAATGGAGATCCCCACGAGTTCGTCTGTGGATTGATCAGCGCATAGCGAACATGGGTTGCACGGCCCGTTGCATGGTCAATACGCGCGTGGGTAATCCCGTAGTACGCCATCTACACCTCCCGCTGTTTTAACCATCGTAACACCGGCAGCAAATGACCAACGCAGCAGCACGAGTCATCGAAACGAGCCGGCCGCACACGGAGCACATCATGAACCAACGATTGATGACCGAAGCCGACCTATACCGAGTGACCAAACTGAAGCAAAACGCAGCGCGCGTGCGCTGGTTCTTGATGAACTTCGGTGTAAGGCCCGTGCAGAGCGCCGACGGCAGCCTGACCCTGACGTGGGGAGCCTACGAGATCATGCAGGCCCGGAGAGCCGGCGGCATGACGCCAACGCATGACGCGCATGCGGCGGCACGGCCCAAACTCGTGCGCGTTGGCAGGGCAGCATGAACGCACGCCGCCGCACAAAGCCCGACGGGCTACCGAGCCGCGTCTACAAGCGCAACGGCAGCTTCCACTGGGTACGGCCGAACGATCAGAAATGGATCAAGCTCTGCCGGATCGACGAGGGCGAGACACGCATGTACGAGCGCCTGGCAGAAGAGAAGCGCAAGGTGTCGATCGACGTTGGCGAGCGCACCATGCCGCGCCTCGTGCGAATCTATATGGACCAGCATGTAGCCGGCTACGCGGCATCGTATCGGGCCGAGTGGGAACGCCGCGGCGAGGTGGTACGCACCGCGTTTGCCAACTTCGACATCGAGCTCGTGGACGTCGAGGCCTGCGAAGAATTTCTGACCAGTAACTGGGGCGACAAGCTGAGCACGCAGAGGGCCATGAAGGCGTGGTTACAGTCGTTCTTTTCCTGGGCCGTGCGCAAGAAACACATCGAGATCAACCCAGTGCGGGAGATCAAGGTGAAAAAGCCGAAGGTGCGCAAGGTCTACATCCGGCCGGAGCACTTCGTCGCCATCCGCGACGCGCTCGCCGTGGCCGCCGACGGCAAGAAGACACCGACCGGCCCGATGATGCAAGTGTTTGTCGACCTCTGCTACCTGACGTGCCAGCGTTCAACCGAGATCCGCAACCTCCGCTGGGCAGACATCGACACCAAGCGAAAGCTGATCCGCTTCGTGCCTAGCAAGACGGAAGACAGCAGCGGCGAGGCCGTGGACTGGCCCCTCACGCCCGAGATTGAAGAAGTGCTGAAGCGCGCCAAGAAAATCGAGCCCATCGGCGGCGATTATGTGGTGCGAGACAAGAACGGCAAACCGAGGACAGCGGGCGCCTGCCGCGATGCATGGAACGATGCCAAAGCCCGCGCCGGCCTGACAGACACCGGCTACACGATCAAAGACATCCGCGCCCAGGCACTGACCGACGCCAAGCGCGCCGGGTACGACATCGACGAGCTGCAGATCGCGGGCGCACACACCGATCGGGCAACGACCGAGGGCTACATCAAGCAGCGCGACGTGCCAGTTTCAAACGTCCGTCTTACGCTGCCGGCGGCCTGAAATTCTGTCCAATATGACCCATCCGACGTGCCGGAAAGCCGCGTGGCTACGTGCTCAAGAATTAAGCACGATATTGGACAGTTTTCCTAAGAACCGTTGATTGGCGCGGCTTTGTGACTAATTGCCCACCTACATGGGGTGCAGGTGGTCGGAGGTTCAAATCCTCTCGCCCCGACCAAAACAAAAGCCCGCGTAACGGATCACGTTACGCGGGCTTTTTCGTTTCTATCTGAGCGCTTCTTGTCTGCAATATCGGCTTTATGGCTTGTCGGTACGCAGCACTTCCAACACGGCCGACAGCTCACGCCGCAAGTCATGAACATCGACCGACGTGCTCGCAGCGACGGACATCGGCGCCGCGACTTCCATTTCCTGCTCATCGGCCTCGACCGGCGACGCGGCAGCCACACCATGTCGCAACTCGTCCAGCCGGTTCCGCGCGCCATTGATCGTGAAGCCCTGCTCGTACAGCAACTCGCGAATACGCCGGATCAGCAGCACTTCATGATGCTGGTAGTAACGCCGATTACCGCGTCGCTTGACGGGCTTGAGCTGCGTGAACTCCTGCTCCCAATAGCGCAGCACGTGCGGCTTGACGGCGCACAGGTCGCTCACTTCCCCAATGGTGAAGTAGCGTTTGGCAGGAATCGGCGGCAGGTTGACCCGCTCCGTGTGTTTATCGGCGGCCATACAGGGCGGAACTACAGGGCTGGCGAAAGAAACGGATTGAACAGACGGCTGAACGAGATCACGCAGCAGAATTACGCGACATCGACCGGCAGCGGCTCGACGCGCTCTTCAACGAGCGCCTTGAGCTTCTGGCTCGCATGGAACGTAACAACGCGACGCGCGGTAATGGGGATGATCTCCCCCGTCTTTGGATTTCGGCCCGGACGCTGCGGCTTGTCGCGCAACTGGAAGTTACCGAAGCCGGACAGCTTGACACTGTCGCCCTGTTCGAGCGCCTCGCGAATCACGTCGAAAAATGCCTCGACCATGTCCTTCGACTCACGCTTGTTCAAGCCGACCTGCTCGAACAGCATCTCGGCAAGCTCGGCCTTCGTAAGCGTCGGCACGTCCTGACCGCGCGCATCACGTGCGTCGGCCAATGCTGCCGAAGAAGAACCGAGCGAGTCGCCCAAGGATGCCGCCAACGCTGGCGCGTGTTGATCGTTCATAGGATTCGCTTAGCGTATTCGATCCGAATGCGGAGGTTCGTTCGAGCTGTCTCTAGCGCAGTGCGGACGTCTGAGACGTCAGGCGCGCAGGCGCGCGCCGAATGCATCGCCGGCCGCTCGAATCAGTTGCTGTGTGGCGGCCTCGACAATGTCGTCCTGAAGGGTGCTGTCAGTATCTTGCAACGTAATTCTGAAGGCAAGGCTTTTCTCCTGCGCCCCAATGGTAGCCGTGGCGGCCTTCGGACGGAACTCATCGAACAGCACAACGCCCTGCAGATAACGCTGCCACGGGGTGCCGACAGCCGCTTTCTCGAACGTGTCGACCAGATCCTGCACCGCTACATCTTGGCGCACAACCAGCGCGATGTCGCGCGTCACGGCCGGCACACGTGGCACTTCACGATACTTGGGCAGGCCCACCGCAGTGATGGCATCGAGCTCCACCTCCCACACCACCGGCGCAGTCGCCAGATCGTACTTCTGCAGCCAACGCGGGTGCAGTTCACCGATCCAGCCGATGGCGCGGCCATTCAGCACCACGCGCGCGGAGCGTCCCGGATGCAGCGCGGGATGTTCGGCGCGCTCGAAACGCGCCTGCAGCGGCCACAGCAGCGACTCGACATCGCCCTTCACATCGAAGAAATCGACCGGACGGGTCTGCACGCCCCACTGCTCTTCCTTCGACGGACCATACGCAATGCCGCCCGCCATCATCGGCTGGGCATAGCCGGCGATCGACAGACCACCGTCCGCGACATTCGCATCGCGGTGGAACACACGTCCCACCTCGAACATGCGCACGCGCGAAGCCTTGCGATTCAGGTTGTAGCGCACCTTGTCCAGCAAACCGCCGATGAGCGTGCCGCGCATCACCGAGTACTGGCTGGCAATCGGGTTCAGTAGCGGAATCGGGTTGGTGTTGCCAGCAAAGTCGGCTTCCCATTCGGTCTCGACAAAGGCGAAGTTGACGACCTCGTGGTAATCGCGCGCGGCCACGGCATGACGCACGTCGTGCATCGTGCGACGCGCCTCGTCGGTCGGGCGCATCGCGCTCTCGGCCACCGGCGGCTTGGCGGGAATCTGCTCGAAACCGTAGATGCGAGCGACTTCTTCGATCAGGTCTTCCTCGATTTCGAGATCGAAGCGATACGACGGCGGTTCGACGATAAACACGTCGCCGTCCACGCTGAACGTGAGGCCGAGCCGCTTGAACACGTCCGACACAACGTCGTGCGACAGCGGAATACCGAGCACACGCGCAGCACGTGCGACACGCATGCGCACCGGTTCGCGCTTAGGCAGATTGACGATCTGATCGTCGATCGGGCCAGCTTGGCCGCCGCAGATTTCCAGGATCAGGGCACTGATGCGTTCGATGTGTTCAACGGTGGTCGCGTAATCAACGCCGCGCTCGAAGCGATGACCGGCATCGGTCGAGAAGTTGTAGCGGCGTGCACGGCCCTGGATGGCTTCCGGCCACCAGAATGCGGCTTCGACGTAGATGTTCTGTGTATCGAGCGTGACGGCCGTCTTGTCACCGCCCATGATGCCGGCGAGGCTTTCGATGGCCTGCTCGTCCGAGATCACGCCGACCTTTTCGTCGACGGTGATGGTGTCGCCATTGAGCAGCTTCAGCGCTTCGCCGGCCTTGCCCCAACGCACCGTCAGGCCACCGTGGATCTTGTCCAGATCAAACACGTGCGACGGACGGCCCAGCTCCAGCATCACGTAGTTCGAGATATCGACCAGCGCCGACACGCTGCGCATACCTGCGCGCTCGATGCGCGAGACCATCCAGGCCGGCGTCTTCGCGTGGGCGTTCACGCCGCGGATGATGCGACCAGAAAAGCGACCGCACAGGTCCGGTGCCTCAACCTTGACGGGCAGCTTGTCAGCCAGCGCCACCGCAACGGGTGCCATCGACGGCATGGTGATCGGCGCGCCCGTCAGAGCGGAAACTTCACGTGCCACGCCGTGGATCGACAGGCAGTCCGCCTTGTTGGGCGTGAGTTTGATGATGAAGATCTGGTCGTCCAGATCGAGCACCTTGCGGATGTCTTCGCCCACCGGCGTGTCTTCCGGCAGGATCAGGAGGCCGCCGTGGTCTTCCGACAGCTTCAGCTCGCGCGCCGAACACAGCATGCCGTAGCTCTCCACGCCACGCAGCTTGCCGATCTTGATCTTGAACGGCTTGCCATCCTCGCCAGGCGGCAGCTCGGCGCCAACCATCGCGCACGGCACCTTGATGCCGACCGACACGTTCGGCGCGCCGCAGACGATCTGCAGCAACTCGCCCGTACCCGCATCGACCTTACACACGTTAAGGCGATCGGCATCCGGGTGCTTGTTCACCTCGACCACATGGCCGACAACGATCTGCGAGAACGGCGGCGCAACGGGGTCGACCTCTTCCACTTCGAGGCCAGCCATCGTCAGGCGATGGGAGAGTTCATCCGTGGTGATCGACGGATTGACGAAACTGCGAAGCCAGGATTCCGGAAATTGCATGGCGCGACAGGAAAGAGAATTCGATTAACGGGGCGACAAAACAGCAAACGGCGTTTATGCGAACTGACGCAGGAAACGCACGTCGCCCTCGAAGAACAGGCGCAGGTCGTTGATGCCATAACGCAGCATCGTCAGGCGCTCCAGGCCGGAGCCGAACGCAAAGCCGATGTAGCGCTCAGGGTCCAGACCCATGTTGCGTACCACGGTCGGGTGCACCTGGCCGGAACCGGAAATCTCCAGCCATTTGCCGTTGCCGAATGCCATGTCGATCTCGGCCGACGGCTCGGTGAACGGGAAATACGACGGGCGGAAACGCACCTGGATGTCGTCGCGCTCGAAGAAATTGCGCAGGAAATCGGTATAGACGCCCTTCAGATCAGCAAAGCTGATGTTGTCTGCAATCCAGAGGCCTTCGACCTGATGGAACATCGGCGAGTGCGTGGCATCGCTGTCGACGCGGTACGTGCGGCCCGGGGCTATCACCTTGATCGGCGGGATGCGATCGAGGTGCTTGTACTTCTCGACGTGCATGCGGGCATAGCGCACCTGCATCGGGCTGGTGTGCGTGCGCAGCAGCAGGAGCTTGTCTTCGCTGTCTCGACCGTCGATGTAGAACGTGTCCTGCATCGAGCGCGCCGGATGGTTGTCCGGGTTGTTCAGCGCCGTGAAGTTCATCCAGTCCGATTCGATTTCGGGGCCGTCAGCCACATCGAAACCGATCGAACCGAAAATCTTGGCGACCCGCTCCCAGGTATTCATCACCGGGTGCAGACTGCCCTCGGCCACATCGCGGCCTGGCAGCGTTACGTCGATCGCCTCGGCTGCAAGGCGTGCGTTCATCAGCGCATCGGCCAGCGCCTGGCGGCGGGCGTTCAACGCCTCCTCAACACGGCTCTTGGCTTGGTTGATGCGCGCGCCCTCGGATTTGCGCGTCTCCGGATCGAGCTTGCCCAAGCCTTTGAGCAAGTCGGTCAGCACGCCGGACTTACCGAGAAAGCGCGCCTTCTCGTTTTCCAGCGAGGCGTTGTCCTCCACGGAGGCAAACGCGTTTTGGGCATCGACGACGACTTGATCCAGATCCAGTGACATGGGAAGGCGAGCGAAAAAATTCGGGGTGATTCGGGTCCGCGAAATGCGCGGAATAAAAAACGGGGCTCGGTGAGAGCCCCGTCAGGGTGATCAGCCGGCAAACTTACTGGGCAATTCCAGCGGCCTGCCCGGCCAATCCAATTCAGGCGACGTTGGCTTTCACCTGGTTCACGATGGCAGCAAAAGCCACCTTGTCGTGAATAGCCATGTCCGACAGCACCTTGCGGTCCAGCTCGATGGACGCCTTCTTCAGGCCGTTCATGAACTTGCTGTAGGTCAGACCATGCTCGCGTGCGCCTGCGTTGATACGTGCAATCCAGAGAGCGCGGAACACGCGCTTCTTGTTGCGACGATCGCGGTAAGCGTACTGGCCAGCACGCATGACCGCCTGCTTGGCGATGCGATAGACGTTATTGCGGCGGCCGCGGTAACCCTTGGCTGCGCTGATAACCTTCTTATGACGGGCCCGCGCTGTGACCCCACGTTTTACTCGAGGCATGAAATGCTCCTTTCGTAGTTAGTTAGGGTTAGGCGTACGGCATCATTGCGCGAACGGACTTCAGGTTCGTCTCATGGACGCCCTCGGTACCGCGCAGGTGACGCTTGTTCTTGGTGGTCTTCTTGGTCAGGATGTGACGCTTGAAGGCTTGGCCACGTTTGATCGTGCCACCAGGACGGGCAGTAAAGCGCTTGGAGGCGCTTTTCTTCGTCTTCATCTTCGGCATGGAACAACTCCGTTTTTGACATGAAGCCAGGTGGACGGCTGGCGCCGACACTTGCAAGACCCGGGCTCACTTGTTGTATCGCGGCAGGCTTTGACACCTGCCGCGTCTTCCGACGTTTCCGTCTGGAACCTGCTCAGCGCGGTCGGAATCGCCCGACCGCCACTGCATTACTTTTTCTTCTTGGGCGCCAACATCATCACTGCCTGGCGACCTTCCATCTTCGGCATCTGCTCAACCTGACCGAATTCCTCCAGGTCAGACTTGATACGCTCCAGCACACGCATGCCGAGTTCCTGGTGAGCCATTTCGCGGCCGCGGAAGCGCAAGGTAACCTTTACCCGGTCGCCATCCTCAAGGAAGCGCGTTGCGTTGCGCAGCTTGACGCCGTAGTCGTTGTCGTCGGTACCAGGGCGGAATTTGACTTCCTTCACCTGGATGACCTTCTGCTTCAGCTTGGCCTCGTGAGCCTTCTTCTGCTCCGAATACCTAAACTTGCCATAGTCCATCAGGCGGCAGACTGGCGGCGTTGCAGTCGGCGCGATCTCGACCAAGTCGACGTCCTTCTCTTCTGCCAGACGCAGCGCGTCGAACAGTTTGACGATGCCGAGCGCCTCATTATCAACCCCGGTTAGCCGGACTTCCGGCGCGGTGATCTCGCGGTTGAGGCGGTGAGAAGATTTGTCAGTAGCGATGTTGATGTCCTCGAAGAATCAAAAAAACAGGCCGTGCCCAGCTCATGACTTGTTGGCGAGATCGTTCTGCAGTCGCTCAACGAACGCCGACACCGGCATGGAGCCTAGATCGACGTTGCCACGGGCACGCACGGCCACCTGATTTTCATCCCGTTCTTTGTCGCCAACCACGATCTGGTATGGGACCTTCTGGACGGAATGCTCGCGGATTTTATACCCAATCTTCTCATTCCGCAAATCGACGACCGCCCTAAATCCTTGTTTTTGCAGGGATTGCGCAACGGATTGTGCGTACTCGGCGTGCGAATCGGTGATGCTGAGCACCGCAACCTGCACCGGGGAAAGCCACGTCGGCAGCGCTCCGGCATATTGCTCGATCAAGATACCGATAAAGCGCTCGAGGCTGCCAACGATAGCTCGGTGCAGCATGATCGGGCGATGGCGCGCGCCGTCTTCGCCGACAAATTCAGCATCCAGGCGCTCCGGCAGGTTCGGGTCGACCTGAATCGTGCCGCATTGCCATTGACGACCAAGCGCATCCTTAAGCACATATTCGATCTTCGGACCGTAGAACGCACCCTCGCCTGGCAGATACTCGAACTCGCAACCCGAGGCACGCAAACCTTCGGCCAACGCGGCTTCGGCGCGATCCCAGCTTTCTTCGGTGCCGATGCGCTTGTCCGGCCGCGTCGATAGCTTGTAAAGAATCTCGGTAAAGCCGAAATCTTTGTAGACCTTCTGGAGCAGCGTCGTAAATGCCGTCACTTCGGCCTGAATCATGTCTTCAGTACAGAAGATGTGACCATCGTCCTGCGTGAAGCCGCGCACGCGCATGATGCCGTGCAAGCCGCCCGAAGGCTCGTTGCGGTGGCAGGCACCGAATTCACCGAAGCGCAGCGGCAGATCGCGATAGCTCTTGATCCCCTGTTTGTAGATGAGGATGTGGCCAGGGCAGTTCATCGGCTTGAGCGCGTATTCGCGCTTTTCCGATTCCGTGATGAACATGTTCTCGCGGTACTTGTCCCAGTGGCCGGTCTTCTCCCACAACGTCTTGTCGAGAATCTGCGGACCCTTCACCTCCTGGTAGCCGTTCTCGCGATACACACGGCGCATGTACTGCTCGATCTCCTGCCAGAGCGTCCAGCCCTTCGGATGCCAGAACACCGTGCCGGGCGAGTATTCGTCGATATGGAAGAGGTCCAGCTCACGGCCGAGCTTGCGATGGTCGCGCTTTTCGGCCTCCTCCAGCATGTGCAGGTAGGCTTCCTGGTCTTCCTTCTTGGCCCAGGCCGTGCCATAGATGCGCTGGAGCATCTCGTTGTTGTGGTCGCCGCGCCAGTAGGCGCCAGCCACCTTCATCAGCTTGAAGACCTTGAGTTTGCCCGTGGACGGCACGTGCGGGCCGCGGCAGAGATCAACGAAATTGCCTTCGCGGTACAGACCAATTTCCTGATCCTCAGGAATGGAGGCAATGATCTCGGCCTTGTACTTTTCGCCCATGCCTTGGAACAGCTTGACGGCTTCGTCGCGGCTCAGCACTTCACGCGTGACCTTCTCGTCCTTCTTGGCGAGCTCCGTCATCTTCTTTTCGATGGCGACGAGGTCTTCGGGCGTGAAGGGGCGCTTGTAGGCGAAGTCGTAGTAGAAACCGTTCTCGATGACCGGGCCGATGGTGACCTGCGCGTCCGGGTACAACTCCTTGACGGCGTAAGCCAGCAAGTGGGCCGTAGAGTGACGGATCACGTCGACGCCGTCGGAGTCCTTGTCGGTGATGATGGCGAGCTTGGCATCGCGGTCGATCGTGTAGCTCGTGTCGACCATCTGGCCGTCCACGCGGCCCGCAAGGGCTGCCTTGGCCAGGCCTGCACCGATGCTTTGCGCCACGTCTGCGACCGTCACCGGGCCGGGAAACTCACGCCGGGAACCATCCGGCAACGTGATTGCGATCATGCTTGCTCCTGTGGAGTCACCGTTGCGCATTTCAGGTTTCAGAGATGCACAGCGGTCGTTATTCTGTCGTGCGCCACGCCAAGTCAGCGCAGCAGGTTGTCGAATCGAATGCTTCGAAGCGCTTTCAGCTTGATCGCCACGCGTGACACGAAACTGCGGACGAAAAAAAACGCGGCCAAGGCCGCGTTTTCATTTGCGTCATCTACCGCTTGGGCAGACCGCAAAGGGCGAAAAACGCACCTTGACTACTGTCGCTCCGAAGCGGTTGTAGTTCGCGGTGCCTGAATCATATTTCGCCTTGTGTTCAGTTGTACGGGACAAACCCGGGAATTGCGAGGATGACGGCTTGGACACCCTACCCGACGCGCCCTGCTAAATGCGTTGGTAGGCTCGATTGGACTCGAACCAACGACCCCCACCATGTCAAGGTGGTGCTCTAACCAGCTGAGCTACGAGCCTGCCGAAGAACAAAACTATACCGTCACTTCCTTCGGGCTGTCAATACCCCCGGCACTTCTTCGATCAAAGTCAGCGCGCGCTGCAGTTGTGTCGCCTCTGACACCTCCGCGGTGAACTGCATTTTTGCGACGCCCTTGCTCGACAGCGTGCGCACGCCGGTCACGTTGATCTTCTCGCGCGAGAGAATTTCCGAAATGTCGCGCAACAAGCCCTGCCGGTCCAGGGCCTCGACCTGGATGTCGATCGGATAGACCGAATCGCTGCGTTGGCCCCACTCCGTCTGGATCACGCGGCCAGGAGCACGGGCAGCCAACTGCTGAAACGTCGCGCAACTCTGACGGTGGATCGAGACACCGCGGCCACGCGTGACAAAGCCGACGATAGGATCGGGCGGCGCCGGCTTGCAGCAGCGCGACATCTGCGTAAGGAGTGAGTCGACGCCCACCACCAATACGCCGCTCTTGGCGCCACGAGCCACGCTGGTGGCGCGGCTCTTCTTGGTAATGGCCGCTTCGTCGTCGACGGGCGCGGGCGGCGGTGCCCCATCAGAGCGCAAAACTGCCTCGATGCGACGCAGGCTCAGCTCGTCCTTGGCGACCACAGCGTAGAGATCGTCCGGCGTCTTGTAGCCGAGCTTGGCGGCCAGCTCTTCCAGGTTGACGGCGGTCTTGCCTTCGCGTTGCAGCGTCTTGTCGATGAGCGCACGGCCCTGCGCAAGCGTCTCTTCCAACTCCATCGCGTTGAACCACGCGCGCACTTTCGTGCGGGCACGCGGGCTGACGAGATAGTGCAGCTCGGCGTTCAGCCAATCGCGCGACGGCCCGCCCTGCTTGACGGTGACGATCTCGACAGTCTGGCCGTTCTTGAGCGGCGTATTCAGCGGCACCATCGTGCCGTCGACGCGCGCGCCGCGGCAGCGGTGGCCGAGATCGCTGTGCAGGTAATAAGCGAAGTCGACCGGCGTCGCGCCTTGCGGCAACGCGATCACGCGCGCCTGCGGCGTCAGCACATAGATGTGATCATCCAGCTCGGTGTGCTTGAGTTGCTCCCACGGGGAATCCTCGTGCGCGACGATGTGCTCGGCGTCATCCTTCCAGGCGAGCAATTGGCGAAGCCAGGCGATTTTCTCGTCGTAGCGCTCGCTGGCGGAGAACTGGCCGGCATAGCCCTTGTTGCCCGCCTCCTTGTAGCGCCAGTGCGCGGCCACGCCGTACTCGGCAAAGTGGTGCATCTCGCGCGTGCGGATCTGCACCTCGAGCGCGCGGCCGTCGTCGCCGATCACCACTGTGTGCAGCGACATGTAGCCGTTAGCTTTCGGGCGCGAGATGTAGTCGTCAAACTCCTTCGGGATCGGCTGCCACATGTGGTGCACGAAACCGAGCACCGTATAGCAATCCTTGATGTCGTCGACGATGACGCGGAAGGCTCGCACATCGTACAGATCGGCAAAGTCGAGTTCCTTGCCGCGCATCTTCTTCCAGATGCTGTAGATGTGCTTGGGCCGCCCGCTGACCTCCGCCTGAATGCCGGCATCGTGCAAGGTCTTTTGGAGTTGCTCGATGGCCTGGCCGATGAACTTCTCGCGCTCGATGCGCTTTTCGTCCAGCAGGCGGGCGATGCGCTTGTAGGTATCGGGATCCTCAAAGCGGAAACCGAGGTCTTCAAGCTCCCACTTCAGCTGCCAGATGCCCAGACGGTTTGCGAGCGGCGCGTAGATATCCAGCGTCTCGCGCGCCATGCCCTCCGGCGCCGAGCGCTTCGTCTGCGCAAGCCAGCGCAGTGATTGCAGCCGCGACGCCAGCCGGATCAGCACCACGCGAATATCCTGCGCGAAAGCCAGCAACATCTTGCGCAATGCCTCGACTTGCGCGCGGCGCGCTTCGGCTTCGTTCTTGCGCGTGATGCCGGCATCGGTCGGGCTGGCGAGACCGGCAATCGCGCCAATGCGCAGCAGTTGCCGCACGTCGTGCACGAGCTTGACAACCTCGGCACCGAACGCGGGCTCGAGCGCCTTTTCGTTGTCCATTGCCAGCGTGGGCAACAGAAACAGCGCTGCGGCCTGCAACGACGGCGTATCGACACGCAGCCCTTCAAGAATAGCGATCGTGCCGCGCGCGTGCGACTCCAGCGGCTCGCCGGTCAGCGTGACGCTGTCTACGGCGTTGGCCGCGAGATATTCGATCGCTCGTGCGACCTGCTCTGCCGCCGATCCGGACCCCTCGGCCGGCCGTTCGGTCTTGTTCTCCATGATGCGTCCTGCTTGCGTCTGGCCTGTTGCGCGACGGGCTCAGCTTTTCTGTGCGGCCGTCACGACGATTTCGATGCGGTACTTCGGATTGGCCAGCGCAGCCTCAACGGTGGCGCGCGGCGGCGAGTTCTTGGAATCGGCGGCGACCCATTGGTCCCACACCTTATTCATCTCGCCAATCTCGCCGATGTCTTTCAGGAAGATCTGGCACATCAGGATGCGCGTCTTGTCGCTGCCGTTGGCGGCCAGCACGCGATCGATGATGGCGAGCACTTCCACCGTCTGCTCGGCAATGCCGGCGTCGAGCGTGGTCTCAGGCACCTGGCCTGCCACATAGACGACGCCGTTGTAGACAGCTGCGTCGGAATAGCGATGTTCGACGTTGTAACGCTTCAGTTCAGTGCTCATCTTGCAAATCGAATAAGGTCAAGCAACCGGTCATTGACCGAGAAAGAATTTGCGGGCGATCGCCACCTGATCCGGCTGGATGAAAGTCGGCGCATGGCCCACATCGGGAATTTCCACCGTGTTCACATGTTGGCCGCGTTGCATCATGGCCTCGACGGTCTCGCGCGTCAGCAAATCGGAATGCGCGCCGCGCACCACCAACACCTCGCCAGGAATCGCCTCGAACAGTTTCCACAGCGTAGCTTCGCCAGCGGCGATCATTTCCGGCGTGGTGTTCTTGAATGGCTCAGCCAGGCGCGGATCGTAATGCAGAATCCATTCGCCGCCCTGGGGTTTCAGGATCGCGGTATTCAGTTCACGCCATTGCTCCGGCGTGTGGGGACCAAATGAAGCGCTGATTGTCTTGAGGTACGTCAGCCCTTCATCAAAGGTCTTGAAGCGGACGTTCAGGCCCAGGTAAGCACCGATGCGCGTCAACGACGATTCCGTCACGCGCGGGCCCACATCGTTGAGCAGCAGCTTGCGAATCGGCGATTTCGGCAAGCCTGCCAAGCCGATGCCGATCAGGCCGCCCATCGAGGTACCGAACCAATCGACGGACTCCGCATTTACGCGCGCGAGCAGCGTGACCATGTCGGACGCGTACTGCGGCAGCACATAACCCTTCGGATCGGCCAGCCAATCGGAGCGCCCGCGGCCCACCACATCGGGGCAGATCACGCGATAGTCATTGCACAGCGCCTGCGCCAGCACGTCGAAATCACGCCCCGTGCGCGACAGGCCATGCACGCAAACCAGCACACGCGGATTCTGCGAGTCGCCCCACTCGTGATACGCCATCCGATGCAAGCCGGACGGGCTCAGGCATTGCACGAAGGCAAGGCGCGGCGAAACTGGCATGAACAACTCCTACACGTGAATGACGGAGACAGCGAAGCCTGATTGTACGCGGCCCCGCAGGCATGCGGCGGCGCAGCAGACATGCGCTGTCATCAAAAACAAAAAAGCCCCGCCGGAGCGAGGCTTTTTCAGAAGCAGATCGGCTTACTGCGCGACCCAGCCACCATCCATGTTCCACGCGACGCCGCGCACTTGCTCCGCCGCATCGCTGCACAGGAACACCGCTAGCGCGCCAAGTTGATCGGGCGTAACGAACTCGCCCGAAGGCTGCTTTTCCATCAGCAGATCCTTCTTCGCTTCGAGCGCGGACAGGCCATCCTTCTCAGCACGCGCGTCGATCTGCTTCTGCACCAGGGGCGTCAGCACCCAGCCCGGACAGATCGCGTTGGACGTGATGCCCGTCTGCGCCGTCTCCAGCGCCACCGATTTGGTGAACCCGACGATACCGTGCTTGGCCGCCACATACGCCGACTTCTGCGCCGATGCCACCAAGCCATGCGCTGACGCGATATTGATGATGCGACCCCAGTTTTTGCGCTTCATGCCCGGCACAGCAAGCCGCGTCGTGTGGAAAGCCGAGGTGAGGTTGATGGCAATGATGGCATCCCAGCGCTCTGTCGGGAAATCCTCGACGTTGGCCACGTACTGGATGCCGGCGTTGTTGACGAGGATGTCCACGCCGCCGAACTCCGCGTCGGCATAGGCGAACATTGCCTCGATCTCAGCCGGCTTGCTCATGTCGGCGCCGTGGTATCCGATACGGATGGCGTTCTTGCCTGCCGCCGCGATCTGCGCCTTGGGCGCTTCCACATCGCCAAAGCCGTTCATGATGATATTGGCGCCCTGCGCGGCCAGCGAACAGGCGATACCCAGACCGATCCCGCTGGTCGAGCCCGTAACGAGGGCGGTTTTCCCTTGCAGCATACGTGTCTCCGGAGGTCAGCGATTACAGCAGATTGACACCAGTCTTGGCCTGGATGTCTTCGCGCGAAACACCCGGCGCGGTTTCGATCAGCTTCAGGCCCTGCTCGGTCACATCGATCACGCCAAGGTCCGTAATGATGCGATCCACCACGCCCACACCCGTCAGCGGCAGCGTGCACTTGGGCAGCAGCTTCAGGTCTTCGGTGCCGTCCTTCTTCTTGGCGGTGTGCTCCATCAGCACGATCACGCGCTTGACGCCGGCCACGAGGTCCATTGCGCCGCCCATGCCCTTGACCATCTTGCCGGGAATCATCCAGTTGGCGAGGTCGCCCGTTTCGCTCACCTGCATCGCGCCGAGAATCGACAAGTTGATCTTGCCGCCGCGAATCATCGCAAAGCTCTGGTCGCTGCCGAAGATGGCGCTGCCGGGCAGTGTGGTCACGGTCTGCTTGCCCGCGTTGATCAGGTCGGCGTCAACTTCGTCTTCCGTGGGGAACGGGCCGATACCGAGCATGCCGTTTTCGCTTTGCAGCCAGACTTCCTTGTCGCCGGTGTGGTTGGCAACCAGTGTCGGGATGCCGATGCCGAGGTTGACGTAGAAGCCGTCTTGCAACTCCTGGGCAGCGCGCGCCGCCATTTGGTCTTGTGTCCAGGCCATGTCGGTCTCCTTAGTTGGCTGCTCGGATGGTGCGCTTTTCGATGCGCTTCTCGGGCGTGGCATTGAGCACCATGCGGTGCACGTAGATGCCCGGCAGATGAATGTCGTCCGGTGCCAAATCGCCCACTTCAACGATCTCTTCGACTTCGACGATGCAGATCTTGCCGGCGGTGGCCGCAGCCGGGTTGAAGTTGCGCGCGGTCAGGTTGAAACGCAGGTTGCCGGACTTGTCGGCCACCTGCGCCTTCACCAGCGCCACGTCGGGCACCAGCGAGCGCTCCATGACGTACGTCTCGCCGTCAAACTCGCGCAGCTCCTTGCCCTCGGCTACCAGCGTGCCGACGCCGGTCTTGGTGAAGAATGCCGGGATGCCGGCGCCACCCGCGCGCAGCTTTTCTGCCAGCGTGCCTTGCGGCGTGAATTCCAGCTCGAGCTCACCAGCCAGGTACTGGCGCTCGAACTCCTTGTTCTCGCCCACATAGGACGAAATCATTTTCTTGATCTGGCGCGTTTCCAGCAGCAGGCCCAGGCCAAAGCCGTCAACGCCCGCGTTGTTGGAGATGCATGTCAGGCCCTTGACGCCCGAATCGCGCAGTGCGGCAATCAGCGCTTCCGGAATGCCGCACAGGCCGAAGCCGCCCACGGCGATGGTCTGGCCGTCCTTGACGACGCCCGCGAGCGCCTCGCTCGCGCTGGCGAAGATTTTGTTCATGCGTGCTCCTTCCTTGGTGGTCCAACAAATCCGGCAGGGTTTTGACCGATCACACAGTTGGGGTTTGTGCGATGCAGCGCCGGAAAATAGTAACGATACAATCTGGCGAGAATACGCAAGCGTCGCGCGACGCAGCAATACGTACGAATACATATGCCCGCCCTCGACTACCAAACTGCGTTCCAGCTTGCCCCTGTCGGCATGGTGATGTCCCGCGAGCGGGTGATGCTCGACGTCAACGACGAAGCCGCCCGCATCTTCGGCCACGCACGCACGACAATGATCGGGCAGTCCTTCGAGCTGCTTTATCCAACGCACGACGAATACGAGCGCACCGGCGCGCGCATCATCCCCGTCATGAATGCGCGCGGCAGCTATTCGGACGAACGCATCATGAAGCGCGCCAATGGCGAGCTGTTCTGGTGCCACGTCACGGGCCGGGCGCTCGACCGCGCCAAGCCGCTGGGCGAAGGCATCTGGACGTTCGAAGATCTGTCTGCGCATCGCCCTGTTACAGCAGCGCTCACGCCGCGCGAACGCGACATCGCCGCGCAACTGGTCGAGGGCAAAACCAGCAAACAGATCGGCAAGCAGTTGGAAATCAGCCCGCGCACGGTCGAAATCTACCGCGCGCGGTTGATGAAGAAGTACGCCGCCAACACCTCGCTCGAACTTGTGCAGCGGCTGATGGGGCACTAAGCCCCAGCGCCTTACACCATGCCGTCGTCGGCGTTGATAACGGCACCGTTGATGAAGTCCGACTGATCCGACGCCAGCAGCAGAATCAGCCCATCCAGGTCTTCCGGCTTACCGACGCGCTTGCGCGGCAGCATCTGCACCAGCTTCTGGCCAGGCTCGGTTTCCCAATGATGATGATTGATTTCGGTATCGATATACCCCGGGCAAATCGCGTTGGTATTGATGCCATAACGCCCCCACTCCAGCGCCATGGCCTTGGTCATGTGCACCACGGCCGCCTTGCTCATGCAATACACGCCAATCTGCGACAGCACTTTCAGCCCAGCCACCGATGCGATGTTGACGATGCGCGACTGCGGCAGCGGCGAGCCGTTCTTCTCGGCGCCCTTGGCCCGCGCAATCATGCGCTTGGCCGTTTCCTGCGCCACAAAGAAGGCGCCGCGCGTGTTGGTATCGAATACGAAATCGAAGTCGTCCGGCGTAACGTCCACCATGCGCTGCGTGGTTGAAACGCCCGAATTGTTGACCAGGATGTCGATCGTGCCGGCTTCGGTTTCAGCGTGGGCGATGGCCGATCGGATGCTGTCCGGATCAGTCACGTCCAGCCGGATGACGTGGGCGCTGCCGCCCTTCGATTCGATGTCGGCACGCAGTTCTTTCAGGCGCTCGACACGGCGCGAGGCCAGCACGACCTTTGCGCCAGCGGCCGCCAGCGTGTGCGCGAAACGCGCGCCCAGGCCACTTGACGCGCCCGTGATCAGCGCGACCTTGCCTTCCAAATTGATCGACAAACCCATGATGCGTGTTCCCCGTGTGTTGGTTCGACATGCGCCGGGCTGCTCCGAAGCAGCACCGGCATGTGATTTGGGCGCAGCTTAGCAAAAAATCGAACGATCGTTCAGAAATTTCCCTTGCCGCATCCGGGCGTGTCCCGGACAATGCGGAAAATTCTAATGCAGCAATCCGTCATACCAATAAGCAAACGCCCTACAAGCGAAGAGACACTTATGAACCAGCAACAGCTCCTCGAACAATACGGCCCGCGAGAGTCCATGGAGTATGACGTCGTTGTCGTTGGCGGCGGCCCCGCCGGCCTGGCGACTGCGATTCGCATCAAGCAACTGGCTGCCGAGACGGGCAAGGACGTGTCCGTTGTCGTGCTGGAGAAGGGTTCCGAGCCGGGTGCACACATTCTTTCGGGCGCGGTGATGGACCCGCGCGCCATCAACGAACTCCTCCCGAACTGGAAGGCCGACGGCGCCCCCCTCAACCAGGCAGTCACCGGCGACGACGTGCTCTTCCTGAGCGAGACCGACGCCAAGCGTACGCCCGACTGGCTCGTGCCGCGCAACTTCCACAATGACGGCTGCTACGTCGTCTCGCTATCGAACGTGGTGAAGTGGATGGCCACGCAGGCCGAAGCGCTGGGCGTGGAGATCTTCCCGGGTTTTGCTGCCGCAGAAGTGCTTTACGACGACAAGGGTGCTGTGCGCGGCGTTGCCACCGGCAACATGGGCATCGGCAAGGACGGCGAGCCCACCGAGAATTTCCAACTCGGTATGGAGCTACTTGGCAAGTACACCATCTTCGCGGAAGGCGCGCGCGGCCATCTGGGCCGCCAGTTGCTGGAGAAGTTCAAGCTCAACGCCGGCAAAGACCCGCAGACCTTCGCCATCGGCATCAAGGAACTCTGGGAGATCGACCCGGCCAAGGCCAAACCCGGCCTCGTCGTGCACACTGCTGGCTGGCCGATGGAAGGCGACACCTTTGGCGGCGGCTTCCTGTATCACCTGGAAGACAACAAGGTCACGCTCGGCTTCGTGATCGGGCTGGACTACAAGAACCCGTGGATGAGCCCGTTCGAAGAAATGCAGCGCTGGAAGGCCCACCCGGCCATCCGTGCGCACATCGAGGGCGGCAAGCGCATCGGCTACGGCGCCCGCGCCATCAACAACGGCACGCCGCAAGCGCTGCCGAAAACCGTGTTCCCGGGTGGCGCGCTGGTGGGTTGCGACGCCGGTTATCTGAACGCGGCACGCATCAAGGGCAGCCACGCGGCCATCAAGAGCGGCATGATGTGCGGTGAAGCCGTGTTCGAAGCCGTGACGGCCGGCCGTTCCGCTGACGAGCTGTCGGCTTACCCCGCCGCCTTCGAACAGAGCTGGCTGAAGGAAGAACTGGACCAGTCGCGCAACTTCAAGCTGTGGTTCAAGAAGAGCCCGACGCTGGGCAAGATCATGACCGGCATCGAGCAATGGCTGCTGCCCAAGATTGGCGTCAGCAACCCGCCGTGGACGCTGCACGGCACGAAATCGGATAACCAGTCGCTCAAGCCGGCATCGGAATGCCCGAAGATCGAGTATCCGAAGCCGGACGGCAAGATCACGTTCGATCGCCTGTCGTCGGTGTTCATCTCGAACACGAACCACGAAGAGAACCAGCCGGCCCACCTGACGCTGAAGGATCCGACCGTTCCGACGCGCATCAACCTGACGCAGTTTGCCGGCCCCGAGCAGCGTTACTGCCCGGCTGGCGTGTATGAGTTCGTCAAGAGCGACGAAGGCACCGAGCGTCTGCAGATCAACGCGCAGAACTGCGTGCATTGCAAGACATGCGATATCAAGGACCCGACACAGAACATCGTGTGGGTCACGCCGGAAGGCGGCGGCGGGCCGAACTACGTCGGCATGTAAGTACCGGGCGAGCGCCCAACAAAAAAGACGGCTTGAAGCCGTCTTTTTTGTTGCCTGAGCGAATCGATTCAGGAAGCTTTTGCCGCGATGGCCGGCGTCTGCACCGACACATCGCCGCATTGCGCGCGATGGCGCAGCGCGTGGTCGATCAGCACCAGCGCCAGCAGCGCTTCGGCGATCGGCGTGGCACGGATGCCAACGCACGGGTCATGACGACCGAACGTTTCCACCACCGCCGGATCACCCGCCTTGTCGATCGAACGGCGCGGCGTGCGAATGCTCGACGTCGGCTTGATCGCCAGCGACACGGAGATGTCCTGCCCCGTCGAAATCCCACCCAGGATGCCGCCGGCATTGTTGCCGACGAAGCCTTCCGGCGTCAGCTCATCGCCATGTTCGGAGCCGCGCTGGCTGACTGCGTGGAACCCGGCGCCAATCTCAACGCCCTTCACCGCGTTCAGGCCCATCATCGCGTGCGCGATATCGGCATCCAGGCGATCGAACAGCGGCTCACCCCAGCCGACCGGCACGCCAGTGGCCACCACTTCAATGCGCGCGCCGACGGAATCGCCGTCCTTGCGCAGTGCATCCATGTAGGTTTCCAGCTCGGGAACGATCTCGGCATTCGGCGCGAAGAACGGGTTGTTCGGCACCTCGTTCCAGTCCATGAACGGGATGTGAATATCGCCCAGCTGCGACATGAAGCCGTGGATTTCGATACCGAACTTCTCACGCAGCCACTTCTTGGCGACGGCACCTGCAGCCACCGTCGGCGCCGTCAAACGTGCGGAAGAACGGCCGCCGCCGCGCGGGTCGCGGACGCCGTATTTGTGCCAGTACGTGTAATCGGCGTGACCGGGACGGAAGGTCTCGGCGATGTTGCTGTAATCCTTGCTGCGCTGATCGGTATTGCGGATCAGCAGGCAAATCGGGGTGCCCGTGGTCTTGCCTTCGTACACGCCGGACAGGATCTCGACGAGGTCCTCTTCTTTGCGCTGCGTGACGTGGCGCGAGGTGCCGGGCTTGCGGCGATCCAGATCGGGCTGGATGTCTTCTGCCGACAGCGTCATGCCGGGCGGGCAGCCGTCGATGACAGCGCCGATGGCCGGGCCATGCGACTCGCCGAAGGTGGTGACGGAAAACAGCAGGCCCAGGGTATTGCCAGACATGATCGAGCTCGGGAAAGCGCCGCGACTGCCGCGGCGCGAAACATCGGGAAAACGCTATTGTAAGGCCGATCTATCGGCCCTTTGGTCAGCCGCCGATACCGAGCAGTTCGACCTCGAAGTTCAGCGTGGAATTGGGCGGAATCGTGCCGGGCACGCCGCGTTCGCCGTAAGCGGTGGCTGCCGGGCACGTCAGCTTGGCCTTGCCGCCCACCTGCATCTTCTGCACGCCTTCGGTCCAGCAGGGAATGACGCGATTCAGCGGGAACGAGATCGGTTGACCGCGCTTGTAGGAGCTGTCGAACTCGGTGCCGTTGGTGAGCGTGCCACGGTAGTGCACCTTGACCGTGTCGCTGGCCTTGGGCGACGGGCCGGTGCCCTTGGTCAGCGTCTGGACGATCACACCGGAGGGCAGCGTCTCAGATGCCGGCGATGCGGCTTGCGCGGTAGCGGCAGCCAGGGCAAGCAACGAAGCGCACAGCAGCGGGGAAACGTGTTTCATGGCAGGTAACGGGAGAGTTGGAGGTCAGAAAAAACGCATGAAGGCCGATTGCAGGCCGACCGGCAGTGTATCGAAGTCCGGAGGCCCGCCACGCGCTAGAGCCGCTCGCCACGCAGTGCCAGCACGGCGGCCTGCATCGCTTCCGGCGATACGGCATGCGCCGGCACCGGCGTGCCGATGCATAGCTCCAGCCTGTTGAGGAAACCGCGACGGAACGGCCGCGACATCGCCGCCCCGCCCTTGCGCGAGAAAAAGCTGCCCCAGAGGCCGCGCAGCGCCATCGGCACCACCGGCACAGGTGTGCGCTCGATGATGCGGCGCATGCCTTCCTTGAACGGGTTCATCTCGCCCGTGGCGGTGATCTTGCCTTCAGGGAAGATGCAGACGACCTCGCCTTCCGCCAGCGCCGCCGCAATCGTGTCGTAGGCGCGCTGGAGCATCTCCGGGTCTTCGTGCATTGGCGCAATCGGAATCGCCTTGACCGTGCGGAAGAACCACGACAGCACTGGCACCTTGAAGATGCGGTGGTCCATCACGAAGCGAACGGGCCGGCGCACGAACGCGCCCACCACCACGGCATCGACGAAGCTCACGTGGTTGCAGACCAGCAGGCATGGACCTTCATCGGGAATCTGCTCCGAGCCCTCCACCTTCACGCGGTAAACGGTATGGATCAGCAGCCACATCACAAAGCGGATCAGGAATTCCGGCACCAGCGTGTAGATGTAGATCGCCACCACGGCGTTGAGGATGCCGGTAACGAGGAACAACTGCGGGATCGTGAATCCGGCACGCGTGAGCACCATCGCCAGCACGGCTGACGCGATCATGAACAGCGCGTTGAGGATGTTGTTGGCGGCAATGATGCGCGCGCGGTGCGTCGGTTCGCAGCGGCTCTGGATCAACGCGTACAACGGCACGCTGTAGAAGCCGCCAAACATTGCCAGCAGGAACAGGTCAGCCAGCACGCGCCAATGACGGTGGTTCTGCAGGAAGCCGGAAATGCCCGTCAGCACGTCGTGCGCAACCAATGCCTCGGCGTGCGACGCAAAGTACAGATCCACTGCAAACACCGTCATGCCGATCGAGCCAAACGGCACCAAGCCGATTTCCACCCTGCGCCCCGAGAGCTTTTCGCACAGCACCGAGCCCAATCCGATGCCGACTGAAAACACCGCCAGCAGCAGCGTCACGACGTTCTGGTCGCCAGCAAGCACATTGCGCGCGAAGGCAAAGAACGACGTGAGGAACGTCGCGCCCACGAACCACAGCCACGAAATGCCCATCAGGCTCAGGAACACCGCGCGCTGGTTGCTCGCCAGCCTCAGGTTTCGCCAGGTCTCGGAGATCGGGTTCCAGTTGATGCGCAAGTCCGGCTGCGACGCCGGCGACACCGGCACACCACGCGCGGTCAGCCAGCCGGCCACGGCAATGACAATGCATGCGATGCCCGTGAACATCGGACCGATCAGCTCGCCGTTGCGCGTGTAATTGGCCAGCTCGCCACCGCCGATGGTGCCGATCAGGATGGCAACGAAGGTGCCCATTTCCACCAGCCCGTTGCCGCCCACCAGTTCCGTCGATTGCAGATGCTGCGGCAGATACGCGTACTTCACCGGCCCGAACAGCGTCGAATGCACGCCCATCAGGAACGTGCACAGGTAGAGCAGTTCAACGTGGCGCAGCGCGAAACCCGCACAGCCGATCACCATGATGGCGATTTCCAGCGTCTTCACCAATCGGATCAGCCGCGCCTTGTCCATGCGATCGGCAATCTGTCCGCTGGTGGCCGATAGCAGCACAAACGGCGCAATAAAGATCGCAGAGATCAGAAACGCCGCCGAGGCCGGGTCAGCATTGCCGAACAGCGCGGCGTGGTACGTGACCAGCGAGGAAAACGCCACCTTGAAAACGTTGTCGTTCATCGCGCCCAGGAACTGGGTCCAGAAAAACGGTGCAAAACGACGCTGCTTCAGCAGGGAAAACTGGCTCGATTGGCTCATCGGCAGGAGGCTGTTGGTTCAACAAAAAAACCCGCTCGCAACGGCGGGCGGGTTTCATGAATGCGGTAAAGAGATCGCGCAGATCAGTCTTCGTTGGCCTTTTCTTCCGGCCAGTCGCGAATGTACGCCTTGAGCATCTTGTTTTCGAAACTTTGATCTTCCAACACGGCTTTGGCCACGTCGTAGAAGGAAATCACGCCCATCAACGTGCGGCTGTCGAGCACGGGCAGGTAGCGCACATGGTGCTCCAGCATGATGCGACGCACTTCGTTGACCTCGGTTTCGGGCGTGCAGGTGACGGGATGATCGTCCATCACCTTGCGGATGGTGGTGCCGTCGCCCACGGAACCATGGTTCTTGGCGACAACCTTGATGATTTCCCGGAAGGTCAGCATGCCGACCAGTTCACCGTACTCCATGACCACGAGCGAGCCGATGTCTTTTTCCGCCATCGTCTGCACGGCCACTTGGAGCTTGGTTTCAGGTGCCACGGTGTAGAGCGTGTTGCCCTTCACGTGGAGGATGTCGCTGACTTTCATATTGCGTCTCCCAGAGTTCGGGGTGCCGGTCTGCCGGGGGGCGACCGCGCGCGGGTTGTGGTTATGGTTGTGTTTCGATCCTAGCCCAAACCGGATCGCTTCGACAAGCATGCAGCGCAGAAAAAACCTGTCAAAAACCGCGCCCGCTCGGCGTTTGCCCGGAATGCGCTGCAACAGGGAGCAGTGCTAGCATGCCCCGTCCAAACCCGCTCCCGCTCCGTTTCGGGGTGCTTGAATCCATGTCCAAAGCCCGCTTCGACACGCTGGCCCTGCATGCCGGTGCCGCGCCAGACCCGGCCACCGGCGCGCGCGCCACGCCCATTCACCTGAGCACGTCCTTTGTGTTCCGCGACAGCGAACATGCGGCGTCATTGTTCAATATGGAACGCGCAGGCCACGTCTATTCGCGCATCTCCAACCCGACCGTTGCCGTGTTTGAGGAACGCATGGCCGCGCTGGAAAACGGCGTAGGCGCCATCGCCACGGCTTCGGGCCAGGCGGCGCTGCATCTGGCCATCGTCACGCTGATGGGTGCCGGCTCGCATATCGTCGCGTCTTCGGCGCTGTATGGCGGCTCGCACAATCTGCTGCATTACACACTGCGCCGCTTCGGCATTGAGACGACCTTCGTCAAGCCCAGCGACATCGATGGCTGGCGCGCGGCCATCCGCCCGAACACGCGGCTGCTGTTTGGCGAGACGCTCGGCAACCCAGCGCTGGATGTGCTGGACATCCCGACCATTGCATCAATTGCTCATGACGCGGGTGTGCCGCTGCTGGTCGATTCGACCTTCACCACGCCGTGGCTGCTGCAGCCGTTCGCGCATGGCGCAGACCTCGTCTACCACTCGGCTACCAAGTTCCTGGGTGGGCACGGCACGACCATCGGCGGCGTGCTGGTGGACGGGGGCACATTCGACTATGTGGCCGCCGGCAAGCACCCTGAGCTGACCGAGCCGTACGCAGGTTTCCACGACATGGTGTTTGCCGAGGAAAGCACCGTCGCACCCTTCCTGCTGCGCGCGCGACGCGAAGGCCTGCGCGACTTCGGTGCCTGCATGAACCCGATGGCCGCGTGGCAACTGCTGCAAGGCATCGAGACACTGCCGCTGCGCATGGCGCGGCATGTTGACAACGCCCGCCGGGTCGTAGCCTTCCTGGCAAGCCACCCGATGGTGGCGTCGGTCGCCTACCCCGAGCTGGAATCGCACCCCGATCACGCGCTGGCCAAGCGCCTGCTGCCGCGCGGCAGCGGTGCGGTGTTCAGCTTCGACCTGCGCGGCGACCGGCGTGCCGGCCAGCAATTCATCGAGTCGCTCGGCCTGTTCTCGCACCTCGCCAATGTGGGCGATGCACGCTCGCTGGTCATCCACCCCGCATCGACGACCCACTTCCGCATGGACGCCGACGCGCTGGCCGCAGCCGGTATCAGCGAAGGCACGATCCGCCTTTCCATCGGCCTGGAAGACGCCGACGACCTGATCGACGATCTCAAGCGCGGCCTGAAAGCCGCCGAGCGCGCGATGTCCGCCGCACCGGGCAAAGCCGCCGCAAACGCAACGGGAGCCTGCTGATGGAATGGACCGTACAAGGCGAGCGCGCCTACGCCTACACCGGCGGCAAGCCGTTCAACGCCGAGTTGCCGTGCGTCGTGTTCGTGCACGGAGCGCAGAACGACCATTCGGTCTGGGGGCTGCAGACGCGCTGGTTTGCGCACCACGGCTTCAGCGTACTGGCGGTGGATCTGCCCGGACACGGCCGCAGCGCCGGCGCCCCGCTGCAGACGGTGGAAGCCATGGCTGACTGGGTGATGGCGCTGGTACACGCGGCTGGCGTCGGGCAGCCAGTCATCGTCGTCGGGCACAGCATGGGCTCGTTGATTGCGCTGGAGTGCGCGTCACGGTACGCAAATCGCGTGCGCCGCATCGCCCTGGTGGCGACGGCTTGGCCGATGAAGGTGTCAGACGCGCTGCTCGACGCGGCGCTCAACAACACGGCTGGCGCCATTGACATGGTGAATACGTGGTCGCATTCCAGCCTCGCAAACAAGCCATCGTCGCCTGGGCCGGGCTTCTGGATGCATGGCGGCAGCCAGCGGCTAATGGAACGGATCGCACGCGGTACCGAGGCGCCCGTCTTCCACACGGATTTTGCCGCCTGCAACGCCTATGCACGTGGCGCCGAAGCCATGGCCGCCGTGCGGTGCCCGTCACTCGTCATCGTGGGAGAGAAAGACCAGATGACCCCAGCGAAAGCTGGACGTCAGGTTGCGGCAGGATTGACCGGCAGCCGCGTTGTCGGGCTGCCAGGCGGCCACGCGATCATGGGAGAATGCCCCGACGGCACACTCGACGCGCTGATTGCGTTTGCGCGAGAACGAGATCCGGTCGCCGCATAAGTCGCAGTCGCCTCCCGGAGACGCATTATGGCCACCACCGACACCCGCAGCTTCGGCAGCTTTGCCGAGTTCTATCCGTACTACCTGAGCGAGCACCAGGACCGCACCTGCCGGCGTTTGCACTTTGCCGGCTCGACGGTGGCGCTGGTATGCCTGATCCTGCTTGTCCTTACGGGCAACCTGTGGTGGCTGCTGGGAGCGGCGGTGAGCGGTTACGCGTTCGCGTGGGTCGGGCACTTCGGATTCGAGAAGAACCGGCCCGCCACGTTTCGCCATCCGTTTTACAGCCTGATGGGCGACTGGGTGATGTATCGCGACATCTGGACCGGCAAGATCCCGTTCTGAAACATCAGGCGCGGGCAGTGGCCATTGCAGACGCCGCAGCCGCCTGCGCGGCCGCTGCCACGCCGCGTTCGCCCGTCGTGAAAATGCTCTCCAAGGTTGCGTCGAGCGCAGGATTCTGCAGTTGGCTGACCAGCGCGCGCGTGTCACCCAGATGGCGTGCCAGCGCGGTGCGCGGCAAGCGTGGCAGATTCAACACCAGCCTTTCATAGAGCGGTCGCAGCGTGGTTGTGCGCGCATCGCAAAGCAGCGCCCAATGGGTCTCGCCGCGATCCTGCTGCAGCTTGCCGATCAAATGCAGCGCCTTCAGCTTGGTCAGCAGGTCAACCAGGTAATCGGCTTCCAGTTGCAGGCGCCGGCCGATATCAAGCTCGGCCACCGTACGTGGCGCCTGTTCGCGGGCGCGATACAGCAGCAGAAGAACACCCAGCGCATCGAAGAATTCACTGCCCGGAAACGTGCGTCGTTGCCAGTAACCCTGGCGGATGATCGGCAGCGTCGACGCGATGGTTGCGCCGAGCAACGTCACCAGCCAGCTCACGTAGATCCACGTCAGGAAGATCGGTAGCGTGGCAAACGCGCCGTAGACGGCCGTGTAGGTCGGGATGTGCGCGACGTAAGCGCCAAAGACGCGCTTGGCGATTTCGAATGCCGCCGCAGCAATCAGGCCGGCAATAAAGGCATCGCGCCGTTCCACATTGGTGTTCGGCACGAACACGTACAGCATCGCAAACGCAATCGCCGAAAGCAGGATCGGGACCAAGCCCACAATCACACCCAGGCCGAACGGCAGCTTGTGCACATAGCCGGCCGAGATCGACACGAGGTACGAACTGACCGACAGGCTTGCGCCAATCAGCACCGGCGCGAATGTCATCAGAGCCCAGAACACCAGAACGCGCTGCGCGAGCGGCCGACGATGGCGCACGCGCCAGATGGCGTTCAACGCGTTCTCGATGGTGAGCATGGTCATCACCGAGGTCACGACCAGGCCGATCAGGCCTGCTGCCGTCAGCCCCTTGGCGTTGCTTGAAAACTGGTTGAGATACGTCAGGATCGGCCGGCTGATGTTGCCCGGCACGAGATTGCTGAACATGTAGCCCTCGATGTCCGCCCGGAAGCTCTTGAACATCGGGAATGCCGTGAACAGCGCAAACGCCACCGTCAGAATGGGAACGAGCGACAGCACCGTCGTGAACGTCAGGCTGCTGGCCACTTGCGGAAGGCGATCTTCACCGGCGCGGCGCAAGGCGTAACGCGCCAGCGCACGCAGCTTGGCGGCATTCCATTGACGAAGCGCACGGGTGTCAAAAAGCATGAAAAATGAGGCGGGAGGCGGGGTTGGGGGGCGCAACTATAATACCGCGACGCTCTCAACGCTTTGTTATGAAAGATATCCTGGTCTTGTACTACAGCCGTCACGGCAGCACGCGCGCATTGGCCGAAGCCATTGCGCAAGGCATTGAAAGCGTCGACGGCGCTCAGGCGCGTGTGCGCACAGTGCCCGCCGTCTCCACCGTCTGCGAAGCCACGCAGCCCGACGTGCCCGACAGCGGCCCGCCCTACGTAGAAGTACACGACCTGGAGGAATGCGTGGGCCTGGCGCTGGGTTCGCCCACACGCTTTGGCAACATGGCCGCGCCGCTCAAGTACTTCCTGGATGGCACCACACCGCAATGGCTGGCGGGCGCGCTGGCGGGCAAACCGGCATGCGTGTTCACCTCCACGGGCAGCATGCATGGCGGGCAGGAAACCACCCTGCTCTCGATGATGCTGCCGCTGCTGCACCATGGCATGGTCGTGCTCGGTCTGCCGTATCAGCACAGCGAATTGCTTTCCACCGATGCCGGCGGCACGCCATATGGGCCGTCACACGTCGCTCACCGCGGCGATACCGCACCGCTGACCGCCCACGAACGCACGCTCGCCACAGCCATGGGCCGGCGGCTGGCGCAGACCGCTCTCAAGCTCGCCGCATGATCCCCGCCGACAACGCCGTCACCGAATCCCGCGCACTGGCTCTGCTGAGTGCAGGCAGTCTCATCGCATTGATCGTCCTGTGCGCCGCGTGGGAGTTGTGGCTCGCGCCCGTGCGCCCGGGCGGCTCGTGGCTGGCGCTGAAGGCGCTGCTGCTGGCGTGGCCGCTGCCCGGCGTGCTGCGCAAGAACCGCTACACGATGCAATGGGCGTCGATGTTCATCCTGCTGTTCTTTACCGAAGGCATCGTGCGGGCGACATCGGACGTTGGGCTTTCGCGCTCTCTGGCATGGGGCGAGGTGGCGCTCAGCGTGGTGTTCTTTACCGCAACCATCCTCTACCTGCGCCCGTTCAAGCGCGCTGCAAAAGCCCGCGCCGGCCACAGCACCTGACCCGCCATGACTCACGATGCCTTCCTGCAAGCCTGCGTTGATGCCATCGGCGCAACACACGTCCTGACAGCGCCGGAAGATCAGTCGCCCTACCTTACCGATTGGCGCAAGCGTTTCACGGGGCGCGCACGCGCAGTGTTGCGCCCGGCCAGCCCCAACGAGGTGGCAACAATCGTACGCCTGTGCGGCGAATACGGCGCGCCCATCGTTCCGCAAGGCGGCAACACCGGCCTCTGCGGCGGCGCCACGCCCGACATGGAAGGCAACGCAGTCGTGATTTCGTTGCAGCGCATGCAACGCGTGCGCGCCGTCGACCCCATCAACAACACCATCACCGTGGATGCCGGCTGCATCCTGGCCAACGTGCAACAGGCCGCCGCCGATGCCGAGCGCCTCTTCCCCCTGAGCCTAGCGGCCGAAGGCAGTTGCACGATCGGCGGCAATCTGGCGACCAACGCGGGCGGCACCGCCGTCCTGCGCTATGGCAATGCGCGGGAGCTGTGTCTGGGCATCGAAGCGGTCCTGCCCAACGGCGAACTGTGGAACGGCCTGCGCGGCCTTCGCAAGGACAACACCGGCTACGACCTGCGTGACCTGCTGATCGGCGCGGAAGGCACACTCGGCATCATCACCGGGGCGATGCTGAAGCTGTTTCCGCAACCGCGCGCCAAGGTGACGGCGCTGGCGGCGCTGCAATCGCCGCGGCAAGCGCTGGAGTTTCTATCGCTGGCGCAAGGCCATGCAGGGACGCTGCTGACGGGCTTCGAGCTGATGTCGGCGTTTTGCCTGGAACTGGTGCGCAAGCATTACCCGCAGTTGCGCGTGCCGTTCACGCAGGTTTATCCGCAATACGTGCTGCTGGAATTGTCCGATCTGGAAAGCGAAGAGCATGCGCGCACGCTGTTCGAATCGCTTATGGAAGACGCGCTCGCGCGAGGCGTGATCGACGATGCGGCGGTGGCGGAATCGGTGGCCCAGTCGCGCGACTTCTGGAGCCTGCGCGAACATATTCCGCTGGCGCAGGCCGATGAAGGCAAGAACATCAAGCACGATATTGGCGTGCCCATTTCGCGCATTGCCGACTTCATCGACGTAACCGACCGCGCGCTGGCCGCCGCCTACCCCAACATCCGCATGGTGACGTTCGGCCACCTTGGCGACGGCAACCTGCACTACAACGTATCGCCACCGGAAGGCCACGCGCACGACGCTTTCCTGGCCAACCAAGACGGCATCAACCGCATCGTGCACGACAGCGTGCATGCGCATGGCGGCTCCATCTCAGCCGAACACGGCATCGGCCAGCTCAAGCGCGAAGACAACGCGCGTTACAAGAGCCCCGTTGAACTGGCGGCAATGCGCGCGATCAAGCAGGCGCTGGACCCGCGCGGCCTGATGAATCCGGGGAAAGTGTTGTAAAGCGATCCGGCCTTGCTTCAGCCGAACAGCTTCAGCGTGTAGTTCGCCACCGCCAAGAGGACCGTTGCCCCCAGCAGCCACAACAGCATGCGCGGTACGCCGCTGGGCGGCAGACGATGATCGCTGGCGTTGGAACGGTCGCCAATGCGCCCGCTCTGGGCGCTACGGATGTAGGTACTGCGGGACGCCCCTGCCGGGCGTCGTGCATGACGCGTGCTCATTGTTGTTTCCTCCCTGCCCCATGGCTAGCGCCTCGCCCCGGCTCCCTGCAGCCATGGCGAAACACAGCAGCCCCATGGATCACTCCATGGCTGCCCAAACAAGACTCCCTCATTTCCCGTCTGGTCGGAACCCAAAAGGCTTCGTCACGCCCGTTTGGCGCGCGTAGGCACGGTGTTCCGCGTCTTTGCGCGGAATTTCGAATGAAACGTTATTGTTGTGTGGCACTACCCGACGCCACGAAATGTATCAAAAATCCCCCCAATTGGGGGGTACGTATTTTAGGTATATGACCTTTTGGATGATGCGCAGGAACGACGCTTGCGGGCTGGATTAGGGCAAACCCGGAATTCGACCCATGTATGGAGGCAGCCCATGCCCGCTTTGCCCGATCTGACCAAGCGCGCCCACATCACGCCGCCGCAGCGGCCCGAACAGCCCCCGCACCCGCCGCCGGAAATGCCGCCGCCCGACGAACCGGCCCACGACCCGGTGCATGACCCTGAACCCCAAACGCCCCCAATCGAACTGCCACCCGGGGAGCTACCGCCGGAGATCCCGCCCCAGCATTAGCGCTGCGCAACATCCCATCTGTTAGAATCGCGGCCTCCCAGGCACCCGGAGGCCGCGCGTTTTTGGTATGCCTGGGCAGCCAGCACATCCGCATATCTGCCCATAGCTCAGTTGGATAGAGCATCGGCCTTCTAAGCCGACGGTCGGGGGTTCGAATCCCTCTGGGCAGGCCACGAACCTCTATGAATCAGGCACTTACGTTGAGCGTCACTGCGACGGTTTAACAAGTGAGCGCGGGAAAGTGTGCTCAAAGTGTGCTCGGATTTTACCCTTGGCACGTGTCTCACGATCTCCACTGATCGTCACCGGACAATGACCACCTGCTGCCGATTGGTCCGGTGCACATCAAGTCCTGCTGGTCCTGCAATCAACCACCCGCCCACCGCTTGACTCGATGCCCGTTCGGACCTGTCAGGTGCGCCCCTTCGATTCGACCCGGTGACTAGCATTGACGCCGGTTCAGGCCATCCCTAGCATGCGCCAGAGAACAAAAGCACCGGGGGATGTGATGAAGGACGACTTCGCAAGTCGTTGGAAGACCCTAAGCCCGGCAGATCGAGACAAATGGGCTTCCAACTGTCTCGCCGGACTTGATGGAAAGGCGTTTCACGTATGCGTTGACCATGCAATCACGGTCACTAAGCTGAACAGAGCACGCGAACTTGCCAGCGAAGCTTCAGGAAGTGGGCCTTTTCTTCGTGCCGCGCTTATATGGTTCGTGGCAAGTGTTGTGGCAGTCGGCATTTTTCTGGTCAATCTCCCATTGTGGTTGCGGCTTTGCGCGGCGGTGACGTTGATCATCGTCGCGGGGAAGGCTGCCAAGTGGCTCACATTGCGGAATCTGCGGAACACCGCCCTCGTATGGCCTCATGTGTTCCGAGAATTCTGGGAATCGGGGGTTATTGCCATTCGGATCGGTAACGAGACTTATTCAAATGCTATTCAGGCGACGAGGTGGCAGGATGTGTTGCTACTTGCCGTGGGCCACCCTCAATTATGTGAAGTCGTACCGCAAAGTCATTCCCAGATGCTGAAACAATCGGTACCTCGGCCTTGACGTGCCTGCCCTATTGATCCGTGGCTTGACCGCATCCGGCCCGCGATGACCGAAGAAGAAAAGCTATCCACCACGCTGGATCGCACGGCACAGTTGCATGAAGCCGTAGCTGCGCATGTAAACCGCGTCACCCCTTACCCGGAGAAGCGATTCGTCGTCTCGTTCCAAGCCGGGATGCTGTCGCTGGAACACGCGACGGGTGCGCTGGTTCTGATCGGCAACGGCTTGTGCGCTTCTGGCATTGCCTTGGTGCGACCTCAATTTGAAACCCTCGTCCGTGGCATCTGGTTGCTCCATGCTGCCAACGCCAACTGGGTGGACAAGCTTACCGAACCGCTGACCGTGGACAGTGCGCGAAAGGCGAACGAAGGTCTGATGTTGGCCGACATGCTGAAACAGTTGGATGTCAGCGACGCCCCAGTTCAACTAATTGATCAACTGAAGCAGTTCCGAGATGTCTCGTGGAAAGCCCTGAGCAGTTACACGCACGGTGGCATCCATCCGCTGTCGAGAACACTTACCGGCTACCCGGCGCAGCTTGCAACCGATGCCCTGCGGAATTCCAATGCACTTGTCTGCATCACGGCACAGTTGGTATCCATACTGTCCGGCGATGCGGAGAACATGCACCCGGTCCAGAAGCTGCACGTGGACTTCGCGGACTGCGTGCCAATCATCAAGCCGCACGTGGAATCTTGACCCGACACCCCTTCGGGAAGTTGTGACACCCCCAGAACGACCCGCCATCACCTTGCCGGACCACCATCTTTATCCCGCAGGCCGCACAGGTTGGCGTCTGGTAATCGCCTTCGAACGCCCGTGTCAGCAGTTCATCTCGCTTGTCAGTATCCAAAGCCCGGATGCGTTCAACAATGCCCGCGCCATCCAGCAACTGAATACCAGCTTCTTTGGCATAGTCCTGCACCGGTTTGCCGATAAAACCCGTCAGTGACCAGAAAATGCCCCGTTCGACCTTCTTGGCGTGCATGACGCCGCCAAGCGCACGCACAGGTGTCACCTTGACTGGCTCACTCCATGCCTTGCACTGAACCAGTGCGATGGGATCAGGCTTCCCCTTCATGTACAAGGTTGCATCGACACCGCCATCAGCGCCTTGTGGCACCGTCTCGACAGTAAAACCCTTCGCTTCGTAGTACCAGACGCACAGCATCTCGAATCGCTTCCATTCCAATTGCTGAAGCGCATCGAGGGACCATTCCATCTCCGGGGATGAATCGACCTCTGCTGGTTCTTGCAAGACCTCTGGGGTGTCCTGAACCGGCTGACCGGCGGCAGTACCAAGCAATTCATGCACGGCGAAAGTGGGCACCACGAACACCGCCAGCATTGATCCAAGACTGTTCTTGGCGGTATCTGTCAAGTCGTCGCGGTTGACCTCCCTGTCCTGCCACACAACCGTTCGCGCCAATGGCATGCCCGCATCCACCAGATAAGCCCGGCTTTCGCACGCACCAGTAACCCTACCGATCAGATAGGTGCGGCTGGCTGGCGAGTACGTGACAGCCAAGTCATCGACCTTGATCTCATTCATGAAGCGCCAAACCTGCGACGCTACTGAAACCGCCATCTTCTCTTTCGTTTCCGGCGCGATGGATAGATGCAGATCGGCCAGTTCTTTCTTCGTCATGCCCGGCTTGGCATGGTGCGCAAGCTGCGTCCAACCAATACCGGCGATACCCTTCTGGCGAAAATCATCGTAGAGACGGCCACCATCGGCTCTGAGCATCCACATCTTTGTCACAGCATCCCCCGAAGCGGTTGAATGTTCGGCCACGCGCATGACCGATTATCAATAATACAAAAACCGCCTTGGATGGGCGGTTTCGTACCAAGGTGTCAAGCGCCACAATCAGATCATGCCGAAGTAATACTCTCGCTCATCTTCCGTCGAACCGGCGATAAGATTGTCTGACTGGGTCGTACCCACCACGACGAGAAATCTTCGGTATGGATGAACAAGAATTCATCGCGCAACGCGTCAAAGACCTTGAAGACGCCATTTCTTTCTTCAAACGTCAAAACAAGGAGGAACGCGAACGTTGGGTGGCCGACGCATTCCTTCGAAACCTTGATATTGTCCCCACAGAAGGTGAAATCGTCAGCGTCAAGGACGATCCGCCCGATGTGGAGTTTCGGGATGCTCGTTTCGAGATCAAAGAAATTCTAGACCCCGGACGGCGGCGCCACGACGAGTACAAGCGGGAACTGACACGCGTGCGCGAGATCACCAAAGCCCGAGACCTGCTGAAGGAATTCACGCCAAAGGACATTGATCTTGTCGAGATATACCGGCTTTGCCACAACGAAGCCATAAGGCATATCAAGTACTCGAACGACTTCAAGAAGCAGACGGACTTGCTGCTGTATGTCAACCTGCAAGAAGTGATTTTTTTTGCAGGGCGGCCCTATCCGAACACCTCTGAACTGGCGGCAACTGGATGGCGCTCGGTTTCATTTGTAATGGACCGGTACAGTAGCTGCTTCTATGCCAGCCCAGACGCACCAAGCTTCATCCGGCAAGCGGTAGGTCACGTCTCGCATCGCCCCTAAAATTGGCGTAGCACCGGTGCGCTGTTCAGTGAACGACCTTCCAACCCGGATTTCAAGCCCGGCAATCCGACTGCTTTGCCGGACAACCGAGATCGATCAGGCAGCCCAAGCCATCGAACGTCATTAGCCGGGCGGCTGCGTCCGCGTATTGATTGCCAACAGGTGGGCACGATTCATCGCGTAGTCCAGCAGCACTACGCCATCGAACGTTGTCATGTATCGATGTACGAGCACCGCATCGTCCAATGACCACGCTGCCGACCCGCTGAATCCCTGCAACACGATCAATAGCCAGACATCATCGACACGTTTCCGGTACGCCGCAACTTTGCGTTCTTTTCTATCAATCGTTGCTTGTATATCCACTGGCGATGCCACCGGTACCCACCATGCTCCGACAGGTTGCCATCGGGAACGAGGACAACTTGGATGATGGTGTAACCAGACCGAAGTGAACAAGGCCGACTCGAAGTCCGTACCATCTTCTAACCTAGCCGACAGCACGCCCGAAGGCATCGAATTGATCCGGGACCTGACTATCGCCACAAGGTCGGTCGCTGCTGCATCTTGGTCTTTCGGACTCAGTGCGGTGTGTTCGCGAAAAACCACCTTCACATCAAGGCAATCGGCATTGATGCTTCGTAGGAAATGCTTCTGTGCCCTTTCGCAGATTAGCCTGCGAGTTTCTTCGACCGCACGCACGTCGCTGCGCAGCAGCTCGGTCACTTCAACGCCGTACCGCCCTTCTGGTCCGCCCACAAGAATGTCCGGTTCCTCACCTGTTGCATCGACAGTCCCATGCGGCCAGCAAGTCAGCAGCCCTTGCGCACGTTCAAAATAGAATGACTCGGCACGTTTTCTGCGCTGCGCCTTGGTGAGACTCATAGTGAACACTAGAACGGAAGCTCATCGTCAAACGGGTCGGCCTCCTTTTTGGAGCCTGTCGTATGAAAAGTGAACTTGCTTTCGTTGGCCTCGATCCACCGCCAGCCTTTCTCGGTCACACAAACCCCATCATAAGTGTCGTAGCTTCCGCTATCACTCATGTCCTTTATCTCGGCGAACATCTTGGCCTTCAACCGACGCAGCCCAAGATTGAAGCCTAGATTGTTCAAACCGGCGCGTTCGCAGTCATTTTTGACTTCCCACAGTGGTGTCGCGCTGTCATCGCGAGACACGCTGCTGGCGATCACTCGAAGTACCGTCAACTCTTGCGAGGACAAACCGTCAAGGTCAACGACGTTGGCCTGTTCCGCCATCTCCTCCAGCACTTCACCCTGTTCGAGCATGGCCCTCAACCTTGCGGTCAAGTTGACTTTGAACGATTGAAAGTCGCTTTGGGATTCGGTCTTGTAGGTGACAATTGCCCGATGTTGGATGTCGAACGGGAACCGCTTCCCGGCCTTCTGTCGCTCGTCTGAACAAGCCATGACGACGGGCCGCCCCGCCGCATATGCGAACCCAAGTTCGTACCAGACGTTCGGGTTGTCTTCCGTAATGTCAGCAAGGCAGACGGCGGCCCGCTTGATGTTCTTCTCGATTGCCTCGACCAGCACCGTGGCAGACGAATCCTGATCGACGCGATAGGCCGTCATCCCTGCGGCTTCGATGGCTGGCTTGTACAAATCGTCAAACCGCTTGTTGTAGATGTCAGTGAACGGCTGAATCACAAAGCACGTCGGCATAGGAACCCTCGCTCCACTCGCTGGAATTCCCGAAGATTCTACCGCCGCTGCCGGGCGCCCCATGCCGTAGGTAGCAGCATCTGTCATGTTTACGTGCCTCCGCGAATTGGTTGATCGCAGTTTTCTGCAATCCAACCGCCGCGACAAACACGCTTTTCTGGAAACTTGTGTTTTACTTCTTCGCGTCGCTCAGTATGGAGCGCCCCTTGCGCCTAGCGCGAGGAATGGATAGATGAACTTGCCCATACACATCGTGCGGTTCCGGTTCGCGCGGCAAGGTCTTTACAAACTGCCCATGTTCTTTGTAGATGGCTTCAATGTCCCGACGGCTTACCTGAACACCTCTGGCCGCCAGTTTGCCTCTAACGACATCGAAGATGTCGTCGGGACCTAGACTGGCTCCGGCGAGACGTGCGGCTTGAAGTTCACCAAGCACCTCCACCCTAACGTGGGCTTGGCGCGCTGTCGCTCGGCGCGTTGCTTTATTCGCGCCACCCCACCCAAACGCCTCATTGAAATCGGTAAGCCCGCCAGCGTTCAGACGATCTTCGATGTCGAGCAGGGCATCAGCCGCCCACTCTGGTATCACGGCCTGAAATCGGGCGCATAAAAACAACACTCCCATAAGGGCGCCGGGGTCGCCCGCCTCGAAATGCTGCCGCCCGAGATCGAGGTAACGAAGAATCGCTTCATCGCCCCACATGGCTTCCTCTACTTCCTTGGACAATGAGATCATCGCGCAGCACCTCCAAATGTCACCGATCATTCCTTACACATGCATGATGCAGCGACACGCCGGCAGATGTCGATCAGTCCCCGCCCGTGGCGCAGTTGCACTCAATGGTCGCGCCCTTGGCGCTGGTCAGTGACCGCTGGATGCCAGCAGGACAGGTCTTGTTTTTCGGAAACTTGACCGTCTTCGCCAAGTCCGGGTTCTTGGCCTTGAAGTCGGCCACCGGAACATCCAACCGCACGGGCACCACGCTGGAAGACCCACCGTCAGCACTTTCCACTGCTGCCACCTTGATGCCACGGACGGCCACGTTGCCCGCACGAGTCTGACCATCAAGGTCCATCGGTGCGGCAAATGGCATGCACGACTTCATCCACGATTCGATGACCGGGTTGTCCTTGACCGGCACGGTGGCCGGTTGCGAACCACCTTGGGACGCGGCCGTCGCCGAGCCTGCATTGATGTCGCTGGCCTGAACGCACGATGCATGCATCCCAGTGACTACCGGCGCCTCACAGACATCGTCTACGCGCTTGCGGTACAGATCGACCAGACACTGTTCAGTGGCGCATTTGTTGCGCTGGCCGATCCATGCACGTTGTTCCTTCTTCAAGGAGGCACCGCCATCACCCAAGTCGGTTGCCAGCATGGCGTCATAGTTCTCCTTCAGGGCATCGTCCAGCTTGCCAAGCAATGGGCTGGCACAGATGGTCTTCTCCACGAAGGTCGATGCCTTCTTGCAGTCGAATGAAGTGGCGTGTGCCAGCGGCGACACAATCAGAGCAGCCAGAATTAGATGGCGAATGTTCATAGGGTTTCCCGGTTCAAAGGTCGAATGATGAAAAACCGCCGATAGACGGCGGTTGGTATTGATGTTGGCTGGCGCCTTACATCGCCGACAGGGCTTGGATGCGGGCTTCGGTCGTCTTCAGAAGACACGCCGTGTCATTACATGCATTGCGCTGCTGTTTCATCCATGCCAATTGGTCAGACCGCAGTGCGTTGGCATCGAAGGACTTCGACTTGGCGGACGCATATGCGGCAGCAAGGCGGCGGTCCGCATCACCAGTCTCAGGTGTGGAACAGATCAATTTTTCGATCTTGGACGATGCCTTGCTGCAATCAAACGATGCAGTGATGGCAGCCAGTACGGGTCGCGTGGCCGGTGCGGCAGGTGTCGGCACTGGTGCTGCTTGGACAACTAGCTTCGCCGGTTCCTCAACCGGAGCCGGTGCCGGTACGGCTTGCCCAGACGGCGCAAGAACACTGGCGATGCCTTGTGGCAGCGGGCACTGCTTGTTCAATGCTTCGGATAGCGCGATGAAGTTGGTGTACTTCGCCGCCACAAGTGCATTGGACTGGATGGTGTACCCAATGCGCTGCATGTCTTCCTGTGTCACCAGCTTCTCGAATTGCGCCATCTTGCATGCACACAGTTCGGAGCTTTGGTGTTCAGTGCACCCTTGAAGGGCGAGGGTCTTCCACTCCTTGTCCCACGGCTTCGTGTTCTTGGACGACGCGGTGATGTCAGGGGCGGCATAGGCCAGCATGGTGTAAGCCACCATGTAAGGACCGAGATCGCTCTCGCCCGCATTCACACCTGCACGAGTGGTCATCTTCACAATCGGACCGTTCTGCTTCTCGGCCTTGTCTGCGGGGGTGGACACCAGATAGGACAGTGTCGTGCTGAACACCGGATCGGTCGGGATACGGAATCCACGAATGGCCGCTTCCACCACCTTGGATTCCTTGACCTGTGCAGCCTTCACCAAGTCTTCCTTGGGAAATTCGACCACCAGCTTGCCGGAACACGCGACGTTCTTGGATTGGTTGTTCCGCGCCACCTCGGTGATCATCTCGACACGGAACTTGATGCGTTCCTTCGCGATTGCCATCACCAAATCGGGCGAACCGGTCTCTGCAAGCTGTTCTGCATAGGTTTCCGTGATGACGCCCTTCACGTCTTTGGCCGCGCAATCCAGCTTGCCGGTGCGACCAAGCAGGGCTGTGAGGTTCGACAACGGCCCGCCAGATGGCTTGTCGGCAGCATCACTGGTCCCTTGGGTGGCAAGCAGAAGTCCGAAGACAGCAGCGGTATACAGGACAGCCGCCCCAATCGCCGCCAGCACAGGTTTGACCATCGACTTCTTCGCATAGGTCTTACCGAAGGCATCCTTCACGTAGCTGGCCTGCTTACGGCCAGACAGCACGTACCAAATGAAGAAATAGACCAGTCCGGCGACATTCATGACCCCGCGACCGGCATCGCCGTCACCACCTGCCTTGTCTGCAAAACAGACCCCAACGGCCACCGCAGCCAAGAACAGCAAGCTGAAGTAGAACCAAGCCTTCGAAGTCGATGCCCGTCCCGCCTGACCTAGCGCGGTCCAGTTCGATGCTTGTAGGTAGCTGCCGAAGGCAGGCGTGAATATGAAACTGAGACCGGTAACCGTTGACGGGTTCCAGATCGGTTGATTCTGGTTGTTCTGCATGTGCTCCCTCCCTTATTGCTTACTTTTTTGGACAGACACGCCCCGATAACCGGCAACAGTCGCTGACCGCCACACAGCCCTCGCATATTTGGGGACCATGGTCCGTCGTCCGGCGCGATCTTACCGCACACGATGCGGGCATGCCAATTCGCACCGATCAACGCAGGGACCCGTCATTAGTCGCGCTTGGAGACGCGATTCGTCGCCTTCGCGAGGCCCGAGAAATGTCGCAGGAAAGTTTGGCGCTGCTTGCCGATGTGGACCGCAGCTATGTGGGACGCGTGGAACGCGGTACCAACAACGCCGCCACGCTGACACTGAAGAGACTGGCGAACGCCCTTGGGATGACTTTGGCCGAGTTGATGGCCGAAGCGGGCTTATGAAGTAGCTACCGACCGCCGATCCGCGTCACGCATCTGCCAACAGCGCCCAACGCTCGTGGTCGCACCACTTCCCGTTGATGCGCAGGTACCGTGGAGAAAAGCCTTCCTTCTTGAACCCAACGCGGCTGACGAGTGCAATGGACGCGGTGTTCTCCGGTTGGATGTTCGCTTCCAAGCGGTGCAGCCCCAGACCATCGAATGCATACCGGACCGCAGCGTTCAGTGCTTCGGTCATCAACCCTTTCCGGCTGAACCCAGCCATTCCGTAGTAGCCCAGATAGGCACTCTGGAAGGCTCCGTGAACAATTTCGGTGATGTTGATGACACCGACGATCTGTTCCGACACGGCTTCTCGGGCAATCAATCCGACATGTGACCCGGTAAGCGTACGTGCAAACCACTGATCAAATCCCGTTTGATCGGTGAAGGACGTTACCCACGGCAAGTGGTAGTGCTGACTTGCCCTGTTCCCATTGATCAGATCGGTGGCATCAGCACGAATGACCGGCTGTACTCGAATTCGGCTCATCTGTTGGACTACTCCGCCATCGATTCTTCTTTGACCTGCCGAGCAAGCCGCGACAACGTGGACCGAGAACACCCGGTCACTGCAACAATCGAGTTCCAGCTATCACCACGTCGCAGCATCTGCATGATGCCCGCATTCCGTTCGACATCGGGCTTGCGGCCTTTGTATCCACCTTCGGCCTTCAGCTTCTCGATTCCTTGCTTCTGACGGCGACGCCGGTCGTCGTAGTCCTTCCTTGCGATGGCGGCCAGCATGTCCAACATCATGGCGTTCAGCGCATCCATCATCCGACCGGTGATGTCATCGGTGTTGGTCGTCAGCATCCATGAAGTCGGCAGATCGAGCGCCACGACACGGATGCGACGTGATTGCAGTTCGGCCTTCAGGCGCTGCCAGTCTTCGTTGTCCAGTCTGGACAGCCGATCCACCTGTTCGCACAGCAACAGGTCGCCTTCATGGCAATCGGCCAGCAGTCGGAACAGTTCAGGTCGTTGAAGCGATGCGCCCGATTCGTTCTCGACGTAGAAAGCCGCGATTTGAAGACCGCGATCCCGTGCAAACTCGATCAGGTCATTCTTAGCCCGACTGGCATCTTGTTCCTTAGTGGAAGCACGAAGGTAGGCACGGACGAACATGGAATCACCCCGATCAGTTCGCTTAGGATGGTTCGCATAATATCGGTTCGATTAGGGTTTAGTCAAGCCACATATCGAACCAATGCCAGACCGGTTCGCCTGACCTATACGCATTTCGAACCATGACAAGACCCGCGCTAGAACCCGCCTTTGAACCGCGCCGCCAAGCGGGAGGGTGGAGGACTGCGCACAAAAATTGTAGTCTCACTGTCAGCACCATATTGCTTATATTCAACGTCGGCTGATAGGAAGAGACTATGCTCAAGCTGAAAAGCTTAGTTATTGAGAATGCTGCTGCAATAGAGAACCTCAGCATTACGTTTCCATTCACTATCGAGGGCTTGCCGAAGCCTCTCATCCTCGTCGGCGAAAATGGGTCTGGGAAGACGACCGCCCTATCCTTTATTGCTGATTCCCTCCTTCAAGGTGCAGCCACAAAGTTCAGCGATGTGCTAACACCGAATGGCATGGGCACGTTCTACTATCGCTTGCGCAGTTACGACACCCGGATCGGAGCAGAATATTCCGTAACTCATATTCGTTACGAGAGTGAAGCGCAGGACGTGCACTACGTAGACCATATAGGGCCAAGCACGGGCGTTGCAGAAATACGGCGACGTTTAGAACTGCCGGACAATCTCGTAATGAGCGGCGGCACATCCGGGGAAAAGATCTGGTCTCCGAACATTGAACAAGCGGCTTTGTGTTTAAAAAACGGAGCTTACGTTTTCTTCCCAAGCGGACGCCGCGAAGCACCTCATTGGCTGCAAGAAAAAGGATTACATCCTGAGACCTACTCAAATAAGCAGCGTTTCGGCAATCATTTGAGTAAAAGAATGATCATAGAGACAGCAGCGGAAGAGACGGCAACATGGATTATGGATGGATTACTTGATGCGGCAACCGGCTATCCCGATGCCGGCATCCTTGTGGCGAACCGAATCTTGCAAACCATTTTGGAGGATTCGACAGCGCATTTTGCAATAGCGCCTCGTAATATATGGCCACGGGTACAAATTTTCACTAGCCTACCTGCCGCAGACATTCCGGTTCAAAATCTGCGTCGCCTCGCTATTCCATCGCTGGGCCATCTTTCTGCGGGGCAGTCGATGCTTCTATCTATGTTCGGTACGATTGCCAACCAAGGCACATTACACCAACAGCGAAATCTTCAAGATATTGAAGGCATTGCGATCATTGACGAGGCAGAGGTCTACCTTCACACGCATCTACAGCGAACGGTTCTGCCGAGCTTAATAAGACTTTTTCCCAAAGTGCAGTTTGTAATCACGACACACAGCCCAGCTTTCCTTATGGGAATGAAGGACCAATTTGGTATCGATGGCTTCGAGGTTCGGGACATGCCAAGCGGCGCCATAATTGACGTTGACCAATTCAGCGAGATTGGCGCCGCAGTGGAAGCCCTAAGCCAATCCACAGCGTTTCGAGATGAAGTGAGAGCAGCAATTGCGCAGGAGAATGCGCAGCCGATTCTGATTGTCGAGGGAAGAAGTGATGCGATCTTGATCGAAGGATTGTGGCGTATGTCCACTGGTGCCGCACCGCCATTCAAGCTTATGACGGCGAAAGGTCGCCGTGCCTTGCGTTACTTGCTTGAAGACGAACAATTCATAGAAGAGGTTGGCGAGAACCAACGCGTTCTCGGTCTGTTTGACTTCGACGAAGCCTTCGATGACTGGAAGGGGTGCCAGCGAGATTACCCCCATCGAGAAGGAGACGACGGCACCGGGTTACTACGGAGGCATGCCACGAAACAGATATATGCTGGCCTGCTTCCGGTGCCACCGATGCGGGCAGCACAGGCAGGAGAACGTTTCGCCGCGAAATCCAACTTTACAATCGAACTGTACCTGCCGGACGAAACACTAACAGCCAGCCAGAATGTTGAAACCGAAACATTCCCCGGAGACGTAGAAATCAGCAAGTTTCGTGGGGAGAAGGTAGCCTTTGCGCAACGTGTCTCGGTGCAGGCAGACTTGCTTCCGCATTTTGAACCGCTTCTCGACCTGATACGACGAGTGTTGGCCGTTTGATCATGGATGGAGACGTGTCACTACATCGGCAGTGTTTGCGTGAACCGATCCCCGAGATATTCGACGCAGCGCGCTACTTGGATGCAGCCGTGTCTGCTCACTTGGCTGGACATCGCGATCTGGCTGATCAGTTGATCCGTCTGGCAGATATGCCGCCGATCCGTGAATGGACGGAATCAATCTGGGGCGCGCAGAGTCCGCATGTGCAATTACGCCCGCAGATCGATGCACCACCCCATCTACCAGCCGACCAACGCACCAAGCTGAGGATGCCAACCTTGGCTGAAAAGCGTCAGCTTCACGTGCGTGATGGCTACCACTGCCGGGTCTGTAGCATCCCCGTGATCCGGCAAGAGGTGCGCCAGCGGCTGCGCGATGCATACCCTTCGGCGGTCCAATGGGAAGGCCGGAATGCAGAACAGCATGCCGCTTTTCAGGCCATGTGGGTTCAATACGATCACGTCATACCTCATGCACGCGGCGGCACCAACGACGCCGACAACATGCTGATCACGTGTGCGCCATGCAACTACGGTCGAATGAACTATACGTTTGCAGAGGTGGGCCTGACTGATCCGAGAACCCGCCATCCGATTCAATCGACATGGGACGGGCTTGAACGCCTGATGCAGTCGCGTGACCTGTCCTGACAGGCGGATCACCCCACCAGACTATGTGGCGGCCAAATGAAAGTGAAACCAAGAGTCACACAACATGTATCGGTACTTCCTTGATGGAATAGTCCATCCCGAACGCGCACAGATACAAGATCACCGCATCACTGCCAAGTTCGGCCATGTCGCGTCCGGCGTCGATGCGAAAGCCGATATTCGGATTCTTCTCAATCAGATCGCCGTCTGGGTAGAAACCGAAGCCGAATGGAACGCGCTGGACCTGAGAAACGTAGTCAAAAATCTGGTCCAGTTGGAGATGGACATGATGGGGTACGTTCTGGGCCTCACCTACGATGTCGAAATCCGGCGTGCAATTTGCCCCGAGATCGGCGTTGATGTCGTCTTCGGCATCAACGTTCCTTGTATCAGCGAACTACATCGCGAAGTCGATCTCGACGCTCGTATCGCTGCCATGCGTCCGAAGCTTCTTGGCGAATCCGGCCTCTTCCTCCACCGCTGCCTGCGGGACCTTATAACCGCAATGAAGGAGCCTGACGACGTTGCATTCCACTGCTATCGCGCCATTGAATCACTGCGACACCATTGCATCGCCACGCACTCACTAGACCCCAAAGACAAGGCTGCGCAGTGGAACACCCTGCGTCAGATCGCAGGGTGCGACGAATCTGCCACAAGGCTGCTGGAAAAGGCGGCACAGGCAACACGTCACGGAGAACCGGAAGCCGTCCCCGAAGTAGACGCGGTCAAGCTGTTGACGACGGCATGGACTATCGCAGACGGCTACATCCTCAACTGCTGAATCTTCGTTGCCAATTGAATCACCAGCAAGAACCTCACAAGCGGCCCGCGCAGGTACAGGCGCAGTGAAACAAGCTCACTACTTGTCTGCATCAGGTTTCCGCATCCGGGACGTGGCGGCATTGACATGCGCGGAAAGGCCATCAAGGTCGGGAAACAGATGCGACCGGTCGATCCCGTAGTCTCCCAAATGAGTCACGATGTCCGCCTTCAACGCGGCTGGAATGTCCAACCGGAACAGATTGGGCCATCCTTTCGTTACACGTGACTCCATGACATCAATCGGGTGCGCGGCGTCACAGTGAACGGTAAAGACACCGCGCTGGTTAATGACGCGGGAGAATATCGCCTTCGGAAGGTAGCCGAACACACCCTTCTTCTCCTTCAGGGACTCACGGGTACTCTCGTCGGTCAAGATCACATTGCACATCTCGTACATCCAGACCGCGCCGTCCTTGTCCGCATGATCCGAACACGCGAAGTAGCACGCAACCAATGGATTCATTGACCAATCGAGAAGACGTGTTGCAAGGCCATGATGCTGTGCCAGCGCCAGTTGTTCAAGATAGCTTGACGACAACGACGTGTATGCAACTGCCTTTTCGGTCCAGTTGAGGAATCGACCAAGGTCCCTGTTATCCGGCAAATAGAACTCAGGTCGCCCTGCTTTCGGCAACAAATCCCAACTTGCTTGAGCGTGCCCTCTGAACAGCCACCCCACCCCGTCGTGGCTTCTGAATCCGCGAAAGACCTTGTGAAGCATGTCCACATCAGTCAGCTTGATCGTCCCGTATTCCATGTTCTTTGATTTGTTGTTGATCGAACTCCCCTAAGCCTGAAATTCTCTCAGATACAGCACTGCATAACCTGACGTGATTCAGAAATCGGTTGGTCATGCGTCTCCACGCCCTTCGGTCGTGCGCTTCGCGAACACAAATTGTCCTTGGTCCTGCCCCTTCGCCCAAAAACAGGCAGTCATCTCCTATATAGATATAAACAAAGACCCAATCGTCCACATCCCCTTCCTAAGTCCAGAGGTGCGCCGCCTCGACCGCCCGGACAATGCATAAGTAAACGGCAGCACAAAAAAAGACCCCACTGGACATGCATCCAGCAGGGTCACGTACCCATAAAGCTACCGACCTCATGAGTTCAACTATTTATACGACCATTGCGCCGTCCGTGTATTCGGCAACGGCACCGGCACTGGAATCCATCGAAGAAATCATCGCATCCGTCCGGGCTGGCAGTTACGAGGATGTCATCAACCGCATCCGTGACACCGACGAAGACGAGAAACGCAGGCAACTGAAACTGGACACCCTGCCGGTCTTCTACCCAACGGTCCGCCTTGGTCCGAAATACCGCCTTGATGAAAGCAGCCAGCCAACCGGCATTGTCCAATTCGACATCGATAAGAAAGACAATCCCGGCATGGACGTTTCCGCCTTGCGGGCCAAGGTGATACAGCACCCGGCGTGCATGTATGCGTTCGTGTCACCATCGGGCGGCTTGAAGTTCGGCATCTTGACCGATTTCGCCCGTCCATCGGACGAAGCCATCGACATCACGAACCAGCGGTTCAAGATCGCGTACCGGCTGTGTGCTCAGGCCATCCGGCAACACTGCGGGCGTCTTCGGTTCAATGACGACCCTGCGGTGAATAAGCTTCGCCAGTCTTGCTTCCTATCGCACGATCCCGATGCATTCTTCCGGGCGGACTGTACGCCCTTGATGCTGAACGATCAGTGCCCTGCACCGCTGCCCGCACTGGAAACTGAGACGATGGCTGACATCGTGTCGGTCCAGCTTCTCTTGGAACACATCCCACGGAGACTACGCTACAAAGCCCGAACCAGTGTGAACCTGTGCGTGCTGTTCATGCTTGGCCGATCAGGCATCCCCGTGTTGATGAATCACTGGCAAAAGGAAAACAAGGCGAAGCTGGCACGACAATTGGAAGATTGTCTGCGCGGTGCGAGGTATGGAAGCCTTTACCTGTTGCAGGCATATGCAAGAGACTTCGGCGGCTACCAGCCATCACAAGGCGGATGGGATCGCCGGAAAGTGCAGCCACAACCCTGTGACTATCCCCTTGACCCACTGGCGACACCAGCCGATGCCACTGCCGAGTTGCAGGCCATCATCCGCGAATTCGTAAATGGCAAGGACTCCCACTTCGTCAATGTCACGACAGGTGCAGGAAAGACTCGCACCGTACTGGAAGCGCTGTCACGTGAAGTCAGCCACAACACCAAGGTCCTCGTGCTGGTCCCGACCCACAAGCTGGCCGACGACATCATTGGTTCCTATGACGAAATCCGCGCTACCGATGTCTCCAATGCCAACACACTGCGTGGAAAGGTGCAGCGTTCGACGGTCGTCAAGTTTCATTCGCGCAAGGCTTTATGCGAAAACGAAGAAGCTAGAACAACCCTTGAAGACAATGGTGTCGGCATCCCGGTCCAATACTGTCTGTCGCAGTGCATGTTCCGAGGCCAATGCCGGTACACGGACCAGTTCAACACGATGGCGAACATCCGCGTGATGACCCATAACGAGTGGTTCAATGAACAGTCGGCGTGGTTCAACGGCAGCAGGTTGGCAGACAACTACACCATCGAACCGAATCGTAACCGTGCACCGTGGGTGCCGGACTACATCATCATTGACGAGGACATCCTCAAATTCGGCGAGGTGCAAGCAGAAGTCGCATCGGCGCGCTTCCCTTCGGTGGAGCGGATCATTGCCAGCGTCAACGCTGGAAGCACCTTGCACGATGCCGTGTGGGAGCACAGCGAACAGGTCATGCGTGATGCCATAACCAATCGGAAGCCGGAAAGGCCATCGCCCAGCCTGTCACCAGCAGAGTATCTTGAAGCGAATCGGCGCAGCACTGCCAAAAGCCGATACTCGAAGATCATTGCCCAATTTGCAAACTACTGCCGGTCCGACGATCCCGCATTCCTCGATGGCATGTGGGTCGAAGACGATACGATCTATTGGTTGCCTCTACCGGCATCGGCAAAACGATACGAAGGCATCCCGACGCTGTACTTGGACGCCACTGCGCACCCCGCCATCGTTCGACGCTTGCTGCCGGGCGTCCAGTTCCACCGTATCGCGGTGCGCCAGCATGAGGATGTGCATCTGTTCCAATTATCGAACGCGACAATCACGAAGGGGTGGCTGGAAGAAGAACGGGGAAGCAACATCCCAGTGCTCATCGCTGGTCTTCGCAAAGTCGCGGCGCAATATAAGAAAGTCGGCCTGATTACCTACAAGACGGTTGGCAAAGATGACCAGTTCGCCACGACACTGGCGACGGCTATCGGTGCAGAGACGTGGACGCATTTCGGTAACTTGCGCGGCGTCAACACGATGCAGGACATGGACTGCTTGTTGGTGGTCGGGCGGCACTCGCTTCGGATGGACACGATGCAGGTCTACACACAGGCCATCTTCGGTACTGGTGCTACTTGGGAAACAATCTATACGGACCAGCCGGTGCGGATGAAGGATGGCAGCACGTGCCGCCTGAACACCTTGATCGCGAAGGACCCGTGGCATCAAATCATCTATGACCAGACATCGCGGGCTGAAACCCTGCAAGCCATTGGTCGGGGCCGACCAGTGCATGGTCCGAAGAAGGACATCTACGTGTTCTCGAACGAGAACCTGTCTATCGACACCGAAGTGGCTGAATTCTTTCCGTTCGAGCGGTACTTCGAACGACCATCGGCTGCACCACGCCAGGCTGCGATACTTGTCACGCCAGAGGCTCTTGAACGTGTCCGAGACAGAGGTTATGTACAGTTGAAGCGCAACGACCTGATCGAACAATTGGGTCTGACTGATTATCAGGTGAGCGCATCGAAGAAGAAGGAACAGATCGCGTGTGAACTGGTCGCCAATGGCGCCAGCAGGATCGACGCAGTTGTTCAATACCGCAAAGGCAACACCGGGCCGAGGACCTATCTGGTCTTCGACATGACAAAGCTGAAACAGGCCCTTGCAGACGACGGTGAACGGCTGGACGAATGGCGCACCGTCCTGCCAGACTGATGTTCGGTACAGTGATTGTGATGGTCAGTGGTCGCATTGGTCTAAGCAGTGACAGTCGGACACCATTGTCCCGGACCATATGGGCACCGCTGTGGCAGTGCCGACCGTATGGTCCACTGTCAGACCTCACCGACCACAGTGACCGTTACCAGTGGGACACCAATGCAGCCAGTCGGGCAGGATGATCGCTGACACCAATCGCGCATTTGGTGCCTCCCGGACACCATTGGACCAGTGTCATGCGGCTGAACAATATCCCAATTGGCCATGACACAAGGAACGACGAACTTCCATCAGTCCGGCAACTGCGTCGCCCGCAGGCAGCGGCCAGCAGTATCGATCCATACCCGACAGTGTATGTCCGTGGCATCGGCGTCTTGCGGCTGGATTCGAATTTGAAGATCAGTCTCAATTTTCGGAATCCGGCACATGTTGCCCCAGAAGCCGTTACCAGCAGGACCGTTCAAGCCAATGTCTTTGTCATCGATGTTTGGTGATTCTCGCGAGAACCAATACGCAACGAATACATGCTTCTTTGACTTCGGCGGCAGATCGAATTGATCGACAAAGCGTGGCCCCGTCGCTCCATTGGCTTGCGCCACGTTCATGATGTAGGCGATGCAGTCCTTCAGATACACGTCTGACCGATTTCGGACGACAGCCGCAACGCTATAACCACGTACTTGGTCGTTGAATGTTAACTCAGGCGACCGCACGTCATCTGTCACCATCAAAGCAAGCGGGTGCATGTATCGCCGGGTTTTGAAGACGGCGACTATCGCGTAGATGCCCAGACCAATGACGAAACCGCCGAACGCCCCGACAACGTTGCTCGTGAACTGATTGCTAGCCGCGTGGATTCCCAAGTTGGCGAGAATAAAGCCGCCGAACGTGCTGCCGATCAACGAGAGCCATCCAAATGTCTGCGCGAATGCATCATGCGTCGTGTACCAAAGCCAGCGTCGCACAAACAGCCGTGTATTTTTCCAATCCATCCGTCCCACGATCAACTCTGTGTTGACACGAATTCGTTTGTCTTCAGTGACAGCAACTGGTCCGCATCCGCTTGGGCCATATCGCGATCTGACCGTGCTTGATCGCACTGGTACGTTTCGATGTGCTCCTTGTTGTGGTCAGTGACCGTCAGCAAGGTAACGACACCCTTGAAGCGTTCTGTCCAGCCGTTGTTGGAACGGACCGTGAACGCCTTTGCGCGAACAATGTTCTTTTCCATATGCTTCCCCGTTTCGTCATATACGTTGACGTTGGAAACATGTTGCGCCACGCGTCGGCAATGAAAATCCCCACGAAGGTGGGGTGTCTCGCCGGTGTCATACAAAATGGGATGGCAGCCTGCACAGATGCGCTGCAACGCCCGACCGCCCGCTTCAATCGAGTTTCTTTGCCAAATCCTCTGCCCGAAGATGCGTATATCGCTGAAGCATAGCTAGGGTCTTATGACCGGTGATGCTGGCGACCTCCATGAGACCCAGCCCATGTTCAAAGAAGCGGCTTGTCGCTTCGTGACGCAGGTCGTGCAGACGAATGCCAACAAGCCAGCGCGGGTCCACGTGCTGATTCAGCCTCTGGCACTTCGATTCGTACCGCTTGCGTGCCCTGTGCACAGACCGGCTGAAAGCCCGCGTGAAGGCATCAGGCGTGATGGTGAAAGGAACCGCACTTCCTGTGGCCTTGCGGGCGTGTAGAACAGCAACGGCCACGCTGGACAATGGAACGGTGCGCGGTGTGTCCGTCTTGGTTACGGGCAGATGTGCAGTACGCCGTTCGAGATTGATGTTCTCCCACCTCAAGGAGGCAATTTCACTTCGACGCATACCGGTGGCGACAGCAAGACGGATGAAATCCCGCAATTCCGTGGATTCGGTCGCATCCATGATCGACTGCATTTCGTCTGGGTGCACTCGGCGATCCCTGCCTTGCGGCGCACGTGGCTTGATTACCTTCGGTACACCGCCCGGCAGCACAATGCCCCACTCTCTCGTGGCAAGCGTCAATACCCGGTTCAACAGGTTCAGTTCATGGATGACCGTCTGGGCGGATACCGACCGAAGCCGTGCGTCGCGATACGCGACAAGATGCGGCGAAACGAGAACGGACAGCTTGTACGCACCGATTCGCTTCGTCAGTGTCCTCACCCGGCCCTTGTCGCTTTTGCCGCTGCGCTTCGTTGGCGACACGTCTCGCAGGTAGCGTGCAAGCAGGTCAGCCACCGTGGTTCGTTCGGCTTCGTCACGATTGACGAACACGCCGCGTTCGATCTCAGATTCGATCATGCGGCCCCATGCAGCGGCATCAGCACGGGTTTCAAAAGTCTTTGTCCGTGGTGGAAACCCACGTTTACGAACTTGGCATTTCCACTTGTCACGGTACTTCGAAATTGCTGCCATTGCGTCTACCTCACGGTAGTCGCAGTGTGCTCAAAGTGTGCTCGGATTCACTCCGTGTCCCGCAAACCCTTGTCAGATAAGGAAACAGGGACCAAAGCATGATCGCTTCTAAGCCGACGGTCGGGGGTTCGAATCCCTCTGGGCAGGCCAATACCATAGCCATCGCATGGGTTAGGACGCGCAAACAACTCCGCGCAATTCTTTCGCCATGTAACCCCGTTGTAAGCAGATTTCATCAATGCGGTTGGGCGACGCTCACTGAGCTATTGCCGTCTACCGACGCCCGCATCGGCGGCACCGACAACAGCCGGACGGACGGTTCGGAAACACCGCTCTCTCGCAGCGGTGGACGGACATCGCGACGCATTTCCCGCAACAGGACGTTTACTAACTGGTCGTGGCGCTCATCGCTGCGTTGGGTGTTGCGGTATGAAATCTCATCTTGAAAAGCGTACAGCGCCGTCAAAACGGAGGGCGATGCAACAAGCGTCAGTGCGTTCACGGCGTCCGCGTAGCGCGCTTGCGCGCTAGGAGTGATCTCCCGCCCTTGCACCACTGCGGACAACGCAGCGACGTATTCTCGATAGTGCTCCAACTTCGCCTTTCGCCAATCCGCCTCATGCTCGCGCTTCTTCGTCAGTACATACGTCACCACCGCAACCAACAGGCCAAACACCCCAGTAGCAACAGCAGCAATGATCGCGTTTTCCATACTCGCTCCTCTTTCGTGTGCCTGGAGTCTGAGTCCTGCAGCGCCCCCATCGATGTAAGTACTGTACTGGACGGCGCCCGGTGTTTGCTAAGCTGTCGATCAATGAGGAACCGGCGCCCCATTGGACCTGCATGACCGACAACATCATCACAGTTGGACGTAATCCTGAAACGAAATACGTTGCGTTCGGCGACGATTGCCACTTCAACGACATTTGCGGATATGCGTATGTCGTGGTCAAGCGCTCTCGTATCTCATGGACATTGCGGGAGCTCAACAGAATCAAGGACGAATTCGGCATCCCGCGCACCACCCCTCTGCACTGCCGGGTGCTGTTCAGTGCTGATCAACGCCGCAGCGCCAAGCTCGATCATCTTGATGATACGCAAGCGCGATCAATCGTAATCAAATGCCTTCTCTTGCTGAACAACGTCTGTGCGCACGTGCGCTTTGCAAACGGTAGCCTAGGCGCGTATGCAGCAGCGATGGGTGACTCCATCGAGATGCGGAACCAAGCCGGCGACATTGAAGTCGTTTTGCCCGTACATACGAGCCCTAAAGCGCTACTTAGTCTGCTTGCGCAGATTGCTTTGATGGTGCCCGCATCCGACCGGAAGTTCGCACGTGCGGAGGAGTGGGAGCTCGTTATCTCGCAAGATGCGACGAAGATAAAGTCAATCGGCAACGGCAAGCGTCAGGTCCACAATCTGATGAGCGGCGGGTTTTCTTCAATAGGGGCACCGCAAGGGCAATTCCATCAGTTTGTGCCACACGTCAGCACCGAAGCCGCGCATCCTCTACTTCAGCTTGCTGATGTTGCCGTGTACTCCCTCACTCATGCGTTGGACGTTAGCGAAAAGACACGATTCTGGCGCACACAGTTGCCAACGATTCGCCTATTGCATCAAGTTCCTTATTCGCCTGTAAGGTCCCCTGCCTGAGGGCCACTTGCAGCAAGTCGGCACCCTGAATCGTCTATTTTTGGTTAGCTCTCAAGGAAAAGAGCGATGCATTGCTCCTCTGTCAGAATGACTCGCGCCACTCGTGGCGCAGCCCTTCGATCCCTCGTCGCGCAGTACATTGCTGAGCATCGGCCACGAGCCCTGCGCGAAAGGGACTTCTTTGCGAGCATGCCCTCGCTCGAACTTGCCATTCACCATGCGGCCCTTGCCCTCGATGATCGCATCCCACCAAAACGCTACTCGCACCAGTGCCGCATTCGCCTCGCACCTATGCGAAAGGCAAAAGAGCTTTTACTGCGAGCGCGAAAACAACTCGAAGCAAATACAACATTCGACGACCTCCACACCTTCTTGGCGGCTACGTTCACCGATATTCCCGGACTCGGCGCCCTGTATACCTATGACACAGCCCTCCGCCTCGGGTTCTTTCTCGGATTGGAGCCCACGTCCGTCTACCTGCATGCTGGAACCAAGGTTGGTGCTCGCGCTTTGGGGGTGACCGCATCACGCATGGTCAGGGTGTCCAGCCTTCCCTCCGCATTGCAGGTTCTGCCACCGCATGAGATCGAGAACTTTCTATGCATATTCAAGCCGTAAGCCAATAGCTAGCCGGCTATTCCAGCGGACAGATCTCGCCTTTTGTTGACTGCGATCGCTAGCCCTCTCCGTTTCTCCCAACAATGCCATGGCGATCACGCCTGCGGCAGTTGCAATTGAACCCGTCGCTCAGGCACGGGCCCAACACAACACTCGGCTGCTCAACGGACAAAATGGTCAATGGGGTGCTGAACACGATCAGGGGTCTTCTCTTTGCGAAGACGCTGCAAATACTGGAGCGCATTCTCTGAACACTGGAGATCGGAGTGTTCTTCGGCGCCAGAACTCTCGTCCCCGCCCATGCGCCGGGCAATCCGAGCAGAAGCTGGCAAAAGACCCACGGGATCATCAATCGGCGTTAAGGTGATTACAGGTTCCTCGTTCGCTCGCGTCGCTTGGAAGCTGTATAAGCGCTGCTTCTGTCCACCCACGTACGCGTAAGCGAAGGCGCGAAGCCTACCGTGATGGATTTCCCCCTCCACCAACACCGGCAGCAACATGGGATTCAGCTCACAGACTGACTGCGTAAATATCTCGCCTACGACAGCTCCCTGTTCGGTAGTGAGACTGAGTTTGATCGGAGCGTCAGATTGGTGATAGTCCTGGACGTCACCCTCTTCGCGGCTAGACCAGGTTCCGGTCCAATTCGAGTCGCCATAGAACCAGCTCTGTGATTCTCGGTAGAGTTGAGCGGCTTCCAATGGCAACTTTCGCAACGTGATGATGCTCTCGACGCCGTGCGTCAGGACGAACGCGAGAACACCACCAAAGGCAAACCAAAGGGATCGCGACTTCAATAGCCGGGCAGCCCATTTTTGGGACGCCCTTTTCTTTTCAAGGGCCGCTTGGCGACGACGCCAAGGAAGATCCGGCTTGTTCTGCACTGTCATTGTGTTTTCGGCGTTGCTTCATTGGCTACCTGCGCAGGGCCGGTAACTTGCTCGCGCTGAGCCGCGAGACGTTGCTCTGCCTCCGCGACCCGCCTTCCAACGATCTCTAATACTTCGGAGGTCAATGCTTCCTGTGCCTTGGCGAAAGCCGACTCATCGAATGGCAGCTCCATCTCCCTCCGCAGCTCCGCCAGCACTGGCGGAAACAAAGGCCGAATCTCTGCAAGCCGCTTGATGAGGGGCTTTAGTGCACTGACGTATCTGGTATCTCGCTCCAGCGTAACAGCAACCAGTTGAGCGTTCAGGGCTGCAATCCGCTCCTCGTGGGCCCGAATCGAGACAAATGCCCGCATGTCTGATTGGATATCTGCATTCCGTTGCATCTGGACAATCTGCCGCTGCTTGATCGCCGTCTGACGCAGTTCGATTTCGAGCTCCCTCTCCCGTTCAATCGCCTTGTAATGGTCGCGAATCTGATCCAGCACAACCCGATGCGCATTGCATTCATTCCACGTGAGATTTAGCGCTCCAGCTAACCGCTGGATACCTGCAACCGTTGGAGGGGCCGCCACAAGCATTGCTTTAGAAAAGCTTGTTATTCCGGCCGCAAATTCACCCGAGATTTCGTCTCGCGCCTTGCTGCTTTCTAAGAGTGCGGCGATCGCGTTCAGTGCACTGGTCGCCCCCTCGAAGGCTGGGAGAAACACTTCTCGTCGTAGCCCCATCTCGCGCTCGATTTTCTTCAGAAGGACGGTGCTATTGAGATCGGCCTGGCGCATCGCACCGCTGTGCAGAGTTGTAAGTATCACACCACCCAAGGCCACAAGAGCACCGTATACAGTGTCCGGTAGTCCTCGATAGCAAATGATTGCCGCCAGCCCGATAACAAAAACAGCAAGCACCAACCAGAACCGCTTTCCCTCAAGCCCCCACATGACGCCCCCCCCAATTTGACAAATGAATGTTTGCGCGCACCCCTGCTTACTGTAGGTGCATGAATCCGCATATGTCCACTGCCTCTCGCCACGCCCCTCTTATGAGAGCGGCTCGAAGGCACCTGGGCACCTGCATAAAAACCCCTCGATGAAGTGGACAGGTGAGCAGGGTCCTTACCGCGCCCGCTGCGGCGTTAAAGCATCCCCAGGTACCGCTACGGCACCCACAGAAAGGCGCCTCAGGCCGCACCAGCCGCCCGTACGCGTACGATTGAGCGTGCGGCACCCCTTGAATGAGCGCTCCCCATAAGCACGCGGCGACGCGATATGAACCCGACGCCAGCCGGGCACCCGCTCAGATCAGATTTCAATTTCTTTCAGCAGCCAGCAGGGCCAGCCCCCGCTAGCATGTCGCGCCCAACCGCGATAGCGGCAGGTGCGAACCGCACAACTGAAGGAATCTCATGTCCGCAGGTCAGTCCTTTATCGTCGTGGGAGACAAGACCACCCACGGCGGGACCGTCATCACTGGCGATGGCACGTCTTCCATGTACGGCAAGCCCATGGCGCGCTCAGGCGACATGACGGTTTGCCCCAAGTGCAAAGGCAACTTCCCTATCCTTAAGAGCAGCAGCATCGTGGTCGACGGTGCGGGCAACACCTACGCCCGCCACATGGACAAGACCGCGTGCGGGGCAAGCTTGCTCGCCAGCCAATCCCGTGGAACGGCGAGCGATATGGTGTCGGGCAGTGAACGTGCCAGCAACGCAGCCGAATTGGCAGCACAAGCCGCCAGCATCGCATCACGGACCAACTCCGGCGTCTGCCTGGAATGCCTGATGAAGGCTGCCGCCAGCGGCAGCTCCACCGTCATGCGGGGCTGACGATGGCATCAGATGTTGTTGAGCGCCTGGCCCAACTACGCACGCGCAACCCCGCCTTGCGCCTGTATGGCTTGGTCGACGGCTTCCAATACGAGACACATCGTGGTGAACGCCTGGACTACCGACACGGTTTCGCTTCCCTCTTCCATGGCACACCCGACAGCCCACTCGCACACGCGGGGCCGTGGCTGTTTGATGTCGAGGCGGCCGGCGATGGCGTCACTGCGGATATGGCACGCCTGGAACGTGAGGCGCCCTCAGTGACCTGGCTCATCTCCGGGATGGACCTGCATGGCCTGGCACAACTGCTACAGCTACAACTCGACGCACGCCTGCCTGATGGACGCATCGCCCTGGTGCGCTTCTGGGACCCGCGCGTACTCGCTGAGCTGGTCAATGTGTTGACCGCCCCGCAACGCGAAACCTTCTTTGCCCACATTCACGAATGGCATCTACTGCGCAATGGCGAGCGCGTCCACATCGGGAGGACGCATGCTGACGCTTGACGAAAACCAATGGCAAGCACTGCAGAACTGCGATGCACGCCAGTTTGTTGCAACGGTCTGCGAGCAGTTCCTCGCCAATCGTCCCGAGCTGGTAGCAGCACCCGGCCGTGAGGTCATCCTCGGGCGGATGCAGGCCGCGCACGACTATGCGGAGCGCGTTGGCTTCACCTCCACGCCTCACATTGTTTGGCTTATGTACATGGCTGCGGATGCGCCTACGCTTGTGTCTGATCCCCTCATCGAGACCTATCTGCGCAAGCCTGGCGCCACGCCAGAGCAGCGGCTAGACGATCTGGAGGCCGTATTGCAAAAGAAACTTGAAGGGGGCCTTTGATGGCAGCCGCAGCCGCACCACTCATTGAGGGAGCTATCGCGCGCCTTCTGGTCGCGCTTGGCATAGGTGTCGTCGCAGATGGAGCAACCAAGGAAGTTCTCAAACGGAAAGAGGAAGCCGACAACGCACGCACCGCGCCCATTGCGAAGACCGAAGCGCAGACGAAAGCAAAAGAAAAATGCAAAGACTGCACCCCTGACAAAGGGACTTTGGTAACGCGCAATTGGAACATGTCGGAGGTGTCGCGCGCGTATCAGGCACGCATCACGGGCTTTGCACCCTTCACAGAATGGAACTTTGCGGGCGTTGATTTCGACGGCTTCCGCTCCGCCCCGTGCATCCTGCAGGAGGCCAAGGCAAAGTACGACCAATTCTTTGATGACTTCGGCACCCCGTTTGAATGGTGGAAGGGCGATCAGCCCCTAATGGCGGAAGCGGCCAAACAGGCTCTGGTAGCGAAACCGATGCCCCCTGTTCAGCTACATTGGCACTTTATGCAGCCAAACAGCTACGCCTACTTCAGCAGGATTTTTGCCGCCATGCGGCTCACGATCGAAACGCACTACACACCATGAAGCGACCTTACGAGCTCACCGCTGTCTTTCGCCAAGAGCGTTCCCTGGAAGCCCCCGCCTTACTGCAGGACCTGGCTGCATTTTGCCGTGTGCTGGGCGAACAATCGCCCGAGCTGTCAACGTGGTACCTGAAAGGCGAATCCAAGGAAGAGGCCACCCGGTACGAGGTTTTCGACAGCAATGGACCGACGACAGCAGCAACTGCGGTAGTGACGGAAGAACTTCGGAAAGACGTTGATCCCCGCATCGTCGGCATCTGGAATGGCAAGACAGACTCCAACGGCGCGTCCCTTCAGCTCATCGGTCGACCGCGTCCCGAAACATCGACAGTCATCTTGCGAGTCAAGCCGGGGGCATTTCCTCAGGCCTATGAGAGCGCGGCGGCAGTGGTGCACGCTGCAGCGCTCCAATGGCAAGCAAGCGCGATCACGTTGGCATCCGGTGGGTACTTTCCACTCAAGGTGTTCAAGGATCGCCCCGGCGTCGGCTGGATGATCTATCTGCCAAAGGCGCTGACGGTACAGCAGGTGCCCGAAGCCGGCGCATTGATTCCCGTCATCGACGGAAAAAAGCAAGTTGGCACCATTGTCGTGAGCGTCACCGACGCCCCGTTCTCGGATGCCGATGCAGAGCACGTGCGAATTGCAAACAGGATCGAGGTACGGCTAGTGGACCAAGATTTGTTGCCTCGCTTGACGGATTTGTAGTCGCACCATGGATTTGGTGATCGCGCGAAGATCAAACTGGTTGAGCGTTGCCGCATAGGACACCAAACCAGCAAAACCCAACGTCTCTCCAATGCGGCAGTTCAGCTAGCGGCCGTAGTGTCGCGGACGCTGCCGCAAAGCATTTAGATACCAAGAAATGAGGAATCCGATATCAAGCTTGAAGCAGCGATGGCCGACAATGGAACTGCCAGAGAAGTTCTATGCATGCGGTGGCATTCTCTTGGCTCTTCCTTTGATGGCAATGCTGTGTCCGGCCCGAGGCCTGCTGCTCATAGACCTTGCGGCAATGCCCACGCTCCTTTGTTTCGTTGCGGGCTACCTGACGTGGTGGACCCCGAAGTTCATGCGCGTATGGCAGTCCAATATTGGGCGTGTCCCGCTCGTCTTACTAAATGGAACACTTCTGCCGCTATGCGGTGCCCTGGGCAGGATTGTTGCGAGCAAAGCGACCGGCTTGCCGGCACAGGCGCTAGACCTTACCGTCGGCCTCCTGGCGATTCTTTCCTACCCCGTTGTTTGGGGAATATTCTTCTTTTTGTTTATCGCTGTGGGGGCATTCGTCAGCATTGTTGTTGCAATGACGCTGTCCACATCGGTTCATTTTTTTAGGACCATGATCTCTCTTGTCTTACCGTGGAGGAGGCAAACGGGTGGACCTGGATGGATTGATCGCTTGGCCAACCATGGTTTTGGCGGTTTGGTGGCCGCAATGCTGGTCGCGGGGGCGGTGGCTGCATATAGCAACGGCCTCTACTCCGAGCGGCTTATAAGGTTGCTGGCCTATAGGTTGGATTTCGGGTACGCGGAGAAGTATCCGCTCGTGGACCATACTCGCCCCATGCGCCTGTTAGACAACCAATACGCCGCATATGCCGAGTTCAAAGACTGGGATGTGGAGTTTGCTGTTGTGAAGCTTGTGGAGGAGCCAGCGGCGAACAAGCATTGAGCGCTGCGGCACAGAGCGCGAGCGCAGAACAACAGTAGGTCTGCTTGGTATGCGGGTTACGCGACAACAACTTTGCCTATCACACCGGGGGAACTGTAATGGCACAAAGCGAGCTGCCTGTTGTGTTCTGCGATGAGGCGGGAAACAGCGGCCCTGCATTGTTGGACCCCAATCAACCCGTGTTCGTCTTGGCGTCGCACAACTATTCCGAGGAGGAGTGCGACCAGCTTCTGGCAAACGTCAGGTCCAGCCAAGGTGGTGAGCCCAAGTTCTCGACACTCCGGAAAAGCGACAGCGGCAGAAGGCGCCTCGTAGCGTTCTTTGAACAACCGGCGTTGTCACCGGATCGTATCGTCTGCACCCTTGACCACAAGAGATACGTCATTGTCGCCAAGATTGTTGATGTGCTGATCGAGTACGTTGCTTATCGCGATGGCCTGGATTTGTACGCGCGCGGCGCCAATATTGCGCACGCAAACGTCATGTACCACGCGATGCCGGTGCTCTTTGGTGAAAAGGCGTTTGGTGGGATCACGCAAGGTTTCGTGAAGATGATCCGCGAACCGACACGGGAGAACATCGACCGTTTTTACTATTGGGTCGAGCGGGCGTTCAATGGCACCAAGCGCGACAGTCGCAACATGCTCGCACCTATCCTCGTGTCGCGGCGATACATCGATGAAATACTGAAATCAAATACGCGCGGCTCAATTGATCCTGCGGTCCACAGCTTCGTTAACCACTGCATCACGTGGGGCGACAATCGGTTCAAGTCCGACTTCCGGGTCGTTCATGATCGGTCCAAGCCGCTCTTCGCATCGCGGGACATCTTGGCTGCGTTTATGGACGCCAGCGTTGAGCCGGAGACTATCGGTTACGACAGACGAACATTCACCTTCCCTCTTCGGGCGCGGGAACTGCAATTTGCCGACTCGCATAACTCAGTGCAACTTCAGGTAGCAGACTTGATCGCCGGTGCCGTTATGGCTTTCGGCGCGCACCGGGCAAGCGGCACGCATGACGATTTAGCACCGACCCTTGGCGCAGTCGGTATCGAGAGGTTTGTCACAGATTGTCTTTGGCCCTCGCTGGCGGTGACTCCTGAAGAACTCGGCACAGAGAAGGTTGGTGGGATCAACATGGTTGACCACGTGGCGGCGCATCTGACGGCCCGTGGAGTGGTTCGCTAGATAGCGTCGAGACACGCCGACCGCCTCACTTGTCACCATACTCCGTCAAAAACCGCCCTTTGCAGGCAACCAGCCATACCCGCTACTGCTTGCCCTTTACTAAGTCCGCAAACGGGTTCTTGTTTGCGCCGGGTTTGGCTTTCGTCACGCGCGAACGGCTGCTAGGCGTCATGCCGAATTCAATCAGCATCTTCGTCATCTGGTCGAACGCTTTGTTGGCAATGGACAGATACGGCGATTGAATCGGGTAGCCGCTGGGTGCTTTCACAACCAAACCAAGCTTCGCAAGCTGTTCGTTGGCATGTTTCCAGCGAACAAACGCCTCGCAGTAGAGCGCCAGGGCAGGCGCGTCCATGACGGTCAGCACTTGCGCATCCTCAAGCTGCTTTGCGATCAGGGGCCAGTGCTCAGCCGCCAAGGGTGAGAGCCAGTCAGGTGCATCTGCGCCGGCCTGCGGTGTCGGTTCATCTTTCGGCAACGCGCGCTTGCCGGGGTTGCCACGCACGATTTTCAGCGCTGTAGGTGTCGGTTTTCGACCTTTCATGATGTGCTTACCCCCTCATCCAGAAACGCGGTGGTGAAAATTGACGCTCGGCAGCGGTCCTCGGCCCTTGCCCCCGAGGGATTAAGCTCCCCCTCCCCCTGTCATCCTGCCCGGCTGTGCGGCCGGATGCGGGCCGCCATCGAACGATCAGAAGCGCGCCGCAACAGCCCCACCCACTCGAACACGATACGCTCAACACGCGTTCTAGCGCGTCCTATCGGGTTGTGCCAATTGCACGCGTCCGAAGCCGCCTTCTTCGCGGCCCGTCTTGCGATCGTTGTGCGCCTTGTACATCGATTGCCAGTTGCGCAGGTTCCCGCACTGGGCCTTGCAGCCGCCATGCCGCCCCACGTCATCAACAGTCGACACAGAGGCGTGCGGTCTTGCCGAACACACATCCAGGCTGCGCATAGAGGATGGTCAAGAAGGAATGCTACGCCGATGCGCTGCGCACCTTGGTGGAAAGCCCTTGCAACTATGGATCGGTCATCACAACTGGGCCGCGCATATAACCACGCGGCCCCATACCCGGGGGGATTCAAGATGGCAATGGACTACCGCCGGGGCCAGAGCAGCGGCACCCGCACCCCGTCGGACAGCAGTACATCTTCTTCAATGCAGAGCGACCCGCCTTTCGTAATGACGCTGCGCTTGGTACCTGCGCCATTGGACTCGGGTTTCGAGACACGCGCCGCCGGCGGCTTCTGAGTGACAAAGGAGCGCTTCACAGCGGCAGCTTTCACGGGGGGCGCTTGAACGGCCTGTTGCTGCTCGGATTGCGGTTTGTCGCCCGCCTCGCACAAGCCGTTGTCCTGCAAGACTTCGAAAAACTTGAGGCGTTCGCGGCTCAACGTCACCGCACCGTTCTCATCGAGACACGGCGTCGGCAGGGAGAAGCGTTCCAACATCGGCTGCAACTTGTGCGTCCATGCCGTCAAGCGTTCGGACACTTCGGCGCGGCTCAACGGGAGCAGCGTCATGGCATCGATGTCCGAGAGAGCGGCCTGCAAAGCATCCCTGAGTGCAGTCACCTCGCCGAGGTTGCTTTCGTACCGAACATCACGCTCACCTGCCCAACTGCTCTGCGCGATGGTGGTGATTTTCCCGAGATGCCTCAGCTTGTCTTGGGCATCATCCAGATAGCAATAGAAGTCGTCCAAACGCGTGTCGCGAGAATCGCGCAATGCTTCCCGCAACTCTGCGGCTTCGGCGGCTTTCGCCATTTCGGTAGCATAAAGCGCAGCGCTTGCGTCCCGTTCTGCCTCACGCATCGACCGCAGATTGGCTTCGGCCACGTCTACTGCGCGAACGGCTGCTTGGTGCGTCACGCCTGCGTTCTGGATGCCCTTGTCATGCTTCGCATCGATGGCGTCCAGGCGGACACGCAGTGCCTTGCGTTGATCGATGCGTTCGCTCTCAGCACGCTCGAAAATCTTAGCCGCTTCCGGCGACTCCATGAACGTGCGGATAGACGCTTCATCCTGTTTGGTGAAGTCGGCCCGGTCGAAGAATTTCCTGATTTCAAACATGTCTATCTCCAATAGATGCGCGCTGGGCGCGGGGTTTCGTTGCAGTTCCTTATTCGCGTCTCTCAGTTCATTGGTCGCCCTCCGGTTCTCGTTTCCTGTTCAGCGGGTACGTTTGGGTACACCCCTAAAGGGTGGTGTACCTAAACGTACCCTCCATCGCTGGGTACACCAGAGGTACACGTACCCAAACGTACCTTTGTGTACCTCGTTCATTTGGCTGCGGTAGCGATGCACACCATGCCGGCGGCTTCGTTAACCGCACGCGCCGCAACAAGCGACTGAATGGCTCGATATACGGGGCCTTTCTCATAACGGCCCGCAAAGTGTTTAACCACGGTCCCTTTCTTGACACCGCCCGTTTGGGCTGCCAAATACTCGAATACCGCTGCTTCGACAGCACCCAAGCGCTTGCCGACAGGCTTTTCCGGGGCATCGGCAGGCACTACAACGCAGGACGTTGCGGGGTCACCCCACTTCGTAAAGCCGAGTGCAACCGATTGGAGCTTGAACCCGATGCGTTCGCCCTTCGTAGCCAAATCGCGTTGTTTGGTGATTTCCGCACAGCGGCCGGCAGCTACTTCTGTGACCTCGATTTCGGTATCTACGGCAGCGCGCATCCCGCTCCAACCACGCGCACCTGCGGCGGTGTCTTTCCCGCAGTGATGAACCAGCATGACATGCGCATTGCATTCAGAACGGATGCGGTCAACGTGACGAACGACAACGCTCATGTCTTGCCCAACGTTCTCGTTCGCGCCAGCGCTAAGGCGGGCCAGCGTGTCGCCAATGACGAGTTGAACGCGTTGCCCGATCCGCGCCTCCAGGCAACGCACCGTTTGGATGACTGCGTCGGTGTCTGCTTCGCCGTTGAACAGATCAATGGGGCTCTGAACGATGGCGAGGTTCGGCACCTTGATGCCGTAATGTTTCTGATAAGCCTGAAGGCGACTGCGAACCGAGGCGGGCGATTCAGCGGCCAAGTACACGACAAGGCCTGGCTCTGTCTTGCGGCCCATCCATGACGTACCGCGAGCCACTGCGGCAGCCATATCAACCACCATGAATGTCTTGCCTGCATTGGAGTCACCGAAGAGCATGCTGCTACCGCCAGTCGTCAGGACACCTTGCAGAATCTCGTCGGCAGGCGTGAAGGTGCCGGACAACTCGTGAGCAAACACCACGTCCAGGCACGGTTCCTCCGTGGTCGCTTTAGCGAGGAAATTGGTGTTGCTCGTCGGCGGCACAACGATGCGTTGGGCGTTCTCAACTACCTCGCGGATACGCGTGTGTTCGGTGGTCATGCCGCCACCCCCGCAATCACGTCATTGAGGTCGTTTTGCTTTTGCCGCGTCACGAACACTTCCGCGCCGGTACCGGCCCAGCGCTGTGCGCACGCATCTGCGCCAGCAATGCCCGCAGGGTCGTTGTCCTTGGCAATAACGAGACATTCGATACCGGGCAGTACGGGAAAGACAGCCAAATTGCCGGCATCGATGCAGGCCCACACAGGCGCGTAGGCCCATGCCAAGCTCAGTGCCGTCTCAATACCTTCAGCGACACCCAGGCCGGTCGTTACAGCTTCGTCGGGCCACAGGCGAATCACGCCGCCTTGCTTGCGATGGCCGCCCAACAGCAAACGCGGCGGGTCAATGTCGGCTTTGCTGCCGTCAGCCTGAATCCACGTGCGATGCAGGCTCAACGCCTGCCCTGTCGCGGCATCGGTGATCAGGCCGACCAATGCGGGGCCAACGTGCCCGGTCGGATGTTTCAGGGAGCCCGAACACCAGGCAGAAGTACAGCGCCAAGCGCGCCGCTGCCTTGAGCCCATTCTTTTGGGGCTTTCATCATTTCGCGATCGACACCGAATCGCTCGCGCTCGGCAAACTAGTCGTCTCGGGTGCCGCCGGCATTTTTCAGGACGGCACGCCGTTCGAAGCGCCAGCCCACGCCAAGCTTCCCGCGCCGCTGGCATTGCGTCACGAACACCTGAACCAGACCATCTACCTGGCCGTCCCCATTCGCACGCCGAATACCGAAGAAATCACCTTCGACGAGGATGCCCAGGATTCGCTGGCCCGCTATCGCAGCTTCGAGCAGGACCTGCTGGACGCTAACTCCATCGGCCAAGGCCCCAAGCTTGTCCAACTGGGCGATCTGCGCCTACGTCTGTTGCCCGAGAAGGAATTGACCGAGTCCTGGCTCGGCATGCCACTTGCCAAGGTCACGGAAATCCGTGCCGACGGCAGCGCCCGCTTGGACCCTGCGCTCATCCCGCCCGTCAACGTCTACACCGCCAGCGCCTTGCTCCACACGTGGCTTGCAGAGGTGCATGGCCTGCTGCGCCTGCGCGCCGGCGCCATGGCAGAGCGCCTGACCGCCTCCAGCACGCGCGGCGGAGATGCCGCAGAAATCTCCGAATACCTCATCCTGCAACTGTTCAACCGCGTTGAGCCGGGGCTCGCCCATATGCTCAACGCCAAGAGCGCCTCGCCCGAAGCGCTCTATGTTGAACTGACTGCGTTTGCAGGAGAACTCTCCACCTTCGTGCGCACCGCAACCCGCCGACCCGTGGAATACGAAGCGTACCGGCACGACGAACCACACACCTGCATCAAGCCCGTCGTGGACGACTTGCGTGTCCTGCTCAACGTCGTGCTGGAGCGCAGCGCGCAGCGGATCGAGCTACGCAACCAAGGCAACGGCGTGCAGCTGGCCGTGTTGGAGCCGTCCGAGTTCAGCCGCTTTAGCACCTTTGTGCTGGCCGTGGGCGCCCAGTTGCCATCAGACACGCTGCAGCAGCAGTTCCCCGCGCAAGCCAAGGTCGGCCCAGCCGAGCGCTTGGCCGAACTTATTCGCTCGCACCTGCCTGGGCTCCCGCTGCAAGCTATGCCCGTGCCACCGCGCCAGATTCCATTCAACGCCGGTCAGGTGTATTTCGAGTTGGATCAGGACCACCCGCTCTGGGCGCAGGTACAGCGTTACGGCGGCTTGGCGCTGCACGTGGCCGGCCAATTCCCGGAATTGCGGCTTGAACTGTGGGGGGTACGTCAATGAGCGCGCCAACGACAGCCGGTGCACTCAAAACGGCCGAACCGGCACAGGAAGCCCAGGAGCAGGCCACCGAGACCGTGCCTACGCATTCAACGCAGGCCGCCAACGAGCCGCGCCAGATCAAACGCAAACCAATCGAGCAACGCGTCGAGAAAGCGCTGCAGCAGGTCAATCCATTGCTTTCCGCAGCAAGGCCCTTATTGCGCGCACTGGCGGACATGCCTGCCGATTTGCGCATCGATCAGGCCGATCTCCTTAAGAAAGTCCTGGTGCAAGAACTGCACGACTTCCAGGCCGTTTGCGAACGTGCTGGCATCCGTGCAGAACATACTCTCGCGGCACGCTACAGCCTGTGCACGGCGCTGGACGAGGCCGCCCTGAGCGCATCGTGGGGCAGTCGAAGCAACTGGGCGAGTGAGAGCTTGCTGATCAAGTTGCATGGTGAGCACGAAGGCGGCGAAAAAGTCTTCCACGTGTTGGGCCGACTGGTGGACAGCCCCGAAGAACATATCGATGTCATCGAGGTGATCTACTACCTGCTCGCGTTGGGCTTCGAGGGCCGCTACGGCAACATGACCGATGGCGACCGGCAGCATCTGGTTATCCGCCAGCGCCTCTACGATCTGATCCGCAAGCATCGCGGCGCCGTCCCGCGAGAACTCGCATCGAACCTGAACGTCGCGCCTGCGGGGCGGTTCACCATCATCCGCACCATCCCCATCTGGTTGAGCGCCACCATTCTGGGGCTGGCCGCATTTGGCCTCTTCGCTTGGTACAAGTACCAGCTGTCGCTACGCGCGCATGACTTGGAGCAACAGATCCACGCCATCGGCCAGATCACGCCTCCACCGCCGCCCAAGGCCCCCTCGTTGCTTCTGGCCGAGCTGCTCAAAGACGAAATCGCCCGTGGCGTGGTGACGGTGAACGAGGACGCCAAGCACAGTGCCGTCATTTTCCGTGGCGACGACATGTTTGCCGCTGGCCACGCCGACGTCAACGCCAAGGTGCAGCCGCTGCTGGACAAGGTGGCTGCCGAGATCGCCAAGGTACCGGGCAAGGTGACCGTCACTGGCCACAGTGACAACCAACCCATCCGCACCGACCGATTCCCCTCGAACCAAGTGCTGTCGGAAGAGCGTGCCGTGCACGTCTCCGAATACCTCGCCAGCAAGGGCGTCGCGCAGCCTCCCCGGTAATCAGCGGATTGTTCTGACGGCGGCGCAGCAGAATGTCCGTCATGGTACGGACTTCGTGCTCGCGGCCGATGACGGGGTCGAGACGGCCGGCGCGGGCGTCTTCGGTCAGGTCTCGGCAGTACTGGGCCAGGGCGCTTTTGCCCGAAGCGCCGGGAGACATGGCTTTGTTGGCCTCACCCGGGACCGCCGGTGCGAGGTCGCTGCGGTCGTAAGCGGCTTCGGTGCTTTCGGCGGACTGCGCAACCAGGGCGGGAATGGTCTCTACCAGATCGTCCGCACGCACTTTCGCAAACTGGGGCGAGATGCCCAGCACCGTCCGGCGAAGTTCTGGGGTCTTAAGCAGTGCGGTCAGCAGATAGGCACCGCGCACGCGGTCGTCTGCAAACGCCAAAGTGGCGTAGACCCAGGCGCGCTCAACGGCGGATTCGATCTGGAACGAGAAGTCGCTGATGGACGTGGCGCCGGCGGGCAACGCTGACAGTGCGCGAGCAAGATCGGACTCCAGAACCTGGAGGTCTGCGCCGGCATGGCGCAGCAAGCGCTGCATGTCTCCGTCTGCAGCCTGCAGTAGTTGATGCAGCCAGTGCACGAGTTCGACGTACGGGTTCCCGCGCAGCTTGCAGAAAGCAGTAGCGCTCTCAATCGCCTTGAAAAGCGTCGGATTCAGCCGACCAAACAGTGCCTGACGTGAAATGTCCATACGTTCTTATTTATAGGTCTAGCCCGCATCGCAATGCAATGCAATGCAGCCGATAAAATCACTCCCTTTATTTATGCTATTGGATGAAAACAAAACAAATCAACCGAATGAATTCTCTAAAAATAGGCACAACTATTTACATTCAATGATTCGCTACATACCCACTGTAACCAGGAGTCTCACCAACCCATAACGCTCGTAAAAGCTTAACCAATCCCACCCCCTCCGACACCAATAGCACAAGCTTTTACAGATACAAATGCCGAAGCCATTGACTAAATCAGAAATACCCATGACAACCAATTTAATATGAGAACAAAAACAAACCAAATCACCAATTACATTTAATTCTGACTTTCAAAATCATAAGATCATCTTCTTTGTGGTGTATTCCTCTATTCGATGGTTTGCGTCTATGATCGGCGCCGTTTTGCTGAGAAAAAGTGGGCGCGGACATCATGAGCAACCAGCAATGCCATTCTTCAACGGGTGGAATCCTCGACGACTTGGTGCCAACAAGTGAAGCTTCCCCTTGGAAGGCTTGTGTGGATGACCCGTTCTCGACCCTGCGTGCCAATAGCGCGACGCCCCTCCCCACTCTGCCGAATGCAGCGATTGAATCCATTGATGTGCTGGCGTTGCTCAGCCGTGAGGCCGCCGCCGTACTGCGCAACCCCGAGCGCGCAATGGCCAACTGGCATCTGGCATCGCCCAAAAACAAGCTTGTGCAACCTGCTGGCCACACTGATGACCCAATGGCAGCAGGCGCCTCCGCCCAAGACGCGAGTCTGTTGGATCTACTGGTAGGCCCAGCACGGATCGAAAGTCTGATCGCCGGACCCGATTCTCTCGACAGCGCATTGTTTGCGGCGCCCGCCATGCCGGACGTGCTGCACCTCTTTGCGGGTGACATTCCCATACCCGAGCGGCGTGGCATCACGGCACCGCTGACCAAGCGTGAGCATCACCTGGTGTCGATGGATAGCGCTTATCACCCTGCCCCGGCACAACCATAGGACCCGTACTCCCATGACGACTGATACCTCGCTCTTGCAGCCTGCCTCTACATCTGGTCTGGCAGCAGCTTTACGGCACAGTGGTTCGGTTGCCCAAGCGCTGCAGAATGCTGAGGTGCGCGTGCGCCAGCAGCCTGGCGCGTTTGCCGAGCGTTGGCAGTTGTTCCAGTGGTTGTGCGTGATGGGAGATTGGCCGCGCGCGCTCACGCAATTGCAGGTGGCGACACAGTTGACACCGGACTTTGCGCAGACGGCACACGTTTACCGAAACTTGATCCGGGCCGAGGTGTTCCGGGCTGATGTCATCAAAGGCGCGGTTGAGCCGGGAGCGCTGTTGCCATCTCCAGACTGGATGACGCCGCTTTGCAATGCGCTGGCGCTCGCAGAGGCGGGGGACACTGACGGCTCAGATCACTACCGGCAGCAAGCGCTGTCCGAGGTACCGAACAGCAGTGGCGCGTTCGATGGTTCGCGGTTTGACTGGATTACGGACAGTGACACGCGCTTCGGCCCAACCTGCGAAATCGTTTCCGGTGGCCGGTATACCTGGCTGTCATTTGCGCAGATGCGCAAGCTCGAGATGGAGCGGGTGACTGGTTTGCTGGATCTGGTTTGGCGCCCCCTCACGGTGACGTTGGTGGACGACACGGTGAGCCGTGGCTTTACGCCGGTGCGCTATCCGGGCTCCGAGCGCGGTAGCGATGCGCTCCAATTGGCGCGTGAGACTCATTGGTCGGAGGTTGGCCAGACTGGCATCGTCGCGCGAGGCCAGAAAACGTGGATGACCAGCGCGGGTGACGTTGGGCTGCTGGACGTGTCGACGCTGATCTTGGACGACGCCGATGAGTGAATACCGCGTGCCCCGGCGCCCCAATGCACAACTGCTGCCGACGCTGTTTGATCGGCTGCGCGATGATGCGCCGCTGCGTCAGACCGAAGCCCCGGCGGAATACACCATGACGCGCACGCAGATGCGCGAGATCATTCAACGCGATCTGACTTACCTGCTGAACACCACCAACCGCGAAGACGAAATCGACCGTGTTCAGTACCCGGAGGCAGCTGCGTCGGGCGTCAATTACGGGGTGCCACCGGTTGCCGGCTCGTATATGTCGGGACACAAGTGGGCCGACATCGTGAAGATTGTGCGGCGGGCGATTCTGGACTTTGAGCCGCGACTCATTCCGGGCTCGCTGGAGGTCAATCCGCTGCGCAAGGAAGACGCCCCGATGCGCTACAACATGCTGGTGTTCGAGATCAGTGGGCTGGTCCACATGGACCCATATCCGATGGCATTTACCGCACAGAGTTCGCTGGACCTGGAAACCGGCCGGATGAACGTCCGCTCTATTCACGCCAACTGACGCCATGGACCCGCAACTGCTGGATTACTACAACCGCGAGCTCGTCTACATGCGCGAGCTGGCGGGCGAATTCGCCAAGCAGCACCCCAAGGTGGCACGGCGTTTGGGGATGCACGGCATCGAGGTGGCCGATCCGTATGTAGAACGGTTGATCGAGGCGTTCTGCTTTCAGACCGCACGCACGCAGATTAAGCTGGATGCGGAGTTTCCGCGCTTTACTCAACGTCTGCTGGAAGTCATCTATCCCAACTACGTGGCGCCGACCCCCGCCATTGCTGTGGCGCAGTTCCACCCCAGCTATCAGGAAGGGGGATTGATGCGCGGCATGGCGGTGCCGCGCGGCACGATGCTGCATGCGCGGGCGCCCGCCGGGGAAGCCACGGAATGCGAATTCCGAACGACACAATCACTGTCGCTGTGGCCCATTGAGATTGCCGAGGCACGCCTTACGGGCATTCCGCCCGACATCCAGGGGCTGGAGCGCTATGTGCCGTCCCATGTGACCCTTCAAGGTGCGCTACGCCTTCGGCTGCGACTTCATGGCGAAGGCACCTTTTCTCAGTTGGATGGTTTGGATACGTTGCCAATCCACCTGTGCGGCAATGATCAAATTGCATCCCACCTGTTCGAGCTGCTGCACAGCGCGGGCTGTGCCGTACTGATTGGCAAGCCGGGAGCCATGGGCGAGCGCTTGCATGCCGTAACAACCAACGCCGTGAGCCGTGTCGGCATGGCTTCCGAAGAAAGTGCACTGCCGCTGGACTGGAACAAGTTTCACGGCCACAACCTAGTGCACGAGTACTTTGCGTGCCCGCAGCGCTTCTATTTCTTCGGGCTCAATGGCCTCGCGCCAGGCTTGCGCAGCATCAACAGCCGAGAAGCCGAGCTTGTTGTGCTGCTCTCGAAATCTCCACAAGCACTGGTCAACCAAGTGGATGCAGGGCAGTTTGCGCTCTTCTGCACCGCCGTCGTCAATCTCTTTCCGATGCGTACCGACCGGATGGAGATTCAGCCCGGGCGCACGGAATTTCACTTGGTAGCAAGCCGCCGTCGCCCGCTGGACTACGAGATCTTTTCGGTCCAGACCTTGTCCGGGCAGGCGCACGAACATGCCGCAGCGATCGAATTCCGGCCGCTCTTTGCGACCCTCAATCGCGATGAAGGCAACCACGGGCGATATTTTTCGGTGCGGCGCGAGCGGCGGCTGGCCTCTAACCATGCTCGCAAGTACGGAACCCGGACGGCGTATACCGGCACAGAGGTCTTCGTTTCTCTCGTGGATCAAAGCGAAGCGCCCTACCGGAACGATTTGCGATACCTCTCGGTCGCCGCGATGGCCACCAATCGGGACTTATCGAATCTGGTGCCGCGCAATGGCTTCAACGATTTGCGCTCGCCGGATTCGATTCCGGTGACAGCTGTGGGGTTGATTCGGCCACCGTCTGCGCCGCGCGCGCCATTTGCTGAAGGCGAAATGGCTTGGCGGTTGATCCGCCAGTTGGGATTCAACTATCTCTCGCTGACCGACCTGGATCACCGCGAAGGCGGACAGGGCCTGCGCGACATGCTGCGCTTGTTCGTGGCCAGTGATGACGCAGCCCAGTTACGCCAGATCGACAGCCTGATTGGCTCGAAGGTCAAACCGGTCACCCGACGGCTACCGGGCAGCGGCCCCATCATCTACGGCCGTGGTGTGCAGTGCCAGTTGACAGTGGACGAGACTGGGTTCTCGGGTATCAGCCCGTATCTCTTTGGGATGGTGCTCGAGCAGTTCCTGACCCGGCATGTGTCGGTCAACTCGTTCACAGAGACAGAGTTGCACTCCATTCAGCGTGGGCGCGTGCATCGGTGGCCAGTACGCATGGGCACACGGAGCACGGTGTAGCTATGTATCGAGGCTTTGGCGACAGCACGCCACCGACAACTGGCTCACCGACCACGCAAGCGATCCCTGCAGCGCAAAGCGAGCCCTGGCGGTTGAGCTTTTTGGGCCTGTTACGTCAACTCGCAGCGCATCGCCCCGATTTGCCACCGATCGGTCAAGCAAGCCGACCGCAGGACGAGCATTTCCGGATTGGACAACTGGCATCACTGACGTTTGCACCGCGCGAAATCGCACAGCTGCGGCAAGTGCAGGGCAAGCTCAAGATCCAGCTATTCGGGCTGGGCATGTTGGGGCCAAATGGCGCTTTGCCGCTTCACTTCACAGAAATCGTGCGGGAGCGCACGGAGGCACATCGCGACAGCACCACGGCGGATTTCCTCGACCTGTTCCATCACCGGGCACTGACGCAGTTCTATCAGGCATGGGCGCATTCACAATCAACGGCCGGGCTGGATCGCCCAGACGCCGAAGTGTTCTCGCGCTATATCGGGTGGCTGGCCGGGTGCGACACAGCCGAGATCGCAGGAAGCCCGTTGCCACCGCATGCGCGGTTGGCCGCCAGCGCGCACCACGTGCGTGAATCGCGCAGCCCGGATGGCATTGCTGCCACGCTGGCCCATTTCTTTGGCGTACCGGTGCGCCTTGATGAGTTCGTGCTGCATTGGATCGCGGTTGACCCGGATGAGCTTTCTCAGCTGGGGCACCCGGGCCCGCCCAGCGTGATGGGACAAGGCGCCATGCTGGGCGAGATGGTGCCAGATCGACAGCACAAGTTTCGGCTCGTCATCGGGCCGTTGAACCTGCAGCAGTATCTGAATTTCACGCCCAATGGACGGGACCTGCCCGCGCTGATCGAGTGGGTGCGTTCGTTCGTTGGCTACGAGTTCGTGTGGGAAGTTGAGTTGCAGGTGATTCCTGACGCCGCTCCGCCAGCCGTGCTCGGCTCATCGGAACGCTTGGGATGGTCGACGTGGCTGGGCGAGCCCGACCGTAGCCGCGCCATTACCGGCATGGTGTTCGAGCCGGAGCAGTACGCGAAGCACTGAGTTGCTCCATCAACAACTCCCCGTCCATCGAAATGACCACATGGCGGTGGCGCAATGGCCGCCGCTTACCCATCACATGTTCTTCAGTAAGAAAACCAAAGATGCGCAGCTCGCGCCCCCTGCCCTGATCTTTCCCGAGCTGTTTGAGCCCATCTCCGAAGCGCATCCGTGCGGGAGCGATTTGGAATACGACCCCGATTTCGTTCTTCTGCAAAGCAAGGTCACGCCTAAGCAAGATGCGCAGTATGGTGATTTTGTCAGCCCTCCCGACGCAATCAACTGGACGGAAGTGGAGCGAGACTGCCGTCGCCTGCTGCAGCGCACGCGGGATATTCGTATCCTCGTCTTGCTGGTGCGCTGCCGGGTCCGGTTGGACCAGGCAATTGGGTTGCGGGACGGGCTGTGCATTCTGTCTCGATTGCTAGAGACATGGCCGGAGACCATCTACCCGCAAGTGGTGGTGGACGGTGAGCCGGACCCGGCCGTGCGTGCTAACGCGCTGGCCGCCTTGGCCGACCCGCAGGGGCTGATGCAGGACGTGCGCGATCTAGTGATCTCAACCAACGGCGTGTTGCGCCTGCGAGTGCGCGACGTCGAGCGATCATTGGGCACTCCACGCGCAGCAGATGCGTTGGCACCCGAGGCAGTGCAGCACCAGCTCCACGAACTGCGCAAACAAAACGACGCGGTACTGTCCGCCCTGGACGAGGCCCAAGCCTTTGCGTCGTCGATCGACTCTTGGGCGCGACGCCACCTTCCGGACGACTATCCTGACCTGGGCACCTTGTTGCGACTACTGGATGCGGTGACGGGTGCGGCGCCACCGGCAGCACCTACTGTGATTACGCTTCCGGCCTCGGAACGATCGCCGGCCGTCTCACAAGGCTTGATGGGCACCACCATCGAGGGCCCGGTAGTAACGCCGCTTGATAGCACCTCAACTGAGCCCGTCATGGACCGTAATACCGCCCTTGCCTCCATTCAAGCCGCCCGGATCTGGTTTGAGGTGCACGAGCCGAGCAGCCCTGTGGCGCTTCTGCTCAAGCAAGCCGAACGGCTCACCGGCAAGCGCTTTGATGAAGTGTTTCAGGCCATTCCGGCGGAGCTTGTAGAACGCTGGATGCGGGAGCACTGACGAGCCCCACGTTCAGCCGCGATACAACCACCCGACTGGCGCGCCACCCAAGCCTTCAATCCCCCTGCCCCACATCCCGCACCGGCAGCGCGGTCGAATACTTGATCTGCTCCATCGAAAACGATGAACTCACATCCGACAACGGCACGGACTTGATGAGGTGTTTGTACACGCGGTCGTAGTCTTCGATGCCCGCCACCGCAACACGCAGCAGATAGTCCATCTCGCCGCTCATCCGGTAGACCTCCACCACCTCGGGCATATCGCGCACCACTTGCGTGAAACGCTGCGCCCATTTCTCGGTATGTTGATCGGTGCGTACGGCCACGAACACCGTGGTGCCGACGCCCAGCTTGCGTGCGTCGCACAGCGCCACCTGGGCGCGGATGACGCCCGTGTCCTTGAGCCGCTGCACCCGCTTCCAGCACGGCGTTTGCGAGAGGTTCACGCGCTGCGCCAGCTCTGCGATGGGCAGCGTCGCATCGGCCTGCAACAGCCTCAGTAGTTCGCGGTCAATGGCGTCCATTTCGGCAGAGAAAATTTATTCTATAGAGACTGAATTTTAGGGAATGTTTTCTGCCACATCGAGGATTTCCCAGGAAACTTTGAATTATTTTTCTGGGCTGTCCGCCGTATCATTTTCCCTGCCTCCACCGCAGCACAGAAACGAAATGAGCGACAGCAATACCCTCCACTACCTTGACTACGCAGCCACCACGCCGGCCGACCCGCGCGTGATTGCAGCCATGACCGCCTGCCTTGGCATGGAAGGCGCCTTCGGCAACCCGGCGTCGAGTTCGCATGCGACCGGCCGCGTCGCGCGGAACAAGGTCGAGCAAGCACGCGAGCAAGTTGCTACGCTCATTGGCGCCGATGCCGACGAGATCATCTGGACGTCAGGCGCCACCGAATCCAACAACCTCGCGCTGAAGGGCTACGCAGACGCCGCCACCAGCAAGCGCCACCTCATCACGAGTCGCATCGAACACAAGGCCATTCTCGACACGATGGCGAACCTGTCGGCGCGCGGCTGTTCGGTGACGTATCTCTCGCCGACACGCGACGGCGAAATTACGCCTGACGCCGTGGCCGCTGCGATGACGCCCGACACCGGGCTCGTCTCGCTCATGCTGGTGAACAACGAGCTGGGCACGCTGACCGACGTTGGCGCGATCGCGCAGATCGTGCATGCCGCTGGCGCGCTGTTCCACGTCGACGCCGCGCAGGCACTCGGCAAGACACCGATCGATGTGCGGGCGCTCGGCATCGACATGCTCTCGATGTCCGCCCACAAGGTCTATGGGCCCAAGGGGATCGGCGCGCTGTATGTCCGCCGCGACATCGCCTCGCGCATTGCGCCGCAAATCCACGGCGGCGGCCACGAGCGTGGTCTGCGCTCGGGCACGCTGGCGACGCATCAGATTGTCGGGATGGGCGTGGCGTGTGAGTTGGCTGCGGAAGAACTGGAGCACGAAACCGCCCGCATTGCTGCGCTGAGCCAGCGGCTGAAGACAGCGGTGCTCGCCCTGGGCGACGTGGTGCAGAACGCCGATGTGGCCCGACGCATTCCGCACACCCTCAGCCTGACGGTCAACACTCCCGGCTTCATGCCGATGATGCTGGGCGACGACCTTGCCGTGTCGTCCACATCGGCGTGCAACTCTGCAGCAGGCACACCATCGCACGTGCTGACGGCCATCGGCCTGGATGCCGATGCCGCAGGCCGCACCGTCCGCATCAGCCTGGGCCGCTTTGCGACAGAGCAAGATGTCGACTTTGCCGCTGCATGCTTCCAGCGCGCGATCGAGCAATGCCGCGCCACGGCATCGAGCGGATTGACCGCATCGCGGCAAATCATGCCGGCCGATCTGAAGACCATCCGCAATGCAGGTTTCCGCTCGGTTATCTGCAACCGCCCCGATGGCGAAAGCAGCGACCAGCCCGCCTTCGAGGACATTGCCGCCGCCGCCCGCGAACTGGGCCTGGAAGCGCGCTACCTGCCCGTCGAGCCGAATGGCATTGGCGATGCAGACGTTGCCGCGTTTGGCGCCTTGGTCGACACGCTGCCCAAGCCCATCCTCGCGTATTGCAGAAGCGGCAACCGGGCCGGCATGCTGTGGAACCGCCTGATGGAGCAGCGCAAGGGCTAGGCCTCCGCCAGCCCGGCTACGCCACCGGCAGCTCTGTCGTCGACAGCACCTGCTTGAGCACCATGAACGTCCGGATCTGCCGCACGCCCGGCAGATACAGCAGCTGTTCGGCGTGGAGCCGGTTGTAGCCTTCGTTGTCTTTCGTGCGCACGAGCATGAAGTAATCGAATTCGCCCGTCACGACGTGGCATTCCAGGCAGCCGGGCACCTTCTGCACCGCCTTTTCAAATGCCGTGAATGATTCCGGCGTCGAGCGATCCAGCACGACGCCGATCATCACCAGCGACCCCAGATCCAGCGCACGCGGATCGAGCAGCGCAACAATCCCCTTGATCAGCCCCAGCTCCTTGAGCCGTTCCACACGGCGCAGGCAGGCCGGCGGGCTGAGGTTCACCTTGGCCGCCAGGGCCACGTTGGAGATGGACGCATCGCGCTGGAGCGCCCTGAGAATCGCGCGATCGGTGCGATCCAAGGCGTGGCGCGTGGAAGCTGCCGACACGTCAGAGCCTTCCTGCAATTTTGTTTCGCTCTTTTTCATTTCTAAGAAATAACGAGATTCATCAATCGATCTAAGACCCGCTGCGTTCTGGATAGTAGACGATCTTTGCAACCTCATTTCGCGGCGTTCTGCGTACCATTGGTTTCCGACATCCCGCCATTTGCGGCACTGAAGGAGCCACCTCATGAACCTGCAGCGATTTCCCCGTTATCCCCTGACGTTCGGCCCGACGCCCATCCAGCCGCTCAAACGATTGAGCGCGCACCTGGGCGGCAAGGTGGAGCTGTTTGCCAAGCGCGAAGACTGCAACAGCGGCCTGGCCTTCGGCGGCAACAAGACGCGCAAGCTGGAATACCTGATCCCGGAAGCGCTGGAAGGCGGGTACGACACGCTGGTGTCCATTGGCGGCATTCAGTCGAACCAGACGCGCCAGGTGGCTGCCGTGGCGGCGCACCTCGGCCTCAAGTGCGTGCTGGTGCAGGAAAACTGGGTGAACTACTCCGATGCCGTGTACGACCGCGTCGGCAATATCGAGATGTCGCGCATCATGGGCGCCGACGTGCGCCTCGATGCCGCAGGCTTCGACATCGGCATCCGGCCCAGTTGGGAACAGGCCATGGAAGATGTGCGCAAGCGCGGCGGCAAGCCGTTCCCGATTCCGGCCGGCTGCTCCGAACACCCGCTCGGCGGCCTGGGCTTTGTCGGCTTTGCTGAAGAAGTGCGCCAGCAGGAAGCGGAGCTGGGCTTCAAGTTCGACTACATCGTCGTGTGCTCGGTCACGGGCAGCACGCAGGCCGGCATGGTCGTTGGCTTTGCGGCGGATGGCCGGGCCGACAAGGTGATCGGCATCGATGCCTCGGCCAAGCCGGAACAGACGCGCGCGCAGATCCTCCGCATTGCGCAACACACCGCTGAGCTGGTTGACCTCGGCCGCGACATTACGGAAAAAGACGTGGTGCTCGACACGCGCTACGGCGGCCCCGAATACGGCCTGCCCAATGAAGGCACGCTGGAAGCCATTCGCCTGTGCGCACGCCAGGAAGCCATGCTGACCGACCCGGTGTACGAAGGGAAATCCATGCACGGCATGATCGACATGGTGCGCAACGGTGAATTTCCGGAGGGCTCGCGCGTGCTCTACGCCCACCTGGGCGGCGTGCCGGCACTCAACGCATACAGCTTCATCTTCCGCAACGGTTGATACGGCGCCGCTGCAGCGGCGCATCCGGGCGCGGGCGTGCATCGCGTGATCACGGCCCGCCTTCCCATCCTTCCTTCAGGCAGGACCCGTCATGACGGATTTATCGACAGGAGCCGCGTCGATGCGCTCCCTCGTGCATCGCACCGAAGACAGCGACCCAGTGGAAACCGCGGAATGGCTCGACGCGCTGGATGCCGTCGTACAGCATGCCGGCACCGCGCGCGCGCAGTTCCTGTTCGACCGCCTGGCGGAGCGCGCCTCCAAGCTGGGCGTCGGCACCGCCCTCGCCCGCATCACGCCCTACGCCAACACGATCCCCGTTGAGGCGCAGCCGCCGTACCCCGGCGACATCGACACCGAAGAGCGACTGGCCGCCGCGCTGCGTTGGAACGCGCTCGCCATGGTGGTGCGCGCCAACCAAGCCTACGGCGAGCTGGGCGGCCACATCGCCAGCTATGCATCGGCCGCCGATCTGTTCGAAGTCGGCTTCAATCATTTCTTCCGGGCTGACAACGCGGAGCACGGCGGCGATCTCGTCTATTTCCAGCCGCACTCTTCGCCCGGCGTCTACGCGCGTGCGTATCTCGAAGGCTTCCTGGATGAAGCGCATCTCGAACACTATCGGCGCGAAATCACCGGTCCGGGGCTGTGCTCGTATCCGCATCCATGGTTGATGCCCGAGTTCTGGCAGTTCCCGACCGGATCGATGGGCATCGGGCCGATCAACGCGATCTACCAGGCGCGCTTCATGCGCTACCTGCACAACCGCGGCCTGCTGCAAACATCCGAACGCAAGGTGTGGGGTTTTTTTGGCGACGGCGAAATGGACGAGCCGGAATCGATCGGCGCGCTGTCGCTGGCGGCGCGCGAGCGGCTCGACAACATCGTGTTCGTCATCAACTGCAACCTGCAGCGGCTCGACGGCCCCGTGCGCGGCAACGGCCGCATCGTGGACGAACTCGAAGCGCAGTTCACCGGAGCCGGCTGGAACGTCATCAAGGTGCTGTGGGGCTCGGACTGGGACGCCCTCTTCGCCCGCGACCATTCGGGGGCCTTGCTGCGTGCATTCGCGCAGACCGTCGACGGCCAGTTCCAGACCTTCTCCGCCAACGACGGCGCCTACAACCGTGAGCGCTTCTTCGGCCAGAACCCCGAGCTTGCCGCGCTCGTCTCGCATTTCAGCAACGAAGACATCGACCGCCTGCGCCGCGGCGGCCACGACGTGCGCAAGCTCCACGCCGCCTATGCAAAGGCGCTGCAGCACACCGGCCAGCCCACGGTGATCCTCGCCAAGACGATGAAGGGCTTCGGCATGGGCAGCGTTGGGCAAGGTCGGATGACGACGCACCAGCAGAAGAAGCTCGATGTCGATCAGCTCAAGGCGTTTCGCGACCGCTTCCGCCTGCCGCTGTCGGACACCGATGTCGAGCAATTGAAGTTCTACAAACCAGCGCCAAACAGCCCAGAGATGCAATACCTGCATGCGCGCCGGGCTGCCCTCGGAGGCTATCTGCCCAGACGGCGGAAGGCGGCAACACAGGCGCTGACCGTGCCTGCGTTGCCATCCTGGGGACAATTCGCGCTGCAAGCCGAAGGCCGCGAGATGTCGACCACGATGGCGATCGTGCGGATGTTCGGCAACCTGCTGAAAGACGACACGCTGGGCCCGCGCGTGGTGCCGGTGGTGGCGGACGAAGCGCGCACGTTTGGCATGGCGAGCATGTTCCGGCAAGTCGGCATCTACTCGCCGCTGGGCCAGCAATACGAGCCGGAAGATCTGGGTTCGATGCTGTATTACCGCGAAGACACGGGCGGGCAGATCCTGGAGGAAGGCATCTCGGAGGCCGGCGCCATCTCGTCGTGGATTGCCGCCGCCACCGCCTACAGCACGCACGATCTGCCGATGCTGCCGTTCTACATCTACTACTCGATGTTCGGCTTCCAGCGCATTGGCGATCTCATCTGGGCAGCGGCCGACCAGCGTGCGCGCGGCTTCCTGATCGGCGCCACGGCGGGCAAGACAACCCTGGGCGGTGAGGGCCTCCAGCACCAGGACGGCACGAGCCACCTTGCCGCATCCACGGTGCCCAACTGCCGCGCGTGGGACCCGGCCTTTGCCTACGAGATTGCCGTCATCCTCGACGAAGGCATGCGCGCGATGCTGGAGCGCCAGGAAGACACGTTCTACTACCTCACGGTGACGAACGAGAACTACGCGCAGCCGTCGATGCCGGATCGCGATCTGCGCGAGGGCATTCTCAAAGGGATGTATCCGCTGGCCCCGCAAAGCCTGCCGACCGCGCGCGTGCAGTTGCTCGGCTCCGGCGCCATCCTGGGCGAAGTCATGGCCGCCGCGCAGATGCTCAAGGACGACTGGAACATCGACGCTGCCACCTGGAGCGTGACGAGCTTTTCCGAGCTGCACCGCGAGGCGATCGCTGCGGAACGCGTTGCCCGCCTGGGCGGTGAAGCCGCGCCTTCGTACGTGGAAGCCGTCTTGCGCGCATCGCGCGGCCCTGTGGTCGCGGCCACCGACTATGTGCGCGCCGTGCCCGAGCTGATCCGTGCGCACGTGCCGCGCCGCTACGTCACGCTCGGCACCGACGGCTTCGGCCGCAGCGACTCGCGCCGGGCGTTGCGCGAGTTCTTCGAAGTGGACCGCGCGTCCATCGCCATCGCCGCACTGAAGGCGTTGGCTGACGACGGTGAACTGGAGCGCGCCGTGGTGCGTGAGGCGGTTGCACGCTACGGCAAACACGCGACCATGACCGACGCGCCCTGGATGCGCTGAACAACCTGCACTCGCGAGGCATTCAGCTCGGCTCGCCGAGATCGAAGCTCGACGTGTGAGGCTTTTTGCTCGGCGTGTCGAGCTTTTTGCTCCGCGTGCCGAGCTTTTTGCTCCGCGTGTCGAGCTATTTGCTCCGCGTGCCGAGCTTTTTACTCCGCGTGTCGAGCTTTTTGCTCCGCGTGTCGAGCTATTTGCTCGGCGGTTGACGCTCAGAACTCGGCCCACGAGGCATTTTGCTCGACTGCCCGAGCTTTTTGCCTCGCACGCCGAGGTTTGTCGTTGGGGTGTGGCGCACTGAATCTCGGCCCTGCGTGCGGTCGATGCATCGGCGTAACGAAATGGGCAAGGGCACGGTCTTCCGAAATCGGTCGTGCGGCGGTTTCAGCCAAGGGTGTCGCGTCAGGGCCCTTTTTCGTTTCCAAATGTTACGACGTGCATTCAGGTCGACTTCGCGTAGCGCAAGCAGCGAGGCCGTGCAGTACAGTCCATGCCATGAAAAAAGCCCTCACCTGCCCGTCTCTCGTCCTGCTGGCCTTGCTCGGTGCGTGCGCATCGCACCCGCAACAGCAGCCCGTTGATTCGCCCACCGCCGCTGCGGCAACCACCGACGCCAGCGCAGACAACGGCTGGCAGGTGCTGCGCGCCAACTACATGGCGTGCGTGCAGCGCCAGGCCGATAGCGGCGTGCCGGGCACCACGCAGACGAAGTCCGTGGTCGCCTCCGCGCTCGATGCCTGCGAGGGCGATCTGCGCACCATGCACGACGGTTTCCGCGACCACCTGAGCGCGTCGATGTCTTCATCCGGCGCGCGCAAGGCAGCCGACCGCGTCACCAAAGACACCCGCGAGAAAGCCCGCGTCTACCTGATGGGCTACGTCGACCACGAGCGCTACCTGGCGAAGTCGCGCTGAGCACTTAGCGCGCTTAGGACGCTTAGAGCATCTCCAACGCGCGCGGCCCTTTGGGCGGCGGGAAGATGCTGTCCAGTGTTGCAAGCTGCTCAGCCGTGAGCGTGTGCGACAGCGCGCCGATGTTCTCGCGCAACCGGTCACGGTGGCCGGTCTTGGGAATCGCGATGATGCCGTCGCGTGCCAGCAGCCACGCGAGCGCCACCTGTGCCGGCGTCATGCCGCACGCCTGCGCGAAGTGCACCAGCTTCGGATGCCGAACGAGCCGCGCCTGCTCGATGGGCGAATAGGCCATCACCGGCACACGGCGCTCGCGCAGCCAGGGCAACAAATCCCATTCGATACCGCGCCGGCTGAGGTTGTAGAGCAGCTGGTTGACGGCAATCTGATCGCCGCCGGGCGCGTCCCACCATTCCTCCATGTCGGACAGGTCGAGATTGCTCACGCCGTATTGGCGGATCTTGCCGTCGCGCTGCAGGGCCTGCAGGCCTTCCAATGTTTCTTCGAACGGCACATCGCCGCGCCAGTGCAGCAGGTACAGATCGAGGCGATCAGTGCCGAGGCGGCGCAGGCTGCGCTCGCACGCGGCAGCAATACCGCGCCGGCTGGCGTTGTGCGGATAGACCTTGCTGACGAGAAAGACGTCATCGCGCCGCCCGGCAATGGCCTCACCGATTAACGATTCGGAGAGGCCTTCGCCGTACATCTCGGCGGTGTCGATCAGCCGCAAACCCAGGTCGAGGCCCAGGCGCAGCGTGGCGATTTCTTCGGCGCGCGTGGCGCGGTCGTCGCCGATGTTCCAGGTGCCCATGCCGAGTGCAGGGACGCGTTCGCCGTTGGGCAGAGTGACGTGTTTCATGTCGTGCTTTCCGATCGGTAAGGCAAAACATGAATCTACAAGAGACGCGGCGCACTGGTAAGGCGGCGCCGGTCCCGTCAGAAAATACGACCTAGCGCGCCTGACGTTGCGCCGCCCACCGGCGATAGCGCCTCGACTGGCACGCTGCGGCCAGTTGCTGTTCGATCAGTGCCCGCAGGGGCGACACGCCAGGGGCCGTCGTGCGCCCCTTGCTCAACCGGCCGAGCTGAAACTTGACGACAGCCATGTTGGCGAGTGCGCCGAGCGCCTTGTTCTTCCACGTGATGGGCTGCAGCACCGGCGCGCTGTTCTTGCCGCCCGCCCAGTCGCGCGGCAGGTTCGGATCGATGGACAGCGCCGTCGCAATGCCGACCATGTCGACACCGCTGTCGACCACCTGCTCCGCCACGGCCCGGCGCCGGATGCCGCCCGTGACCATCAGCGGCATGCGGGCAATGGCGGCAATGTCGCGGGCGAATTCCAGGAAATAGGCTTCGCGGGCGAGCGTGCGGCCGTCGCGCGCGTGCCCTTGCATGGCCGGAACTTCGTAGCTGCCGCCGGACAGTTCAACGAGGTCGACACCCAGCGGATTGAGCAACTCAACCACCTGCTTGGCATCGTCAGGGCTGAAACCGCCGCGCTGGAAATCGGCCGAGTTCAGCTTGACCGCCACCACAAACTCCGGCGACACGGCGGCGCGCACGCTGCGCACGATATCGAGCAGCAGGCGCGCGCGGTTCTCGATCGGGCCGCCCCACTGGTCCTGCCGCCGGTTCGAAATAGGGGAGAGAAACTGGCTTAGCAGATAGCCATGGGCGGCGTGGATCTGCACACCGGTGAAGCCGCTCTGCTCAGCCAATTGCGCGCTGCGGGTAAAGCGCTGCTGGACTTCACGGATGTCCGCCTCGGTCATCTCGCGCGGCACCGGAAACTGCTTGGACAGTGCGCCAAGCGCCAGTGGAACGGCTGACGGCGCCACCGTCGGCTGCCCCAGCGATGCCGGCATCTGGCGCCCCGGATGGTTGATCTGCACCCACGCATGCGCGCCATGCGCACGCGCCACCTGGGCCCAGTGGCGGAAGCGTTCCAGATGCGCGCCGTCTTCCAGCACGACGCCGTTCGGGCCGGTCATGGCGCGGTGGTCGACCATCACATTGCCGGTCAGGATCAGGCCTGCGCCGCCTGCTGCCCATGCCTCGTACAGGCGCAGCAGCGCGTCGGAAGGCGCGTGATCGGCATCGGCCATGTTCTCTTCCATGGCGGCTTTGGCAAGGCGATTGGGAATCACCGCGCCGTTGGGCAAGACGAGGGGCGTGAAGAGCTTCATGGGTGGCATCCGCTTTCGGGATTTGACGTTTGACGACACCTGAACCCTAAGCTTAAAGTCAACTTGAATGTCAAGCCTGCGGAGCACGCACATGAAGATTGGTGAACTGGCCCGCCTGAGCGGCGTGGCCGCCTCCCGAATCCGGTTTTATGAAGCGAGCGGCCTGTTGCAGCCCGCTGAGCGGCAATCCAATGGGTATCGGGAATACGCGCCGGAATCGGTCACGCGGCTGCAGATCATCCTGCGCGCGCAAAGTGCGGGATTCTCGCTGGAAGAGATTCGCGCTTTTTTGCCCGGACACCAAGGCGCGTGGTCACGCGAAGACCTTCTGCAGGCGCTGCAAAGCAAGGTTGCGGAAATCGATGTGCTTGAGCAGCACCTGGCGCAAAACAAGCGCGACTTGCTGGCGCTCATTCGCGAGGTCGACCACGAGGCCGACGGTGAAGGCTGCGCCGAACGCGCCCGCCGCGTGTTCGACAAGATGAACCTGCGACCACTCAAGCAGCCCGCGGCAGAACCTCCGGCGCGCCCGGCAAGAAAGCGTGGCTGAGGCGCGCGGCTATTCCGAGACGCGCTCGAACGTGTCGGCGTTGGTCATCACCGCATGCGGCCAGGCCCGTTTGCCGTCGCCCTCTGTGGCCCGGTCCGACACCACGTGCCACACGGTCTCCAGCCTGCCCGCTCGCAGCACACCGGTGAACGCACACACCATGTCGCCCTTGGGCGTCCCACCGGCAAAGGCGAATGCAATGCAATCGCCGTGGCAGGTTCCGACCACGTCGTAGTCCCGGCCGAAGAAGCCGCTGTCATCCAGCGCCGTGCGGAATGTGCCCGACAGCCGCTCGCCGTCTTCCTCCAATGTCACAACGGAACCGTATTGGTTCCGCCAGCTTCCCGTCCAGGTTGCCATTTCGCCTCCTCCCATCCTTCTCGTTCTGAACGTATGACCGATCAGCAGGACACATACCTCTCTGCCAGCACCCCAGCGCTGACTCGGGAATGGCAATTGCGTCCTCCCCCGCGCCCGATGCCGAAAATGCCGGCGCCGGAGCCAAAGAAAAACGCACTTCAGATCGTCTGGCAGCGCCTTGCAGAACGGCTGTTGGCACTTCCGACGCAGGCTATGTGGTAACGCTTACGCACGGTTTTGTATAAAGGCCATCTGCGCGACAGAAGGCCCTCCCCCTTACAAAATCAAGCTGGAGACAACGATGCTGAGTCCCCATGAAATTGCGACGCTGGTTTTGCTATGCGGCAACTCGCAACCGCGCGATCTGGACACGGTGGATGTTGAAACGCTGCTGGCGCTGCAACTCCTAACATTGGAACGTCCAAGCCCCGGCGTGAGCGAACCGCGCGTGACGCTGCAGGGGCATGCGTTATTGAAATCGCTGGGCGTACTCCGCGTGCGCAAGGGCATGCAGACAGCGGCGGCTTTACGGTAGACGGAATCGAATCAAAGCCCGCCCAGCGCGTGACGCAGCAGCACCGCAGACAGCACCAGCATCGTCACGCCGATCAAGCCGTCCAGCACCTGCCACGCCATCGGCCGGGCAAACCATGGTGCCAGCCAGCGCGCGCCAAACCCCAGCGACACAAACCACAACAGGCTGGCCGATCCTGCCCCCGCCACAAACCAGCCGCGCAATGCCGAGGCTTGCTGCGCGCCAATGCTGCCCACGAGCAGCACCGTATCCAGATAGACGTGGGGATTGAGCAGCGTAAAGGCCGCCGCCTGCGCCAACGCCGCGCCCCGGCTGAGGCCATCCCCACCTGCGGCGGCCCGTAACTGGTTGGAATGCCGCGCCCGCCGCAGCGCCTGCACGCCATACAGCAACAGGAACGCGGCGCCTGCCAACGCAAGAAATCGCGCGAGGCTGGGTCGTTCGCCCAACGCCTGCGCCATGCCCAGCACGCCCGCCAGGATCAGCACCGCATCGGCCATCGCACAGAACAGCACGACGCTGCCCACATGCTCGCGGCGCAGGCCCTGACGCAGCACGAACGCGTTCTGCGCGCCGATGGCCACGATCAGGCCAAAGCTCAAGGCCAAGCCCTGCAGGAAGACGGAAGAGGAAGTTGCAATCGAGGTCGTCATGCGCGCAGCTTGCCGGCCCGATTGAATGAAGACAAACTATCTTTTCTTCATTCAATTCAGTTTCTCTAATTTACGTGCTGGATTATTCCGCCCTGGCAGCGTTGGCCGCCGTCATCCGAGAAGGCAGCTTCGAGCGGGCAGCCCGCGCACTCAATGTCACGCCGTCGGCCATTTCGCAGCGGATCCGGTTGCTGGAAGAACGCGTTGGCTGCGCGCTGGTGGTGCGTGACCAGCCGTGCCGCCCGACTGAAACCGGCCGACGGCTTTGCCAGCACGTAGATCGCGTTCGCCTGCTCGAACAGGAATTGCAAGGCGCGCTGCCGACGCTGGCGCCGGAAGGCGTCGCGCGCGTTGCGCTGCCCATTGCCGTGAATGCCGACAGCCTGGCGACGTGGCTCGCACCGGCAATCGCCACATTTGCCGCGGCACACCCGGTGTTGATGGAAGTGGCCGTGGATGACCAGGATCACACCAGCGAATGGCTGCGCAGCGGCGCCGTGCTGGCTGCCGTTACCGCCACCGCGCGGCCGGCCACCGGATGCAACAGCCGTCCGCTTGGTGCCATGCGCTATCTGGCTGCGGCCAGCCCGGCATTCGTGCGCGAACATTTCGCTGACGGCGTCGGCGCAGGTGAACTGTCGAAAGCGCCTTGCCTCGTGTTCAACACCAAGGATGCGTTGCAGGCCACCTGGGCAAGGCGCCTGTGCCATCGCCATGTGGAACTGCCGCGCCATCTGCTGCCTTCGTCACAGGCGTTTGTGACTGCGGCCGTGGCCGGCATGGGCTGGGGGCTGCATCCGCATGCGCTGATTGCGCAGCATCTTGAAGACGGTTCGCTGGTCGAGCTGGTGCCTGACACGCCGTTGGACGTGCCGCTGCATTGGCAGCACGCGCGGGCGGCATCGGCGCTGCTGGACGAACTCAGCCGCGAGGTGCTGACTGCCGCGCGTGCCGCGCTGCTTGCGCCCTGACCGGTTACAGCGCGTTCAGCGGAATCTTGAGGTACTGCACACCATTCGGCTCCGCTGGGGGCAACATGCCCGCGCGAATGTTCACCTGAATCGCCGGCAGGATCAGCGTGGGCATGCTGAGCGTGGCGTCGCGCTTCGTGCGCATCTGCACGAACTCGGCCTCGGTCACGCCATCGCGCACATGGATGTTGGCGCGGCGCTGCTCGGCCACTGTTGTGTGGCAGATGGCTTCGCGGCCGGCGGGCGGATAGTCGTGGCACATGTAGAGCCGGGTGTCCGGCGGCAGATCCAGCAGGCGGCGGATCGACTGGTACAGCGTGCCTGCATTCCCACCCGGAAAATCGCAGCGCGCAGTGCCCACGTCCGGCATGAACAGCGTGTCACCCACAAACACCGCATCGCCCACCTGATACGCCATGTCCGCCGGCGTGTGACCCGGCACGGCCAGCGCCTTGGCTTCCAGATTGCCGATATGGAACACTTCGTCCGGCGCGAACAGGTGGTCGAACTGCGAACCATCGAGCAGGAACGACGGCTCGAGATTGAAGATCGGCTTGAACACGCCCTGCACGACACGAATGCGCTCGCCGATTGCGATGCGCCCACCGAAACGCCCACGCAGATATGGCGCGGCCGACAGGTGATCGGCATGCGCGTGCGTCTCCAACAGCCATTCGAGGCGCAAGTCCTGCGCTTCGATGAAGGCGGCAACGCGGTCGGCCGAGCGTGTCGTGGTGCGGCCCGATTTCGGGTCGTAGTCAAGCACCGAGTCGATCACGGCACATGGCGTGCCGGGGCCTGCATGCACCACGTAGGTCATGGTGCAGGTATCGGGGTCGAAGAAGGATTCGATCTGGGCATGCATGGTGGATGTTCCCGAACAATCTATATTTTTATAGAATATCGCCTGACATTCTGTCTGCCAATAGCGCAAACAGCGCGAATAGAGTCCAGCGCCACGCCCCATGAGCCATTCCACTGCCAGTCCCGACGTTGTGCCGCTGCCCGAGGCGGCCATTTCGATGCTGCGCGCCTCGGCGTCGCAGGCGTGTGCCGTGCTCAAGGCCATGGCCCACGAAGACCGTCTGCTGCTGCTCTGCCAACTTACGCAGGGCGAGCGCAATGTCGGCGAGCTGGAGGCGCTGGTGGGCCTGCATCAGCCCAGCCTGTCGCAGCAGCTGGGCGTGCTGCGCGACGAGGGCCTTGTCACCACGCGGCGCGAGGGCAAATACATCTACTATCGGCTCGCCAGCTTCGAGGTCATCCAGATCATGCAGACACTCTCCGAGCTGTACTGCGGCAAGGTCTTGAAAAAGATGGCGGGACATTGACCATGTCGCCAATCGAAGCGGGTTGGATCGTCAGCGCGGGGCTGGGCTCTGTGGTGGGGCTCATTCTGGCGCTCACAGGTGCGGGCGGGGCTATCGTCGCGGTGCCGCTGCTGATTTTCGGATTGCATCTGTCGGTGCCACAAGCTGCGCCGATTGCGCTGCTGGCGGTGGGGCTGTCCGCCGGACTGGGCGCGATGCTCGGCTTGCGGGAAGGCAAGGTCCGCTACAAGGCCGCTGGGCTGATGGCGCTGTGCGGCGTGGTGATCTCGCCGTTCGGCATCTGGGCTGCGCACCGCGTGCCGAACACGCCGCTCACGCTGCTGTTTGCAGTGGTACTCGCCTATGTGGCGCTACGGATGTTCCGGCAAGCGCGCGCGGCGCCGTCAACCGAGGTCCAGCCGAGGCGAACCGCCCCGCCCTGCCACCTCGACACGACCACGGCCAAGCTGGTCTGGACGCTGCCATGCGCACGCGCATTGGCCGCGTCGGGCGTGGGCGCGGGCTTCCTGTCCGGATTGCTTGGCGTGGGCGGCGGCTTTGTCATCGTGCCTGCATTGCGCCGCGCGACCGATCTGCCGATGCAAACCATCGTCGCCACCTCGTTAGCGGTGATCGCGCTGGTGTCCATGGGCGGTGTGGTCGCCTCGGCCATTGGCGGGCATGTCGATTGGCATATCGCGCTACCGTTTGCCGCCGGCGCCTTGACCGGCATGCTGGCGGGCCGGCGCTTTGCGCGGCATTTGGCGGGGCCGGCGCTGCAGCAAGGATTTGCTGCTTTTGCGGGCGTCGTGGCGCTCGGCATGATCGCTCGAACACTAATTTGACCAGCGTGTTGCGGAAGCGGTACAATCGCGGTCTTCGGGGCGTAGCGTAGTCTGGTAACGCGTCCGGTTTGGGACCGGAAGACCGCGGGTTCAAATCCTGCCGCCCCGACCAGAATTGAGCAGCAAACAAAACGGCTTACGTTCATTACGTAAGCCGTTTTGCTTTGGAGCACGCGTTGCGGCTCGTGGTGTCATCTGGCGATGCTATAAAGACAGCGTCCGCATCACGCAATGCCACCGACTTTCCCCATGAACCTCATCCTGTGGCGCCACGCTGAAGCCGAAGACGTGGCCGCATCCTTGCGCATCCAGCGCAACACCGATCTCCAGCGAGAACTCACCAAGCGCGGTCACAAGCAGGCCGAGAAGATGGCCCATTGGTTGCGCCCTCGCCTGCCGGAAGACACGCTCATACTCGCCAGCCCCGCTGTACGTACGCAGCAGACTGCGCGCGCCCTCACCGAACATTTCCACACGCTCACCGCGCTGGCGCCCGGAGCCGATGTCAGCGCGATCCTCGATGCATTGGACTGGCCGTCCAATAAGAATCTGCTGCTGGTCGGCCATCAGCCGTGGCTGGGCCGCCTTGCCAGCTTGCTCATCGCGGGCGTGGAAATGGACTGGAGCGTGAAGAAAGCCGGCGTGTGGTGGCTCTGCCGCCGCATGCGCGAAGACGAAGCGCAGACCGTTCTGCGCGCGGTGGTCAATCCCGATCTGGTGTGACACATCGCCCTCGTCATAGCATCGCTACGCAAAATTCACGCAACGGTCACGATTGACACGCTTTTGTCGCGGATCTGTCACGCAGCGTCTCTAGAATCGCCTCGAAATCCACCCTTGGGGATCCACGAATGCGAGACCTGCCGACGCCCACCCAGCCATTGATCGACGCACTGCCGAGCCTAAATCTGGGCAACGCACGGAGGGGCCTTCCTCGCTCACCCGACGCTGTTCCGGCGCGTGACAAGCCTGTTCTGGCCGTTTCGTGGGCGCGCCATCAGGATGAAGTGACCGAAGCACAGCGCCTGCGCTACAAGGTGTTTGCCGAAGAAATGGGCGCTCGCCTGCCCTCGGCCCATACCGAACTGGACGTCGACATGTTCGACGCCGTGTGCGACCACCTGATCGTGCGCGACCAGAAGACGCTGCGCGTGGTGGGCACCTATCGCGTGCTGCGCCCGGACGCCGCCAAGCAGATCGGTTGCCTGTATTCCGAATCCGAATTCGACCTCGTGCGCCTGACGCACCTGCGCCCGAAGATGGTGGAGCTTGGCCGCTCGTGCGTGCACCGCGACTACCGCTCGGGCAGCGTCATCATGGCGCTGTGGGCCGGTCTGGGCGAATACATGCAGCGCTACGGCTTCGAATCGATGCTGGGCTGCGCAAGCGTGTCGATGGGCGATGGCGGTCACTTTGCTGCAAGCCTGTATCGCAGCTTCGTCGACGATGGCTCGCTCGCACCGATCGAGTACCACGCCTTCCCGCGCGTGGCGCTGCCGGTGGACGAACTGAACCAGCATCTGGAAGTCGAGCCGCCTGCGCTCGTGAAGGGCTATCTGCGCCTGGGCGCACGCATCTGCGGCGCACCGGCGTGGGACCCTGACTTCAACGTCGCCGATTTCCTCACGCTGCTGCGTCTGTCGGACATCAACCCGCGCTACGCACGCCACTTCCTGCGCGGCTGAGATCGCTCGGAACGGTTTCACGCAAAATAAAACGGCCCGGGTCACTCCGGGCCGTTTTGCTTGGGATGCAGCGAGACGCCTTACACGTACACCACCTTGTAGCGGCGACCGATGCGCTGCCACTCATCGGCTTCTTTCGCCAGGCTGTATTCCACCAGCGGATTCTGCTCGATCCAGCTCTTGGGCAGCTCGACCTCGAAACCGCCTTCATTCAGTTCGCCTTCGCTGTGGCGCACGCGCAGGCCGGGCAACTGCATCGCTCCCCGACGACGGCACAGCACGAACGCCAGACGCAGGCTGAACAGCATCCGCCAATCCAGGAACTTTCCGCCGCCCGACAGTTTGCCGAGCTTGCCGGCATGACCCAGCAGCAGCGTCGCGAGGCGCGCCTGATCGGTCTTGGAGAAGCCCGGCATATCGGCATGGCTGGCGATGTACGCCGAGTGCTTGTGGTACCCGCTGTGCGAGATGCTCATGCCGATCTCGTGCAGGTTTGCCGCCCAACCCAGCAGCGCGAGATTGTCTTCGCGGCGCTCATCGGGCGGATCGGGAAACTGCGATAAAAGCGCCGTCGCCGCATCGCGGACACGGCTCGCCTGCGCGCGGTCGACGCTGTAGCGGCGCATGAACTGCTCAATCGTCACCGTGCGCATGTCTTCATGATGGGTACGGCCGAGCAGGTCATACAGCACGCCCAGGCGCAAGGCGCCGTCGGTCACATCCATACGATCCACATCGAGCTCGGCAAACACGCCGAGCATGATCGACAGGCCGCCCGGCAGCACCGGAATCCGGTCCGACTTCAGGCCGTTGAGCTTCAGACGATTGGTGTTCTCCGACTTGACGAGCGCGCGCTTCAGGCGCTCGAGCCCTTCGCGCGTGATGCCGTGCTCGTTGCTCTTGTCATTGAAACCGTTCAGCTCGATCAGCTCAGCCAGCGCACGTGCCGTACCCGAAGACCCGACGGCCTGGTTCCAGCCAGCCGTGCGGTACTGCTGCACGAGCACCTGGATTTCGCGACGTGCGGCCAACTCGGCCTGCTTCATCGCATATTCGTCTACGTTGCCGTTCGGGAAGAAATGCCGGCTATGCGAAACACAACCGATATACAGCGACTCCATCAGCTTGGGCTTGTAGCCATTGCCGATGATGAACTCCGTGGAGCCACCGCCGATATCGACGACGAGCCGGTTGCCCTGGCACGCCGGTGCGTCATGCGATGCACCGAGATAGATCAGCCGAGCTTCTTCGCGGCCCGCAATCACCTCGATGGGGAACCCCAGAGCGGCTTCCGCCTCGATCAAGAATTCCTGCGCGTTCTTGGCCACGCGCAACGTGTTGGTGGCCACGGCGCGCACATGCTCGGGGGCAAAATCGCGCAAGCGATCGCCAAAGCGGCGCAAGGCATCGACGCCGCGCCGACGGGCAGGCTGATCCAGGTATTTATCTTGCGTAAGCCCAGCGGCCAAACGGACCGGCTCGCGCAGCGCATCAACCTGGAATATCTGGGTGCCACCAGGGGTTTCGTCGACGCGGCCGATCATCAGCCGAAAGCTGTTGGAGCCCATGTCGACAGCAGCCAGCAGACGGGGGGTGGGACTCATGAATGAAAACGGTTGAGGAGCAGAATCAGGGGCGCGGAGTATTGTCGTTCGAAACAATGCGCAACAAAATATGTCTTTATTGTGTCCCGAACGTGACAAATCCAATGTGTCACAAATTTGACACCGAACTATGAAAAAGTGGCCGGATCGTCATCCGTCTGAACACAACATGTCGACATTGCCCGCGGGCGATCTGCTCAATCGCGAACTGGGCATCCTGGAATTCAACGCCCGTGTGCTCGCCCAGGCTGCTGACCCGGGTGTGCCGCTGATGGAGCGGCTGAAATTCATCTGCATCGTGTCGAGCAACCTCGATGAGTTCTTTGAAATCCGCATTGCCGGATTGAAGGAGCAGATGCGCGACAACCCTTCGTCGGTCACACCCGACGGGCTGTCGGTGCAGCAGGCATTTGGCGTGGTTTCGGAGCGGGTGCGGCAGCTGGTCGCGCAACAGTATGCCATGTTGCAGGACGAGATCCTGCCCCTGCTGGAGAAGGAACGCGTCTTCTTCCACATGACTACCAACTGGAATGAAGCCCAGCGCGCCTGGTGCCGCAATTTCTTCCAGCGCGAACTGGTGCCCATCCTGACGCCGATGGCGCTGGACCCGGCACACCCCTTCCCGCGCGTGCTCAACAAAAGCCTGAACTTCATCATCGAGCTGTCGGGCAAGGATGCCTTCGGCCGCGAGGCTGAACTGGCCATCGTGCAGGCGCCGCGCGCCCTGCCCCGGCTTGTGCAGATGCCGCCGGAGCTGTCAGGCTATCCGTATGGGTTCGTGCTGCTCTCGTCTTTCATGCAAGGCTTTGTGCACGAACTGTTTCCGCAGATCGACGTACACGGCTGCTACCAATTTCGCGTAACACGCAACTCCGACCTGTTCGTGTCGGAAGATGAAATCACGGACTTGCGCGAAGCGCTGCAGGGCGAACTTTCAACCCGTCACTTTGGCGACGCGGTACGCCTGGAAATCGCTCATGACACATCGCCGGCATTGGCACTACGCCTGCTGCAGGAGTTCGGTCTAGCCGAAACGGACTGCTACCGCGTCAAAGGCCCGGTGAACCTCGTGCGCCTGCTGCAGGTGCCTGACATGGTCGACAAGCCGGTGCTGAAGTACCCGCCGCATGTGCCAGCGACGGTCAGGCAGGTGGCTAACAGCTCGAACGTGTTCGACGCCATCCGCCAGGGCGACATCCTGCTGCACCATCCGTACGAAAGCTTCACGCCGGTGCTGGAATTGCTGCAGCAAGCTGCGCGCGACCCCGACGTGGTCGCCATCAAGCAGACTGTCTACCGCACCGGCAACGAATCCACGGTGATGGAAGCGCTCATCAAAGCAGCGCACAACGGCAAGGAAGTGACTGTCGTCGTCGAACTGCTCGCGCGCTTTGACGAAGAGACGAACATCAACTGGGCGGACCAGCTTGAATCGGCCGGCGCCCATGTCGTGTATGGCGTGGTTGGCCACAAGTGCCACGCAAAGATGCTGCTGGTGGTGCGCCGTGAGGTGTCCGGCAAGGGCAAGACGGTTAAGCTGCGCCGCTACGCGCACCTTGGCACGGGCAACTACCATCCCAAGACCGCCCGCCTCTACACCGACTTCGGCCTCATGACCGCCAACGAGCAGATCTGCGAAGACGTGCATCACGTGTTCCAGTTGCTGACAGGCACAGGCGCGCAGGTCAAGCTGCATCATTTATGGCACTCGCCGTTCACGATGCACGACAACCTGATCGAGCACATCCGGGCCGAAGCACGTGCCGCTCGTGCAGGCAAACGTGCGCGCATCATCGGCAAGATGAATGCGCTACTGGAACCGGCCATCATCGACGAGCTATACAAGGCATCGCGCGCGGGCGTGAAAGTCGACTTGATCGTGCGCGGCGTGTGTGCCCTCAAGCCGGGCGTACCTGGGCTGTCGGAAAACATCAGCGTGCGCTCCGTCGTTGGGCGTTTCCTGGAGCACCACCGCGTCTATTACTTCCATGCTGGCGGCGAGGAAGTCGTCTATCTTTCCAGCGCCGACTGGATGGACCGCAACCTGTTCCGCCGTGTCGAAGTGGCCTTCCCCGTGCTCGACCGCAAGCTCAAGGCGCGCGTCATCAGGGAAAGTCTGCAGGTGCATCTGCGCGATAACGCGTCGGCGTGGGTCATGCAGCAGGATGGCCGCTACGTGCAGCGTCAGACGCGTGGCAAGCACGTGCGCATCAGCCAATTGGAACTGCTGAACCACTTCTCGCCGCAGGCCGCTGCAGCGGCGGAGACGGCTGCCGCAGTGGCGGCGGCAACGGCCGCGGAACCGACGGAGCGCGCTCCGGTGGATATCTCCGCAGGCTGATCCGGCCGCCTGCCAGCAAACGAAAACGCACGCTCAACAGCGTGCGTTTTTCATTGGATCAAGGGATGGAGAAGACCGGTGATCAGGCGACACGCTCATCGGTAACGCTGGCGCTGCGCACCACCGTGCGCTCCGGCGGGAACACGGCGCGGAAGGTGCTGCCCTTGCCGTGCTCGCTGGTCACCTGCAGTTCTCCACCGTGGCGTGACAGCACGTGCTTGACAATGGCCAAGCCCAGCCCGGTGCCGCCGGTGTCGCGTGAACGGCTGCGGTCCACCCGATAGAAGCGCTCGGTCAGACGCGGAATATGCTCGGGCGCGATGCCGATCCCCGTGTCAGTGACTGAGTACACCGCGTGGCCGTCCCGCACGCCCCAATCCAGGCGGATCGTGCCGCCATCCGGCGTATAGCGCACTGCGTTGGACGCCAGGTTGCTGAATGCGGAAAGCAATTCAAGCTCGGCGCCACACACGCTCACGGCGGGGTCGCACGTCATGCTGACGGTGTGCCGGCCCGCAGAGAGCGCTTCGATATCGTGCTGGAGCTGCAGCATCATGCGCTGCATCGGCACCGGCGCCAATGACGGCGGCTCGGAATTCCCCTCCAGCGTGGCGAGCGCCAACAAGTCTTCCACCAGGTGCTGCATGCGCATGGCTTGCGTATGCATCATGTCCAGGTAGCGCTTCTTGTCTTCTTCCGGCAGAGGAAGGTCGCGCACCGTCTCCAGAAAACCCGAGAGCACGGTCAGCGGCGTCTTCAACTCGTGCGAGACGTTGGCCACGAAATCGCGGCGCATCGCTTCGGTGTTCTCCAGCTTGGTGATGTCCTGCGACACCAGCAGCTTGCGGTCTTCGCCATACGGCAAGATCTGGGCGGAGATGATGCTTTGCTTGTGCGGGCCCACGTCATGCATGGTGAGCGGCTCCTCGAACTCGCCGCGCGCAAGGTAGCGCACGAACTCCGGCCGGCGGATCAGGTGGGTAATACGTTGGCGCAGATCGCGCCTGGCAGAGAGGCCAAAGTGCTCTTCAGCCACCGCGTTGCACCATTCGATCTGGTCTTCGCCGTCAAGCATGAGCACGCCGTTGGGCGAAGCCTGAATGGCCTGGATGAAGCGGCTGTGCTGTTGCTCGACCTGCAGCACCTGCGTGCGCCAGCCCTTCATCAACCGGTGCAGGCGGTAGTAGACCTCGCCCCACAGGCCCAACGCGCTGGGGATCTCGCCATAGGCCGGCGAGTCCAGCACGCGCCACAGGCGTTGGATCTGATAGACGTAATACAGGAGCATCGCCAACAACATTGCACTGAGAACGGCCAGTGCAACGACATGGTCGACGAAGAGATACAAGCATGCCGCGACGATGCCCATGAGGGCGGCAAAGACGGCAAAGCGGGTCCAGAAGACGTTCATGAAGGCATTCTAAGCGCTGGACCGCGACGGGCGCGTGAACGCGCGAGGGAAAAAACCACGCGCGCGTTCGTCTGAGGGATGCGTTATTGCCCCGGATTGCGCGCCAGGCGATAGCCGCTGCCGCGCACGGTTTCGATCATGTTGCTATAGCCACCCGGAGCGAGCGCTGCACGCAGACGCTTGATGTGCACGTCCACCGTGCGCTCTTCCACGAACACATGGTCGCCCCACACCTGATCAAGCAGCTGCGAGCGGCTGTGCACGCGCTCCGGATGCGTCATCAGGAAATGCAGCAGTCGGAACTCCGTCGGACCAAGGTCCAGCTTGATCGGGTTTTCTGCCTCGAGGTTCGTAGCCGTTACGCGGTGCGTGGCCGGGTCCAGCTTCAGGCCGTTGATTGCCACCACGTCATCGGTCAGCTGCGGCGCGCGGCGGCGCAGCACGGCCTTGATGCGGGCCAGCAATTCCTTGGGCGAGAACGGCTTCGTGACGTAATCGTCCGCGCCACTGTCCAGGCCCATGATCTTGTCCTGCTCTTCGCTGCGGGCCGTCAGCATGATGATCGGGATCTGGCGCGTGCGCTCGTTGGCGCGCAGTTCCTTGGCGAACATCACGCCCGACTTGCCCGGCAGCATCCAATCGAGCAGAACGAGGTCGGGCAACACATCGCTCATCAACGACAACGCCTGCTCGGCGTTGTACGCGCGGATCGGGTAATGCCCTGCGTGCTGCAGGTTGACGGCGATCAGTTCAGCGATCGCCGGTTCGTCTTCTACGACGAGAATACTGCTCGGCATGCTCACGTCTCCAGTCCTGCCTTTTATTCGCCTTCGCCAAGGATCTCGCGTTCCAGCGTCTCGCGTGAAGCGTGCCGGACGTCGGTGCCCTTGACGATGTAGATAATAAACTCGGCGATGTTCTTGGCGTGATCGCCAATACGCTCAATAGCCTTGGCAATGAACAGCAGATCCAGCGCCACCGAAATCGTGCGCGGGTTCTCCATCATGTACGTGATGAGTTCGCGCATGAAGCCGCGGAATTCCTCATCGATGGCCTTGTCTTCCTGCAGGATCGACACGGCGGCAGCGGTATCCAGGCGCGCGAACGCGTCCAGCGCGTGACGCAGGATGGTGGCGGCCATCTCGCCCGAGCGCTCCACACCAGCGTAGTTCAACGCATGTGCCGACGGGTCCTGCATGATGCGCTTGGTGCGCTTGGCGATCTTCTCGGCTTCGTCGCCGGCACGCTCAAGGTTGGTGATGGTTTTCGAGATTGCCATCACCAAACGCAAGTCACGTGCGGTCGGCTGGCGGCGCGCGATGATGTTGTTGCAATCGCTGTCGATCTCGATCTCGAGCGCATTGATTTCCAGCTCCACGGCCATGACTTGATCGCACATGGCGGTGTCGAAGTTGGCCAGTGCGCGCATGGCGCGTGCAATTTGCGCCTCCACCAGCCCGCCCATCTGCAGCACCTTGGTGCTGATCGAGGTCAGGTCGGTATCAAACTGCGATGACAGATGCTTCTCAGACATCGGTTTCTCCTTGTCGCTTCAGCTTCAGCGTTGTTGCAGGTCAGCCGAAGCGGCCGGTAATGTAGTCTTCGGTTTCTTTGCGCTGCGGCTTGATGAAGATCTTTTCGGTATCGCCGAATTCGATCAGCTCGCCCAGATACATGTACGCCGTGTAGTCAGAGCAACGCGCCGCCTGCTGCATGTTATGCGTGACGATGACGACCGTGTAGTCGTCCTTCAGTTCAGCGATCAGCTCTTCGATCTTGCCCGTGGAAATCGGGTCGAGCGCCGAGCACGGTTCATCCAGCAGCAGCACTTCGGGGCGGATGGCAATGCCACGTGCGATACACAGACGCTGCTGCTGACCGCCCGACAGGCCGTAACCCGACTGGTTGAGCTTGTCCTTCACTTCGTTCCACAGAGCGGCCTTGGTCAGCGCCCATTCCACGCGATCGTCCATCTCAGAGCGCGACAGACGCTCGAACAACTTCACACCGAAAGCGATGTTGTCGTAGATCGACATCGGGAACGGCGTCGGCTTCTGAAACACCATGCCGACCTTGGCACGCAGCAGCGCGATGTCCATGCGCGAGGTCAGCAGGTTCTCGCCGTCCATGTTGATCTGGCCTTCGGCCCGCTGCTCCGGATACAGCGCGTACATCTTGTTGAACGTACGCAGCAGCGTCGACTTGCCGCAGCCCGACGGGCCGATGAACGCAGTCACCTGCTTTTCCGGAATCTGCAGGGAGATGTTCTTCAGCGCGTGGAACTTGCCGTAGTAGAAGTTCAGGTCGCGAACATCGATCTTCGGGCTTTGCGTGCGCACTTCGAGGGACGTAGCAGTCATGGTCATTTCTTGGTGAACAAGGCACGCGCGAGGACATTCAGCCCCAGCACACCCAACGTAATCAGGAATACCCCGGCCCAGGCCAATTGCTGCCACTCGGGGAACGGGCTCATCGCAAACTTGAAGATCACGGTCGGCAGCGTGGCAACCGGCTGATTCAGATCCAAGCTCCAGAACTGGTTGTTCAGCGCGGTGAAGAGCAGCGGCGCGGTTTCGCCGGCAATGCGGGCCACGGCCAGCAACACACCAGTAATCACGCCGGCATACGACGCCTTCAACGTAATCGACAGGATCATCTTCCACTTGGGCGTGCCAAGCGCCATGGCAGCTTCACGCATCGCGTTGGGCACCAGGTTCAGCATGTTCTCGGTGGTGCGCACCACGATCGGAATCTGCAGCAGCGCCAGCGCAAGCACGCCGGCAATCCCCGAGAAGTGCTGCACGCGGGCCACCACGACGGCATACACGAACAGGCCGATCACGATGGACGGTGCCGACAGCAGGATGTCATTGATGAAACGCGTGGCGCTCGCCAGCGGCGAAGTCTTGCCGTACTCGGCCAGATAGATGCCGGCCATGATGCCCAGGGGTGTGCCGACCAGCGTAGCCATGCCCACCAGCAGGAGCGACCCTGCGATGGCGTTGGCGAGGCCGCCTCCCGGCGTATTGGGCGCCGGCGTCATCTCCGTGAAGAGCGACATCGACAAGCCGCCCACACCCAGCGAGAGCGTGGTCCACAGAATCCATGCCAGCCACACCAGGCCGAAGGCCATGGCAGCCAGCGACAGCGCCAGCGCAATCCCGTTGATGTTGCGGCGGCGGGCCTGCAGGCGTGCCTTGATCTTTTCAGAGTCGGCGCGGACGGCAGGAATGGAAGACGTACGCATGGTGTTGGGTCTCATAGCGTCAGGCAGATCGCGTTGGTTCACTTTTGACCCTCGCCCTTCTGCAGGCGCAGAAGCAGCAACTTGGACGCCGCCAGCACGATGAACGTGATGACGAACAGGATCAAGCCAAGCTCCATGAGCGCCGCGGTGTGCAGACCCTGGCCTGCTTCCGCAAATTCATTGGCCAGCGCCGACGTGATGCTGTTACCCGGCGAGAACAACGACGGATCGGACAGCAGGTTGGTGTTGCCGATCACGAACGTCACGGCCATGGTCTCGCCCAGGGCGCGCCCCAAGCCAAGCATCACACCGCCGATCACACCCGCCTTGGTGTACGGCAGCACGACGTTCCACATGACCTCCCACGTCGTGCAGCCCACGCCGTAGGCGGATTCCTTAAGCAGCGTCGGCGTGATTTCGAACACATCGCGCATCACCGCCGAGATGTACGGGATGATCATGATCGCCAGGATCACCCCGGCGCACAGCAGGCCGATACCAATCGGCGCACCCTGGAACAGCGCGCCGATGACCGGGATCTTGCCGACGGTCGCGGCCAGCGGCTTTTGAAAGTATTCACCGAAGATCGGCGCAAACACGAGCAGACCCCACATGCCGTACACGATGGACGGCACTGCAGCGAGCAGCTCGATGGCGGTACCTAGCGGTCGACGCAGCCACGCCGGCGACAGCTCGGTCAAGAACAGGGCAATGCCGAAGCTCACAGGCACGGCAATGATGAGCGCGATCAGCGACGTGACCAAAGTGCCGTAGACGGGCACCAGCGCGCCATAGATGTCAGAGGGCGGATCCCACTCCGAATTCCACAGGAACGACAGGCCGAACTTCTGAATCGTGGGCCAGGAGCTGATGATGAGCGAGATGATGATGCCGCCCAGCAGTAACAGCGTAACGATTGCGGCAAGGCGGGTCAGACCGCCGAACACCAGGTCGCCGAGGCGGCTGGGTGCTCGCATACGGGAAGCGCCAGAGGAATCAGAGAGCGTGGCCATGAGGGAAACCGGTCAGCCGTGAAAGAAGCATTTGAAATGGTGCGGACGGCCAATTCTTACCGTCCGCCCGCACCTTGTGCTGCACCTACTTACGAGCCTTTATGCAGCAGGCAACGATCAGTGGTTGTAGACAACCTTGCCCGATGCATCCTTCACGCTCGACTTCCACGTCGCACGGATCTGGTTCTTCACAGCGTCCGGCAGCGGCACGTAGTCCAGGCCCTTGGCAGCGTCGTCGCCACCCTTATAGGCCCAGTCAAAGAACTTCATGACTTCAGCGCCCTGCTCCGGCTTGGCTTGCGTCTTGTGCAGCAGGATGAACGTCGCACCGGCGATCGGCCATGCATCCTTGCCCGGCTCGTCCGTCAGGATCTGGTAGTACGACTTGCTCCACTCGGCGCCGGCAGCTGCGGCCTTGAACGCTTCAGCGGTCGGTTGCACGGTGGCACCCGACTTGTTCTGCAGGTTCACGTACGTCATCTTGTTCTGCTTGGCGTAGGCGTACTCAACGTAGCCCACTGCACCACCCAGACGCTGCACGAAAGCGGCCACGCCTTCGTTGCCCTTGCCACCCGTACCGGTCGGCCAGTTCACGGTCGTGCCTTCGCCAACCTTGCTCTTCCACTCGGTGTTCACCTTCGACAGGTAATTCGTGAAGATGAACGAGGTGCCCGAACCGTCAGCGCGGCGCACCACCAGGATGTCCTGGTCCGGCAGCTTGGCCTTCGGATTCAGCTTGGCGATGGCCGGATCATTCCACTTCTTGATCTTGCCCAGGTAGATGTCACCCAGCAATTGGCCGTTCAGCGTCAGTTCGCCCGGCTTCACGCCCGGCAGGTTGATCACAGGCACCACGCCGCCGATCACGGTCGGGAACTGGATCAGGCCATCCTTGGCCAGCTCTTCGTCCTTCAGCGGCATGTCCGATGCACCGAAGTCGACGGTCTTGGCAGTGATCTGCTTGATGCCACCCGACGAGCCGATACCTTGGTAGTTCACCTTGGTTTGGGTCGCCTTGTTGTAGTCGGCCGCCCACTTGTTGTAGACGGGTGCCGGGAATGTTGCGCCTGCGCCAGTGATGTCAACAGCAAATGCGGCACCAGCGAAAGCCAGCGCGGCCACGCCAGCGATTGCGGATTTGACCAGTTTCATGAGTTCTCCAGAGGAGCGGTTGAGCGATGACAGATTTTTGACATCCGAACTTTAGGCGGCTTGAATGACAGTTCTGTGACAACACGAAAACTTCTCATAACTGACCTGCAAGGCATGAAAGTCGACCTCTGCGCATAAAAAAAGCGGCCCGCAGGCCGCTTTTTTACTTACATATTTGATCGAGCAAGAACTTACTGCAACGTCGCTGCAAGACGCTCCGCGTGTTGGTTGGCCAGTTCAGCATCCTGCGCTTCCACCATCACGCGAACGACCGGCTCCGTACCCGACGGGCGAATCAACACGCGCCCCTTGCCGTCAAGCTCAGCTTCGCTGGTCTTCAGCGCCGCTTGCAAGCCAGCGTGCGACTTCCAGTCGAAGCCCTTTTCGACCCGCACGTTGATGAGCTTTTGCGGGAATAGGCGCACGCCGTCCAGCATCTGGTCCAGCGTCTGGCCACTGCGACGCAATGCCGCAAGCACCTGCAGTGCCGAAATGATGCCGTCGCCGGTGCTGTGCTTGTCCAGGCAGAGCAAGTGGCCTGACCCTTCGCCGCCCAGCAGCCAACCATTCTTCTTCAGCTCTTCCAGCACGTAGCGGTCACCCACCTTGGCACGCACGAATTCAACGCCCTGCGCCTTGAGCGCCAGCTCCACAGCAAGATTGGTCATGAGCGTGCCGACCGCACCCGGCACCGCCTGACCAGCCGCACGGCGCGCCTGCACCATCACGTAAAGCAGTTCGTCCCCGTTGTAGAGGCGGCCATTGCGGTCCACCACCTGCAGGCGGTCGGCATCGCCGTCGAAGGCCAGGCCAATGTCGGCACCATGCTCGCGCGTGGCCTCGACCAACTTGCCCGGCGCTGTCGCGCCATAGCCGTCGTTGATATTGCGGCCATTCGGCTGGTTACCGATCGAGACGACGTCCGCACCCAACTCATGGAAGACGTGCGGCGCGATGTGATAGGCCGCGCCATGCGCGCTGTCCAGCACGACCTTCATACCGAACAGGTTCAAATCGCTGGGGAACGTGCTCTTGCAGAACTCGATGTAACGACCAGCAGCATCCTCGATACGACGGGCTCGGCCCAGCGCGTCTGAGGCCGCGTACACCATCGGTTTTTCCAACTCGGCCTCGATCTGCAACTCGGTTTCGTCCGGCAGCTTGTCGCCGGTGGCCGAGAAGAACTTGATGCCGTTGTCGTAATACGGGTTATGTGATGCAGAAATCACCACACCCGCCGACAGCCGCAGCGCACGCGTGAGATACGCCACACCGGGCGTGGGCAGTGGCCCGCTCATCAGAACGTCGACACCGGCTGCGGTAAAGCCCGCTTCCAACGCAGCCTCCAGCATGTAGCCTGATAGGCGCGTGTCCTTGCCGATCAGCACGGTGGGACGGCCATGGCCATGCGCCTCTCCGCCGTGGGCCAGCACGCGGCCTGCTGCATAACCAAGGCGCAACACGAAATCCGGCGTGATCGGGCTTTCACCGACACGCCCACGGATGCCGTCGGTGCCGAAATACTTCCTGGACATTGGGAATCTCTCCTGGAGAATGTTTCTTTATTTGTTTGTAAGGCGCCAGCCATCGCCGGGCAATCCTCTATTCGCTTGACCCCCAGCCGCGTGAGGCCGGGACGGCTCTCAGGCCACTGGCGGATTCACCCGTTCGTGGCGCATGGCCCACCAGAGTTGAATCGCTTCCACCGTCGGTTGTACGTCGTGCACACGCACGATGAACGCCCCCCGCTCTGCAGCCAGCAGCGCCGCCGCCACGCTGGCCGTCACGCGCTCGGCCGGCGGTTTGCCACCCAGCACAGCGCCAAGCGTCGATTTGCGCGATAAACCGACGAGCAACGGCAAACCGATCCGATTGAACTCCGCCAAGCGATTGAGCATGGTGAGATTGTGATCCGGCGTTTTGCCAAAGCCAAATCCCGGATCGAGCGAGATACGGTCAGCGGCCACACCTGCGGCCATCAACGCCTCTGTCTGCGAGCGCAGGAAGGTCTCCACCTCGCCCATCAGGTCCGCATAGCTGGGCGCTTCCTGCATCGTTTCCGGATCGCGCTGCATGTGCATGACGCACAGGCCCGCGTTGCCCTTGGCTACTGCCTCGATCGCGCCCGGCCGGCGGAAGCCCCATATGTCGTTGATCAGATCGGCGCCGGCATCCAGCGTGGCCCTCATCACTTCGGGCTTGTAAGTATCAATGGACAGCGGTTTGCCGCATTCGCGCAGCGCCTCGACGAGGGGCATCACGCGGTCCAACTCGGCCTGCAGGCTCAGCGGCTCGGCACCCGGACGACTCGATTCGCCACCGATGTCGATCATGTCCACGCCTTCGGCGATCAGTCTCTCAGCGTGGCGCAAGGCTGTATCGCGCGTGGCATGTTGCCCCCCGTCGGAGAACGAATCGGGCGTGACGTTGAGAATGCCCATGACCAGGGGACGCCGATCGCGCACGTAACGGAAACGTCCACACTGGAAGTGCGTTGTGGTGGAAATGGAAGCGGACAAGATAGATTGATGGAAATGCTGCGCAGGACCGGAATGCTACGCCAGGCATACCAGAAAGCGCCAACAAAAAAGCCGGTGCGCTTGCACCGGCTCTTCTGCGTCGCTGCCAGAGCGACAAATCAACGCGTCATCATCAGGCCGTGGCAGGCACGTTGCCCGGGGTCACGCCAGCCGGAGTGCCACCACCCGGCGGGGTGCTGCCACCACCGGTCGAGCCGTAGCGCGGCGGGCGCGGCGGCTTGCCGTCCATGATGTCGTTGACCTGATCGGCGTCGATGGTTTCCCACTCGAGCAGCGCGGCGGTCATGGCTTCAACCTTCTCGCGATTCGCTTCCAGCAGCCCCTTGGCCAGGGCGTACTGTTCATCCACGATACGGCGAATTTCCGAATCCACCTTCTGCTGCGTCGCCTCGGACACCGTCTTCGATGCCATACGGCCGAAGAAACCATCCTGTTCCGTATCAACGTAGACCATGGTGCCGAGCGCGTCGCTCATGCCATAGCGCGTCACCATATCGCGGGCCATCTTGGTGGCGCGCTCGAAGTCGTTGGAGGCACCAGTACTCATCGCGCCCAGGAACACCTCTTCTGCCGCACGGCCACCGAACAGAATCGCGACCTCTTCGAGCATCGTGTCCTTGTAGGCGTAGTGCTTGTCGTGCTCAGGCAGCTGCCAGGTCAGACCGCCCGCCCAACCGCGCGGCATGATCGTGACCTTGTGCACCGGATCAGCCTTCGGCAGCAGCTTGGCCACCACCGCATGACCCGACTCGTGGTACGCCGTAGCGCGGCGTTCCTCTTCGCGGATCACGGCCGACTTGCGCTCCGGACCCATGTAGATCTTGTCCTTAGCGTCTTCGAAGTCCTGCATGTCGACCACGCGCTTGTTACGGCGCGCAGCAAACAGCGCAGCTTCGTTAACCAGGTTGGCCAGATCAGCGCCGGAGAAGCCCGGCGTGCCACGTGCCAGCACCGATGCATCAACGTCGTTGCCGATCGGCACCTTACGCATGTGCACCTTGAGAATCTGCTCACGGCCGCGGATGTCGGGCAGCCCAACGTAAACCTGACGATCGAAACGGCCCGGGCGCAACAGCGCCTTGTCGAGCACGTCGGCACGGTTGGTTGCGGCGATCACGATGACGCCCGAGTTGGCCTCGAAACCGTCCATCTCGACCAGCATTTGGTTCAGCGTCTGCTCGCGCTCGTCGTTGCCGCCGCCCATGCCGGCGCCGCGATGGCGACCGACCGCATCGATTTCATCGATGAACACGATGCAGGGTGCCTGCTTCTTGGCGTTTTCGAACATGTCGCGCACGCGGGCCGCGCCCACGCCAACGAACATTTCAACGAAGTCCGAACCGGAGATGCTGAAGAACGGCACCTTGGCTTCGCCAGCAATGGCGCGAGCCAGCAGCGTCTTACCAGTACCAGGAGGGCCCACCAGCAGTACGCCGCGCGGGATGCGGCCGCCCAGCTTTTGGAACTTCTGTGGGTCTTTCAGGAAGTCGACCAGCTCAACGACTTCCTCCTTCGACTCGTCACAGCCTGCCACGTCAGCAAACGTGACGCTGTTGTTGTTCTCGTCAATCAACCGCGCCCGGGACTTGCCGAACGAGAAGGCGCCGCCTTTCCCGCCGCCCTGCATCTGCCGCATCATGTAGAACCAGAACACGATGATCAGCAACGTCGGGCCGAGGTAGTAAAGCGCGGTGAGAAGCACACCTTGCTCTTCTTCCGCCTTGCCAGTCACCTGTACGCCGTACTTCATCAGGTCGCCCACCATCCAGATGTCGCCGGGCGAGATGATGGAATACTTGTTGCCCTCGTTGGGCGTGACCAACAAAGTACGACCCTGGACTTCTACGCGCTTGACCTTGCCGGCCTTCGCGTCGTCCATGAATTGCGAGTACGTCACACCCTCTTGGGCGCGCGGCTTGTCGAACTGCTTGAAGACGGTGAACAGCACCAAGGCAATCACCAGCCAGATGGCCGCCTTCTGAAACCAGTTGTTATTCAAGGCGAGACTCCTTTAGAAATGCCTTGACGGGATGCTTGGCATTGTAATGCACGGACACCGCCGCGGGTTGATTGCCCGCAAGACCGACGGACCGCCGCGCCAGCCGGGGGCCCCTTCCTGTGTATCGTCCGTCAGCCAGGATGCTTGAGTTGGCGGCCCAACAAGAATGTTTCGGACGATTTGTCGCGGGAGGCTTTAGGCTTGCGTGGCGCCACGATCTTGAAATGGCGCTTGAACAACTCGACGATCTGACTATAGCCGCTGCCGTGAAAACATTTGATCAGCAGCGCGCCCTCAGGTTTCAGGTGCGCCATGGCAAATTCCACAGCCAGCTCGGCGATGTGCTCCATGCGCGCGGCGTCCGCCGACGCCACGCCTGAGAGATTGGGGGCCATATCGGACAAAACAAGGTCCACTTTGCCCCCGCCGGTGGCTTCCAACACGATTTCTTCGAGTTGACGGAAAACGTCGTCCTCGCGGAAGTCGCCCTGGATGAAGGTGACGTCGGCGATGGCTTCCATTGGCAGGATGTCGATGGCGACGATTGCCCCATCGATACGGCCGTCCTTGGCGCGCGGCGATGCGGCCAATTTGTTGCGCACGTATTGGCTCCAACTGCCCGGCGCGGCGCCCAGATCAACGATGACCTGGCCCGGCTTGATCAGCTTGTCCTGCTCGTCGATCTCTTTGAGCTTGTAGGCGGCTCGCGCGCGATAGCCTTCGCGCTGCGCGAGCTTTACGTACGGATCGTTGATATGGTCGTGCAGCCACGACTGGTTGAACTTGTTCTTTGCCATCGAATTGGTTGCAATTTCGCCCGGATGTCGCGCCAAACATGGCAGCCAGGACTGGTTTTGGCGGATAATACGCGCCGTTTGTCTCTTTGCGCGATCCCGCCCTTATTTATGCCCGCCCTTATCCTCACCCCTGCCCAACGATCGGAACTGCGCTCCGAAGCGCACGCGTTGAACCCGGTCGTCATCATCGGTGCGGAGGGCCTGACCAAGGCCGTTCTGGCCGAAATCGACCGCTCGCTGGCAGCCCACGGGCTGATCAAGATCCGCGTCTTCGGCGATGACCGCGAAGCTCGGATCGAACTCTATGACACCATCTGCGCCCGGCTGCAAGCGGCCCCGGTACAGCACATCGGCAAGCTGCTGGTGATCTGGCGCGAGGGCCCGGCGTACCTGAAGGAAAACCAGCCGCGAGACCTCAAGCCGCCGCGCAAGACGACCGTTGGTGCCGGTCCGCGCTCGGTCACCGTGCGCAAGCCGAACCCGAACAGCGCGCGCCGTCCGAAGCCGGTCCGCCTGAGCGTGCTCGGCAACGAGCGCGTCACGGCCGGCGGCAACGTCAAGCGCGCGAAACCGCGTCAAACCAGCCAGAAAAAGAAAGCGCTGTCCTGATTCAATTCGGCACTGTACAGAAAACGACCGGCTTTCCAGCCGGTCTTTTTTTGGCCTCAGGCGGCTTACCGAATACCGGCCGCCTTCCAGATCAGCGCCAACCCCAACAGGCTCTGCATCAGATAGAACACACTCGATACGCCGTGCAGCATGGCAAATTGTGCGCGGTAAGGCGAATCCCCCACCGCCACGCCGAGCGCATCGGCCTGTTCGCGCAGCGACGCCATGAAGGGCTGCAGGCCGAAATAGCCCACCAGCACGCAAAGCAGCATCGCCAGCACAAGCCAGCGCAGCCGCCGGTAGCCGGCCTGACCGCGACGCACCAGCGCCGTGGCGGCCAGCAGCAGCAAGCACCCTGTCGCCAGACCGATCCACGCTTGCGCATGAAACAACCGGCCGGCAATTGAGCCGGCCAACTGGCGATCATTCAGCATCGCAAACAGCGTCGGAGCGACGATGTAACCAATGGTCCAGAGCGAACCGCACCATACCGTGGCAAGCAACTGGAAGAAGCGCTGCGGCATGGCGGTTGTCTCGGATCGGGTTAGAGGTACTTGACGGCCAGGACTTCGTACTCGCGTTCGCCGCCGGGGGCGACCACGGTGGCGACGTCGCCTTCGAACTTGCCGATCAACGCACGGGCGATCGGCGAGCTGATCGAAATCTTGCCGGTTTCCAGATCGGCCTCGTCATCGCCGACGATCTGGTACGTGACAGGCTTACCCGAATCCAAGTCTTCGAGGTCGATGGTGGCGCCAAAAACCACGCGGCCATCGGCATCCAGCGAAGCAGGATCGATGATCTGCGCAGCGGACAGCTTGCCTTCGATTTCCTGGATACGGCCTTCGATGAAGCCCTGGCGCTCCTTGGCGGCATCATAGTCGGCGTTTTCGGACAGATCGCCCTGGGCGCGTGCCTCGGCGATGGCGTTGACGACGGCCGGACGCTCCTTGGTCTTCAGACGTTGAAGCTCCTCTTTCAGCATCTCGGCACCGCGCTTGGTAATCGGAATGGTGCTCATCGTAAGTAATTCGGAATCACAAAAAAATCAGCCGCTGCGAAGCGGGAGGGCGCGTAGCGCACACCCGCCCGACGGCGGCTGTCGTTGTTTTGACACGGAGGCTCTAGTTTAGGCGAACCGTCCGGAGGCGGCAACTGCTCCTCTCCGGCGGGCTCGCCGCGACGCTATGCCGCGTCGCGGGCCCTGCTGAGGATGGGCTTACAGGGTGGCGTGCAGACCCTGCAGGTCGTACACGTCGAGGTGTTGCATGTGTTTCAGACCTTCCACCGCGGCGCGAGCGCCGGCGATGGTCGTGTAGTACGTCACGCGCTGGGCCAATGCTGCCTGGCGGATGGAACGCGAGTCGGCAATCGCGGCACGCGTCTCGTCGACAGTCGTGAAGACGAGCGCGATCTCGCTGTTCTTGATCATGTCGACAATGTGCGGACGGCCGTCCTTCACCTTGTTGACCACGCGCACCGGAATGCCGGCGGCTTCAATGGCTGAAGCCGTACCGCGCGTCGCCACGATCGGGTAGCCCAGCGTATGCAGCGCGCGGGCCACTTCCACGGCTTGCGGCTTGTCGCTGTCCTTGACCGTCATGAGCACGGTGCCCTTCTCGGGCAGGCGCGAACCGGCGGCGAGTTGGCTCTTGAAGAGCGCCTCGCCGAAGGTCTTGCCCACACCCATCACCTCGCCGGTGGAGCGCATTTCCGGTCCAAGCACCGGGTCGACACCCGGGAACTTGTTGAACGGGAACACCGCTTCCTTCACGCTGTAGTACGCTGGCACGACTTCCTTTTCGATACCTTGCGAATCCAGCGACTGACCGGCCATGCAGCGAGCCGCGACCTTGGCCAACGAGACACCGGTCGCCTTCGAAACGTACGGCACGGTACGCGACGCGCGCGGGTTCACTTCCAGCACGTAGACGATGTCCTCACCGCCCTTCTGCTGGATCGCGAACTGCACGTTCATCAGACCAACCACGTTCAGCGCCTTGGCCATCGCAGCGGTCTGGCGCTTGAGTTCATCAACGGTGGCTTGCGACAGCGAATACGGCGGCAGCGAGCAAGCCGAGTCGCCCGAGTGCACGCCGGCCTGCTCGATGTGCTCCATCACGCCACCGATGAACACGCGCTTGCCGTCAGACAGGCAATCCACGTCGCACTCGATGGCGTCGTTCAGGAAGCGGTCGAGCAGCACGGGGCTGTCGTTCGAGACCTTCACGGCCTCGCGCATGTAGCGCTCGAGGTCACGCGGCTCATGCACGATTTCCATCGCGCGGCCACCCAGCACGTACGACGGACGCACCACCAGCGGGTAGCCGATTTCTTCGGCCAGCTTCAGCGCCTCGTCTTCGGCACGCGCGGTGCGGTTGGGCGGCTGGCGCAGGCCCAGCTCGTGCAGCAGCTTCTGGAAGCGCTCACGATCTTCGGCCGCGTCGATCATGTCCGGCGACGTGCCGATGATGGGCACGCCGTTGGCTTCCAGGTCGAGCGCGAGCTTCAACGGCGTCTGGCCACCGTATTGCACGATCACGCCGACCGGCTTTTCCTTGTCGACGATCTCGAGCACGTCTTCCAGCGTCACCGGCTCGAAGTACAGGCGGTCGGACGTGTCGTAGTCAGTAGAAACGGTTTCCGGGTTGCAGTTGACCATGATGGTCTCGTACCCGTCTTCGCGCAGTGCCAGCGCGGCGTGCACGCAGCAATAGTCGAACTCGATGCCTTGGCCGATCCGGTTCGGGCCACCGCCCAGCACCATGATCTTCTTGTTGCTGGTCGGCTCGGCTTCGCACTCGCCGTGCTCGGCTTCGTACGTCGAGTACAGGTACGCCGTGTTGGTGGCGAACTCGGCCGCGCAAGTGTCCACGCGCTTGTAGACCGGGCGGACCTTCTCGGCGATACGCTTCTCGCGCACGGCCTTGGAGGTCGTCTTCATCAGCTTGGCCAAGCGGCGGTCGGAGAAGCCCTTCTGCTTGAGCAAGCGCAGCTCGGCAGCCGACAGACTGTCCAGCGTGCGGGCCTTGACCAGCGCTTCGGTCTTGACGATGTCTTCGATCTGCGCAAGGAACCACGGGTCGATGGACGTCTCCGCGTAGACCTCGTCGATCGACAGGCCCAGGCGGAATGCGTCACCCAGGTACCAGATGCGGTCCGGACCGGCTTCGCCGATCTCTTCGATGATCTCGTCGCGGTCGGTGGACTTTTCGTCCAGGCCATCCACACCGACTTCCAAGCCGCGCAGCGCCTTCTGGAACGACTCCTGGAAGGTCCGGCCCATGGCCATCACCTCGCCCACGGACTTCATCTGCGTGGTCAAGTGGCTGTCGGCTTGCGGGAATTTTTCGAACGCGAAACGCGGCACCTTGGTGACCACGTAGTCGATCGACGGCTCGAACGACGCCGGGGTCGCACCACCGGTGATCTCGTTCTTCAACTCGTCCAGCGTGTAACCCACGGCCAGCTTGGCAGCAACCTTGGCGATCGGGAAACCGGTGGCCTTGGAAGCCAGCGCGGAGGAGCGCGACACACGCGGGTTCATCTCGATCACGATCATCCGGCCATCCTTCGGATTGATCGAGAACTGCACGTTCGAGCCGCCGGTATCCACGCCGATCTCGCGCAGCACGGCCAGCGAGGCGTTACGCAGGATCTGATATTCCTTGTCGGTCAGCGTCTGTGCCGGGGCCACGGTGATGGAGTCACCGGTGTGGATGCCCATCGGGTCCAGGTTTTCGATCGAGCAGACGATGATGCAGTTGTCGGCCTTGTCGCGCACGACTTCCATCTCGTATTCCTTCCAGCCGAGCAACGACTCTTCGATCAGCAGCTCGTTGGTCGGCGAGAGGTCGAGACCGCGCTTGCAGATCTCTTCGAATTCTTCGCGGTTGTAGGCAATGCCGCCGCCCGTGCCACCCAGCGTGAACGACGGACGGATCACGATCGGGTAGCCGCTCGTGCCGGTTTCCTTGGCGATCTGCGACTGCACGGCCACGGCTTCGTCCATCGAATGCGCAATGCCGGACTTGGCCGAACCCAGGCCGATCTTGGTCATCGCATCCTTGAACTTCTGGCGGTCTTCGGCCTTGTCGATGGCCTCGGGCGATGCGCCGATCAGCTCGACGTTGTACTTCTTCAGCACGCCGTGGCGGTGCAGGTCCAGCGCGCAGTTCAGCGCGGTCTGGCCGCCCATGGTCGGTAGGATCGCGTCGGGGCGTTCCTTGGCGATGATGCGCTCGACGACTTCCCAGGTGATCGGCTCGATGTAGGTCACGTCGGCCGTGTTGGGGTCGGTCATGATCGTGGCCGGGTTGCTGTTGACCAGGACCACCTTGAAGCCTTCTTCACGGAGCGCCTTGCAAGCCTGCGCGCCGGAGTAATCGAATTCACACGCCTGGCCGATGATGATCGGACCCGCGCCGATGATCAGGATGGTTTTGATATCTGTACGTTTTGGCATAACCCGCTCGATTCGATTAATTCAGTGTGGCCGTCGCCAGCTTGGCGGAAAAGCCGATAAACATGACGCCGACGCCGCTGCTCATACCAGCAGACAAACGTCGTCGCGCGCGGAACGCCGCGGCCAGCCGCGCGCCCACGAAGATGATGGTGGTCAGGTACAGGAAGCTGCAGATCTGGCAGACCAGCCCCAGCACGACGAACGACACCACCGGCAGCGCGTAGTGCGGGTCGACGAACTGGATGAAGAACGAGATGAAGAACAGGATCGCCTTCGGGTTCAGCAGGCTGATGATCAGCGCCTTCTTGAAGGGATGAGATTCATCGGCCGGGACCGCGTTTTGTTCGACGGACCCACCGGCCTTGCGCGCGCGCCAATTGCGCACCGCGCCACACAGCATCTGAAGACCGATCCACGCAAGGTACGCCGCCCCGATGTACTTCACGACGTAGAACAGCGCCGGACTCGCCTTCAACAGCGAAGCCACGCCCGCTGCCGACAACACCATCAGAATGGCATCGCCCAGAAACACGCCGCACGCGCCCTGGTAGCCCGCACGCACTCCGCGTCGGGCCGCCACCGACAGCACGTACATCGAGTTCGGCCCCGGCAGCAGCACGATGAAGATCGTGCCGAGCAGGAAGGTCCAGAACTCGGTGATGCCGAAGTGGGCGAGCATGAAGGCGTTCATGACGATGCGATCTCGTAGGCTTTACTGCTTGGCTGCGTCCATCGCCGCGGTGAAGCGGTCGAACAGATACGCGATGTCGTGCGGACCGGGCGACGCCTCCGGGTGACCCTGGAAACAGAACGCCGGGCGGTCGGTCAGCTCGAAGCCCTGCAGCGTGCCGTCAAACAGCGAAACGTGCGTCACGCGCGCATTGGCCGGCAGCGATTCGGGGTCCACTGCAAAGCCGTGGTTCTGCGAAGTGATGACCACGCGGCCATCCTGCAGATCCTTGACCGGGTGGTTGGCGCCGTGGTGGCCGGTCTTCATCTTGAGCGTCTTGGCGCCCACAGCCAGGCCCATGATCTGATGACCCAGGCAGATGCCGAAAGTCGGCAGGCGGCGTTCGAGGAATTCCTTGGCAGCGGCGATCGCGTAGTCGCACGGCTCCGGATCGCCGGGGCCGTTGGAAAGGAAGACGCCATCCGGGTTATGCGCCAGGACATCGGCTGCGCTGGTTTGCGCCGGCACCACCGTTACGCGGCAGCCACGCTCGGCCAGCATGCGCAGGATGTTGAACTTGACGCCGAAGTCGTACGCGACCACGTGGTACTTCGGGGCTTCCTGCTTGCCGTAGCCGCGACCCAGCTCCCATTCGGTCTGGGTCCACTCATACGGCTCGGTCACAGATACGACCTTGGCCAGATCCATGCCCGACAGGCCCGGGAACGAACGCGCGAGGTCGATGGCCTTCTGCACGTTGTCTTCGCCGGCGAGAATGCAACCATTCTGGGCGCCCTTCTCACGCAGAATCCGAGTCAGCTTGCGGGTATCGATTCCGGCAATGGCGACCACCTTCTCACCCTTCAGGTAATGCGAGAGCGAGTGTTCCTTGCGGAAATTGGACGCGAGGATCGGCAGATCCTTGATGATGAGGCCGGCGGCATGGACTTTCGTAGCTTCGACGTCCTCACGGTTCACGCCAACGTTACCGATATGCGGATACGTGAGCGTGACGATCTGGCGCGAGTAGCTCGGATCGGTAAGGATTTCCTGATAGCCGGTGATGGCAGTGTTGAACACCACTTCGCCGATCGTATGACCGGCCGCACCGATGGAATAGCCACGAAAGACCGTGCCGTCTGCAAGCGCGAGGATGGCGGGCGGGAAAGACGGCAACACGGGTAGCTCCTGCTGGATTCACCCTGTGCCGACCTGATCACCTTGTCGCCGAAGCGGAATTCCGGCTGTGCGGAATCCGGGCCGTTCGCGCGTCGCGAGTCGGGCTGGGACAGAACTCACCAGAAATCACCGAGAAACGAGGCAGACGGGGCGGTAGGCGGGAGGTAGGAAGCGGTTGGCGCTAGGGTGATGGGTTTCTGAACTCAAACCCAACGAGTATACCCGGACACCGCAAAAAACTCAATAAAAGGAAGGACTTAACGGCGAGCGCCACCCGCATGGCGCCCTCCCGTCATGCCCTTACGCCCAGCTCCAAGCGGGCGAGAATGTCACGTTTACAGTGCCCTACTCACCTCGCATGGCAGCCTGCACCTGGGCCAGTGCCGTGGGGTCTTCGATGGTGGTCAGATCACCCGGATCACGGCCCTCCGCTACCGCCTGCATTGCGCGGCGCAGCAGCTTTCCCGAGCGCGTCTTGGGCAAGGCCCCGACAAAGAATACGCGCGAGGGCCGCGCCACTGCGCCGAGTTGCGCCTCGACCGTGCGCATCAGTTCGCCTTCCAGGGCCAAACGCCCCGCCGCCTCAGAAATGCGCGAGGCGTCACGCACGATGGCAAATCCCATCGCCACCTGCCCTTTGAGTTGATCTGCTACGCCCACCACCGCCACCTCGGCGATGGCCGGATGCGACGACAGGCTCTCTTCGATCTCGCGCGTGCCGAGGCGGTGGCCTGCAACGTTGATCACATCGTCGGTGCGGCCGAGGATGGTGACGTAGCCCTCCTCGTCGCGCACGCCCCAGTCGAAGCTCGAATAGATGTGCCGCCCAGGAAACGCCGACCAGTAGGTCTTCAGAAAGCGGGCATCGTCGCCCCAGACGGTGGTCATGCAGCCCGGTGGCAGCGGCGCGGCGACGGCGAGGAGCCCTTTTTCGCCCGGGGCGCATGGTTGCCCCGTAGCCTCATCCAGGATGTCGAGCTTGTAGCCGTAGACCGGGAAGCCCGGCGAGCCGAGCTTTTGCTCGGAAGGCTCGACCCCTTGCGGAATGGCCAACATCGGCCAGCCGGTCTCGGTCTGCCAGTAGTTGTCGACGATGGGCTTGTGCAGGGCCTCGCCAATCCAACTGGCGGTGGGCTCGTCCAGCGGCTCGCCGGCAAGGAACAGGCGGCGCAGGCTCGACAGGTCATGCCGCTGTAGCAGCGCAGGATCCTGCTTCTTGAGCACGCGAATGGCGGTCGGCGCGGTGAACATCACGTTCACGCGGTATTGCTCAACGATGCGCCACCAGACGGCGCCGTCGGGGCGGATTGGCGTGCCTTCGTACATGACCGTCGTCAGGCCCGCCAGCAGCGGCGCATAAACGATGTAGCTGTGCCCGACCACCCAGCCGACATCCGATGCAGTGAACATCGTGTCGCCAGGCTGCGTGCCAAAAATGAGCGGCATCGAAGCCGCCAGTGCCACCGCGTAGCCGCCGGTGTCGCGCTGGACGCCTTTCGGTTTGCCAGTCGTACCCGAGGTGTAGAGGATGTACGAGGGCTCGCTCGACTCCATCCATTCGCACGGCACATCGGCATTCGCGTGCTCTGCCGCGAGCGTTGCGTAATCAACATCGCGCGGGTTGTACTGCATGGGCGCGAGTTTGCGATTGATGAGCAGCACGCGTTCAGGCTTGTGCGCCGCCAGGTCGATCGCCGCGTCAAGCAACGGCTTGTATTCGACCACCTTGCCCGCTCGCGAGCCAGCATCCGCACTCACGATCACACGCGGCGTAGCGTCGTCGATGCGCGTGGCGAGGCTGTTGGATGCGAAACCACCGAACACCACCGAGTGGATTGCGCCGATGCGTGCACAGGCCAGCATGGCAAACGCGGCCTCGGGAATCATCGGCAGGTAAATCAGCACGCGATCGCCGCGTCTGACACCCAGCGCCTGCAGACTCGCCGCCATGCGGTTGACCTCGCGATGGAGTTGGCGATATGTGTACGTGGTCTCCAGGCCGGTTTCGGTGGAGACGTACACCAGCGCCGCTTGCTCACCACGCGTGGCGAGATGCCTGTCGACGGCGTTGTGGCAGAGGTTGGTGCGTCCGCCCACGAACCACTTTGCGAACGGCAGGCGCGAATCGTCGAGGACTGCCGAATACGGCGTTTGCCACTCGATACGCTGGGCCTGCTCGCCCCAAAAGCCTGTGGGATCGTCAATGGAGCGCTGATACAGCGCGCGATACGCGGCGGACATGGGCATGACGTTGTCTCCTGGCCATCGTGTGCGATGGCTCGATCTTGATTGTGCTTGGATACACCTACTTTGCGGTCGCCAACTTACGCAGGTCTTACCGCCGCCCCAAAACAAAACGGCGCCCCGTAGGACGCCGTTTCTCTTGCCAGCCTCAGCGCTTCTTGCGCTTGGCCGAACTCGATGAGGTTGCCACCGGTTTAGCCTTGACCACCGGCTTGCCGGCCACCTTCGCGGTCGGCACGCGGGTGGTTGCCGCTGTGGCGCGCGCCGTCGTGGCCGACACGCGCATCACGCGCACATGCCCACCACGGCTGCCACCGCGCGCTTGCGGCAGCATCAGCACGACACTGTGCCCCTTGGGGATGGCGTCGCCGGGGAGCTGGTTCCACGCACGAATCTGGGCAACGGACACGCCGTAGCGCCGCGACAGACCCGCAACCGTGTCACGCTTGCCTGCGCGCACCACCACCTTTCTGAGATCCGGCATGTCGGGTTCGACTGCCATGGTGGCGTTCTCGGCCAACTCGGGGCTGATGTCGGGTGCGTTTTCCTGGGCGCCGTCGGCGCGCGGCACCACCACGGTGGAACCGGCCTTCAAACGCATGCCCTTCGGAATGCGATTGATCTCGCGAATGGTGTCGGGATCCACCTTCAGCCGCGCCGCCAACGCTTCCACGCGCTCGCGATTGCCGACCGTCACGGCAGTCCAGCTGGAAAGGCCGCCACGATAGGTGTTGAGGTTGTATTGGAACGTTTCCGCGTTGTCGTACGGCAGCAGAATCTGTGGGTTCGATGCGCCCAGGATCACCGGCCGGTTAAACGATGGGTTCAGCGCCTTGAACTCATCCATCGGCAGATTGGCCAGCTTGGCGGCCAGCGTCACATCAATATCACGTGACGTTGTGACGGTGACGAAGTACGGATGGTTGGGAATCTCTGGCAGCGTGACGCCGTAGCGCTCCGGGTTAGCAATGATGTTCTTCACCGCCTGGAGCTTGGGCACGTACATGCGCGTCTCGGCGGGCATGTTCAGGTTGACGTAATCCGTCGACAGGCCGGCTGCCTGATTACGCGCAATCGCCCGCGCAACCGCACCCTCGCCCCAGTTATAGGCAGCCAGCGCGAGTTGCCAGTCGCCAAACTGGTCGTGCAGCTTGGAAAGATAGTCAAGCGCAGCATCGGTCGAGGCAAGCACATCGCGGCGCTCGTCCTGGAAGACGTTCTGCTTGAGGTTGTACGTTCTGCCGGTGCTCGGGATGAACTGCCACATTCCGGCGGCCTTGGCGCTAGACACAGCCTGCGGGTTGAACGCGCTTTCCACGAACGGCAGCAGGGCCAGCTCGGTGGGCATATTGCGCCGCTCCAGCTCTTCGACAATGTGATACAGGTAGCGGTTGGAGCGATCCACCATGCGGCGGAAAGCGTCTGGGCGCTGCGCATACCAGTCGGTACGATCGTCCACAGCCGAGCTTTGCAGGTCGGGCATGGAGAAACCTTGGCGAATGCGCGCCCAGAGATCCTTGGCCGGCCCTTTCAGGGATGCCACGGGCTGCTGATCGACGTTGACGACCGGCGCAGGGGCTTGGCCGGTGGCGGTGGAAGCGCTGGTGCTGGCTGTGTCGGCGTTCGGCCCGGGGGCCGTTGCACAGGCCGCAAGGAGCAGACTGAGCACAGTTGCCGCAAGAAGTCGCACGGATCGCATCAAGTTCTGTGAGGTTAGGGCTAAAAATTGCCCCAGATAGTAAGAAACGCATCCGACCGCGTCAACCCGCGTTCACCCGGCGTCGCGCCTGCTGGATGCATCACATGTGGCCGCGGCATCGCCGCGCGCCCAGCATTCTCAACGGAAATCGTTTTTCCACTGACGCAACGCGGCGAAGACTGCCACCGGATCTTCGGCGTCGATACCGGCGTGGCGTGCCACGGCCTGCGTCACATTGACGTCATCCGATCGCATGAAGGGATTGGTCGCGCGCTCATGGCCAACGGTAGTGGGTACAGTCGAGCGGCCCTCGGCCCGCAACGCCGTTACCTCGTCCTCCCAGGCGGCCAAGTCGGCGTTGCCAGGTTCGACTGCACGCGCAAAGCGCACATTCGATGCAGTGTATTCATGCGCGCAGTAAACACGCGTATCGGGAGCCAGCGCCGCCAGCTTGGCCAGCGACGCGCGCATCTGCGCAGGCGTGCCCTCAAAAAGCCGGCCGCAACCGGTGGCGAAGAGTGTATCGCCACAAAACAGGCTCGCCGATGCGGCATTACCCTGAAGGTGCCCCACATAGGCGACGTGGCCGCTGGTATGACCCGGCACATCGATCACCCGAAATGTGGCGGCCGGCTGCAAAAGCGTGACGACATCGTCTTCACGCACCGCCTGCGTGCGGCACGGGATCGCTTCACCTGCTGGGCCGATGACCTGCAGTGGCGCACCTTCGGGATTCTCCGGATACGCAGCCAGCAGTTCGCGCACCCCGCCGACGTGATCGCCATGATGATGTGTGATTACAATGGCACCGAGCGCGAGCCCGCGTTCCTTCAGGAAGCGCAGCACCGGTTGCGCGTCGCCCGGGTCGACGACAGCAGCCACACGGCCATCGTGTAGTGCCCAAATATAATTGTCGGTAAACGCAGCGATCGCCTCCACCTCAAGCGCTACACCACGCGGCACACCACCCTGGACCATGTCCGACTCCTCTAACGATCGTCGCATTATAGATTGGCACCACTGGCTCGCTTCGCCGCCCGGGCAATATGTCCTGCGCTGGGAACAGGCGCAGTTCGATCGCACGGTGGCCGACATGTTCGGCTATCACGCGCTGCAGCTCGGCCACCCTGGTTTTGGGGCACTGCGCGAGAACCGCATCCCGCTGATCGCGCGTGTGGTGGATGACATTGACCCGACAGCCCCCACTGAAACGCTCGACCCGATGGATGGCGACCCCGCCGAATCCGCCGATGCGGCCGAGGCAGAGCCCGACGCCAGCACACCCCAGCGCCAGGCCACACCGCGCGTCATCTGCCGCTATGACGAACTGCCCTTCGCTTCGCAGAGCATCGACCTCGTCGCGCTGCCCCACGTGCTGGAATTCACGGATGACCCGCACGAGGTGCTGCGCGAAGTGGCGCGCGTGCTGATGCCCGAGGGGCGCCTCGTCATCACCGGCTTCAACCCGCTGAGCCTGTGGGGCATGCGACAGGGTATGCGGCGGCTGGGCACGGAATCGTTTCTGCCGGCCCAGAGCCAGATGATTGCGTTCACCCGCCTGAAAGACTGGCTCAAGCTGCTTGGATTTGATATCGTGCGCGGCCGTTTCGGCTGCTACTGCCCGCCCAATCGTTCAGACAAATGGCTGCAGCGCACGGCCTTCATGGAAAAGGCCGGCGACCGCTGGTGGCCGATCTTCGGCGCGGTCTATATGCTGCAGGCCGTCAAGCGCGTGCGCACCATGCGTCTGGTCGGCCCGGCATGGAAGACACGCAAATCGCCGGCGCTGGTGCCGGCCGGTACGCCGGTCGCAACACCTTCGGGCTCGCATTCGACCAAGGCGCCATCGGTCACGGCGCGAGACGGCAAATCGGGCGCCTGAGCGCTGCCGTTCCACTCACACGTCACCCACGTTTCTCAATGCAGGAAGTCACCGTTTATTCCGATGGCGCGTGCAAGGGTAACCCCGGCCTCGGCGGCTGGGGCACCGTGCTCGTCTCGGGCAGCCACGAAAAAGAACTCTTTGGCGGCGAAACGCTGACCACCAATAACCGCATGGAGCTGATGGCCGTGATCGAGGCGTTTCGCGCGCTGAAGCGGCCATGCCGGGTGCAGGTGTACACCGATTCGCAATACGTGCAGAAGGGCATCAGCGAATGGTTGGCCGGCTGGAAAGCCCGCGGCTGGAAGACGGCCGACAAGAAACCCGTCAAGAACGACGACCTCTGGCGCACGCTCGACGAACTCGTCACCGGCCACGAGGTGAGCTGGCATTGGGTCAAGGGCCATGCCGGCCACCCCGGCAACGAGCGCGCCGATGCGCTGGCCAACAAGGGCGTCGAGATGGCGCGCCAGGCGAAAGCCTGACGCGGCCGGGCGCACGCTCACTTGCCCGCGCAACGCTGCGTGGGGATCTGCGGCGCATTTGCGGCGGTGGACGTGACGTATTGCGGCTTGCCGTCCTGCGCATAAACCAGCCGCAGCGGGCCGCGCTTGGAAAGACCATCGTCGATATCGGCCTGCAACAGACCGGTCTGCGCCCATAAATCACCGCCGATGCTGCGCTTCTGCATCATGACGGGGCGATTGGCACCCTGCTCCCAGTTGGCCTGGCGCTCGGGCACGTAGCGATTGGGCAGCGTGCCGTAGGCGTAAAGCTGATTCAGCGTGTCAGCCAAGTAGCGCTCGGCTTGATCGTTGAACGTCGGTAGATCCTGGTTTCCGAGTTCGCTGCGGATGCGCTGCGCCTCCGCCACGCACGTTGGCGCGGCGTTGTCGGCCGCGCGGGCGTAGGACATGCCGATCGCCACGGCTGCGGCGGCAAGCCAGGTCAGCACGCGATACAGGCGGCGCGGACGGGTGGTGGGAATCACGGACATCGGTTCGGTATGCATGCGAGCTTCTCCGGTGAAGTAACGTGGTGGTGAATCAGGACAGGAACAACTTGCGTTCGGCCTGACGACGCTTCGTCAGCCCCTTGAGCGGCTTGCCGCCGGCCTTGTCCCACAGCAGGAACTGGTTGGCCGCGCCGGCGTAATCACCGGCGTTGAGCTTGCGCAGCAGCGTTGACGAGCGCAGCCGCCCTGCCCCCAGGTTGAAGACGAACGACGCCAGCGCGTCGAACTGACCCTGCGTGATCGACACGCGCACGGCCTTCGCAATGCCTTGTTCGGTGTCGGCAAGGTCTTTGCGCAGCAGCGCTTCGGCCTGCTGCTGCGAGATCGGCCCCTTGAAGGTCTCGCCGGGACGAATCAGGTGGCCATAGCCGATCGTCGGCTTGCCAACCGCATCCAGATACGTCGACAGACGCAGTCCTTCCGACTCCTTGATCAGCGCGAGGCCTCGCTCGCCGGTGGTGCGCGGGTTGTGCTCAGTGCTCATCACTCTTCTCCTGGGGCGTCCTGGTGGTGTCGCGGCCATCGGAGCCGCCGGCATTCGGCTGCACGGGCCTTGGCACTAGCCGATTCGTGTATTCGTCAATCAGCCGCATCACCGCTTCTGGCGGCTGCAGCGCCGCGAACTTCATCTCGATGTCGATGTGCTCGCTGTCGCGGCCCGTATCCCGTTTGGAATGCGGCGCAAGCGAGACGTAGAACCGGCCAACGCCGCCGGCGGCCGCACCGTGTAAAGGCAGGGCCTCGGCGATGTCGCTGCGCACGGTCATGTTCACCGTCATTTCATCGAGCGCGATGCCGCGCGGCATCGCCAACGAGACCAGCGGCAGTGCCAGCCGGTGCTGACTGTCGAGTGCAAGTTCAACCTCGCGGGCGACCAGCGTGCCGCTGTCGTCGGCATCGAAAAACTGATCGAGCAGCGCGGTGTATTGCTGCGCAAGCATCTGATTGGCGGAGGCTGCGGCGTGCTGCATGCCGCGCGTGATGTCGTCGAGCGTCAGGCCATTCAAGCCCGGGTGACCGTGGCTGTTGCTGCCACCACCGGTCCCACCGCTCGGCGGCGGCGAACTTGGCGGCGGCGCAGGCGCATCGGACGCAGTCTCTGGAAACGGCGCGGTATCGGAAGGCCCAGCGGACTGCGCTGACACAGGTGGCGCTGGTGGCGCGCTGGCGGGCGGCGCAGGTGGTGTGGCGGGCGCTGACGACGCACGGTCATCATCACGCCCGCGGCGGCTGAAGAGATTGAACATGGTGTCGGGTCGGTCGGATCGATCAGATCAATAGGCGGCGCGCGGCAGGCGCGCACCGATCAGGACACCGGCCGTGGGGAGGCCGGCCGGCGTCCGTCGCCGTGGCGACTTACGGATTTGCCGGGGCCGGGGCCGGCGCGTTGCCGCCAGCCGGCACCTTTTCGCCGACCATCGTGCCGTCGGTCGGCGTGGCCGGCAGCGGCTTGACGTCGTTCTCCTTGCCCTTGACGACCACCGGCTTGGTTGCCGCGTCAGTCAAGAACTCCATCACGCGCATCAGCGCTTCTGGCGGGTTCTGACGCTTGACCTGGGTGTGGAAGGAGTACTTGGCACGCGTGTCGGTACTGCGGGTCTGCTCCGACTTATGCGACGCGCGGCCCGACACCGACACGCTGAACGGGCCCCAGCCGAGCTTGGCCTGGAACGACCCTTCCGCCTCAGTGCTGGACGACGATTTCTCCGACTGCGAAATCTCCAGCTCGAAGTCGATCGTGCCTTCCTCGATGGCGATCACCGGATGCACGACCGCGCACAGCAGAGGAATGCGCATCGTCTTCTGGATCGTGCCTTGCGACACGCCCTTCTCGTCGACGATGGTTTCGTCGTAGTCAAATTGCACCGCAACGGCTTTGCCGTTCTGAATACACACCTGCAGCAGAAAATCCGCATAGGATTTTGCCGCTGAGGTTTGCGCTGCGATCATGGCCTGCAGCGGCGCAGAGATCATCTTGTCGATCGGCAGCGCATTGATAACCGACCCGATAAGTCCGTTGTCCATTTAAAACTCCTCACATTGAATTATTTGGACGCACAGGTTTGTGTGCCCGAATCCAAAGTAAGAGTTTTTCCTACGGGGTTCGATGCCTCGAAAGTCCCAGCCAAGGCCACGGAACAGCGGCCCAGAACGTATCGACAGGCGGCCCGTGACTTTCGGCACTGAACTTCCGTTTCAATGCACCCGGATCGATCCCGCCCTACAAAATAATCGGTTTCGCCGAAAATAATTAACTGAAGTACGAGGGGTCGATGAATATTCTGGTAATCGATAGCTTGCCGCTTTTTGCGGCAGGTGTGTCCAATGTATTGAATGCACTCGACGCGCAGGGTGTGTTTATCGATACACATTACGTTGAGCAAATCGGACCGGCTTGCAGGCAAGCCGAACCCAGCGCCGTTGTGATGGAATGGAGCGCACAGGACGACGACGCACGGCAGCGCCTGTCGGAGTTGAAAGCGGTGTTGCCGGAAGTGCCCGTGCTGCTGACGGTGCAAGCGGTCGGCCGGCACGTGGTGGGCGATGCGCTGCGCTTTGGCGCGGCCGGCGTGGTCGACCGGCAAGCCACGGCCGACGTTCTGCTCGAAGCCCTGCTGCGCATTACCTCAGGCGCGGTCTACTTGCCGCCCATCAGTAATCTGTTTCCGGACGATCCGCGCCAAAGCTCAGGAGAAAGCCCAGCCGAACTCTGGCGCCGACTCACGCCGCGGCAACATGAGGTGCTGCAACTGCTTGCAGAGGGCAAATCCAACAAGCAGATTTGCCGCGTGCTCAACGTAGCTGAAGGCACTATCAAAAACCATCTGTACGCGCTGTTCCGGCAAATTGGCGTCAACAACCGGACCGAGGCCGCGCTCTGGCTCTCGCGCTGCAAGGCCAGCCTCGTCCGCCTGCAGATGTGTGCGATGTAGCGCCGCGACACGCACCTGCCCGTGGCCTCCCCTGCCTTTTTCGGACGTCACGGGCCCCAGGGTTCACCGCTGGGTGAAAACACTGAGCCGACCACATTGCATTCACGCAATCGCGCCATACACTGATTGGAAGGCGGCGCACGGTGCATCGCCGTTTTTTCATGGAGGCCGCCCATGGAAACCATTGAATTCCACGCCAGCCCGCCACGCTATTGCGCTGCGGACCTCACGCTCACCTGCACGGCAAGCGTCGACGGCGTCCCGGCCCGTTATGCGGTGACGGCAGAAGCGCTCGAAGAACATTTCGGCGCCCGCTCATGGCGGCAGGAGGACCTGCTGCAAGCCATGGAAAGCCACCGCGGCACCATTGAAGATATGGCGCGTTCGCTGTTCAAGCTGACGGATTCGCACAACATCGTGCTGCGTAGCGGTCATTTCCGCTTCGGCATGTAGCGAAGCAACGGGCAGCATGGCCGACATCCGCACCAGCAGTGGGCAAAAAGAAGGCCAGCGCGAAGCTGGCCTTGTGGAAACGAATGTGGGCTAGTCAGGCTTGCACTCGTGCTTCATCTCGCGTCGCCCGTCTTCATAGACCACCTCCAGCCGGCACGTAAAGCCCCATAGGCGTACGACGTGCCGCAGCATCTCTTCGTAGTTCGGCCCAAGCGGGCGTCGGCTGCTCTGTAAATGTCGCAGCGTCAATGAGCGGTCCCCACCCACATCAACGTTGGTCACCTGGATGTTGGGCTCAATGTTGGAGAGGTCGTACTGCCCTGCCAACAACTCGCGGATCTTGCGATAGCCATCGTCGTCGTGGATGGCGGTGACGCGCAACTTGGCGTCGCGATCGTCATCGAGCACAGAGAACAGCTTCAACTCACGGATCACGCGCGGCGAGAGGAATTGCAACAGGAAGCTCTCGTCCTTGAAGTTGCGCATGGCGAAATCGAGTGTCTTCTGCCAATCGCTGCCGGCAATCTCGGGCGCCCAGCGGTAATCCTCTTCTTCTGGCGATTCGCAAATGCGCCGGATGTCCTGGAACATCAGAAAGCCGAGCGTGTAGGGGTTCAGGCCGCTGTAGTACGGGCTATTGAATGGCGGCTGATAGATCACGTTGGTATGCGCCTGGAGCAGCTCGAGCATGAAGGCGTCGTTGACGAGTTTCTCGTCGTACAGCTTGTGCAGGATGGTGTAGTGCCAGAAGGTTGCCCAGCCTTCGTTCATCACCTTGGTCTGGCGTTGCGGATAAAAGTACTGCGCGATCTTACGCACGATGCGCACGATTTCTCGTTGCCACGGCTGCAACTTGGGGGCGTTCTTCTCGATGAAGTACAGCAGGTTCTCTTCCGGCTCGGGCGGAAACTGCGGATCAGGTTCCGGCACGTCGTCTGCGGTTGCCAGCGCACGTGCCCGGTGCGTGGGCAGCGTACGCCACAGGTCGTTCACCTGTGCTTCAAGGTATTTCTCGCGCTCAGCCTGGCGAGCCTGCTCTTCGTTGATCGACAGCTTCTTCGGCCGTCGATATCGATCGACGCCGTAGTTCTGCAACGCGTGGCAGGAGTCGAGCAGCAGTTCCACCTCCTGCTCGCCGTAGCGCTGCTCGCATTCGGCCACGTAGTTCTTGGCGAAGAGCAGGTAGTCGACGATGGCGTCCGCGTTCGTCCACGTGCGGAAGAGGTAGTTTCCCTTGAAGAAGGAGTTGTGGCCGTAGCAGGCATGCGCGATGGTCAGCGCCTGCATCGGCATCGTGTTCTCCTCCATCAGATAAGCGATGCAGGGGTTCGAGTTGATGACGATCTCGTACGCCAACCCCATGAGGCCGCGCTGGTAGCCGCGCTCTGATGCGAGGAAGTGCTTGCCGTATGACCAATGGTTGTAGCCCAGTGGCAGGCCGGACGACGCATAGGCATCCAGCATCTGCTCGGCGGTGATGATCTCGATCTGGTTCGGATAGGTGTCCAGGCCGAAATCTGCGGCAATCTGGGCGATGCTTTGGTCGTAGCGCCTGATCAGCTCGAAGGTCCATTCCGAGCCCGTAGATAGGTAGGCCATGCTCGTTCCCGTTGGTCCATCACACAGGGTCACAGGTGGCGTGCTCGCCATGGCACACGCTGCCACTGCGCGGCGGCAGTGCCCAGCTGGCCGCAACTCCTGCTGCCCGATCAGCGATCAGGCGGCGCGCTTCTGAAACAGCTCGTGCAACACCGGATAGATTTCGTCCGCTTTGAGAATGCGCTGCATCGCGAAGTTCTCGTGCCCAGCCTTCAACGTAAGATACTCCTCCCACAGGTTCTGCGGCTCCGTGGAGACCACCTCAACATAGGCGTAATACTGCGTCAGCGGCAGGATCGACTCGCGCAGGATCTTGGCGCACAGCTCCGAGTCCCCAGCCCAGTTGTCGCCATCCGAAGCCTGCGCGCAATAGATGTTCCATTGGCTTGGCGAATAGCGCTCCTGAATCACTTCCGCCATCAATTTGAGTGCGCTCGACACCACTGTGCCGCCAGATTCACGTGAGTGAAAAAAATCCTCCTCATCGACTTCCTTGGCCACGGTGTGGTGGCGAATGAAGACGACGTCGATGCGTTCGTAGTTCCGCTTCAGGAACAGATAAAGCAGCATGAAGAAACGCTTGGCCAAGTCCTTGCGCGATTCGTCCATCGAGCCGGATACGTCCATCACGCAGAACATCACCGCCTGCGCCTGCGGGCGCTTGCGCAGCACGCGGTTGTTGTAGCGCAGGTCGAGCTTTTCGATGAACGGCACCCGATCCAGGCAAGAGCGCAGATGCCGCATCTCCTTTAGCAACTCTTGCGCGCGCACGCTGTAAGGGCCGTCGTTTTCCAGCTCCTCGTTGTACTCGCCTTCCAGCTCATGCAGACGGCGCTGATACGGGCTGGACAATGCAATGCGGCGGCCGAGCGAGCTGCGCATCGTCCGCAGAATCGACAAGTTGGAGGGCGTGCCGTCAAGCGAGAAGCCCGCGCGCACCTTGCGCACCTCCGCGATCTTGGCCAGGCTGCGCTTGGCAAGATCGGGCAACGCCATGTCTTCGAAAAAGAAGTTGAGGAAGTCCTCGCGCGAGAGCGTAAAGATGAAATCGTCTTCGCCCTCGCCTGAGTCGCTGGCTTGCGAACCGGAGCCGCCGCTGCCCTGCTGCGGCCGGTCGAAGCTGTCGCCGCGAATGAACTCTTTGTTGCCCGGGTGAACGCCTTCCCGGCGCCCGCCCGAGCCGTGGTGGAACATGGGCTCGGAGATGTCCTTGACGGGAATGGACACCTGCCCGCTCTGCTCGATGTCCATGATCTTGCGACCGGTCACCGCCTTGGCCACCGCACGGCGGATCTGGTCTCGGTAACGCTTGATGAAGCGTTGCTTGTTGACGGTGCTTTTGCCGCCACCGTTCTCCCGCCGATCAATGATCGTGCCCATGTGACTGCCCTCGATTGGAAGTTCGCTGGGTGTCCTAGCCCTCTCCTTACCTCCTTAAGATGACTTTCTGACGCGCAGATACCACTCCACCAGCAAGCGCACCTGCTTCTGGGTATAGCCCTTCTCCACCATGCGGTTGACGAAGTTCTCGTGCTTCTCCTTGTCGTCATGCGACGACTTGGCATTGAACGAGATCACAGGCAGCAGATCCTCTGTGGTCGAGAACATCCGCTTCTCGATCACCGCGCGCAGCTTCTCGTAGCTGGTCCAGACGGGGTTCTTGCCTCCGTTCTTGGCCCGCGCCCGCAGCACGAAATTGACGATCTCGTTGCGGAAATCCTTCGGGTTGGAAATGCCCGCCGGTTTTTCCACCTTCTCCAACTCATCGTTCAATGCGCTGCGATCGAGAATCTCGCCTGTGTTCGGATCGCGATATTCCTGATCCTGAATCCAGAGGTCGGCAAACACCACGTAGCGGTCGAAGATGTTCTGCCCGTACTCCGAATAGGACTCCAGATACGACGTCTGAATCTCCTTGCCGATGAACTCCACGTACGGCGACGTGAGGTATTCCTTGATATAGGACATCAGCTTGGATTCCGTCTCCGGCGGGAACTGCTCGCGCTCGATCTGCTGCTCGAGCACATACAGTAAGTGCACCGGATTGGCCGCCACCTCCGTCCCGTCGAAGTTGAACACCTTCGAGAGCACCTTGAAGGCAAAGCGCGTCGACAAGCCGGTCATGCCCTCGTCGATGCCGGCAAAGTCGCGGTACTCCTGATACGACTTTGCCTTCGGGTCGACATCCTTCAGGCTCTCGCCGTCGTACACGCGCATCTTCGAGAAGATGTTGGAATTCTCGGGCTCCTTGATGCGTGTGAGCACCGCGAACTGCGCCATCATTTTCAGCGTGTTCGGCGCGCACGGCGCCGCCGCCAGCGAGCTGTTGCGCAGCAGCTTGTCGTAGATCTTCACCTCGTCCGACACGCGCAGGCAATACGGCACCTTGACGATGTAAATGCGATCAAGGAACGCCTCGTTGTTGCGATCGGACTTGAAGCTCTGCCACTCCGCCTCGTTCGAGTGCGCCAGGATGACGCCATCAAACGGGATCGCGCCAAAGCCCTCCGTGCCCTTGTAATTGCCTTCCTGCGTGGCCGTCAACAGCGGGTGCAACACCTTGATCGGCGCCTTGAACATCTCGACGAACTCGAGCAAGCCCCGATTGGCCAGGCACAGCCCGCCCGAATACGAATACGCATCGGGATCGTCTTGCGGATAGTCCTCCAGCTTGCGGATGTCGACCTTGCCCACCAGAGACGAAATGTCCTGATTGTTTTCGTCGCCCGGCTCCGTCTTGGAAATCGCAATCTGCGACAGCACCGACGGATGCAGCTTCACCACGCGGAAACGCGTGATGTCGCCATTGAACTCATGCAGCCGCTTGACCGCCCAAGGCGAGGCAATCGTGTTCAGATAGCGCCTCGGGATGCCGTAGTCTTCCTCCAGAATCTTGCCGTCTTCGTCGGGCGAGAACAGCCCGAGCGGGGACTCGTGAATGGGCGAGCCCTTGAGCGCGTAGATGGGAATCTGCTCCATCAGCGCCTTCAACTTCTCGGCAAGCGAGGATTTGCCGCCGCCCGGAGGCCCGAGCAGGTAAAGAATCTGTTTGCGTTCCTCAAGGCCCTGCGCGGCATGTTTGAAGAAGGAAACGATCTGTTCGATCGTGTCTTCCATGCCATAGAACTCCCGGAAAGCCGGGTAGATCTTGATGACCTTGTTGAAGAACAATCGTGACAGCCGAGGATCGTGGTGAGTGTCCACCAGCTCAGGCTGACCAATCGCGGTGAGCATGCGCTCCGCGGCAGTCGCGTAGGCGGTCGAGTCTTTTTTGCAGATATCCAGATACTCCTGGATGCTGTACTCGTCCTCTTTGCGAGCTTCAAAACGCGTTGCGTAGTGGCGGAAAATATCCATATCTCCCCCGTAGATTTCTTCCCTACTCCACACCAACAAGCGAGAGCCAGGCTAGTTCTTGCGTGCGTTGCTGATTCCACTGTAGACGAATCACCGATGATCACAAGAACGGTTGAGAGCCTGGAACGGTGCACAACCGTCGCAATTGCGTTAGCGCTCGACAGCATCAAGTGCTAAACGGACCTTGCACGATGCATCAACACGCATGCACCACGACGATCGGCTACCCCGAGCACAGCAGAAAGCGTACCCATGCCACCTGCCCGCGCTCGCAGGTTGGTACGTAACCGATCTGTGCGAGTTCCCGCGCGCACGCTGAATCCAGGAGGGGGATATCCCTGCGTTTTCGTGTCTCGCCAACTGTGGTAACGCACGTGGCGCTTACCAGCAGACCTACGCTTGTAGCGGCAGCTTTTCTTTTTGGCGCGCAACACAGCATTGTGCAAAGCATGGGGCAAAACGAACTTTGTCGCCCCGACGCGCGCCCACTGCCCGTGGCCGAAAGACCGAAACGGATCGACCAAAGGTGTCTCTTTTTTGCGCCAAGGGAGGTTTGTGCCGGGCGCGACGGTGAATCGCGCCGGAAAAGCCCGCACGGAGAACGCGGACAAAAGAAAAAGGCCCTCGGCATTTGCCTGAGGGCCTTTTAAGCGATTTCTCGCTCGTTTGGTGGTACAGCTACCAAACAGTTGCCGCAAAACCACAATACACAGCCATCTCTAATTTTTTTATCGGAACGTTGCCCCCAAAGTTGCCCCCAGACTGAGCCTGCTACCCCAGTTGCCTACCGACCCCGATAGACGAGATTCTGGCAAAGCGCTCAAGGCACAGTGGCGACCAACGTGACCACCCAAGACTTTGAGACCTCGTCGGCTGCCCGCGCTGGTGAGCATCTGCTAATCCCGCGCACGCGCCATGTGCTAGATCAGGTCGACCGGTAGATCGCTCATCTCGAGCGTCGCCCCCTCAGATTAGCAACGGCGGACTTGGGGCGAACGAGCTGCGACGCTCAAGGCCCGGGTAAATCGATCCATGCCGACCGGATTAGATGTGATGCCAGCTACGCCTGCAAGGTTCGGTGCGGCAAGGTGGGCCATGCTAGGATGCGCCGCCAATAAGGGGAGGGAGAATTGAGCCGCTGGCTGGTCACATACGTACTGCTCGTCGTCGCGGTGATGTTCATCGCGACAGCGCAAACATCGAGCACCATCTGTTGAAATTGGCACCAGCGGTTACCTATACGAATATGCTCAGATCGATCCAAGTTCTTCGTGCCGTTGCCGCCTGGCTAGTCGTGGGACACCATGTCATGGCGCTGTATTTCGCTCCTGATGAAGTAAGCAACCCGATCGGAAAATTCTTCGCCCAGTACGGCGCACTGGGCGTTGACCTATTTTTCGTCGTCAGTGGGCTTGTCATCTACATGTCGAGCTCCGCACGCGACGTCTCCCCCCTGCAGTTCGCGTACCGTCGAGCCATTCGGGTGGTGCCGGCTTACTGGCTTTTCACCGCCATCGCAGCGATCTTGCTGCTGATTGATCCAGCGTTTCTTCCGGCGACGCAATTCACTCCTGAGTTGCTCGTAAAGAGCCTACTGTTCCTGCCGATGCAGAACCCCTCTGGAAGCGGCCCGTTTCCTCTGCTCACCGTGGGGTGGACCCTGAATTGCGAGATGTTTTTCTACTGCCTTTTCGCCATCTCGCTTTTCCTACCTGGAAAAGCTAGGCTGCCAGCGCTTCTGACGGCGCTGTGGCTTGCCCAAATGAGCGCACAGAGGTCGCAGACTATCCTCGTTTTTTACTCGAACCCGTTCCTGTTCGACTTTGTCATCGGCGTCATGGTTGGGCTCGCGTTCGAGCAACGATGGCCCCAACGCCTACCCCACACAATGGCCGCGGTGCTTATCGCATGTTCACTCTGGCTGCTCAAGGCATCCCATGGCGATCACGATCCCCTCACCGCTGGACTAGGTTGCGGCGCCGTCGCCATTGTATTCCTGCGCTACAACCATTGGTTCGACAAACTTTCGCTGCTGTCTACGCTCGGAGACTGGTCGTACTCGACATATCTGTGCCATATTCTCATTCTCGGTGTCGGCTTATATGCTCATACCCATTGGCATGTCCGTCTCCGCGTCATTCTTCCCCTGGCGCTGGTGCTTATCGCGGTGGCATCGAAGATCAGTCACTCGTTGATCGAAGTTAAGACCAAGGAATGGTTGCTTCAGGTCAGACGACGCCGCTCGGGAAAATTTGCTCCGCTCCGCGGTACCGAAGCGAACACCCCATTGGAGTAAGCCTCCCCGAGATCCACTCGCTGCCCAGTAAGGTGCTGGGCGGCAAGATCGCGTCGACGCCGCTGACGCTGGCCATCAGGGCCAAACGGCATTGAGATGAGCCCGATAATAGCTAGGGTGGCGAGACTCAAACTCAGGGTGTAGGTGGGTACAACGTGCACTCACACTTGATCGTCCCTGGACGATCCATGGCTTCGACAGACCTGAGAGTCTCCTCAACTCTTTGCTGGTAAGTATCTTTGGTTTCCGCAAGAGTTGTTAGTAGTGCAATATTTAGAACTGTTGCGCCAGTCGTTGTAGCTGTTTGAGTACCGTGAAGCGAGTCATTACGCCACTCAGATAGCACTCGGAAGCCATTTTGCCTTCCAGATACTTTTTCAATATGACTCTTAATTATCAAGAGCCCATTTTTTTGTTTCCTCCGGCTTTTTAACTTTATTAAGATACAAAGTCAGCAAATCGAATATGCTACTGCACTCCCTTGGAAATCCATTACCATCCACCCCCGGAGAATATGCACATCCGTTAACACGAAATTTACACTTTACCCCCCCATCCATCTCAACATATTGGTGACAAGCCCTCTTCAAAAGAGCCTCCAAGAGTGGAAAGGATAGGTGGCACAAGATCTCTGTGGATTGCCCCAACAACTGCCGCTGGTGAATATTTAGACTAGACTCCAGAGGATGCATGACATGCCGACCTGACAACATTGCATGCAATGCGGTGAGATACAGTTCAAATAAATTCAGATCTTTATGCGCCGGGATTATAGGGTTGATATTGTAATTAAATATCACCTGCCCGCACCAAGCCCACAAATACTTGTGATCATTGCTCACTGCTATGTTTAGCCGTGGAAGCAGTAGTGTTCGAGTGGTTCCAGAAAGAGCAGCGCAGATGGCCCCGAAAGATAGATCCGGGTAATTTACCCCGTTACTCATAAGTCTATATTTTTCGCTGTCCTCATTAAATTCTATTGAACCATCCTGCCGCAAGATAGACCCAACGAATTTATCACAAAGAGAATTTATTTCTTTAGCAGAGTGCGTCATGCAGCCTCCATAGCCGTACATCGATCTTCCGCGCCACCGAATCGGCTCACCCCTTGCGGGTTATCTTATCCAGCTCAATTTCTTGCGCCCCATTTATCAAAGCTGATCTTCACGCATCCCCAAGCGGATCGACGATGGCTCGGGCGATTGACCGCTTATGGGGTTGGTTTTGCATCTACAGAAAAGACTGCGCCCGCCGGCCGGAAGCACCGCTGCCTAGCTAGACGGCAGGAAGTGGTTACGAAGAAAAAGCAATCCTCATAGGGATGCGCCGCTTCAGTTCGCCGGCGATGGTCGCCACGTTGTCCAGCGCCTTCAGATCAGACATCCATGTGTGCCAGCTTGATGGAGATCCTGCGACTTTCGCAGCCCGCATCACGGAAGTCTGACGGTGCTCTCTGATGTTCACAGCGAAGGACCGCAGGTGTTTTTCGCAGACACCAGCCAGCACGTCAGCGTGCTAAAGCGCCACGCAGGTCGCCCGAGGGGTCGCGCTCTGCTCGCCCAGTGGCGACGGCATACCGGAAGATTTGCCCGCAGGTTTGCAGCACGCGGTGCGCGGTATCGAGAGCACCGCGAGATTCGACGCGGCGGGCTACGCCCAACAACTCAGGAGCTTTCACTTCGGCGATCGGTCGGCCGCCGAGCCAGGGAAACACGTCGTTCTCCAGGCGGGCCAGCACCTTCTTGGCGTTGGCCCAGCCTGGCGCGTACTTGCGTGCCATTCGCGTGCAACAGCCTCGAAGCTGTTTGCCGCTCGCTCGACTGCTGCGACCTTCTGGACCCGGCGCTCCACCGATGGATCGATGCCGTCGGCCAGCATCTGCTTGGCCTCCTCGCGCCTGTCCCGCGCCTCCTTCAAACCCACTTCTGGGTAGACGCCAAGGGAGAGCCGCTTTTCCTTACCGGCGAAGCGGTATTTCAACCGCCACCACTTGCCTCCGGCTGGCGAGACCTCGATGTACAGGCCGCCGCCATCAAACAGCCGTATGGGCTTGTCTGCTGGCTTGGCATTTCGGATTACGGTATCGGTTAGCGGCATGTGGGCACCCTCCGGAAACGGGGGCGACTGCTGTTGCCCCCACCGATCTTTGAGTTGCCCCCAAAGTTGCCCCCACTTGCCCCCGGCTGTCAATGGTGAAGCATTGGCAACGTTGGGCAACAAAAAACCCGCGAAGCCTTTGCTATCGCGGGTTTCTTGGCATTGCTGGGCAATGCTTGCTGCTAAATTGGTGGGTGGTACAGGGATTGAACCTGTGACCCCTGCCGTGTGAAGGCAGTGCTCTACCGCTGAGCTAACCACCCGAATGCGGTGAAAACGAGATTATGGCGAAAAGGCGCAGCCGTGTAAATACCCTGGCCGCACATTTTTTTGATCAGGCAGCCGGCGGCGCAGATTCCACAGCTTCGCGCGTCCAGACGGTCTTGTCGCCGCTGGCCTTGTCGATTTCCTTGAGCACGCCGGCATGCGCTTCGGCCTCGGCTTCGGTTGCCAGCAGCACCGGCAGTTGCAGCGCGCTCAGATCGACAGCGACGGCTTCGGCCGACGCGCCTTCGCCAGACTCCAGCATGTCGATCACCAGCGTGTTCTGGCCGCGCGTCATGGCCAGGTAGACCTCAGCCAGCAGTTCCGCATCCAGCAATGCACCGTGCAGCGTACGGTGCGCGTTGCTCACGCCCAGACGGTCGCATAGCGCGTCCAGGGAGTTGCGCTTGCCCGGGAACATCTGGCGCGCTTCGCGCAGCGTGTCGATATGGCCCGACAGATGCTCACGGAAGGCCGGCAAGCCCAGGCGCTGGAATTCCATGTCCAGAAAGCCCAAGTCGAACGCGGCGTTGTGGATGATCGCCTCGGCGCCCTGCACGTAGTCGCGGATCTCGTTGACGATCTCGGCGAACTTCGGTTTGTCGGCCACGAACTCGTTGGTGATGCCGTGCACGGCCATCGCGCCGGCGTCGATCTCACGCTCGGGGTTGATGTAGAAATGCAGGTTGCGGCCGGTCAGGCGGCGGTTGACCATTTCCACGCAGCCGATTTCGATCACGCGGTCGCCGGTGGCGGCATTCAGGCCGGTGGTTTCGGTATCGAGAATGATCTGTCGCATCGCGCGCTCCCCTACTCTGACTGGATTACTTGAAGACGACGGTCTTGTGGCCGTTGAGCAGAATGCGGTGTTCCGCATGCCATTTCACCGCGCGGGCCAGCGCCACGCATTCCACGTCGCGGCCGACTGCGGTGAGCTGCTCCGGGTCCATGCTGTGATCGACGCGCTCGATTTCCTGTTCGATGATCGGGCCTTCGTCCAAGTCGGCCGTGACGTAGTGGGCCGTTGCGCCGATCAGCTTCACACCGCGCTCATGCGCCTGGTAATACGGCTTGGCGCCCTTGAAGCTTGGCAGGAACGAGTGGTGGATGTTGATGGCGCGGCCTTCCAGCTTGCGGCACAGGCCGTCGGAAAGAATCTGCATATAACGCGCAAGCACGACCAGATCGATCTGCTGCTCCTGCGCGATCTCCCAGATGCGGGCTTCCTGCTGGGCCTTCTGCGCGTCCGTCGCCTGCAGCAACGGCAGGTGCATGAACGGCACGTCGTACGACGCAGCCAGTTGGTAGAAATCGCGGTGATTCGAGACGATGGCCGCAATCTCGATCGGCAGTTGGCCGGCGCGGGCACGGAACAGCAGGTCGTTCAGGCAATGGCCGATCTTCGAAACCAGAATCATCACGCGCGGCTTGATTGCGGCGTCGAACATGCCCCACTGCATGGAGAAACGGTCGCCGATAGGCGCGAAGCGGTCACGCAGCATGGCGAGGTCCAGCGGCTGGCCCTGCGGAACAAAATGCACGCGCATGAAGAAACGGCCCGTGAATTCGTCGCCAAACTGGTCCGAATCGAGAATGTTGCAGCCCTGCTCGAAAAGCAGGCCCGACACGGCGTGGACGATGCCCGGTTGGTCCGGGCACGACAGGGTAAGAATGAAACCGGAGTGACTCATGAAGCGTTTTATGTATTGTTGCCGGACGCAAACCGCTACGGCGCCCGGGGCAAACTCAGGCGCGCCAGGGCGTCGAGGGTAACGAGCGTGGCATCGACCGTCATCGCGAAGTCCGCCATGATATCAAGCGCCGCGTCGGGGCTGGCGCGCAAATGACCGGCGACCTCCCCGTCCTGATTGGCGGGGATGAAGCTGTCCGGCAGCGTCAGGTCGAAGGCGAACAGCGTTTCGCACTGGATGCCCTCGGGCACTTCGCGCAGCACATCCAGCGTGCCGCACGGCACCAGTTGCGCTGCCAGATCGGCGCCGATGCCCGCCTCTTCCCAGCATTCCTTCTCCAGCGCGCCGCGTGCATCGAAGCCATGGCCGATGCCGCCGGCGACGAGGTTGTCCCACATGCCGGGGTCGATCGGCTTGGTCTGGGCGCGACGGGCCAGCCAGAGCGCCGGCTCGGCACCCTCACCGCCGTCGATCAGGCCGTTCATGTGAGCGGCATAGGTGCGGATGCCGAAGAAACGCGCGGCGGCGCGCTCGATCAGCGCCAGCGCGGGCGTGCCCCAGCCGGTGTTGACGGCGAAACGCTCGTCGCGCCAGCCGCGCACGTGGCCGTCTTCCGCCAGGCGCATGATGACTTCGGCCAGCGCCGCGGTGCGCTCGGCCTCGCTGGCGAGCGTCTGCCGCAAATCGACCCGCTGCGCCGATACATCGAACCACTGCGGCCAGCGCGCAAGCAGTGGCGCGCGCTCGCGGCTCAGCCAGCCGACACGTTGTCCGGCAACAATCCACGGGATCAGCGCATCAACGTCGAACGCCAGCCGGGCGGCCAGGCCGTCCCGAATGCGCTGCATACGCTGGTCGGTCATATCAGCGCCCCACCACATCGGACGTGCATTGTGCTTTCCGTGCAGCACGGGTCGCGCGATAATGCGCCGTTAATACAAGCCGTCATCAGACTGGAGAAACAAGGATGGATGAAATCGACGAGCTGTCGGATCTGCCGACCCCGCGCTTTATCTGGGGCTTCGCCATTGCCGTCACACCGTCCGGCGAAGTGTCGCACGATGAATTCGAATATCTGACGCACACCCGCACACCGCGCTTCACCTGCCGCGTGGTCGAACTCGAAGACGCACCGGCCGAGCCGGAAGACGAAGGCGACATCGACGGCCGCATCGTCCACTTCGACAACCCCAAGCGGATGTTCTACATCACCGACTTGGGCCTGGCGTTGATGAACTTCACGCTGTTCGACAAGGTAGACAACAAGTCCAAGCTAAAGGACGCCTGCGACCAAGCCATCGCCGACTGGCTCACCCGCCGCGAATTCCTCGACTCCGAACCGGACGACGACGAAGATTGATCGCCTGATCGCCTAGCCCTGACCGGCGGCGCTGCCATCTTCGGCAAAGCGCAGGTCGGTCAGGCGCACATCGGCGTAGGAACGCCCGGCATCCAGCAGGGCCGAAACCTGCGCCTTCACCCGCTCTTTCTGAGCGCGCAGCGCACGCGGCGGCACGGTCGAATCCTGACCGGTGTGGTGCAGATACAGCATCTTGTAGGTGAGTTGACTCACCATCCACTGCCGCAGCACGCGGCGCCGGCCGGCATGGTCGGCTTCCAATCCATCGATCTGCCCAAGCAACGAGGAAAACGCTCGCGCCAGGCTTGCCGGCTCCGTTGCCCCGCCAGCAATGCAACGTTCGGCCAGGGCGCGCGCTTCTGCCGGGGACATGGTGTCGTCCGTTTCAATGAAGCGATCTGTCGCCGGGTCCGGGCGCGGTGGCGCAGGCCGGCTTGCCAGTCGAGCAGACACCCCAGATAGCGCTTCCTGGGCACGGCGGATGGACGCTTCCAGCGCTTCCGCACTGCTCGGCACGATGCCAATGGTGGTCGGCATGTCGCTCGATTCTTCGTCGCGTTTATTGACGCCCATCGCTCCCTCCGGTGATCGCCCTCGGCCATGGTGCCTGGCAGGCGAAGCGGAATTGTAGAACGCGACGCACATTTCGCGACAAATCAACGCAGATGTTCTTTATTGCCAAGGCAGCGCAAACGGTAACGTGGCATCACAAAACCACGTTGCACTGTTGGCAGCGACCCACGCGGCGCGGCCTCGCCACGGGTAAAATGCCGGTTTGCGCTGCCAGCGCATGCACTCAATTGCTGACCGCCACCGTGCGGCAAGGAAACCGCCTTGATCAAGTGGATTATCGTGGCCCTCTATTTGGGCTCCATTCTGTACGTGCACTTTCGCGGCAAGGTGCGCCTGAAATTCTGGCGCCAGATGTTTGATCACTCGGCCGTGGTCGCGCCGGTCAACTGCTTCATGTACGCGTTTTCGGGCGTGCCGCAGACGCCGTATGTGCCGGTCGAGCGTTTTCCGGATCTGGAAAAGCTGCAGGCCGCGTGGCCGCAGATTCGCGACGAAGGTCTCGCGCTTATCAACCTGCGCAAAATCAAGGCTGCCGAGAAGAACGACGACGCCGGTTTCAACTCGTTCTTCAAGAATGGCTGGAAACGCTTCTACCTCAAGTGGTATGAGGCACATCACCCCTCAGCCGAACAGCTCTGCCCGCAGACCGTCGCGCTGCTGCGCGACCTGCCCAGCGTGAAGGCGGCGATGTTTGCCGAGCTGCCGCCGGGCGGCAAGCTGAATCCGCACCGTGATCCGTTTGCCGGCTCGCTGCGCTATCACCTTGGCCTGTCCACTCCCAACGACGACCGCTGCTTCATCGAAGTCGACGGCGAGCGCCACAGCTGGCGTGACGGCCAGGGCGTCGTCTTTGACGAAACGTATCTGCACTGGGCAGAAAACGCCTCTGACAAGGATCGGCTGATTCTTTTCTGCGATATCGAACGCCCGATGAAATTCGGCTGGGCGCAGCGCATCAACAAATGGCTGGGCCGCAAGGTCATGACCGCCGCCAGCTCCCCCAACGATGACGGCGACCAGACCGGCGGCATCAACAAGCTGTTCCGCTATGTGTGGGTAATGGGCCAGTACCGCCGCCGCTTCAAGGCGTGGAACCGCAAGGTCTATTACGTGGTGAAATTCGGCCTGATCATTGGCGTGGCAGCGTTGATCATCTGGATCTGAGCGCAGCCCTTCCCTCCTCTTCCTTTGCACAAAGAACCGGCCTGACGCGCCGGTTTTTTGTTGCGCGTGAAAAAGCTACCTGCATTGCAGTCGGCTTGCGTTTTTACAAAGCAGTGAAGCAAAAGCGCCACATGGGGCACAAATCTCGCCTAATGTCAGGAATTGAGCGCTCCGGCGCTTATGCGATATGGCGGGCACGCCGCTTGCTCCACCTTGGTCGACACCCTTGCTCCGTGCATGGGACCGAGTCAGAGCCGGGATGCGCGTGTGCCTGCGTCCCTCGTCAACAACAAAGACAGTGAGATCAATCGCCATGAAAAAGAACCTCATCAGCCGCCAGACCATCGTCACCCGCGCCGCCGCGCTTGCTGCTGTCGCACTGCTCGGTACCCAGATCGCGGCCTGTACCACGACCAGCCCCAATGCTCAGGGCTCGGACGTAATGTCGTCCACCAACAAGCACGCCACCACCAACTCGCAGGCTGATTCAGTCCTGTCGCGCCTGTACACCACCGCCAACGGCTCGCGTGAGCTGGTTGGGCGCGCCAAAGGCGTGCTCGTGTTCCCGTCAGTGCTGAACGCCGGCTTTGTGGTGGGCGGCCAATACGGCGAAGGCGTGCTGCGCACCGGCGGTGGCCGTCCGCTGGGCTACTACAACATCGCCTCCGCGTCCGTGGGCTTCCAGGCTGGCGCGCAGTCGCGTGCGCTCATCATCCTGTTCATGACGGACGAAGCGCTGCAGAAATTCCAGAACAGCCAAGGTTGGACGGCCGGCGTGGATGCCACCGTGGCACTGGCAAAGATCGGTGCGAACGGCGCGGTCGATACCAACACCGCACAGCAACCGATCATCGGCTTCAACCTGACCAACGCGGGCCTGATGGCCGGCGCGTCGATCGAAGGCACGAAGATCACGAAGCAGAACAATTGATCAGCGCTTCGTTTTCCAGCCATACCGCCGTCTCGTACGGCGGTTTTTTTTTGCACGGAACCAGCATGAAGCGTTGCGGCAATGTTGCAGCCCTAGGGAAATCCGGAGGGAGCGGCGCCGGGCTTCTCGGCTAGCATCGTCCGGCCGATGTTGCAGTGCGCGCTGCCGTATCGGTATACGACAAAACAATCACCCAGAAAAAAGGGGGAGACATGACAGGTCGCAACGCTGCCTTGCGCGGTGCCATTGCATGCGCGGGGCTGTGTGGGTTGTTGCTGGCGTCTGGTCAGACGATGGCCGAACCGGGCATCACCGACACCAAGATCGTCATCGGCCAAACGGCGGGCTTCACCGGCCCCGCCGGCGAGCAGGTCAAGGAGATGACGCAGGGCGCCAAGCTCTACTTGGATGCCGTGAACCGCGCGGGCGGCGTGAATGGACGCAAGATCGAGTTGATTTCGGAAGACGACGGCTTTGATGCGGCCGCTTCCAAGAAACACGCGCACACGCTGCTGGCAGACAAGCAGGTTTTCGCCCTCTTCCTGCCACGCGGCACGCCGAATACCGAAGCGATCATGACCGAGGCACGACCTGTGGGCGCGCCAGTTGTGGCGCCGTCCACCGGTGCTTCAACGTTCTTCGATCAGCCTGACCCGCTGCTTTTCGTCGTGCGCGCGAAATACCAGGCAGAGATTGCCGAGCTGGTGCATTACTTCGACACGCTGGGCTTGCGCCGTCTGGCGCTCGTCAACGTGAACGACACCTTCGGCAAAGACACCGAGATCGGTTTCAGCAACGCCACGAAAAAGCTGCCGCCCGACGCGCACAGCATCTACACCGTCGACCGCCTGAAACCAGACATCGCCAAGGCGACGGCAGATGTCGGCAAGTTCGCGCCTCAAGCGGTGATCCTGGCCTGCCCGGGCACGACGGCGCGCGCCATGATCGAGGCGCTCAACAAGCAAGGCACGGTGACGCAGATTGCGGCGCTGTCCAACAACGCCGGTCTGGCGTTTGCGAAATCGCTCGGGGCGCTGGGGCGCGGTGTGGTGGTCTCGCAGGTGATGCCGTCGCCAGTGCGTTCAACTTCGTTGCTGGGCCGGGAGCTGGCATCCAGCGCGAAATCTGCCGGCGTGGCGCCGTCGTACGCCATGATGGAAGGCTATGCTGCCGCGCGTGTGCTGGTCGAAGGGCTCAAGCGCGCGGGCAAGTCGCCAACGCGGGCCAGCTTTGTCTCGGGGCTCGAAGCCGCCGGCACGATCGACCTGGGCGGTTTGGAAGTCCGCTACGGCCCAAACCTGCGCAAGGGATCGAATTATGTCGAGCTGACGGTGATCGGGCCAAACGGCACCTTCGTCAAATAAAGGCGGATGCGCGCCGCGTACAATCTGCCCCGGCAGTGGTTGCACCGCGGGAAATAGCGGTTGCCAGCGCAAAACGCATGAGTACATAAGAAAATACTATTTGGAATTCGCATACTGCCTCTACCAGAATGCATGAACCACATGCATGACTGAGATCAAACAGGCAGATGGAACTCCGACAACTCGAAGCGTTTGCCGCGGTCATGTCGACCGGCAGCGTCACCGCAGCGGGCAAGCTGCTGGGACGCTCGCAACCCGCCATCAGCCGGCTCATCCAGGATCTGGAAGCGGAAATCGGCTATGCCCTGTTCACACGCGCGGGGCCGCGCGTCTCGCCGACGGAGCAGGGTTTCCTGCTGTACGAAGACGTTGAGCATACGCTGATCAGCTTACGGCAGATCCGCACCCGTGCCGAAGAAATCGCGCGCGGCGAGGCACGCCCGCTGCGCCTGGCAGCGACGTCCGCATTGGCCGCCGGCTTGCTGCCCGCTGCCTTGGCTGATGAGCCCGGACTCGCGCAGCACATCCAGATTCGCAGCGCCTCGCCCGAGCAGGTTGTGCACGCCGTGCTGACCGGCGCTGCCGACCTTGGCCTCAGCAGCCTGCCGCTGGAGCATCGTGGCGTCACCGTGCATTGGATCGGGGAAGCCGCCTGCGTGGCCGCCGTGCAGACACACGACCCGTTGGCCGCCGGGAAGCGCGTGGCGTTGGCCGATTGCGCGGGACAGCGGATCATCACGATGCACAACCCATATCGATTGCGCCGCCGTCTGGACCAAGCGCTAGCGAAGGCTGGCGTGGAACCAGCCTCGCTCATCGAGACGAATGCCTCGCTGAATGCGCTGGCCGCCGTGCGTGCGGGCCTGGGCGTCGCGTTGCTGGAGCCCGTGACGGCCTACGGCGTGCCAATCGACGGCGTGACCGTGCGCCCCATCGACGCCGACATCCCCTTCTTCTTTGGCGTGATCACGCCCGAGGCCAAGCGGCCATCGGCGGCGGTGACTTCCCTGACCGACGCGCTCGCGCAGGCAGCGCGGCGCCTGCTGCCGGACTGCAAGCTGCACGACCCGGCGCGCCACGCCAGCATGCTGCAGGTGCTGTATGGCGAATCCATCAACGAAACCGAAGGCGCGTCCGCATGACCGCTGCACAACACGACAACGCGCCGCAAGTCACCGGGCTCGCAGCGCTGGAAGCCCGTTTGCACCAGGACCTCTCCTGGCTTGAACTCCCCGCGAAAAACTGGACGCTGCCACACACGTTAGAGGGCCAACCCGTGCTGGATGTGGCCGTTATCGGCGGCGGCATGGCTGGCCTGGCGGCAGCGGCAGCGCTCAAGCATCTTGGCATCGGCGCGGTGATATTCGACCGCTCGCCCGCCGGCTTCGAAGGCCCGTGGGCAACGACGGCGCGCATGGAAACGCTGCGCTCGCCAAAGCAACTGACGGGCCCTGCGCTCGGCCTGCCGGCGTTGACGTTTCGCGCATGGTTTGAAGCGCAGTTCGGCACCGATGCGTGGGAGGTGCTCGACAAGATTCCGCGCCTGCAATGGATGGACTACCTGCGCTGGTACCGCCGCGTGCTCCAGCTCGACGTGCGCAACGACCACCACGTGAAGGCGATCCACCCGCGCGTGGATGGCGCCGTTGAACTGCTGATCGACGCGCCGGGCCAACCGACGCAGCGCGTGTTTGCGCGCCGCGCGGTGTTGGCCACCGGGCGTGACGGGCTCGGCGGTGCATCCGTGCCGGACTTTGCGCACCGGCTGCCGCGCCGCTGGTGGGCGCATTCGTCCGACGAGATGGATTACGGCACGCTGGCCGGCAAGCGCGTGGGCGTGATCGGCGCAGGCGCATCCGCGATGGATTCGGCCGCGACGGCGCTGGAAGCCGGTGCCGCCAGCGTCGACATGCTGATCCGCCGCCCCGACCTGCCGCGCGTGAACAAGGGCAAGGGCGCCGGCAGCCCAGGCCTCGTGCATGGTCACCTGCATCTGCCCGACGCATGGAAATGGCGCATCCGCCATTACATCAATGTCGAGCAGGTGCCCCCGCCGCGCGGCAGCACGCTGCGTGTGTCGCGGCATCCGAATGCGCGCTTCAACCTGGGTTGCGGCATCCTGGGCGTCGACGAGCACGACGGCGTGCTGCACGTGGCCACCACCAAGGGCGTATTCCAACTGGACTTCCTGATCTTCTCGACGGGCTTTCGCACCGATTGGGCCTCGCGCCCCGAGTTCAGCGCACTGGCACCGCATATCCGCCAATGGCGCGACCGCTATACGCCGCGCCCCGGCGAGGAAGACGCGGAACTCGCCGATTCGCCCGATCTCGGCCACGCGTTCGAATTTCGCGAGAAAACGCCCGGCACGCTGCCCGGCCTGTCGCGCGTGCATTGCTTCTGCTATCCGGCGTCGGTCACGCACGGCAGCGTTTCGGGCGACATCCCGGCCATCAGCGAAGGCGCGAAGCGTTTGGCGCAGGGCATAGCCGGCTTGCTGTACCAGGAAGACATCGACGCGCACTACGCCGCCATCCAGGCCTACGCCGAGCCGGAAATCTTCGGCGATGAATGGACGCCCGCCCCGCCCCCCGGCGTGGAAGCGAATGCCACTTCCGGCCAGGAGGCTGCCCGATGACAGGTTGGCTCATCCGCCGCATCGGCCAGGCGCTGCTGGTCGTGCTGGTGATGACGGTGATCGTCTTCATCGGCCTGCACGCCATCGGCAACCCGGTCGACATCCTGATCGGCCAGGACGTGGACCAGATCGACCGCGCGCGCATCATTGCCGAGCTGGGTCTGGACAAACCGCTGTGGGAGCAATATCTCGCCTTCCTGAACGGCGCGCTGCACGGCAATCTGGGCAAGAGCTTCGTCTACAACGAACCAGCCATCCAACTGATCCTGCAGCGCCTGCCGGCCACGCTGGAGCTGGCGTTTTCGGCACTGATCATCGCGGTGGTGATCGGCGTGCCGCTGGGACTGTTCGCGGGACTGTATCCGCGCCATCCGGTGTCGCGCCTGCTCATGACGGGCAGCGTGGTGGGCTTTTCGCTGCCGACGTTCTGGGTGGGGCTGATGCTGATCATGGCGTTCAGCGTGAGCCTCGGCTGGCTGCCCGCAAGCGGACGCGGCGAAACGGCACGCCTGTTCGGCATCGAATGGTCGTGGCTGACGCTGGATGGGCTGCGGCACCTTGTGCTGCCGGCGGTCAACCTGTCGCTGTTCAAGCTCTCGCTGGTGCTGCGGCTGACGTCTGCTGGCGTGCGCGAGGTGCTGCCGCTGGACTTCGTGAAGTTCGCGCGTGCCAAGGGCCTGTCGCCGCTGCGCGTGGTGCTGGCGCACGTGCTGCGCAATACGCTGATCCCGCTGGTGACGGTGCTGGGCCTGGAGTTGGGCTCGACCATCGCCTTTGCGGTGGTGACGGAAAGCATCTTCGCGTGGCCCGGCGCGGGCAAGCTCATTCTCGATAGCATCAACTCACTGGACCGGCCGGTCATCGTGTCTTACCTCATCGTCGTGGTGTGCCTGTTCGTGTCGCTCAACCTGATCGTCGACATCCTGTATCGGATGCTGGACCCGCGCGTGCGTGCGGCGGACAGCGCGGAGGCTGCATGATGAATACGACTTCGCAATCCACGACCGCGACAGCGGTGTCCGCCCCGCGCAAGCAATCGCCGTGGCGGCGCGTGGCGTCGGATTTCCTCGCCTCCAAGGCGGCCATCTTCGGCCTGGTGGTTGTCGTGGTGCTGATTCTGGCTGCGCTGGCCGCACCCTGGATCACGCCGCAGAATCCGTACGACCTGATGCAGCTCGACGTGCTCGACTCGCGTCTGCCGCCAGGTTCGCCGAATGGCTTGGGGACGTTCACGTATTGGCTCGGGACGGATGGCCAGGGGCGTGACCTCTACTCCGGCATCCTCTATGGCTTGCGCATCAGCCTGGGCGTGGGGATCGGTTCAGCGGCCGTAGCGGCGGTGATCGGCACGCTGCTCGGCCTCATTGCGGCGTATGCCGGTGGCCGCGTCGACAGCATCATCATGCGCACGGTCGACCTGCTGCTGTCGTTCCCCTCGGTGCTGGTGGCGATGATGATCCTCGCCTATCTCGGCAAGAGCATCACCAATGTCGTGCTGACGCTGGTGCTGCTGGAGTGGGCGTATTACGCGCGGACGGTGCGCGGCCAGGCCCTCGTCGAGCGTCGCCGCGAATACGTTGAAGCCGCGCGTTCGCTCGCCCTGCCCAGCTGGCGCATCGCGCTCAAGCACATCCTGCCGAACTGCCTGCCGCCGCTGATCGTCGTGGGCACGCTGCAGGTGGCGCGCGCGATCACGCTGGAAGCCACGCTGTCGTTCCTGGGCCTGGGCGTGCCGATTACCGAGCCGTCTCTCGGCCTGCTGATTTCCAACGGATACCAATACATGCTGTCTGGCCAGTACTGGATCAGTTTCTATCCGGGCATCGCGCTGCTGCTGGCGCTGGTGGCCATCAACCTAGTGGGCGACCGCCTGCGTGAAGTGCTGAACCCGAGGGCGCAGCGATGACGGCGTCCAGCAACGCGACCACACTCGAAGTCCGCAACCTGCGCACGCATTTCTTCACGCGCGAAGGCGTGCTGCCGGCCGTGGACGATGTGTCGTTCTCGCTCGCGCGCGGACGCATCCTGGGGCTGGTGGGCGAATCGGGCTCAGGCAAGTCCGTTACCGGCTTCTCGATCATGGGCTTGGTGGACCCGCCCGGCCGCGTGGTCGGCGGCGAGATCCTCTATCAGGGCCGCGACCTCACCAAGCTCGCCCCGCGCGAGCTGCGCAAGCTGCAGGGCAACCGCATCGCCATGGTCTTCCAAGACCCGATGATGACGCTCAACCCCGTGCTGCGCATCGATGCCCAGATGATCGAGGCCGTGCGCGCGCACAGCAGCATGAGCCACAAGCAAGCCCGTGAACATGCGCGCGACACGCTCGGCCTGATGGGCATTCCGAGCCCCGAAGAGCGGCTGCGGGCGTATCCGCATCAGCTTTCCGGCGGCATGCGCCAGCGCGTGGCGATTGCCATTGCGATGCTGCATCGGCCCGACCTGATCATTGCCGACGAACCGACCACGGCGCTGGACGTGACCATCCAGGCGCAGATCTTGTCTGAAGTGCAGAAGCTCGCGCGCATGCACGGCACGGCGCTGATCTGGATCACGCATGACCTGTCTGTCGTTGCCGGGCTGGCCGACGAGGTGGCCGTGATGTACGCCGGGCGAATCGTCGAACACGGCCCGGTTGATGCGGTGCTCGATGCCCCGCTGCACCCCTACACCATGGGCCTGATCGACAGCCTGCCGAGCGAGAACCGGCGCGGCCAACGCCTGCGCCAGATTCCCGGGATGACACCGAACCTGCTGTCGCTGCCGGCAGGCTGCGCGTTTGCGGCACGCTGCCCGCGTGCCACCGATGTCTGCAGCGTCCACCCGGAGATCACGCAACCGATCGTTGGTCGCCTCGTGCGCTGTTTCCATCCGGGCGCGCAGCACGCTTCCTCGCGGGAGGTCGCATGAGCACGTCGCTTGTCGAACTCAAGCAGGTCAGCAAACGCTTTGGCGATCGCAAAGTCGGCGCGGGTGATCGCGTCTTGCAACGCTTCGGCCTGGCACATCCGCCGGCAATCGTTCGTGCGGTCGACGGTGTCGACCTTGCGATCCAGCCCGGTGAAGTCGTCGGCCTTGTCGGCGAATCGGGCTGCGGCAAATCCACGCTCGGCCGGATTGCCGCCGGCTTGATGCCGCCATCGGACGGCGAGGTACGCGTTGACGGCAAAGGTGTCGATGCGCTCTCCGCAGACGAAGCCCGCGCCGCGCGCCTGAAGATCCAGATGATCTTCCAGGACCCGTATGCGAGCCTCAACCCGCGCCTGCGCGTGGAAGAGATCGTTGGCGAAGCGGCCCGCGTGCACGGCCTGACCGACCGCGCCCACTTTGCCGATTACGTGGCTGCGCAGATGCAGCGCGCGGGCCTGGACCCCGCCCTGCGCGACCGCTACCCGCATCAGTTCAGCGGCGGCCAGCGGCAGCGCATCGGCATTGCGCGTGCCCTGGCGGTGCAGCCGTCGATGCTCGTCTGCGACGAGGCGGTGGCAGCGCTGGACGTGTCGATCCAGGCACAGATTCTGAACCTGTTCATGGACCTGCGCGAGCAGCTCAACCTGACCTACCTGTTCATCAGTCACGACCTGGGCGTGGTGGAGCACCTCTCAGACCGGGTGGTGATCATGTATCTCGGGCGCGTGGTGGAATCCGCAACGGCGGAGGAAGTCTTCCGCCGCCCGAACCATCCTTACACGCAAACCTTGCTCGCGGAGATCCCGCGTCTGTCAGCCCGTCACAAGACGTTCACCGCCATTCAGGGCGAGATGCCGAGCCCGCTGCATCCGCCCACGGGCTGCCATTTCCACCCGCGCTGCCCGCACGCCATGCCCCGCTGCAAGACCGAAACACCGACGCTGCGCGGCATTGCGGTCAACCACATCAGCGCGTGCCACCTGAACGACGCGACCTGAACGACATTCAATAAGCCAACGATTCCAAAAACAGGAAAAGGGAACCCACGTGAAACGCCTCCTAGCCTCGTCGCTTGCTGTTGCGCTGTTTACCGCTGCCGGCGCTGTCGGCGCGCAGACGCTGAACATCGCCTTTGCCGATCCGCTGTCGTCGCTCGACCCGCAGTTGAACAATCACGCAGGCGACCGCTCCGTCGACGTGCACTTCTGGGATCTGCTGGTCGAGAACAAGTGGAACAAGCTGCAGCCCGGCCTGGCGCTTTCGTGGAAGACGCTGGACCCGAAGACGTGGGAATTCAAGCTGCGCCCGAACGTGAAATGGCACGATGGCCAGCCGTTCACGGCGGATGACGTCATCTTCTCGTACCAGCGCGCGCGCAGCGTTCCGGGCAGCGTGGCAACGTTCGCCGGCTATCTGCGCACGGTGGAATCGGTCACGGCCAAAGACCCTCTGACGCTTATCATCAAGACGAACATCCCGAACCCGGACCTGCCGCTGAACCTCGCGTCCGTGCACATCGTCAGCAAGCATGTGGGCGAAAAATCGTCGACTGAGGACTACAACGCCGGCCGCGCCGTGGTGGGCACGGGCCCCTACAAGTTCGTCTCGTATGTGCCGGGCGATCGCGTGGTGATGGCGCGCAACGACAACTACTGGGGCGGCAAGCAGCTCTGGGAGAAGGTCAACTACCGCTATATCAACAATGCTGCTGCACGCACGGCCAACCTGCTCTCAGGCGAGGTCGATGTCATCGACAAGGTGTCGGTGTCGGACCTTGCGCGCCTGCGCCAGTCGCCCAACGTGAAGGTCTTTGCCTACCCCGGCCTGCGCGTGATGCTGCTGCAGCCGAGCTTCCGCAAGGGCGAAAACCAGTACATCACCGGCAACGACGGCAAACCGCTGCCGAACAACCCGCTGCTGGATGTGCGCGTGCGCCGCGCGCTGTCGCTGGCGATCGACCGCAAGGCAATCGTCGACCGCATCCTGCAAGGCGCCGCCACCGTCGCCAACCAGTGGATGCCGTCAGACACATACGGCTACAACCCCGATGTGAAGGACATCGCCTACGACCCAGCGCAAGCCAAGAAGCTGCTGGCCGATGCAGGCTTTCCGCAAGGCTTCAACCTGGTGATGCACGTGCCGAATGATCGCTACCCGCAAGGCCCCGAGACGGCGCAGGCGGTGGCACAGTTCTGGACCCGCATCGGCGTAAAGGCACGCGTGGAAGTGGTGCCCTGGTCGGTCTACTCGGGCCGGGCCAACAAGAATGAATATGCGATGAGCATGCTGGCGTGGGGCAACGGCACGGGCGAGGCGAGCTACGCGCTCGTCAACGTGCTGGCCACGGTCGACACCAAGAAAGGCCTGGGCGCGTCCAACTGGGGCCATTACAGCAACGCGGCCGTCGACAACGCGCTGAACGCGTCCACGGAAGAATTCAACGTGGAAAAGCGCGCGGCCATCCTGCGCCACTCGATCAAGCTGGTGTCGGATGACGTGGGCGTGATGCCGCTGTACCACTACCAGAACGTATGGGCCGCCAAGAAGGGCCTGAAGGTGACGCCGATGACGAGCGATCGCACGGCAGCGCAAATGGTCACCAAGGACGGCAAGTAAGCGCCATGGGAACGTTCGCGATCGGCGTGACGCCGGCGGATGACCTGATCGACGTATCGCGCAGTGTCGTCGTGACGGGGCTTGCGCCTGGAGCACAGGTGGGCATCGTGGCGCAAACGCGTCGTGGCAATGGCGTGCTGTGGCACAGCCGCGCCGCGTTTGTTGCCGATGCGCACGGCACCGTGGACCTGACGCGCGACGCGCCCGTCTCCGGTGATTACACCGGCGTCAGCGCGATGGGCATCGTGTGGAGCCAGCGGCCGGAAGACGGCAAGGCACGCGAGGTGTTTCCGCAGCCAGCCACGGAGCCGTTGACGACCACGCTGACGGCCACGGCCAGCGGCGAGTCGGTCCATGCGAGCTTCGTGCAACGGCTGGCCGCACCGGGCGTGACGCGCCACGATGTGCGCGACGAAGGTCTTGTTGGCACGCTTTACCTGCCCGATCCGTATGCGCACCCGGGCCCGCGCCCTGCCGTGCTCATCCTCAACGGCTCGGGCGGCGGCATCAACGAGCCACGCGCGGCACTGTTTGCCTCGCACGGTTATGCCGCCTTTGCGCTTGCGTACTTCAAAGCGCCGGGGCTGTCGGACTACATCTCGAACACGCCGCTGGAATACTTCGAGCGCGCGCTCGCCTGGCTGCGCACGCGCGTGGCCCCGCTGCACGACTTCGTTGCTGTGAGCGGCCAGTCGCGCGGCGGGGAATTGGCATTGCTGCTGGGCGCGACGTTTCCTGAAGCGGTGTCTGCGGTGATCGGCTACGTGCCGGGCGCCGTCGTGCACAGCGGGCAGAACGCCGCCGACCCCGCTATCGGACGCGAGGGCCCAACGTGGTTGTATCGCGGTCAGCCGCTGCCGCATCTGTGGGAAGGCAACCGCATCGCGACCTGGGCACCGTTTGACGAAGGTCCCGCGCCGCATCGGCATGAACGCGCCATCCGCACGGCACTGCAAGATGCAGACGCGGTGGCACGCGCGCGTATCCGCATCGAACGCGCACGCGGGCCGGTGTTGCTGCTCTCCGCCACCGATGACGGCTCCTGGCCCTCGAGCGATTACTCGCGCATGGTCACCGGCAAGCTGGCCGAGGTACGCCACCCCTACCCCGTCCAACATTTCGATTACGAAGGCGCGGGTCACGCCATCGTCTTCCCTTACGTGCCGACGACGCAGCTCGTCTATGCGCACCCGGTGTCTGGCCGCATCAGCACCGGCGGTGGCGAGCCACGCGCCAACGCCCGCGCCGATGCCCAATCGTGGGCAGCGGTGCGGCGCTTCCTCGCCAGCGCAGTGGCTGCGCGCGGCGCCTCCGTACCCGATTCTCGGAGCCTTTCATCCATGGATTTCACGCCCGCACAAGACGTGGTCGACCAGATTGCTGACCTCGGCGACGGCAGCCCCACGCATGCGCTGCGCCACGCCCGCGAAAAAGTCGCAACGGCCACGCAAGGCAGCTACGAAGCGCTGTTCGACGCCGCCCTGCCCGGCCTCACGCTGGGCGAACGCCTGCTCGTGGCGCTGTACGCCTGCCGCCTGACGCCCGCGCCGGAACTGGCCGAGCACTATCACGCGCACCTCGCGAACACGCCGGTCGACGCAACTGCACTGCAAGCGGTGGACCATGGCGATATCGACACGCTGACCGACGCACGCCTGCGCGCCATCCTCACCTTCACGCGCACGCTCGTCGAGCGCCCCATCGAAGGCGACCGCGATGCGCTGTTGCGCCTGCCCGCAGCGGGCCTCGCCACGGCCGACGTGGTGACGCTCGCGCAGCTCATCGCTTTTCTGTCGTATCAGACGCGGCTCGTCGCCGGCTTGCGTGCGCTTCGCGAAGCCACCGGCACCGGCAGCGCCGCCGCCTCCACGGAGACCGCAGCATGACCGAGATCATCCGCACCCACGGCTTCACCAATGAATCGCTGGAGTGGCAAGCGTGGCTCGATGTGGTCGACCTCGACCGCGCCACGCCCGAGCAGATCGCCGTGCTGGAAGAAAGCCACCCGAAGGCGAAAACATCGGATTACTACCGCTTTCTCGTTCACCAGCCCGCGATCCTGCGGCAGCGCTCGGCGGCGTTCAACGCGATCATGTATGCGCCGGGCGGCCTGTCGCGTGCTGAACGCGAACTCGCCAGCGCAGTCGTGTCGCGCGTGAACGGCTGCGTGTATTGCGCGTCTGTCCACGCGCAACGCTTCGAGCAGCTTGCCAAGCGCAACGACGTGATCAAGCAGGTCTTTGAAGACCCGCACATTGCAGGCACGAATGCGCGAGAGCGTGCCATCGTGCTGTTCTCGATCGACCTGACACTGCGCCCGGGCGAAGTGCGCAGCGAAGACCTGAAACCGCTCAAGGACGCTGGCCTGACCGATGCGGAGATTCTCGATCTGATACACGCGGTGGCCATTTTTGCGTGGGCGAATCGGCTGATGCTGAATCTGGGCGAACCCGTGTTTCCGGACGCGGCCTGAGCCGGGCGGTATCGCACCAAAGAAGAAGCCGCAGGCACACACCTGCGGCTTTTGTGTTGTGGATAGCCTAGCGCGCGCCGTCCGTCGTGGGTGCACGCGTTCCTTCGGTATAGGAATCGAATTTTCCCGCCCTTGCGCCGTCCGCATACACGTCGAACCTCGTGGCCAGTCCGCCATCGGTGTAAGGAGTGCGCACCTCCATGGCGGCGCTGCCATCCGTGTACACATCCCGTGTGGCGCTCGCATGCGTCACGGTTGCACCTGATGCTGCAACGATTGCAGTGACGACGATCCACAGTCTCCTGTCCATTTCACACCTCCTTTCCTGCAGGATGGGCTTCCTGCAACCAACCGATCAAAATGCGCATGCTCACGACGCGGGTCTCACGTTCTGGTTGACGCGGAACAGGTTGCCCGGATCGTATCTGGCCTTAATCGCGGCCAACCTGGCGTAGTTGTCGCGGTAGGTGGCCTGCACCCGCTCCTGGCCCTCGTCCATCATGAAATTCACATAGGCCCCACCCGCCGAATAGGGATGCAGTGCGTCCCAGTACCCTTTGCACCAATTCGTGATGCGCTCGCGCTGGCCAGGGTCGGGGTCAACGCCCACGATGACGGCCGCCCATTTCGAATCACGGTAGGCGAACGGCGTTTCCTTGCGCCCCATGCGATGCACGGCAGCGTCGATGGGATACAGGTGCATCGTGGAATGCATGGTCGGCAGTTTCGAACCATGTTCCACATGCAGTGCAATGGCATCTTCCGGGAGCTCGTTGACGAAGTCGGCGCGCCAATACCACTGCAGGCCGGGCGGATAGAGAGCATCGAAGGCGGTTTGCAACATCGGATAGGGCATGGCCCCTACGCCGTACAGCGCGGGCTGTTGCGCTCGAACAGGCGCGAATGCCTCTTCTGCCGCTGCAGGGTCGCCCGTGTAGCACCATACAACGCCGCACATCTTCTGCAGATGCAGCGCGGGCGGGAACGGTGGTGCTGGCGGCACCGTAAGAAAAGCGAAGAAGCCGTTGAGTTCGGGCGGTGCCTTCGGCAGGAAGTCGCGATACCAGCGCAGAACGTCGGCGGCTTTATCAAGCGGCCACAGCGTGGGACCCGCCACCACATTGCTCACCGCATGCAGGCGGAACTCGAATGAGGTTACGACCCCGAAGTTGCCACCGCCACCGCGCACCGCCCAAAACAGGTCGTCATTGACATGCGCATTGGCAGTGACGAAGCTGCCGTCGGCCAGCACGATATCGACCGACAGCAGATTGTCGATCGTCAGGCCAAATCGCCGTGCCAGATGACCGATCCCTCCTCCCAGGGTTAGCCCGCCAACCCCGGTGGTGCTGATGATGCCCGCCGGCGTTGCGAGACCGAATGCGTGCGTCGCATGATCGACGTCTCCCCATGTGCAGCCGCCTTCGGCACGCACCGTGTGGGCAACAGGATCGACACGAATGCCGCGCAGACGGGCCAGATCAATCACCAAACCGTCGTCACACACGCCCAGACCGCCGCCATTGTGAGCGCCACCGCGCACGGCCAGCAGCAAGCCGTTGTCGCGCGCGAAATTGACTGACGCAATCACGTCGGCTACGTCCGAGCACTGCGCGATGAAGCGCGGCCGCTTGTCGATCATCGCGTTGTAGACACGGCGTGCCGCGTCGTAGTTCGGATCGTCCGGTTCGACGAGCGCCCCCCGCAATTGCGCACGGAAAGCCTGCACCGTGGTGTCTTCGAGCATGTTGATCTCCTAGGCAAGCGTGGCCGGACCGATCTGGCTGTGTCTGCAGAGCGGAAAATCAGGCGCGAGGAATAGTGATGGAAGTCTAGAAGCGGGACATCGTCCGTTCTATCCGCTGCCTTGATCATTTTTGTGTGGCGGCCGGTCTGCCCCGGGATAGTCAATACTGACTATTTGTTTTGCCCCATCTTCGGCCTTCAATAAAACGCAATGGCGGCACGGCCCGTCGAAGCGTCAGGAGGGAAGAAAAATGCCGCTGTTTCTCATCGAACGCCAGTTTGCGGAACAATTGGAGATCGGCGCCGCAAGCGTTGCGAACATCCAGCACATCAATGCAGATGTTGGTGTGAACTGGGTCTTCTCTTTCCTCTCTGCCGACCGCAAGAAAACCTATTGTCTTTACGAAGCTCCAAGCGCGGATGCCATCCGACAGGCGGCACACTTGGCAAGCCTGCCTGCTGACGTCGTGATCGAGGTGACCCAAGTGCGTCCGGAGAGCTTCGTGTGACGCTCTGCAACCATGCATTGCGCTCGCTGCCACCGATTGTGCCGGCCCGACGCGAGGTTTTGCGACGGCTGCGGCATACCGCTACCGACTGACTCGGCAGCGCGAAGCGACAGCGCATGCGACACCGACAATGCGCCAGCGACGGCGCGCTTCGTTGGCCGCGAGCGTGAGCTCGAGGTACTGGGCCGCCTGCTGGCGCGAGCGCAAGACGGCACTGGCGGCATTGCGGCGTTGGCGGGGGAACCCGGCATCGGCAAAACGCGCACCGCCGAAATTGTTGCCCAACAGGCCGAGCAACGCGGCATGCAAGTGCTCTGGGGCCGCTGCAACGAAGAGCCCGGCGCACCGCCCTACTGGCCTTGGCAACAACTGGTACGAAGTTGGATTGCCTCACACGACGAAGACAGCATCCACCAGGCATTGGCCTGTGGGGTAGCGCCGCTCGCGGAAATCGTTCCCGACCTTGCCGATCGGCTGCCCGATCCGGTGCGTGATCGCGCAGTTGCCACGCCAAGTACCGAAGTCGCGCAGGCGCGCTTCCGACTCTTCGATGCCGTAAACACTTTCTGGCAGCGCGCAGCACAACAGCATCCGCTGCTGCTCATCCTCGACAACCTGCACTGGGCCGACGCGTCGTCCCTGCGCCTGCTCGAGTTTCTTGCACCCGACGTGTGCAGCAATCGCATTCTTCTCCTCGTGACGTACCGTGATGTCGAGCTATCGAGACAGCACCCGCTGTCGGCCACGCTAGGCGAACTGGCGCGCCAACCACGCTTCGAACGATTGCGCCTGAGGGGGCTGACCCATGCGGAAACAGCGCACATGATGGAACTGGCTGATGACACGACCGTCGCCCCCTCGCTGGTCGATGCGGTCCACGCGCAAACGGAAGGCAACCCCTTGTTCGTGGGTGAAATGACCCGCCTGCTGGCACAGGAAAATTCGTCCGCCAGCACGGGCCATGTACTGCGCATTCCGGAGGGCATCAAGGAAGTCATCGGGCGCCGCTTGAGTCGTCTGTCCGCGAATGCGAATAAGGTGCTTACCGCCGCAGCGGTCATCGGCCGCGCATTCGAATTCCGTCTGCTAACCGCGCTGGCCGGCGACGTCGACGAAGAGACCTGCAGCGCAGCCATCGACGAAGCCCTGCAGGCGCGTGTGGTCGAGGCCTTGCGCGACCCCGGCCACTATCACTTTGCCCATGCCTTGTTCCGCGAGACCCTCTACGACGAGATTCCCATCCCTCGACGCAGCCGGCTCCATCTGAAGCTGGCGCGTGCCATCGAGATGATTCACGGCGACGACCCCGAGCCGCATCTGCCAGCGCTGGCCTATCACCACTGGGCCGCCCTGCCCGGAGGGGACGCCGCACTCGCGGTGGATTACGCGCAACGTGCAGCGCGGCGAGCCGACCGCCAGCTCGCGCACGAAGAATCGGCACGCTACTGCCAGATGGCACTGCAGGCCATGGATGCTGGCAGCGGCCTGGCGCGCGAGACACGCTGCAGCTTGCTGAATGCGCTAGGTGCCGCGCACAGCCATGCCGGTGATTGGCTCCAGGCCATGCAGACGTTCAAGGAGGCGGCTCGCCTGAGCGCGGAGTATGGCAACGCAAGTGAACTCGCTTGCGCCGCACTTGGTTTCGAAACCGCGAGTTGGGCGCCGGGACTGCCCGGGGGCCCCGCGGCCGAACTCCTGCGCGAGGCCCTCGCAGCCCAGGGCAGCGACGAGCCCGTGATGAGCGCCCGCCTGCTGAGCGCCCTTGCGCGCGCCCTCATCTTCAGCGGCGAGGAGGCACAAGCAAGCCGGGTACATGAGCAGGCCATCGCAGTGGCGCGCCGGGCCGGGGACCCCGCAACACTGGCCGACACCCTGGTTGCGACCGTGTCGCTGCGCTGGCAGCAGGAGCACATTGCCGAGCGCATCGCCGCCTCGGATGAAGCCTACGAACTGGCCCGGCAGGCCGGCGACCGCACGCTGATGTGCGCAACACGCGCGTGGCGCTTCTTCGATGACTTTGAACTCGGCGACATGGCTGCCTGGCGAGCGAATCTTGAGGAATACGAGCGCAGCGGAGAGACGCTGCGCCAGCCCTTCATCCATTACACCGCCAGCATGTCGCGTGCCATGCATGCGCTGTTCGAAGGGCGCTTTGCCGATGCGGAGCGCTTGATCCCCAACGCTTACGAGATCGCGCGGCGCATGCCCGGCATGGATGCCGCCGGCGTCTACGGCGTACAGATGTTCATGCTGCGCCGCGAACAGGGCCGGCTGCACGAAGTGGCACCTCTGGTCGAACATTTCGTTGAGCACACCAGCGCGATGGGCATCTGGCAGCCGGGCATCGCCTTGATGCGCGCTGAGCTTGGGCAGTTGGAAGCAGCACGCAAGACGTTTGACACGCTGGCCAACGCCGACTTCCTCACGATTGCGCGCGATGGTGTCTGGGTAGCCAATCTCACGTATCTGGCCATCGTGTGTCATGCGCTTGGCGATGCCGCCAGGGCGGCGGCACTGTACCAACTACTTGCCCCGTTCAGTAGGCGCAACCTGGTGTTCGGCACCGCGATCGCCTCATTCGGCGCAGCCGATGCGATCCTGGGCGCATTGGCCACAACGATGGGCAACTGGCCGCAAGCGCAACAACATTTTCAGGCCGCCCTGGCGATGAATGAACGCCAAGGTGCAAGGCCGGCGCTCGCGCGCACGCGGCTGGACTTTGCGCAGATGCTCTTACGTCGCGGCGAGCCGAGCGATCTCGATCGCGCCGATGCCTTGTTGAGCGCTGCAGAAGACGAGGCGGCAACGCTCGGGATGGCCAGTTTGCTGGCGCGCATCGAGGCCGCCAGAGCGTCGATCAAGGCAGCTCCGGTGGAGCACTATCCTGCGGGGTTGAGCCGACGCGAAGCCCAGGTGCTCCGCCTGGTTGCGCAGGGCAAGGGCAACCGCCAGATTGCCCGTGAGCTGTTCGTCAGCCCCAACACCGTGGCAAACCACGTGAGCAGCATCCTGAGCAAGACGCACAGCGCCAATCGCGCGGAGGCGGCAGCGTTTGCCATCCGCCATGCGCTGTTGTGAATTCGACGCCGCTGCAGCAGACCATCAGACGATGGGCAACTGCCTCACCGGTTTGCCCGTCAACTGCGCCACGGCGTGGGCCACGGCTGGCGCGATGGGCGGCACACCCACCTCGCCCATGCCGCTGGGTTCTGCCGTGCTCGGCACGATGTGCGTTTCAATGACGGGCGCCTCAGCCATCTTGAGCGCCGGATAGTCTGGGAAGTTCGACTGCACGACCTGGCCGGCCTTGATGTCGATCCGACCATATAGCGCCGCTGTCAGACCAAAGATGACCGCGCTTTCCATCTGCTGCGCAACGATGCCCGGGTTGACCACCGTGCCGCAGTCGACCGCGCAGACAACGCGGTGCACGCGCGGCTTGCCGTCCTTCATCGACACCTCCACGACCTGCGCAACCACGGAGCCGAAGCTTGGGTGCAGGGCAATGCCGCGTGCACGCGGCGCGCCGTCGGCTGCCGGGGCGAGCGGTTGCCCCCAGCCGGCGGCCTCGGCGGCAGTGTCCAGCACCTTCAGCTCACGCGGGTGGGCATTCAGCAAATCGCGCCGCATCGCTAGCGGGTCAAGTTTGGCTGCCGTCGCCACGTCGTTGAGAAAGCCCTCCATGAAGAACCCGTTGTACGAGTGGCCAACGCTGCGCCAGAACCCCACGGGAACCGGCAGATCGACTGCCAGGTGGGCGATGTGCTCGTGCTCGATTTCGTAGGGCAAGTCGAACAGGCCTTCAGCGGTATAGCGATCGATACCCGCCGACGGCGCGCCAAACAGTCGATCCAGCTCGCCTGCCAGAATCGATTGGCCAGCGCTGCGCGACGCAATCGCCGTGACCTTGCCGTTCTCGACACGCGCCTTGAGCCGAGCGATGGCGTGCGGGCGATAAAAGTCATGGCGAACGTCCTCTTCACGCGACCAGATGACCTGCACGGGCTTGCCATCGGTCTTGGTGGCGATGGTGACGGCTTGACCGATGAAATCCGATTCCAGCCGCCGCCCGAAACCGCCGCCGATGAGCGGGATGTCGATATGCACCTTGTCGCCGCTGACACCAGCCGCGCGTGCCGCCACCAGTTGCGCCAGCGTGGCGACCTGCGTGGGCGCCCAGAGATGCACGCCGTCCTGCGTCACCTGCGCGGTGCAGTTGATCGGCTCCATCGTGGTGTGCGCAAGATACGGCGCGGTGTATTCCGCCTCGACGAGGGTGGCGCCATCGGCCTTGCCGAAGGCTTTCAGGCCGTCGCCCATCGATCGATACGTAAAGCCGCCCTTGTCGCTATCGAGCGCGCTGACGAGTTGCTGCCGAATGCCTGCGGAATCGAGCTTGGCATGCGAGCCGTTGTCCCACACGGGCTCGATCGTTGCCAGCGCCTGACGCGCCTGCCAGTAATGATCAGCCACCACCGCCACGCCGGGTGCGCCGCCGGCAGTGCCCTCAAACGGCACCACGTAACGCACGCCCGGCATGCCAAGCGCCGCTTTCGATTGAAACGTCTGGAGCTTGCCGCCAAACACGGGGCACATCACGACGGCGGCATACAGCATGCCGGGCAAGCGCGTGTCGATGGAAAAGCGCGCGCTGCCATCTGTCTTGGCCGCAAGATCATTGCGCGGCGCCGGCTTGCCGATCAACTGGTATTGCGAGGCCGGCTTGAGCGTGACGTTGGACGGCGCAGAAATACCGCGGGCCGACTTGGCCATGCCGCCAAACGTGGATTGCTTGCCGCCGGGCCCAATCAACTGGCCATCGCGGATGCTGACCTCCGCAGCCGACACGTTCCATTCGCGTGCTGCGGCTTGCACCAGCGCCGCCCGCGCCGTAGCGGCAGCCTCGCGCACCGGCTGCCAGCCATCGGCGGTGCTGCTGCTACCGCCGGTGATGATGAGGCCGATCTCGCGCGCGCTCTTGGCCATGACCCAGTGCAGTGCACGGGCCCAGGTCTTGTCGGCGCTATCGGGATGCAGCGGTAGCGAGCTGTCGCCCATGGCGACGACGTTGCCGTAGATGCGCTCCACGGGCGAGCTTTCGATGCTCACGCGCGAGAGCGGAATGTCCAGTTCTTCCGCCGCCAGCATCGACAGTGCGGTGTGGATGCCCTGCCCCATTTCCACGCGCGGCATGGCGAGCACGACGTTGCCTTCGGGCGTGATCTTGATCCAGCCGTTCAACGCAATCTCGCCGTTGTGCTCAGGGAAGATGCTCGGATCGCCCACGCGGCTACGCGGCGGCATCACGCCCCAACCGACCACCAGTGCGCCACCAATGCCAAGCGCGCCGAGCAGGAAACGGCGGCGTCCGCTACGCGGTTTCGTTGCCTTCGCGTTCATGCGCGGCCCTCCCGCAACGCCTTGGCGGCGCGCTTGATGGCGGCGCGCATGCGCGGATACGTGCCGCAGCGGCAGATGTTGGTCATGGCCGCGTCGATGTCGGCATCGCTCGGATCAGGGTGTTGGGCAAGCAAGTCCGCCGCGGCCATCAGCATGCCGGATTGGCAGTAACCGCACTGGGGCACCTGCTCGTCTATCCAGGCTTGCTGCAGTGCGTGGCGTTTGCCCTCGCCGCCGGCAAGTCCCTCGATGGTCGTGATGTGCTTGCCGGCCACGGCCGCCACCGGCAGCACGCAGGACCGCACGGCCGCGCCGTCCACGTGCACCGTGCATGCGCCGCACGCCGCGACGCCGCAGCCGAACTTCGTGCCGGTCAAGTTCAGATGATCACGCAGCACCCACAGCAGGGGCGTGGCCGGGTCGCAATCAACGCTGACCGGCTTGTGGTTGACGTCCAAATCCATGGGGGTGGGGGTCTCCGGATATCGTTATTCTTGCGACTTTTGCGGCAAAGCGTACGTTCAAACACCTTCGCACCGCAATAGAGAGGCCCCTCTGGTTCTGATCGCAAACACTAGAAATACACCCCTCCGGAATGCATGCCACGCGCAACACCTCACGGCATGGCCGGCAGCACAGACCAGCGTTCGACAAGGCTGCCCTGGCTCATCACGACCAATTCGCCAAACTGTTGCAGCACGGCCTCGCTTTGGCGGGGGCGCAGGAAGACGTAATCGTTGGGGCGCAAACGTTGTGCACCCGACCCCACCAGCAGTTGCTGGTTGGACGACATGCCATACAGCTCGCTCAAACCCAGACCCGGGGGCGAAATCGGATCCGCAAACCAATTGCCGCCGTAGATGAAATAGCCGTGCCGCTGGTTGATGTCCCACGCACTGACGAGTTTGCCGATCGTCTCTGCGCCGTCCGGCAGCAGAAAATCGCCCGACTTGAGCACCGGTGTGGCAATGAAGCTGGCCGGCCGCAGATCATCGAGCAGCGGGGTATCGAAGTCATGGGGCTTGACCATGGCTGAGCCAACGGACACTTCGTTCGCAGCACCCTTGCCGTCGTGCAGCCGGTACGTGGGCGAGCCCGCTGCGTTGAAGGTGAGCGCGTCAGGCGAAGCCGGCTTCAACGTACTCAGCACCTGATCGCGGTATGCCTGATAGCTCGCCTTGGCATCGCGCTCCGCCGCTGCGCGCACGCCAGGCAGATCGGGCACCTTGACGATGTGTGGGTCATAGCCCATCAGCCCGCTGAACGCGAGCAACGGTTCGGCGGCAATAAGCGCCAGCATGTCGGCGAGCGCCTTGGCGCTGTTGACGCCGCCCCGATGCAGGCCCACGTCGATCTCGATATTGAGGCGTAACGTCTTGCCCTGCGCACGCGCCATATCGCGGTACTCCGCCACACGTTCCGGCGTGTCGACCAGCCATTGCAGCTGCCGTGCTGGATCAAATGCGCCGCCCTGGAACTGAGCATAGAACGTGCGGGCTGCCAACGCGGGCATCGGCTTGCCAAGCAGCAAATCGGTGTCCGGCCGCTGCTGCGCCAGCGCCAGCAGGTACGGCAGGTTGAACACCATCAACCGCCGCGTACGCGTGACTCGCATCAGTGCATCGAGCATCGGCAGCGAAGGCAGCGACTTCGCCACCAGCCGTAACCCTGTACGGCCGTTGATGTTGCGAGCGACCTGCTCGGCGTTGGCAAACATCCGATCACGATCAATGACCATGACGGGCGTGCCGATACCTGCCTTCTCCAGCACGTTCGACAACGCGGCGAAATACGCGTCGTGCGCCCCGCCCTTATTGCTCGGCCGCAGCGCGGCAACACCGGCCAACGCGGCAACCCCCGCGCCGGCCAACAGAATGCGACGGCGCTTGCGATCAGCCACGGTTCACCCCAAACAACTGATGCAGATACGGGTTGAGCATCTTGCCCTCCGGGTCGAGTTTCTCGCGCGCTGCCAGGAAATCGTTCCAGCGCGGATACAGCGCAGCAAGCCTGTCGGGGCCAACGGCGTGCAGCTTGCCCCAATGCGGGCGACCTTCGTACTTGCGGTAGACCAGGTCAATTTCCGACAGCAGATAGTCATACGGCTCACCATGCGCGGTGTGCACCGCAATCGAGCAACTGTCACGCTGGTAAAAGGGGCTCAGCCACGCGTCATCGCCTTTAACGAAGCGGAATTCGAGTGGGAAATACACGTCGTCCCGCTTCTCCAGCGTGGCAATCACCTCACGCACGCAATCGATTCCAGCGCTACGCGGCACATGGCACTCGGTCTCGTTAAAGCGTGTCGGGCGCTGCGTCGCCAGCAGCCTCCACGAGCGGTTCTTGGCCTCTTCGGTTTGATCTGCATCGATAAACCGTTGCGCCATCCAGCGACGCAGTTTCGGGAAGTGTCCGAGCCAGTCGCGCAAGCGCTTGAGGTCGCTCAACATGGCCTCGTCAGCGGGTTGCGGGGTGAGCACGTCGTTGCCTTCGTAGACGTCGTGAACGATGCCCGCAGCGTAGCCCGTGAACGGCAGGTAGTAGAACTCGAAGTTACGATGCCGCTCAGCCAAGGCGGGGGCCTCTTCCAACATGGCCTCAATCGGCTTCAGAAACACACGACGATGCAAGTTGTACGCCGGCACCGTACGCAGCGTAACTTGCGTAAGCACGCCCAATGCGCCGAGCGAAACGCGCGCGGCAGAAAGCAAATCGGCATTGCTCTGTTCATTGCATTCGACAATGTTGCCGTCAGGCGTCATCAGCCGCATGCCAATCACATCGGCATGCAACGCCGGCAGGTTCTGGCCGGTGCCGTGCGTGCCAGTCGCAATGGCGCCGGCAAACGACTGCACATCGATATCGGGCAAGTTGCGCATCGCCAACCCTTGCGCATCCAGCAAGCGGGACACCAGCGCCAAACGTGTACCTGCTTGCAACGTGACGGTGCCGGCCACCTTGTCGATCGACACGATGCCAGACATGCGATCGAGCGAAACCAGGGTCGATTCCGTCGGCACCAGCGCGGTAAAGGAGTGCCCCGACCCCACACAGCGCACCCCACGCTCAGCGCCACGCAGTAGCGCGGCCAGCTCTGTTTCGTTTGCCGGCGTGGCAATGGCGGTCGGCTTGCATGACTGAATGCCGGACCAGTTTTGCCAGGATTGGCGGCCGGCATCGGCAGCCGGCAGCCCACTGTCAGCGGCGCTGGCTGAAGCGGTACCGCTTTGTGCAGCCCGCGCTAACGGGCCGTGCCCAGCCAACGCCAGCGCCGCAATGGCGCTCGCGCCCGCCTTGAGCGCCGCGCGCCGCTGTTGCGTCGATACCGGAGCCGCTTTACTGAGTCGATGCATGTGTGTCGTCCTTGCCGTGAATCATGAAGCCGATGAGCGCGCGCAGATCAGCCTGCGAGCAGTCGTTGCACAGCCCTTTGGCGGGCATCGCGTTGAAGCCTTCGGTGGCATGCTTCACCAGTACTTCCATGCCTTGTGCCAGGCGCGGTTGCCATCGCGCGGTTGCGCCAGTGAGCGGTGCTCCGCTGCCGCCGGCCGCGTGGCATGCCATGCAGGAGCGTTCGTACTGAGCGGCTAGCGCCGCGTTGGTAGGGCGTAGCGTCTCGGCGCGCTGCTGTGTGGCCGAGTCCGGCGCAGAAGGCGCGCCGCTGCCGCAGGCGGCCAGCATCAGCGCAGCCATCCAAATGGAAAGCGTGTGTCGTGTCATCAGAAGGAGTGCCGCATGCCAATCATCATGCCGGTCTGGTTGGAACTGATCGTCGGGCTCTGCGTGTTAAGGCCCACCAGTTGGGCGCCGACCAGGCCGCCCTTGTAGCGCGCGCGATCGATTTCTGCGTAGAGCAGCGTGCGCTTGGAGAGGAAGTAGCCGGCCACGAGCTGGTACTGGTTGGCCGAACCGTCGAAGGCATCGGTGTAGCCGGTCTGTCGCGTAAACCAGCCATTGGCTGCCACCACAAACGCGGGTGTCACGTGATAGCTGATGCCGGTAAAGATCATGCGGCGCCGGTCAAAGCCACCAGGCAGCGTCGGGTCGACCGTCTGCTCGGGGGCAATGATGCCCAGGCCCGCAAGGTCCGTCGGGCTGAACGGCCCGTTCGCGAACGAAGTGAAATTGTTGTCGCGCCGGTTCTCGATATAGCCCGCGTGGATCGTGGTGCCGCCGAGCGCCAACTGCGCGCCTGCGGTGTAGACGTCAAAGCGGGCCTTCAGGTTGTCGTCCTTGGTACGCAGGAACGAGGCACCGAGCTTTACCGGCCCCTGCTCCGGCACGTACGAGAGCGACAGCCCGACCTGGCTCCCCCGGCTGAACGAGCCCGGCTGCCCGCCCGGCGCATATTGCGCAAGGAACACCACATCGCCCAGTTGTGCGCCGTAGTGGATCATCTTGTTCGTCTTGCTGCCCGCCATGAAGATGTGCTCGGGCTTGAACAGGTTGACGTACTGGTCCTGATCGCCGCCCGCCCACAGGTTCGATCCGTAGACCATCGTCACGCCTTCCATCACAACGTTGTACTGCCGGCCCAAAGAAAGCTGCCCCAACGTCGATGATTCGATGCCAACCGACGCGATCTGGAAGAACTCCGCGCTGCCCTCCGGCCAGTTTCGTCCGTTGGCCGGGTTGAAGTGGCTCTCCAACTGGAACAGGCCCTTGAGCCCGCCACCGAGGTCTTCCCTGCCTTTGATGCCCCAGTAGCTCTCCGTCATGCCGCCGCCCGGGGTCAGCCCGATCCGCGAGCCGGTGGAAAGCGGCGTGCCGTCTGGGCCGTAACTCACGGCATTGGTCTCATAACGCAAACCGGCGTCCACCAACCCGTATAGCTGCACGCTGCTCTGCGCCATGGCACTGCTGGCCAGCAGCGTTGTCAGCACAGCCAATGCTGCCCCGCAGGCGTTTGTTTCTCTCATGTGGATGTCTCCTCTCCGTCGTTTAAATAACGTTGTTTTTTTTGGTAACGCAATTTTCGTTATGGAACGTCGGTTTTTTGCATCAGGGATTTCCCTCAACAGCCTGTCTTGGCCGTCACCTCAGCCAGCCGTAATGCAAGCGCCCACGCCGTGCGGAGTAAAATTGTTGCGACGACTAGAACCAACCCTCTACACATGACCGGAAACAACACGCTGCAAGCACGCAAGCAGCGCGAGATGGAGCAGCGGCGCAAGGACATCCTCAAGGTGGTCCGCAAGGTGGTGCTCAAGGAGGGCGCGCGCGAGCTGACGATGCGCAAGGTGGCGGAGCAGGCCGGGTTCTCCACCACGGTGGTCTATGCGCTGTTTGGGGATAAGGCCACGCTCATCGCCCATGCAATGGACGAAGACCTGCTCAAGCTCAACGCGCAGATGCAGCAGGCCGCCGCTCAGGGCGGCGACGCGCTGGACCGTGTGCGCCGCGTGTGCCGCGCCTATGTCGGCTATGGTCTGAAGAACCCCGAGCAATACGTGCTCGTCTTCATGGAACGGCGCCCCGCCGCACCGGTGGAAACCTCAAGCCTTGAGTTTGGCAATCCGGATCGGGACCCCTACGCGTTCGTCTACGGCATCGTGGCCGGGCTCGCCGAAGAAGGCTTCGTCACCGCAGACGAAGATGGCCTGCACCGCCTTACGCAGATACTCTGGGAAGGCATTCACGGCATGACGGCGCTGCGCATCGCCACCGGGGACGACCCCTGGATCCCGCGCATCAACGCGGAGTCACATCTGGAAACGCTGATCGACGTATTGCTGCTGGGCGTCGTGCAGCGTTTTCCGGGGCCGAAAGCGACTGCGGGAATCAAAGCGCTGATGACTGCTACGTAACACACGCGCCAGGGCTTGGCGGCCCCGCACGGTGTGCTATAATCGCGGGCTTCCGGAGAGATGGATGAGTGGTTGAAGTCGCACGCCTGGAAAGCGTGTATAGGTTAATAGCCTATCAGGGGTTCGAATCCCCTTCTCTCCGCCAGAACACAAATGCCCGCGCAAGCGGGCATTTCCATTTCTGCGGCACCTTTCCATCGCCCAAAAACAAAAGGCCCGGTCTCCCGACAAGGCCTTTTGCATCCCACCGCCGACACGTCTCGCGCGGTCGGCATCCCCTCGCGTAACTCAATGCAGCGTGGCTTGCGTCTCGCTCGTCAGCAGGGTCTGTGTAATCTGATCGCGAATCGACTGCGCTTTGAGCAACAGGCGCAGGGCAATATCGGCACCGCGGCTATTGGCCACGTGCTCGATAAACGCAGCGCGTGCGCGCTCATTCAATGTGGCAACGTGTGCGGCTTCTGACCACACCCGCCAGGCGGCGGGCTGACCGGCAAACTGCTCGCGGCGGCGAAGCAGGTCCGAGTCGATGGCAGCGGCAATCTCGACGTCTTGAATGGTGCGATTCATGATGGCCCCCTTGCTGTCTGTGCTGTTGTTGCGCTCTTCGTGTGGCGCCCTGTGCCGGGCGTGCAGCCTGAATATGCAACGTCCATGCCAACACCAATGCACCGCTCAATGCGCGCTTTTTGCATGCACGCATTGTCGTTTTGATCTGTTTGAAACACCCTGCTGTCGGGGCTTTGCGGGCAGTCTCCCTCCGTTGGTGGGGTGCAAAATCCTCATCTGAAAACGGCTGCATCCGGCCGCGCGTTACGCGGGACGTTACGTAACGCGCGGGGTGTTCCGCTACCCAATCCATGTATCGGACGGCGGCACGACGCCATCCGCGGATACAGCGCTCACAGGCATGCTTGGTGCTTTATCCGTGCGCCCAAGCCCGCTGGCGCGCGGTCGGTCGTGTCACCCACCCCTCTTCTGCGCCGGCCTCTTCGCTTGCTTCGCTTCCGGACCGGGAGCGACCGGCCGCATGCCGCCACCCTCGGCGCGCCGGCCATCCCCCCACACAACAAAAGCATTCAAGAGGAGACACCCCATGCAAGTGGGCAACCCACGCGTGCGGCACGGCCGCATGCTGACGTCAGCGCTGCTGTGCGCGGCGCTTTCGCTGCCGGGCTGCGGCGGCGGTGACAGCTCAGCCGTCGCCAACAGCATCCCCGCAGATTCAAACACCACGCAACCGACACAACCGGCGCAGCCCGCCGCAGTCAACTGGACCACGCTTGGTACGCGCGCCACACCGGCGCAGCCAGGCACGTCCATTACGAGCAACGCTGGCGCCAAGTGGGTCGACTACAACCCGCCCGCTCTGTATGCGGGCGTCGCGCGGCAGGCCATGCAGTACATCACCATGCCCGACGGCACGAAGCTCGCAGCGTATGTGACGTTGCCCGCCGATGCATCGGGCAAGGCCGCTGCGGGCACGTTCCCCACGGTGCTGGTGCAGACGTCGTACAACGGCGGCAACGCGCAATACGAAGCATCGATCGGTGCAGCGCTGGGCGCGGCCGATCCGTACATCGTCCAGCATGGCTATGCGACGGTGGTGGTGGATGTGCGCGGCACCGGCCAGTCGCAAGGCGCATGGGATGCCTTTGGCGCCGACGAACAAAGCGACTACGGCCATGTGGTCGACTGGGTGACACAGCAATCGTGGAACAACGGGGCGATCGGCCTTTACGGCGTGTCGTACCTCGGCATCACGACGGTCATCACGGCGGCGCAGAACCATCCGGCGGTCAAGGCGGCCTTCCCCATCGTGCCGATTGGCGACGGCTACCGCGACATCGTCTTCACGGGTGGCCAGACGAACCTGACCTTCATCCCGGCGTGGTTCGGTCTGGTTTCAGTGCTGAGCCTGACCGATCCGACGCTGGTGACAGACCCGACAATCGGTCTGCCTGCCGTGCTGCAACATCTGGTGTCTGCGGTCACGACGTTCCAGTTGCCGACCATGCTGCAGGCGCTGCTGGGCACGACGGCCACGGCCTATGACGGCGCGTTCTGGGCGACGCGTTCGCCGCTGGAAAACGACGGGAAGATCAACGTGCCGACTTTCGTGGTGGGCGGCCTGCACGATCTTTTCCAGCGCAGTGAACCGCTCACGTACGAGAGCATCAAGACGCAGGCGCCGGCCAAGCTGCTGATCGGCCCATGGACACATCTGCAGGCCGCGTTGGGCAGCGGGTTGCCCGTCGATGGCGTGCCGCCGCTGAACCACATTCAGCTGCAATGGTTCGACCAGTACGTCAAAGGCATGAACGTGGGCGCCGATGCGCTTCCCAACGTCACGCAATACGTGACCGGCCTCGGCCACTACACCACGGCCACGGACTGGCCCCATCCGCAGGTACAGGCGCAGCAACTCTTTCTGCGTGGCGACAAGAGCCTGTCGGCCACCGCGCCTGCGGCAAACGAAGCGTCCAACACGGTCGCACAGCTGCCGCTGAACGGCGCATGTTCGATCAGCCTGTCGCAATGGACCGCTGGATTGACCGGTTTCATCCCGCTGCCGTGCCAGACCGATGACACCATCGCCGAAGCCGCCGACGTGAAGTTCGAGACGCCACCCATGCCGGCCGATGTCTACCTCAACGGGCCGATCGAAGCGGACGTGTGGATCTCGACCACCGCGCTGGACGCCGGCGTCTCGGTACGCATTGACGACGTGGACGGAGCGGGCAATGTCACGCCGCTCACCGATGGCCTCCAGACGGCCTCGTTGCGTGCGGTGGACGCCAGCCGTTCGCGCACGATGAACGGCCTGATGATCCAGCCATGGCATCCGTTCACCCCAAGCTCAGTGCAGGCGCTCATGCCGGGTCAGGCCGTCATGGTGCCGGTGGAGTTGTTCCCGACGAGTGCGCTTATCGCCAAGGGCCACAAGCTGCGGGTGGCTGTGGGCGCAAGCAACCTCCCGCAAGGCGTGCCGCCGCTGCCCACGCTGCTCAACTCGCTGTTCGGCGTGCTGACGGTCTACAGCGATGCGGCCCATCCCTCGAAGGTTGTGCTGCCCGTGGTGCCCGCCACGGCGCTGTAGCAAGCACCCGTCCACGGTGATCTGACGGCCCGCTTCGCGGGCCGTTTTCTTTAGATACCAGGCACCACCAAAATATGTAATCCGGCAATTACATCCGTAAAACTACGCATCGCGAATACTGTAGTGAAAATATCGATATCTGAATATAAATAACGCAAATAGAGTAGAAAAACGTTGACGCCATCCAGCCTGCATAATCCATCTCACGATTCGAAACGAGGGCGCCCCAGCCCTTGTCAGGCAAGGTTTCATTAGCAAAACAACCGCCCTAATCCGCATTAAGTTAAAACGCTCAGAAGAATGTTATTCAGGATTTTCTTTTCAATGCCGATAACCCCGTGGAGACCGGAAAATCCAACCAGGGAAAATCGGTCACACCGTGACACAACCTGTCCCTTTCTTAACTACGCAGCCCTTGCGCATAACTAACGTGGTCGTCGACCGTCTTTCTCAAGCCGCTCCGGTGCGCGACCACATCTCAATTCATTCAGCAAACCGGAGGACGCTGTGAACCTTTTTCAGATGACCATCAAAGCCAAGCTCACAACGGGCTTTGGGGTGCTGGCAGCCATTGTTGTCGTGGTATCGGGCATGTCCCTGCGGGCGCTGTCCGAATCGACCGAAGGATTCTCGAACTACGTGCACGGCATCAGCGCCCGCGCCGATGTGGCAAACGACGTGCGCACGGCGGTGGATCGCCGCGCCATCGCCGCACGCAACCTGGTCCTCGTGGTCACGCCAAAAGATCTGGATCTGGAGAAGGCTGACGTCTTTCGTGCGCACGACGATGTGAAGAGCAAGCTCAAGCAGCTCAACGACATGATTGCGGGCGCCAAGGACGTCAACGATCGCGCCCGTACGTTGGTGGAAGACATCAACCGCGTGGAAGCCAAGTACGGCCCCGTGGCGACCGACATCGTCGGGCTGGCGCTGGCCGGCAAACACGACGAAGCCATCCAGAAGATGGACAACGAATGCCGCCCGCTGCTGGCCGCCCTCATCAAGACCACCGACGCGTATGCCACGTACACGCACGAGCGCCAGGAGCAGCTCGTGCAGGCGTATGAGGCGCAGTACGTCATGCAGCGCAATCTGCTGGCCGGCCTGTCGATCGGCGCGGTGCTGCTGGCAGTGATCTCCGGCATCATCATCACGCGCTCGATCACGCAGCCGATCCGCACGGCGGTGGAAGTCGCCCAGACGGTGGCGCGCGGTGATCTGAGCAGCCGCATCGATGTACAAGGCAAGGATGAGACGAGCCACCTGCTCTCTGCCCTGCGCGACATGAACGGCCGCTTGACGGAGATCGTCGACAAGGTGCGCGACAGCAGCAGCAGCGTGGCCGGCGCAGCCAAACAGATTGCAGCGGGCAATGCCGACCTGAGCCAGCGCACGGAAGCACAGGCATCGTCGTTGCAGGAAACGGCAGCCAGCATGGAAGAGCTGACTTCCACCGTGAAGCAGAACGCCGACAATGCTCAGCACGCCACCGCGCTCGCCTCCACTGCGTCCGAAGTGGCGCTCAAGGGCAGCACGGTCGTCAGCCAGGTCGTATCGACCATGCAGGACATCAGTGACCGTTCGAGCAAGATTGCCGACATCACCGGCATCATCGAAGGCATCGCATTCCAGACCAACATCCTCGCGCTGAATGCCGCCGTGGAAGCCGCACGCGCAGGCGAGCAGGGGCGCGGTTTTGCGGTGGTCGCCAGCGAGGTGCGCAGCCTGGCGCAGCGCTCGTCAACGGCGGCCAAGGAGATCAAGGAACTGATCGCCTCGTCGGTGGAGCGCATTCACGACGGCTCCACGCTGGCGGGCGAGGCCGGCGAGACCATGACGGAGGTCACGCAAGCCGTGGCCCGCGTCACGCACATCATGGAAGAAATTGCCGCCGCATCGGTCGAGCAGAAGCGCGGCATCGAACAAGTCAACCAGGCGATCTCCCAAATGGATGAAGTCACGCAGCGCAATGCGGCGCTGGTGGAAGAAGCCGCAGCCGCATCGCAATCGCTGCAGGACCAGGGGCAAGAGCTGAACGCGGCCATGTCCTTCTTCCGGGTCGATCCGCACGCCGCACGCGCCTGACCGGAGCACGCTCACCATAGCAGTTGTCGTCTCCAAGCTGTCATTACGCCCGCCGCCGAAAGGCCGCGGGCGTTTTCTCTTTTCTGTCCTGTGTCTTTCGTTAGGCCGTCGTTCGTGACTTCCGCTGCATTGGCGGGCTCGTACGCGCGACGCAAAGTGGACTGGCCCCGCGTGAGACAAGCGACGGGGCAAGCCGGGGCCGTGCACGGCCCGTCCTGGGACGAAAGCCACCATGCGACACAACAGCCCACACCTGCAACGCGGCTCGCTTTCTGCCTTCCTGCCGAGCATGCCATCCAACGACGGGAGGCTCGCATGATCCCGCTCGGCTTCGCGCATTGGCTGCGCCCGCGTGCGGCACCGCAGCCACAACCAATCCCGCCACTCGTTGAACAACTGCGTGAAGAATGCGAAGCGATGGCCCGCTACGCCCTGCATCACGGCTTGCCAGTCGCGCCAGAACTCATCGCCCAGCTCGGCCCGCTCATCGACCGCCAGATGCCGCCGCAGGCCACACCGCACCACGCGCTGGCAGCCATCCACCGCAAGCTTGCGGCCGCCATTGCACCGGCCACGCCGCAGGCCGTCACGCTGCTCGACACGCAGCATCGCAGCGATCATCCATTCCCATGGCTCGGTCCTGTGCCGTTGATCCGGCTGCTGACCAGCGCTGCGATCGTCTTCCTGATCGCCGTGATTGCCACCGGCATGTCGCCCGACGTATCGAGCGCAAACATCGACCGGGGCTTCCTCGACTCGGACGGCGCGCCCCTGTTATGGAACACGCTGTTCCTGCTGTTCTGCGCGGGGCTGGGCGCGTCGTTTGCCACGCTGTTTCAGGCACATCGCTATGTGGCCGCAGCCACCTACGACCCGAAGTACGACGCTTCCTACTGCGCACGGTTGATCCTCGGCGTGATTGCGGGGTTGATTCTGGTCGAGATGCTGCCGGCGCATCTGTTCGATGGCGGCAGCATGCACAACTTCGGGAAACCGACGCTGGCGATGCTGGGCGGTTTCTCTGCCACTGCTGTGCACCGGCTATTGCAGCGGCTGGTGGATGCGCTCGAAACACTCGTACGCGGCGACCGCTCGGCCGATGCCGACGCTGCCATGCAGACCTATCGCGCCCGCGCTGCCAGTGAGCGTACGCAGTGGCAAAGCGAACTCGCCGCAAACCTGATCGATCTGCAACAGACGTTGGATAGCAGCGCCTCGCCCGAGGCGATGCGCCAACGGCTGGCCGATTTCACACGCGCCATGCTTGCCGCCGGCGATCCGACGGTTTCTGCACCGGCTTCCAACCGCCCGTCCAAGGAGTGACCTCATGCTGTTCCTCTACAACATCCCCGCGTGGGCGATGGGCGCGATCATCGTCTTCGCCACGCTGTTCGTGGCATTGGGCGGCTATGTGCTATTCCGCCGCGTTCTTCCAGTCACGCTCGACGCCGAACAGCGCAACATGACCATCGCCATGATGACGGCCGTCACGACCATCAACTCGCTGCTGGTCGCCTTCTCGGCCATCTCGGTATGGGGTGCGTATCAAGCCGCCGCGGACATCGTGGCCGCCGAAGCTGCGTGTGCCACGGAACTTGCCCGCGATCTCTCGGCGTTCTCACACCCGAGCGCCACCACCGCGCGGCGCGAGCTGATCACGTATCTGGAGCATGTCGTCCACGACGAATGGCCGAGCATGCAGCAGCATGCGCGTCCTGATGCGGACACTGAGGCTGCGTTCAACAGCATGTTTGCCACGGCCAACCGCATCACGCCCCATGACGACCGTGAGCGCGTGCTGCTGATTGAAGTGCTCGCCCGCGTCAACGAGATGGTGAAGTACCGGGAGAAACGCCTGCAGAACCTGGAAGCCGCCATGCCCGGCACGCTTTGGGGCGTGATGCTCATCGCCAGCGGCCTGTCGTTGTTGCTGCTCTACGCGCTGCCGGCCACGCGGTTTCACATGGCGCTGGTGGCGGTGTGGGCGACCACGTTGGGCCTGGCGTTCTTTTTTGTGCTGGCCGTGGACCGGCCCTTTGCAGGCGAAGTCAGCGTCAGCGCGGCGCCGCTGGAGCGGTCTATCCAGACGCTATCGAACGACAAGCCGCAGGCGCATCCCTTGCCCGACTGAGCGCGCCGCCTCGCCGCGCTGCCCCCACTCGTGTTGTGGGCTGGCGGGAGAGGTCAGCCCCAGGGCCGGAGTTCCCACGCTTCGGCCCTGCCCTTTGCCGGCTCGTCGGGAGCCGGCTTTTTTTACTGCGGATCGCGAATGTAGCCGACGAGTTTGTCGATCACCGGCCGATTCGGCTTGGTCACGAGGCTCACGACAATCGCAGCGACAAAACCGGCCGGCACGCCGAACGCACCGGAGGCGATCGGGTCGACGCCAAACCACGGCTGGCCAAGCACGCCCGTCATGCGCGTGAAGAACGGGTAGTTGGCGATGATGTAGTACACGCTCACGGCCAGCCCCGTCAGCATGCCCGCGATGGCACCGGCACGATTGGTGCGTTTCCAGAACACGCCCAGCACCAATACCGGAAAGAAGCAGGACGCCGCCAACGAGAAAGCCGCCCCCACCAGAAAGAGGATGTTGCCCGGCTTCAGTGACGTCACATAAGCGGCCAGCAACGCCACCCCGAGCAACACCACCTTGGCGCTCGTCACGCGCCGCTGGTGGCTGGCCGTGTTGTCGATCATGTGGAAGTAGACGTCGTGCGACAGGGCGTTGGCAATCGTCAGCAGCAGGCCATCGGCAGTCGACAGCGCCGCTGCCAACGCGCCCGCTGCAATCAACCCGGACAACACGTACGGCAGCCCCGCAATTTCGGGCGCGGCCAGCACGATCATGTCTGGCTGCATCATCACCTCTGCCCACTGCACGATGCCGTCGCCGTTGATGTCATGCAGAGCAAACACGGGTGGGTCGACCTTGCGCCACGGCACGATCCACTGCGGCAGGTCAGCAAACGGCGCCCCGACCAGGTGCTGCAGCAAATCAAGCTTGACGAGGGCCGCCAGCGCTGGCGCCGACACATACAGCAGCGCCACGAAAACCAGCGTCCAACTCACGGAATTGCGTGTCTCGCGCACCGACGGCGTGGTGTGAAAGCGCGTGAGGATGTGCGGCAGGCTGGCCGTGCCGACCATCAGGCAAAACACCAGGAGCACAAAGTTCAGCCGCTCGGTGCCACGCTCGTTTTGCGACGCCGACGGAAATGGCTCAGTGGATGGCGGCGCCATGCGGCTGCGTGCCAGCGCGTCTTCGCGCTGCTGGTTCCAGAGGATCGACGCGGCGGCCGCATCGGGCGGAAATTCTTCGCGCTGGCGCTCCAGAGACTTGATCTCGCGCAGTGGCGCATTACGTTCGCGTGCAAGCCTGAGCTGCGTATTCAGTGTTTCCCGCGCATGCTCGAACGACTGCGGCAGTTGCGAGATGCGCTCCTGCAGCGCCTGCGCCTCGCTCAGGAACTGGTCGCGCACGTGCTGCTCGGCAGGGTCGTGCGCGATGCGCCGTTCCTCTTTCTCGATCTGCAGCAGCATGCGGCCCGTCGAAAGCTGCGGTACCGGATCGTGATACCGATGCCAGCCGATGATCGACACCACGCCCAGAAACGACGCGATCATGATGATGTACTGCGCCACCTGGGTCCACGTCACGGCACGCATGCCGCCCAAGAACGAACAGACCAGAATGCCCGCCAGCCCGAAGAACACGCCCACCGAAAACTCGACGCCGATAAAACGCGTGACCACCAGCCCCACACCTTGAATCTGCGCAACGAGGTAGACGAACGAACACAGCGTCGCGCCCAGCACCGCGATGCCGCGCACGACAGAACTGCCGCCGCGCTCGCCGTTGCCGTAGCGATTGGCCAGGAAATCCGGCACCGTGTAACCACCGAACTTGCGCAAGTACGGCGCCAAAAGGAAAGCGACCAGGCAGTAGCCGCCCGTCCAGCCCATCACGTAAGCGAGGCCCTCGTAGCCCGAGGCGAACACGATGCCCGCAAGGCCGATGAACGAGGCGGCGCTCATCCAGTCGGCCGCCGTGGCCATGCCGTTGAAGAGCGCCGGCACGCGGCGCCCTGCCACGTAATACTCGGTCAGATCGGCCGTGCGGCAGATCAGCCCGATGCACGCATAGATGGCGATGGTGACGAACAGGAACACGTAGCCGAGCCACACGCCCGGCCCACGCACACGCTCGATCGCGCCCATCATCACGATGAAGAGCAGCAGCCCTACGGTATAGAGCCCGTAATAGAGAAACAGCCGCTTGCGAAAGCGGCTGTCTTGTTGGGAGTCGGCGGCCAAGGTTGGCGACCAGCGCTGGGGGTTAGCGCGTTTCCTTCAGTTGATCGAGAATGGCCGGGTTCTCGAGCGTGGACGTGTCCTGCGTAATGTCCTCGCCCTTGGCCAGCGAACGCAACAGGCGGCGCATGATCTTGCCCGAGCGCGTCTTGGGCAGGTTGTCGCCAAAGCGGATGTCCTTCGGCTTGGCGATCGGCCCGATCTCCTTGCCGACCCAGTTGCGCAGCTCGTTGGCGATCTGTTTGGCTTCGTCGCCATCGGGGCGCGAGCGCTTGAGCACCACGAACGCGCAGATGGCTTCACCGGTCATGTCGTCGGGGCGGCCCACCACGGCGGCCTCCGCAACAATCGGGTTCGCCACCAGCGCCGATTCGATCTCCATCGTGCCCATGCGGTGGCCCGAGACGTTCAGCACGTCATCAATGCGGCCCATGATGGTGAAGTAGCCGGTGTCCTTGTCGCGGATGGAGCCATCGCCCGCCAGATACAACTTGCCCCCCAGCTCTTCCGGGAAGTAGCTCTTCTTGAAGCGCTCCGGGTCGCCCCAGATGTTGCGGATCATCGACGGCCACGGACGCTTGACGACCAGGATGCCGCCCTGCCCGTTCGGCACGTCGTGCCCGGTTTCATCGACGATGGCAGCCATGATGCCCGGCAGCGGCAGCGTGCATGAGCCCGGCACCAGGGGCGTGGCCCCCGGCAGCGGCGTCATCATGTGGCCGCCGGTCTCGGTCTGCCAGAACGTATCGACGATCGGGCAACGTCCGCCACCAATGTTCGTGTGGTACCACATCCAGGCTTCCGGGTTGATCGGCTCGCCCACGGTGCCGAGCAGGCGCAGGCTGGAGAGATCGTACTGCTTGGGGTGGACCTTCTCGTCCGCTTCGGCGGCCTTGATCAACGAGCGGATCGCCGTCGGTGCGGTGTAGAACGTGTTGACCTTGTGACGCTGGATCATGTCCCAGAAGCGGCCGGCGTTCGGATACGTCGGCACACCTTCGAACACGACCTGCGTGGCACCGGCCGCGAGCGGGCCGTACGCGATGTAGCTGTGGCCCGTCACCCAGCCGATATCGGCTGTACACCAGAAGATGTCGTCGGGTTTCAGGTCGAACGCCCACTGCATGGTGAGCAACGTCCACAGCAGGTAGCCGCCCGTGCTGTGCTGCACGCCCTTCGGCTTGCCGGTCGAACCCGAGGTGTAGAGGATGAACAGCGGATGCTCCGCGCCCACCGGCGTCACTTCGCAGGTATCGGGCTGGCCGGCTTCGACCTCGTCCATCGCGCGGTCGCGGCCTTCCACCCAGTTCACGTTGCCGTTGGTGCGGCGGTAGACGATGACGTGCTTGACGGCGTCGGTGCCTTCCATGGCGAGCGCTTCATCGGCGATGGCCTTGAGCGGCAGCGCCTTGCCACCACGCATCTGTTCGTCGGCCGTGATAAGCGCCACGGCGCCCACGTCGACGATGCGTTCCTGCAGCGACTTGGCCGAGAACCCGCCGAACACCACCGAGTGCGTCGCACCGATGCGCGCGCACGCCTGCATGGCGACGATGCCTTCGATCGACATCGGCATGTAGATCACGACGCGGTCGCCCTTCTTGATGCCCAGGGCCTTCAGGCCATTGGCGAAGCGGCAGACGCGTGCGTGAAGTTCGCGGTAAGTGACACGCGATACCTTGCCATCGTCGGTCTCGAAAATGATGGCGACCTTGTCGGCGTTGCCGTTCTCAAGGTTGCGTTCGAGGCAGTTGTACGAAGCGTTGAGCTCGCCGTCTTCAAACCACTTGTAGAACGGTGCGTTGGACTCATCCAGCACCTTGCTGAAGGGCTTGTGCCACAGCAGATGCTCGTGTGCGAGGCGCGCCCAGAAGCCTTCGTAATCGTGCTCGGCTTCGGCACACAGCGCACGGTACGCATCCATGCCGGCGATGTTTGCCTGTTTGACAAAGGATTCGGGCGGGTCGAACACGCGCGTTTCCTGCAGGACAGATTCAATGCCAGCCATGGTGTCTCCTGATAGCGATGTCTGTAGTCGTTTTGCGGCGAATCTAAGGGGCTGACCTGACTCCAGCCTTACGCATTTCTGCACCGCAAACCGACGTGAAGGGCATTACTATAATGCGTCACTTCATGTTACGGCACGCATCGCAACGCAACATAGTCGGCCAGAGAGCCGCGTCCCGTGCCGGTTTCCACTGATTCCTCATCGTGCCCATCCACGCCCTTTTCCTGATTGCTGCCATGGCATTGGTCGGTAGCAACGTCGGTTTCGGCAAATCGATCGTCGCCGTCATGCCGGTGATGTTGTTTGCACTGCTGCGCTTTCTGATTGCCATCGTCTGCATGGCGCCGTGGTACAGGCCGTCGCGCATGCGCCGTGTGACGCGCGGCGAGTGGACCAACCTCTTCCTCCAAGCGTTCTTCGGTACCTTCGGATTCACGCTGCTGATGCTCAACGGCGTGCGACTGACCTCGGCGCTGGCTGCAGGCATCATCACCAGCACGATCCCGGCCGCGGTGGCGCTGCTGTCGTGGCTCGTGCTGCGTGAGAAGCCATCCGGGCGCACGCTGGTGTCAGTGGTGCTGGCCGTGGCGGGCGTCGCCATTCTCAACGCCTATCGCGGAGGCGAGTCTTCGGGCGCGGCGCCTGCCGATGCCGCGCAAGCGCTGCTGGGCAATGCGCTGGTGATGGGCGCGGTGTTATGCGAGTCGATCTACGTCATTCTGTCGCGGCGACTGACGCAAACGTTGCCCGCCATCGAGATCTGCGCCTACACGCACCTGATTGGCGGCCTGCTGATGCTGCCGCTGGGGTTGGTGCCCCTGCTCACCTTCGATCTGTCGGGCGTGCCGTTGCCCATCTGGGGCCTTGTGCTCTGGTATGCGCTGTCGGCCAGCATCTTCTCGTTCTGGCTGTGGATGAAAGGCATCCGGCACGTGCCGGCGCATCTGGCGGGCGTGTTCACCTCGGTGCTGCCGATTGCGGCAGCCACCTACGGCATCGTCGCGCTGGGCGAAACGCCTGGCTGGCCGCATGGCATTGCGCTGGCGTGCGTGGTGGCGGGCATCCTCGTGGCGAGCTGGCCTGCACGGCCACGCCCGACGATGCGGCGCGGGCGGCAGCGCGGCCGAGCGGTCGATCCGCTGGACCCGCTGGACCCGTCGCTCGATCACGAATAAAGCACATCGCAAGCGTTTTCCTGTAAGCGATGTTGTAATCACGGAACGTTACAATCACGCGGTTTTTCGACCATCCGCTCCGTCCCGCTCCGCCAATGAAGTCACCCATCGCCCCGCTGCGCCCAATTCCGCGCCTGATCTTCTTTTCCCGCTGGCTGCAACTGCCGCTTTACCTGGGGCTGATCATCGCCCAGGCCGCATATGTGTATCTGTTCGTCGTCGAGGTCTGGCACCTGGTTGCGCACCTGGGGGAGATGGATGAAACCAAGATCATGCTGGCCGTGCTGGGGCTGATTGACGTGGTGATGATCTCCAACCTGCTGATCATGGTGATCATCGGCGGGTACGACATCTTCGTGTCCAAGCTCGGCATTGAGGGACATGAAGATGAGCCCGAATGGCTGGATCACGTCAACGCGGGCGTACTGAAGGTGAAGCTGTCGATGGCGCTGATCAGCATCTCGTCAATCCACCTGCTCAAGACGTTCATCGACGCGGCCCAGAAAGACACGCACACGATCCTGTGGCAGGTTGCGATCCACATGGCGTTCCTGGTGTCTGCGCTGGTGATGGCCTGGGTTGACCGCATCGTTTCGCATGCGCATCCGCACGGCGAGGCTGCCGACGCACATTGACGCTGCGCCCTTGCTGGCGCGGCGATTCCGACGAACGCGCTCGGACAATCCGCGCCCGACATTGGGTGTATGATTTCAGGCTGTTCTGAGCCTGCGGCGCCCGCCGTCCAGGTCACAGGCAGGGAGTGAAGGTCACCGACCACTGCCCTGCCGCACCGGCTTTTCATTCCTATACGTTGGTCCCCCACCATGACCGTCATTCGTCAAGAAGACCTCATCCAGAGCGTCGCCGACGCGCTGCAGTACATCAGCTATTACCACCCGATGGACTACATCACTGCTCTGGGCCGCGCCTATGAGCAGGAGCAGAGCCCGGCGGCCAAGGATGCCATTGCGCAGATCCTGACCAACAGCCGCATGTGCGCCGAAGGCAAGCGCCCGATCTGCCAGGACACCGGCATCGTCACCGTGTTCCTGAAGGTCGGCATGAACGTGCGCTGGGACGGCGCCACGATGAGCCTGGAAGACATGGTCAACGAAGGCGTGCGCCGCGCGTACAACGACGTCGACAACAAGCTGCGCGCCAGCGTGCTGGCGGATCCGGCCGGCAAGCGCACCAACACGAAGGACAACACCCCGGCCGTGATCAACATGTCGATCGTGCCGGGCGACACGGTGGATGTGATCGTCGCAGCCAAGGGCGGCGGCTCCGAAGCCAAGTCGAAGTTCGTGATGCTGAATCCGTCTGACTCGATCGTCGACTGGGTGCTCAAGACCGTGCCGACCATGGGCGCCGGCTGGTGCCCGCCGGGCATGCTGGGCATCGGCATTGGCGGCACGGCTGAAAAGGCCATGCTGCTGGCCAAGGAAGCCCTGATGGAGCCGATCGACATTCAGGACCTGATCGCCCGCGGCCCGAGCAACCGCGCTGAAGAGCTGCGCATCGAGCTGTACGAAAAGGTCAACGCGCTGGGCATTGGCGCGCAAGGCCTGGGTGGCCTGGCCACCGTGCTCGACGTGAAGATCCTGGACTACCCGACCCACGCAGCCAACCTGCCGGTCGCGATGATCCCGAACTGCGCTGCCACACGCCACGCGCACTTCACGCTGGACGGCAGCGGCGTCGCCAAGCTGGAAGCGCCGGATCTGTCGCAATGGCCGAAGGTCGAGTGGGCACCGAACACGGAAACGTCGAAGCGCGTGGATCTGAACACGCTCACGCCGGAAGAAGTCGCCTCGTGGAAGCCGGGCCAGACGCTGCTGCTCAACGGCAAGATGCTGACGGGCCGCGATGCCGCACACAAGCGCATCGCCGACATGCTGGCCAAGGGCGAGAAGCTGCCCATCGACTTCACCAACCGCGTGATCTACTACGTCGGCCCGGTCGACCCGGTGCGCGATGAAGTCGTTGGCCCGGCAGGCCCGACCACGGCCACGCGCATGGACAAGTTCACCGAGACGATGCTCGCCCAGACGGGCCTGATTGCCATGGTGGGCAAGGCCGAGCGCGGCCCGGTCGCCATCGAGTCCATCAAGAAGCACAAGTCGGCTTACCTCATGGCCGTGGGCGGCGCGGCGTACCTGGTGTCAAAGGCCATCCGCGGTTCGAAGGTGCTGGCGTTCGAAGACCTGGGCATGGAAGCCATCTACGAATTCGACGTGAAGGACATGCCTGTCACCGTGGCCGTGGACAGCTCGGGCACATCGGTCCACAAGACCGGCCCGGCGGAATGGCAAGCGAAGATTGGCAAGATTCCCGTCGCAGCAGGCTGATCCGTTCACGCGATATGACGACATGCGCGCAGGCACCGGTCGGGGTCTTTGATTCCGGCCTCGGAGGGCTCTCCGTCCTGCGCGCGATTCGTGCCGAACTGCCGGCCGAATCGCTTCTCTACCTGGCGGATTCCCGCCATGCCCCGTACGGGGAAAAATCTCCCGAATACATTGCCGACCGCACGCTGCAAGTGTGCGAATGGCTGGTCAATCAAGGCTGCAAGGCACTGGTGATCGCGTGCAATACCGCCACGGCGCAGGCCGTGCACGTGCTGCGCGAAAAGCTGGCGGTGCCGGTGATTGGCGTCGAGCCGGGCCTAAAGCCAGCGGTTGCCACGTCGAAGAGCCGTGTGGTTGGCGTGCTCGCCACCGAAAGCACGCTGCGCAGCGAGAAATTTGCACGCCTGCTGGCGGCTGCCTCCGGCGATTGCAAGGTGCTGAGCCAACCCGGTTACGGCCTCGTCCCCCTGATCGAGCGCGGCGATACCCACTCGCCTGCGGTGCTCGAGCTGCTGCAGGCCTATCTGCAGCCGATGCTGGACGCGCATGCCGACACGCTGGTGCTCGGCTGCACGCACTACCCGTTCCTGGAAGACGCCATCCGCGAGATTGCGGGCGACCGGCTGACATTGATCGACACCGGTCACGCCGTCGCGCGCCATCTGGGCCGCACACTGGCAGCAGCGGAATTGCAGGCATCCGGCCAAGCCGCGTCGCCACGCTTCATGAGCACCGGCGACGTGCTTCCGCTGCAAGCCATGGTGGCTGCATTGCTGGGAGAAGCGCCGATGGCACAGCGCGTCGATATTGGCGATATGCCCCTGAGCCCAGCCGTGGCATCGCTCGCTTCTCAACCGGAATAACGCCGCTCAGATACAACAACGCCGCCCTGAAAGGCGGCGCTGTCATCTTGGCCTAAGGTCAGCCGACGGTCGGCTGCACTGCGGTTTCTGCGGCCTCTTCCGCCGCTTCCTCTTCTGCCGGCTCATACTTCGCCACCACGGCCGTGGCCAGGCTGTTGCCGATCACGTTGGTGGCCGTGCGGCCCATGTCGAAGAACTGGTCGATGCCGATGATCAGCAGCAGACCCGCTTCCGGCAGGTGGAACATCGGCAGCGTGGCCGCCACCACCACCAGCGAGGCACGCGCCACGCCGGCCATCCCCTTGCTCGTGAGCATCAGCACCAGCAGCAGGGTGACCTGTTGGGTGAAGCTCATCTCGATGTTGTAGGCCTGTGCGATGAACAGCACCGCAAACGCCTGATACATCATCGAGCCGTCCAGGTTGAACGAATACCCCAGCGGCAGCACGAAGCTCGAAATGCGCTTGGGCACGCCAAAGCGGTCGAGCGCCTCGATCGTCTTCGGGTAGGCGGATTCGCTGCTTGCCGTAGCGAACGCCAGCAGCGTCGGCTCGCGAATCAGCCCCAGCAAGCGGCCCAGCGAACGACCCAGCAGCAGGTAGCCGACAAAGAACAGGATCGCCCACAGCAACGCCAGGCCCAGGTAGAACTCGCCGATCAGCTTGCCGTAGGTCCACAGCACGCCCACGCCTTCCACCGTGATGGCGGCGGCCATGGCGGCAAATACGCCCAGCGGTGCGAAACGCATCACGTAGTCGGTAATGCGGAACATCAGCTTGGTCAGCTCTTCCAGGCCACGGCCGATCACGCTGTCCATCGGGTTCTTCATGGTCGACAGCGCAGCGCCGAAGAACAGCGAGAACACCAGGATCTGCAGGATCTCGTTGGTGGCCATGGCTTCCACGATGCTGCGCGGGAACACGTGCGTGATGAAGGCCTTGAGGGTGAAGTCACCGGTCTTCAGGCCCGACGTGGCCGACACGTCCGGCAGGGCGAGGTTCATGTGCACCCCCGGCTGGAAGAAGTTGACTAGCAGCATGCCTAGCGCCAGTGACGTAGCCGATGCGCACACAAACCAGATCATCGCGCGCAGGCCCACGCGACCGACCGAGCGGCCGCCGCTCATGCTCGCCAGGCCCGTCACCAGGGTCGAGAACACCAGCGGTGCAATGATCATCTTGATCATGCGCAGGAAGATGTCGGTGATGATGCTGAAGTACGAAGCGATGTCCTTGGCCGCCGCAGCGTCCTTGGCATATTCGTGGCAACCCCAGCCGACGGCAATGCCCAGCAGCATTGCCAGCCCGATATGGGAGGTCAGACGTTTGGTGTTCAAGACTTTCTCCAAGGAATATCGTGGCCGGAGGGACGGCGCGCGACAGACGCGGATCTCATGGGGCCAAGGGCCGGCCCAACTTCGTCACGCTTTGTAAAAAGCGACGATATTAGAGAAGCGCATGGCGATCTTTATGTCGATGTTGCATGGCACCATGCAATTTCTGCATACATTGATATGGTGCCGTTGACACCCTGCTGCAATGCCGCACGGGCAGTGGAACCAGCCGGTGAGAGGCGGATTGTTGAGCCGCACGCAATGCCGTCACGGCGTACCAACAAGCGCCGTTTCCAGCACATCAAATGCGACGCCTGCACCACGTCAGCCGCTGATACCATCATCGACTTACGCTACCGACCGGAGTCCCGCGATGAAAATGGCGCCGTTTGCCTTCGGCACGACCGACTGGTCCGCCGTTGAACCTACCGAACACACCGGCGAGACCGGCATGGCGATCTGGCGCACCCGCTACTTTGGCGACGAACCGAACCGCATCCGCGTGCGCATGGTCGAGTACACGCCCGGCTACCTGGCTGACCATTGGTGCAAGAAGGGCCATATCCTGTTCTGTCTGGATGGCGAACTGGAAACCACACTGGAAGATGGCCGCAAGTTCACCCTCACGCCCGGCATGAGCTATCAGGTGGGCGACGATGCTGAAGCCCATCAGTCGTACACCAAGAACGGCGCCCGGCTGTTCATCGTCGACTGACAGCGACACGACCATTCTGCGTCGCAAATGACCCCGGTTGACCGGGGTCAAGCGATTTAAGAATCAAGGTCTTTAGGGCTCACCGACCACAATATGTAGTGCTAGTCTGGCTCCATACCACTAGATGGAGTACCTCATGACGGGCACACAGGTCACCAAGCAAGTCACCAAGCGCGACGGTTCATTGGCTCCGTTTGACGCGCAAAAGATCCGCCAGGCCATCGCGGCAGCCGGACAGGCCACCGGCGAATTCGACACCGTCGAAGCGCAGCGCCTGACCACGGGCGTGCTCGAACATCTCGCCTCGCTCCCCTGCCCCGGTATCGAAATCATCCAGAACTGCGTGGAAGAGGTGCTGGTCGACGCCGGCTATTGGCGCACCGCGCGTGCCTACATCGTCTACCGCGAGCAGCACGCCCGGCTGCGTTCGCTCAAGCACACGCTGGTCGATGTCGAGAGCACGATGGACGAATACCTCGAGCAGCGCGACTGGCGGGTCAATGCCAACGCCAATCAGGGGTACAGCCTTGGCGGCCTGATCCTGAACGTGGCGGGCAAGGTCACGGCCAACTACTGGCTCTCGCATGTCTACAGCCCCGAGGCGGGCGCAGCGCATCGCGAGGGCGACCTCCACATCCACGATCTCGACATGCTGTCGGGCTACTGCGCAGGCTGGTCGCTGCGGCAGTTGCTGACGGAGGGATTCAACGGCGTGCCGGGCAAGGTGGAAGCGACGCCACCGCGGCATATGTCCGCAGCCATCGGGCAGATCGTCAACTTTCTCGGGACGCTGCAGAACGAATGGGCCGGCGCACAGGCGTTCAGTTCGTTCGATACGTACATGGCGCCGTTCATTCGCCGCGACGGGATGTCGTATGCGGGGGTCAAGCAGTCCATGCAGGAGCTGATCTACAACCTGAACGTGCCGAGCCGCTGGGGGACGCAAACGCCATTCACCAACCTCACTTTCGACTGGACTTGCCCAGCGGACCTGCGCGAGCAGATTCCGTACATCGGCGGCGAAGAGATGCCCTTCACCTACGGCGATCTCCAGCCCGAAATGGACATGATCAACCGCGCGTACATCGAGGTCATGATGGCGGGCGATGCAAAGGACCGCGCGTTCACGTTTCCGATTCCCACCTACAACATCACGCCGGATTTCGATTGGGAGCACCCCAACACCACGCTGCTGTTTGAGATGACAGCACGCTACGGGCTGCCCTACTTTCAGAACTTCCTGAATTCCGATCTAGAGCCACACATGGTGCGCTCGATGTGCTGCCGCCTGCAGCTGGACCTGCGTGAACTGCTCAAGCGCGGCAACGGGTTGTTTGGCTCGGCTGAACAGACCGGTTCCATTGGGGTGGTGACGGTGAATTGCGCGCGATTGGGTTATCTCTACGCGGGCGATGAGGCGGCGCTGCTGGCGCGGCTTGATACGCTGCTCGCTCTCGGCCGCGACGTACTGGAAGTCAAACGCAAGTTCGTCCAACGGCTGATCGACCAGGGGCTGTATCCGTACACGCGCCGCTACCTGGGCACGCTGCGCAACCACTTCAGCACGCTCGGCGTGAATGGCATCAACGAGATGGTGCGCAACTTCACGCACGATGCCGACGACATCACCACGCCATTCGGTCACGCCATGGCGGTGCGCCTGCTCGACCACGTGCGCCAGCGCATGACCGAATTCCAGGAAGCAACGGGGCACCTGTACAACCTCGAAGCCACGCCCGCAGAGGGCACGACCTACCGCTTCGCCCGCGAAGACCGCAAGCGCTGGCCGGGCATCCTGCAGGCCGGTACGACAGAACAGCCGTACTACACCAACTCCAGCCAGCTGCCCGTCGGCTACACGGACGACCCGTTCGAAGCACTGGCGCGCCAGGAAGCGCTGCAGAGCAAGTACACGGGCGGCACGGTGCTGCACCTGTACATGAACGAAGCGATCTCCTCGCCGCAGGCGTGCAAGGAACTCGTTCGGCGCGCGCTCGCGAACTTCCGCCTGCCGTACATCACCATTACCCCTACGTTTTCAATCTGCCCGAAGCACGGCTACCTGTCCGGCCATCACGCGTTCTGTCCGAAATGCGATGCAGAACTGCTGGCTCAGCAGCCTAGCGGCAAGTGCGGCTGCACAACGGCGGGCACTCCAGGTTCTTCCACCCACCTCCATCACGAAGGAGCCTCCGTATGAGCACCGTTGCACACACCGCTAACCTCACCGTTGCACTCGACGACAACCAGCGCACGCGCTGCGAAGTCTGGACCCGCGTGATGGGTTATCACCGGCCCGTCAGCTCGTTCAACATCGGCAAGCAAGGGGAATTCTGTGAACGCCGCTTCTTTGTTGAAGACCGCGCCCGCTGAGCTACCGCACTGCCCGCCGCCGGCCATCGGCGGCCTGGCACCGTTTTCCAGCGTCGACTGGCCCGGGCGGCTTGCGGCAGTGGTGTTTGTGGCCGGCTGCCCGTGGCGCTGTCATTACTGCCACAACCCGCACCTGCAAACGCGTGCACGCACGCTGGATTGGGATGATGTTTTCGCGTTTCTGCAGCGTCGCGTTGGGCTGCTTGATGCGGTTGTCTTTTCCGGCGGTGAACCGCTGAGCGAGCCGCAACTGCCGCAACTGATGCGCGACGTGCGTGCGCTGGGCTACAAGGTTGGCCTGCACACCGGCGGCATTTATCCGGCGCGCCTGGCCGACGTACTGCCGCTGGTGGACTGGGTGGGGCTCGACATCAAGACCAGCGCACCGCGCTACGATGCGCTCACAGGCCGCCGCGGCAGCGCTGCGCCCGTCGATGCTTGCCTGGATCTTCTGCTGCACAACGGCGGCGCATTCGAGTGCCGCACCACGTGGCACCCCGACTGGCTGCCCGAGCCGCAGCTTCTTGCGCTGGCGCAAAACCTCAGCCAGCGCGGCGTGAAACACTACGCATTACAAGCCTACCGAAGTGCCCCCGGAACCCCGGCCATCACGCTGCCCAGCGAGGGCACCCAGCGCGCATTGGCCGCCTGTTTTTCTTCTTTCTGTTGCCGGTGACACCATGCAAGACCCCCTCAATGTGGGCGATCTGCTCAAGCACAGCCCGCTGTTCCTGGACTTCGACGACGATGACATGGCTGTGCTCACGCGCGACAGCCACGCAGTGCGCGTGTTGCGGCACGACTTCGCGTTTCATCGTGGCGATCGTGCCGATGGTTTCTATGTCGTGGTGGTCGGCGCGATCAAGCTCGTGTTGCCGGGCGCGCACGGCCAATGCAAGGTCATCGAGTTCTTCGGGCCCGGCGAGTGCTTTGGCGAGCCCTTCATGTTCCTGAACCGGCCCTACGCCGCAGATGCGCAAGCCATGGAAGACAGCCTGCTGGTCTGGATCGACAAGCGCGCCATCGACGATGCACTGCACGTGCATCCGCGGCTTGCGCGGCGGATGCTCGCGGGGCTGTCCTCGCGCCTGCACACGCTGATGTGCGACATCGAAACCGTGAACCTGCAAAGTGCCAATGAACGGCTGATCGGGTATTTGCTCTCGCTGCCGCGCAAGTTTGACCGCACGCGATTTCCATGCAGCAAGAGCCTTGTCGCGTCCAAGCTGGGGCTGGCGCCGGCCACGCTTTCCCGCACGCTGCGGCAGTTGATTCGCGACGGACTGATCCGCGTGGAAGGCCGCGAGGTTGTCATCCCGAACACCACGGCGTTGCAACGTCAGCTCAGCGCGGGATAAAAGCGGGAAGCCAATGCAGATCAATCGCCTGCGGTGTCGAGGCGATGCTGGAGCGTGTTGACGGCGTTATCCACCAGCGCGGCGGCGGCAGTCAATTCATCGTCGCTGCAATCGGCGTGATAACGCTTCTTGGCGCCGCACCGGTTGAGCACGAGGTGAATGTCCGGCGCCACGCCCGCCGTTGCCAGGCAGGCCTTGACGCACGCCAGCGCGCAACCGTCGAGCCCGAGAATAGGCCTCCCGCTGCGCGCTGTCTTGACGAGCGCGCGCACCCCGCCGCCGACACCGCTGATGCAAGACATCTCTGCCCTGCCTGCACGGTCCAGATCGACGGCCAGGCGGTTTGCCGCTTGCGCCACGCTTGAACAACCCGAGCATGCATAGACGAGCGGCAATGCACGTGATGACATGGCACCCCTCGCTACCGCGATTGCCAACGTGCAAGCCACGCCGGGCGAGCAGCCGCATCGAGCCAGTTCTTGACGATCAGCCCAAGCTCCGTGTCGCCCGCAATCTTGAGGCGGCGCTGGAAAAACAGCGTATCTGCGTCGGCAGTGCCACGAATGAGCGCAACGAAATCGCCCACGCCGGCACGCAACTCCAGTTCGGGTTCTGGGCTTGAAGCGGAAAGCGTGTGGAACGCTCCACCGCGGCAGCAAAAGCAGGCGCGCAGGCCGAGATCTTCTACGGTGATGGCAAAGCGCCGCCCTTCCAGTTCCGGGGGCGGCGTGAGCCAAGACAGGCGGCGAGCCAAATCGAGCCCCATCACGAAGGGAAACGACGTCACTGGTGCCGGCAGGCGGCGCGCCATGCGAACAAGCACTTCGGGTGGGCGCAGTCGCGTCATTGCGGCGCCTCCAGCCATTCAATGCCTGACTGCCCGTGCCAATAGCCGTTGCAGCGACCGATGCCCTCGGGCGGCTGCACGTCTTGCACGGGCAGACCTAGGCGCAGGGCATCCAGTGCAGCCACGGCGTCCAGCGTGCCTTGCGATTGCGGGCTGACACGCAGCACCTTCACGCCCAGCGCAGACAGCGCGGGCGCCTGATCGAGAATGTCGAGACATTGCCCCGATTGCGTCTGGATACCGTTGATGGCGAGAAACTCCTGCCCTTCGCGCGTGCGCACGGCCAGGCCATCCGGATGCTCGATGCAGCGGAAGCCGCAGTCGTCCTTGTTGAGGCGAAAGTGCCGCGCCGTAAAGCAGCGTGCAGAAAATGCCAGCGGCAAGCGCCCCCACACCATCGCTTCGATTGCCAAGTCGGCAGGCCTCTCATGCATCAGATCGGCCAGTGTGGTCTGGCTCATCTCCAGCGGCATGACCGCACGCACGGCACCCAGCCCGGCCAGCCATGCCAGCGTCGCGCCGTGATACGCGTTGCAATGCGGTCCTGCAACGAATGGCCGGCCGTTCAGCAACCGCACAGCGCCAAGCTCGCCGGCTTCGACCATCCAGTCGTCCTGCTGACATTGCTTGCGCAACGCCTGTGCCTCGGCACTCGTTTCGATGAGCGTGCGCGTCGATAGCACCACCGATTTGCCCGCCTCGCGCAGCATGGCCGCGATATCGAGCCAGTCGTCCGCCCGCAATTCGTGGCGGCGGCTGCAGACCGTCTCGCCCACGTAGACGATGTCGACGGGGCTGGCGGCGACCTCCGTGTAAAAGTCGAATGTCTGTAGCCGCGGCCAGTAATACAGCAGCGGACCAAGCGAAATTTCGTAGGACATGATGTGCCTTTCTATTTCCAGGGGCGATCAAACGCGCCTTGCGTGACGTGCGCGCCTTCTGCGTGACGCACGAGTGCCGCCTGCCAGTCGGGCTTGACGGAGAAGCGCGCCGGGTCCGCCTGTGCCGCATCCAATGCGGCGCGCAACGTAGCCACTACTTGCGCAACGTACGCCGGACTGCGCTGGCGCCCCTCGATCTTGATTGCCGACACGCCCATGGCGATCAACCGGGGCAACAGGCTGAGCGCATTGAGGCTCGTGGGCTCTTCCAGCACGTGGTCGATCTCGCCGTCGACGAGGAATCGCCCCTTGCACAGCGTCGGATACCCAGCCGGTTCGCCCGGTGCGTATTGGTCGATCATGATGTTGTTCAGGCGTGCATCCAGGCTGCCGTCGCGCTCCACCCAGCGCACCGCATGCGCTGGCGAACACACGCCCTTGTTGTTGGGCGAATCACCCGTGGCATACGACGACAACAGGCAACGCCCTTCGGCCATCACGCACAGACTGCCAAAGCCGAACACCTCGATCTGCACCGACGTCTGCTGGATCACGCGTTCGACTTCGGTCAAGGTCAGCACACGCGGCAACACAGCGCGGTGGATGCCGAACTGCTCGCGCATCAGCTCGATGGCGCCGGCATGCGTGGCCGAACCCTGCACTGACAGGTGCAGCCGAAGGTTCGGATAGCGGTCGCGCGCATAGGCCATCAAGCCAGGGTCGGCCAGGATGACGGCATCGGCGCCCAGCATGTAGGCGGCATCGACGGCCATGCGCCACTCGATGGCGCGGCCCGGCTGCGGAAACGTGTTGATGGCAAACAGCACCTGGCGCCCTTTTCGATGCGCATATTCAACGCCAGCGCGGATGTCACTCTCGGTAAAGTTCAGGCCGGCGAAGTTGCGTGCGTTGGTCGCATTCTTCAAGCCGAGGTAGACGGTGTCGGCCCCGGCCTCCACGGCCGCCTTGAGTGCGGCCAGGCTGCCCGCTGGCGCCACCAGTTCAATTGGGGAAGCGTTCTGTGTCATGGCGGCCAGTCTGCGACTTGTCCGCCAATGTGGTTTTGCGTTCCGTCAACCGGGCGCAAACGCTCGCGAGACACGGCGAAACGTCAGCAGCGCCCGGCACAGCATCGCACCCAGCCACACGTGCGACAGCGCGAACAGCACGCCGGCGATCACCGCCATTCGTTGAGGTTGCAACGGCACCAGCAACAGCGCCAGCAACACGAGCAGGAGCAGGCGGGCATGCCAATGCTGTTGCCGCTCGCCGATCAACGTTTGCATAGCCGGCAGCCGCACATGCCGCGGCACCCGCCTGCGCAGATGCATCCAGATCATGAACGGGATGATCTTGCCGAGCATCGCGTTGACAGGCAGCACGCCGCCGCCCACGAGCGCCAGCACGCCCATCTCCCACGCGACGGGCCAGTCTGCTGGCAGCCAAGACGCGGTCAGACCCAGCACGGGAACCACCAGCCAAGCGACGGAAGCCGCCAGCCACAGCCGCCAGCCCGGATCGTGCCGACGGCGCGCGCTGCGCACTGCCTGCGCGCCCACCATCGCCAGCGCTGCCACGGCGAGCCAGCCCCACGATTGCCAAAGCACCGCGCCGCGCCCGACGCCCCGCAGACTGCCAATGATCAGCGGCGCCCACAGCCACCACGGCATCAGCCGATGCCAGCGCTCCGGCAAACGCCGCGTCTGCCAGAACATCGGCAACACTGTCGACGCCACGCCCGCGACCAACGTGGCCAGCCAACCGCCGAGGCCCCAGCCGACATGCAGAGCCAGCAGGCCGGGGGATAGCGCAAACCATCCGCTGGCCAAGGCCGTGGCAAGCGTCGCGCCGCTCGCCAGCGTTGCCAACACGGCCCAGCCGATGCGGCGCAGTGTTCGCACCGTCGCGTGCGTGGCGCGCGTCTGCACCACGCGCATGCCCGCAAGGACGATCAACGCAGCGGGCACGGCCAGCAGCGGCGCCCCCATCCATGCAGCCAGCACGAACGCGCGATGATTTGCGCCCAGGAAACCGGTCGCCAGTGCAGATGCCGTTGCCACGCACGAGAGCGCCACCCATGGCGAAACCCATCTCGCGCCACGCACAGGCACGCCGGCCACCACGGGAAGCAATTGAAATAGCGCACCGAGCATCGCCGGAAAAAGCACGCCCACGGCCAAGGCATGAACCAGCGCGAGCGACAGCGGCGCGAATCGGTCAGGCAAACCCGCGGATGGCCCCAGCGCTAATAGAAGACCCGCCGCGGCGCCCACCCACGGCACCGGCAGCAGGCAGCCGAACACCACGCCAGCGGGCGGCATGCGTTCGTAGAAAAGCGTGGGGGCAGTTGACATCGGGCCGGCCGGATATCTATCTAGCCGACCACGTTAGCGCAGCCGCCTCTGCATGCGCTTGATATGCGTTAAGCGTCAGCGCGGTGTGAATCCGATGGAACGCCGCTCGCGCAGTTCCGGCTTGATGGAATGCTCCTGTCGCAGTTGTGCGAGGAAGGATTCCGGGTCAAGCGTCTCGCCCAACAGCAAAGACTGCTGCTTGACCACCGCAAAATCGCCCGGCGTGAGCATGTCGAGCGACGCCAGCATCTCGCGCCACACAGGCTTGAGCGCCTCGGCTTTGCCGCCCAGCGCTTCCGCAATGAACATCTGCTCGCGCTGCGCACGCACCAGCGGCTTGAAGCGGATCTTGAACGCAAACCGCCGCAGCGCCGCTTCGTCAATACGATCAAACAAGTTGGTCGTACAGACGAAGATGCCGTCAAAGCGCTCCATGCCCTGCAGCATCTCGTTGACTTCCGACACCTCGTAATTGCGCACCGCGCCCTGGCGGCTCTGCATGAAACTGTCCGCCTCGTCGAGCAGGAGCAGTGCACGTTCTTCTTCGGCTCGCGAGAACATCGCCGCAATCTGCTGCTCGGTTTCGCCGACGTACTTGCTCATCAAGTCCGACGCACGGCGAATCATCAACGGCATGTCGAGCTGCGCAGCAATGTGTTCAGCCAGCACCGTCTTGCCCGTGCCCGGCGGCCCGTAGAAGCACAGCGTGCCGCGTCGCCGCGCGCGCAGTGCTTCGATGATGCGTTCGACGGAAAACCGTGTCTCCAGGTTCAGATAATCCAGCTTGTATTCGGTCACGACGCGATGCGCCTGCACGTCTGGCCGCAAGCCCATCGCCTGATCCGCGTGGTCGAGCTGACGCTCGATCAGTGACTCAGCGGACTCCTCCATGGCCGGCTGCGTCAGGCGGGCAAAGCGGGCAGCAGAATCGATCTGCGCAGGTGTGAGCGTCTTGCGCGCCGCCAGCTTGGCCATGAACGCGTCCGACACCTCCAGCCCCTCCAGGTGCTTGCGGATGATGCTCTCGCGCACCGTCGCCGGCGGCACCTTCAGCTCAAGATGGAACTGGAAACGGCGCAGGTACGCCGGGTCGATCTGGCGGATGGAATTCGACACCCAGATCACCGGCACGGGGTTCTGCTCCAGCGTCTGGTTCACCCACGCCTTGCCGTTGACGGAGCCACGCGGCTCTTCGTGGCCGAAGAGGCTCATCAGCTCACGCGTCGGGCCGGGAAATACATCCTCCACCTCGTCGAACAGCAGCACGGCGCCGGGCCGCCCGCGCAGGAATGCCTGCGACACCTGCAGCGAGCGGTAGCGGTCTTTGCCCGTGAGGCTATTGCCGTCCTTGTCGAGGCAATCCACTTCGTACAGTTCGCAACCGGCGTCGCGCGCCAGCACGCGGGCCAGCTCAGTCTTACCGGTGCCCGGCGCGCCGTACAGCAGGATGTTCACGCCCGAAGCGCGTTGCTGCGACGCGTTCTCCAACAGCGCGGTCAGGTAGCGCGCATCGGTTTCCACATGCGGGTAATCGGACTGCGACAGCGTGGTCGGCGGTGCCGGACGCGTGAAGACGGCCATCATGTCCGCCTCGCTAGCGTAGTCGCCCAGCAGCACGTGCAGCAGGCGGTCGGAGATGCGCATCAGATCGCCCAGGTCGGTGACGCTGTTCTCGGGCAGCGGAGGCTCGATCAGACCCAACGTCTCCAGCCGCGAACCGGGCCGCAATGACGCAGCAACTTCGGACGTGCTCGCCCCCGCCAGGCTGGCGAGCAGCTGAAACGCTTCCTGGCTGTGCGCGACCTTGCAATCGACCATCACTGCGCGCAGATCGCGCTTGTATTTCACCAGGGAAGCAAACAGCAGCAGCGCGCGTTCGTGCGGCGGCAGGCCGAGCACGCGGGCCAGCATGTCGATGTTGCCGACGAGCAGGACACGTTCACCGGAGAGCCGCTCGCCCAGCGCATCGCACGACGCGCCGAACACCGTGAACATGTCCTTGGCGTGATGCTTGACGTACTCGTCGAGGTAATAGAAGAGCGAGCCTTCGTCGAAGGCGCTGCTCCACTGGCCGTGGCGGTCCATGAAGGTGGGCAGGTCGAGCTTGCCGACCGCGCGCCAGCCCGGCATGTCGGCGCAGCGTGCAGACAGAAAGCGCTGCAGCCGCTGAATGACCGTCACGGGCCAGATCAGCTCCGGCGCGCACACGGTGAGGATGTCGTTGATATTGGTGCGCAGGTTGAAGCGCAGGCCCATCGCGCAGACCGTGCGCAGCGCAAACTGCGCGCACATGGAATCCAGCGACGACAACAACAGCGCCTGCGGCTGCCTGCCGCCCGTGGGGACGAACGTGCCATCGTCGTCAGCGTCGTCCATGTTGAGGTTGGCTTCATCCATGGTCGCCCCCTTCTTCCCCGTTTCACGGTTGGCCGGCCGGTCACCGTGTTTGAATGATTTTCATCCTAGCGCGTTTGCGCACACAGCGTACCCCGGGTGGACCCGTGTCTTTGCAAGTTGCGAGCCCGCAGCGCCTCGAATGGCCAACCGCCTGCACAGGCAGTTTCTCGCCATCAGCCGTCTGGACGTGAGCCTCACCCCACGAAAGAGAGGGAATTTGTGCGCAAATAGGAATCATTATCGTTTATACTTTACCTATCGACACAATAGGCTGAACGCAAACTGTGCTCGGTTGTCGCAACACTGTTGCAGTTGCAGGCCTACAATACCTGTCACGCTGGCGGCGACCCCGCCAGCTTCAACGCTAGGCGCCATGGAATTGCTCCTGAGTCTGCTCATCAGCATTGGGGTTTCACTGATCGTCTTCGGCAAGCGCTGACGCTGTGCCGCTTTCGTTGTTCATCCCACCACCATCGCATTGCATTCCTTTTTTCTGCTTTCGATTCCCGGTCGTTGATGATTCACCCTCGTACTCTCAAGATTCTGGTGGTCGTACTGTTGCTGCACGCGGGCGTGCTGATGCTGATCCAGCTTGGCTTGATCGCCCCGCGCCCGCCTGTCGAAGAACCGCTCGAAATCCAGGCGCACATCATTCCGGCCGCGCCTGAGCCGATCAAGCAACCGGAGCCGCCCAAGCAGCAGCCGGTCAAGCAAGAGGCTCCCAAGCCCGTCAACATCGTCAAGCCGGTCGCGCAACCCAAGCCCACGCCGATGCCGACCCCCACACTGCCGCCGTCGGACAACGCGCCCGTGGTGCCTGCCGCACCGCCCACGCCGCCGGCACCGGCTCCAGAACCTGCTCCCGCACCGGCACCGGTTTCATCTGGCCCGATCAGCGTCGGCATCAACGACATCCAATGCAGCGATCCGCCGCTCGTGTATCCCAGCATGTCGCAGAAAATGGGCGAAGAAGGCCGCGCCATGGTCAAGATCTCCATCGGCACGGCCGGCGAAGTCACCAACGTGGCAGTCACCTCGTCGTCCGGCTCGCCGCGCCTTGACCGTGCCGCCACCGATGCCGCGCGCGCCATCAAGTGCAGCCCTTACAAGCAGAACGGCCATGCCGTGCCCGTGGTGGCCAGCAAGCCGTTCGTCTTCAAGCTCGATAACTAATTCGATTCCGCTTCTCGCTTAGCCTCTCGCTCAATTCAGGACATTCATCATGCAGGAACTCGGTCTTTCTCACCTCTGGACACAAGGCGATATCGTCACGCGCGCGACGGCGATTCTGCTGCTCATCATGTCGCTCGCCTCGTGGATCGTCATCTTCACCAAGGCGTGGGACATCGTGCGTCTGAAGTCGATGGCGCAAGGCGCTGAAAAGCGTTTCTGGCACTCGGACGATTTCGATCACGCCATGCAGACGCTGGGCTCGCCCAAGGACAACCCGTTCCACACGCTGGCGCAGACCGGCCGCGAGGCCGCGCAGCACCACCGCGCGAGCCAGCCGCAGCTGCACGATGTGATGGACATCTCCGACTGGATCACGCGCTCGCTCAAGAGCGCCATCGATGAGGCCGTGGGCCAAATGCAATCGGGCTTGGCTGTGCTGGCATCGGTCGGCTCAACTGCACCGTTCGTCGGCCTGTTCGGCACGGTGTGGGGTATTTATCACGCCCTGCTCGGCATCGGCGCCGTGGGCGTGCCGACCATCGACAAGGTGGCTGGCCCCGTGGGCGAATCGCTCATCATGACGGCCTTCGGTCTGGCCGTGGCTATTCCGGCGGTGCTCGGCTACAACGCCCTCACGCGCGGCAACAAGGCCATCATCGCCAAGCTCAACCGCTTTGCGCATGACCTGCACGCTTACTTTGTGACCGGCGCGCGCCTGCGCCCGGGCAGTTCGCGTGACGACGCCGGCGTGCGTCTGGCGGCGGTCAAGCAGCAGTAAGGAGAGGCCATGTCCTTCGGATCTTTCGACAGCGACGACGAGGTGATGAGCGAGATCAACATGACGCCGCTGGTCGACGTCATGCTGGTGCTGCTGATCATCTTCATCATCACCATTCCGGTGATCAACCATGCGGTGAAGATCGACCTGCCGCGCGCGTCCAACAAACCCGACGACGCCAAGCCGCAAAGCGTGAACGTCGAGATCAACGCAGACGGCCAGGTGTTCTGGAACAACCAGCCGGTTGACGAGGCCACGCTGCAGGCCGACATCGCCCAGGCCGCGCAGCAGCAGCCGCAGCCGGAAATGCACCTGCGCGCTGACCGCAACGTGCGCTACGAGCGTGTAGCGCAGGTGATGGCTTCCATCCAACGCGGCGGGCTTTCCCGCATCGGCTTCGTGACGGAGCCGCAGCACTAAGCGGCACGCATCACCGTGCCCAACGAACCTCGTCTTCGAGGGTTCGTCGCCTCATGACCTAACGCAACCGGGCCACGCGCCCGGTTTTTTTTCGAGCACGGATCAGCGCATTCTCAGATCACACTTGTAGTGATAACGATTCTCATTTACCCTATCTGGAATTCGCTGGGCTGACTTCAGCCAGCGCCCCAGCCTCGTTTTTCGCTCGCCAGGACATTGCTATGAATGTTGCCGAACACCAAGACGCAGGACGTACCGTGACGCGTCGTCGTCACGTCATCGTGGCTCGCAAACGCCCCGCCGATCTGAATGCCGCGCCCGCAACGGAGGCCGCATCAGCGGCACCCGAAGCCGTGCGGGATATCCCGTCTGCCATCGGTGACACGCGGGTGATGACTTCCGAGCAACTCTTTGCCGGCCAGAACGCCGTGGCCATCCGCCACAACGGGGCAATCTACACGCTGCGCGTGACGCGCTTCGGCAAGCTGATTCTGACCAAGTAACACTGCAACACGCACCGGCTTTTGTGGGGACGTCTCTCTCAGGAGACATTCGGCCCTAGCCAGCCCTCGTCATTTCGCATCGCCAGACGATTGCCAGCCATGCCGTTCTTTCCCCGCATTGCGGCGCGCCCAAAGAAAAAGGGCGCGACCATTGCCGCGCCCTTCCCTTTGTTGATTCGATTGCCGTGATTGCGTATCAGCAGATCACGTTCACAGCGGCAATGCCCGCCTTGGCGATCACCACATCTTCCGTGGATTTCACGCCCGACACACCGACCGCACCGGCACACACGCCTTCCACCATCACAGGCACACCGCCTTCAAGCATGCCCTGCAGATGCGGCGCCGACAGGAACGAAATGCGGCCGTTGTTGATGATGTCTTCGTAGATCTTCGACTCGCGACGGCCCAGCGCTGCGGTACGCGCCTTTTCCGGAGCGATGTATGCCGAGATGGTGGCGCAGCCGTCCATGCGGCGCAGGCCCATCAGATGGCCCCCATCGTCCACCACGGCAATCGTCACGTTCCATTGGTGCGCACGCGCTTCTTTCTCGGCAGCGTCCAGGATCTTGGTGACATCGTCCTGGCACAGGCACGGTTTCGTTTTCATGACGTTCTCCTTGGTGGTTGTAATGCAAAAGGCGCAAGGGCTGCGTAAAGCCCGTATCAGGCAAAAGTATGCCATCGGCATCGTTCGCTTCCACAGCATGATCGTGCACCAATGACGCAAAAGAGCCGATACATTCCTGCGCTTCAGTATCGTTGAGTATCGTTCCGCCTGCGCCATACGCGAGCGTTTCTTGCGTCCCTTGCGAGCCAACGTTAACACGCGGCAAGCGTCAGAAAGATGCACAAAGAAAAAGCCCGGGTATCGCCCGGGCTTGATGTTGCGATGCGGCAGCGACCCTGCCGCTGCTCCTTTACGGTTGACGATCAGTGCAGGCGCCGTCGGTGTACGGATCGGCGCGTTCCATCTTCGCACCGTCGGTATAGGGATCGGCACGCCCCATCTTCGCGCCATCGGTGTACGGATCAGCGCGGCTTACCTTGGCACCGTCAGTGTACGGATCGGCGCGGCTCACCTTGTGGGTAGTCTGATACGGATCGATCGAACCGGCGTGCGCGACCGCCGCGCCTAGCGCGAGGGCCAAGCCGCTTGCGGCCGCAACCAAGGTGCGCGTTGCAAAGCGTTGCGTGGTGACTTGCATGAGGACTCCTTCGGTCATGACACTGCGAACATGACGTGCGCCGCTGCGGCACACGTGTCCGCGTCGTTCACGCGGACGTCATATCGACCGGGTAGCGAGCGCCCAGTTCTGCACCGCGCTGCTTTGTCACGGGGCGGTAGCGCGCTTACCCGTCATCCAAATCGACGCACATGGCGTGCCACGCTGGCACCTGCCGCCCAAGGAAAAAGGCTCCCGAAGGAGCCTTTCTCTAGGCGGGTGCGCCGCTTAGCGCCAGCGGCCCCAGTGACGGCCATCGTACCAGCGATAACGCGGGCCCCAACGGTACCAGCCTGCGCCCACCACAACAGGTGCCGGGCCGTAAGCGGGCGGACCGTAATACACAGGCGCCGGTGCGTAATACGCCGGCGGCGGTGGCGCGTAGTAGACCGGAGGCGGAGGCGGCGGTGGGTAGTACACCGGTGCAGGGGCCACATACACAGGGGCCACCGGCACGCCAAACCCGATGCCGACGCTCACGTGCGCCGACGCCATCTGCGGCACGGCCAGCACTGCCAGTGCGGCTGCACCTGCAATCCACAGCACATTGCGTCGAATCATCTTCATCATCTGCAGCTGAAGCGCCGGGCGAATCCGTAGCCGGCGCGAAATACGGTATCTGTATTGTATTCAGAGCCGCTGACACAGGTGATACGGTGCTGGCGAATTAGTAACAGAACGTAACACCACCCAATAAGGGTCGCTCCGTCAGTCAAGCGCGGGGCTGCAGTCGAATTCGCCGGAGGCGATCATCGCCTCGGCATACGCTCGCGCGGCTTCCAGCGCGCTCGCCGCGCTCGGATACGTATTCGCCGATTCGCGCACGGTTGTACGGGCTAAGAGGGTCTCACCGTTGCTGGCGCGCAAGATGCTCACTTCGGCGCGCCAAGCTTGCGGCGAGAGTTCATAGGCAGATACCTCGATTTTGCAGTCGTCTCGGAAAGTCATGTGTCCTCCGGTTCGTATTGGATTGGCCCAGCCTCGTGTCAATGCACGAAGAGCCAGATCACCAGCAACACAAGCGCGGGAACACCCAAGAGCCACGCAACGAGATAGGGCATGACAACCTCCCACATGTTGATAGGCATGTAGGAAGTGTAAAGACGCGCGCATGGGCAGAGTGTCGACCTCCGCCCGCGCCCTTTTGTAGGACTGTACCGAAATGACTGTCGGCCCACGCCGACGCTTCTCACCCGTACAGAGGAGCCTTAGCGTGCAGTGCCGTCCCTGGCGGCTACGTCACTTGGACTCGGGATACGGCTCGCACCGGCCTCTTCAGCCGCCTCTGCCGCAGCCACCTCCAGGCCGACCGATGCTTTGAAGAAATTCACGGCGGCCTCGGCGCCAGGAGGCGCGGCGTCCACAAAATTTTCCGCGACGAAGCCCCATTGCCGGCGCACTTCGTCACCGTGTTGCTGCAAGGCGCGGGCGATCCCGTTCTGCGTCTCGACGCCGATCTCAACAAAGTTGCGCGTATAGCCCGAGACGCGTTCGCCGGCCGGTTGCAGATAACGCGCTTGTGCGTTCCACCATTGGCCTGCGTCCTGCGCACCTGCGGCGTCGTGCAAGCAGTGTTCCGTCTCGCCGAGACCGGTCTTGAGGGCCTGCAGATTGAGCCCGATCAGGCGATTGACGCCGTTTACGGCCTCTTCCGTGACGGCCATCCAGGTTTCGAGCTGCGATCGTTGCAGAACGCCGAGTTGCTCCAGAGTCATCATGTCGGTTACTCCCTCGTGAGATCGGTAAATACGTCCAGCATGTGCCGGGCGTTTCAGTGTAGCTGCGCGCGACGCCGATTTCTTTGACCTCACCCGTTTGTCCTACATGCGTTTCGGACGTCTTCGCCTGCGGTGCCGGCCATGTGCGCGTTAGAGTCGAACGCCTCATTCACCAAACCACGGAGTCACGATGAAACGTCTCGCCGCTGCCCTGATCGCTAGCGCTTCCATTGCCGCCACACCGCAGGCTTTCGCACAAGTTGCTGGCCACGCTGCGCTAGGGGTATCCGTTACTGAACTCGATGCCGTCATCAAAGGCGTGAGTGTGAAGAAGCAGGTGCTCGGCAAGCCGGTCTACAACGAGGCCAAGGAGAAGGTCGGCAATGTGCAGGACTTGATCTTGACGCCCGAGAATGCCGTCTCGTTCGCTATCGTTGGTGCGGGCGGCTTCGTGGGCGTGGGCCGTCATGACGTGGCCATTCCCGTGAATCAGTTCCAGTACGACCAAGGCAGGATTGTGCTGCCGGGCGCGACCAAAGACGCCATCAAGGCGCTGCCCGAATTCAAGTACGAGCGTCAGCCAAAGCCTGCCAAGGCCTGATGCCCGGGGGAACTTTGTCCTCCGCAGCCGCGCTGAAGGTGTGGGAATTGGCTGACACGCCTTTCAGGCAACCTGACCTGCACATACTGGCGTGCGTGTTCTTGAATGAAGATACACAGACGACAAAAGGAGTTTGTTATGCGTGCCTTCGTATCCTTGATTCTGGCGGCCGCATTGGCATCCGTCAGCGGATGCGCGGACATGACGCCAAAGCAGCGCAATACTGCGCTAGGCGCAGCCGCAGGTGGTGTCGCCGGGGCGGCCATCTGGGGCGGTCCGGGCGCCACGCTGGGTGGTGCGGCACTGGGTGGCGTGGTCGGTAACGCCGTCACCAAGTAGCCCCCAAGCGCGCAGCGATGCGCGCGCTGCAAGCTCGGGCCAGGCCATATCGCCTGGCCCTTTTTGTTGCCTGAGAGCGGCGCACTGCCATTGCACATTCCCCTCATACGCATATGCGAATGCCGGCGCATAATCGGCGTTTTGCAACGGAGGCAATGTGCGATACGAGCAAGAAGGTTTTGGCGTGAGCAGCACACCGATCCTCAGCGTCGAAGGCCTGCGCAAACGTTACGGCGACCAGACTGTCGTCGACAACCTGAGCTTCAGCGTTCGGCGCGGCCAGTGCTTTGGCCTGCTCGGCCCCAACGGCGCCGGCAAGACGACCACGCTGCGCATGCTGCTCGGCATGACGATGCCCGATGCGGGCAGCCTGAGACTGTGCGACGAACCCGTCCCCGAAGCCGCACACCGTGCACGCATGCGCGTGGGCGTCGTGCCGCAGTTCGACAATCTCGATCCTGATTTCTCCGTCTCGGAAAACCTGCGCATCTTCGGACGCTACTTTGGCCTGTCGTCTGCCACCATCCGCGAGCGCATCCCTACCCTGCTGGAGTTTGCGCGGCTCGAACAGAAAGCCGATGCGCCTGTGCGCGCGCTCTCGGGCGGCATGAAGCGGCGGCTGACGGTCGCACGCGCGCTGATCAACGATCCCGACATCCTCGTCATGGACGAGCCCACCACGGGGCTCGACCCGCAAGCGCGGCACCTGATCTGGGAGCGCCTGCGCTCATTGCTCGCCGCCGGCAAGACCATCTTGCTGACCACGCATTTCATGGAAGAAGCCGAGCGCCTGTGCGATGAGCTCTGCGTGATCGACAACGGCCGCAAGATCGCGCAAGGCAAGCCTCAAGAACTCATCGCACGCGAAATCGGCTGCGACGTCGTTGAAGTCTACGGTGACGACCTCAACGCCCTGCGCACGCTGCTCACACCGCTCGCTGATCGCGTCGAAACCAGTGGCGAAACGCTCTTCTGCTATGCACGCGATCCGCAGCCGCTGGTGGCCGCGCTGCGCACGCAGGCAGAAACGCACACCATGCCTGGGCTGCGCTACCTGCACCGCCCGGCCAATCTCGAAGATGTGTTCCTGCGCCTGACCGGCCGCGAAATGCGCGACTGAGAGAACCGCCCATGTCTACTGAAACTGCACTCACCCCAACGCAGAAACAAGCCTTTCCACAGCCGCTGCTGCCATTGAACTTCCGCAACTGGCAGTACGTCTGGCTGCGCAACTTCATGGTGTGGCGCAAGCTGGCCATTCCATCGATGGCAGGCAATCTGGCTGACCCGATGATTTACCTGTTCGGCCTTGGGCTCGGCCTGGGCCTGCTGGTCGGGCGCGTCGACGGCGTGTCGTACATCGCATTCCTGGCGGCCGGCACGGTGGCGTCCAGCACGATGATGTCTGCGAGCTTTGAGGCGATGTACTCCGCGTTTTCGCGCATGCATGTGCAACGCACGTGGGAGGCGATTCTGTACGCGCCGCTCAGCCTGGGCGACGTCGTCCTCGGCGAGCTGCTCTGGGCTGCCAGCAAGTCGGTGCTTTCGGGCTTGGCGATCATGCTGGTCGCAGGTGCGCTCGGGTATGCGTCGATGCCGCAGGCGCTGCTCGCCCTGCCCGTCATCGTGCTGACCGGCTTCACCTTTGCCTGCCTGGCGATGAACATGACGGCGCTTGCGCCCAACTACGACTTCTTCATGTTCTACCAGACGCTGGTGATCACGCCGATGATGCTGCTCTCGGGCGTGTTCTTTCCGCTGTCGCAACTGCCGGCACCGGTGCGCGCGGCGACGAGCGTGCTGCCGTTGCCGCACGCGGTGGACCTGATCCGCCCACTGATGCTGGGCCGCACGCCCGACAACATCCTGCTGCACCTCGGCGTGTTGCTGCTCTACGCCGTTGGCGCGTTGCTGCTGTGCTTGTGGCTGCTGCGTCGTCGCATGCTCAAGTAAGGCGCGGTCCGGACAGCCAACAAAAAAAGCCCGTCGCAATGACGGGCTTTTTTTTTTGCTGCATTCGAGATTTACTCGTTCACGGCGGAGCGCTGCAGATGCAATTGCGTACGCGGATCATCGTTCTGCGCATTCTCACGGTCGGCTTTGGCCGAGCTGTTGCGCGCGGCCTCCAGACGATCGAGGTACGCCTCGTCAATGTCCCCCGTCACGTACTTGCCGTCAAAACATGACGCATCGAAATCCTTCAGCTCCGGATTGACGTCGCGTACGGCACGCTTCATGTCTTCCACGTCCTGGTACACAAGCTGGTCTGCGCCGATGATCTTGGCGATCTCTTCGTGCGTGCGGCCATAAGCGACCAGTTCGCCGCGCGTCGGCATATCGATACCGTACACGTTCGGGAACTTCACCGGCGGCGCAGCCGAAGCGAAGATCACCTTCTTCGCACCGGCATCGCGCGCCATCTGCACGATCTCCGACGACGTCGTACCCCGCACGATGGAGTCGTCGACGATCAGCACGTTCTTGTCCTTGAACTCGATCGCCATGGCGTTGAGTTTCTGGCGCACGGACTTCTTGCGCACCGCCTGGCCCGGCATGATGAAGGTGCGGCCCACGTAGCGGTTCTTGAAGAAGCCTTCGCGATACGGCACGCCCAGGTGGTTGGCCACTTGCATTGCGGCCGGACGCGACGAATCCGGAATCGGCATCACCACGTCGATCTTGTCGGTCACCTCGCGCTTGATCTTCTCGGCGAGGTAATCGCCCATGCGCAGGCGTGCGTCGTACACCGACACGCCGTCCATGCGGGAGTCCGGACGGGCGAGGTACACGTATTCAAAAATGCACGGTGAAAGCACCGGGTTCGCGGCGCATTGCTTGGTGTGCAGCTTGCCCTCGAGGTCGATGAAGATGGCTTCACCAGGAGCCACATCGCGCTCGAACTTGAAGCCGATGCCTTCCAGCGCCACCGATTCCGAGGCAACCATGTATTCGATGTCGCCATCCGGCGTTTCCTGGCTGCCCAGCGCGAGCGGACGGATACCGAACGGGTCACGCACAGCCAGCACGCCGTAGCCCGAAATCTCGGCAGCGATGGCATACGAACCGCGCACGCGGCGGTGCAGGCCTTCCACCGCCGTGAAGATGGAGTCGCGATTCAGCGGGATGTCGTTGCTGGCGCGTTGCAGCTCGTCGGCCAGCACGTTGAGCAGCACTTCGGAGTCGGACTGCGTGTTGATATGGCGGCGGTCGCGCCGGAACATCTCATCGCGCAGTTGATCCGAGTTCGTCAGGTTGCCGTTATGTGCCAGCACGATGCCGAACGGCGCGTTGACATAGAACGGTTGGGCCTCTTCCTCGCTGGAGGAACCTGCGGTCGGATAGCGCACTTGACCAATGCCGCTCGTACCCGGCAGACCGCGCATGTTGCGCGTGCGGAACACGTCACGCACCATGCCGTTGGCCTTGTGCATGTGGAAAGTGCTGCCCGAAGCGGTGGCAATGCCCGCCGCGTCTTGCCCGCGATGTTGCAGGAGCAACAGACTGTCGTAGATCAGCTGATTGACGGGCGTGGCTGAGACCACCCCAACGATACCGCACATGTCGAACTCCAGCGAGAACGTATTTGGTGGCGCCCACACCCGTTGCGGGCGCCGAAAAAGCTTCCCGGATTGCCTAGCTTGTGGCCAGACGCTCCAGATCAATAGTGAACATACTTCGCGACATCCGGTGGCAACAACGGCTTGGCCGCCTGTGCTGCCTGCTCCGCGTAAGGCCTTGTCATCGCATCGCGCCAGAACGGCTGCTCAGGCAGGCTGGTAAAACCGGCCACCGTCATCAGTACGAGGATGATCACGCCACCGCGTGCCAACCCGAACACCATACCCAGACCGCGATCCGCCGGCTTGAGCCCCGCGCTCGCCAGGGCCGCCGAGAGCAGCGCACCCACCAGCGAAGTTGCAATCACCGTCACGATAAACAGTAGGACGAAACCGAGAATGGTGCGTGCGACTGGCCCACCGGGCAGCGATTCCGGCATCCAGCCCGCCGCCACGCCTGAAAACGTGTACGCCACCCACGCGGCAAACAACCACCCGAGCAACGCCAGCACTTCGCGGATCAGCCCGCGAAACAACCCAATCAGCGCCGATGTGACGATGATGAACAGCACACCGTAGTCAAAGAAAGTCGGTTGCATCGGGCAGCGGCTTGGATTGACTGTGGCGGAATGCGGCGTGATGAATCAGCAAATCTGACGAGCGCGCTGAGTACACGTTCGGCCGCATCGTCATTGCTGCACGAGTTTTGGCGTCAGGCCAATCTGCTCAGCACGCTTCTGCGCCGCTTCGGCGGATGCACGATCGTTGAACGGACCCGCTCGCAGCAAGGCCAGATCGCCCTTCTCAGGCACCTTCTTGTGTTCGATGTAACCGGGAATCTTCTCGCCCTTGAGCTTGCCCAGCCAATTGCGGGCGCGGTCCTCGGAAGCAAACGCGCCGATCAGGAGAATGAACTTGCCGCCGTTGGCATCGGTGCTCGCTGCGGCCGTTTGCTGTGTGGGCTGGGCTGCCGGTTGGGCGGGTTTCGTCGCGGGCTTGGATTCAGCAGGTGGCGTCAGGCTGGCGACAGGCTTGGGCGGTGTCGTCGGTTTAGTTGCAGCCGGCGGGTTCTGAGCCTCCGACGGCGCGTCGTTGCTCGCAACCACCTCTTCGCCCTGGTCAAGCGCCTGCGCCTGATCCGTCGACGAGGCTGCCGGACGCGACGCAGAACGCCGGCTGGCGACCTTCGGCTCATCGGTCGAGGCTTTGGCGCCACGATCAACCGGCTGATCCTGGATCTGCACGGCCACGGCATCGGTCACGGGGCGCGGCTTGGCATCAAACACGAGGGGCAACACGATGACGGCAGCGCCAACCAGCACCAAGGCGCCGATCAGCCGACGGCGAGCGCGTTGCTTTTGCGGGAGTTCGGGATCAAGGCCGTCGTCGTCATCGTCGGTGCGACGGGAGGCGCGGCTGCGAGCAGTCGACGATGCGCGCGAACCACGCACCGCATCGCGAGCCACATCGGCAGCACTGCCGGCGGCTGCGCCGCGTGTGCGTTCGCCTTCAGCGTTCTTGCGGGAGGAAAAGATGGAAAACAGTCCCATGAGGGCCCCGGTTTTAGTGCGCGCGACTCTTGCGCTCCGCCAGCACGCCGGCAACGGTGTAGAACGATCCGAAGACCACGATTCTATCATCCTCGGTCGCCCGCTCCATGGCGTTGCGATAGGCTGTGGCGGGATCGCTGAATGTGCTCACGCTCGATTCCTTGCCTGCGTGGAAACCGCAGTCGGCCAGAGCTTGCGCCAGGCTTGCAGCGCTCGCGGCGCGCGGCGTCGGCAAGTCGGTCAGGCACCAGTGATCGACCTTGTCGAGCATGTGCCCGAGAACACCCGCGATGTCCTTGTCCTGCATCGCACCGAACACCGCGTAGGTGTAGCGGTAGAAACCCATGTTCTCGAGGTTCTGCCCCAGCGCAGCCGACGCGTGCGGGTTATGCGCAACGTCCAGGACGACGGACGGACGGCCCGGCAAGACCTGGAAGCGCCCCGGCAACACCACCTGCGACAACCCCAGACGCACGTCCTGCGCCGAGATCGGCAACCGGTCGCGCACTGATTCCAACGCCGCCAGCGCGGCCGAAGCGTTCAGCAACTGGTTTGCCCCGCGCAATGCCGGATAGCCGAGGCTCGGCCAACGGCGCCCGCGGCCGCTAAAGCCCCACTGCTGCTTGTCACCTTGGAAATTGAAATCGCGGCCGATCAGCCAAAGATCCGCGCCAATGGCCTCGGCGTGCTTCGCCACGGAAATCGGCGGCACCGGGTCAGCGCAGATCGCCGGCTTGCCCGCGCGAAAGATGCCGGCTTTCTCAAAGCCGATCGCCTCGCGGGTATCGCCCAGGTAGGCCATGTGATCGAGATCGACGCTGGTAATGATGGCGCAATCGGTATCGATAATGTTGACCGCATCCAACCGGCCGCCCAGGCCGACTTCCAGGACCACCGCATCGAGCCCCGAATTGGCGAACAGATGCATGATCGCCAGCGTGGTGAATTCGAAATAGGTCAGGCTGACGGGCTCGGGGAAGCTGCAGCGCGCACGCTCCACCGCCTCAAAGTGCGGCAGCAACATCGCGTCTGTGGCGATCTCCCCATTTACGCGAGCACGCTCGTTAAAGTCGATCAGGTGCGGCGAAGTATGGCAACCCACCTTGTAGCCGGCGGCCAGCAGGATCGCCTCCAGCATCGCGCAGGTCGAGCCCTTGCCATTGGTGCCGCCCACCGTGAAGACGACTGACTTGAATTCCAGCCCGAGCGCCTCGCGCACGCGACTGATGCGGGCCAAGCCCATGTCGATGCCGACCGGGTGTGCGGTTTCCAGGTGGGCCAGCCAGTCGGGCAACGTGTCGAATGTAGGCATGCGAAATAAGTGGCGCGGCTTCGCGGAAACGGGCCGCGCAAAAACAAGAAGCGCGGACTCACGCCCGCGCTTCGGTTCAACAGATGTGCTGCATCAGGCCAGTGCGTCGGCCGGTTGCTTCTGCAGGAGCGCCAGAAGCTCGGCGATCTCGCGGCGCATGTTGCGGCGGTCGACAATCATGTCGATGGCGCCCTTCGTCAGCAGGAACTCAGCGCGCTGGAAGCCTTCCGGCAGTTTCTCGCGCACGGTCTGCTCGATCACACGCGGGCCGGCAAAGCCGATCATTGCCTTGGGCTCGGCGATCACCACGTCGCCCATGAAGGCGAAGCTGGCAGACACACCGCCCGTGGTGGGATCGGTCAGCACGCTGATGAACGGCAACTTGGCTTCCGCCAACTTCTGGACCATCGCAGTGGTCTTGGCCATTTGCATGAGCGACAGCAGACTTTCCTGCATGCGCGCACCGCCTGACGCCGTCACACAGATGAACGGAACCTTCTGTTCCAGCGCCATCTGTGCGCCACGCGCGAAACGCTCGCCCACTACAGAGCCCATCGAGCCCGTCATAAACTCGAACTCGAAGCAAGCCACCACCACCGGCAGCGCATGGATGGCGCCGCCCAGCACGACCATGGCATCGGTCTCGCCGGTGTTGTCCATGGCCGCCTTGATGCGGTCGGGGTACTTTTTGCTGTCCTTGAACTTGAGCGCGTCGACCGGAAGGATCTCCTGGCCCAGCTCATAGCGGCCCTCGGCGTCCAGCAGCGCGTCCAGACGGGCACGCGCGCCAATGCGCATGTGATGATCGCATTTGGGACAGACGTGCAGATTGGCTTCGACGTCGGTACGGTACAGCACCGACTCGCAGGCCGGGCATTTGACCCAGAGGCCTTCCGGAATGCCCTTGCGTTGCGACGGATCGGTCTGTTGGATCTTGGGCGGAAGCAGTTTGTCCAGCCAGCTCATGCGTGCTCCTTGAATGCAGTGTCGCCGAGATCAGGCGTCGAGCGCCTGGCGAATCTCTGCGATGAAATCAGTCAAGTATTGTACCGCTTGTTCGCGAGGTGCTTCTTCAAGCAATTGCACAATGCGGGATCCGATGACTACCGCATCCGCCACACCGCTGATCGCGCGTGCTGTTGCCGCATCACGGATGCCAAACCCGACACCCACCGGCAACCTCGCGTGCTGGCGAATTTGCGGGATGCGCGCGGCGACCGCGTCCAGGTCGATGGTGGCCGCGCCTGTCACGCCCTTAAGCGACACGTAGTAGATGTAGCCGCTCGCCACGCGGGCAATCTGCGCGATGCGCGCCTCGGTGGACGTGGGCGCCAACAGGAAGATCGGATCGATGCCGGCGGCGCGCATGGTCTTGGCAAAGGCTTCGCACTCTTCGGGCGGATAGTCAACCACCAGCACGCCGTCGACGCCCGCTTCGGATGCAGCCTTGGCAAAGGCATCCACGCCCATGCGTTCGATCGGGTTGGCGTAGCCCATGAGCACCACGGGCGTCGTTGAATCCGTGGTGCGGAATGTGCGCACATACTCCAGCACCGTGCGCAGGCCGACTTTGTTGACCAATGCGCGCTCCGACGCACGCTGGATGACAGGGCCGTCGGCCATCGGGTCTGAGAACGGCACGCCCAGTTCGATGACGTTGGAACCGCCCTTGACCAGCGCGTGCATCAGGTCGACGGTCATCTCGGGGTACGGATCGCCCGCCGTGATGAACGGGATCAGGCCCTTGCGACCCTGTGCGGACAACTGCGAAAAAGTTTGAGCAATGCGGGACATAGCGGGATCAGTGTGTCAGGCAACCTTGATGGTCTCAGGCGCCTGCGATTCAGTCGGTTGGGCGTTGGCGGCAGCGGCGGCATGCACGGCAGCCACGCGCTCGCGTGCCACGCGGCAATAGTCGGCGTTGATCTCGAAGCCGGCGAAGCGGCGTCCAAGCCGCGCACATGCCGCAGCCGTGGTGCCGCTACCCAGGAACGGGTCCAGCACCAAGCCGCCCGGCGGGCAGCTTGCCAGGATCATGCGCTCCACCAGTTCCAGCGGCTTCTGCGTCGGGTGCTCTGCGCGCTCCGGGTCTTGCCGGTGCAGGCGCGACACGCTCCACACGTCTTTCGGGTTGTAGCCGACTTCCAGCCACTTCTTGCCCTCGAAACGCTTGCGGCTGCGCGCCTTCTTCGTCTCGGCGTCGTACGGAATGCGCACGGCGTCGACGTCGAAGTAGTAATCGCGCGAGGCAGCAAAGAAGCCGATGTTGTCGTGCACCGACGAAAACTTGCGCGTGCTGCCGCCCATGCTGGGCACACGGCGATCCCAGATGATCTCGTTGACCATCGTGAGGCGCCGCTTGAGCATGACGAACAGTTCGGGCGCGTATTGCCACGTGCAGAACAGGTAGAGCGATCCGTTGCGCGCCAGCTTTGGCCGCACCGCATCGATCCAGCGTTCGGACCAGGCGAGGTACGCGTCGCCCGACAGCTTGTCGGAGTCGTTGCCGTAATCCTTGCCCAGCCCGTACGGCGGATCGGCGATGACAAGGTCCACACTGCCGTCGGCCAGATGCCCGACCCCGGTAATGCAGTCCTCGTTGAAGATGCCGTCGATGGCGCGCTCGGTCATGCGTGTGCCAGTGCCGTTAGAGTTTGATGCCGGAGAATTCGGCGACGGTATGCATGTCCTTGTCGCCACGGCCGGACAGGTTCACCAGCAGGATCTTGTCCTTGGGCAGCGTCGGCGCCAGCTTGCACGCATACGCGAGCGCATGGCTCGATTCCAGCGCCGGGATGATGCCCTCCATGCGGCACAGGTCATGGAAGGACTGCAGCGCTTCCTTGTCGGTAATACCGACGTATTCCGCGCGCTGCACATCCTTCAACCAGGCGTGCTCCGGACCGACGCCCGGATAATCGAGCCCGGCCGAAATCGAATGCGTCTCGATGATCTGGCCGTCCTCATCCTGCAGCAAATAGGTGCGATTGCCGTGCAGCACGCCCGGTGAGCCGCCCGTGAGCGACGCGGCGTGGCGGCCGGTTTCGATGCCCTCGCCCGCCGCTTCCACGCCGATCAGCTTCACGTCGGCATGGTCGATATACGGATAGAAGATGCCCATGGCGTTGGAGCCGCCGCCCACGCAGGCGATGACGGCATCGGGCTGGCGCCCGGTCATCTCCGGCATCTGCACTTTGCATTCCTCGCCGATCACGGCCTGGAAGTCGCGCACCATCATCGGGTACGGATGCGGGCCCGCCACCGTGCCGATGATGTAGAAGGTGTCAGCCACGTTGGTCACCCAGTCGCGCATCGCTTCGTTCAGCGCGTCCTTGAGTGTGCGCGAGCCCGACTCCACCGGCACCACGGTCGCGCCCAGCAGCTTCATGCGGTAGACGTTGGCAGCTTGGCGGCGCACGTCTTCGCTGCCCATGTAGACGACACATTCCATGCCGTAGCGCGCGGCAATCGTGGCCGTGGCCACGCCGTGCTGGCCGGCACCGGTTTCAGCAATCACGCGTGGCTTGCCCATGCGGCGTGCCAGCAGTGCCTGGCCGATGACGTTGTTCACCTTATGCGCGCCGGTGTGGTTCAGGTCTTCGCGCTTGAGGTAGATCTGCGCACCGCCGCAGTGTTCGGTCAGGCGGCGTGCGTGATAGATGGGCGACGGACGGCCAACGAAATGCTTCAGCTCGTATTCGTATTCCTTGACGAATTCGGGATCGTGCTGGTAACGCGCGTAGGCGTCGCGCAATTCATCGAGCGCGTGAGACAGCGTTTCCGCAACGAAGGTACCGCCGTAGGGGCCGAAATGGCCGTGGGCGTCGGGCAGGTTGTACATGGCAATCTCTCGAGGCATCCGCCGAGATCAGGTTGAAGACCTGTCGGCGGAGATATTCAGGAAGGCGTACGTCGCGAGAAACCGGCCAGATCGGCTCAAGCCTGAACCGATGCGCCCTGGGCTGCATCGGCCTCGCGGACCGCACGCACAAACGCGGTCATCCGGGCGTGGTCTTTCACGCCCCGTGCGGCCTCGATCCCGCTGCTGACGTCAACAGCGTACGGCCGCACGCGTTCAATCGCGCCAGCGACGTTTTGCGCGCTCAACCCACCACTCAAAACGAGCCGAGGAGCGGCGCTTGTGGTTGGCAAGGATGGCGATTGCGGGAGCCATTGCGGAGGAATGAGGGTCCAGTCGAAGACGTGGCCGCCACCGCCATAACCCTCAACAAATGCGTCGAGCAGCAGACCTTGGGCAGCGGCAAACCGATCGGCGAATTCTACCAAATCGGCCCCGGGCTGAACACGCAGGGCGCGCAGCCAGGGCAGCCCCACCTTTCCGGCAATCTCAGCGCAAAGCTCTGCCGACTCGTCACCGTGGAACTGAAGCAACGTAAGCGGCACTTGGTCGAGCACCCGCGCCACATCATCCGCGCTGGCGTTGACGAACAGGCCGGTCACGGTGACGAATGGACCAGCGCGGCGCGCCAGCTCAGCCGCGCGCTCGATGGCGACGTAACGCGGGCTGGGCGGATAGAAAACGAGCCCGATCGCATCGGCGCCGAGCGCGACGGCATGGTCGACATCGGCCGGCTGGGTCAGGCCACACAGCTTGATACGGGTACGGTGCAACGGCATGGCGGAAGCGGAATTCACGGGCCGGCGTATTCGTCGAACACGCCACGAAACAGGCTGGACGATGCCGGAGATGCCGGCAACGAGAAGACGTCAGGATAGCCGACCTCAGCCAGATACAACCCGTCGGGCATAAAAGTCGGGGCGGCGGCTACGCGGCGGCGGGCAGCCAGCACATCGCGCATCCAGGATGCCGGCTGCCGGCCACGCCCGATCGCCACCAGGCACCCCATGATGTTGCGCACCATGTGATGGAGGAATGCACTGCCGCGAATGCGCACGAATACCCATTCGCCCTCGCCTCGCACCTCGATCGAGTACATCGTTTTGACGGGCGACTTGGCTTGGCATTCGGCCGCACGGAAAGACGAGAAATCGTGCTCGCCAACAAGCGCCTGTGCAGCCTCGCTCATGGCTGCCACGTCAAGGGATTGGCCAGGCGGCAGCATCACGTAGCCGGCCTTGTCTTCGAGCAGCGGTGCGCGCGTCGGGCCGAAGGTCAGCGCGTAGTAATACGTGCGGCGATGGGCGGAAAAGCGCGCGTGGAAATCCTCCGGCATCTCCTGCGCCCATCGCACGGCCACCGTGGGCGGCAGAAAGGCGTTGGTGCCGCGCACCCACGAGAACGGCTCGCGCACGAGGTCGGTATCCAGGTGGACGACCTGGCCCAGCGCATGCACACCCGCATCGGTGCGGCCGGCCACCGTGGTCGGGAGCGCCACGCCGGCAAACTGCCGCAGCGCCGCCTCCAGCGCGTCCTGCACAGTGTTGCCGTGCGGCTGCGATTGCCAACCCGAAAACGCGGCACCGTCGTACTGGATGCCAAGCGCGATGCGCGTCATGCCTTGTGAATCCTCGTGCGGAAAGAAAAACGCCGGCAGGATACCACCCTGCCGGCGCTGTCGATGGCGTAAAACGCGTTGCGTCAGCCGATCTGGCGCATCAAGGCTTGCGCCTCGGCGTGGAACGACGGATCGCCCAAGTCCAGCACTTCCTGCAGAAGTTCGCGAGCGCCTTCCTTGTCGCCGATCTCGATGTACGCCTTGGCCAGATCGAACTTGATCTGCAGATCGCGCACACCGTCGGCACCGTGCTCGCCGGACAGCGTGTGCGGCAGGTTGGTGTCCAGACGGATGGCCGATTGCGGTTCGTCGTTCGCGACCTCGGCGTGATGCGGCTCGGATTCGAAATGCATCGGAGCCTGCGACAGATCGGTCGGCTGAGCCCAGCTCGGCAGGCTTTCCTCCGCGGCAACCGAGGCTGCCGGAGCCGCCGTTTCTGCGGCGGGCGGCGTCGGGTTCAAATCCAGCGACAAATCCGACAGATCCATATGCAGCGGGGGCGCGGCGACGGGCTGATAAGCCTCGCCAGCGTGCGCGTTGAACTGCGGCAGATCCGCCTCGGGTTCGGCATGCACCTTGAAGATGTCCGATGCTTCTTCAGGCGCGGTGATCGGCTCGCCTGCTGCCGGCGCCGGGAACGACTCCAGCGGCAGATCGAAATCGGCCAGTTGCGGTGCCTTGGTCGACGGTGCGGACGGGTCCAGATCTGGAGACAGCGTGGTCCAGTCGTCCCCGCGACGGGTAGTCTGCCCCGTCACCGTCGGGCTGAAGGCCTCGGCAGCCACTGCGGCGCCCACACCGGCCAGGGCGGCGGCACCTGCCACTGCGGCGCCAGCGTGGCTCGGTTCCGCATGCGCTTCGGCACCAACATGGCTTCCATCACCCTGCACCGTCAGGTACAGCGGGTTAGCTGGGTCGAACTTGCGGCCCATCGCAGCAGCCTCTGCCCATTCCGAAGAGGCCGCGCCAACTTGCGCCAGCATCTCTTCAGCAATGGTCTGGAAGCCATGGGCGTCCTGACGATTGGCGTAAATTTCCATCAACTTCAGGCGAATAGCTTGGCGCTCCGGATGCTGTTCCAGAGCCTCGCGCAGGATTTCTTCGGCTTGTACGTCGCGACCGTAGGCGATGTAAACGTCGGCCTCGGCAATCGGGTCGACTTCATTGCTCTCGTTGCCGCCGCCAATGCGGAAATCCGCACCGAACACGCTGTGCTGCGAGGTGTCGACGCTTTGACCACCGGCCGCGCCAAACAGCGAGTTGGCACCCGCCATCACGGTACTTTCCTGCGACAACAGGCTGTCCTGGAAGCCATGTGCCTGCTCAGGCTTCTGCTGGCGACGGCGATACACCGCCAGACCACCCAGCAAGGCGACCACCAAGCCGCCCAGGCCCAGAGCCATTGGGTTGCCCAGCAGCGACGAGAGGAACGATTCCTCTTGAATCGGGGGCGGCGGGGCTACCACGACCGGCGCCTTCTTCGGCGCGGCGGCGGGAGCCGAGGCAGCCGCCATCGGGGCGCTGGCAGCCTGCGGTGCCGAGGCTGCAGCCACCGGCGCCGATGCCGCTTCCGGTGCAGAAGCTGCCGCCGCGGCCGTCGTCGAGGAAGCCGGTGCAGCGGCTGCCGTTTCTGCGGGAGCAGCGGCAGCAGGAGCCGGCGCTGACGATGCGGCTGCCACCGGCGCGGGAGCCGGCGCATTGGCTGCCGCCACTGCCGGAGCAGCCGTCGACGGCGCAGCACCAGCGGCCGGCTTGGCAGCGCTGGCAGCCTTGGCCAGTTCAGCGTTCTTCAATTCAACCAGGCGTTGCATGTCAGAGAGATTCTTCTCCAACTGTGCAACGCGCGACTCCATTTCCTTGAGCGCGCGCTCCTTGGCGACGAGTTCCTCATCGCGGGCCGCGGCCGCCCCGGCCTTACCGGTGCGGTCGGCCTTGGACAGACGCAGTTCATCACGGCCGCTGGCAGCAGGCGTGGCTTGATCCTGCACACGGGCCGACACGCTGCCGCTCTGCTGGCGGGCGGAGTCGGTATCCGTGGCCGCGTTGGCTTCAGCCGCCGTTGCGAGGCGGTTCCGGTAGCCGGCAAAGCCAGACGTCTGCGCAATGACTTCGCGGCGCGCCTCACGAGCCGGCGTTTTCTGCGCTTCGGCCTGCGACGGCACTTTCAGCACCGAGCCGGTACGCAGCCGGTTGATGTTGCCGCCAATGAAAGCGTTGGGATTGTTTCGATACAGGGCCAGCAGCATCTGGTCGAGCGACACGGCGTCTTGGCCTTGCGCAGCTGTCGATGCCACGTCGTACAGGCTATCGCCGCGCTGCACGGTGTACGAGCCACCGGGCGTAGCGTCCGGGGTGGCAGCAGCAGGAGCAGCTTGCTGGGCACGCGCGGCTTGGCGAGCAGCACGGGGCTGGCGTGCCGGTGCGGGCGCTGCGGCAGCGGGCGCCGCAGCTTGCGGTTGGGCGCTCGAAGCAGCCGACGTCGATTCAGCGGCGCCAGGCGTAGTGGCCTGCACCACCGGCGTCGGCGCAAAATTCTGTGCGGTATTGCTGGAACCCACCGGGTCAAGCAGGAACGTATAAGCGCGCGAAACGTGTCCGCTTGCCCAGTTCAGGTCAACCAGGACATCAACGAACGGCTCAGCGACGGGCTGGGTCGAGCGCAGACGCACCACGTAGTTGCCATTCGACTGGCGCTCCAGCGAGGCACGCAGCGAGGAGACGATCGGGTTGTAGGTCAGACCGGCACGCGAATAGGCATCCGGCGCAGCCAATTTAGCGACCAGGTTTTGCGCCTCTTCGGGCGTCACGCCGGTCAGATCGATTTCGGCCTGCAGCGGCTGGCCGAGGCTGGAACGCACGTGCAGCGCGCCGAAACCGGCCGCTTGCGCTGCGGGCTGAATCAGCAGCAGGCTCGCCGCAGCAAACGCGACGGCCGACCAGCGAGGACTGCGATGGGACGATTCTCTCCGGCGGTATTGGCTCACCCTCACCTTCGACTCCGTTATCTTTTAATGTGCAAACGAACTTAACATCAACGAGTTAGCGCAGCAAGTTCACCCAAAAAGTGAAGTGCTGGATAAGAACCGCCGTCAATCTTTATGAAAACGACACAATTGGCGAGATTCTGAAGCACCCGACGTACCCCCCGGAATGCGCGTGCTTCATGTGGCGCTAACCCTTCCCCGTGCCCCGTCCACCCCACGAATGGGCGGACAGCGTTCCGGCCGCTATTGTGTACCAACGTTACAGACCGTGGGCATCCAGATGGCACAACGCCGCGCAGGCCGCGCGGCGTTGGTAGAAAAAGCGCACTTTCTGTTGTCAGGCCGCAACGACAGCTGCCGACGGCCGGCCTGACAAGGAAAGCAAAGCCCGAATCACTTGTCCAGCAGGATACGCAGCGTGCGGCGCAGCGGCTCGGCAGCGCCCCACAGAAGTTGGTCGCCAATCACGAAGGCGCTCACATACTCGGGCCCCATGTTCAGCTTGCGCACACGGCCCACGCCGATTTCCAGACCACCCGTGATGGATGCCGGCGTCAGCTCCTTCTCGGTGATGCTGCGGTCGTTCGGCACCCACTTCACCCAGGGGTTGCCCGAGCGGATGATCTGCTCGATTTCTTCGAGCGGCAGGTCGCGCTTAAGCTTGAGCGTCAGGCCCAGGCTGTGGCAGCGCATCGCGCCGATCCGCACACACAGGCCGTCGACCGGAATCGTCTGCGCCGTGCCCAGGATCTTGTTGACCTCGGCCTGGCCCTTCCACTCTTCCTTCGACTGACCGTTGTCGAGCTGCTTGTCGATCCAGGGGATCAAACCGCCCGCCAGCGGCGCCGGGAAGAATTCGGTCGGCACGTCCTCGCGGATGGTCTTGGCAACCTTGCGATCGATGTCCAGGATGGCGGACGCCGGATTGGCCAGTTCATCAGCCACGGCGCTATGGATCACGCCCATGCCCTTGAGCAGTTCGCGCATGTGGTTTGCGCCACCGCCCGAAGCTGCCTGATAGGTCATCGAGCTGACCCATTCGACCAGGCCTTCGCGGAACAGGCCGCCCACGCCCATCAGCAGAATCGAGTTGGTGCAGTTGCCGCCGATGAAATTCTTGGTGCCGGCCGCCACCGCATTCTTGATGAGCGACAGGTTGACCGGGTCCAGCACGATCACGGCGTCATCTTCCATGCGCAGCGTCGAAGCGGCGTCGATCCAGTAGCCGTTCCAGCCGGCAGCGCGCAGCTTCGGGAAGACTTCGGTCGTGTAGTCACCGCCCTGGCATGTGATGATCGTGTCGCATGCCTTGAGCGCTTCGATGTCGTTGGCGTCAGCCAGGGGCGCATCCGTCTTGGCGAATGCGGGCGCCTTGCCGCCGGCGTTGCTGGTGCTGAAAAACACGGTGTCGATCAGGTCGAAATCCTTTTCTTCCTGCATGCGTTGCATCAGCACGCTGCCGACCATCCCGCGCCAACCGACGAGACCTACCTTCATGATTGTGAACCTCTAGTGATTTTCCCCGCCTCGGTCGCCCGGCGTGACCGCGCGGGGAAGGCGAACGGACACGACGGACGATCTACGAGATCGTTTTTTTGGTAATGATTTTCGTGGTCGTGCGAATCTCGACAGGCGTCATGCGAGCGCGCGCGGCGGTGCCCTTGGCGGCGATAGCCAGGGTGCCCAGAATGCCCAGTACGAGGACGGGGAGCGCGATCGAGATCATCTGCAAAAATATACACGATTTGGCGGCCACACAATGCACTGCAACATGTGTCCGCCGAAAAAATGACGATTGCGGCGCCGCATGTGACGGCACCGCAACGCACGCTTTGATTTACAAGGCAGCGACCACTGCGTCGCCCATCTCCACAGTGCCGACTTGCTTGCAGCCCGGCGTCAGGATGTCGCCGGTGCGGTAGCCCTGTGCCAGCACCTTCTTGACAGCCGTTTCGATGCTATCAGCCTGCTCGGCCTTGTTCAGCGAGTAGCGCAGCATCATCGCCGCCGACAGGATCGTGGCCAGCGGGTTGGCAACGCCCTTGCCCGCGATGTCCGGCGCGGAGCCGTGCGACGGCTCATACAGCCCCTTGTTGTTCGCATCGAGCGACGCCGACGGCAGCATGCCGATCGAACCCGTCAGCATAGCGGCCTCGTCCGAGAGGATGTCGCCGAACATGTTGCCGGTGACGATCACGTCGAAATTCTTGGGCGCCTTCACAAGTTGCATGGCAGCGTTGTCGACGTACATGTGCGACAGCTCGACTTCCGGATATTCCTTATGCACATCGGTGACGATGTCCTTCCAGAACTGGAAGGTTTCCAGCACGTTGGCTTTGTCGACGCTGCACAGCTTCTTGCCGCGCTTGGCGGCAGCCTGGAAGGCGACGTGCGCGATGCGGCGGATTTCCGGCTCGGCGTAGCGCATCGTGTCGAAGCCTTCGCGCGCACCGGCAAACGCGCCGTCCGGGGCCGAACGCACGCCGCGCGGCTGGCCGAAGTAGATGTCGCCGGTCAGTTCGCGCACGATCAGGATGTCGAGGCCGGAGACAATCTCGGGCTTCAGGCTCGATGCGCCGGCCAGCTCCGGATAGCAGATCGCCGGACGAAAATTGGCGAACAGCTGCAGATGCTTGCGCAGCCCGAGAATGGCCTGCTCGGGGCGCAGTTCGCGCGCCAGCGTGTCGTACTTCCAGTCGCCCACGGCACCGAACAGGATAGCGTCAGCCTCCTTGGCAAGCTTCAGCGTGTCTTCGGGCAGCGGATGGCCCTTGGCTTCGTAGCCTGCGCCGCCCACGGGGGCGAATTCCATCTCGAACGGTTCGCCCAGTACCTTGAGCACCTTCACGGCCTCGGCGACGATTTCCTTGCCAATGCCGTCACCCGGCAACACTGCAATCTTGGTCATGTGTTTGGTTGTCCTTGTTGTTCTAGCGTCAGCTCAGCCGACGAGCTTGTGCGCGAGCCACGGCATCTTGGCCAGGCGCTGCGATTCGTAAGCCTTGATCTGGTCGGCGTAGCGCAGGGTCAGACCGATGTCGTCGAAGCCGTTCAGCAGGCAGTATTTGCGGAACGCCGTGACGTCGAACGGATACGCCGTACCGCCCGGCGTGACGACGACCTGCTTGTCCAGATCGACGGTCAGCTGGTAGCCCGTAAAGGCTTGCGTTTCGTTGAACAGATGGTCGACCTGCGACTCCGTCAGCACGATCGGCAGCAGGCCGTTCTTGAAGCAGTTGTTGAAGAAAATGTCGGCAAAGCTCGGCGCGATGATGGCGCGAAAGCCGTACTGCTGCAGCGCCCACGGCGCGTGTTCACGCGAGCTGCCGCAGCCGAAGTTCTTGCGCGCCAGCAACACGGAGGCGCCCTTGTAACGCGGCTGGTTCAGCACGAAGTCGGGGTTGAGCGGTCGCTTGCTGTTGTCCTGGCCGGGCTCGCCGACGTCCTTGTAGCGCCACTCGTCGAACAGGTTCGGGCCGAATCCCGTGCGCTTGATCGACTTGAGGAATTGCTTCGGGATGATGGCGTCGGTGTCGACGTTCTCGCGGTCGAGCGGGGCAACGAGGCCGGTGTGGATGGTGAATTGTTCCATGATTGCTCTCTCTATCCTGCCGCTCAAGCGAGCTTGCGCACGTCAACGAAGTGGCCTTCCAACGCAGCCGCAGCGGCCATCGCCGGGCTGACCAGATGGGTGCGGCCACCCGCGCCCTGACGGCCTTCGAAGTTGCGGTTGGACGTGGATGCGCAGCGCTCGCCCGGGTCGAGGCGGTCGGCGTTCATTGCGAGACACATCGAGCAACCTGGCTCGCGCCATTCAAAACCAGCTGCCTTGAAAATCTTGTCGAGCCCTTCGCGCTCGGCCTGCTCCTTCACGAGGCCCGAGCCCGGCACGACCATCGCCAGCTTCACGTTCGAGGCAATGCGCTTGCCGAGCTTCTGCACGACCCACGCGGCAGCGCGCATGTCTTCGATGCGGCTGTTGGTGCACGAGCCGATGAACACCTTGTCGATGTTGATGTCGCTGATGGCGACGTTCGGCTGCAGACCCATATATTCGAGCGCGCGCTCCATGGCGTTGCGCTTGTTCGGGTCTTTCTCCTTGTCGGGATCCGGCACGCGGTCTTCAATGCTGACCACCATTTCCGGTGACGTGCCCCAGCTCACCTGCGGACGGATCTCTTCAGCACGCAACTCGACCACGTGATCGAAATGCGCACCTTCATCGGAATGCAGCGTGCGCCAGTACGTCACAGCCTGATCCCACTCCACGCCCTGTGGCGCGAACGGACGACCCTTGATGTATTCCAGCGTGACATCATCCACGGCGACCATACCAGCGCGTGCGCCGCCTTCGATTGCCATGTTGCACACCGTCATGCGGCCCTCCATCGACAGCGCGCGGATGGCCGAGCCGCCGAATTCCATGGCATAGCCCGTGCCTCCAGCCGTACCGATCTTGCCAATGATGGCAAGCACGATGTCCTTGGCTGTGCAACCGCGCGGCAGCGTGCCTTCCACCTTCACGAGCATGTTCTTGCTCTTCTTGGCGAGCAGCGTTTGCGTGGCCAGCACGTGCTCGACTTCCGAAGTGCCGATGCCGTGCGCCAGCGCGCCGAATGCGCCGTGCGTGCTGGTATGCGAATCGCCGCAGACCACGGTCATGCCCGGCAGCGTCGCGCCCTGCTCCGGCCCGATCACGTGCACGATGCCCTGACGCTTGTCGTTCATCTTAAATTGCGTGATGCCATAGCTGTCGCAGTTGGCGTCAAGCGTATCGACCTGGAGCTTGGAAACCGGATCGGCAATGCCGTGCGAGCGGTCGGTGGTCGGCACGTTGTGGTCCGACACAGCCAGGTTGGCGCTGATGCGCCACACCGGACGCTCGGCCATCTTCAGGCCTTCGAAGGCCTGCGGGCTCGTCACTTCGTGCAGCAGTTGACGATCGATGTAGAGGACGGTCGTGCCGTCTTCCTCGGTATGAACGACGTGATCGTCCCAAAGTTTGTCGTAGAGCGTCTTGGCCATGATGCGATCCGTGCACAACGCACCCATTTTGAAATTCTGGGCCGCTGCGTGAGCAGTTTCGTGGGGAGTGATCGATTATGCCACCCGGTGCATTGGGCACCGGACGTGACTGGCGAAAGGGGGTTTCGTCATTTCGCGAAGGCCCTTTCCGGGTACCTCAAGCGGCGCGCAACAAAAAACCCCGCCGGTTTCCCGGGCGGGGTTTCTGCAAGGCAAACAGCTTGGCTTAGCGCTTGTCGATCGACGGCACTTCGCGGGTGGCGGCGCCGTTGAACAGTTGGCGCGGACGGCCGATCTTGTATTCCGGATCGGTGATCATCTCTTCCCATTGCGAAATCCAGCCCACCGAGCGGGCCAGCGCGAAGATGCAAGTGAACATCGAGGTGGGGATGCCCAGCGCGCGCTGCACGATGCCCGAGTAGAAGTCGACGTTCGGGTACAGCTTGCGGCTGACGAAGTACTCGTCTTCCAGGGCGATCTTTTCCAGCTCCATGGCCAGCTTGAACAGCGGGTCATTGTGCAGGCCCAGCTCTTCGAGCACTTCGTGGCAGGTTTCGCGCATCAGCTTGGCGCGCGGATCGTAGTTCTTATACACGCGGTGGCCAAAGCCCATCAGGCGCACGCCGCTGTTCTTGTCCTTCACCTGCTTGATGAACTCGGGCACCTTGTCGACGGTACCGATTTCTTCCAGCATGTTCAGCGCAGCTTCGTTCGCGCCGCCGTGCGCCGGGCCCCACAGGCAAGCGATACCGGCAGCGATGGCAGCGATCGGGTTGGTGCCCGACGAACCCGCCAGACGCACCGTCGACGTCGACGCATTCTGTTCGTGGTCTGCGTGCAGGATGAAGATGCGGTCCAGTGCCTTTTCCAGCACCGGATTCACCTTGTAGTCTTCGCACGGCGTGGCAAACATCATGCGCATGAAGTTGCCGGTGTACGACAGGTTGTTCTGCGGATAGATGAGCGGCTGGCCGATGTTGTACTTGTATGCCATGGCCACCAGCGTCGGCAGCTTGGCGATCAGGCGAATCTGCGAGATTTCGCGCTCGCGCGGGTCGTTGATGTTGGCGGCGTCCGGGTAGAACGCGCTCATCGCACCAACCAGGCCCGTCAGCACGGCCATCGGATGAGCGTCACGACGGAAACCGCGCAGGAAGAACTGCATCTGTTCGTGCACCATGGTGTGATTCGTCACCACGTGGTTGAACTCTTCCTTCTGCTTGGCGTTGGGCAGCTCGCCCTTCAGCAGCAGGTAGCAGATTTCCATGAAATCGCACTTGCTGGCCAGATCATCGATGGCGTAGCCGCGATACAGCAGCTCGCCTTTGTCACCATCGATGTAGGTGATCTTGGAATTGCACGACGCGGTCGACATGAAGCCGGGGTCGTACGTGAACTTGCCCGTCTGACCGTACAGCTTGCGAATGTCGATCACGTCCGGGCCAACCGTGCCCTTGTAGATCGGCAGCTCGACGCTGGGCGAGCCATCGGAAAACGATAGGGTGGCTTTCACTTCGGACGGCGTCATGTCGGTTTCCTTCTCTGCTGTTTATAAAAATGAAGTCGGGAGACTCCCGCCAGACGGATCGAGGGGCGCCGGCCGGGGGCGGCTGGAACGATTCGTCTTGCGGCAACCTCTCGCGCGCCGGTTCAGACCGAGCGCAGCAAGGTCAGGACGTGCTGGATGTGAGGCACGTCGAGTTCGCCCTCCGGCTCCTTGCGTGCAAGCAGGAGATCCATCAGGTCGTTGTCGGGTAGCTCGAACAACTGCGAGAGTGCGGCAACGTCGTCATCCGACAGTTCCGTCTCGTAGCGGTTGAAGAAGCGCTCGACGATGATGTCGTTCTCGAGCAGGCCGCGTCGGGCACGCCAGCGCAAACGGGCTCGCTTGTGCGGATCGGACTGATGGGAGAACGTCGGAGTGTTCACAGCAACCATACTTCCTAAAAATGCGTCGCCGGAGAAACCGCTCCGGCGACACACAATGCCAAAGTGCGCTGACTCGCGGCTTACACCGCGCGACGCACCATCAATTCCTTGATCTTGCCGATGGCCTTGGTCGGGTTGAGACCCTTCGGGCACACATCGACGCAGTTCATGATGGTGTGGCAGCGGAACAGGCGGTACGGATCTTCCAGATTGTCCAGACGCTCGCTGGTAGCCTGGTCGCGGCTGTCGGCGATGAAACGATACGCCTGCAGTAGACCGGCCGGGCCGACGAACTTGTCCGGGTTCCACCAGAACGACGGGCACGACGTCGAGCAGCTCGCGCACAGAATGCACTCGTACAGGCCGTCGAGCTCTTCACGCTCTTCCGGCGACTGCAGACGCTCCTTCTCGGGCGGCGGCTCGTCGTTGATCAGGTACGGCTTGATCGAGTGGTACTGGTTGAAGAACTGCGTCATGTCCACGATCAGGTCACGCACCACGGGCAGCCCCGGCAGCGGGCGCAGCACGATCTTCTCGGGCAGCTCACGCATGTTGGTCAAGCAGGCCAGACCGTTCTTACCGTTGATGTTCATGGCGTCCGAGCCGCACACGCCTTCACGGCACGAGCGACGGAACGCGATCGACTCGTCGAGCTTCTTCAGCTTGACCAGCGCGTCGAGCAGCATGCGCTCGTGACCGTCGAGCTCAACCTCGTAGGTCTGCATGCGGGGCGCTGCGTCCTTGTCCGGATCGTAGCGATAGACTTCAAAAATACGCTTCATTTTTGTGGGCCCTTCTTATCCGTTAGAACGTACGCGCCTTGGGCGGCACCGATTCCACCGACAGCGGCTTCAACTGCACGGGCTTGTAGTCGAGGCGGTTGCCTTCGCTGTACCACAGCGAGTGCTTCATCCAGTTTTCGTCGTCGCGATTCGGGAAGTCGCTGTGGGCGTGGGCGCCGCGCGACTCCTTGCGGGCGGCGGCCGACACCATCGTCGCCTTTGCTACTTCCACCAGGTTGGCCACTTCCAGCGCTTCGACGCGCGCGGTGTTGAACACCTTGGACTTGTCCTTCAGGTGGATGCTGCCTGCGCGCTCGGCCACTTCCAGGATGCGCTCGACGCCTTCATCCATCAGCTTCTGCGTACGGAACACGCCAGCGTGCGACTGCATGTTGCGGCGGATGTCGTTGGCGACGTCCTGCGCATACTCGCCCGAGCTGGACGAATCGAGCTTGGCCAGGCGCGACAGAGCGCGGTCCGCTGCGTCGGCCGGCAACGGCTTGTGCTCGCGGTTCTTCAGGTTCTGCGCAATGATGTGGTTGCCCGCCGAACGGCCGAACACCACCAGGTCGAGCAGCGAGTTCGTACCCAGGCGGTTGGCGCCGTGCACCGACACGCACGAGCATTCGCCGATCGCGTAGAAGCCGTTGATGACCTCGTTCGGGTTGCCGTTCTTCGGCACCACGACCTGGCCGTGATAGTTCGTCGGAATGCCACCCATCTGGTAGTGGATGGTCGGCACCACCGGAATCGGTTCCTTGATGGCGTCGACGTTGGCGAACTTCAGGCCGATCTCGCGGATCGACGGCAGGCGCTTCATGATGGTCTCGGCGCCGACGTGGGTCAGGTCGAGCAGCACGTAGTCGCCGTTCGGGCCGCAGCCGCGGCCTTCCTTGATTTCCTGGTCCATCGAGCGCGACACGAAATCGCGCGGCGCCAGGTCCTTCAGCGTCGGGGCATAGCGCTCCATGAAGCGCTCGCCATCCTTGTTACGCAGGATGCCGCCCTCGCCTCGCACGCCTTCCGTAATCAGCACGCCCGCGCCGGCCACGCCGGTCGGGTGGAACTGCCAGAACTCCATGTCTTCCAGCGGAACGCCTGCGCGCGCTGCCATGCCCAGGCCGTCACCGGTGTTGATGAAGGCGTTGGTGGACGCTGCGTAGATCCGGCCTGCACCGCCCGTGGCGAACAGCGTCGTCTTCGCTTCGAGGATGTAGACCTCGCCGGTTTCCATTTCCAGCGCGGTCACGCCCAGCACGTCGCCGTCCTGGTCGCGGATCAGATCCAGCGCCATCCATTCGACGAAGAAGTGGGTCTTGGCCTTGACGTTACGCTGGTACAGCGTGTGCAGCAGCGCGTGGCCAGTACGGTCAGCCGCGGCGCAGGCACGCTGCACGGGCTTCTCACCGTAATTCGACGTGTGACCGCCGAACGGACGCTGATAGATGGTGCCGTCGGCGTTGCGGTCGAACGGCATGCCGAAGTGTTCCAGCTCGTAGACCACGTTCGGCGCCTGGCGGCACATGAACTCGATCGCGTCCTGGTCGCCGAGCCAGTCGGAGCCCTTGACGGTGTCGTAGAAGTGATAGTGCCAGTTGTCTTCGCTCATGTTACCCAGCGAAGCGCCGATACCACCCTGCGCCGCAACGGTGTGCGAGCGGGTGGGGAAAACCTTGGACAGCACGGCCACGGAGAGGCCGGCTTCTGCCAGCTGCAGCGATGCGCGCATGCCCGAACCGCCCGCACCGACGATCACGACGTCGAATTTGCGGCGCGGCAGCCCAGTCTTGACTGCGACCATGTCTTAAACCCTCCAGAGAATCTGAGCTGCGTAGCCCGCACAACCAACGAGCCACAGAATCGTCAACACTTGCAGCGTCAAACGCACTGCCACGGGCTTCACGTAGTCCATCCAGATATCACGGACACCGATCCAGGCGTGATACGTGAGCGACACGAACGCCAGGAACGTCAGCATCTTCATCCACTGGTTGGAGAACAGCCCCGCCCAGCTTTGGTAAGACGTGTCTTTGGAGAGCAGGAACGAGACCAGCAGCACGACGGTGTAGACCGCCATGATCACGGCGGTGACGCGCTGCGCGAGGAAGTCCTTCAGGCCGTAGTGCGCGCCGACAACCAGGCGCTTGGGACCAATATTGTTTTGTGCCATTGCGGACTCCTCAGAACAGGCCGAACAGCTTGGCGCCGAACACGACGGTCAGCAGCAGGCTGACGATCAGCACGCTCACAGCCGACTTGGAGGCCGAGGCCTTGTCGATGCCGATATGCAGATCGAGGATCAGGTAACGGATGCCGGCGCAGAAGTGGTGCAGGTATGCCCAGATGAGGGCAAGGACGACAACCTTGGCAAAACCGTTGGACAGAAGCGCCGAGAACTTGGCGAAACTGATTTCCGACGTGAGACTTTGCTCGAACAAGTACAGCACGAACGGAAGAAGAAGGAACATCAACGCACCGCTGGCACGGTGCAAGATGGACACCTTACCGGCCCAGGGCAAGCGGTAACGGGCGATATCGCCCAAACCGATGTTCCTGTATACCGGCCTGGCTTTCTTGATGGCTTCTGCCATGGTCAGACCCCAATTGGCTAATCAACAAACAAAACAGCTTTGCACAAATCCGCGAGATTCTAGCGCGCTTTTGTTGCGCAGCGCACCATTAATTCCATGCGACGCGCTCCACTTTTGTGCTTCCTGCCCTCGCCTGCCAGTGGCGTGATACGGGGGCCGATTGTCCTCTCTACACTGCTTTCAAGACGCGCAATACACTGTTGCGCAACGCACAAACCAAGACGCCGCCGAAGTGGCCGTGGCCCGCACGAATCGGGCCCATCGACGTGTCGTCAATTCAATTCGTTCTGGTAGTAGTGCCGCGTCGTGACGTACAGGCCACGACGTATCTCCACCGGTTTGTCGCCGAACGTATGCGACACGCGCTCCACCGAGAGCAACGGCGATTGAGCCTCCACCGAGAGCAATTCAGCAGTGGTCGCGTCTGCTGCCACTGCGCGGATGCGCTCGGTGGCACGCAACATGCGCACGCCGAACTCCGCCTCGAAAAAGGCGTACATCGGGCCCTTCCACTCGGTCAGCTTTTCAGCCGTCAGCCCTTTGAAACTCGCCCCCGGCAGCCAGATTTCTTCCAGCACGGTCGGTTCGCCCGAAAAAAACAGGATACGGCGGATCTGCACGACGCTGTCGCCAGCCTTGAGCTCGAGCAGGCGTGCGATCTCGGCCGGGGCGCGCATACGCTTGCACTCCAGCACGCGGCTGCTCGGATAGTGCTGCTCACCCTGCTCCGGCATCAGACGCAAGAAACGGAATTGCACCCCTTCTTCGTAGTGCGTGGTAACGAAGGTGCCTTTGCCCTGGCGCCGGGCGACCAAGTTTTCGGCCGCCAGCTCGTCGATCGCCTTGCGCACGGTCCCTTGGCTGACCTTGTAGCGGGCGGCCAATTCCATCTCACTCGGGATCATCTCGCCGGGCTTCCATTCGCCGGCCTGCAAGCTTTGCAGGATCAGGGTCTTGATCTGCTGATACAGCGGGCTGAAGGTGGGAGAGCCGCCCCCGCCTCCCGCAGAAGCGGGCGATGCGCCGCCTTCGCCGCCCGGAGGAGGCATCGCAGCGGATAGAGGGCTGGGTGTGCTCGACATAACTGCCGATTTCACCACAAAAGCGACAAGGGCGTCCAGCCCGTTTATAGAATGTCTTATGTCTTATATAAGACAGAAGATTCATTGACTTTCCCGCGGGCACCGACCTACACTCGCGCCTGTTCCGGGCGACGGCCCACACACACGCCACGATGGCTCAAAGGTCAATCGCAAGTGTGTTTCCACATCGTCATGCGGACGCAGTAAACTGCGAGGCTCTTGCCGTTCCCGAGCCGACCGCCCACGAGGCGCCGACCGTTGCCGGCAATGCCTGCGAGGCTGCACCGACATCCTGCCGGGATGCGCGCCGCGCGCAGTGCGATCCGCTTTCACTACCGTTTGGAGAGTTCTCATGGCAAAAGCACCCATGCGCGTCGCAGTGACCGGCGCTGCTGGACAGATCGGTTACGCCCTGCTGTTCCGCATCGCCGCCGGCGAAATGCTGGGCAAGGATCAACCCGTCATCCTGCAACTGCTGGAAATCCCCGATGAGAAGGCCCAAAAGGCGCTCAAGGGCGTGATGATGGAGATCGAAGACTGCGCATTCCCGCTGCTGGCTGGCATGGAAGCGCATTCCGACCCGATGACCGCGTTCAAGGACGTCGACGTGGCCCTGCTGGTGGGCGCCCGCCCCCGCGGCCCGGGCATGGAACGTGCGGACCTGCTGTCGGCCAACGCCCAGATCTTCACGGCACAAGGCAAGGCACTGAATGCAGTGGCCTCGCGCAACGTCAAGGTGCTGGTGGTCGGCAACCCGGCCAACACCAACGCCTACATCGCCATGAAGTCGGCGCCGGACCTGCCGCGCGAGAACTTCACCGCCATGCTGCGCCTGGACCACAACCGCGCCCTGTCGCAGATCGCAGCCAAGACCGGCAAGCCGGTGTCGAGCATCGAGAAGCTGTTCGTGTGGGGCAACCACAGCCCGACGATGTACGCCGACTACCGCTACGCCACGATCGACGGCAAGAGCGTCAAGGACATGATCAACGACCCGGTGTGGAACAACGACGTGTTCCTGCCGACCGTTGGCAAGCGCGGCGCCGCCATCATCGAAGCGCGCGGCCTGTCGTCGGCTGCTTCGGCTGCCAACGCCGCCATCGACCACGTGCGTGACTGGGTGCTCGGCACCAACGGCAAGATTGTCACGATGGGCATCCCGTCGAACGGCGAATACGGCATTCCGAAGGACGTGATGTTCGGCTTCCCGGTCACCACCGAGAACGGCAAGTACAAGATCGTCGAAGGCCTGGAAATCGACGAGTACAGCCAAGGCAAGATCAAGATCACGCTCGACGAGCTGGAAGGCGAGCGTGCGGGCGTACAGCATCTGCTGTGATCCGCATGATCTAAAAGAAGAAACCGGAGCGGATCGGCAGCGAACCCTCCGGTTTTTTTACACCTGCATTTCGAACAAAACGCAGGCGTTACGCACGCCGCCCAACCGATACCAACCCGTGCACCCCACCGAGGTTTTGTTCCAGGACGACGCCCTGCCGGCCCAATTGCCGGTTTGCGACCACTACGCGGGCGCAGAAAAACTGATGCGCAAGTCGCTCGCCCTGCAACAAGCCCTTGGGCCCGTTTTCGACATCACGTTTGACTGCGAAGACGGTGCCGCCGTCGGCCAGGAACGCGCACATGCCGAACTGGCCGCCGCGCTCATCAACAGCGACGACAACCGTTTCAACCGCGTTGGCGTGCGCATCCACGATCCGAACCACGATGCGTGGACGCAAGACGTCGACATCCTTGTCGGCCTTGCCGGCCGCCGCCTCGCCTACGTGACCGTGCCCAAGGTACGTGACGTGGTGGAAGTAGCGCGCGTGACCGATCGCATCAACCAGGCCGCCAAGGTTGCGGGCATTGCGCGGCACCTGCCGATCCACGTGCTGATCGAAACGCATGGCGCCCTGGCGCAGGTGTTCGACATCGCGTCGCTGGTGCAGGTGGAGTGCCTGAGCTTTGGGCTGATGGATTTTGTCTCGGCGCACAACGGTGCGATTCCGGGTGCGGCGATGGGCTCGCCTGAACAGTTCGAGCATCCGCTGATCCGCCGCGCACTGACCGACATTTCCGCCGCGTGCCACGCGCACGGCAAGGTGCCATCGCACAACGTCAGCACCGACATCAAGCACCCGGACCGCGCCGGCGCCGATGCCGCCCGCGCCCGCAACGAGTTTGGCTATCTGCGCAAGTGGAGCATCCATCCGGACCAGATCGCGCCGATCGTTTCGGCGTTCCGCCCATCGCACGAAGAAGTGACACACGCGAGCGCCATTCTTGCGGCTGCGCAGGATGCCGCGTGGGGCCCGATCCAGCATGAAGGCCGGCTGCATGACCGCGCGAGCTATCGCTATTGGTGGGCCGTGCTGCAACGCGCGCACACCACCGGCGTGGAGATGCCGGCTGACGCCATCGCGCGCTTCTTCGCGTGACGGGCATAGAAAGGAGATTCGCCATGACAGCAAACACCCAAGCCAGCGCAGGAGCACGCTTCCGCCAGGCGCTGGTTGAAGAATCGCCACTGCAGGTGGTCGGCACCATCAACGCCAACCACGCGCTGCTGGCCAAGCGCGCCGGCTATCGCGCAATTTATCTGTCGGGCGGCGGTGTGGCTGCGGGCTCGCTGGGCTTGCCTGACCTCGGCATATCGGGCCTGGACGACGTTCTGACCGACGTCCGCCGCATCACCGATGTGTGTGACGTGCCGCTACTGGTGGACGTCGACACGGGTTTCGGCGCTTCCGCCTTCAACGTGGCGCGCACGACCAAGTCGCTCATCAAGTTTGGCGCTGCGGCCATGCACATCGAAGACCAGGTCGGCGCCAAGCGCTGCGGCCATCGACCCAACAAAGAGATCGTCTCGAAGGACGAGATGGTCGATCGCATCAAGGCGGCCGTCGACGCGCGCACCGACGCCAGCTTTGTCGTCATGGCCCGCACCGATGCGCTGGCCGTCGAGGGATTCGACCGCGCCCTTGAACGCGCCGTGGCCTGCGTGGAAGCCGGCGCCGACGCGATCTTTCCCGAGGCGATGACGGAACTGTCGATGTACCGCAAGTTTGTCGACGCGGTGAAGGTGCCGGTGCTGGCCAACATCACCGAATTTGGCCAGACGCCGCTTTTCACGCGCGATGAGCTGGCCTCCGCAGGCGTGTCGATGATCCTGTATCCGCTGTCGGCATTCCGCGCGATGAACAAGGCCGCAGAGAACGTTTACGCCGCCATTCGTCGCGATGGCACGCAACAAAATGTGGTCGACACCATGCAGACGCGCATGGAGTTGTACGACAGCATCGGTTACCACGACTACGAGGCCAAGCTGGACGCGCTGTTCGCACAGAATCGCAGTTGAGCCGGGCCAAGATCCACACCAACGCAAACAAGGAGAACGGAAGGCAAAACTGCGGGGGTAAGTTGCCCGGGAACGCCCCGAAAAACGACGCTGATGCTAGCGCGATACCCCCGTTTGGCGGAGATGTCGGGCAAGCATGTAACAGAACGTTGGGCACGGCGGGCAAATCGGTCAAAATACCGGCCGGTGTGCGAAATGCCGTGGCATTCCGTGGCCTGGCAGCCGCCTCCCCCACTCTGTCTTACCGAAGGAAACCCTATGAACAAATTCATCGTGGGCGCCTGTGCTGGCGTTCTTTCGCTGGCTGCATCGCAATATGCAACCGCCCAGGCCCCAGCCAAGCCGGCTGCAAAGAAGGCTCCGGCCAAGAAGCGTGCCGCCAAGAAAGCTGCGCCTGTTGCCGCCGTCAAGCCGGAAGGCGTCGAATGGAAGTGCGAGCTTGGCAACGACCTGTACATCAAGGGCGACATGGCGCGCGACCAGATCATTACGATGCACTGGAAAGGCAAGAACTACCAGCTGCCGCGCCAGATGACCCGCACCGGCGCCGACCGTTACTTCGACCAGAAGACCGGTATGGATCTGGTGGTGATCCCGGCCAAGGCCATGCTGTTCGACCGCAACGAAGGCCACCGACTGGCCGATGAGTGCCAGACCGCAGAAATGGCTGCGGGCGCACCGGCTCCGACGCAAGCCGGCGCCCTGCGCGCTCCGGCCGGCCTGCCGCTGATGACGCCGGACAGCCCGGCTCCAGCTCCGGCCCCCGCTCCGGGCGCAGCCCAACCGGCCCAGCAGTAACGCGATAGCGCAAGAGGCCCACAGGAACAGCCCATGTCCGCACTGGTTGCGAACTTCCGCACGAATCTGGACAAGATCATCGTCGACGATGTGACCTTGTCTGGATGCGCCGGGCTCCTCGGGCCTTTTGTGCCTGGGACCGTCCTGCCAGATGGCACGACGACGGTTCCAGGCACGCCCCTCTTCAGCCGCCAGGCAATCGAAGATCACCAAGATGCCATCGCCCGCGGCCCGCGCACCAATGTGCTGCGCACAAACATTGCCGCGTGGAAGACCAGCGTTTCACCACGAATGACCACGACGCCAAGAAGCGTCCGATCGCCCATGGCATCACCGTCCGCATCAACGGCGGCAAGACGTTCAGCGGGGTCGTGGCGAAGTACCAGACCGGTCAGAAGCCAGGCCGGTCAACGCGTTTGTCGGTTTGTACCTGATTTGATTTTGTCGATTTGATGTATCCGCAAGGGGCGCCCCGGCACCCCGCGCAATCCTCAAGCCTTGGAGTCACGCCATGCCCCACAATCTGAAAAAAACACTCAAGGAATTTAAGATCAACGGCGGCCAGACCGGCAAGTTCCACTCCCTGCCGCAACTGGGCAAGGAACTGGGCGTGGCGATCGAGCGCCTGCCAGTGTCGATCCGCATCGTGCTGGAATCCGTGCTGCGCAACTGCGACGGCAAGAAGGTGACCGAAGAACACGTTGCGCAACTGGCCAACTGGAAGCCGAACGCCGAGCGCGTCGACGAAATCCCGTTCGTGGTTGCTCGTGTGGTGCTGCAGGACTTTACCGGCGTGCCGCTGCTGGCCGATCTGGCCGCCATGCGCAACGTGGCCGAGCGCATGGGCAAGAACCCCAAGAAGATCGAGCCGCTGGTGCCGGTTGACCTGGTGGTGGATCACTCGGTGCAGGTCGATCACTTCCGCGAGAAGAAGGCGCTGGACCTGAACATGCAACTGGAATTCTCGCGTAACAACGAGCGCTACCAGTTCATGAAGTGGGGCATGCAGGCATTCGACACGTTTGGCGTGGTGCAGCCCGGCTTCGGCATCGTCCACCAGGTGAACCTGGAATACCTGGCGCGCGGCGTTCATAAGAAAGACGGCGTGTTCTACCCGGATACGCTGGTCGGCACCGACAGCCACACCACCATGATCAACGGTATTGGCGTGGTGGGCTGGGGCGTGGGCGGCATCGAGGCGGAAGCCGGCATGCTGGGCCAGCCGGTGTACTTCCTGACGCCGGACGTCGTCGGCGTTGAGCTGAAGGGCCGCCTGCGTGAAGGCTGCACCGCGACCGACCTGGTGCTCACGATCACGGAAATGCTGCGCAAGGAAAAGGTCGTCGGCAAGTTCGTCGAGTTCTTCGGCGAAGGCACGGCCAGCCTGTCGCTGCCGGACCGCGCGACCATCGGCAACATGGCTCCGGAATACGGCGCAACGATGGGCTTCTTCCCGGTTGACGAAAAGACCATCGACTACTTCAAGGGCACGGGCCGCACGCAGGAAGAAATCGCTGCGTTTGAAGGCTACTTCAAGGCGCAGAAGCTATTCGGCGTGCCGAAGGCCGGCGAAATCGACTACACCAAGACGCTGACGCTGGACCTGGGCACGGTGGCCCCGTCGCTGGCTGGTCCGAAGCGCCCGCAGGACCGCATCGAAATCGGTAACGTGAAGTCGACCTTCTCGTCGCTGTTCTCGAAGCCGGTCGCAGAAAACGGTTTTAACAAGAAGTCGGAAGACCTCGACAAGACCTTCACGACCACCAACGGCGTCGACGTGAAGAGCGGCGACGTGCTGATCGCGGCCATCACCTCGTGCACGAACACGTCCAACCCGAGCGTGCTGCTGGCGGCGGGCCTGCTGGCCAAGAAGGCCGTCGAAGCCGGCTTGGAAGTGGCTCCGCACATCAAGACGTCGCTCGCCCCGGGAAGCCGCGTGGTGACGAAGTATCTGGAAGCCGCGGGGCTGCTGCCGTACCTTGAGAAGCTAGGCTTTGGCGTGACCGCATACGGCTGCACGACCTGTATCGGCAACGCTGGCGACCTGACGCCGGAACTGAACGAAGCCATCGTGAAGAACGACATCGTTGCTGCCGCCGTGCTGTCAGGCAACCGCAACTTTGAAGCGCGTATCCACCCGAACATTCGTGCCAACTTCCTGGCCTCGCCGCCGCTGGTCGTTGCTTACGCCATCGCGGGCAACGTGACGCGCGACCTGATGACCGAGCCGGTCAGCAAAGGCAAGAACGGCAAGGACGTGTATCTGGGCGACATTTGGCCGACCTCGGACGAGATCGCCAAGCTGATGAAGTTCGCGATGAACGCCGACACGTTCCGCACGAACTACGAACAGGTCAAGAAGCCGTCCAAGCTGTGGGCCAACGTCAAGGGCACGAAGGGCCAAGTCTACGACTGGCCGAAGTCGACGTACATCGCCGAGCCGCCGTTCTTCGAAGGCTTTGGCATGACGCCGGCTGCTGCCTCGGCATCGGTCTCGGGCGCGCGCGCTCTGGGTGTGTTCGGCGACTCCGTGACGACCGACCACATCTCCCCGGCCGGTTCGATCAAGGAAACGTCGCCGGCCGGCAAGTACCTGCTGGCCAACGGCGTGCTCAAGGCCGATTTCAACAGCTATGGCTCGCGCCGCGGCAACCATGAGGTGATGATGCGCGGCACGTTCGCCAACGTGCGCATCAAGAACCTGATGATCCCGGCCAAGGCTGACGGTTCGCGCGTGGAAGGCGGCGAAACGCTGTTCCAGCCGAGCGGCGAACAAATGTCGATCTACGACGCTGCCATGAAGTACATCGCCGAAGGCACGCCGACGGTCGTGTTCGGTGGCGAAGAGTACGGCACGGGCAGCTCGCGCGACTGGGCCGCCAAGGGCACGCAGCTCCTGGGCGTGAAGGCCGTGATCGCACGCAGCTTCGAGCGTATCCACCGCTCGAACCTGGTCGGCATGGGCGTGTTGCCGCTGCAGTTCAAGGGCAGCGACTCGGCACAATCGCTGGGCATCGTGGGCGACGAGACCTTCGACATCGAAGGCCTGGACGGCGAAATCAAGCCGCAACAGGACGTCACACTGGTCATCCATCGCGCCAACGGCGAGACCACGCGTGCGCAAGTGCTGCTGCGCATCGACACCCCGATCGAAGTGGACTACTACAAGCACGGCGGCATCCTGCCGTTCGTGCTGCGTCAGCTGCTGGCGGCTTAAGCTTCACGCCATTACGCTGCATTGTTGCAGGACGGAAACCGGCTCTTCGGAGCCGGTTTTTTTATTGCCTGCCGAATCAAACAAGGTGACGATGCTCCAATCCGCGCGCAGGCTTTGATACAGTGTGCCGAATCGGCCGCGTGATGTGCTCGCCGCCCCCCGGCGGCGAAATTGCCATCCGCCCTCGCCTGACCGTTTCATTGCTGGAGTCCCGCACCCATGGCCCAAGTGGTACTAGCCTTCATCGTCGTGGCGGCTGCCGTGTTCTACATCCTGGTCAAGGCACCCCAGACCGACGCCCAGACGCCGGCCTCGGCCGCGCCCGCTGTGGCGGCTGCGCCCGTGCCCCCGCCTCCACCGCTGGCTGCCTCCGCGCCCGTTGCCGAGGCTCAGGTGGCACCAGCGAGCACGCCGGCCGCATCAGAACCCACAGCGGCTTCCGTACCTGCGGCGGCAAGCAGCGTGGCCTCGGGAGCATCGATACCCGTAGCCAAGCCTTAACGTTTTCGCCCTATTGGTTTCGCTATGGGCGTCGCGCAGCAGCGTACAAGGGTAAAATAACGCCCCTTCATTCTTCCAACGAACGGTACGGCACAGCATGGCAGGATTCCGCTCCAAGGCTCCCCAACGTCTTTCCCCCGATGCAGAACGGCTGGTGGCCGATGCGCTGGCGCTCGACGCGTCGGGCAGTCGCATCGAAGACGTCTATTGGGAACAAAGGCTGTCCGAACGTCTTTCCCGGCTGCTCAAGAACGGCAGCCAGACCGCACTCGACGCCGCGCTAGACCATCTTTTCAAACACAACGAGGAAGCTTCCGACGTGCTGGCCGAACAGGCCGAGACACTGGCCGAATCGGCCATCCTCAGCTCAGGTGGCGTCGAATATGACGCGTTGCTGATCGCAGCGCCCATCCTGGCACACACGCGCTACATGATCCCGTCGGGCACCATCAAGCCCGAGATGGCGCAGACACTACAGGTGCACCTGCAGGCCCACGTGATGGCCTCAAACGCTCGCGTGGCGCTCGCGCCGTATCTGTACAGCATCGACCAGCTGCCGCGCACGCATTCCGACACCTTTGCGCTCACGCACAAGCTGGCCGCGTATGCGCTGTCGGGCCAGCCCGCCAAGGTCGAACTGCGCGACATGCCTGAGACGGCGCCCATCCTGGCCGACCCTCGCTACCTGGTGGCGATCGTCGTCGCGCAGCACGGCCAAGCGCTGTTCCGCTGGCAGGAAGACGCCAAGGAGCACCACGCAGAGCGCTCCGCCTGCCTGGAGCAATGGCGCGAGCAAGTCACGCCGACCATCTCAACGCTGATGCCCGGCTGCGAGTTCGATCTGCTGCTGCCGGACGCCTTCTTCCTGTCCTGCCGCGAGTCCGACAAGCAGATCCGCCCGCTGACCGTCCGCGCTGCCGTCAACTACCTGCAGGGCGCGCTCGATATGCCGGCCAACCGCTTCGGCGCCATCATCGGCGCATTCGGCGAAGAGCAGATCGAGGAATACCGCGTGGCCTTCACGGTGCGCGGCGAAAAAGACCTCATTTACGGCATCGTCTGGCCTGTCTACGGCCGCGACGGCGGCGCCACGGATGTCGCTGCAGAAGGCGAACCGGGCAGCCCGCTGGAGCAGATCTGCGACGAGTTGCGCGCCTGCGGCATCGAAGACATCTTCCGCCACGGCCAGCTCTTCGAACCGGAGTACTGCGAAGACTGCGGCGCCCCGCTCTATGCAGACCGCGCGGCAGAAATCGTCCACGCAGAAATGCCGGAAGACGCGCCGACACAGCAGCCGCTGTTCCACTAATGCACGCTGCGCAGCATCAAAGCCACCTTCGGGTGGCTTTTTTATTGCTCCACAATCGCCTACAACAAGCGTTCATATGGATTGTTGGTTTGCGTCGCACGTGCCCGACCGGGCTGCGGCACAATGACGGTCTTCCGCCACATGGCATCACCGCCCGAACCCCAGGAGCCCCCCGATGACAACCCGTCCCCTCTTGTGTGTTCCCATCCGCGCCTTGATCCGCAACCTCGCCGCATGCGCGTTGGCTGCGGCTGCCGTAGTGCCGTTCGCCGCGCAAGCCGACGACCTGCGTATCGGCCTGTCTGCTGATGTCACGTCGATGGACCCGCAATGGAACAACGCCGGCCCCAACAACGCCATGGCGTTGCACATCTTCGAATCGCTGGTCTTTCTCGACAAGAACGGCCGCTACACACCCGGCTTGGCAACCTCGTGGAAACCTGTCGACGCCAACACGTGGGAGATCAAGCTCCGCCCCAACGTGAAATGGAGTGATGGCACGCCATTCACCGGCGAAGACGTGAAGGCATCGATCGAGCGTCCGGCACGCCTGACCAACAGCCCTGGCCCCTTCACGAGCTACACCAAGTCGATTACTGACGTACAGATCGTCGATCCGCTCACGGTGCGACTGAAGTTGTCGACGCCCAATTACGCGAGCATCCCGAACGATCTGAACAGCCTTCCCATCATCCCGAAGAAAGTGGCCAACGCGGCGCAGGCGGACTTTGACGCGGGCCGCGCAATGATCGGCACGGGGCCGTTCCTGTTCGACCATTTCACGCGCGGGCAGGAAATCGTGTTGAAGAAGAACCCGCACTATTGGGGCCGCGTGCCGCAGTGGGACAAGGTGACGTTCAAGATCATCACCGACAATGCGGCGCGCACAGCCGCTCTGCTCTCGGGCGATGTGGATGTCGTCGAGGCCGTGCCAGCCGCGGACGTGCCGCGCATCAAGCAGGACCCGAAGTTCCACCTCGAACAGCAGGTGTCGTGGCGCACGATTTTCTGGCAGATGGACCAGAGCCGCGATGTGTCGCCGTTCGTGACCGACAAGTCTGGCAAGCCGCTGGCCAAGAACCCGCTCAAGGACCATCGCGTGCGTGAGGCCATCGCGCTGGCCATCAACCGTGACGCCATCGTCAGCCGCGTGCTTGAGGGCCAGGGCGTGGTGGCATCGAGCATCGTGTCGCCGCAGATCTTCGGGCATCCGGGCGGCAAGCCGATTGCATATGACCCGGCCCGCGCGAAGAAACTGCTTGCCGAGGCGGGCTATCCGGACGGCTTCGGACTCACGCTGCACGCCACCAACAACCGCTATCTGAATGATGCGCAGGTCGCGCAAACCACCGCACAGCTGCTCACGCGCATCGGCATTCAGACGAAGGTGGAAACGCTGCCGGTGGCGGCGTATTTCTCACGCGCGCGTCAGGGCGAGTTCTCGTTCATGATGCTCGGCTGGGGCTCGGTGGCCGCCGATGTGGCGCTGCGCAGCATTCTCGGCACGCCCAACGCGCAAACCGGGTACGGCTCGTGGAACTGGGGCCGCTACAGCAACCCGGAGCTGGACAAACTGGTGCAGACGTCGCTATCGACGGTCTCGAGCGAACAAGCACACGAGCAGGCCGCCAAGACTGCAGCGCGCTTTGCACAGACCGATTACGCGATCATCCCGTCGCATCACCAACTGGCCACGTGGGCCATGCGCAAGGGCATCCGCTACGAGGCGCGCACCGACGAATGGTCGCTCGCGTGGTTGTTCACCAAGCAATGATGATCACTTGGTAACCAACACCTTGCCGTAACGCGCTGTTACAGCAAATCCGCCGGAAGTGCCGCGTTGGGGACGCATTGGGGTAACTAGCAGGAACTTTCATCCTTGGCTTTCCTCTATCATGGCGATTTCCACGCCGACACCCTGTAACACTCGTGATGTTGCGACCCAAACTACTCTGTCTCGGCGTCGTCGCTTTGCTGGCCGCCTGCTCCAACCTGCAGACTGAACCGACCGATGCGTCGGCCCAGGCCACCAAAGCCACGCCGAGTACCCCGGCCGCGTCAGCCAAGCCGGCCACTCAGCCCGTCCCGACCGCGCCGCCCATCGTCTTCGACTCGACCGACAGCAGCGGCACAACGACGGTCAATCTGCCCTCCAAGGACAAGATGAGCTTGTCCGAATACCGCGCACAAACCCGTGACCGCCTGATTCAATCGGAAGGTGCCCGCCCCGACGTGGCGGACTGCGCCGCGCATGCGAGCTGGATCATCCCGCGCTCGACCAATTTCGACCAGTTCCGCCTGCCGACGGGCGCGCTTTCCAGCGACCAAGCCAAGGTTGAGCCGTGGGACTCCCGCTTCTCGTCCAGCAAGCAAGGCGCGATCAAGGTGTCGAGCGTGGTCAGCTTCAATGCCGCCGTGCACAAGCGCGGCACGGGCAATGACCAATGGGAGCCCGTGCGCGTGCGCTGCGGGTATGACGAAGGGATGATGCTGGCGTATGAGTTGCTCGACGCCAATGGCCAGCCGTTCGCTGCACCGGCCGCTGCGCCCTCGTCGTCGACAGCACGCACGCACTGCCGCCGCGGCCATCGCTGTACGACCAGTGCGGCTGCACACGGCAAGAGCACTGCCAAGGGCAAGGCCTCGACAAAAGCGACGGCCAAGTCTGCCAAGAGCAGCGGCACGGCCAAGACAAAGTCGACCACGGCAAGCAAATCCACCGCCAAGTCGACAGCCAAGAAGACGACGAAGAAGTCGTCCTCCAACTAAGCGCAACGCGCCGCCCACATAGGCGGCGCGGCGCTTATCTTCAGCCGAGATACTCCAGGATCGCCTGCAGCATGGCCGCGCCCAACGCGGCGCTGCGGGCGCCATCCCAGCCCACGCGTGCGTCGGGCAGGTTGGCGTTGTCCTTGAACGGCATTTCCAGCGTCAGCGACAAACACCCGTAGGTATGGCCGATGTACTTGGAAGCGAGCTTCAGCGCGTCTTCGTTGTACTTGCTAGCCTCGTAGCCGTACCGCGTCTGAAAATCCGGTGATGCACGCAGGAAGGCCGCGACAAAGCGGTCCTGATCAGCACGCTGCGCATCGGTAAAACCCGGCAGCATTTCACTGCCCGCCACGAACACATAGGGCAGCGCCTCGTCGCCGTGGATGTCGAAGAACAGGTCGACGCCGGTCTGCTCGATGGCCTGACGCACCGCCAGAACTTCGGGACTCCGCTGGGCGTCAGGCTCCATCCACTCGCGGTTCAGGTTGGCGCCGGCCGCATTGGTGCGCAGGTTGCCCAGCGACGAGCCGTCCGGGTTCATGTTCGGCACGATATGGAAGACGGCGCGCTCTGCAAGCACACGGCCGATGGGATCGCCGCTCCAGACACCTTGGCGCGTCAGACGTGCGAGCAGGCCTTCAACGAACCACTCAGCCATCGTCTCGCCCGGGTGCTGCCGCGCGATGATCCACACGTTCTTCTTGCCGCGGCCCGGTTCGCCGACGGTGATGCTCGTCATGTCGCGGCCCCGGACCGTTTGCCCCAAGCGTTGCGTGCGCACGCCCGGCTGCGTTTGCGCAGCGGCCACGAGCGAGAGGTGGCGCTCATCCGAGTACGGCTCGAAGTATGCAAACCAGATGCTGTCATGCTCCGGCGTCACCTCGATGGTCATCGTCTTGCCGTCATAGCGTGTCGGCACGCGAAACCAGTGCTCGCGGTCGTACGAGGCGACGGCGCGGTAGTCTTTCCAGCCGGCGGCGTAGGTGCATTCACCGGCGTTTTCCAGCGCGAGCCGGCAGGCTTGGCCCTGCACGCCTTGCAGCCGGAAGTGGAACCACTGCGTGAAGTCTGCATGCGAATCGCGGCGAATACGCAGGCGAATGGCATCGGCCCGTGCGGCATCGACAATTTCGATGGCGCCGCTGTCGAATGCGCTGGAGATGTGCGGTTGAGTGGCTGTCATGTCGGATCCTGTCATCAGGTGAGCTTGCGGCGGAAGACCCAGCGCTCGTCGTCGGAATCGGCAGCAGCAAAGGCATAGCCGTCGACATCGAACGCCTTGAGCTTGCGCGGATCGGTGATGCGGTGCTCGATCGCATAACGCGCCATCAGACCACGCGCACGCTTCGCGTAGAACGAGATGATCTTGTACTGCCCGTTCTTCCAGTCTTCAAAAACCGGTGTGACGATGCGCGCCTTGAGCACTTTGGGCCGCACCACCTTGAAATACTCTTCCGAGGCAAGATTGACGAGCACGGGGTCGTCTTCCTGCTTGAAGAGCTTGTTGAGCGCGAGCGTTACGTCGTCGCCCCAGAAAGCGTAGAGGTCTTTGCCACGCGGATTGGCCAGACGCGTGCCCATTTCGAGGCGATACGGCTGCATCCAGTCGAGCGGGCGCAGCACGCCGTACAGCCCCGACAAAATCCGCAGATGCTTCTGCGCGAACTGCAGATCGTCGGCCGCCAGCGAATTGGCGTCGAGCCCGCCGTAGACATCACCGTCGAAGGCCAGCGCGGCCTGCTTGCTGTTCTCGACACTGAATTCGGGCGACCAATCAGCATAGCGCGTGGCATTAAGCGCAGCCAGCGGGTCGGAGATGTGCATGAGCGTGCCGATCTGGGCCGGCGACAGCTTGCGAAGCACTTCAATGAGTTCTGCTGAGCGCGCGATGAAATCGGGCAGCGTGTGGGTCTTGGTGCGCGGCGGGGTGTCGTAGTCGAGCGACTTGGCCGGCGAGAGGACGATGATCATGTCAGAATCGCGGTTCACAAGTCTGGAATTGTATCGAATGGCAGACGCTGCCGCCCTCACCCACTCCACCCAGGCTCCGGCCCCGCGCGTGGTGCTGGACTCCAACATCTGGGTCGACATCCTGATCTTCGACGATGCGGTTGCGCGCCCCATCCGCGCTGCGCTGGAAGCTGGCCGGCTGGACGCCATCATCAGCCCGGCATGTCGCGAAGAGCTTCGCCGCGTGCTGGATTACCCGCAATTCGCGCATTACGCCGTCGACGCGCAAGCCGCTCTGGCGTGGGTCGATCGCGTGACCCGCTCCGTCGCCGATCCTGAAGATGCGGCCCGCGTGCAAGGCGAAGCGTTCGTTCCGCGCTGCAAGGATCGCGACGACCAGAAGTTCCTCGCGCTGGCCGATGCCGCCGACGTTGCCTATCTCGTTTCCAAGGACCGCGCCGTGCTCAAGCTCAAGCGCCGCATGGCCAAGTATTGCGACGTGGCGGTGCTGCCGCCCAAGCAGTTCGTCGCAGCCGTCCAGTTGGAAAGCGCTCCCCTCGCTGAAGCCCAAAATCAAGCCTGAAGCCGTATTGCCATGACCACTGTTGAATCGCTCGCGCCCATCGCCCCGCCGCCGTCGCGGCTGCCGAATGTCGGCACCACCATCTTCACCGTGATGTCGGCGCTGGCCGTGGAAAAGCAGGCCGTCAACCTGGGCCAGGGCTTCCCGGATTTCGATTGCGACCCGCGCATCGTCGATGCGGTATCCGACGCCATGCGCGCGGGCTTCAACCAATACCCGCCGATGACGGGCGTACCCGCACTGCGCCAAGCCATCGCCGCGAAGGTCGCCAATCTGTACGGCCACGCTTACGACGCCGATCGCGAGATCACCGTCACCGCCGGCGCCACGCAGGCGCTGCTGACGACGGTGCTGTGCTGCGTGCATCCGGGCGATGAAGTCATCGTCTTCGAGCCAACGTACGACAGCTACATCCCGTCGATTGAACTGGCGGGCGGCAAGGTCGTGCCGATCACGCTGAACGCGCCGGATTTTCGCATCCCGTTCGACACGCTCGCCGCAGCCATCACGCCGCGCACGCGCCTGATCATGCTCAACACACCGCATAACCCGACTGGCACGGTCTGGCATGCGGACGACATGCAGAAGCTGGCCGAGATCCTGGCACCCACCAACGTGCTGCTGCTCTCAGACGAGGTGTACGAGCACATGGTGTACGACGGCGTGCAGCATGCGTCCGTCGCGCGCATTCCGGAGCTGGCGCGGCGCGCCTTCGTGGTGTCGAGCTTCGGCAAGACGTATCACGTAACGGGCTGGAAAGTCGGCTATGTGGCCGCGCCCGCCGCACTCATGGCGGAGTTCCGCAAGGTGCACCAGTTCAACGTGTTCACCGTCAACACGCCAATGCAGCACGGCCTGGCGAACTACATGGCGGATCCGCGCCCGTACCTGGAGCTGCCGGCGTTCTACCAGCACAAGCGCGACCTGTTCCGCGCGGGGCTCGAGAAGACCCGCTTCAAGCTGCTGCCCTGCCAGGGCACGTACTTCCAGTGCGTCGACTACAGCGCCATCTCCGATCTGCCCGAAGCCGAGTTCGCCAAGTGGCTCACCAGCGAGATTGGCGTGGCGGCGATTCCCGTGTCGGCCTTCTACTCGCAGCCGCACGAATCGGGCGTGGTGCGCTTTTGCTTCGCCAAGAAAGACGAAACGCTCCAAGTTGCCCTGGAGCGTTTGTCGAAGGTGTAAGAAAGTAAGGCAGGAGCCGATCAGCGCTTGCTGGCGTAGTGCGCCAGCATCTGCTCCAGATTGGCCTTGCTGTCTGCCCGCACTTTCTGCACGTTGGGGTTCTCGGCCATCTGGGCCAGGTAGGGCTTGACGCCCTCGACCTGCGCCAGCAGGTCTTCACCGTAGATGATCTTGGTGGCCTGGCTGACTAGCGGGAAATGCACGATGGCCGCGCAGTCCGCAATGGTGAACGTGTCACCCGCCACGTAGGGCGCGAACTTGAACAGCTTGGCCGCCGCCGGGATGTTCTTCTGCAGTTGTTCGCGCACCTTCACCTTCAGGTTGTCGCTGATCTTGCCGCCGAAGAACGCTTCGGGAAACAGCTGGCGCGCGACCAGTTCCAGGTGCAGCTCCAGAAACGTCACGATCTCCCGCACCTTGGCCGCTTTGAACGGATCGGCTGGAATCAGCGGATGTTGCGGGTAGCGCGCTTCCAGATAATCGATGATGACCTGCGATTCGCACATCCCACCATCCTCGCCCACCAGATACGGCACCTTGTGCAGCGGCGAAACCTCGCCGTCGGTCTGGTCCGGCCAGCGCAGCGATTCCTCAAACGCAATCTCCTTCTCCATCAGCGCGAGCTTGACCTTGTTGTAGTAGTTGCTCGCAGAAAAACCGTATAGCGTCAGCATGAAGCCGTCTCCTTGGTAATTTGGCCGTCCGTTATGGTCGGTGCGGATGCCAGAAATCGCACGCTCGTGCTATTTTAGCCAGACTTCTTTCGATCGCAGCGGATTTCATATGCAGACTATCGGGATTGTGGGCACGGGCGCCATGGGGCGTGGTATTGCGCAGATCGCGGCCCAGGCCGGTTTGCGCGTCAAACTGTTCGACGCCAATCCGCAAGCCGTGGAAGCGGCACGCACGGCGCTGGCCGACACGCTGGCCAAGTTGGCCGCCAAGGGCAAGCTCACAGCGGATGACGCAGACGCCACAATCGCCCGACTGATTCCGGCAGGCGCCCTGACTGACCTGGCCGACTGCGACCTCGTGGTCGAGGCCATCGTCGAGAAGCTTGACGTCAAACGCGACCTCTTCCGTCAGCTCGAAGACATCGTCCGCTCAGATGCCATCCTGGCGTCGAATACATCATCGCTGTCGATCACCGCGATTGCCGCGACATGCAAGCACCCCGAACGCGTCGCAGGTTTCCACTTCTTCAACCCGGTGCCGCTGATGAAGGTGGTTGAAATCATCGACGGCCTGCGCAGCGCGCCCGCTACCGGTGACGCCCTGGCCGCACTGGCCAAGCGCATGGGCCACACCGCCGTTCGCTGCATCGACATGCCGGGCTTCATCGTCAATCACGCCGGGCGAGGCATGAATACCGAGGGCCTGCGCGTGGCCCAGGAAAGGGTGGCGGCGTATGCGGACATCGACGCCATCATGCGCGAGCAGGCCGGCTTCCGCATGGGGCCGTTCGAGTTGATGGACCTCACGGGGCTGGACGTTTCGCACCCGGTGATGGAATCGGTCTACCGCCAGTTCTACGACGAGCCGCGCTATCGTCCATCGCAGATCACCGCGGTGCGCTTTGCCGGCGGCATTCTGGGCCGCAAGACAGGCGAAGGTTTCTACCGCTATCCGGAAGGACAGAAGCAGATTCCCGCTGAGACGCCTGCACCGTCTGCGCGTCCATCTTCGGTGTGGATCAGCCGCGCGCATGACGCCGGCCACGCCGCAGCGCAGCGCTTGTTGCTTGATCTGGGCATCACGCCCGAAGCCGGTTCCAAACCATCCGCCGATGCACTGATCATCGTCACGCCGCGCGGGCTGGATGCCACCGCCTGCGTAGCCGCCGAGGGGCTTGACGCGCGCCGCACCGTGGCGCTCGACACGCTCTATCCGTTTGCCGCCACCAAGCGCCGCACGCTGATGACCACACCCGCCACAGATGCGGCCTACCGCGATGCCGCACACGGCTTGCTGGCCTCCGACGGCGTACCCGTCACGGTGATCCGCGATTCGGGTGGCTTTGTCGCGCAGCGCATCGTGGCCTGCATCGTCAACATCGCGTGCGACATCGCTCAGCAGCGCATTGCTACGCCTACCGACATCGACCTCGCCGTCACGCTGGGGCTCGGCTATCCGCAAGGGCCATTGGCACTCGGCGATACGCTAGGCGCGAACGCCATCCTGGAAGTCTTGCAAAACCTCTACACGCTCTATGGCGACCCGCGTTATCGCCCGAGCCCGTGGCTGCTGCGCCGTGCCCGTCTGGGCATGTCGCTGCTCACGCTTGATGCCTGATTGCCGCTTACTCTGACGAGGCTGCCATGACCGCGCAATTGCTCTCCAAACGCATCGGTTCGACGCTGGTGCTTACGCTGTCCAACCCTGATGCGCGCAACGCGCTGGACCCGGTGATGTACACCGCGTCGATGGAAGCGCTAGACCGCGCCGTCACCGACAACGAGATCCGCGCCGTCATCTTCACGGGTGCCGGCAATGCCTTCTGCGCGGGCGGCAACCTGAACCGCCTGCTGGAAAACCGGAGCAAGCCGCGAAGCGTTCAAGAAGAAGGCATCGACGCGCTCAACCACTGGATCGAGACGATCCGCACGTTTCCCAAGCCGGTGATTGCCGCAGTGGAAGGCCCGGCAGCCGGCGCGGGTTTCTCGCTGGTGCTGGCGTGCGACTTTGCGATTGCCGCGTCGGATGCAAAGTTCGTGATGGCGTACGTAAACGTGGCGCTCACGCCGGACGGCGGCGGCTCGTGGCACATCGCGCGCTTCCTGCCGCGCCCGCTGGCGAGCGAAATCATCATGCTCGGCAAGCCTGTTGGCGCGGAGCGGCTGGCGCACTTCGGCCTCATCAACGAAGTGGTCAAACCCGGCGAGGCGCTGGACCAGGCGTTGGCGCTGGCGGAAAAACTCGCAGCGCAATCACCGCACGCCGTAGGCCGGATCAAGGGCCTGATCACCCACGCTGAAGACGCCTCGCTGCACGATCACCTCAAGGCCGAGCAGCACAGCTTTGTCGAAGCGCTGCACCACGCCGACGGCAACGAAGGCATCTCGGCGTTCCTGCAAAAGCGCAAACCTCAATACCGCTAATTTCCGGCTCGCATGGTCCCCTTCCCGACACCCCAGCGCCGGCGCGTCTATCTGATGCGTCATGGCGCCGTGACGTACTTCGACGAAACCGGCCGCCCCGTTCCGTCGCCCGAAGCCGTACCGCTCAACGAACTTGGCCGCAGCCAAGCCACCGCTGCCGGCAAGGTCTTCGCCGCTGAAAACATCGTCTTCGACCGCGTGATCGTCAGCGGCCTGCCGCGCACGGTCGAAACCGCCCAGCGCGTGCTGGCCGAGATGCCCGCGATGCAGGAACGCGGCATCGCGCTTGAACACTGGCCCGAGCTGCAGGAAATCCGCGGCGGCAAGCTGGCGGAGATTCCCGAGCATGAACTCGCGCAAGCGTTCATCGGCGCGTTTGAAGGCACGGTGTCGGAAGACCGGCGCTTCCTCAACGGTGAGAGCATCGGCGAATTTCTTGACCGGGTGATTCCGCCAATCGCCCAGTTGCGCGCGCAAACCGACTGGGACACCGTGCTGCTGGTGCTGCATGGCGGCACCAACCGCGCGATCCTCTCGCACGCCATCACCGGCGGCGAGCGCGTGTTCTTCGGCAGCCTGGCGCAGACCGCCGGCTGCATCAACGTGCTCGATGTTGGCGATGCCCCGACCGACTGGGTGCTGCGCATGAGCAATTTCTCGGCGCCCTCGCCGACGCATCTCGGCTCGCGGCTGACGACGATGGAGGTGCTGCTGCAGCAATACCTCCAGCATCGCCAGCCGGCTGCCTGAACTTTCCAGATACCCAACAAGATTCGGAGACACACCCATGCCACAAACGGACCAGCAGGATTTCTCGGCCTTCGAGGGCACGCGCCCGGTAGCGGATCAGCAGAAGTTCGACATCGGCGCGATGGAAGCGTGGATGCACGAACACGTTGAAGGCTTTGCCGGCCCGCTCACCGTTGAGCAGTTCAAGGGCGGTCAGTCGAACCCGACGTTCAAGCTGATCACGCCGTCGCGCACGTACGTGATGCGCGCGAAGCCCGGGCCGAAGGCAAAGCTGCTGCCTTCCGCACACGCGATCGAACGCGAGTACCGGGTGATGGATGCGCTCGCCAAGACCGACGTGCCCGTCGCGAAGATGTATGCACTCTGCGAAGACGAAGCCGTGATCGGCCGCGCCTTCTACATCATGGAATTCGTGCAGGGCCGCGTGCTGTGGGATCAGGCCCTGCCCGGCATGGCGCCCGCCGAGCGCACCGCCATCTATGACGAGATGAACCGCGTCATCTCCGCACTGCACACCGTCGACTACGCCGCCATCGGCCTGGCCGATTACGGCAAACCCGGCAACTATTTCGCGCGCCAGATCGAGCGTTGGAGCAAGCAGTACAAGCTGTCGGAAACCGAATCGATTCCGGCTATGGACAACCTGATCGAATGGCTGCCGAAGCACGTACCGCAAGAAGCCGACGAAATCACCAGCATCGTTCACGGCGACTACCGGCTCGACAACCTGATCTTCCACCCGACCGAGCCGCGCGTGCTGGCCATCCTCGACTGGGAGCTGTCGACGCTGGGCCACCCGCTCGCCGATTTCAGCTACCACTGCATGAGCTGGCACATCGAGCCGGGGCAGTTCCGCGGCGTGGCGGGTCTGGACTTCGCCGCACTCGGCATTCCCACCGAAGCCGAGTACATCCGCCAATACGAAGAACGCACCGGCCGCCGTATCACGGGCGACTGGAACTTCTACCTTGCCTACAACATGTTCCGCATTGCCGGCATCCTGCAGGGGATCATGAAGCGCGTGGTGGATGGCACGGCGTCTTCGGCGCAGGCTCTGGAGGCAGGCAAACGCGCCCGCCCGATGGCCGAACTGGGCTGGAAATACGCCCAGCAGGCAGGCGCCTGACGCTGCGGCATTACTCGTACTCGCGCGCTGCGTCCAGCGGACCGGACATTGGCGCCTCCAGCTCCAGCACCACCCCGCCCGGCAACTGCACGAAGATCTGTGCGGCAGGCCGCGCGGGGTGTTTTCTTACCTGGTGCGGCACGCCGCTTTCGCGCACGGCGGCCAGCACATCGGCCGCGTCCTTCCCGGTGCGAAACGCGATATGCGAGAACACCAGTTCCGGCGTGTCGCCCTCCTGCGTCACGAGGTGGACCAGCGCATCGTCGTTCTGGTACAGCCACGTGCCGGGAAACGGGAACGCCGGACGCGGCCCCGGTTTCCAGCCCAGCACATCGGCGAAGAATTTCAGGATGGGCGCATCTCCTGCCACGTGAAAGTTCACGTGGTCGAAGGTCCAATCGCTGTCAGGTGTCATAGCAAACCGCCTCCTTCAATGTCGATGATGGCGCCGGTCATGAAACCGTTGGTCATGGCCAGCAGGTAGCCTTGGGCGAGGTCTTCCGGCGTGCCGACACGGCCGACCGGCAAGCCGCTGCCGATGCGCGCGAGCATGGCCTGCCGATCGGCTGGCACGCCCCACACTTCCGTATCGACCACGCCAGGGCTGATCACGTTGACACGGCGCGGTGCGAGTTCCTTCGCCAGATTCTTGGCGGCGGCTTCCACTGCAGCATTGATCGAGCCACGCAGCAAGCCGGTCGCCGTTGCCTTGCGAGAAAGCAGGCCGGAGGTGAGCGTAATCGATGCGCGTTCCGCCAGATACGGCAACGCAGCCTGCACAGCCATCAAAGCGGCAAACAACTTGGTGCCGAAGGCCTGCTCAAGGTCGGCACGCTGCAGCGAAGCAAACGGCGGCGGGCTCGTGCGCGAACCGATGGTGATGACAAGGTGATCGATCTTGCCGCTGGGCGACAACTGGGCCGCCTGCGCCAGCGCGCCCGCCAGCGATGCCGTGTCGTTCGCATCAACGGCAATGCCATGCACACCGTCCGCCGCTTTGGCCGAGCGCCCCAGCACCGTCACGCGCGCGCCCTCGGCTGCCGCCGCGCGTGCCACCGCCTGGCCAATACCGGCCGTGCCGCCCAACACCACCACCGACTTGTCCCGCAGAGTTTTTGAAGTCATGCCAATGCTCCTTTGAGAAGAGAAAGAAAAAACCGTCAATCGATTGGGGCCATTCTTTCATCAAACAAAAGCAAGATAATCTGGCTATGCTTTGATGATTCTCCAAATCTGCTTTGACAATGATCGCCCTCGACGACCTCCGCCTGCTGGTGCGCATTGCCGACGCCGGCAACCTTTCCGCCGCCGCGCGTCAGCTCGGCTGGCTGCCCGCCACCGCCAGCGCAGCGCTCAAGCGCGTGGAGACCGAACTCGGCGCACGCCTGTTCGAGCGCACCACGCGCAGCATGCGGCCGACCGAAGCCGGTCAGCGCTATCTGGGGTATGCAAGACAGGCGCTTGAGGCGCTGGACGAAGGTGCAGAAAGCCTGGGGCAGGATCGCACCGAGCTGTCTGGCCCCATCCGCATTGCAGCCACATCAGACCTGGGGCGACACATCCTGCGCCCATGGCTCGACGCGTTCTGCGATGAGCACCCCGGCGTGCGCATCACGCTGGTGCTCGGTGACCGCCTTGCCGATCTGATGCGCGAAGACCTCGACTTCGCGCTGCGCTACGGGCATCTGCAGGATTCGGCGCTCGTGCGGCGGCCGTTGGCGTCGCATCCACGCGTGATCGTGGGTGCGCCGTCGTACTTCAAGCAGCATGGCCGGCCCGCACACCCGAGCGACCTCGCCGACCACCGCTGCCTGATTCTGCTGCGCAACGGCGAGCCCGTCACGCGCTGGCAACTCACGCACGCCAGCGGCCCTGCCCCGATCGACGTGCGCGGTGATTTCCAATGCGACGACGGCGCCGTGGTGCGCGACTGGGCGATCGCCGGGCGCGGCCTGGCCTTCAAGTCGTGGCTGGATGTCGCGCAAGACGTAAGCGCCGGCCGGCTGGAGGTGGCATTGCCGGCATGGAGCCATGCACCCACGCCGCTGCAGCTTGTCGCCCTTGCGCGCCGCCATCGACCAGCACGGCTGACGGCCTGCGCAGACTTTCTTGCCGCGCGCTTCGCGGAGTTCAGCGCGCGTTACCCGTTCTCGTCGGCAACGGCGGCAACGACATCGCCCAAACCGGTCAAGTCGACCAAATCGACCAAAGCCAAATCGGCCGTCGCCGCGAATACGTAGGCGTGCTTGTTGGTTGTAGCGGCGGCGCTGATTGCGTCCGCCTTGGCGTTCGTCACTGCCCGTCGGCGAATGCCGCTACGGCGTCGTCCAGGGCCACCTCTGCCATCGCGTCGAATACGTGATCGCGCAGCCAGCGGCTGGCGGCATCCTGGTCGCTGTTGGTGTGCCAGTACAGGTACAGCTCAAGCGGCTGCACGTTGAACGGCAGCGGCAACATCACGTTGCCATACGGTTCATTGGCGATGCGCGCATAGCGGATCGGCAACGTGGCGAGCAGGTCCGTGCAGCTCACCACGCGGCAGGCGGCCGGGTAATGCTGGCAACGCAGTCGCACGCGCCGCTCATGGCCGAGCCGGCGCAGTTCCACATCTTCCAGCCCCGCCCCGCGGCGCCGGGACGACACATGCACGTGCTCGCACGCCAGATAGCGCTCCAGCGTCAACGGCGCGTTTGCAATGGGGTGGCCCGGGCGCGCCAGCACCACCATCGGGTCGGTCAGCAGCGGCGCATGCCGAATGGCCGGAGATGCCGGCAGCAGAATGTCCGCAGCCGCATCAATGGTGCCGGCCAGCAATTCGGTTTCGAGCTGCCGGCGGTCTCCGCGCACGGTCGTCACGTCAATGCGCGGCGCTTCCTTGGCGATGGCCGCCATGAGCGGCGGCAGCAACGTGGCTTCCAGCGCATCGCGCATCGACAACGTGAAGCGGCGCTCGCTCGTGGCGGGGTCGAAGCGCGTGCCTTCGCGCAACGTGCGCTCGAAGCCCTGCAGTGCGCTGCGCACCTCGGCGATGAGCGTGCGCGCCAGCGGCGTCGGCACCATGCCTTGCCCACGGCGCTCGAACAGCGGGTCGTCAAACAGCTCGCGCAACCGCCCGAGCGCGTGGCTCACGGCGGGTTGCGTCAGGTTGAGCGTGCGCGCGGCCGCCGTGATCCCACCTTCCGTATAGATGGCGTCGAAGACGACAAACAGGTTCAGGTCGACCCGGGAGATATGCATGGTATTGATGGACCGTAATCCACTAAATTCATTTCTCTTATTGTAGGCGAAGGCTTATTCTGCGGACACCACTTGGGAGTTGCGCCACGCGCCATGACCACATCCCCCGATCTCGCCGTTCCCCCGGGCTTTGTTCTGCTGAACAAGCCGAGCCCTTTCCTGACGATGCTGGGGCCGGTGTATGCCAAGGGGATGGGCGCGTCGATGGTGATGGGTTTTCATGTCGGCCACCATCATCTGAACCGGCGCGGCATCCTGCATGGCGGCGTGGTGGCATCGCTGGCCGATGCGGCGCTCGGTTATTGCCTGGCCGAGCCTGGCGAAGGCACGGGCGGCGCGCTGGCCATGTCGACCGCCAGCCTGACGGTGGATTTCATCGCCTCTGCCGGAGAAGGCGACTGGATCGAGATCACCCCGGAGGGATTGCGCACGGGCAGCAAGCTGGCCTTTGCGCAGGCGCTCTTCCATCGCGGCGACCGGTTGATTGCGCGCGCGAGTGCCGTATTTGCCGTGCTCGGCGGACGTATTTGACGGATGGCCGAGCCGGTCTGAACTGAGTTGATGGTTGCCCGTTCGAGGCGCTTGTTCGATGTACTGAGGAGACACCATGAATTTCGATTACACGCCCAAGGTCAAGGAAATGCAGGCACGCCTGCTCGAATTCTTCGACCAGCACATCTACCCGAACGAGCACCGCTTCCACGAGGAAATCGAAGCCAACCGCCGTGCCGGCAACGCATGGATTCCCACCAAGGTCATCGAAGAACTCAAACCGCTGGCGCGCAAGGCCGGGCTGTGGAACCTGTTCCTGCCGCGTTCGCCGCGCGCGCCCGAAGGGCTGTCGAACCTCGAATACGCACCGCTGTGCGAGATCATGGGCCGCGTGCCCTGGGCACCGGAAGTGTTCAACTGCTCCGCGCCCGACACCGGCAACATGGAAACGCTGGAGCGCTACGCGTCTGAAGAACTGAAAGACCGCTGGCTGGAGCCGCTGCTGCGCGGCGAGATCCGCTCGGCCTTCCTGATGACCGAGCCGGCCGTGGCCTCGTCGGACGCCACCAACATCGAATGCCGCATCGAGCGCCAGGGCGACGAATACGTCATCAACGGCCGCAAGTGGTGGTCGTCGGGCGCAGGCGACCCGCGCTGCGCCGTCTACATCGTCATGGGCAAGACCAACCCCGATGCCGGCCGCCACGAGCAGCAATCGATGATCGTGGTGCCGGCCAACGCGCCGGGCATCACCGTCATGCGCCCGCTGAGCGTGTTCGGTTACGACGACGCGCCGCACGGCCACATGGAAGTCGACCTGAAAGACGTGCGTGTGCCGGTGGGCAACATCCTGCTGGGTGAAGGCCGCGGTTTCGAGATCGCGCAGGGCCGCCTGGGCCCGGGCCGTATCCACCACTGCATGCGCAGCATCGGCGTGGCCGAACGCGCGCTCGAACTGATGTGCAAGCGCCTGTCGTCGCGCATCGCATTCGGCAAGGCCATCGCACAGCACAGCGTCTGGCACGAACGCATTGCCGAAGCCCGCTGCATGATCGAGCAGGCCCGTCTGCTGACGCTCAAGGCCGCGTACATGATGGATACCGTCGGCAACAAGGTCGCCAAGGCCGAGATTGCGATGATCAAGGTCGTGGCCCCGAACATCGCCTGCCAGATCGTCGACTGGGCGATCCAGGCACACGGCGGCGGCGGCGTGTCGGGTGATTTCCCGCTGGCTTCGGCCTACGCGCACCAGCGCACGCTGCGCCTGGCTGACGGCCCGGACGAAGTTCACCGCGCAGCCATCGCCAAGCTTGAACTGGCCAAGCATCTGCACCTGAAAGACGTTGTCGACATGCCGGTCACACGCGGCTCCTGAGCTGCGGCACGGCTGTACCGTTCACTCCTTAACCCCGCCTTGAGCGGGGATTTTTTTGCCTCGGCGCGGCGTCTGCGCGTTTTTCGGTTCTGTGCTGGAATGGAACACTTTGCGGGCTGCTGGTGGCCTGCACCTCTCTTCCCGGCCAGAAGCCAAGGAGCCACCTCGATGATCGACGTCTATAGCTGGGCCACACCCAACGGCCACAAAGTGCACATCATGCTGGAAGAATGCGGGCTGCCTTACCGCGTTCACGGCATCAACATCGGCGCCGGCGACCAGTTCAAACCCGACTTCCTCAAGATCAGCCCCAACAACAAGATCCCAGCGATCGTCGATCAGGACGGCCCGGACGGCAAACCGATCTCGCTGTTCGAATCGGGCGCGATCCTGCTGTACCTCGCGGGCAAGACGGGCAAGTTCATGCCCGACGATGTGCGCGGCAAATATGAAGTGCTGCAATGGGTGATGTTCCAGATGGGCGGTGTCGGCCCGATGCTCGGCCAGGCGCACCACTTCCGCATCTATGCGCCCGAGAAGATCGAGTACGCGATCAACCGCTACACGAACGAAGCCAAGCGCCTGTACGGCGTGATCGACAAGCGCCTGAGCGAATCGAAGTTCCTGGGTGGCGCGGATTACTCCATCGCCGATATGGCGACGTGGCCCTGGCTGCGCAGCTGGAAGAACCAGGGGATCGAGCTGTCGGATTTCCCGAAGCTGCAGCGCTGGTTCGAAGCCATTGAACAACGCCCCGCCGTGCAGCGCGCGGTGAAGGTGCTGGCCAACGAACGGTCTGCTGTGCAGGACGACAAGGCGAAGGAAATCCTCTTCGGAGCGACGCAGTACGAGCGGCGCTGATTCCGCTTCTTCGCATCGGAAAACAGGCCGCGTGATGCGGCCTTTTTCTTTTGGAAGTCGTCAATGCGGCGCGCTGGCGAGCGGCCTACACTGGCTTCACCTCACTCACGCGTTCGTGCACAAACGCTATGGCAGCCTCACTCAAAATGGGCCTCGCGGCTGCGGTGTCCATCGTGGTTTATCTCGGCCTTGCCGCGCTCGGTTGGGGTGGCGTGGGCGCGTTCCTGGCCCACCCCGCACGCGTCGCGCTGGTGGTCATCACGGTGTTGCTGGCCATCGCTGCACTGCTTGCCGGCGGCAACCTCAGCCCCGGAGAACGCGAAGATCGATCCAACCGCTGGGTGCTGCCGGTGTTTGGCGTGATCGGCTTCGCCAGTGCGTGGCTACCGGCGTACACGGACCGGCTCAACCTCTGGTGCATCGATGGCGATGCCGTACGTTGGCTGGGCGTCGTGCTCTACGCCGCAGGCGGCGCGTTGCGTGTGTGGCCGGTGTATGTGCTGGGCAATCGCTTCAGCGGACTGGTCGCGATCCAGCCCGGCCATACGCTCGCAACCGGCGGCATCTACCAATACGTGCGCAACCCGAGCTACCTGGGGTTGCTGATCGGCACGCTGGGCTGGGGACTGGCCTTCCGGGCACTGGCCGGTGTGGTGCTAACGCTCCTGCTGATTCCGCCACTGGTGGCGCGCATGCGTGCCGAAGAAGCCCTTCTGCAATCGCAGTTCGGCGCGGAATACGAGGCCTACCGTGCCCGGACGTGGCGCCTGATTCCGGGGCTCTACTGACGCCTGCGCCACCGGTTAATCAAGTGGCGCGCCATGCCGCGCAACCTTATAAACGCAACCGCATCGCCTTACCGGGGCAACGCAAAGCACTGCACATCCGGCGCGGTGTAGACCGTCGGATACGGCGACCGCGGCCCCGTCTGCAACCGCAGAGGCTGCGTCGCCAGCACCTCGGCTTCGTTACGCTCGCGCACTGTCAGCGGCTCCGGCGGCGGGCTCGGCAAGCGCACCGGTTGATTGACCGCACACCGCACGGGTTTCCCGTCCGCCAGCCGCACATCCATCGTGTAATACGGCCCGACGATGGTCGGCGCGCAGGCGGCTGCGCCCAAGACCACCGTCATCAGCACCGCAGCATGCAGCGTCTTCATCACTCACCTCCGCAACGCGCGCGTGAGTGTTTTGACTCAGCGCGGCGACTGCAAGTGCCGCAACATCAGGCAGCCGCCGTCAACATCCCCTGCTTCTCAATAAAGCGGATCACTTCATCCAACCCGCCCTGCGCCCGCAGATTGCACATCACGAACGGACGATCGCCGCGCATCTTGCGGGTGTCGCTTTCCATCACTTCCAGCGACGCCCCGACGTACGGCGCCAGGTCGGTCTTGTTGATGATCAGCAGGTCCGACTTGGTGATGCCGGGGCCGCCCTTGCGCGGAATCTTCTCCCCACCCGCCACATCGATCACGTAGATCGTCAGGTCCGACAGCTCGGGGCTGAACGTCGCCGCGAGGTTGTCGCCGCCCGATTCAATGAAGACCACATCCGCATCCGGAAACTTGGAGAGCATACGATCCACCGCTTCCAGGTTAATCGACGCATCTTCGCGGATGGCCGTGTGCGGGCAGCCGCCCGTTTCGACGCCCATGATGCGTTCGGCGGGCAGCGCGCCGGAGATGGTCAGCAGCCGCTGATCTTCCTTCGTGTAGATGTCGTTGGTGATGGCCACCAGGTCATAGCGCTCGCGCAGGGCCTTGCAGAGCATTTCGAGCAGCGTGGTCTTGCCGGAGCCCACTGGGCCGCCCACGCCAACACGCAGAGCAGGAAGTTTCTTGGTTCGCATGATGTTCAGGTTCAGGATCGAAAGAGTCGTGAGTATTGCGTTTCGTGCCGGGCGGACAACACGCCCAGCCCCGGTGAAAACGTAGAGAGTTCAGGCGGATGACATGCCGCACGGCGCGTGGCCTCTTCCACCGCACGCGCCACCGCAGTGTGCAGACCGAAGAGAATGCGCTGCCCCGCAGCCTGCCCGAGCGGCACGGCCTTCACCGCCGCCGCCATCTGGTTTTCCACCCAAGCAAAGCAGTACGCCGTCACGCCGTCGTGCGGGTCGACATTCAGCGCGGCAGCGGCAGCGGCAAAGGCCGTCGGAAAGGTCACGGAGGCACGCGCGGCCAATGCGCTGCGCAGTGCGGCATCGCCCCATTCCATCTGCTGGATGAGGCGATTGAGCGACCAGCCCATCTGGGACGTTTCGAGCCGCAGCTCGCGCGTCTCGCGCGTAGCGAGGAACCACGCATCGCGCTCGGCCACGGCATCGAAGCGGCCTGCCTGCCAGTCGGCAAACTGCAGCAACCACAACGGCGCCTCGCAGGCGGCCAACACGTCGAGGCCCTCGGCAATCCACGCCGCAGCCGACGCTTCATCGGCCACGTGCCGGGCGTCCACCGCCGCTTCCAGCCCCTGCGAATAGCTGAACGCGCCCACCGGCAGCGCCGGGGACGCGAGATGCAGCAAGGCGGTGAGCTGCGCCGCGTTAGTCATGGTGATGGTGATGATGGCCGCAGCCGGGCCCGTGGACATGGCCGTCGTCGTGACCGTGGTCGTGCCCATGCGCGTGGTCGTGTGCGTGATCGTGGCTATGCGCGTGGGCATGGTCATGATCATGCGAGTGCCCGTGATCGTGCCCGTGATGCTCGTGGTACAGCGCCTGCGCGGCTGCGTAGTCCTCTTCGAACGTCGCATCGTGGCCGTGACGATGGCCGCCGCCGTAGGCGCCTGCCTCGGGCTCAAATGGCGCCTCCACATGCGCGACGGTCACGCCCAGGCGGACCAGCATGTCTTCGAGCACCGGATCGGCTTCGAGCTGCAGTGCATCTGCACTGACCTGCACGGGTGTGTGGCGATTGCCGAGGTGGTAGGCAGCGCGCATCAGCGCAAGACGGTTGTCGCTCGTCACGCGCAGGACCTGCTCAGGTGCGGCCTGCACTTCGACCAGCGTGCCGTCTTCAGCGACCAGCACGTCACCGCCACGCATGACGGTGCCGCGCGGCAGCACGACGGCCACGTCACGGCCATCGTCGAGGGTGGCGCGCAGGCGGCTGCGGCTGCGCTCCAGGAATAGCAACACCAGCTTGGGTGCGCGCTTGACCAGCACGGAGGCCAGGCCATGCGGCGCGGGGAGATGTTTAGTGATGGAAAGCATCGTTGGGGCCTATTCACAATCTCATGACGGCCCAGCTTGGAGCTGAGTCTGTCAAATACCAGGATCCGAGCCTCGAAGGTCGAGCTCTGAGCCTCAACCGTCAGGCTCAAAGGCTCAATCGCCAGGCTCAGAGGCTCAATCGTCAGGCTCTGAGGCTCAATTGCCAAGCTCTGACACTCAACGGTGGGGCTCTGAACTCCGACTTTCACACTTTTGGTTTCGAATCTCGAGCTTTGAGGGTCGAACGTCGGGCTCGGAGGGTGGAGCACGAGGCTTTTTGCATCAAGCGTGGCCCTCGGAGGCTCGAAAAAATCACCATTTTTGCTTCGGTTGCGTCTCGTTTTGTCCAGATTGGGGCCTGTGGCCGAATTGCTTTGCTTCGTTGGCTCTTATTCGATATCTGGAGTATCGAATTTGAGGGTCAGAGGGTCGTGGTTGGGGGTCTGACGCTGGGACTTCGAGGTTCGAGGTTCGAGGCTCGTTTTCTTCTTTTCTGCCGGGGCGGGGCCTTGGTGGTTTGCTGCTGTTTCACCCCCTGCCGGGGGCGACTCACTTTCTTTGTCTTGCCAAAGAAAGTAAGCAAAGAAAGGCGCGCCCGAGATGGCGAAAGACTCCTTGAATTTATGTCGCAGAGAGGGAGGGGAGGCAAACTCGCTTCGCTCAAACAGGCCTCCCCTCTTTTTCCTCTCTGCAACAGAAATTCAAGGCGCCATCTAGGGCAAGGGGTAAAGCACACAATCTTCTGCCCGTGCGCCACTCCGTTGTACGACTGGAACCATCGCACGCCCTTGCCCTTGCCCTTGCCCTTGCCCTTGCCCTTGCCCTTGCCCTTGCCCTTGCACTTGCACTTGCACTTGCACTTGCACTTGCACTTGCACTTGCACTTGCACTTGCACTTGCACTTGCACTCGCCGAGCCCCGGCGCCCACTTCAGTTCCCCGCCGGTGTGGCCGTTGACGTTCCTGCCCTAGATGGCGCCTTGGATTTTTGTTGCGGGGAGGATCAAGAAGGGAGGCCTGTCTGAGCGCAGCGAGTTTGCCTCCCTTCCCTCCCCGCGACACAAATCCAAGGAGTCTTTCGCCATCTCGGGCGCGCCTTTCTTTTGCTTACTTTTCTTTGGCAAGACAAAGAAAAGTGAGTCGTGCCCGGCAGGGTACGAAACAGGGATGGACCAACAACAAAAAAACAGAGCCCAACCCCACCCCACCAGCTAAAACAAAAAATACCTCTGCGCCATAGGCAACACCTCCGCCGGCTCACAAGTCAGCACCGTCCCATCCGCCACCACCTGATACGTCTCCGGATCAACAGTAATGTCAGGCTGCCAGTCGTTATGGATCATGTGCGCCTTGGTCACCGTCCGGGTGCCCTTGACGACTGCCGTGGTCTTGGCCAACCCATACTGCTCCGCCACCCCAGCAGCAGCCGCGGACTGCGACAAAAAGCTCAGCGACGTCCGCCCCAGCGCCCCACCCGCCGACCCAAACATCGGCCGATAGTGCACCGGCTGCGGTGTCGGAATCGACGCATTCGCATCCCCCATCGCCGCAGAAGCAATCATCCCGCCCTTCAGGATCAGGCTCGGCTTCACGCCAAAGAACGCGGGTTTCCACAACACGAGGTCGGCCCACTTGCCGACTTCAACCGAGCCGACTTCGTGCGCAATGCCGTGCGTAAGCGCGGGGTTGATCGTGTACTTGGCCACGTAGCGCTTCACGCGAAAGTTGTCATGCCCACCGCGCGAATCGTTCGGGTCACCAGCCAGCTTGCCGCGCTGCACCTTCATCTTGTGCGCGGTCTGCCACGTGCGCAGCACGACTTCGCCCACGCGACCCATGGCCTGCGAATCGCTGGAGATCATCGAGAAGGCGCCCAGGTCGTGCAGGATGTCTTCAGCCGCAATCGTCTCGCGGCGGATGCGGCTCTCGGCAAAGGCGATGTCTTCAGCGATGGACGCATCGAGGTGATGGCACACCATCAGCATGTCCAGATGCTCGTCCAGCGTGTTGACGGTGAACGGCCGCGTCGGGTTGGTGGACGACGGCAGCACGTTCGATTCACCGCACACGCGGATGATGTCGGGCGCGTGCCCGCCGCCCGCGCCTTCGGTGTGATACGTGTGGATCGTGCGGCCTTTGAATGCAGCGACGGTGGCCTCGACAAAGCCCGATTCGTTCAACGTATCGGTGTGGATGGCGACTTGCGTGTCGGTGTCGTCGGCCACGCCCAGGCAGCAATCGATGGCGGCCGGTGTGGAGCCCCAGTCCTCGTGCAGCTTCAGGCCGATGGCGCCGGCGTCAATCTGCTCGCGCAGCGCGCCTGGCAGGCTGCCGTTGCCCTTGCCAAGAAAGCCGATGTTCATCGGATACGCATCAGCGGCCTGCAACATGCGCTGCATATACCACGGGCCCGGCGTGCAGGTCGTGGCGTAGGTGCCGGTGGCGGGGCCGGTGCCACCGCCGATCATCGTCGTCACGCCGCTGTTGAGCGCTTCGTCGATCTGCTGCGGGCAGATGAAGTGGATGTGCGTGTCGACGCCGCCGGCGGTGACGATCATGCCCTCGCCCGCGATGATCTCAGTGCCGGGGCCGATGACGATCGTCACGCCGGGCTGGATGTCCGGATTGCCCGCCTTGCCGATCGCCGAGATGCGGCCGTGCTTCAGGCCGATGTCAGCCTTGACGATGCCCCAGTGGTCAATGATCAGCGCGTTGGTGATGACGGTGTCGGCGCAGTCTTTCGATTCGCGCTGGCTCTGGCCCATGCCGTCGCGGATGACCTTGCCGCCGCCGAATTTCACTTCCTCGCCGTAGATGGTGAAGTCGCGTTCGACTTCGACGATGAGTTCGGTGTCGGCCAGGCGAAGGCGGTCGCCGGTTGTGGGGCCAAACATTTCCGCATAGGCGCGGCGATCAATCTTCAATGTCATGTCCGTGCCTCGTTCAAAGCTTGCCCATCACACGGCCGGCGAAGCCGTAGACCACGCGGTCACCGGCCAGCGCCACGAGCTCGACCGTGCGCTCCTGCCCCGGCTCGAAGCGCACGGCGGTGCCGGCGGCGATGTTCAGCCGAAAGCCGCGCGCGGCTTCGCGGTCAAAGCGCAGCGCGTCGTTCACTTCATAGAAGTGGTAGTGCGAGCCGATCTGCACCGGGCGGTCGCCCGTGTTGGCCACCGTGACTGTCACGGTGGGTCGGCCTGCGTTGAGTTCCAGATCGCCGTCTTGCGGCAGGAGTTCACCGGGGATCATGTCGCGCCTCTTCAGACAGCCGCCGCCAGCAGGCCGGCACCGTACAGCGCCACGCCCACACCCGACAGACGCGCCAGCCATGCCAGACGCGGCTTCAGCGCAAAACCCGCGCCGATACCAGCGGTATGCAGCAGCGCCGTCGCCACGGCAAAGCCGCCAACGAAGGTCGGGAACATGGCTTGCGCGCCTGCGGGAAATTCCGTGCCGTGCGCATAGCCGTGGAACAGCGCGAACCCGCCGCACAGCAGCGCACCACCCCAGGTCGGCAGCTGGGCGCGTGCGGCAATCAGCAGGCCGAACACCAGCAGCGATGCGGCGATCATCGGCTCGGCCATCGGCATCGCCACGCCGCCTGCGCCGAGCAGCGCGCCCAGGATCATCAACGCGACAAAGGCGACCGGCGCCCACAGCGCGTCGCGCACCGAGCGCGAGGCCAGTGCGCTCCACACGCCCACGGCCACCATCGCCAGCAAGTGGTCTGCACCCGTGAGCGGATGCAGGAACCCCGCGAGCAGGCTGCCCTCGGCGGTATGGCCCGGATGCCCCGGGTGAGCGAAAGCAACGGAGGCGCCAAACGTGAGCGCAATGGCCGCAGCGGGCCGGACGAAGCGAGACAGGGTAGGCGTCATGGCAGGACTCGTAGTGGTGAGTGGCGTGCGGACTTCAAACTTGAAAATTCAAAATTCAAAATTCAAACGATCGGGTGGTGGACGGTGACGAGCTTCGTGCCGTCCGGAAACGTGGCTTCAACCTGGATGTCGGGAATCATCTCGGCCACGCCGTCCATCACGTCATTGCGCGTGAGGAGCGTGGTGCCGTAGTGCATCAGCTCGGCCACGGTCTTGCCGTCGCGTGCGCCTTCCATGATGGCGGCGCTGATGAAGGCGACGGCTTCCGGGTAGTTGAGCTTGAGGCCGCGGCCCCTGCGGCGCTCGGCCAGCAAGGCGGCGGTGAAGATCAGCAGCTTGTCTTTTTCGCGCGGGGTCAGTTCCACGAGGGGCTCTCTTCGGTGAGGGTCAATTCAGTTCAGTTCAGATCGGACGATGCGAGGTCACGTCGCCATCATGTCGCCGTCATGTAGACCAGAGGCGCAGCGGACGGCCCGCTACGCCATGCATCGGTTCGCGCAGCGCCAGCCACGTCTGTGACAGCAACGCGCGCGCATCTTCGGGCCGGCGTGCAAGCACGCGCAGCAGCAAAACGTTTGGCAGGCCGGGCGCATCTTGCGTGAGGCACGTGACGCCCGCGCGCAGGTCGTCGTTGTACGGCAGGTGCTCGGCCATCGATTCGGCCAGGGCATCGGTCGCGCCCTCGCCCACGGCCCACAGCGTGCCGACGACGTGGAAGCCGGCCATGCCCGTGGTCGCATTCAACATGGGCGATTGCGGGTCGAACGCTGCAGACTCGATCCACAGCGGCTGACCGTTGCAACGCAAGGCGGTGCGCATGGCGATGCGGCCTTCGGCCCAGGATTCGCCGGCGGCATGGCGGCCGAGCATGGTGGTGTCCCAGCCGATGGCGGTGGCACCGGGTGCCAGGTCCAGCGTCAGGTCGATGATCGGGCAGGCCTGGTTGAAGACGATGTTCTCTTGCGGCAGCCAGTCGAGCCGCGCGCCGGCCTCCGCCCGGATGGCAACGCGCTGCGTGGCCGTGCGGCCGAGCGACTTGTACCACTTGGTGGCGCCGGGCGTGGTCAGCACGGCATGCGCATCGGCACCGAGTTCGATGTCGATATCGAGCACGTCTCCGCCGGCAATGCCTGCGGGCGGATGCAGCATGACGGCATGGCAGACGCCCTCGCCTTCCGGATACAGGGCCTTCTGCACCCGCAGGGGCCCCTGATGCCGGCACGTGGCCAGCACGGTGCGCTCACCGCGCCGCGCAAACGCCAGGTGCAGTGAGGCCTCCCAGGACGCAAATGCAGTGGCCTGCGGCGGAACAGGAAAGTCGGGATGGCGCATCGGTCATGCAAACGGGAGATGTCCCCCATGAAACGCGGCTGCGCGCTTCATGCCGGGCCCTACCCTAAGCAAACGGAAAGGTTTTCCATCATAGCCAGATGCCGCACATTTGGCACCCGACTTTTTCACACGACTCCTGTGCGTCAAACCGCCACCAGATCGCGTACGCCATCGGCCTCCATGTTGGCGCCGTCGCCCTGGGCGATCACCTCGCCACGGCTCATGACGACGTAGCGGTCGGCAATGCTGCGGGCAAAGTCGTAGTACTGCTCGACCAGCAGCACCGACATGCCGAACTCGTCCACCAGGCGCCGCAGCGTGCGGCCGATCTCCTGGATGATCGACGGCTGGATGCCTTCGGTTGGTTCGTCCAGGATCAGCAGGCGCGGCTCGCTCATCAGCGCGCGGCCGATGGCAAGTTGCTGCTGCTGACCGCCGGACAGATCGCCGCCGCGCCGGCCCTTCATCTCCTTGAGCACGGGAAACAGCTCGTAGATGGAATCGGGCACCTTGGACGGCGCACGCTTGGCGGCCGCGCCAATCAGCAGGTTCTCTTCCACCGTCAGGCGCGGGAAAATCTCACGGCCCTGCGGCACATAGGCAAGGCCCTGCGAGACGCGCTCGTACGCGGGCAGCTTCTGGATGGTGCGCCCTTCCCAATCGATTGCACCGCTGGCAGCGGGCACCACACCCATCAGGCATTTGAGCAGCGTCGTCTTGCCAACGCCGTTACGGCCAAGCAGCGTGGTGAGCTTGCCTGTGGGGACGTCAAAGCTGACGTTGCGCAGGATGTGGCTGCCGCCGTAGTACTGGTTCAGTTGTTGGACCTGCAACATCGCGTTCTTTCCTTTTGCCTTGAGAAGGCTCTGAAAAACGTAGCGAGCGGTCCGATGTTGGCCCGAGAAGCGCAGCCGTACACGGGTACGGCGAGCATCACAGGGGCAAGATCGGGACGCGCAGTAGTTTTGCGGAGCCTTCTAACGCCCCAGATAGGACTCGATCACTCGCTCATCGCGCTTGACGGCGTCGAGCGTGCCTTCGGCCAGTACGCTGCCTTCGGCCAGCACGGTCACGCGCCCTTCTGCCCCCGCCAGCGCAGCGACAAACTCCATGTCGTGCTCCACGACCATGATCGAGCACGTGCCGCGCAGGCCGTTGAGCAACGCAGCGAGCTGCATCGTCTCTTCATCCGTCATGCCGGCGACGGGTTCGTCGAGCAGCAGCAGTTGCGGCTGCTGCATCAGCAGCATGCCGATCTCCAGCCGCTGCTTCTGGCCGTGCGAGAGCAGCCCCGCGGGCCGATAGGCTTCCGCTTCCAGATGGATGCGGCCGAGCGTTTCTTCGATGCGCTGGCGGCCGTCGTTCAGCAGACGCGCGCGCAGCGAGACCCACCACCGCTTGTCGGCCTTCATGGCCAGTTCCAGGTTTTCCCACACGGTGTGCTGCTCGAACACGGTCGGCTTCTGGAACTTGCGACCGATGCCGATCTGCGCGATGCGCGGCTCGGTCAGGCGCAGCAGGTCGATGGTCTGGCCAAGGAAGACACGGCCGGTCACGTCCGCATTGCGCGGCCCGGTCTTGCCGGTAATCACGTCCATCATCGTGGTCTTGCCCGCGCCGTTGGGGCCGATGATGCAGCGCAGCTCGCCGTGGTCGATCGACAGCGTGAGCGCGTTCAGTGCGCGAAAGCCGCCAAAGCGCACCGTCACGTCTTCGAGATACAGGATGGCGCCGTGCGAGACGTCGATCGTGTCCGGCTCGACCAGGTGGCCCATGCCCGTTGCGGTGCCGGTCTCCGCCCGGTCGGGGAGTTCGGTGAACGTGCTCATGCGTGGTCTCCGGTAATGGTCGCGGCTTCATGCGCCTTGGCTTGCGTGGGCGCGCGCTTCTTCATCCGCAGCTTGCCCACCAGCCCCAGCACACCGTTCGGCAGATACAGCGTCACCAGCACGAAGATCGCCCCGAGCACGAACAACCAGTATTCCGGCACCCATGCCGTCAGCAACGTCTTGGCCCCGTTGACGAGGAACGCGCCGATGATCGGGCCGATCAACGTACCGCGCCCGCCCACGGCCACCCACACGGCCATCTCGATCGAGTTGCCCGGCGACATCTCGCCCGGGTTGATGATGCCGACCTGCGGCACGTAGAGCGCGCCCGCAATACCGCACAGCACGGCCGAGAACGTCCACACGAACAGCTTGTAGCCGAGCGGGTTGTAGCCGGAGAACATCACGCGTGCTTCGGCATCGCGGATGGCCGTGACCACGCGGCCGAACTTGGACGTGACGATGGCGCGGCAAGCAATGAACGCCAGCACCAGCGCGACGAACGTAGCGACAAACAGCACCGTGCGGGTTGGCAACGCGGAGATCTGGAAGCCGAGGATGCGCTTGAAATCCGTAAAGCCGTTGTTGCCACCGAAGCCCGTCTCGTTACGGAAGAACAGCAGCATGGCCGCGTACGTCATGGCCTGCGTGATGATCGAAAGGTACACGCCCTTCACACGCGAGCGGAACGCGAAGAAGCCGAATAGCCACGCGAGCACGCCGGGCACCAGCACCACCAGCAGCGCGGCCCAGGCAAAGTGCTCGGTGCCGTGCCAGAACCAGGGCAGTTCCTTCCAATCGAGGAAGACCATGAAGTCCGGCAGATCGCTCTTGTACACGCCTTCGCGGCCGATGGAGCGCATCAGGTACATGCCCATCCCGTAGCCACCCAATGCGAAGAACAGGCCGTGACCGAGGCTCAGGATGCCGCAATAGCCCCACACCAGATCGAGCGCCAGCGCTGCCAGCGCGTAGCACATGATCTTGCCGACGAGCGTGAGCGCATACGCCGACAGATGCAGCGGGCTGCCCTCCGGCACGAGCAGCGCACACACCGGCGCGCCAATGCACACGATGAGCGACACGAGAACGAGCGCGGACCACCCGCGCCGCGACAGCAGCGGCATGCGCGCCGGAATATCGAGAGAGAACTTGGTCGTCGTCATATCAGGCCTCGGCGCTGCGGCCCTTGAGGGCGAACAGGCCCTGCGGACGCTTCTGGATGAACAGCACGATCAGCACCAGCACGATGATCTTCGCCAGCACCGCGCCATAGAACGGCTCGATGAACTTGTTGATGAGGCCGAGCCCGAACGCACCGATGATCGTGCCCGCCAACTGCCCCACCCCGCCCAGCACCACGGCCATGAACGAATCGATGATGTAGCTCTGGCCAAGGTCCGGCCCGACGTTGCCGATCTGCGAAAGCGCGCATCCGCCCAGTCCCGCAATGCCCGCGCCAAACGCGAACGCGTAGCTGTCGACCTTCCAGGTGCGCACGCCAACGCAGGCGGCCATCGTGCGGTTCTGCGTGGTGGCACGTACGAACAATCCCAGGCGCGTGCGGTTGAGCACCGCCCACGCAATCGCCACCACGGCCAACGCAAACAGCAGGATGACGAGCCGGTTATACGGCAGCACAAGGCCCGGCGTAAGCGCAACGCCACCGCTCATCCAGCTCGGGTTGGCTACCTCTACGTTCTGTGCGCCGAAGATCGAGCGCACGGCCTGCATCAGCAGCAGGCTGATCCCGAACGTGGCGAGCAGCGTCTCAAGCGGGCGGCCATACAGATGGCGCAGCACCAAGCGCTCCAGCGCAAAGCCGACGACGGCGGCCGCCAGGAAGGCCGCAGGCAGCGCTGCCGGGAGATACCAGTCGAAGGCGTTCGGAAAGTAATTGCGGAAGATCGTTTGCACCACATACGTGGCATACGCGCCGATCATCAGGAACTCGCCATGCGCCATGTTGATGACGCCGATCAGCCCATACGTGATGGCCAGCCCGAGGGCCGCCAGCAGCAGCACCGAGCCCAGGCTCAGGCCGGCAAACAGGTTGCCGATCAGTTCAGATTTGCGTTCCTGTGCGGCCAGACTATCGAGCGCTTGCTGTGCGGCAGCACGCAGCTCGCCATCCGCCCCACTGTCTTTCGCGAGCAGCGGTGCAATGCGTTGCCGGGTCTGCGGGTTGGTGTCGCCCGCGAGCAGCTTCAGCGCCTCGAGCTTCTCGGCATGTGTGCCGTCGTCGAGTGCGAGATTGGCCCACAGCAGATGCAGCTTGCTGCGCAGCTCCGGATCGGTCTCATGCTTGCGTGCGGCGTCGACAATGGGGCGCGACGCCGTCTCCGGATGCGCGAGCAAGGTGTCGACGGCCTGCGCGCGTACGGCACGGTCGGGCGATTGCAGCACGAAGCCGCTCGCCGCGCTGTCCACCTGGGCACGCAGGGCGTTATTCAAAGTCAGGGACTGCAGGTCGTCGGCCTTGACGGTCACGGGCTGGCCAGTGATCGCATCGAGATAGCGCTCGCCGTCCTGGCGCACCATGCCGGTGGCAGGCGCAAAGAACAGCGCGTCGTTCTGCAACGCTTGCAGAATCGGGCCGGCCTGTTCGGCAGGCGCTGCGGTGAGCGCGTTGAGCGTCTTTACCTTGGCGTCGAAATCGTCTTCGGCCAGGGGCTTGAGATCCGCCTGGGTCAAAGGTTGTCCGGCCGCCCACGCAGATACCGCGGGCATCGCAGCCAGACAGACCGCGCACAGCAGCGCGGCAAAGAATCGGGACAAGCGCATCATGGCAATCCGATACGTGGCGGCCGATGTCGAAACCGGTCCGCCACGTCGTACAGCGTCGTTCAAAGGACCGGCTACGTTAGACACATGGCCGGCCCGCCTGACCACATCACTTGCTTGCAACCATGTCAGGCTTGCCCTCGTTGCCGGGGATGTACGGGCTCCACGGCTTGGCGCGGATCACCGTCGGCGTCTTCCACACGACGTTGAACTGACCATCGCCGCGCACCTCGCCGATCATCACGGGCTTGCTCAGGTGATGGTTGTTGTTCATCACCAGCGTGAAGCCGGACGGTGCCTTGAACTGCTGGCCGTACATCGCCTTGCGGACCTTGTCCACGTCGGTGGAACCGGCCTTTTCCACGGCCTGCTTCCACATCATGATGCCGACGTAGGTGGCTTCCATCGGGTCGTTGGTAACGCGCTTGTCACCACCCGGCAGGTTGTTGGACTTGACCCACGCAGCCCACTTCTTCTTGAAGTCGTCATTGACAGGGTTCTTGACCGACATGAAGTAGTTCCACGCTGCCAATTGGCCGGCCAGCGGCTTGGTGTCGATGCCGCGCAGTTCTTCTTCACCCACCGAGAAGGCCACCACCGGTACATCCTTGGCCTTCAAGCCAGCGTTGCCGAGTTCCTTGTAGAACGGCACGTTCGAATCGCCGTTGATGGTGGAAATGACGGCGGTCTTGCCGCCCTGCGAGAACTTCTTGATGTTGGCGACGATGGTCTGATAGTCGGAGTGACCGAACGGGGTGTAGACCTCTTCGATGTCGCTGTCCTTCACGCCCTTGCTGTGCAGGAAGGCGCGCAGGATTTTGTTGGTCGTGCGCGGGTACACATAGTCCGTACCGAGCAGGAAGAAGCGCTTGGCGCCGCCGCCTTCCTTGCTCATCAGGTATTCCACCGCCGGAATGGCCTGCTGGTTGGGCGCCGCGCCCGTGTAGAAGACGTTCTTCGACATCTCTTCGCCTTCGTACTGCACCGGGTAGAACAGCAGGCCGTTCAACTCTTCATAGACCGGCAGCACCGACTTGCGCGACACCGACGTCCAGCAGCCGAACGTGACGGCCACCTTGTCCTGCGTCAGCAGCCCGCGCGCCTTCTCGGCAAACAGCGGCCAGTTCGAAGCCGGGTCCACCACCACCGGTTCCAGCTTGCGGCCCAGCACGCCACCACTCTTGTTGATCTCGTCGATCGTCATCAGCGCCACGTCTTTCAGCGACGTTTCGGAGATGGCCATGGTGCCCGACAGCGAATGCAGGATACCGACCTTGATCGGGTCCTTTGCCTGAGCAAACGCGAAGTTCGACACAGACAACAGCGTTGCGGCGGCGACGGCAGACAGCTTCAACAGCTCACGACGTTTCATTGCGGCTCCTTGGGTTTATTGGTGGCGAGAACGACTCCCCGGGGCCCAAAAGTGCAACTACCGTGCCATCGCATTTGGCTCATTCGAAGGGAAATCCGCGCCAAAACGGTGCCAAAGCCGCGCCAAGAACGCGCATTTTGTCCGCAGGATGCGCCCGCTTGGGGCGCGCGCAGACAAGCACAAAACAAGCTGAACGCAAGAGAAAGCCAAGGCAAAAAGAAAGGCCGGCATTGCGCCGGCCTGGTGAACGTACGAGAAAGCGGGACTCAGGAATAGCGGCGCGAAATCGATTCGGCCACGCAAACCGGGCGCTCCTGCCCTTCGCGTTCGATGGTCACAGCCCACGTCATTTGCGCGCCGGTCAAGGTGGGAGCATTGGGCAACGGCGGCAGCGCTTCCATTTCCACCAGATTCACGCGGGCGCGCACACGGCTGCCCACCGGCACAGGTGCGGTGAATCGGACCTTGTTCAAGCCGTAGTTCACGCCCATCTTCACGTCGGACATCTCGATCGCATTGGCCATCAGCATCGGCAGCAGCGACAGCGTCAGAAAACCGTGCGCCACCGGCGCGCCAAACGGCGACTCGCGCTTGGCGCGCTCAACGTCCACGTGAATCCATTGGTGATCGCCCGTAGCCTCGGCAAAGAGGTTCACCTGCTGCTGCGTGATCTCTGTCCAGTCGCTCACGGCAACTTCCTGGCCGATCAAACCTTTCAGCTCGTCGAGCGATTCGATGATGCGCATCTGGGTCGTCTCCTTGTTGTGATGCGATGACGTGGAATCAAGCCTTCGGGCGCCGGCCAAACAGGCCCATGCCCGTTACCGTGCAGACGAGTTCGCCGCGCTGATTGTGTGCCTCCCAGCGGTTGACGGCCACGCCGCGGTCCGGCTTCGACTGCGACGGACGTATTTCCATGCACGTGCTCGACACCGACAGCGTGTCGCCCGGATACACCGGCTTCATCCAGCGGATTTCATCCACGCCGGGCGAACCCATGCTGGCCGCCTTGCCCAGAAAGCCGGTCACCATCAGCCGCATCATGATCGAGCAGGTCATCCAGCCGCTCGAAATAATGCCGCCGTAGATGCTGTGCCTGGCGGCCTCTGCATCGATGTGGAACGGCTGCGGATCGTACTGTCGCGCGAAGGTCAGGATCTCTTCTTCGGTGACGGTGTAGGTACCCATCTGCAGCGTGCGACCGACCTCGAAATCGTCGAAGTAGAACTCGTACGATCGTGGTGCTGCTGCCTTTTCATTCTCCGCCATGTCGTCTCCTCCAAATGACAACGCCCCGCACGAATGCGGGGCGTTCAGGTTTGCCGTTACGCCGCCTGCTGGAAGCCGGGCAGCGATGCGAAGCGTGCCAGGTGATGATCCACATCACCCAGCGTCGTGTTGATCATCGTCAGCCGCTTGAACATGTGTGCGGCGGGCAGCTCGTTCGTGACGCCCATGCCGCCGTGCAGTTGCACGGCTTCCTGGCCAACGTCACGCGCGGCCTGACCGACACGTGCCTTGGCCGCCGACACATACCGCCGGCGTGCCTCGACATCGCCATCTTCAAAGTGCGCAGCGGCCAAGTACGTGATCGAACGCGCCTGCTCGCCATGGATGAACATGTCGACCATGCGGTGCTGCAATGCCTGGAAGCGCGCGATGGGCACGCCAAACTGCTGGCGGGTCTTGGTGTACTCCAGCGTTGCTGCGTTCAGTGCATCGATGAGGCCGATGGCTTCAGCGCACAACAGCACGCAGCCAAGATCGGCCACGGCGTCGATGGCCTCCCACGCTTCGCCAGCCTTGCCAAGCAGCGTCGCCGGTGCATTGTCGAAGCGGATGTCCGCAGCGTGCAGGTTGTCGATCGTGCGGTAGTCCTTGACCGTCACGCCAGCGGCATCGCGGTCGACCACAAAGAGCGACAGGCCCGACGTATCGCGCGCCTCGCCGCCCGTGCGCGCCGAGACGATCAGCTTGCCTGCCTGCGCGCCATGCACCACAACCGCCTTCTCCCCCGTGAGCGTCCAGCCACTGCCCTGCTGCGCGGCACGCGTGGTGACATTGAAAAGTTCGTAACGCGATTGGGGCTCGCCGAATGCAATGGCCAGCTTCACGGCGCCGCTTGCGACTTCTTCCAGCAGCGCTTCCTGCCCGCCTGCAAGCTTGAGCGCCTGGGCGCCCAGCACGGTAGCTTGATACGGCTCCACGACCAAGCCTCGGCCGAGTTCCTGCATCACCACCAGCAAGTCCATTGCGCGGCCGTCAAAACCGCCTTGTGCTTCTGGCACCGGCAATGCGGTCAAGCCAAGTTCGGCCAACGCATCCCAATGACCCTGTGACACGCCCTCCGGCGAGTACACCACCTTGTTGCGCGCCTCAAAGCCGTAGTCCTTGTCGATGAAGCGGCGCACTGCATCAGCCAGTTGCTTCTGTTCGTCGGTGAACGAGAAATCCATGTTTGTCTCCGCTATGTGTTCTGTCGCCGTTCTGCTCAGACGCCAAGGATCATCTGCGAGATGATGTTGCGCTGGATCTCGTTCGACCCGCCGTAGATCGAGGTCTTACGATAGTTGAAGTAGTACGGCGCAAGCGGCGCGGCATCGTTGTCGCCCGTCACGGCCTGCAAGGTGTCGCCTTCCAGGTAGCTCGGATCGAACGGCTGGGCATACGGTCCTACGGCCTCGACCATCAGCTCGGTCAACATTTGTTGGATCTGCGTGCCCTTGATCTTGAGCAGCGACGCCTCGGGGCCGGGGCCCTTGCCGGCGTTCTCGCTCGACACCACGCGCAACACCGTCATCTCCAGTGCCAGCAGCTCGATTTCCAGCGAGGCCACCTTGGCGCCGAATACCGGATCCTGCAGCAGCGGCTTGCCGTTCTTCTGGTGTTGCAGCGCGACGCGCTTGAGGAACGCCAGTTCGCGCTTGGAATTGCCCACACGTGCAATGCCCGTGCGCTCGTGGCCGAGCAGGTATTTGGCGTACGTCCAACCGCGGTTCTCATCGCCAATCAGGTTTTGAACCGGCACCTTGACGTTGTCGAAGAACACCTCGTTCACTTCGTGCTCTTCGTCCAACATGATGATCGGGCGCACGGTGATACCCGGCGTCTTCATGTCGATCAGCAGGAACGAGATGCCCTCTTGCTTCTTCGCATCGGGGTCGGTGCGAACCAGGCAGAAGATCATGTCGGCGTGTTGGCCGAGCGTGGTCCACGTCTTCTGGCCGTTAACGATGTAGTGATCGCCTTCGCGCACGGCACGCGTCTTCACCGAGGCCAGATCGGAACCGGAACCCGGCTCCGAATAGCCCTGGCACCACCAGTCGGTGCAATCAACGATGCGCGGCAGGAAGTAACGCTTCTGCGCTTCATTGCCGTACTTCATGATCACGGGCGCGACCATGCTGACGCCGAACGGCAGCACGCCAGGCGCGCCGACCTGCGCGCATTCTTCGTCCCAGATGTGTTTTTGGATGGGAGACCAGCCGGTGCCGCCCCACTCGACCGGCCAGTGAGGCACCGACCAGCCCTTGGCCGCGAGCGCCTTGTGCCAGCGAACGAAATCGTCGCGGTTCAGGCGGCGGTGGTTCAACACCTTGTCTTGGATGTCCTTGGGCAGATTGGCTTCCAGCCAGCCGCGGACTTCCTGGCGGAATGCTTCATCGGCCGCCGAGTAGTTCAGATCCATGCCTGTCTCCTGTGGTTGGCTCCCCACCGTGGCAAATCGGTGGAGAACGTTCTGTCGGACCGGCGCGGACCTGAATCGAGGCTGCTAGTGCACGGGCTGCTTGAGCGCGTCGGGCACCAACAGCGGCATCACGTCGATGCCTTCCTCCGCCAGTTCCTGCGCTTCCTCCCGAGACGTCGTCCCGCGAATGCCCCGCTCCGGCGCCTCGTTGTAATGCATGCGGCGCGCCTCTTCTGCAAACCGCGCGCCGACGTCCTCGGTATTGGCAAGGACATGGCGCACAGCCTTCAGATAGAGTTGTTGCAGGGCCGCGGGCGCTCCGCCATCGCTTTCGCCTGTCTTGTCGGCACCGCTCTTCTGGGCGGTCTCCGCACGAGACGACGACAGATTCAGGCGCGGCGCACTCGGCAAGCGCTCAACCTCGTTATGGCCGCAAACTGGGCACGTCAATAGCCCGCGCTCCCGCTGCGATTGCAGGTCGGCATCGGAGCCGAACCAGCCTTCGAAACGGTGGTCATTGGCACAGCGGAGGTCCAGCACTTTCATGATCGGTCCAGCGCATGGGGATGAGTGTATCCCCGATTCGAAAATTTGTGAACGGTCGTGCTAATTTTTTCGCACGACCGTTCACTATGGTAACAACGGCAGGAAAACGGTGTGTTCAAGCGACGGCTATAAGCGCATCAGACGGCACCCGGCACCCAGGCACCTGACAAAATCTTCTCAAGCCAGAACGTGCCGATAATGGTCTTCACGTCGGAAATCTTGCCTTCGCGCACCCAATCGATCAATTGCCCGGCCGGAGTGACGAAGGTCTCGAGGAATTCGCCCTCATCCAACATTGCCACACCCTGCTTGAGATCGCGGGCGAGATAGATGTCGATGAACTCGGTGGAATACGAAATGACCGGGTGAATGCGCGTGAGGTAGTCCCAGCGTTCGGCCGTGTAGCCGGTTTCCTCGCGCAGTTCGCGCTTACCGCATGTGAGCGCGCCTTCCTGCGGATCGAGCTTGCCGGCCGGGAATTCAATCATCACCTTACCGACCGGGTAACGGAACTGACGTTCCATCAGCACGGTCCCGTCATCGAACAGCGGAATCATCATTACCGCGCCCGGATGGATGAGGTATTCGCGGCTGGCATTGCGGCCATCCGGCAGGCGAACGATGTCTTGCTTGAGCGTGAGAAATTTGCCCTGGTGCATCAACGCAGAGGCGACCTGCGTCTCGCGCAGACCGGCATCCGGGTCCTGCGTCGCATCAGGGGTGGCATTCAGCGGGGTGTGATCGGACATGGCGCTCTCTCATGCCGAGACAGCGAGGACCTGCCCGGCGGGATTTAACGGGAATCGCGGGGATGGCGAACCAGGTATTGCCAAGTAAAGCCGGGAAACGCGAACACCAGCATCAGGCAAGCAGTGATCGCATAAAACTGCCAGCCCTGCGGAAACGCATTGCCCTGGCTCGATTCGATACCAAAGCCGATCAGCCCAACCACAACGTACATGGCAATCAGCTCGGTGCCGCGTAGCCAGAACGGCTTGCGCGGCCAGCGTGCCGGCACCAGCGCCAGCACGCGTTGGTTGACGAACGGCAGGTTGGCACAGATCAGTGCCAACACGATGACAAACAGACCGCCCGTCGAGGTGCTCATGGCGCTCGGCTTACTACGAGGCCAGCGTCAGGCGGATCGCCTGATAGCACATGGCCATCAGGCCCGCCGGGAAGATACCCAGCAGCAGCACCAGCAAGCCATTGACCGACAGCAGCGAACGCAGGCCGAACGACGCTTCAACCGGGCCTTCGTCAGTCGGAGCATCGAAGTACATGACCTTGATGACGCGCAGGTAGTAGAACGCACCCACCAGCGAGAACAGCACCGCCACGATGGCCAGCCACGGCATGCCGGCATCGACCACCGCACCCAGGACCGACAGCTTGGCGTAGAAGCCAACCGTCGGGGGCAAGCCGGCCAGCGACATCATGATGAACAGCATCAGCAGCGCAAACCACGGGCTCTTCTTCGACAAGCCCTTCAGGTCGGCGATCTCTTCCGCCTCATAGCCCTTGCGTGCAAGCAGCAGGATCATGCCGAAGCCACCCAATGCGGTCAGCACGTAGGTGATCGCATAGAACATCGACGCGCTGTAGGCCTGGGCCGTCAAATCCGGCTTGCCGGAGCTGACGCCCGACACCAAGCCCAGCAGCAGAAAGCCCATGTGCGAGACGGTGGAATAGCCCAGCAGACGCTTGAAATTGGTCTGAACAACGCCCGTGATATTGCCGATAGCCAGCGACACGACGGCCAGCACGATCAGCATGTTCTGCCAGTCGAATGCCAGCGGCAGCAAGCCTTCCACCAGAATGCGAAACGTCATCGCAAACGCAGCGACCTTCGGTGCGCCGGCAATCAGCAGCGTCACGGCCGTCGGCGAGCCTTGGTACACGTCGGGCACCCACATGTGGAACGGCGCAACACCCAGCTTGAAGCCCAGACCAGCGACGATGAACACCACGCCGAACACGAGGATCGTCTTGTTGATCTCGCCGTTCTTGATCGCGTCAAACACCTTGCCCAGCTCCAGCGAGCCGGTTGCGCCGTACAGCATCGACATGCCGTACAACAGCAGACCCGATGCCAGCGCGCCCAGGATGAAGTACTTCATGGCCGATTCGGACGACACGTTCGAACGGCGACGCAGCGCTACCAGCGTGTACGACGCCAGCGACAGCAGTTCCAGGCCCAGATAGAGCACGAGGAAGTTGTTGCCGGTGATCATCACCACCTGGCCGCCAAGTGTGAACAGGGCGAACATGTAGAACTCGCCCGCGTACATGTCACGGTCGGCGAGATAGCGGCGGGTGTACACCAGTGTGGCAAACAGCGTCAGCGCACAGAACGACGCCAGCACGTTGGCCATCGGATCGATCACGGCCATGTTGCCGAAGACGTAGTGCGTCTCACCGTTCGCAGCGTTCAACGCGAACCAAACGGCCAGCACCAGCGTAATCACCAACGAAACCGGATACGCCACGCTGCTTCGTTTCTGGCCGCGTGCCAAGTCAATCCAGTTGACGGCACCAATGCCCAGCGCGAGAAAAACGATTGGGGCAAAAGCCGCAATAGAGGAGGACGATTGCATAGTTTCTTCTCGCTGCTTACAGCTTCGACTGAGCCACGTGGGTCAGCAGGTTGACCACGGACGCATGCATGACATCGGTGAAGGGCTTCGGATACAGGCCCATGTACAGGGTGGCGATTGCCAGCACGCCCAGCATGAAGAACTCGCGGCAATTCAGGTCCTTCAACTCGGCCACGTGCTTGTGGGTCACATCACCGAAAATCACGCGCTTGACCATCCACAGCGAATACGCTGCACCAAAGATCAGTGCCGTGGCGGCCAGCAAACCAATCCAGAAATTGAACTTGACCGAACCCAGGATCACCATGAACTCGCCGACGAAACCCGAGGTTGCCGGCAGGCCGCAGTTGGCCATCGCAAAGAACACCGACAGCGCCGCAAACTTCGGCATCGTGTTCACAACACCGCCGTAATCTGCAATCTGGCGCGAGTGCACGCGGTCATACAGCACGCCAATGCACAGGAACATCGCACCGGAGATGAAGCCGTGCGAGATCATCTGAACGATACCGCCTTCAACACCGATCTCGTTGAAGATGAAGAAGCCCAGCGTGACGAAGCCCATGTGCGCGATCGACGAATATGCGACCAGCTTCTTCATGTCGGCCTGCACCAGCGCCACCAGACCGATGTAGATCACGGCGACCAGCGAAATCGCAATGATGAATGCAGACAGGCTATGGCTGGCATCTGGGGCGATCGGCAAGGAGAACCGCAGGAAACCGTAGGCGCCCAGCTTCAGCATGATGGCGGCCAGCACCACGGAACCACCGGTCGGTGCTTCCACGTGAGCGTCCGGCAGCCAAGTGTGCACCGGCCACATCGGCACCTTCACGGCGAAGGCCATGAAGAACGCGAGAAAGATCAAGATCTGCTCGTTCATCGACAGCTTGACCTGATGCCACTGCAGGATCTCGAACGTGCCACTGTGGAAGTACAGATACAGCAGCGCAACCAGCGTCAACAACGAGCCAAGCAGCGTGTACAGGAAGAACTTGAATGCCGCATAGACGCGGTTCGGACCGCCCCACACGCCGATGATGATGTACATCGGGATCAGCGTGGCTTCGAAGAACACGTAGAACAGCAGACCATCGAGCGACGCAAACACGCCGATCATCAGGCCCGACAGGATCAGGAACGCAGCCATGTACTGCGCCACGCGCTCGGTGATCACTTCCCAGGCGGCAATCACCACGATGACGGTGATGAATGCGGTCAGCACCACGAACCACATCGAGATGCCGTCGACACCCAGGTAGTAGCTGATGTGGAAGCGCTCGATCCACGACGATTTCTCGACGAACTGCATTGCAGCCGTCGTCTTATCGAAACGCGTGATCAGCGGCAGCGTCATCACAAAGCTGATCAGCGAGCCGATCAGCGACATCCAGCGGACATAACCGGGATTGCGGTCTGAGCCCGAGGCCAGCACCAGCACGCCGAAGAAGATCGGCAGCCAGATCGCAAAAGACAGAACCATTTTTGTAATCCCTTATTTGCCTGCCAGGAACACGAAATACGTCAGCAGCCCAACCGTGCCGATGATCATCGCGAACGCATAGTCATAGATGAAGCCGGACTGGAGCAGGCGCACGACAGTCGCGAACCAGCCCACCAGACGCGCGCTGCCGTTGACGACAACACCGTCGATCACACCCTGATCGCCGCCCTTCCACAGGCCACGGCCAAACTTGACCGCACCGTTGGCGAAGACGATCTCGTTGATCTTGTCCATGTAGTACTTGTTGTCCAGCAGCTTGTAGACGCCGGAGAAGCGCTTGGCAATTGCTGCCGGAATATCCGGACGCTTGAGGTAGAAGAACCACGACAACACGACACCGGCCAGCAGCAGGATGAACGGTGCCGACGTGAAGCCGTGCAGCGCCATCTCGACCCAGCCGTGGAAGTCTTCGGCCAACACCTTCATTGCTTCGTGGTTGTCAGCATTGAAGATGACTTCCGAAAACACCACACCGTGCTTGAAGAACTCGCCGAACAGCATCGGCTGGATCGCCATTGCACCGATGATGACCGACGGAATCGCCAACAGCACCAGCGGCACCGTCACAACCCAAGGCGACTCGTGCGGCTTCTGGCCCGGAGCCAGACCATGGTGGTGATCGTGGTCGCCCTCTTCCTCTTCATGGTGATCGTCGTCGTGATGAGCGTGGGCCTTGCCGAAACGCTCTTCGCCGTGGAACACGAGGAAGTACATGCGGAATGAATAGAACGCGGTCACGAACACGCCGGCCAGTACCGCCCAGTAAGCGAAACCGGCGCCCGGCAGATGCGATTCACGCACCGCTTCGATGATCGAGTCCTTCGAATAGAAACCTGCAAAGAACGGCGTGCCGATCAACGCCAGCGACCCCACCAACGACGTCAGCCATGTGATCGGCATGTACTTGCGCAGGCCGCCCATGTTGCGCATGTCCTGATCGTGGTGCATGCCGATGATCACGGAGCCGGCGCCGAGGAACAGCAGCGCCTTGAAAAAGGCGTGCGTCATCAGGTGAAACACGGCCACTTGATAAGCCGACGCGCCCAGCGCGACGGTCATGTAGCCCAGTTGGGACAGCGTGGAGTACGCCACCACCCGCTTGATGTCGGTCTGGATGATGCCCAGGAAACCCATGAACAGCGCAGTGATGGCGCCGATGATCAGCACGAATGACAGCGCGGTGTCCGACAGCTCGAACAGCGGCGACATGCGCGCGACCATGAAAATACCGGCGGTCACCATGGTGGCCGCGTGAATCAGTGCGGAAATCGGGGTCGGGCCTTCCATCGAGTCCGGCAGCCACACATGCAGCGGGAATTGCGCCGATTTACCCATCGCACCAATGAACAGGCAAATACAGGCGACCGTCAGCATGTGCCAATCGGTGCCAGGGAAGCCGATCGTCGCCAGGTTATCGCGGGCGGCGAACACGTCGGCGTAGCTCAGGCTGCCGCTGTAGGCAAGCAGCAAGCCGATGCCCAGCACGAAGCCGAAGTCACCCACGCGGTTGACCAGGAACGCCTTCATGTTGGCGTAGATGGCCGTCGGGCGCTTGAACCAGAAGCCGATCAGCAGGTACGACACCAGACCCACCGCTTCCCAACCAAAGAACAGCTGCAGGAAGTTGTTGCTCATCACGAGCATCAACATCGAGAAGGTGAACAGAGAGATGTACGCGAAGAAACGGTTGTAGCCGTCGTCTTCCGCCATGTAGCCGATGGTGTAGATGTGCACCATCAGCGAGACGAAGGTCACCACGCACATCATCATCGCCGTGAGCGAATCGATGAGGAAGCCGACTTCCATCTTCAGCGAGCCCACCGTCATCCATTCATAGACGGTGCCGTTGTAACCAGCGCCATTGATAACGTCGGACAGCGTCAGCGCCGACAGAATGAAGGCGATCGCAACACCAAGGATGGTGACGCTGTGGGATGCCGTGCGGCCGATCTTCTCGCCAAAGAACTTGGTGCCGAACAGCCCGGCGATCGCCGCGCCGGCCAGCGGCGCGAGCGGGATCGCCAGCAGCAGGTTGGGATTGAGCGTGGTAGCCATGGAACGCTTCTTATAGGTGGATGCGGAGGTCAGCCCTTCAGGCTGTCCAGATCGTCGACGTTGATGGTGTCCAGATTACGGAACAGCACCACCAGAATGGCGAGACCAATCGCGGATTCCGCCGCAGCCACCGTCAGGATGAAAAACACGAACACCTGCCCCGCCAGATCGCCCAAGTAATGGGAGAACGCGACGAAGTTCAGGTTAACCGCCAGCAACATCAGTTCGATCGCCATCAACAGCACGATGACGTTCTTGCGGTTCAGGAAGATGCCGACGATGCTGATGGCAAACAGCACCGCGCCGAGCACGAGGTAATGGGCAAGGGACAGCGAAGACATATGAGTTCTCCCGGGGCTCAGCTCTTGGATTCAGCCGAAGCTGCGCCAGCCGACTTCTCAGACGGCATCGAGACCAGACGCACGCGGTCCTTGCGCTTCACGCGGATTTGATCGGACACGTTCTGGGCCTTGGTGTCCTTGCGGCGGCGGGCAGTCAGAGCCACTGCCGCAACAATGGCCAGCAGCAGCACTGCGCCGGCCACTTCAAAGGCATAGATGTAATCGGTATAGATGAGCTTCCCGAGCGCCTGCGTGTTCGGGCCGTTAAATCCCTTCGGCAGCTCCTGCACCGGCTGTACGCGACCCATGAAGGTCTTGGTCAGCACGACGGCCATTTCCAGGATGATGACCACGCCCACGAAGGCTGCCATCGGCACGTAGGTCCAGAAATCACGTCGCAGGTGCTCGATGTCGATATCGATCATCATCACCACGAACAGGAACAGCACCATCACTGCCCCCACGTAGACCAGCACCAGCGTGATGGCGAGGAACTCCGCCTTCAGCAGCATCCAGATCGCCGCCGCGGTAAAGAACGAGAGCACGAGGAACAGCGCCGCGTGCACCGGGTTCTTCGCGGTGATGACCTTCAGCGCTGCGAGCACCAGCACGAGCGCGAAACAGTAGAAGATGATCGTCGTGATTTCCATGATCCTGGCACGGGCCGTTTTGCGGCACGCGCTTGTCCAAAGCCGCGATGGCGTGATGCCATCGCAACTGGTTGGCTCTCGAAGAGCCGTTGTCCAACCGGGATGTCAACTGCACCGCCCGCCAACCGCATGGCGGGCGTTCTGAATCAGCGGTACTTTGCGTCGGCCGCCTTGTTGGCCGCAATTTCCGGCTCGAAGCGATCACCCACGGCCAGCAGCATGTCTTTGGTGAAATACAGGTCGCCGCGCTTTTCACCGTGGTATTCCAGGATGTGCGTCTCGACGATGGCGTCCACCGGGCAAGCCTCTTCACAGAAGCCGCAGAAAATACATTTGGTCAGGTCGATGTCGTAGCGCGTGGTGCGGCGAGTGCCATCGTCGCGCTGGTCCGACTCGATCGTGATGGCCAGAGCTGGGCAAACGGCTTCGCACAGCTTGCAAGCGATGCATCGTTCTTCGCCGTTCGGATAGCGACGCAGTGCATGCAGACCGCGGAAACGCGGCGACAACGGCGTCTTCTCTTCCGGAAAGAGAACAGTGATCTTGCGCGCAAACAGGTAGCGCCCCGTCAGCGCCAGCCCCTTGAAGAGTTCCTTCAGGAGCAGGCTGTTAAAAAATTCCTTGATGGCAAGCAACATGGTGCCTTCCTATTGTCCCGTTACTTCCAGATGTTCCACGGCGACACCAACCAGATGGCGACGACGACAAGCCAGCCCACAGTGAGCGGAATGAAGATCTTCCAGCCCAGACGCATGATCTGGTCATAGCGATAACGCGGGAACGATGCACGCAGCCAGATAAAGACTGACAGCAGCAGGAAAACCTTGATCAGCAGCCAGAAGAAGCCCGGAATCCAGTTGAGGACCGGTGCATCGATCGGCGAAGCCCAGCCGCCCAGGAACAGCGTAGCCGTCAGCGCCGAGATCACGATCATGTTGATGTACTCGGCCAGGAAGAACAGCGCGAACGCCATGCCCGAGTATTCGATCATGTGGCCGGCCACGATTTCCGATTCGCCTTCCACCACGTCAAACGGGTGGCGGTTCGTTTCGGCCACGCCCGAGATGAAGTAGACACCGAACATCGGCAGCAGCGGCAGCCAGTTCCACGAGAGGATGTTGATCCCGTGTCCTGCAAAGAAACCGCGGTTCTGGGAGTTAACGATGTCCGACAGATTCAGGCTGCCCGTTACCATCAGCACCGTCACGAGCGCGAAGCCCATGGCGATTTCATACGAAATCATCTGCGCCGAGGCGCGCATCGCACCGAGGAACGCGTACTTCGAGTTCGACGCCCAGCCAGCCAGAATCACGCCATACACACCCACCGAGCTGATCGCCATCACGTACAGCAGGCCGGCGTTGATGTTCGACACCATGGCTTCAGCCTGGAACGGAATCACCGCCCAGATCGCCACAGCGGGCATCAGCACCATCAGCGGCGCGATGATATACATGCCACGGCTGACCGCGCTCGGCACCATGACTTCCTTGAGCAGCAGCTTGAGCACGTCGGCAATCGGCTGCAACAGGCCCATCGGGCCCACGCGGTTCGGGCCCAGACGCACGTGCATCCAGCCGATCAGCTTGCGCTCCCACAGGATCAGGTAAGCCACGCACAGCAGCAACGGCAGAATGATGCAGACCGCGCGGACCAGCGTCCAGATCAGCGGCCACCATCCACCGAAGGTGGCGGTACCAAAAGAAGTAATCGACTCGATCATGTTGACCCTTACACCGTAGCCGCCAGCGCGGACGATTCAACCTTCTCAACGCTTACCGCGCCGAACATGGCACCCAGCTGAGCCGAAGCTTCGGTGGCAGCGGACACCCGGATCACGCCGGAAGTCAGCGACTTGTCCAGCACGGCCGGCAGCACCACACTGCTCTGCCCTTGCGTCACTCGCACGGCGTCACCATTCGTCAGGCCCAGTTGCGCGTAAAGATCAGCCGGCAAGCCAGCGCGCACGGCAGCGCGTGCTGCAGCCGTCAGTTGCAGCGAACCAGCGCGGCGGACGATCGGGTCGGCGCGGTAGATCGGCACATCAGCCAGGCGCTCGACGCCGGCAGTGGTGGCAGCCGGAGCAACGGTCTGCGCGATCGTCGTATTCGACAAGCGGTCGGCGACCGGCTTGGCCAGAACTTCATCGCGCACCACTTCCGAGCTGTCGTATTCAAAGCCCGACACGTTCAGGAGGTTGCCCAACACGCGCAGGACCTTCCAGGCAGGACGCGAATCGCCCAGGCTACGCACAACGCCATTGAAGCTTTGCGGCAGACCTTCGCAGTTGACGAACGTGCCCGAAGTTTCCGTGAACGGTGCAGTCGGCAGGAGCACGTCGGCGTACTCGAGTGCGGCGCGGGAGGCAAACGGCGCCAGCACGATCACAGTGTCAGCCTGGTCCAGTGCCGCACGAGCCTGCACGGGATTCGCAGTATCGAATTCGGGTTCAGCGCCCAGCAGCACGTATGCGCGACGCGGCTGCGCCAGCATGGCGGCAGCGTCGAGGCCGTTGCCTTGCGGCAACGCACCGGCAATGTAGCCGCCAACGGTGTTGGCCGCTTCCGTCAAGAAGCCGAGCGTCGCGCCGGTCTGCTGCGCGACCCACTGAGCCAGCGCGTGCAGTTGCGAGAAATGCGGATGCGCCACAGCAGCGTTGCCGAGGAACACAGCCTTGCGCTCGCCCGAAGCAAGGCTTGCGGCGATGCGCTTGGCCACGTCACCGGCTTCGATACCATCGGTGCCGCCCGGACGAGCAACGTTGTTGGCAGCAGCCACGGCCACCGCCACTTGCGACAGCAGCGACAGCCATTGCGACGGTGCACCCAACAGTTGCGTGGCGGGCATCAGCAGATCTTCGCCGCCGGCACCGATCACGTTCAGTTGCGCACCCTTCTTGCCAGCCTGCCGCAAACGCGCAGCCAGCAGCGGATGATCCTTGCGCAGGAAGGCGCCCACCACCAGCGTGCGCTGCAGCAGCGACACATCGGCGATTGGCAGGCCCAGCCACGGAGCGCCCGTCGGCTTGACGGAGAAATCGGATTGGCGCAGACGGAAATCGACGTTGTCGCTGCCAATGCCACGCACCAGCTTTTGCAGCAAGAACAGCTCTTCCAGCGTGCTGTGCGGGCTGGCTAATGCACCGATCTGCTCAGCGCCGTGGTCGCGCTTGATTTCGTTCAGGCCGTTAGCAACGTATTCCAGCGCGGTGGTCCAGTCGACAGCCTTCCATTGACCGCCTTGCTTGAGCATCGGCTGAGTCAGACGATCGTCGCTGTTCACGCCTTCATAGGCGAAGCGGTCCTTGTCGGAAAGCCAGCATTCGTTGATGGCCTCGTTGTCCAGCGGCAGAACGCGCATCACGCGCTGGTTCTTCGTCTGGACGATCACGTTCGCGCCCAGGCCGTCGTGGGGCGACACCGACTTGCGGCGTGCCAGTTCCCACGTACGGGCCGAATAGCGGAACGGCTTGCTGGTCAGCGCGCCGACCGGGCACAGGTCGATCATGTTGCCCGACAACTCGGAGTCAACGGTCTGCCCAACGAACGTCGTGATCTCGGAATGCTCACCGCGGTTGAGCATGCCCAGTTCCATCACGCCGGCAATTTCCTGACCAAAGCGGACGCAACGCGTGCAGTGAATGCACCGCGTCATCTCTTCCATGGAGATCAGCGGGCCCACATTCTTGTGGAACACCACACGCTTCTCTTCCTGGTAACGCGATTCAGACTTGCCATAGCCTACGGCCAGATCCTGCAGTTGGCACTCGCCACCCTGGTCACAGATCGGGCAATCCAGAGGATGGTTAATCAGCAGGAATTCCATCACGGACTTCTGTGCCTTCACCGCCTTCTCGGAGTTTGTGAAGACCTTCATGCCCGCGGTGACAGGCGTGGCGCAGGCGGGCAGCGCCTTGGGCGCCTTCTCGACTTCGACCAAGCACATCCGGCAGTTGGCCGCGACCGACAGTTTGCGGTGATAGCAAAAGTGAGGAATGTAGGTGCCCGTCTGGCGAGCCGCCTCCATCACCAGGCTGCCTTCGGCAACCTCGACTTTCTTGCCATCGATTTCGATTTCAACCATGTTCTGCCACGCTTAAATGTAGGTGGGCACCATGCACTGCTTGTGTTCGACGTGATACGCGAACTCATCCCAGTAGTGCTTGAGCATGCCGCGGACCGGCATCGCAGCGGCATCGCCGAGCGCACAGATAGTCCGGCCCATGATGTTTTCGGCCACGTTGTTCAGCAGGTCCAGGTCTTCCTGGCGGCCCTTGCCATGCTCGATGCGGTCGACCACGCGATACAGCCAGCCGGTGCCCTCGCGGCACGGCGTGCACTGGCCGCACGACTCTTCGAAATAGAAGTACGACAGGCGCAGCAGCGACTTCACCATGCAGCGCGTTTCGTCCATCACGATCACAGCGCCCGAGCCCAGCATCGAGCCAGCCTTGGCGATCGAGTCGTAGTCCATGTCGGAGGCCATCATCAGGTCGGCCGGCACTACCGGCGCCGACGAACCACCCGGGATGACCGCCTTGAGTTTCTTGCCGCCGCGCATGCCGCCGGCCAGTTCCAGCAGCTTGGAGAACGGCGTGCCGAGCGGAATCTCGTAATTGCCCGGACGCTCCACGTCGCCGGACACGGAGAATATCTTCGAGCCGCCGTTGTTCGGCTTGCCCATCTTCAAGTAGTTGTCCGGACCGATGGCCAGCAGGAACGGCACTGCCGCAAAGGTTTCGGTGTTGTTGATGGTGGTCGGCTTGCCGTACAGACCAAAGCTCGCCGGGAACGGCGGTTTGAAACGCGGCTGGCCCTTCTTGCCTTCCAGGGATTCGAGCAGCGCGGTCTCTTCGCCGCAGATGTACGCGCCATAGCCATGGTGCGCATGCAACTGGAAGTTGAAACCGGAGCCCAGGATGTTGTCACCCAGGAAGCCCGCCGCACGTGCCTCTTCAAGCGCCTGCTCGAAGATCTTGTATTCGTTCCAGATTTCACCGTGGATGTAGTTGTAGCCCACGGTGATGCCCATCGCGTAACCGCCGATGGCCATGCCTTCGATCAACGCGTGCGGGTTGTAGCGGATGATGTCGCGATCCTTGAAGGTACCCGGCTCGCCTTCGTCCGTGTTGCAGACAAGATACTTTTGGCCCGGGAACTGGCGCGGCATGAAGCTCCACTTCAGCCCAGTCGGGAAGCCTGCACCACCACGGCCGCGCAGGCCCGACGCTTTCACGTCAGCAATGACCTGTTCGGGGGTGATCTTCTCGGTAAGGATGCGCTTGAGCTGCTGATAGCCGCCACGCTTGACGTAATCTTCGAGGTGCCAGTTGTCGCCGTTCAGGCCGGCGAGAATCAACGGCTGGATATGTCGATCGTGCAGGGAGGTCATTTACTTGCCTGCTCCGTTGGTCGGCGCCTTCGACTGGAGGTCGGCGATCAGCGCGTCGAGCTTCTCGTTGCTCATGAAGCTGCACATGTGGGTGTTATTGACGATCATGACCGGCGCATCACCGCACGCGCCCATGCACTCGCCTTCCTTCAGCGTGAAGTTGCCGTCGGCCGTGGTTTCGTTGAAACCGATGCCGAGCTTCTTCTTCAGGTAATCGGCCGCGCGCTCGCCGCCCGACAGCGCGCACGGCAAGTTCGTGCACACCGACAGCTTGAAGCGACCCACCGGCTTGGTGTCGTACATGTTGTAGAACGTCGCCACTTCCTCGACCCACACCGGCGGCATTTCGAGGTACTCGGCCACGAACTGCATAACTTCGGGCGAGACCCAGCCTTTCTCGCTCTGCGCGACCGCCAGCGCCGCCATCACGGCGGACTGCTTCTGGTCGGCGGGATACTTCGCGACCGCCCGGTCGATTTCCTTGAGAGCTTCTGCTGATAGCATGTTCGTTGCGATTGGTGCGGGACGCGGGGCGTGTTACCTAGCAGCCTTACCCCGGCGTGCGTCCTCGTTTCACAGCCGCGCTTGCCTGCGCGTCAAACCGTTGTTTCCTTGGCGTTCAGCGGTCAATCTCGCCAAACACGATGTCCTGCGTGCCGATGATCGTCACCGCATCGGCAATCATGTGACCCTTCGCCATTTCGTCGAGCGCGGCCAGATGAACGAAGCCCGGTGCGCGAATTTTTAGACGGTACGGCTTGTTGGCGCCGTCGGAGATTGCATAGATGCCGAACTCACCCTTCGGGTGCTCAACGGCGGCATATGCTTCGCCTTCGGGCACGTGCATACCTTCGGTGAAGAGCTTGAAGTGGTGAATCAGCTCTTCCATGTTGGTCTTCATGTCCACGCGCGACGGCGGCGCCACCTTGTGGTTATCGGTGATCACCGGACCCGGGTTCTTGCGCAGCCACTCGATGCACTGACGGATGATGCGATTGCTCTGGCGCATTTCTTCCACGCGCACCAGATAACGGTCGTAGCAATCGCCGTTCACGCCAACCGGGATGTCAAAATCGATGCGGTCGTACACCTCGTACGGCTGCTTCTTGCGCACATCCCATTCGATGCCCGAACCACGCAGCATCGCACCGGAGAAACCCTTGTTCAGGGCGCGCTCCGGGCTTACCACGCCGATACCCACCAGACGTTGCTTCCAAATCCGGTTGTCGGTCAGCAGCGTTTCGTACTCATCAACATACTTCGGGAAGCGGTTGGTAAAGTCTTCAATGAAGTCCAGCAGCGAACCCGAACGCGTTTCGTTCAGGGCGGCCAGAGCCTTCTCGTTGCGCACCTTGGATGCCTTGTATTGCGGCATCGTGTCAGGCAGGTCGCGGTAGACACCGCCCGGGCGGTAGTAGGCTGCGTGCATACGCGCGCCCGAAACCGCCTCGTACATATCGAACAGGTCTTCGCGTTCGCGGAAGGCGTACAGGAACACCGCCATGGCACCCACGTCCAGCGCGTGCGAACCGATCCACATCAGGTGGTTCATGATCCGCGTGATTTCGTCGAACATGACGCGGATGTACTGCGCACGCAGCGGCACTTCGAGACCCAGCAGGCGCTCGATTGCCATCACATAGGCGTGCTCGTTGACCATCATCGACACGTAGTCGAGGCGGTCCATGTACGGCACGCTCTGAATCCAAGTCTTTTGCTCGGCGAGCTTTTCAGTCGCGCGGTGCAGCAGGCCGATGTGCGGGTCGGCACGTTGAATGACTTCGCCGTCCAGCTCAAGCACAAGGCGCAGCACGCCGTGCGCGGCCGGATGTTGCGGACCGAAGTTCAGGGTGTAGTTCTTGATATCTGCCATGATCGGGCGCCCTTCAGTGCTTCAGACCACCGTATTGATCCTCGCGGATCACACGCGGCGTAATCTCGCGCGGCTCGATGGTTACCGGCTGATAGACCACGCGGCGCTGCACCGGGTCGTAGCGCATTTCAACGTAACCCGACACGGGGAAGTCCTTGCGGAACGGGTGGCCGATGAAGCCATAGTCGGTCAGGATGCGACGCAGGTCCGGATGGCCTTCGAAGACCAGACCATAGAGGTCGAACGCCTCCCGCTCGAACCAGTCAGCGGAACTCCAGATCGTAGTCACAGACGACACCACCGGCAGGTCGTCGTCCGGCGCGAACACGCGAACGCGAACGCGCCAGTTGTGCGTGATCGACAGCAGATGGGACACAGCGGCAAAACGCGGGCCGTTCCAGGCACCGTCACCGTAGTCGGCGTAATCGACGCCACACAAGTCCATGAGCTGCTCGAACTTGAGCGAAGCGTCATCGCGCAAGGTGCGCATGACCTCGTGGTAATCGGCAGCCTTCACCACGAGGGTGAGTTCACCGACCGATTCGGTCAGGCTTTGAACGCGACTGCCCAGCGCCTTTTCCAGCGCGGCCTTCAGGGTGGCAAGCTTGTCGGTCATGTCAGGCCTTGCGCGCAATGGTATTGGTGCGGCGGATCTTAGCCTGCAGCTGGATGATGCCGTAGATCAGTGCTTCAGCCGTGGGCGGGCAGCCCGGCACGTACACGTCGACCGGCACGATGCGATCGCAGCCTCGCACAACGGAATACGAGTAGTGGTAATAGCCGCCGCCGTTCGCGCACGAACCCATCGAGATGACCCATCGAGGTTCGGCCATCTGGTCGTACACCTTGCGCAGCGCAGGCGCCATCTTGTTGCACAGCGTGCCGGCCACGATCATGACGTCAGACTGACGCGGCGACGGGCGAAACACCACGCCGAAACGATCCAAGTCATAACGCGATGCGCCGGCGTGCATCATTTCCACAGCACAGCAGGCCAAGCCGAACGTCATCGGCCAGAGTGACCCGGTACGGGTCCAGTTGATTAGCTTGTCAGCGGTGGTCGTGACAAAGCCTTCGTTGAGTACGCCTTCGATCGCCATTTCACATCACTCCCAATCGAGCGCGCCTTTTTTCCAGATGTAGACGAAGCCCACGAGAAACTCGAGAAGAAACACGCCCATCGCAAAGAACCCCGGCCAACCAATCTCACGCAGCGCCACGCCCCAAGGAAAGAGGAACGCAGTCTCCAGATCGAACAGGATGAACAGGATGGCGATGAGGTAATAGCGCACGTCGAACTTCATGCGCGCATCTTCGAATGCTTCGAAGCCGCACTCGTACGGCGAGAGCTTGTCAGGATCGGGATTGTTCGGACCGAGGACTCGGCCGATGGTCATCAGAGCAAGGCCGAGGCCAACGCCGATAACGATGAACAACAGTACGGGGAAATAGGCTTCGAGGTTCAAGGGACGCCCGCCTTTTTGAATGGTTGCAACAGCACAGCCCGCAGGCGGCGCCTTGTCGCCCCATCGAAGGCGCCGGGTCCGCAGCCTTACGACGCTTCAACTGCGCGTCGTCTTGCGGAGGGGCCTGCGCGGAACATCCCGTTGAACAGACCCCGAATTTGATTGGTGCCGACGGCGAGACTCGAACTCGCACAGCTTTCGCCACTACCCCCTCAAGATAGCGTGTCTACCAATTTCACCACGTCGGCTGGGGGAAGAAACTCTATCAGGAACCCGGTTGAGACTTAACGCCCTTGCCGTTCCCCGTGTTGTTTCAAGCCTTGCATTCTACCGCAAAGCAACGCTTTTGTTCAATGCACAAACAAAAATCTTATGCCTCGCGACGCACCGGAAAACGTCAACGGCACGCCGCGATCGTTACATCAAATTACTTGGGCACAGCCGGCGCCGAAGCCGCGCCCGGAGCGGCAGCAGGAGCCGAAGCCGCAGGAGCGGAGGCCGTAGACGTGACAGGCGCGACTGAACCCATCACACCCGCTGACACGCTGCCCTTGCTGGTGCCGATCAACGTCAACGCCAGCGTGGCAATGAAGAACACAGTGGCCAGCACAGCAGTCGTGCGCGACAGGAAGTTTGCCGAACCGGTGGCGCCAAACAGGCTGCCCGATGCGCCGGAGCCGAACGCCGCTCCCACGTCCGCACCCTTGCCGTGCTGCAAAAGCACTAGGCCGATCACGCCGAGCGCGCTCAGAATTTGCGCCACCAGCAGCAGAGTCTTCAGAATTGCCATTTCGTTTCTCTCAATAATATGTTGCAGTCGCACATGGGTGACATGGCAACTCGATCCGTCGCTTATGCGCGACCGATCGCCAGGAAATCTTCTGCCTTCAGCGATGCGCCGCCAATCAAGCCGCCATCGATGTCCGCCATTGCAAACAACTCGCCGGCATTGTCCGGCTTGACGCTGCCGCCGTACAAAATCGCCAGACGCTGCGCCGCGCCAGCGTCGCGGGCAGCAACACGTGCGCGCAGGAATGCGTGCACAGCCTGCGCCTGCTCGCTGCTGGCAGTCTTGCCCGTGCCGATCGCCCAAACCGGTTCGTACGCCACGACGATATGACCCAGTTGCTCGGCCGACAGCGCTTCCAGCACCGCATCCAGTTGGCGGCCGACCACCTGCTCGGTCTCACCAGCCTCGCGCTGTGCGAGCGTTTCACCCACACAGACGATTGGCGTGATGCCATGTTCCAATGCGCGCAGCGCCTTGGTCGCCACTTGCACGTCAGTTTCGCCGTGGTACGAGCGACGCTCGGAGTGACCGACAATCACGTAGCCGCAACCGAATTCCGACAGCATCGACGCCGCGACTTCGCCAGTGAAAGCGCCTCGCGTTTCAGCCGACACATCCTGCGCACCCCAGCCCACCACAGAACCCATGAGCAAGGACTGGCACTGCGCCAGGTATGGGAATGGCGCACATACGGCCAGCGTGGCGTTGGTTTTACCTGCCGCCTTGATCTGCTCAAGCAGCGCAGCGTTCGCGCTCAGGCTGCCATGTAGCTTCCAGTTGCCCACCACCAGCTTCGGTCTTGCGTTCACGTTTTGCCCGGTCGACTGTCAAATAAACCCGGCATTCTACCGCGGTGGCAAAAACAGGGTCAATTTCGACGTCTTGGAATCAATCCCAAACCAACATGATCTTGCCGATATGGGCGCTCGATTCCATCAACGCATGCGCCTGCGCCGCTTGCGCGGCTGGCATGACCTCGTGGACGACCGGCTTGATGCGCCCGGACGCCAACAAAGGCCAGACCGTTTTATACAGATTGGCCGCGATGGCCGCCTTGAACGCGACCGGCCGCGGACGCAGCGTCGAACCGGTGAGCATAATGCGACGGCGAAGGATGTCGCCCAGGGGCACCTCGGCCTTGGCACCGCCTAGCAACGCAATCAATACGATGCGGCCGTCATCAGCAGTGCAGGCAATTTCGCGCGCGACATAGCTGCCGCCGACCATGTCGAGCACCACGTCGGCGCCGCGCCCTGACTCAGCCTTGACGATCTCGACGAAATCTTCGGTCTTGTAGTTGATGGCGCGCGTGGCCCCGAGGTCGACACAGGCCTTGCACTTGTCGGCGCTGCCCGCGGTGGCGAACACGCGGTGACCCAATGCAGACGCGATCTGAATCGCAGTCGTGCCGATGCCGCTGGAGCCACCTTGCACGAGCAGCGTTTCGTCGACGCCGTGCGCGCCCTGCCCCAGCAAGCCGCGGTCGAACACGTTTGACCATACGGTGAAATAGTTCTCGGGCAATGCTGCGGCCTCGACATCGGACAAGCCAGCCGGCACGGGCAGCACTTGGCCCAGCGGCGCCGTGCAGAACTCCGCATAGCCACCGCCTTGCACCAGCGCGCAGACGCGATCACCCACCTTCAAGCCGAAGCGATTGTCGGCGTGCGCCAGATCGCCACCGACAATCTCGCCAGCAACTTCAAGCCCCGGAATATCGGAGGCACCTGGCGGCACCGGATAGTTGCCCGTCCGCTGGAACACATCGGGCCGGTTCACGCCCGCTGCGCGCACACGGATCAGCACCTCGCCGGCCTTGGCTTCCGGCGTCGGGCGCTCGCCAAGCTTCAAGACTTCAGGGCCACCGTATTGGGTGATTTCAATCGCTTTCATGGGAATCGGATCGATGAGGGTTACGACGCTGTGCGCGCGTTACGAGACGCTACGCTTCGGTTCGACAAAGTGCTGCGGAATGCCGCGCGTGGTCTCGCGCATGATTTCTTGTTTGCCGTGGACGATGCCGTCGGCGATCTTGCCGATATGCAACTTGAGCCACATCTCCGTCGGCGAGCCAGCGCGATAATCGGCCGGGCCGAGCATGTCGACGCGGTCATCGGCACGCAAGTTGTCGGCCTGCTCGAACGAGCGAGGGCTCTCCGGGTTGTAGACCGCATAGGTGCGCCCCCCGCCCTTGCGGGCGACCGAAAACGCCGGAATATCGCTCGGCCCGTCCGCCACGTAGATCATGTTGGCGAACGGCACGCGGCGTTCGTCCTCGGCAATCGACGAATTCACACTCACCGCTTCCGGGTGTTTGTTGACGCCCTTGTTGATCTCAAACAGTGCGCGCGTCTTGGTGGTGTTGTCGATGGCGTAGATGATTTCCGAGACGACCGCCCGGCCATCCGCGTTGGCGTCGGGCGCCTCCAGGAATTCGCAGCCCCACACGCCATCGATGTATGGGGCGATGGGCGAGCCCTTGATCATCTCCGTCAGACCTGTGCTGACGATGTAGTGCTCAAGCTTGATGTCGAACGCTTGGTAGGTTGCGTTGTCGCGCACCCACGCCTTGCTGCGCTCGAAGAAATCGGTCACGCCGGGGAAGAACTCAAGTTCGGCGCCCAGCTCGCGCAGCGTGGCGTTGTCGAGACCCCCCATGCGGCCGTCGCGCACATGGCGCAGCAGCACATTGAGGTAGAACGTTTCGTGGTTGACCTTCTGACCGCGTGATTCGATTTCGCGCGAGCCTGCAGCCACTTCGTCCCAGAAAGCCTGCTCGGAGATGTTGAAGCGGTCGAACAGTGGCACTTGCATGTAACGCGGGATCAGCGTCTTGTCGAAATCCCAGACGATGGCGATGCGGTTTTGCTCGAACAGGCGGCTCATGATGGGGCGCGAAGAGGCAGTGGGAGGAACTCGCGACGCAGTGTAAACAAAAAAACGGCTGGACATCGTCCAGCCGTTTTTCATAGCGAAAACCCCTCGCTTACTGCTGTTGTTGCTGCTGTTGTTGCGAGGCAGCGTCGCCAGCACCCGGTGCTTGCGGTGCAGCGGCCGGCACGTCGCCCTCTTCAGCCTTGGCAGCCTTGATCGACAGACGCATGCGGCCCTTCTCGTCGGTGCTCAGCAGCTTCACGCGCACAGCCTGGCCTTCCTTCACATAGTCGGAAACCTGGTTCACGCGCTCGTTGGCGATTTCCGAGATGTGCAGCAGACCGTCCTTGCCCGGCAGGATGTTCACGATTGCGCCGAAGTCCAGCAGCTTGAGCACGGTGCCGTTGTAGATCTTGCCGACCTCGGCTTCTGCCGTGATGCCCTCGATGCGGCGCTTGGCTTCTGCCATGCCTTCCGACGACGTCGACGCGATGGTGATCGTGCCGTCTTCCTGGATGTCGATCGTGCAGCCGGTTTCCTTGGTCAACGCTTGGATGGTCGAACCGCCCTTGCCGATCACGTCGCGGATCTTCTCCGGGTTGATCTTGACCGTGATCATGCGCGGAGCGTGCTCCGACAGCTCGGTGCGTGCGCCGCCCATGGCAGCCTGCATCTTGCCCAGGATGTGCAGACGGCCTTCCTTGGCTTGCGCCAGTGCCACTTGCATGATTTCCTTGGTGATGCCCTGCACCTTGATGTCCATCTGCAGCGCGGTGATACCAGCGTCGGTACCAGCAACCTTGAAGTCCATGTCACCCAGGTGATCTTCGTCACCCAGGATGTCGGTCAGCACGGCGAACTTGTTGCCTTCCAGGATCAGGCCCATGGCCACGCCGGCCACGTGCGCCTTGATGGGCACGCCAGCGTCCATCAGCGACAGCGAGCCGCCGCACACCGAAGCCATCGACGACGAACCGTTCGACTCGGTGATTTCCGACACCAGACGAATCGTGTAAGCGAATTCATCATCCTTCGGCAGCACCGGGATCAGGGCGCGCTTGGCCAGACGGCCGTGGCCGACTTCGCGGCGCTTCGGGCTGCCCACGCGGCCGGTTTCGCCCGTGGCGAACGGCGGCATGTTGTAGTGAAGCATGAAGCGGTCACGGTACTCGCCTTGCAGCGCGTCGATGATCTGCTCGTCGCTCTTGGTGCCCAGAGTGGCCACCACCAGCGCTTGCGTTTCACCACGCGTGAACAGGGCCGAGCCGTGCGCACGCGGCAGCACCGACGAACGGATCTCGATCGGGCGCACCGTGCGGGTGTCGCGGCCGTCGATACGCGGTTCGCCGTTCAGGATCTGGCCGCGCACAATCTTCGATTCGAGCTCGAACAGGATGTTGTCGACTTCCACGCCGTCGGCTTCCACACCGGCTTCGGCCAGCTTGGCGGCAACCGACTTGTAGACTTCCTTCAGCTTCTGGCTGCGGGCCGACTTCTGGCGCAGTTGGTAAGCGGCTTGCAGATCGGCCAGGCCCAGCTCCGACACCTTGGCGGTCAGCGTTTCGTTCTTCGGAGCCGCTTGCCAATCCCACTCAGGCTTGCCGCCATCGCGCACCAGCTCGTGGATCGCGTTGATGGCGATCTGCATTTGCTCGTGGCCGTACACGACGGCGCCCAGCATGACTTCTTCCGACAGTTGCTGCGCTTCGGATTCGACCATCAGCACGGCACGCTCGGTACCGGCCACAACCAGGTCCAGATCCGAGTGCGCCAGTTGCGCGCGGTTCGGGTTCAGCAGGTACTGGCCATCTTTGTAACCCACGCGGGCAGCACCCACCGGGCCGTTGAACGGCAGACCCGACACAGCCAGCGCAGCCGAAGCAGCGACCAGCGCCGGGATATCGGCCGGCACTTCCGGGTTGATCGACAGCACGTGGATGACGACCTGGACTTCGTTGTAGAAGCCTTCCGGGAACAGCGGACGCAGCGGGCGATCGATCAGGCGCGAGGTCAGCGTTTCGTTTTCCGACGGACGGCCCTCACGCTTGAAGAAGCCACCCGGAATCTTGCCGGCAGCGTAGGTCTTCTCGAGGTAATCGACGGTCAGCGGGAAGAAGTCTTGACCCGGCTTCGGGTTCTTGGCGCCCACCACGGTAGCGAGCACGACGGTGTCGTCCATGTCGAGCAGCACAGCGCCGCTCGCCTGGCGGGCGATCTCACCCGTTTCCATGCGGACCTTATGGCCGCCCCACTGGAATTCTTTGACGATTTTGTTGAACATGTTTTCTCCTGTTCGGTATTCGCGGCGCCGACGATTCAAAGTCGATTTCATTACGCCGCGACAAACACGTTCCGGAAGACGGTGCGGTTGCAGAGGTGTGTTTTATGCCATTCCAGCGCAGCGCTGGCACCAACGCCGCGCTGGAATGACACAAGGCCCCGCTCCCTGCCGCCTCCGGTCCATGGCAGCCGCTTCATCTTGAAGTGGCCGGCTGCCATCACTCACCGGTTGCCCGGTGCGGCCACAAACACGGCCGCCAAAAACAAAATGCCTGCATCAGCACGCTGACGCAGGCACTTTTCATCACGCGCAGTGCGTGATACCCACCATTACTTACGCAGACCCAGCTTCGCAACCAGCGCGGTGTAACGGTCAGCGTCCTTGCTCTTGAGGTAGTCCAGCAGACGGCGACGACGGCTCACCATGCGGAGCAGGCCCCGACGGCTGTGGTGATCCTTCATGTGCGCCTTGAAGTGCGGCTGCAGTTCGTTGATGCGGGCGGTCAACAGTGCAACCTGCACTTCCGGGCTACCCGTGTCGTTGGCGCTGCGGCCGTTATCTTTGACGATGTCTTGCTTCTTGATGTCAGCGACGGACATTTTGATTCCTTTGACTTGCGGACACTGCAGCGCCTGAACAGTCGCCGTTGGTGCCGTGTTGAACAATGATCTTGCCGTCCCATCCAAAAGCGGTCTGGACAGCAAGACCGCGATTATAGCCCAGAACCCCGCCGTGACGACAGTTCTGTGTCACCGCTGCTCAGTGGCGCTCCATTTTGCAGGTGGTCGGCAAAGCGGTTTGCGAAGCTGGAATCACTTTAAGCGTGCGGAAGCCGTAGCCTGAGCCCTCAATATCGAAGGGTGTGCCGGGCGTGCCCGCCCGCTCCATCTGCGTAACGATAAGCGGCTGGATGGCCTGGTGATCCTCGGCCCGCAGCGTGATGCGGTGGAAGCCGTTGTCGAGTGATGCGCCTTCCAGCGCACGCGCCACGGCCGCAGCTTCCGTAGAGCCGGCCCGCTCGATGGCCGCGGCCAGCATGGTCACCATCATCTGGTCGCGTAGCAGCGGGTAATCGTCGGCGGGCGCCGGGTAACGGGCGCGGAAGGCCTTGTAGAACGCATCGGACTTCGCTCCACCCAGGTTCGGATGCCACTCCGCCACAGCCACCACACGACCGACGCCGGCTTCGCCCATCGCGCCTGGTGCGCCGAGCGAATTGCCGTAGAACGTGAAAAAGCGCGCCTTGAGCCCGGCATCCCGTGCGGCCTTGACGAGCAGCGTCAGATCGTTACCCCAATTGCCGGTGACGACCGTATCTGCACCCGATGCGGCGATGCGCGCCACATACGGCGCAAAATCTTTCACCTTGCCGATCGGGTGCTGCACCTCGCCAACGATCGCTATGTCCGGCCGCTTCTCGCCCAACTGCTGACGCGCCGATTGCGCCACTTGGCGACCGAATGTGTAGTCCTGCCCAATCAGGTAGACCTTTTTGATGGCCTTGTCCGCGCGAATCACTTCCGTCAGCGCGTGCATACGCATGTCGGCCGACGCATCGAAGCGGAAATGCCAGAAGCTACACGCCTCGTTGGTCAGCACCGGATCGACGGCGGCGTAGTTCAAAAACAGCACCCGCGCGTCCGGATGACGATCGTTGTAGCGCGAAATCGACGTCGACAACGCCGCCGCGGCCGCTGAACTGTTGCCCTGCAGAACGAAACGGATACCCGCATCCGTTGCGGCCTGCAATTGCAGCAACGATTCGTCGACGGTGTTCTTGCTATCGAAGCGCACAAGCGCAAGCGGATGGCGGCCGTCGGGCAGCTTCACCCCGCCGCGCGCATTGACGTTCTCAATGGCCATGCGCAGATTGCGATCCACTGCCTCACCCGCATTGGCAAACGGGCCGGAAAGACCTTCAATCAGCGCCAGCCGGATCGGCGCGGCCTGGGGCTGAGCAACCGCTGCGCCACACAACCCTATCGCCGCCAGCGCGGCCACAAACCAACGAAACACCATGGCAAATCTCCGTGAAGCGCGGATGGTAAAGCGCCGTCGCATATCGGCACAAGCCAGCACCACTCGCACGGGCTCCTACACTGAAAGCCCCGGGAGAGTCATTGTGAGCATTCGATCGATGTGGCGGAGCGCGGCGCTCCTCGCTGTAGCGCTCATATCCATGTGCGCGTGTACCGTGCTGGCGCCCGTGCAAACGGGCGAAGCGCTGCTCGGCCAACCCGCTTCGGCCGTGGAAGCCCGCTTTGGCAAACCACCCGAACGGTATCCGCGTGCGGATGGCGGCACGCGCTGGCTATATCCGACGCAGCCCTATGGACAATTCACGTATGCCGCTGATTTCGATGCGAGCGGCAAGCTCATCTCGTTCCGGCAGATTCTGACCACGATGGATTTTGCGCAGATCCGCGTCGGCACGGCAACGCAGAATGATGTGTTGCAGACGTTCGGCAAGCCGGAGGAGACCGCCTATTTCCGGCTGATGCATCGGCAGGTGTGGTCGTATCGCTTTAGGCACGAGGGCGTGTGGCCATCGCTGATGAACTTCTATTTCGATCGCGACGGCATCGTGCGCCTCACGCAGATCAGCCCAGACCCGATGTACGACCACGATCACGATTCCAGCCGGTAAGCCAGGGCTCAACGCCAGAACGGCAACATCCACGCGAGGCGCGTCGCCTGGCGTGGACATTCGGGTCGGCCATGTCGTGGATCGCACAGACATCGCTCTCAAAGACGGCTGGCATGGCGCACGCTCCTGACGTGTCCGGTGCCGCCGCACCCGCTTCGCGTTCCGGTGGATAACCGGGTGCGCGCTCAGTGGTGATCGTGTTGGGGTCTGGGCTGACTCCTGCGTGTGTTGGTAGAACCCGCGATCAGATCTGCGGGTTGAGTTTTTCGCTGCTCTTGTCCTGCAGCTTGTTCAGTGCGGCAAGGTAGGCCTTGGCCGAAGCCGCGACGATGTCCGGATCAGTACCTACGCCGTTGACGATACGGCCCGACTTGGAGAGCCGCACCGTCACTTCGCCCTGCGCCTGCGTGCCCGTCGTGATGGCGTTGACGGAATACAGCAACTGCTCGGCGCCGCTGGCGACCTTGCTCTCAATCGCATTGAGCGTGGCGTCAACCGGGCCATTGCCCTCCGCTTCGCCCATCACTTCCTTACCGTCCGCAACGAAGACGATGCGCGCGTGCGGACGCTCGCCAGTTTCCGAGCGCTGGGCCAGCGACACGAAACGGAAGTGCTCACCCTCGCTGTGCTGTGCTTCGTTCGAAACGATGGCGACGATGTCCTCGTCAAAGATCTCAGCCTTCTGATCAGCCAGCTCCTTGAAACGAGTGAAGGCCGCATTCAGCTCGGCTTCCGAGTCGAGCTCAATGCCCAGTTCCTGCAGACGCTGCTTGAACGCATTGCGGCCCGAGAGTTTGCCCAGGACGATCTTGTTGGCTGTCCAGCCCACGTCTTCGGCACGCATGATTTCGTATGTGTCGCGCGCCTTGAGCACGCCATCCTGGTGGATGCCCGAAGCGTGCGCGAACGCGTTGGCGCCCACGACCGCCTTGTTCGGCTGCACGACGAAACCGGTGATCTGCGAAACCAGCTTGGACGCCGGCACGATCTGCGTGGTATCGACACCAACGTCGAGATTGAAGTAGTCGCGACGCGTCTTCACTGCCATCACCACCTCTTCGAGGCTGGTGTTGCCGGCACGCTCACCCAGGCCGTTGATCGTGCATTCGATCTGGCGTGCCCCGCCCAGTTTGACAGCGGCCAGGGAGTTGGCGACCGCCATGCCCAGGTCGTTATGGCAATGCACCGACCAGACCGCCTTGTCGGAATTCGGGATGCGCTCGCGCACCGAGCGGATCAACGCGGCATAACCTTCCGGCACCGCGTAGCCCACCGTATCCGGCAGGTTGATGGTCGTGGCACCCTCGGCGATCACGCCTTCCAAGACGCGGCACAGGAAATCCATGTCGGAGCGGCTACCATCTTCCGGCGAGAATTCGATGTCGTCGGTGAATTGGCGCGCGAAGCGTACCGCCAGGCGTGCCTGCTCATACACCTGATCCGGCGACATCCGCAGCTTCTTCTCCATGTGCAACGCAGACGTGGCGATAAACGTATGGATACGGAACTGGCCGGCAGGCTTGAGCGCCTCGGCAGCGCGCGAGATATCGCGGTCGTTCGCACGGGCCAGCGAGCAAATGCGCGAATCCTTGACCGACTGCGCAATCGCGCGGATCGCTTCGAAGTCACCATTGGAGCTGGCCGCGAAGCCGGCTTCGATCACGTCCACCTTGAGCCGCTCAAGCTGCTTGGCAATGCGGATCTTCTCTTCCTTAGTCATCGACGCCCCAGGGGACTGCTCGCCGTCGCGCAAGGTGGTATCGAAAATGATGAGTTTGTCGCTCATGGCGGCTCCTTGGTGGGGGGGTGACGTTTTTGGCGTCGGTCTTAGTGGGTGTCTCGAATGGTTTTTTGCGGCGCAGAATGCAAAACGCCCCGGCGTGCATGGTTGCAGGCCGGGGCGCTGTGAATTCTGGTTCGCGAAAACTTGGCGGTTTCTGCTTGCCTTGTCTTGCGATTTCCTATGCGCGTGTCCCGACCTGACGACCTAGTAGGTCATCAATCGAGACTAGCGTAATCAGAATGGAAATCGGGCGCGAAAGCATGCGAATGACTATAGACGAATTCAAAAATCGGCGCAAGCGCACATTGGTGCAGCGCATCGGTCACTCATGTGCGTCGCCGGATGCCTGTTTCGGCAAGCGCGGGCTCCCTTGTTGCCCATGCAGAGCACGCCAGCCCCAGAGCAGATAGCCCGATACCGCGTAACCAACAAACAGGCCGAAAAGCGCGACTGGCGGATCGCTCGATATCACAACGAACAGCACCAGGACGAGCACCATCACGCCAAATGGCACGCGGTGACGAACGTCGAGCGCCTTGCCGCTGTAGAACGGCGCGTTCGACACCATCGAGAGCCCCGCATATAGCGTCAGCCCGAAGGCCACCCACGGCATCCACAGTTCTTTGACCGGCAGCTTGTTGTCGATCGCCAGCCAGACAAAACCCGCGATGAGCGCTGCGGCTGCCGGGCTCGGCATGCCTTGGAAGAAGCGCTTGTCGACCGACCCGATGTTCGTATTGAAGCGCGCGAGGCGCAGCGCAGCGCCAGCGCAATACACGAACGCCGCAAGCCAGCCCCACTTGCCCAGGTCGCGCAGAATCCATTCGTACATGACCAATGCCGGCGCAACGCCAAACGACACCATGTCCGACAGCGAATCGTATTGCTCGCCGAACGCGCTTTGCGTATTGGTGATGCGAGCGACACGGCCGTCCATGCCGTCGAGCACCATCGCCGCGAAGATAGCGATGGCAGCCGTCTCAAAGTTCAGGTTCATGGCCTGCACGATGGCGAAGAAGCCGGCGAACAGCGCCGCGGTCGTGAATGCGTTGGGCAGCAGATAGATGCCGCGACGGCGCGGACGCACGATTTCAAGATCGTCGTCATCCGAACGCGGCTGATTGTGCCGCAGCGGACGCAAGTGCGTCACGTTGCCGGCGGTAAAACGCTTCTTGCGTCGGTTGAACGCGGGCATGGCGGCCTCCGGATCAGTCCAGCTCTGCAAGCACCGTAAGCGTGGCGGATACTTTCTCGCCGATGGTCACGCGCGGGCGCGCCGTCAGCGGCAGGTACACGTCAACGCGCGAGCCAAAGCGGATGAAGCCATAACGCTGGCCACGCGTGAGCACTTCCCCTGCCTTGGTATAGCAAAGGATGCGCCGCGCGATCAATCCGGCCACCTGCACCGAAGTGACGAGCTGGCCATCAGCGCGGCGCAGCACAATGGCGTTGCGCTCGTTCTCAAGCGACGCCTTGTCTAGGTCCGCATTGACGAACTTGCCCGGGAAGTACTGCACCTGCTGCACAGTGCCGTCGACCGGCGCACGGTTCGAGTGCACGTTGAACACATTCATGAACACGCTGATCTTCAGCGAGTCGCGATCGGCATACGGGTCACGCACCTGCTCGACGGCGACGATGCGACCATCAGCCGGCGACAGAATCGCATTGGCCTGCGTGGGCACGACGCGGGCCGGATCGCGGAAAAACTGCAGCACAAACAGCGTCAGCACCCAGAACGGCCAAGCCCAGCCGAAGCCGGCGGCGGCCTGCACGATGAGCGTGACGATGAAAATCCCGCCCAGGTACGGCCAACCCTCGCGGGCGATGATGGGATGCGGATACGTGTTGTTCAAATCAGACCTCGACAGCGTCTTGAAGGAAATGCGGCATTCTAGCCGACACGGGGCCGCGCCAGCACTTGAAACAATGTTTGGCGCCCTGGAATCAGCATAAAAAAAAGCCAGCCCGAAGGCCGGCTTTCTTGCACAGGATGCAACCGATCAGTTCTTCGTCTGGTCAACCAGCTTGTTCTTGGCGATCCAGGGCATCATCGCGCGCAGCTTGGCGCCAACTTGTTCGATCTGGTGCTCTTCGGTCAGGCGGCGGCGCGAGATCAGCGTCGGCTGGCCTGCCTTGTACTCCAGCAGGAAGCTCTTGGCGTATTCGCCAGTCTGGATGTCCTTCAGGCACTGCTTCATGGCCTTCTTGGTCTCTTCCGTCACGACGCGCGGGCCAGTGACGTACTCGCCGTATTCGGCGTTGTTCGAGATCGAGTAGTTCATGTTGGCGATGCCGCCTTCATAGATCAGGTCGACGATCAGCTTCAGCTCGTGCAGGCACTCGAAGTACGCCATTTCCGGAGCGTAACCAGCCTCGACCAGCGTCTCGAAACCAGCCTTGATCAGTTCGACGGTACCGCCGCACAGCACGGCCTGCTCGCCGAACAGGTCGGTTTCGGTTTCTTCACGGAAGTTCGTCTCGATGACGCCGGCACGGCCGCCGCCGTTGGCGGTAGCGTACGACAGAGCGATATCACGCGCAGCGCCCGACTTGTCCTGGTGCACAGCAATCAGGTGCGGCACGCCGCCGCCTTGCGTGTACGTGCCACGCACGGTATGGCCCGGAGCCTTCGGGGCGATCATGATGACGTCCAGGTCGGCGCGCGGGATCACGGCACCGTAGTGCACGTTGAAGCCGTGGGCGAATGCCAGTGCGGCGCCTTGCTTGATGTTGCCGTGCACTTCGTTCTTGTACACGTCGGCGATCTGCTCGTCCGGCAGCAGGATCATGACAACGTCGGCTTCCTTCACAGCTTCGGCCACTTCCTTGACCTGCAGGCCGGCGTTGACGGCCTTGTTCCACGACGCGCCGTTCTTGCGCAGACCGACCGTCACCTTCACACCCGAGTCGTTCAGGTTCAGGGCGTGGGCGTGGCCTTGCGAGCCGTAGCCGATGATGGTGACGTTCTTGCCCTTGATCAGGGAGAGGTCGGCGTCCTTGTCGTAAAACACTTTCATGGTGATGTCCTAATTTTCAAATATCGATGGAGTCCGGCAGCACGCACGCGCCGGTTCAAACCTTCAGAATGCGCTCGCCGCGGCCGATGCCCGAGCCGCCCGTACGGACGGTCTCAAGAATGGCAGTGCGATCGATGGCATCGAGAAACGCGTCGAGCTTGCTGCCGTTGCCGGTCAGCTCGATCGTGTAGGTCTTCTCGGTCACGTCGATGATGCGGCCGCGGAAGATGTCCGCGGTACGCTTCATCTCCTCGCGTTCCTTGCCGACTGCGCGCACCTTCACGAGCATCAGCTCGCGCTCGATGTGCGCACCCTCGGTCAGGTCGACGACCTTGACGACTTCCACCAGGCGGTTCAGGTGCTTGGTGATCTGCTCGATGATGTCGTCAGAGCCGGTCGTGACGATCGTCATGCGCGACAGCGAAGCGTCTTCAGTCGGGGCGACCGTCAGCGTCTCGATGTTGTAGCCGCGTGCAGAGAACAGGCCGACCACGCGCGACAACGCGCCCGGTTCGTTTTCCAGCAGGACGGAAATGATGTGGCGCATTAGAGGTCCTCCGCGCCGAGCAGCATTTCAGAAATACCCTTGCCCGCCTGGACCATCGGCCAGACGTTTTCTGTCGGGTCGGTCTGGAAGTCGAGGAACACGGTGCGATCCTTGAGTCGGAAGGCTTCGCGCAGCGCGGGTTCGACGTCGGACGTCTTCTCGATGCGCATGCCAACGTGGCCATACGATTCGGCCAGCTTCACGAAATCAGGCAGCGCTTGCATGTAGGAATGCGAGTAACGGTTGTCGTACTCGATTTCCTGCCACTGGCGCACCATGCCCAGATAGCCGTTGTTGAGCGAGCAGATCTTCACCGGCGTGTCGTACTGCAGGCACGTCGACAGCTCCTGGATGCACATCTGGATCGAGCCCTCACCGGTGATGGTGACGACTTCCTTGTCCGGGAATGCCTTCTTGATGCCCATTGCGTACGGCAAGCCCACGCCCATCGTGCCCAGCCCGCCGGAGTTGATCCAGCGGCGCGGCTCGTTGAACTTGTAGAACTGCGCGGCCCACATCTGGTGCTGACCGACGTCGGAGCAGACGAAGGCGTCACCATTGGTCAGTTCCCAGATTTTCTCGACCACGTACTGGGGCTTGATGATCTCGGACGTGCGGTCGTACTTCAGGCAATCGACGCTGCGCCACTGCTCGATCTGTTCCCACCACTTGGCCAGCGCCGCCTTGTTGGGCTTGGCTTCGCCAGATTGGATCTGGGCGATCATCTCTTGCAGCACGTCCTTGACGTTGCCGACGATGGGGATGTCGACCTTCACGCGCTTGGAGATGGACGACGGATCGATGTCGATGTGGATGATCTTGCGCGGCTGCGACGAGAAGTGTGCCGGGCTGCCAATCACGCGATCATCAAAACGCGCGCCGATGGCAATCAGAACGTCGCAGTTCTGCATCGCCATATTGGCTTCGTACGTACCGTGCATGCCCAGCATGCCCACGAACTGCTTGCTGGTACCTGGGAAAGCGCCCAGACCCATCAGCGTGTTCGTCACGGGGTAGCCCGTCAGAGCAGCCAGTTGGCGCAGTTCTTCGCTTGCCTCGGCAAGCACAACGCCGCCACCCGAATAGATGTACGGACGCTCGGCCTGCAGCAGCAGACTTACCGCCTTGCGGATCTGGCCGGAATGGCCCTTGTTGACCGGGCTGTACGAGCGCATCTCGATGGTCTTCGGATACTCGTACTTGCAGAGTTCACGCGAGACATCCTTGGGGATATCCACCACCACCGGACCCGGACGGCCCGTTGCGGCGATGTAGAACGCCTTCTTGATGGTCGAGGCGAGATTGCGCACGTCCTTGACCAGGAAGTTGTGCTTGACGATCGGGCGGGTAATGCCGACGGTGTCGCACTCCTGGAAGGCATCCTGGCCGATGGCGTGCGTTGGCACGTTGCCAGTGATGATCACCATCGGGATCGAATCCAGGTAAGCGGTGGCGATGCCGGTCACGGCATTGGTCACGCCCGGGCCGGACGTCACGAGGGCGACACCGACCTTGCCCGTGGCACGCGCATAGCCGTCAGCCGCATGGACTGCCGCCTGTTCATGGCGCACCAGGATGTGTTCGATCTTGTTTTGCTTGTAGAACGCGTCGTAGATATAGAGCACCGCGCCGCCGGGGTAACCCCAGACGAACTCGACGCCCTCTGCCGCGAGCGCATTGACGAGGATGTCAGCCCCCATCATGTCGGCAGATGAACCGCTATTGGCGTGGGAAAATTCCGCGCTTGGCATATTCATGTCAGTCCTTTGCAATTTTCGGCAAAAAATTGTTTGGATGCTCTCTACCGGGCTTGTGGCGCGGATTTGAGCGGTGCGCGTCTGCATGGATGGTCCGCCTGATGGGCGGCCAGATGAGACAAACCACAGATGTTGTGAACCGGGGATAATACTGCAATGCCGCATGGCGGTCCAGCACCGGCGCGATTCCCAGCTCTTGGCGGCCCGCCCGGCAGTCGGGCTGTCCGTAGAGCCGCATTTTTGCTAGCATCGCAACATTTTTCACGGCCAAGGCCGTTGACGCCACGCGGCGTGATCATCACATCTTCAGTATGTGAATTTTCGCGCGGCTGCCTCACAGGATTCGCACCCGCCGTTGTATGGCCTCTGAACAGGAATTGTCGGCCTTTCTTCTAAGCGTCGAGAAACGCGCCTTCAAGCAGGCGGTCTTCGCGGTGCGCGACGACGATGCCGCGCTCGACGTCGTGCAGGACGCCATGATCAAGCTGGCCGAGAAATACGGCGACAAGCCAAGCGCCGAGCTGCCTCTGCTGTTTCAGCGCATTCTGCAGAACACGATTCACGACTGGTTTCGCCGCTCCAAGGTGCGCAACACGTGGGTGAGCCTGTTCTCAAGCTTTCGCACGGACGCCGAGGGCGACGACACTGACCCGCTTGAACTCATAGAAAGCGAAGCCGGCACCACAGCAGCGGAGAGCAGCGCCGACAAAGTCGAGCGCTCGCAGATGCTGGAAATCCTGGAACGCGAAATTGAGAAGCTGCCCACGCGTCAACGGGAGGCCTTCCTGATGCGTTACTGGGAGGACATGGATGTTGCCGAGACAGCCCAGGCGATGGGCTGTTCCGAGGGCAGCGTAAAAACGCACTGCTCGCGGGCAACACACGCCCTGGCCCAAGCGCTGCGGGCGCGAGGGATCCGACTATGAACAAGGTAGAACTCCGAGAACGCCGTTTTGTGCATGCCGTCCGAACCGCTCTGAACGAGTCGGCAGGACAGTTGCCGCCCGACGTGCGCGACCGCCTCGCAGCGGCGCGCCGGACGGCGCTTGCGCACAAGAAAGCGGAAGTGCCGAGCACGGTGCGCTCGCCTGCCTTGGCAATGCCGGGCGTCGGCTCGGTGTCCTTCGACACGGAAGGCGAAGCACCGTCGCCGCTGCAGCGCGCCGCCGCAGTCCTGCGCCGCCTTGGCCTCCTGTGGCCGACCATCGCACTAGTGGCCGGGCTCGCAGGCATCTATCAGTGGCAACAGCAGCAACGCGTGGACGAACTCGCCGAGGTCGACGCCGCAATGCTGCTCGACGATCTGCCACTGGCCGCTTACGCCGATCAAGGCTTCCATCAGTATCTGAAGCACGATCAGTGAAAGGCTGATCGATGAGCAACTTCCAGCACACCCACGGCCAATCACCGCGAGGCGCAAAGACCTCGCGTCTGCACACCAGCCTCGTTGCGTTGATCGGTGCCGCCGGTCTGGCGACAAGTCTTGCGATCGCGCAGGTACCAGCCGCTTCGGCACCTGCGGCGACACCAGGCGTGACAGTCAACGCGCCGGTTGATCTGCCGACACCGCCCGCGACCAATCCGCGGCCCGCCGTCCACCCGAACTGGGCCGAATTGACCATCGTGCAGCAGCGCATCTTCGCGCCGCTGGCCCCGGAATGGAACGGCATGCCGGAACTGGCCCGCAAAAAGTGGCTGCAGATCGCCCAGGCGTATCCGAAGTACACACCGGCTCAGCAGCAGCGCCTGCAAACACGCATGGCGGATTGGGTCAAGCTCACGCCGGAGCAACGCCACCGCGCGCGCGAAAACTTCCAGACCACCAAGTCATTGCCTGTGCAGAAGAAAAGCGAGGCTTGGCAGAGCTACCAGCAACTGACGGAAGAGCAGAAGAAAGCGCTGGCTGCCGCGGCCAAGGCGCAAAAGCATCCGTCTGCAGTGACGGCGCTGCCGGGCGGCGCTGGCCTGGCGAAAGACGCGGCCAAATCGATCCATCACGGTGCGCGCACCAAGCCCGGCACGACCAAATCGACGCCGACGAGCAAGCCGACCGCCACCGCATCCGCACCGGCCGCAACTCCCGCGCCCGAATCCGCCACTGCCGCACCTGCACCTGCAAGCGCGCCAGTCACACCCGCGCACCCTGTTGCACCGCCCACCACCACCGGCGGAGAATCGGGCAATCCGCCGCCCTCCACGGTGCTTGGCGGCTGAGGCCGGCAAACCGTTTGGCATAATCCGAACCACGTGCCGCGCGACCCTGCGCGCCGGCATCTGATGGACTGCCCTTACGGCGCTCATACTCTGTTCGATGGCCACCTCCGTTTCCTCGCCTTCCCCCGTTGCGACGCCTGATCCGCTTGCAGCGCCCACGCAGCGCCGCCGTCTTGCCGCGATGCTCTACGAGGGCCTGCTGCTGTTTGGCGTGATGTTTGGCGCCACGGCTGTCTTTCTGCTGCTGCGCCTGATCGTGCCGCCGCTGGCGCGCACAGGCGATGTAGGGCTGCAGGTGTGGGGTTTTCTGGCACTCGGTCTGTACTTCGTCTGGTTCTGGCGCAAACGCGGCCAGACGCTGGCAATGCAGACATGGCGCATGCGCGTGGTCAACGCGGATGGCTCGCGTATTTCGTTGGGTCGCGCCGTCGCGCGTTATCTGCTGGCGTGGGTATGGGTGGCCGCGGCAGTCGGCGTGATCCACCTGAGCGGGGCGTCCCGCTGGGCCGGCGCGGGCGTCGCTTTGGCGTGCCTGTTGGCCTGGGGCGCGCTGGCGTGGCTCGATCCGCAGCGCCAATTCCTGCACGATCGCCTGGCCGGCACGCGGCTGGTGCGCGACTGATCGGCTGCACGCTCGGCGGCGACCTCCACCATGACGCGCGCCGATCTTCCCTCCTCCCCTGTTCCCTTCGCCTCCCTGACCGCGGCCACAGCGCGCCGCATTGCCTTGGCGCTGCAATGTGCGGCGACGCTGGCGGTTGGCTGGGCGGCACATCGGTGGGGCGGATGGAGTTGGCCGGCGGCGAGTGTGCTCGCGGGCGCGGCGCTGGTGCTGGGTTATCTCCTTTCTGTCGGATGGGCGTTCCTGGTGTCCTTGAAGAGCCTGGGCACCGCGATACCGGACGACCCCGTATGGGACCGAATGCCCGTGCCGCGCGAGCACCGCATCGGCGTGGCCGGCTTTATCGGGTGTTGGCTGCGCGAATGTGTATCCGTGGCGTGGATGTTCAACGTGCTGCAACCGTTCCGACCGCGCGCGCCGTTCGATTCGCCGTCAGGCGATGGCAAGCGCGTGCCCGTGCTGATGATCCATGGTTATGGCTGCAATCGTGCGGTATGGCTGCCAATGCAGAAGCACGTGGCCGCCGCAGGGCATCCGGTCGACGCCGTCGATCTCATGCCGCTGCTGGGCGATATCGACGACTACGCCCGCGACATTGCGGCCGCCGTTGAGCGCCTGACGCGCATGCATGGCCGTGCGCCCGTCCTGCTCTGCCACAGCATGGGTGGGCTCGCCGCCCGAGCGCTGCTGCGCCAATCGGAGCCCTGCCTTGTTGCCCACGTCATCACACTCGGCACGCCGCATCGGGGCACGGCAATGGCGCGTACGGGGCGCGGCCACAACGTGCGCCAGATGGCTTGGGCGAGCCCTTGGCTGCGGCAGCTTGCAGCGTCCGAAACGCCAGCCGTGCGAGCGAGCATCACGTCGATTTTTTCGTGGCACGACTCCATTGTTGGGCCGTCCGGTGCGTCTTGGCTGGAAGGCGCGCGGCACGTTCCGTTCGCGGGCGTTGGTCATGTGTCGCTGCTATGCGACGCACGCGTGCGCGACGCGGTACTGGCAGAACTCGCACGGATTGAAGGCATCGCTGCGACGGCGTCTGCCTGAAACGCGCGCTGGGCGCAGTTCTTCGGCGCACGCCTCTCTCTTTCTCGGCAACCGCGTCATGTGACGGTCATGTTTCTGACACGGCTTCTTCATGCGGCGATGGCGAAATCCGTCCAACGCAGCCTCTGTTGCCGACATGGTCCTGCCAAATCTGCCATCGCGCCCTGGATTTCTCCGCCGCCTCGCGCAACGCTTTCGCGCTGCTCCCCTCACCGGTTCCGACTGGAACGCTCCACCGCCGCTGATGCAAATGGCCGCCGGACTCGCCGCCGCGGGTGCGCTGGGCTCGGCTGTGCCGGCGGGCCGCGGCGATGTGCGCGAGCACGAAGCACCGGTCGCCACGCCGGCTTCCACGTTGGCGCCGGACCACTCGGCTGATTCGGACACTGACCCGCCCCCCGAAAAGGTCCAGCGCTACCGCACGATCTGGCTGTCGGACATCCATCTCGGCACGCCGGGCTGCCAGGCCGATTACCTGCTCGACTTTCTCAAGCACCACGAATCGGACACGCTGTACCTGGTGGGCGACATCGTTGACGGCTGGCAATTGCGCAAGGGCTGGTACTGGCCCCAGGCACACAACGATGTGGTGCAGAAGGTGCTGCGCCGCGCGCGCAAAGGCACGCGCGTGGTGTTCATCCCGGGCAACCATGACGAGATGGCGCGCCAGTTCCACGGCCTGAACTTTGGCGATATCGAAGTCGCAGAGGATGCAGTGCATGTGACCGCCACAGGCAAACACCTGTGGGTCGTCCACGGCGACCTGTTCGACGGCGTGATGCAGCATGCGCGCTGGCTGGCGTACGTGGGCGACTCGCTCTACACCTTCATCCTGGCGATGAACCGGCACTTCAACCGCATCCGCGTGCGGCTGGGTTTTCCGTATTGGTCGCTGTCGCAATACCTCAAGCATCAGGTCAAAAACGCAGTCAATTTCATCAATTCGTTCGAGCGCGTGATGACGGACGAAGCGCGCCGCCGCGGCTGCGACGGCGTGGTCTGCGGGCATATCCACAAAGCCGAGATCCGCGAGATCGACGGCCAGCTTTACTGCAACGACGGCGACTGGGTGGAGAGCCTTTCTGCCTTGGTCGAAACCATGGAAGGCGAACTGCAGATCGTCTACTGGACGCATCTGCTCGATGCGCCGCGCACCTCCCGCCGCGCACGCCGTGCCGCTGCGGCCGCCGCCTGATGGAAGCCTCTATGACCAACACCAGCATCGACCTCGTGCAGCCCGCTGCCGCCCACCCTACCCCCCAAGGAGAGCCCGTGAAAGTCATGATCGTCACCGATGCCTGGGAACCCCAGGTCAACGGCGTCGTCCGCACCCTCACCCAGACGCGCCGCGAACTGGAAGCCATGGGGCACATCGTCGACATGATCACGCCGCTGGAATTCAAGACGGTGCCGTGCCCGACGTATCCGGAAATCCGCCTGTCGATCCTGCCGTCCAAGCGCGTGCGCGAGCGCATCGAGAAGTTCGCCCCGCAGGCCCTGCACATCGCGACCGAAGGCCCGCTGGGCCTGGCTGCACGCGCCTACGCGCTGCGCAACAAACTACCCTACACGACGGCATACCACACGCGTTTCCCGGAGTACGTGCAGGCGCGCTTCGGCATTCCGCTGGCCTGGACGTATCGCTTCCTGCGCTGGTTCCACAGCCCTGCCCAGGCCGTGATGGCACCGACGCCCGTGGTGCTGAAAGACCTTGCCGACTACGGCATCACCAACGGCGTGCTGTGGACGCGCGGCGTGGATCTGGACATCTTCACCGCCCAGCGCAGCAACGTGCTGAACACAGCGCATCCGATCTTCCTGTATGTCGGCCGCGTGGCCGTGGAGAAGAACGTCGAAGCCTTCCTGGAACTGGATCTGCCGGGCTCCAAATGGATCGTGGGTGAAGGCCCTGCATTGGCCGGGTTGAAAGCGAAGTACCCGAACGCCAGCTACCTTGGCGTGCTCAAGCAACCGGAGCTCGCCAAGGTGTATGCCTCGGCCGATGTGTTCGTCTTCCCGAGCCGCACCGACACGTTCGGCTTGGTATTGCTGGAGGCCCTGGCCAGCGGCCTGCCGGTTGCCGCGTATCCGGTGACGGGCCCGATCGACGTGCTGGGCGATTCGCCAGCCGGTGCGTTGCGCGAAGACCTGCGCGAAGCCTGCCTGGAAGCGCTGCGCATCGACCGCGCCACGGCGCGTGCGCATGCCGAGAAGTTCTCGTGGCGCGCCGCCTCGGAGCAATTCCTGGCGCACCTGCGTCCGATGCCCGTAGCCTCCGCCGACAACACCAAGGCCGCCGAGCCGTCCACCGCCGCGGGTGCCTAAGCCTTGCGTTCCATGAAGCCCACCACCCCGCCAGATCAGCGACTGGAAAATCCGCCCGCACCGCCGGCTGCTGCTGGGGCGTACTCGCCGGCGGACAATCCGCATAAAGGCAATCGCGGCATCACGCGGGCGTGGTTTGCGCTCAAGAACTCCATCAGCGGCATCCGCTTCGCCATCGATGAGGAAAGCGCATTCCGCCAGGAATTGACGCTGTGCGCGATCCTGCTGCCGTGCGCGTTCGTCATTCCCGCCACGGTGGTCGAGCGCATTCTGATGCTGGGCACGCTGGTGCTGGTGCTCATCGTCGAGCTGCTCAATTCGAGCGTGGAAGCGGCGGTCGACCGCATCTCGCTCGAGCAGCACGGGCTTTCCAAGCGTGCCAAGGATTTCGGCAGCGCGGCCGTCATGCTGGCCCTGCTGCTGTGCGTGGGGACGTGGGTAGCGATCGCTTGGCCGTGGGTGGCGTCGCTGTTGCATTAGGAACACCAGCGAAAAGCCGGCGACAACGTTTGGCAATGTCTGCCCCGCAGCATGTGGGGGTCGTTGCACAAGCACGATCTCTTATAATCCGGGCACCAATACGCCACGGAGACAGGGCCACCGGCCTTGGCAGTCAATGGAAACCAAGCAGCATTCCACCGGCCCGCGCCGCACGCGCGATCGCATCCTCGAAGTGTCGCTGCGCCTGTTCAACGAACTGGGCGAGCCCAACGTCACCACCACGACGATCGCCGAAGAGCTGGAGATCAGCCCGGGCAACCTGTACTACCACTTCCGCAACAAGGACGACATCATCAACTCGATCTTCGTGCAGTTCGAGCAGGAGATCGCGCGTCGCCTGAAGCTGCCGGACGACCACAAGGCCACACTCGACGAGACCTGGGGCTACCTGCAGTACATGTCGGAGTTCCTGTGGAACTACCGCTTCCTGTACCGCGACATCAACGATCTGCTCGCGCGCAACCGCATGCTTGAATTGAACTTCAAGCGCATCGTCGAGCAAAAGCGCCACTTCGCTATGGACATCTGCCACCAGTTCATCGAAGACGGCGAGATGGAAGCCACGGCCGAGCAGGTCGACGTCATCTGCACCAACATCGTCGTGATTGCGACCTACTGGCTGTCGTTCCAGTTCGTGCAGCACCCGCGCCAGTACAACGACCAGAACGCGATCCGTGACCACCTGCACGGCGCTAGCTACCACATCCTGTCGATCCTCGCGCCTTACCTGCGCGGCAAGCCGCGGCGGGCGTTTGATTTGCTGGCGGTGAGCCGCAGCAACGATCCGCCCATCGGCAAGCCCGGCAACAACACTCCTGCTCAATGAAATCGATCTGCGTCTATTGCGGTTCCAGCCCGGGCGAGCGCCCGGAATACAAAGCCAACGCCATCGCGCTGGGCAACGAGATGGTCAAGCGTGACCTGACGCTCGTCTACGGCGGCGGCAACGTTGGCTTGATGGGCATAGTGGCCGACGCCGTGCTGCAAGGCGGCACCCCGGTGATCGGCATCATCCCGAAATCGCTCGTGCGCAAGGAGGTCGGGCATAAAGATCTGACCGAGCTGCACATCGTCGACAGCATGCACCAGCGCAAGCAAATGATGGCTGACCGTGCAGATGCCTTCATCGCCATGCCCGGCGGCGTCGGGACGTACGAAGAACTCTTCGAGACCTTCACGTGGCTGCAGCTCGGCTATCACAACAAGCCGATCGGCCTGCTGAACGTGGCGGGCTTCTACGACAAGCTCCTCGCCTTCATCGACCACGCCGTGCAGGAAGGCTTCCTCAAGCGCCACCACGCTGACCTGCTGCACGTGAGCGACGACCCTGCCGCGTTGATCGACATGCTGGCGCGTGCGCCGCGCGAGACGGTCGACAAGTGGTCGGAACGTCGCGAGCGCACGTAGGGCGACATGCAAGATTCGTTGCTTACGATGGCGCTGTACGCGTCCCTGGTGCTGATCATGCCGGGGCCGACGAACACGCTGCTGCTCTCGTCCGGCCTCAAGGTGGGCATGCGACGGACGAGCCCGCTCATTGCCGCTGAGGCGCTGGGCTATGTCACTTCAATCTCGCTGTGGGGATTCTTTCTGACCGCGCTGTCGGTCAGTCAGCCGTGGCTGGTAGCCGTCGTCAAGCTGCTGAGTTCCGTGTACATCCTCTACTTGGCCGCAAAGATCTGGCGACAAAGCGGGGCACTGCAGCACGTTGCGGCGAATCCTGTCAGCTTGCGCGACATGTTCGTCACCACGTTGATGAACCCGAAGGCGCTGCTGTTTGCAAGCACACTCTTTCCGCTCGCAGCATTCCAGTCTGCAGCCGATTTTGGGCGGACCATCGCCACATTCCTGGTCGTGCTGGTGCCCATTGCTATCGGCTGGTCGTATCTGGGCATGCTCCTCACGGCTCGGCGCGCATGGGCTTCTCACACGCCCAAATTGTTGCGCGGTGCAGCGCTCGTACTGCTTACCTTCTCGGGAACGCTGATGTATTCGGTGCTGAGCCGTTGAACGGAAAAGCGCCCTTGGCCTAAAACGACGACCCTGGCTGTGTCAGGAACGCAACTTCCTCGGGTGTGGAAACGCGCCCGAGGGCTTCGTTGCGATGTGGGAAACGCCCGAAGCGTGCCACGATCTCGCGGTGCTTCTCCGCCCAGATGAGCGGGTCCGCATCGCCTTCCTGATCGCGCAGGCGTGTGTAGAGGCGAATCGATTCGTTCTGCGCAGACATCACCTCGCTGTGCTCGAAAGGCAGGTAGCAGAACACACGGTGATGGCGCGTCGGCAATTGCGCATCCCATCCTGCGGCCACGACGATCTGCGCGGTGTGCAACGCTGCCGCGTCGCTTGCAAAAGCGCGCGCACTGCCGCGAAACATGTTGCGCGAGAACTGATCGAGCACGACGATGCGCGCGATGGCTTCGAGCGGCGTATCCATCCAGGTGTCGGCGTCGCCCGTGGAAAGCGCTTCCCACAGCGGCAAGAAGCGCGCGCGGATCTCGGCATCGAACGCGTCGGATTTGGTGAACCACTCCGGCCGTGCGTCGACCAGCGGCGCGTTGCCGAACCAGAACGCGAGCACGTCGTCGGCGGTGGGCAAACCGATCATCGGGGTCTCCTTGAATTTGTTCTTGTAGGGTGCGCTTTAGCTTGGCACCTTAGCGCTGCACGTTGCGCATCCAATCCGCGGTCTGCCAGAACGCCTGCATCAGGCGCATCTGTAGGGCTTCGTCCAAGCCAATATCTTGCATGGCCAGTGCCATGCAGCGCATCCACTGATCACGCTCCTGCGTGCCGATCTCGAACGGCATATGGCGCGCGCGCAAGCGCGGATGGCCAAAGCGCTCGATGAAATGATTCGGGCCGCCCAGCCAGCCGCACAGGAACCAGAACAGCTTGTCGCGCGATCCATCCAGACTTTGCGGATGCAGCGAGCGCAGCACGGCAAACTCGGGCTCCAGATCCATCAGGTCGTAGAAACGGTCAACGAGTTCGCGCACACGCGCTTCGCCGCCAATGAGGTCAAACGCCAGGGGTTCCTGGCCGGAAGTTGCGTTAGTCATACAGCGTCAGTCACATCAAAAAATTCGGGCGTCGTCATGCGTCACGAAGCGTTGCCATGGCCGGGCGACGCAGCACGTCGCGCAAGCCCAGCCAGCCACCGATGAAGGCGCACGCCATGCCGCTCACGATGCCCACCGGCAGGATCGCCGGGTTGAAACGATACGGAAAATCGAATACGTGCGCCGAGAGCACCCAGCCGATGGTGATTGCGCCCACGCCGGCCATCAGCCCGGCCAGGCCGCCAACGATCAGCACTTCTGCATACTGCGTCTGGCGTACCACGCCGGAGCCCGCGCCAAGCGCGCGCAGCACGCCGGCATCGCGCAAGCGCTCGTCCCGCGAGCCGGAGAGCGCGGCATACAACACCAGCACACCCGCCGCCAACGTAAAGACGAAGAGAAATTCCACCGCCGCCGTGACCTGATCCAGCACACCCTGCACCTGCTGCAGGATCAGTTCGGTATCGACGACCGTGAGGTTCGGAAACTCGCGCACGAGCTTGGCCGGCAGATCGGCCTGGCCGGCAGGAATGCGGAACGCGGTCACATACGTCTGCGGCATGTCGTGCAGCGCCACGGGCGGCAGGATCACGAAGAAGTTCACGCGCATCGAGCTCCAGTCGAGCTTGCGCAATGACGTGATGGGCGCATCCACCGTCTGCCCGGCGACGTCGAAACGCAGCACGTCGCCCAGGTGCAGGTTGAGCGTCTTGGCAATGCCCTCCTCCACCGAGGCCTCGGGCTTCTGCCCGCTAAACCATTGGCCGGAGACGATGCGATTTTCGGGCGGCTGCCCGGTCGCGTACGACAGGTTGAATTCGCGTTCGACCAGATTGCGGGCGCGCGATTCAGCATAGGTTTGACGATCGATCACCTGGCCATTCACCTGCGTCAGGCGCCCCCGCACCATCGGGTAGAGCTTCGGATCCGCCACGCCAGCTTGGGCGAGCGCCTGCGCCACCGCCTGCATCTGGTCAGGCTGGATATTGATGATGAAACGGTTGGGCGCATCGGCCGGGGTGGCGTTGTGCCATGAGCGGATCAGGTCATTGCGCGTCATGGCAAGCAGCAGCAGCGCCATCAGGCCAACCGCAAGCGCTACGGTCTGCAGCACACTGACGCCGCGACGGCGCTCCAGCACGGCCAGCGCAAAGCGCCAGCCCACGCTCAAGGCACGACCACGGCCCAGTGACACCGCCAGCGCGCGCAATCCGCCGGCAGCCAGGAGCGCAAACACAACGATGGCGCCGGCAAACCCGGCAGCGGTCAGCGCTCCAAGCTTCACGTCGCGCGCAGACACGACCAGCAGGGCAAAGAACGCCGCAGCGCCCAGCGCATAGCCGATCCATGCGGCAACCGCGCGCTCGGCCACATCGCGCCGCAGCACGCGCAGCGGCGCCACGCGCACGAGGCTTAGCAACGGCGGCACGGCAAAGCCGATCAGCAGCACCAGCCCCGCCGTCACACCCACGACCGCAGGCCAGATGGATGGCGCGGGCAATGTCACCGTGACCAGATCACCGAGCGACGCCAGCAATAACCAGTGCGCGCCATAACCTAGCGCCACGCCGACGGCCGAACCTAGCACGCCGATCAGCAAGAACTCCAGCGCGAACGTGCCGAGAATCTGCCCTTGCTTGAGGCCCAGGCATTTGATGACGGCCACCGCATCCGTATGCCGCGCGGTGTAGCGGCGCGCGGCCATGGTGATTGCCACGGCGGCAATCATCGCGGCCAGCAAGGCGACGAGCGAGAGGAAGCGCTCCGCGCGATCGAGCGTTTCGCGCATCTGCGGCTGGCCGTTCTGCAACGATTCCACGCGCACGCCACGCAACTGGCGCGTCTTCGCTTCCTTCTCCGCCCAGGTGTGGAACGCGCTGGCAGCGGCGTCAGGGCCCGCCACCAGCAAGCGATACGTGACCCGGCTGCCATAGGTGATGAGACCCGTCGAACCCAGGTCCGATATCGGCAGCATCACCCGGGGGGCGAAATTCATGAAGCCCGCGCCGCGATCAAGTTCCTGGGTAATGACATGGGCGACCTTGAACGTGCGCGTGCCCAGACGCATCGCATCGCCCACGCGAATGCCGAGCGCTTCGAGCAGCGGCGCGTCCACCCACACCGTGCCTGCAGCAGGAATGCCCTGGATGGGTGCGCCCACGGTATCGCGCCCGTCCTCGCTCACCTTGAGGGTGCCGCGCAACGGGTAGCCCACGTCGACGGCCTTGATGGCGGCGAGTTGCGAAGCAGGTTCGCCGGACGCGCCCTTGGTCAACGTGCTCGCCATGCTGGGGAAGGTGGCGGTGTGCGTGACCTGCAGGCCGCTCGCGCGCGCATGTGTCTCGATGTCGGGCGGCAGCGGCTGATCGGACACGACAAGCACATCCGCGCCAATCAGTTGACGGGCGTCGCGCTCCAGGCCGGCGTGCATGCGATCGGCGAGGAAACTGACGGACGCCAGCGCGGCCACAGCCAGCACCAGCGCGACGAGCAGCAGGTTCAGTTCACCGGCGCGCCAGTCGCGGCGCAGCATGCGCAGGGCTTGGTTCCAGACGGAGAAACGTGACATGGGGGGGAACATGGACGAGGCGCGCAATGGCGCAAACCCCGCCATGTTCGCACGACTTCAGCGGGCCAGCGCGCGGGCCTCGTCAGCGTGCCAGGGCAGCGCCTGCTCTGCGGTGAGCAGCGAAACGTGCTCGGTCGGCCGGTAGCCTGCGAGGTGGCCCAGGCCTTCGCGGAAGGCGGGCTGACCGATACGTTCGATCAGCTCGCGCACCCAGGGCGACAGCGCGTCATTGCGGCGCACCGCCAGGTAATACGTTTCGCGCGTCAGCGGCACAAAGTGCAGGCCATGGGCTTCGGCGCCCGGGCGCAGGCCGAAGCCGACGTCCGCGCGCCCTTCCTGCACGGCCAGGGCGATCTTGTCGCTGGAGAATTCCTGCTCGTCATACCCGTTGATCTGATCGGGATACAGACCCGCAGCCACCAGCAGTTGATCGAACAGCAAACGCGTGCCAGAACTCCGCTGGCGGTTGATGAAGCGCGCCTGTGTGCGCGCAAGATCGCCCAATGACTGCACCCGCCCGGCCCATTCGCCCGACATCATCAACCCCTGCTCGCGATCGGCCAGGGCGATCAGGCGCACGGCGGTCGGTCGCAGCCATTTACGCAAGGTCTGGTGCGCGATCGAGCCTGCACCCTGCTGCGGTGCCACATAGAAGCCGGCCACCTCGCATTGTTTTTCCTGCAGGCAGATCAACCCTTCAACGGCGCTGCAGAACACCGTATCGATGTGTGCCCCGTGGCTTTGCCGCGCAAACGTCTCGGCCAGCACTTCCACGGCCGGGTCGTGGCTGCCCGAGAAACGGATGCGCGCCTGCGATTGGGATGCGTCTTCCAGCTCGGAGAGGAATTGCCCCATGGCTTGGTGCAAGGCCGGATCGAGCTGCTCACGCAGGCGCATCTCGGCGCGCAGCATGCGCTCGCCAAAGAGCGTGAGCGACGCCCCCCGGCCGCGCTCCATGTCGAGCAGCGAGCGGCCAAGCATCTCTTCCCACGACCGCATCACCCCCCAGGCATGCCGGTACGACAAACCCACCTGTTTGGCCGCGCGATGCAGCGACCCCGTCTCGCGCACCGCCCGCAGCAACTGAAACACCTTGCCGTTGGCACGTGGGTTGTCGTCCGGCCCCACCACCGGAAATACTTCGAACTGGAATGTCATTATGTTTATGGTTTCCTATTTACTTCTGCCGTGACCCGGGAGAACAATCCTGCTCATCCCCGGGGGCGGGCACATCGTGGCCGCTGTCCGCCCCGACGTTGCCGCCATCATGCAGCATCCGACATAAAGCGTCCACGCCTGCCCGCTGACCCCACAACATGCCCGGATTGTCCCGAACCCTTCGGCTGCCTGCTGTCATCTGTATGACACTCGCGGTCGCCACCGCTGCATATGCTGGCGATCTCCGCATGGCTACCACCACCAGCACAGAAAATTCAGGCCTGCTGAAAGTCCTGCTACCGAAGTTCGAAGCAGCCACCGGCATCCATGTGCACGTGATTGCCGTTGGCACCGGCAAGGCAGTCAAGCTGGGGGAATCGGGGGATGTGGACGTGGTGCTCGTTCACGCGCGCCCACTGGAGGACGCCTTCGTCGCCTCAGGCGGCGGCATCGACCGCCGCGACGTGATGTACAACGATTTCATCCTCGTCGGCCCTGAGGCAGACCCCGCCCGCGTACGCGGCCAGAGGAACGTCATCCAAGGGATGGAGACCATCGCCGCGGCAGGCGAGAAAGCCGGCGCCAAGTTCATCTCGCGCGGCGACAACTCCGGCACGGACGTCATGGAAAAGGCTTACTGGAAAACGGCCAACATCGACCCGAAGGGCAAGCCGTGGTACGTCAGCGCAGGGCTTGGAATGGGCGAAGTGCTGAACATGGCCGCGCAGATGACCGCCTACACGCTCTCGGACCGCGCAACCTACGGCGCCTACCGTGCCAAGACGGGCCTCGACATCGTGCTGGCCGGTGACCCGCGCATGTTCAATCCCTACGGCATCATCGCGGTCAATCCAAAGAAATATCCGGCCGTCAATTACACCGACGCGACCAAGCTGATCGAATGGATCACGTCACCGGCCGGTCAGCAGGTGATTGCCGACTTCAAGGTCAACGGGGAACAGGTGTTTTTCCCTGATTACGGGAAGGCCGTCGCAAGCGGAAAGTAACGCCGCCCAGCGGCATGGCAACGCAGCGGCGGTGCCGCTTCAAGCCACCGCCGATTCCAACTGCGAATGCTGCGGCAACTCGGCTGCCACCTCGCCAATCATGCGGCGCAGCCACATCACATCGGGCGCGGCATGGCTGCGCTCGTGCCAGAGCTGGTAGAAGCGCATCTTCGGGAACGCCATGGGCGTCGGCAAGATGCGGATCGGCAAATATTGGGCGCAATGCGCGGCGAACTGGCGGCCGGTGGTGAAGACCAGATCGGTGCGCATCAGCACATACGGCACCAGTCCAAAATAGGGAAGCGACACCTGGATCTGCCGCTTTAGGCCCTGCTCCGCAAGTGCCTGATCGATCATGCTGCGCTGCATGACGGCGTAAGGTGCCGGCGCAAGATGCGGCATCTCCACATAGTGCTTGAGCGAGATCCCCTTGCGCGCCAGCGGGTGCTGTGCGCCCAGCATGCAGACGACTTCATCGTCGAACAGCGGCGAAATGTGTAGATGTTCGGGCGGCGACAGCCAGTTGCCGATCACGAGGTCCATGCCGCCCTGCTCCAGTGCGGCGAGGTAATCGACGCCGGCATTGAGCGGATGCACTACGAGTTTGGCCTGCGGCGCCTGCTTGCGCAGACGCTCAACGATGTTGGGCAGGAAAAAGGCGTCGAGATAATCCGGCGCACCGAGGTGAAACGTGCGGGTGGTGTTGCCGGGGTCGAACTCTTGCGACGGGCGCGCGATGCGCTCCATCGCCTCCAGGCTCTGCTGCGCGAGCGCCAGCAAATCGTGGCCGCGCTCGGTTGGCACCATGCCGTTCTTGCCGCGCACCAGGATGGCGTCGCCGGTGATTTCGCGCAGGCGCTTGAGCGTATTGCTGATGGCCGGCTGCGACTGGCCGAGCTTGACCGCCGTACGCGTGACGCTCTGCTCGGTGAGCAGCGTATAGAGAACGCGCAGGAGGTAGGTATCGAGGTGATCTTTGCCGTGCATCTGGAGGCGGGTATCGGCTGCGCCGACCCTTCTAAAAAACGTGCTTGGGGACGCTGTCAGTGTATGTCACTTGCACACCGCGCCGCCAGACCGCTCCTGGCGGGTATACCCCGGATTTTGGCTTTCCGATGCGGGTTATCACATGGGCCAAATATTGCATTCCTGGCCCGGTGCTATGGTTCCGTTACACACACAAACAGGCGTAGAACCCCCATGGAGACTCAGCCCATCCGCTTCTTCCACCGCGGTCAGGTCCGCACCGTCACGGACGCCCCGATCACCCGGACGGTGCTTCAATACCTGCGTGAAGACGCACACTGCACCGGCACCAAGGAAGGGTGTGCCGAGGGCGATTGCGGTGCTTGTACCGTCGTGCTCGGTGAACTGCAGGAAGACGGCAGCGTCGGCCTGAAGGCCGTCAACGCGTGTATCCAGTTCCTGCCCACGCTCGACGGCAAGGCGCTGTTCACCGTGGAAGATGTGCGCGGCAAGGACGGCACGCTGCACCCCGTGCAAGAAGCCATGGTGGAGTGCCACGGATCGCAGTGCGGCTTCTGCACGCCGGGCTTCGTGATGTCGCTGTACGCCCTGTATGAGAACACCGACAATCAGGCGCCCATTCCTTCGCGCCAGACCATCTGCGATTCGCTGACCGGCAACCTGTGCCGCTGCACTGGCTACCGCCCGATCATCGACGCCGGCGAACGCATGTTCGAGCTGCCCTCCCCAGCCGGCATCGACCGTACGCAACTGGCCGACACGCTGCGCAAGCTGCAACGCAAGGACACTTTCAGCTATGCGCCGGTCGGCACCGAGAACGCACCGCGCTTCTACGCACCGCGCACCGCATCGGCCTTTGCCGCCATCAAGGCCGCGCATCCGAACATCCGCATCCTGGCCGGCAGCACCGACGTCGGCTTGTGGGTCACCAAGCAGTTCCGCGATCTGGGCGACATTCTGTACATCGGCCAAGTGGCCGACCTGTACGCATTGGAAAAGCGCGACGGCTGGATTGAGATCGGCGCTGCCGTCTCGCTGGAAAAGGCCTACGAATTCCTGGCCGCGGACTACCCCGAAGTCACCGAATTGTGGAAGCGCTTTGCGTCGCTGCCGATCCGCAATGCCGGCACGCTGGGCGGCAACGTCGCGAACGGCTCGCCGATTGGTGACTCCGCGCCCGCGCTCATCGCCATCGGCACGCGCGTCGTCCTGCAGCGTGGCGAAGTCCGCCGCGAATTGCCGCTTGAAGACCTCTACCTCGCTTATCAGAAGAACGCGATGGAAGAAGGCGAATTCGTTGCAGGCCTGCGCGTCCCCGCGCGTGAGGGCCGCGATGCCCTGCGCTTCCGCACGTACAAACTGTCCAAGCGCTTTGACGAAGACATTTCTGCCGTGTGCGCGGCGCTGGCCATCGAACTGGACGGCCAGGATGGCGAAACCCGCGTCCGCAGCGCACGCATCGCTTACGGCGGCATGGCAGCAACGTCCAAGCGCGCGACGGAGACGGAAAACGCCATCGTCGGCCAGCCCTGGAATGAAGCGACCGTGCGTGCTGCCATGGCAGCCATGTCGCGCGACTACACCCCGCTGAGCGACATGCGCGCAACCGACAACTACCGCCGCATATCGGCTGCCAACACGGTGTACCGCTTCTGGCTGGAAACCCGCACCGATGCGCCGCTCGCGCCCGAACAGATCAATGTGCGCGCGGTCGAATTGAATACCCTCACAGCAGCGTAAGAACATGAACAAGCAAACCGAAGCCTTCCTGCTGGCTGAAGCTGATATTGCTGCGGCCATGCCTGGCCAGCGCGGTGCTGTGGTGGGAATTTCGCGCCCGCACGAATCTGCGCATCTGCATGTTGCGGGCACCGCCACGTACACCGACGACATTCCAGAGCTGGCCGGCACGCTGCACGCAGCGCTCGGGATGAGCACGCAGGCGCACGCGCGCATCGTCAACATGGATCTGGACCGCGTGAAGGCCGCGCCCGGCGTGGTGGCAGTGTTCACGTCGTCCGACATTCCCGGTACGAACGATTGCGGCCCGATCATCCACGACGATCCGATCCTGGCAACCGACACGGTGCACTTCATCGGCCAGCCGATGTTCATCGTGGTGGCGACGTCGCACGATGCGGCGCGCCGCGCGGCGCGTCTGGGCAATATCGAATACGAAGTCCTGCCCCCGCTGCTGACGCCTGAAGAAGCGCGCGCCGCCGGCAAGTCTGTGCTGCCGCCGATGCACCTCAAGCGCGGCGAACCGGCTGAGCGCATCGCCGCAGCACCCCACTCTGAAGCCGGCAAGATGTCGCTGGGCGGCCAGGAGCAGTTCTACCTCGAAAGCCAGATCTCGTACGCTGTGCCGAAGGAAGACAACGGCATGCACGTGTGGTGCTCGACGCAGCATCCGACCGAGATGCAACACATGGTGTCGCACATGCTGGGCTGGCACGCCAACCAAGTGCTGGTGGAATGCCGTCGCATGGGCGGTGGTTTCGGCGGAAAGGAATCGCAGTCTGGCCTGTTTGCCTGTTGCGCTTCGCTGGCGGCATGGAAACTCGCCTGCCCGGTCAAGCTGCGTCCGGACCGCGACGACGACATGATGATCACCGGCAAGCGGCACGACTTCCGCTTCGCTTATGAAGCCGGCTACGACAACGACGGACGCATCCAGGGCGTCAAGGTGGACATGACGTCGCGCGCCGGTTTTTCGGCCGACCTGTCGGGCCCCGTGATGACGCGCGCCATTTGCCACTTCGACAACGCCTACTGGCTGCCCGAGGTCGAAATCGATGGCTTCTGCGCGCGCACCAACACGCAGTCGAACACCGCTTTCCGCGGTTTTGGCGGCCCGCAAGGCGCGTTTGCCATCGAGTACATCATGGACAACATCGCGCGCTCGGTCGGCAAGGACGCGCTCGACGTGCGCCGCGCCAATCTTTACGGCAAGGACAAGAACAATGTCACGCCGTACGGGCAGACCGTGGAGGACAACGTCATCCATGAACTGCTCGACGAGCTGGAAGCGACATCCGATTACCGCGCCCGCCGCGAAGCGATTCGCGCATTCAATGCGACGAGCCCCGTGCTCAAGCGCGGCCTGGCGCTGACGCCGGTGAAGTTCGGCATCTCGTTCAACGTGAAGCACTTCAACCAGGCCGGCGCGCTGGTGCACGTTTACAACGACGGTTCGATCCTCGTGAACCACGGCGGCACCGAAATGGGCCAGGGCCTGAACACGAAGGTCGCGCAGGTCGTGGCGCACGAATTGGGCGTGTCGTTCGCGCGCATCCGCGTGACGGCCACGGATACCAGCAAGGTGGCCAACACATCCGCCACGGCTGCATCCACAGGCAGCGACCTGAACGGCAAGGCTGCGCAAGACGCCGCACGCCAGATCCGCCAGCGCCTGATCGCGTTTGCCGCCGAGCATTACGAAGTGCCCGTCGAGACGGTAGCAATCTTGGGCGACCACCTGGAAATCGGTGCACGCCGCGTGCCGTTCGATGAGCTGATCGGCAAAGCCTACGTTGCCCGGGTGCAATTGTGGTCCGACGGCTTCTACGCCACGCCCAAGCTGCATTGGGATCAATCCAAGCTCAAAGGCCGTCCGTTCTACTACTACGCCTATGGTGCCGCGGTGTCGGAAGTTGTGGTCGACACACTCACCGGCGAATGGCGTCTGCTGCGCGCCGATGTGCTGCACGACGCCGGCCGCTCGATCAACCCGGCCATCGACATCGGCCAGGTGGAAGGCGCATTCATCCAGGGTATGGGCTGGCTGACGACCGAAGAGCTGTGGTGGAACAAGAACGGCAAGCTGATGACGCACGCCCCGTCCACCTACAAAATCCCGACGGTCAACGATTGTCCGACGGACTTCCGCGTGCACCTGTTCAACAACGCCAACGTGGAAGACAGCATCCACCGCTCCAAGGCGCTGGGTGAGCCGCCGCTGCTGCTGCCGTTCTCGGTGTTCTTCGCCATTCGCGATGCGGTGGCTGCGGTTGGCGATGGCCGCACCAACCCGCCGCTGAATGCGCCGGCCACCAGCGAAGAAATCCTCAAGGCTGTGGACGCCATCCGCAACGCCCCGCTGACCGCCTGAGTTCGGAACCACATCATGGACCACACGCAACTGCGCCCATTCCGCTTCGCCGACGTGCTTGCCACCGTGCAGACCGGGCAGCCGTGCGTGCTGGTCACGGTGACGGACGTCCAGGGCTCGGCGCCGCGCGAACCGGGCACGCTCATGCTGGTGTGCACGGACGGCTTCTTCGGCACCATCGGCGGCGGCCATCTCGAGTGGCGCGCGATGGAAATCGCCCAGACGATGATGGCCGCGCCCGAGGCCACCGGCGAAGCGCGCCGCCAGTTCGTGCGCATTCCGCTGGGGCCGGCACTCGGCCAATGCTGCGGCGGCGTGGTGCGGCTGTCGCTTGAACGACTCGACGCGCGGGATGTGGAGTGGATCGCGCTGGCCGACGACGCCATGCGTCAACGCCGCAGCCTGCGCCGCGTCGTCTGCGCTGATCCTGCTGTGGCGGTTGAAGCAAGCGTAGGTGACGCAGCCGCGGCCGGCGTGCAACTCGACGCCAGCGGCTTCACGCAAACCATGCTGCCGCCCGACATGTCGATCGTGCTCTGCGGCGCTGGCCATGTCGGCCACGCCATCGTGCGCGCGCTGGCGAATCTGCCTTGCCGCGTCACGTGGGTGGATGAGCGCGATGCGATGTTCCCGTTCCCCACGGAAGTGCCGCCGAACGTCGTCATCGAATCCACCGATACGCCGGAAGCCGTGATCGATCACGCGCCCGCCGGCAGCTACTTCCTGGTCATGACGCACAACCACGCGTTGGACCTCATGCTGTGCGAACGCATCATGCGCCGCACGGACTTTGCCTACTTCGGCCTGATCGGTTCCAAGACCAAGCGCGCGCGCTTCGAGCATCGCATGGTCGAGCACGGCGTGGACCCGGCCCGCCTGCCGGAAATGGTGTGCCCGATTGGCGTGGCAGGCATCGTGGACAAGGCGCCGGATATCATTGCGGTATCCGTCGTCGCGCAACTGCTGCAGGTGCGAGAGCTGCAACAGCATGCGCTCACCAGCGCCAGCAGCGGCGCGGCGGTCCCTTACCGAGTCCCCACGCCTGTCTGATCATGCCGATTTCCTCCGCGCTTGCAGAACGCATTGCCACCAGCCCGAAAGCTGAACTGCACATCCACATCGAAGGCTCGCTCGAACCCGAACTGATGTTCGCGCTGGCCGAGCGCAACGGCGTAAAGCTGCCGTATGCATCCGTTGAAGAAGTACGTGCGGCCTACGCCTTCGACGATCTGCAATCGTTTCTCGATCTGTACTACGCCGGCGCGAGCGTGCTGCTCACCGAGCAGGATTTCTACGACATGACCGCCGCGTACGTGGCACGCGCGCTTGCCGACAACGTCCACCACGCCGAAATCTTCTTCGACCCGCAGACGCACACCGCCCGCAACGTGCCGATGCATGTGGTCATTCACGGCATCGTCCGCGCGTTGGATGACGCCGAGCGCGAGCACGGTTTCTCCAGCGCGCTGATCCTCTGCTTCCTGCGCCATCTGAGCGAGGAAGACGCTTTCGACACGCTCGAAGCGGCCCTGCCCTACATCCAGGACCCGGCCAACCGCATCATCGGTGTGGGGCTGGATTCATCCGAGCGCGGCAACCCGCCGGAAAAATTCGCACGCGTATTCGCACGCTGCAAGGAACTCGGTCTGCGCCTCGTCGCCCACGCCGGTGAAGAAGGCCCGGCGCAATACGTGATCGACGCGCTCGACATCCTGAAGGTGGAGCGCATCGATCACGGCGTACGCGCCATCGACGATGCCGCGCTCGTCAAGCGCCTCGCGGCCGAACGCATCGCGCTGACGGTCTGCCCGCTGTCGAACGAAAAACTGAAGGTCTACCCTGACTTGCGCGACCACTCGCTCAAGCAACTGCTGGACGCCGGCTGCGCTGTGACGCTGCATTCCGACGATCCAGCCTACTTTGGCGGCTACATGAACACCAACTGGCTCGCCACCTTCAACGCCCTTGACTTGTCTGCAGCCGATGCCCATGCGCTCGCACGCAACAGCTTCGAGGCGTCCTTCCTGCCCGAACAGGACAAAGCCCTGTGGCTTGCCAAGGTTGACGACCACTGGAAAGCCACACACTAAAAATCCACGAGACGACATGACCACGATGCCTCCGACTTCCAACACCGTTCACGCTTACCGCGGCCGCGTGCTGCATTTCCTGCACGATCCGCAGTATCGCGAGCGCGATGCTTATGAGTACTGGGAAGACGGCCTGCTCGTGGTCGCCGGCGGCAAGGTCGTGCAGGCCGGCGACTATGCCGCGCTGCGCGAAGACCTGCCCGCCGGCACGCAATTGCACGACTACAGCGGCAAGCTGATCGTCCCGGGCTTCATCGACACGCATATCCACTTCCCGCAGACGGACATGATCGCGTCGCCCTCGCCGGGCCTGCTGCACTGGCTGGAGACGTACACGTTCCCGGAAGAGCGCCGCTTCGAAAGCGAGCAGTACGCCGCCGGCGTCGCCTCGTTCTTCCTCGACGAACTGTTGCGCAACGGCACGACCAGCGCGATGGTATGGAGCACCGTGCATCGCGGCTCGGCCGAAACGCTGTTCACGCAAGCACAGCAACGCGGCATGCGCATGATCACCGGCAAGGTGATGATGGATCGCAATTGCCCGGAATACCTGCGCGACACGGCTGAATCGGGGGCGCGTGACACGGCTGACCTGATCTCGCGCTGGCACGGCAAGGACCGGCTGGCCTACGCCATCACACCGCGCTTTGCGCCCACCTCGAGCGAAGCGCAACTGCAAGCCTGCGCAGAACTCGCCAAGCAATACAAGGACGTTTTCATCCAGACGCACGTCGCAGAAAACCCCGACGAAGTGAAATGGGTGGCCGACCTGTTCCCGAATGCGCGCAGCTACCTGGACGTCTACGATCGCTACGGCCTGCTGCGCAAGGGCGCCTTCTACGGCCACGCCATCTGGCTGGATGACAGCGACCGCCAACGCATGGCGGAATCCGGCGCAGCCGTGGCGCACTGCCCCACCTCCAACCTGTTCCTGGGCAGCGGCCTCTACAACTTCCACAAGAACGACGCGTACCGCCTGGCGCTTACGTTGGCGACCGACGTGGGCGGCGGCAGCTCGTTCTCGATGCTGCGCACGATGGGCACGGCGCACAAGGTCGCACGCATGGGCGGGTATCACCTGACGGCGTTGCGGATGTTCTACCTGGCCACGCGCGGCGCCGCCGAAGCACTCGGTTGGGAAGACCGCATCGGCAGCTTCGTGCCGGGCGCGGAAGCCGACTTCATCGTGCTGGACCCGGCTGCCACACCGCTGCTGGCCCGCCGCAATGCGCGCTCGGAAACATTGGAAGAGCTGCTGTTTTCGTTGGCCCTGCTGGGCGAGGACCGTGCTGTATCCGCCACTTACGTGCAGGGCGAACCCGCGAAATTTGCGGTTGGCGCCAACGCTTGATGCACTTATAATCGCGGCTTCCATTGGGGAGTAGCCGCTCGAAGTCGTCACTTCGAGGGCCACGTCAACAGACTTGACCGCCGTCGCAACGACAGGTGGTTATGGCGTGGTCAGCCGCACTCAGGGTGCCACCCCGGCACCCGGTGACGCGCCTGGCGAGACCGATGACAACCCACTGCGGACAGGGCCGGCAGTGGCGCGTCATTGGTTCGCATACGGCCCGGACACCACAACAACATGGAAGCCTTTCTCGTCTCCACCGGCATCGTCGCGCTCGCTGAAATCGGCGACAAGACGCAATTGCTGTCGATCTTGCTGGCTGCGCGTTTCCGCAAACCAGTGCCGATCATCCTTGGCATCTTCATCTCCACCCTCGTCAACCATGCCCTGGCCGGCGCCGTCGGCGGTTGGATCACGCACATGCTTGGCGAGAACGTGCTGCGGTGGATTCTGGGCGTGGGCTTTATCGCCATGGCCGGGTGGATGCTGATCCCAGACAAGCTCGACGACGACGAGGCGCCCTCCACAGCCCAGCGCGGTCTGGGCATTCTCGGCACCACCATCGTTGCGTTCTTCTTTGCCGAGATGGGCGACAAGACACAGATCGCGACCGTGGCACTGGCCGCACGCTTTAACGACGTGTTTTCTGTCGTGGCGGGCACGACCGTCGGCATGCTGCTGGCGAACGTGCCGGCCGTGCTAATGGGCAATAAGTTCGCCGCACGCATGCCGATCACGCTGGTGCATCGGATTGCGGCGCTGATCTTCCTGGTGCTCGGTGTACTGGCGTTGCTGGGCGTCGGGAAGTAAGTCGTCAATCCGAGGCTCTGGGGCTGCCCTGCCGGCGCCCCTTGCGGCCGGGGAGGCAGAGGCGAATCGGGCCCAGCCAAGGACACATCGCTGCAGACGCTTCAGGCGAAACGAAAAAAAACGGGGCCGCAGCCCCGTTCAACCCTCACCGGTCATGCCACCCGCTAGGGAACGAATGGCATGCTCCGATAAACCTTTCCGTTGTTGCTCAGCGTGCGCCTCAGTTCGTCTTGGCGCCGCCTTCGAACCACTTGGCGATGATCGTGCGCTCGTCGTCGGTAATCTGCGTCACGTTGCCCAGCGGCATCAGCTTCTGCTGCACGACCTGCTGGTAGACGAGCTGCGCATGCTTGCCCAGTTCGTCCGGCGTATCGAGCAACACGCCCTTAGCCGGCGAAGGCATCAGGGTAGGATGAGCCGAGTGACATTGGTAGCACCGTGCGGTAACGACTGCCTGTACTTTGGCGAAATCCGAGCCGGCAGCGGCTGTCGGGGTGGCCGCCGCGGCCGTACCCGTCGCTGCCGCAGCAGGCGTGCTTTCGGCGGCAGGCGCTGCCGGACGCGACACCGGAGCGAGCCACACCGCAACCCCCAGCAGCACTGCCACGCCTGCTGCCGGATAGCCCCAGTTCACGACACCCTTGTGCTTCAGGATGAAGAACTGACGGATCAGCACGCCGGCCAGCATGATCAGCACCAGCACAACCCAGTTGTACTTGGCGGCGTACGTCATGCTGTAGTGATTCGACAGCATCGCAAACAGCACAGGCAGCGTGAAGTACGTGTTGTGCACGCTGCGTTGCTTGCCGCGCTTGCCGTGGATCGGGTCCGGCTTCTCGCCCGCTTTGAGCGAAGCGACCACCTTGCGTTGCCCCGGAATGATCCAGAAGAACACGTTGGCGCTCATGATGGTCGCGATCATCGCGCCGATCAGCAGGAACGCTGCACGGCCCGAGAACAGGTGGCATGCCGCAAACGCTGCAATCACCACGTAGATCGCCACCAGAATGCCCACCACGCGGTCGTTCTTGCCGAACACACGGCAGATCGTGTCGTACACCAGCCAGCCGACCACCAGGAAGCCCAGCGCCAGCAGCACGGCCGTCGTCGCCGTCATGTCGAACACGCTGCGATCGATCATGTAGACGTTGGCGTTGAACAGGTACACCACCGTCAGCAGGGCAAAGCCCGACATCCAGGTCGAGTACGACTCCCAGTAGAACCAGTGCAGATGGTCGGGCAATTGCTTCGGTGCCAGCAGGTACTTCTGCGGGTTGTAGAACCCGCCGCCGTGCACGGCCCACAGTTCGCCATCGACGCCCTTGTCCTTCAGGTCCGGTGCGCTCGGCTTGGTCAGGCTGTTATCGAGCCAGACGAAGTAGAACGACGAACCGATCCACGCGATCGCGACGATCACGTGCAGCCAACGCAAGAGCAAGTTGGCCCAGTCGAGGATATAGCCTTCCATGATGACTCCCTGCCCTGTTAGCTGCCGCGATAGGTCGAATACGACCACGGCGATACCAGCAGCGGCACGTGGTAGTGCGCGCTGGTATCGGCCACGCCAAAGCGCAGCGTCACCACGTCCAGGAACGCGGGCTCGGGGAGTTTGACGCCGGCGGCGCGGTAATACTCGCCCACGCCGAAGTCCAGTTCATACACGCCAGCCTGCAGCGCGTCGCCTTCCAGCAGCGGCGCATCGCAACGGCCATCGTGATTGGTGCGAACCGATTTGATCGGTTGCCGTTGATTGTCGACAATTTTGAACAGTGCGATCGCCAGGTTTTGGCCCGGCGTGCCTGCAGCGGTGTCGAGCACATGGGTGGTCAAGCGTCCCATTTGTCTTCCTCTGTAGTTCGAATTTTCAGAAGCGCCGCTGCCTCCACTTGCACCTCGCGCCAAACCCTTGTGTGACAAGGGCTGGCGTCGGGGCCCGCTCGGTACGTGCTGTGCACGCATCCCGGCGCGCGTCCAGCCGGTTTACGCCTGCCCTCCATATGGGGAGGGGCATGCCAAACCGGCAAAGCCGTCGCTCGCTCTGGGTCCGACGCCGTGTCTCTGCCGTGTCCCTAGACCAGGCTCGAAACAGGGATTTCCCTAGTTTGTCGGATTCCCGAACGCATTTTGTTGACAATATTGAAGGCGGCTATGAATAATTGTCAACAGGTTTTCGCGGCGGCCCATGCTGCGGCGCACTAATGAAAGGCAGGTCTGCCATGTCCAAGAATCTCAAGCTGGTCTCCACGGAAGTGGTGTCGAAGTCGGGCGCCAAAGCATCGGGGGCAACACGCATGTCGGTCGAAGAACGGATGTATCACGAGATCTACGACGCGATCATGGAACACCGCCTGCCCCCGCGCACCAAGCTGACGGAACATGCGCTTTGCGAAATCTATGCCACCGCCCGTCATACGGTGCGCAAGGTCTTCTCGCAACTGGCCGCCGACGGTCTGGTTGACCTGGAGCCGAATCGCGGCGCGTTCATCGCGGCGCCCTCCATCGACGAAGCCCATGCCATGTTCGAGCTGCGTCAGATCCTGGAGCGCGCGGTGCTCGACAAGGTTGGCCATAGCAGCAACCCCAAGGCGGCCATTGCGCCCCTGATGGAACTCGTCAAGCAGGAACGCCAGGCGTTTGTCACGCAGGATCGCCCGCGCTGGATTCGCCTGTCTGCGGAGTTTCACGTGGCGCTGGCCGAGCAGTCTGGTAACCCGCTGGTGGTCGAGATGATGCGCCGGCTGGTGTCGCGCACCACCCTGATGATCGCCAGCGTCGAGGCCCCGGGCAACAACGCCTGCTCGTTCGACGAACACCTCGACATCCTCAATGCACTGGAGCGCGGCGACGCCAGCGCTGCCCAGGCCCACATGGCCCAGCACTTGCAATGTTGCGCCGATCGCGTGCGCCCCGAAGCGCCCGCTGATTTCGATCTGCGTTCGGTATTGGGCCCGCGCGGCGGGAAGGACAAAGTCTAGGACCGGTTTAGCTGTATGGGGCGAGCCGGCACGACAGAGGCCGGCCGCCCAAGAACCTGTCCACGATCCGTAGCGACCTGCCGAAGGTTGGCCCGAGATACACCGTCCGACATCAGGACGGCACGTGTCACAAGGCCAGAACCGGGGCGCGCAGCAGGAACGTGGGCAGGCTCCAAGCCGGACGTCGTCCGGCTTACCACCCAAAGGAGACCTTTATGGCAAGCAGCACCATCGCCGCCCCCACGGCGGACCTGACCAATGAGCGCGTGGCGTACGGACGCCTGCTCGCATTGGGCCTTCAACATGTATTGGTGATGTATGCAGGCACCGTGGCAGTGCCTCTGATTGTGGGCGGTGCACTGCATCTGCCCAAGGAACAACTCGCCTTCCTGATCAACGCAGATCTTTTCGCCGCCGGCCTTGCCACGCTCATCCAAGCCTTCGGTGTGTGGAAGTTCGGCATCCGCATGCCGGTCATGATGGGCGTGACCTTCGCATCGGTGGGCCCGATGATCGCCATCGGCACCGACCCGAGCATCGGCCTGCTGGGCATTTACGGCGCTGTGATTGCGGCGGGGATATTCGGCATCATCGTCGCGCCGCTCATGGGACGCGTGCTTGGGCTCTTCCCGCCGGTCGTGACGGGCACCGTGATCACGCTGATCGGCATGTCGCTGATGGGCGTGGGCATCAACTGGGCAGCGGGCGGCCAGCCGACCATGAAGACCATGGTGGACGGCGTGCTCAAGACCGTGCCCAATCCGGCCTACGGCGATCTGAGCGGCCTAGGCATTGCGCTGGCAGTGCTCGTCATCATCCTGTTGCTGACGAAGTATGGCCGCGGCCTGATCGGCAACATCGCCGTGCTGCTGGGCATCGTGATCGGCACGTTCATCGCCATGGCGTTCGGCAAGGTGAGCTTTGCCGGCATCACCGAAGCCGACTGGGTGGCCGTGATCACGCCGCTGCACTTCGGCATGCCGACCTTCCACTTCGGCGCCATCGCTTCGATGTGCATCGTAATGATGATCACGCTGGTGGAATCGACCGGCATGTTCCTGGCGCTGGCAGAAATCACCGGCAAGAAGCTCTCCACCGATGACCTCACGCGCGGCCTGCGCGCCGATGGCCTGGGCACCGTGATCGGCGGCCTGTTCAACACGTTCCCGTACACGTCGTTCTCGCAAAACGTTGGGCTGGTGACGGTCACGGGTGTGCGTTCGCGCTTCGTGGCAGCCATGGGCGGCCTGATCCTGATTGCGCTGGGCCTGTTCCCGAAGATGGCGCACATCGTGGCGTCGGTTCCCTCCTTCGTGCTGGGCGGCGCGGGCATCGTGATGTTCGGCATGGTGGCCGCCACGGGTGTGCGCATTCTCGGCTCGATCGATTTCAACAAGTACCGCCACAACCTGTTCATCGTGGCGATCTCGATCGGCTTCGGCATGATCCCGACGCTGGCACCGACCTTCTTCCAGTACCTGCCGCATTGGCTTGAACCGGTCACGCACAGCGGCATCGTGCTGGGCACGCTCGTCGCGGTCATCCTGAACCTTTACTACAACGGCATGCAGTCGGCCGAGCACGCAATGCGCGACGCTGCTGCCAACACCCACGGCACGGAGTAATTGCATGAACGCCACTGTCGCGCACAACGACCCGCTTCTGATCGCCCGTCATGCCGACGTGCTGGTCACCATGGATGCGCAACGCCGCGAGATCCCGGACGGCGCCCTCATTGCGCGCGGTGGCGTGATCGAATGGGTTGGCGCCACGGCCGATCTGCCGTCGCAGTACCGCGAGGCCATCGGGCAACCCAACGTGCGTGTGATGGAACTGCGCGACCACGTGGTCACGCCGGGTTTCGTCAACACGCACCATCACATGTATCAGAGCCTGACGCGCGCCCTGCCCGCAGCGCAAGACGCCGAACTGTTCGGCTGGCTGACCAACCTGTATCCGGTGTGGGCCGGCCTCACGCCGGAGATGGTGCGCGTGTCCACGCTCACGGCGATGGCGGAACTGCTGCTCTCCGGTTGCACGACCTCCAGCGACCACCTGTACCTCTATCCGAACGGCAGCCGGCTCGACGATTCCATCGAAGCCGCGCAGCAGATCGGCATGCGCTTTCACGCCGCGCGCGGCAGCATGAGCGTCGGCCGCAGCCAGGGCGGCTTGCCGCCGGACCGCGTGGTCGAAGGCGAAGAGGCCATCCTGAAGGAAACGCAGCGCCTGATCGAAACCTGGCATAACGCCGATCGCCATTCGATGCTGCGTGTGGTGGTGGCGCCGTGCTCGCCCTTCTCCGTCTCGCGCGACCTGATGCGCGAGTCGGCCAAGCTCGCGCGCAGCTACGGCGTGTCGATGCACACGCACCTGGCCGAGAACGATAACGACATCGCGTATTCACGCGAGAAGTTCGGCATGACGCCGGCCGAGTATGCGGAAGACCTCGGCTGGGTCGGCCGCGACGTCTGGCATGCGCACTGCGTGAAGCTCGACGCCCATGGCATTGACGTCTTCGCGCGCACCGGCACCGGCGTAGCGCATTGCCCGTGCTCGAACATGCGGCTGGCTTCCGGCATTGCGCCCATCCGCACCATGCGCGATGCCGGCGTGCCGGTCGGCCTGGGCGTGGACGGCAGCGCGTCGAACGATGGGGCGCACATGCTCGGCGAAACGCGGCAGGCCATGCTGCTCGCGCGTGTCGGCTTTGGCCCCGCGGCGATGAGCGCGCGCGAGGCGCTGGAGATCGCCACGCTCGGCGGCGCGCGCGTGCTCAACCGCGACGACATCGGCGCGCTCGCACCCGGCATGTCGGCCGACTTTGTCAGCTTCGATCGCCACCAGGTCAGCTTCGCCGGCGCCGACCACGACCCGGTCGCGGCGCTGGTGTTCTGCGCCCCGTCCAACGTGGCGCACAGCGTGATCAACGGGCGCGTGGTCGTCGAAGACGGCCGCCTGACCACGCTTGAACTCGACGCCCATCTCACGGTTCACCGGAGGCTCGCGCTGGAACTGGCGCAGGCTGCCCGGGCAGTCCCGGCCTGACGCGATGGCGCCTTGCCTGGTTCATGACGCCGCTGTGATGTCGTGAATTTGGAAAGCCGCATTCCACTGTCTGACCGGTGTTGTATGAAGTCTCCTCGACATGAAAAAACCATGACAAACAATAACTATCCGCGCGATCTCATCGGTTACGGCAAGAACCCGCCCAACGCCAACTGGCCGGGCGGCGCGCGCGTAGCCCTGCAGTTCGTCCTCAACTACGAGGAAGGCGGTGAAAGCTGCGTGTTGCACGGCGACGCCGGCTCCGAGCAGTTCCTCTCCGAAATCATTGGCGCCGCGGCCTACCCCGACCGCCACATGAGCATGGAGGGCATCTACGAATACGGCTCGCGGGCGGGCGTGTGGCGCATCCTGCGCGAGTTTGAAAAGCGCGGCCTGCCGCTGACGATCTTCGGTGTGTCGATGGCCCTGCAACGGCATCCGGACGTGACGCAAGCCTTCGTTGACCTGGGCCACGAAATCGCCTGTCACGGCTGGCGCTGGATCCACTACCAGAACATCGACGAAGCCACCGAGCGCGAGCACATGCGCATCGGCGTCGAGATCATTCGCGAGCTGACCGGCAATGCGCCGCTTGGCTGGTACACCGGCCGCGACAGCCCCAACACGCGCCGCCTGGTGGTCGAGCACGGCGGCTTTGCCTACGACGCCGACTACTACGGCGACGACCTGCCGTTCTGGACCGAAGTCGAAACCTCGTCCGGCGAGGCCAAACCGCACCTGGTGGTGCCGTACACGCTCGACACAAACGACATGCGTTTTGCCAGCCCGCAAGGCTTCAACACAGCCGACCACTTCTACCAGTACCTGAAGGACGCCTTCGACGTGCTGTACGAAGAAGGCGATCCCAATGGCCTGGCGCAGCCGAAGATGCTGTCGATCGGCATGCACTGCCGCCTGCTGGGCCGTCCGGGACGTTTCCGTGCGCTGCAACGCTTCCTTGACTACGTGCAATCGCACGACAAGGTCTGGATCTGCCGCCGTATCGACATCGCGCAGCACTGGATCCAGAACCATCCGTATGCAAAGCAACCCGTTTTGAGCACCACAGCATGAGTCAGACCACCTACAACCTCTCGCAACTCAACAGCATGGACGCAGCGCAGTTCGTGCAGGTCCTTGGCGGCATCTACGAGCACTCGCCGTGGGTTGCCGAACAGGCCGCCACGCAGCGCCCGTTCGCCTCGGCCGAGGCGCTCGCAACCGCCATGCGCAATGCCGTGGATACCGCCGGCATTGACCCTCAGCTCAAGCTGGTGCGCGCCCACCCGGAGCTGGCCGGCAAGGCTGCCGTGCGCGGTGAACTGACTGCCGAGTCGACGCGCGAACAAAGCGGCGCGGGCTTGAACCTGTGCACGCCAGAAGAGTTTGCGCGCCTGCAGGCGCTCAACACCCAGTACAACGAGAAGTTCGGCTTCCCGTTCATCCTGGCGGTGCGCGGCTATGACCGCCACGGAATCATCGAGAACTTCAGCAAGCGCGTGGAAAACGATCGCGATACCGAGCTGCGTACGTCGCTCGAACAGATTCATCGCATCGCGGGTTTCCGCCTGACCGATTTGATTGCAGCAAACTGATTTTTCAGGTTCATCAGCAAAAACAACGCTGTGGGCGCGGTGTCATGGGGCATGGGACACCGATCGGCATGGAGCCTGACCAGCCGGCCTGCGATCGCATCAAAGAATGCGGCGCAACCCGCAGTGATCTTCAACAACAAAGGAGGTAGCAATGCAGTCGAAATTCAAGCGTGGCGTGGCCGCGCTGGCAGTGGCATCGGCACTGGGGGCAGCAAGTGCCGGTGCGCAAGCGCAATCGTCCGTCACGTTGTACGGCCAGGTGGATGCCTGGGCCGGCGCCACCAAGAGCCTGGGCGCATCGGACCGCGCCTGGGGCGTCAACTCGGGCGGGATGTCTACGTCGTACTGGGGCATGAAGGGCAGCGAAGACCTCGGCAACGGCCTGAAGGCGATCTTCACGCTGGAAGCGTTCTTCCGCCCCGACACCGGCAAGTACGGCCGCTTCGACGGCGACACGTTCTTCGCCCGCAACTCGTTCGTCGGCCTGCAATCGAGCTCCTGGGGCTCGATCAAGCTCGGCCGCCTGACGCCGCCGTACTTCGTCTCGACGATCCTGTTCAACCCGTTCATCGATTCGTACACGTTCTCGCCGATGGTGTTCCACACCTACCTCGGCAACGGCCTGAGCGGCCCCGGCGGCATCTCGGGTCTGGTGGGCGATTCGGGCTGGAACAACTCGATCATGTATTCCACGCCGGACTTCAACGGTCTGACCGCCAACTTCATCTACGGCGCGGGCGAGCAAGCTGGCCACAATGGCCAGAACAAGTGGGGCGGCAACTTCCTGTACTTCCATGGCAACTTCGCGGCCACGGCAGCCTTCCAGCAAGTGCGATTCGACTCCGCCCCGGGTGACCTCAACGCGCTGGTGGCAGGCTTCTCGCGCCAGACGGCCGCGCAACTGGGCGCCACGTACGACTTTGGCATGGTCAAGCTGTACGGCCAATACCAGTACATCAAGAACGCCATCAACTCGGGCGATGCAAAGAGCAACGGCGGCCAGCTGGGCGTATCGGTGCCGGCCGGCCCGGGCAGCATCCTGGCGTCGTACGCGTACACGAAGACTTCGGGCGCGGCTGACGTGAAGCGCAACACGTGGGCGGTCGGCTACGACTACTCGCTGTCCAAGCGTACCGATGTGTATGCCGCGTACATGCGCGACAAGGTGACGAACCTGAGCTCGGCAGACACCTTCGGCGTGGGCATCCGCGCGAAGTTCTAAGCAGTCGGCAGCAAAGAAAAACGGCGCCTGGACTTTCCCCAGGCGCCGTTTTCATTTGGACCGCCAACCTTCAGCGGCCCAACATTCGGATCAACCGATCAACGCGTAGCCGACACATCCGCCACAGCCAGCGCCGTCATGTTGACGATGCGGCGCGATGTGGCCGACGGGTTCAGGATGTGCACCGGCTTGGCCGCGCCCAGCAGGATCGGGCCCACCGTCACGCCCTGCCCGCCCGTGATCTTGAGCAGGTTGAACGCGATGTTGGCGGCATCAAGCGACGGCATCACCAGCAGGTTTGCGCTGCCCGAGAAGGCGCTTTTCGGCAGGAAGTGGTGGCGGATGTCTTCCGACAACGCCGCGTCACCCTGAATCTCGCCTTCCACTTGCAGATTCGGCGCTTCGGCCTTCAGCAGGTCATACGCAGCGCGCATGCGGCGGGCCGAGGCGTTCTTCGACGAGCCGAACATCGAGTGCGACAGCATCGCCACCTTCGGCTCCTGGCCGAAACGGCGCACTTCTTCCGCCGCCAGCTTGGTGATGTCGGCCAGCTCTTCAGCGCTCGGCATTTCGTTGACGAACGTATCGGTGATGAACAGCGTGTGCTTCTCCAGCATCAGGCCGTTCATGGCGGCGAACACCTTGGCGTTCGGCGCCAGACCGATCACGTCGCGCACGTGTTCCAGGTGGGCGTCGAAGCGGCCAACCGTGCCGCAGAGCAGCGCGTCGGCGTCACCCAGGCGCACCAGCAGTGCACCGATCAGCGTGTTCGAACGGCGCAGCGCCGACTTGGCCATGTCCGGCGTCACGCCGTTGCGGCCCATCAGCTCGTGGTAAGCGGTGTGGTACTGGTGATAGCGGCGATCGTCTTCCGGATCCACCAGCTCGAAATGCACGCCCGGCTTCAGGCGCAGGCCGGCCTTCTGGATACGCATTTCGATCACGTGCGGACGGCCGATCAGGATCGGCTTGGCCAAGCCTTCATCCACCACCGTCTGCACGGCGCGCAGCACGCGCTCTTCTTCACCTTCGGCATACACGACGCGCTTCGGGTTGGCCTTGGCGGCCGAGAACACCGGGCGCATGGTCAGGCCCGTGTGGTACACGAAGTCGCTCAGCTGGGCGCGATAGGCATCCAGATCCTTGATCGGGCGCGTAGCCACGCCGGACTCTTCCGCGGCCTTGGCGACAGCCGGCGCGATCTTCTCGATCAGGCGCGAATCAAACGGCTTCGGGATGATGTAATCCGGGCCGAAGGTCAAGTCCTGGCCGGCATAAGCCTGTGCCACTGCGTCGTTCGTTTCGGCTTCCGTCAGTTCCGCAATGGCCTTCACGCATGCCAGTTTCATCTCTTCCGTGATCTTGGTGGCGCCACAGTCGAGCGCACCACGGAAGATGTACGGGAAGCACAGCACGTTGTTGACCTGGTTCGGGTAATCCGAACGGCCCGTGGCGATGATGCAGTCCGGGCGCGCGGCCTTGGCCACTTCCGGGCGGATTTCCGGCTCGGGGTTGGCCAGCGCCAGGATGATCGGCTTCGGAGCCATGGTCTTGACCATGTCGGCGGTCAGCACGCCGGCGGCCGAGCAACCGAGGAACACGTCTGCATCGCGCACGATGTCGGCCAGCGTACGGGCCGACGTGTCTTGCGCATAGCGTGCCTTGTTCGGCTCCATCTTGGCGTCGCGGCCAACATAGATCACGCCCTTCGAATCGACCACGTAGACGTTTTCACGCTTGACGCCCAGACCCACCATCACGTCCAGGCAAGCGATGGCCGCGGCGCCCGCGCCCGACACGGCCACCTTCACGCTGCCAATGTCCTTGCCGACGACCTTCAGGCCGTTGAGCAGCGCCGCCGACGAGATGATCGCCGTGCCGTGCTGGTCATCGTGGAAAACGGGAATGTTCAGGCGATCACGCAGCTTCTGCTCGATGTAGAAGCACTCCGGCGCCTTGATGTCTTCGAGGTTGATCCCGCCCAGCGTCGGCTCCAGCGAGGCAATGATGTCGACGAGCTTGTCCGGATCGCGCTCGGCCAGTTCGATATCGAACACATCCACGCCGGCAAACTTCTTGAACAGGCAGCCCTTGCCTTCCATCACCGGCTTGCTGGCCAGCGGCCCGATGTCGCCCAGGCCCAGCACCGCGGTGCCGTTGGTGATCACGCCGACAAGGTTGCCGCGCGAGGTGTATTCCGCCGCCAGCGACGGGTCTTGTTCAATCGCGGTACACGGATACGCCACGCCCGGCGAATACGCCAGCGACAGGTCGCGCTGGTTGATCAGCGCCTTGGTCGGGCGCACTTCAATCTTGCCGCGCGTCGGAGCGCGGTGATATTCAAACGCCGCGCGGCGCAGTTCGGCCTCGGCCCCTTGGTCTTGGGAATCCGGCGAGGCGTCGTGAAGCTTGTCGTTCATAGCAATGAATCCTGATGGGGAGTTCCGCAGATGGCGCACATGCGCTCAGGCAGAAACTCCCTGAGACGAAATGGCAAAAAACAGTGGGAACAGAGAGAAACCGGGGGTGAGGCAGCACGCGTTGCGGAGCACCGTCAAGAGGGTAGCGACGGGGCTGAGGCAGCGCCGGCCAGGGGTGGCGGTCGGCGCAAGACGGGATGAAGTGACAACGCTCAAGCGGGGTACGGCTGGCGGCCTACAGATTAGGTCCCGCATTCTAACGTAGACCGCCCGCCAAAACCCACCCGGGCGCACTACTTAGGTGCCGGCCCGGATGCTGGTTTCGCCGCCGGTTTCACCGATGGATCAACCGGCAGTTCCACGAGGATCGGCTGCGCATTCGGCGCCGGGAAATTGGCAAAGGCGCTGCGTACCAGGTACGGCATCACAGCCGTCAGCGATCCGTCCCCGCCCTGCGTTTGCGCCGTCACCTGGTAGACGCGCTTACCGGTAGCTGCCTCGTCAATTTCCACGTGGTAGGCATAGAACGGCACTTGCACGTTGGTATCCACATATTGCGGCCCCCATGGGCCCCAGGGCCCCCAAGGGCTGCGCCATGGCCCCCAGGGCCCCGGACCCCAATATGGGTCTGGATACACGGGCTGGCGCACCTGCACGAGGCGCATGGCGGTCGAGTAGTCCAGGCGAACCAGATAGCGTGCGCTGGCACGCGGCACGCTGGTAAAGCCGTGGGAAGCCAGTTGGTCAGATGTCCACGCCTCGTAGGTCTGGCGTTCCAGATCATTTTGCTGCGGTGCGGTGTGCTCGAAGGCATAGGTGCGCGGCGGGTTGTCGGTCCAGCCGGGTTGCCGGAACGCGGTCACCTGGCTGGTAACCGTGCTCGCGCAGCCGGCCAGCAGGCTGGCCGCCATCAGCGCGCCGGCCATCGGCCAGACGCCCGATGTCTTGATCCATTTCCACATAGAAAATCCCCCCTACTCTCAATCAGACAGATGGTCGCGGGCCCCGGAAGCGGGGCTGCGCGCGCTCTGTTACTCAGAGTGACGCCCCGCGCGGAAGATTCCCGCCAAGGGCCTGAGTACAATGGCCTTTTGCGTACCGCTACGAGGATGTTACCGATGTTGCGCACCGATACCGCCGTCACGATTTACCGCAAGGACTACTCCGCGCCCGCTTTCCGCATTGACGAAGTGGCCCTGGAGATCGATCTCGTGCCCGAGCGCACCCGCGTCATCAACCGCATGCGCATGACGCGCACGGACGCCGGCAAGCCCCTCGTGCTGGCGGGTGAAGGGCTGGAGCTGGCGGGCGCAACCGTCGACGGCAAAGCGCTGTCCGGCCTGCAGGCCTCCGGCGACACACTCACCATCGATGCCGTACCGGCCGATGTCGGCACCAGCTTCACGCTGGAACTCACGACGTACTGCAATCCCGCAGCGAACTCCTCGCTGATGGGTCTGTACGTTTCCAACGGCAACTTCTTCACGCAGTGCGAGGCAGAGGGCTTTCGCAAGATCACCTACTTCCTCGACCGCCCGGACGTGATGACGGTCTACACCGTCACGCTGCGCGCATCGAAAGCGGACTACCCGGTGCTGCTGTCCAACGGCAACCTTATGTCGGAGCGCGACCTGCCGGACGGCCGCCACGAAGCGGTGTGGCACGACCCGTTCAAGAAGCCGTCGTACCTGTTCGCGCTGGTGGCGGGCAAGCTCGAGTGCATTGAAGAACGCATCCAGTCGGCTTCGGGCAAAGAGAAGCTGCTGCAGGTGTGGGTGGAAGCGCAAGACCTGGGCAAGACGCGCCACGCGATGGACTCGCTCATCCACTCGATCCATTGGGACGAACGCCGCTTCGGCCTGGAACTGGATCTCGACCGCTTCATGATCGTCGCCGTGGGCGACTTCAACATGGGCGCGATGGAGAACAAGGGCCTGAACATCTTCAATACGAAGTACGTGCTGGCCAATGCCGAGACGGCAACCGATGTGGACTTCGCCAACATCGAATCGGTGGTCGGCCACGAATACTTCCACAACTGGACGGGCAACCGCGTCACCTGCCGCGACTGGTTCCAGCTGAGCCTGAAAGAAGGGCTGACGGTGTTCCGCGACCAGGAGTTCTCCGCAGACATGGCGGCGCTTGCCGGCAACGAAGCCGCTGCTGCCAGCGCCCGGGCCGTCAAGCGCATCGAAGACGTGCGCCTGCTGCGCCAGGCGCAATTTCCCGAAGATGCGGGGCCGATGGCGCACCCGGTGCGGCCCGACAGCTACGAAGAAATCAACAACTTCTACACCGTCACGGTGTACGAAAAAGGCGCGGAAGTTGTGCGCATGTACCAGACGTTGCTCGGCCGCGACGGCTTCCGCAAAGGCATGGACCTGTACTTCCAGCGTCACGATGGTCATGCCGTCACCTGCGACGACTTCCGCGCTGCCATGGCCGATGCCAACGGCCGCGACCTCACGCAATTTGGCCGCTGGTACAGCCAGGCCGGCACGCCGGTCGTGGCCGTTGACGGTCACCACGATGCGGCCACGCACACCTACACGCTCACGCTGCGCCAGCGCTGTGAGCCGGTCGGCATCGAGACCACCAGCGGCATCCAGAAGCAGCCGTTCCACATTCCGTTTGCAATCGGCCTGATCGACAAACAAGGCCGCGATTTGCCGCTGCGTTTGCGTGGTGAAGCCGCATCGCCCTCGCCCGTGACCACGCGCGTGCTGGACTTCACTGAAACCAAGCAGACCTTCGTCTTCGAAGATGTGGCCGAAGCGCCGTTGCCCTCGCTGCTGCGCAATTTCTCTGCGCCGGTGATCGTCGAATACGGCTATACGATCGAGCAGCTCACGTTCCAGCTCGCGCACGATTCCGACCCGTTCAATCGCTGGGAAGCCGGCCAGCGCCTGGCCACCGACACGCTGCTGCGCATGGTGACGGACATCCAGCACGGCCGCGCGCCGGTGGTTGATCCGGCGCTGGTTGAAGCCTTGCGTGCCGTGGTCGCCGACACCTCGCTTGATCCGGCCTTCCGCGAACAGATGCTGATCTTGCCGGCCGAAGGCTATCTGGCCGAGCGCATGGACGTGGCCGACCCGGCTGCCATCCACGCCGCCCGCCGCACGCTGCGCCGCACGCTGGCAGAAAAGCTCAACGCGGAGCTGCTGCGCGCCTATCAAGACAACCAGACCGAAGGCGCCTACTCGCCTGACGCCGTGTCTGCAGGCAAGCGCGCACTCAAGAACATCGCCCTCGGCTACCTGGTGGAAACCGAAGCCCCCGAGGCGCTGGCCCTGGCCGAACAGCAATATGCCCGCGCCACCAACATGACCGACCGCATGGGCGCTCTCTCGGCGATGGTCACCAGCTATGCCCCGGGCCGCGAAGCCGCACTGGCCGATTTCTACACGCGCTTTGCCGACGATGCCCTCGTCATCGACAAGTGGTTCTCGCTGCAGGCCATGCAGCCGGGCGCCGCCGGTAAACCGACGCTGGCCACCGTGCGTGCGCTGATGGCCCATCCGGCCTTCACGCTGCGCAACCCGAACCGCGCGCGCTCCCTGATCTTCAGCTTCTGCTCGGGCAACCCCGCGCAGTTCCACGCCGCCGATGGTTCCGGTTACGCCTACTGGGCCGAGCAGGTGCTGGCGCTCGACGCCATCAACCCGCAGGTTTCCGCCCGCTTGGCACGCGCGCTGGACCGCTGGCGCAAGTACGTGCCCACGCTGCGCGACGCCATGCAGGACGCGCTCAAGCGCGTGGCGGCACATCCGAGCCTCTCGCGCGACGTGCGCGAGATCGTCGGCAAGGCGCTGGCCTGAATGTCACCGCTTGTATCGTAAAATCGCGCCCGTCTCAGGAGAACCCATGAAGCGCATCAACCTCACCCGCTACCTGATCGAAGAGCAGCGCGAGCACAACACCATCCCGGCCGAGCTGCGTCTGCTGCTCGAAGTCGTGGCGCGCGCCTGCAAGGCGATCTCGCACAGCGTCAACAAGGGGGCCCTTGCCGGCGTGCTCGGCTCGGCTGGCACCGGCAACGTGCAAGGCGAAACCCAGCAGAAGCTGGACGTGATCGCCAACGAAGTCCTGCTCGAAGCGAACGAATACGGCGGCAACCTGGCCGCCATGGCCTCGGAAGAGATGGAATCGTTTTACGAGATTCCGCACCGCTATCCGAAGGGCGAATACCTGCTGCTGTTCGATCCGCTCGACGGCTCGTCCAACATCGACGTGAACGTGTCGATCGGCACAATTTTCTCGGTGCTGCACATGCCCAAGGCCGGCGAGGCCGTGACCGAAACCGATTTCATGCAGCCCGGCGCCAAACAGGTCGCCGCCGGCTATGCCGTGTATGGCCCGCAGACCACGCTGGTGCTGACCGTCGGCAACGGCGTGCACATGTTCACGCTCGACCGCGAAGTCGGCAGCTTCGTGCTGTCCCACCGCGACGTAAAGATTCCGGTCGATACAAAGGAATTCGCCATCAACATGTCGAACATGCGCCACTGGGCCCCGCCCGTGCGCCGCTACATCGACGAATGCCTGGCCGGCACCGAAGGCCCCCGCGGCAAGGATTTCAACATGCGCTGGATCGCCTCGATGGTGGCGGACGTGCATCGCATCCTCACGCGCGGCGGCATCTTCATGTACCCCTGGGATAAGCGCGAGCCGGGCAAGGCCGGCAAGCTGCGCCTGATGTACGAAGCCAACCCGATGGCCTTCCTGGTGGAACAGGCCGGCGGCGCGGCCACCAACGGCGAGCAACGCATTCTGGACATCCAGCCCGAACAGCTGCACCAACGCGTGGCGGTGGTCCTGGGGTCGAAAAACGAGGTGGATCGCGTCACGCAATATCACCTCGACGCCAAGAAAACGGCGTAACGACACCACGTAAGACTGTTGTTCCAGCGGTTCTTGCAGAGCGACAAAAAGTTCTGTTAGAATCGCTGTTTCCGACGCCGCTGTAGCTCAGTCGGTAGAGCAGCGCATTCGTAATGCGAAGGTCACCAGTTCGATTCCGGTCAGCGGCACCAGGACATCACACAAAACCCAAGCCTGTGCTTGGGTTTTGTCTTTTTTGGCGTAAATCTGGCGTACTGCCAGCTCGGCACAGTCAACATCGGTAGCTAGCCCGGTAGTACACGCCCAGCGCGCCCCCCCTCTCCCCTCATCCGCCCCAGGCCGGCATCGGGAAAAGGTAATCCCGGTAATCCCCCACGTCGCTTCGACTGCAAACCGTTGTGGGACAAGGCTTTGCACGTCATCGAGCAAAGGTAATTTCTTGGTAACCTATAGGTAATCTCATTACCTTTGTAGAGAGTCACCTCTCGCCTTGCGCAGGCCTATAATAATCAAGGACTTACGATGGGATTACCTTTTCGATTACCCAACATTACCTTCTAGGGGTAATCCGAAAAGCGGTGCTAAATCAAATAGATACGTTGCTTTTTTGGATGCAGTTACGGAAATTACCTTTTTCCGATGCTGCTCCGAAGCTGCAAAGCCGCGAGCGCGTGGTCGCACACCGCTAACGAACTGATGGGCGCGAACAAAAACAGACGAGGGGGATCTCAGTGCATCAAACTCTGGAAGAGATTGAAAAGCAGTTGGTGGCCGTTATCAACCAGCTGCAGACAGCGATACCAAGCAACGAGCCTTTCGGTAACGCTCACAACAATTGGAGCTTCCCGGGCCTCACGAGGACAGAATTGGTCGAGGAGGCCCAGTCAATCATCGATCTGATCAGAGAACGCGGAGCGGACCAGATACGGGAGGATGCCGACGCACGGCTTCGCGATTACCTGCGGCGATTGGCATTGCTGCAATCTCAAACAATTCCAAACCTCTGGGGCAGTCCAGCTAATGGGGTTTCCGCTTACCTGCTTACGCTAGAGGGATTGCGGAAAGCCTTGGCTCCAGCCTTGTCACGTGACACCACGTCGGAGGCTGCAGCAGCTCTACGCGCGGTGACAACACAACTGCGAGGTATGGAATCCCGGCTCACGAGCTTGGAACCGCGAACGGCCGCACTCGCCACAATGGTGGAACGAATCGAAAAGGCATACAACGCAGCCGATCAACTTCCTACCGATCTCGAATCCCTCGCCGAAGCACGGCAAACAATTGCCAGCCTGTTAGAAGCATCAAAGGAAGAAAGTAAGAACATCGTGGGCCTTCGTGAGGCCGCAACAGAGACTGACGGAAAGCTCACGCAAATAAAGGGAAACGCAGAGTCCGTGTTGACCCGCTGCGAAACAGCTTACTCAGCAGCCACAAGCGTCGGACTCGCGGCAGCTTTCACCGAGCGGTCAGACTCGCTTTCCACGTCAATGTGGTTCTGGGTCGGGGGTCTTGTTGCAGCTCTTGGCGCCGGCAGCTACTTTGGGTCACAGCAGCTTCACTCGCTTTCAGATTTGTTCAAACAACCGGGCGCGCCGACTTCCGTCCTGGTCCTGAACCTCGCGCTTTCTCTGCTTTCTGTAGGTGCGCCGGTGTGGTTCTCCTGGCTCGCGACAAAGCAGATCGGACAACGATTCCGCTTGTCTGAAGACTATGCGTTCAAGGCTTCAATCTCGCGTGCCTATGAAGGCTTCCGCCGGGAGGCCGCGAGGCTCGATACGGACATGGAAGGCCGAGTGCTAGCGTCCGCGTTGAATCGGCTGGACGAGCTTCCACTTCGCCTTGTCGAAACCGAAAGCCATGGCAGCCCTTGGCACGAACTGTTTTCGTCCGATAACGTGAAACAGGCATTCAAAACGGTGCCCGGATTTGCTGATCAAGTAAAAGATCTGGCGACCACAGCCATCAACGCAATCTCGCCGTCAAAAGGCAAAACAGAACCGCCTCCCGCCCCATCGGTGACTGCGGCAAAGGAATAAGGCGGTAGAGCCTGTCTTCTTTAGGATTGATCTGCGCCGACGCGGGTTCGATTCCCGCCGGCTCCACCAATACACCGCAGTACCAAAGATTACGAAAGACAATCTAAGCTGTTGATTTGACGGGCCTTCTGGCCCGTTTTTCATTGGCATTAGACTGTGCTCTGTGGTCTTTGGTGATCTTTGAAAGTCCACGCAAAGTACACGTGTAGTACACAGAAAACGATGCCATAAGCAACCCCGCCGCTCATGCGGTGAGGGTCAACCGTTGCCTGCTTGGGGGCCGGTAGCTGTTGGATGCCGTGACGCCTGTAGGGCGGCTAACCGCTGCTCTGCTTCTGCAATCCGGCTTTGCAAAGCAACGAGAATTTTCGTCGTGATTGCCTCTTGAGCCTTGGCAAAGGCCTCCTGCTCAAAGGGCAACTCCATTTCCTTCCGCAACTCTGCGAGGACCGGAGGAAACATAGGTCTTAGGTCGGAAAGCCGATTGATAAGCGGCTTTAGGCCGTTCAGATACAGCCTATCTCGCTCAATGCCGAATTCGTCTAGCTTGGTGTTCATGGCGGCAATCCGCTGCTCATGTGCCTGGATGGCTTCATGTGCCCGTCGGCCCGCCTCTGAATTGGAGTTCGACTGCACGTGGATTGACTGCAGATGCTTGATTGCTGTCTGACGCAACTCGATTTCAAGGTCGCGCTCCCTCTCGACCCCCTTTGCACGATGTGCAATCTGATCCAGGATAACGCGGTGCCCAACGGTCTCACTCCACACAAAACTCAGCTCTCCGGCCAAGCTTTGTATCCGAGCGATGGTCGGTGGAGACGCCACGAGCATTGCCTTCGTTAGGGCCGCGATGCCGTCAGCAAAAGCCGAGGAGATATCCTCTCGCTGCTTGCCACTTTCCAAGAGCAGACCTATCGCATTTAAGGCACGAGTCGCGCCTTCAAATGCAGGAAGGAACACCTCCCTCCGAAGCGCCATTTCACGCTCAGTTCTTTTCTGAAGCACCGTATTGTCGAGGTCTGCCTTCCGCATTGCTCCGCCATGCAAGGTTGTGAGGATCACCCCCCCGAGAGCGACAAGTGCTCCGTAAACGGTATCCGGCAGGCCGCGATAGCAAATCAGAGCCCCGAGTCCCACCACAAAAATCGCGAGCAGCCACCAGAACCGCTTTCCTTCAAGCCCCCACATAACGCCCCCTTCTGGTAAGAGTGTTTTCATGCACCTGCATACTCTAGGTGCATAAATCTGCATACGTCCACTGCCTTTGTGAGCGGTCGTCCGCGCTTGCTGCGGCCAAATTCTTGGCGCTTATGCACCTGCATAAAAACAACAACATGAAGAGCGCAGGTGAGGCGGGGTCCCAACGGCGCGCGCCGGGTCGTCGCGCCAGCCTCGCCCGCCTCCTCCCCTAGCGCACCGGCACCCCTCCAGCTCGCGCAGAGCGCGCCTAGCGGCACAATCGCCAACAGGATGGCCCGGAGCAACCCGTGCGCGAGGAAGCGCTTCCACAGCCCCTTAGGAGCCTCTCCGTCCACGTCTGCATTGTCTACGTTGACTCGTAGGATCGTGCCTCGGATACTGTATATCCATACAGTCTCTGCAGCCATGGAATCCCCCGCACCTCCGCACATCGTCCACAAATACCGCTACCTAGACGCCAAGACCGGTCGCTGGAAAATGACCCGGCACCACATGAGCGCGGAGGCGGCCGAGGAGTTTTTTGCGCCCGGCGCTTCGACACACTTCAGAGCAGAGAAATGGGAGCCGGTTGAAGCCACGCGCGAGGATCGCGGCGATGGTCTTCCAATGCAGGGAAAGGGCATCGACTGCCATCCGCCCAAGAGCGCCCCGCCCCCTCCGCAACGGCTGAAGGTCGAGGAGGTGCGCGCGATATGGGAGCGGAACAAATGCCCAGACGTCCGGCGCTTGATCTGGGAGATCTGGTATCTCCGCAGCACCGTGGAATACGCCCGCTACGTCGCCGCGTGGGTGGACAACATCGATATCGACCCACCGTTTGACCGGCGCGTCACAGCGCTGCAGATGGCGCTTACCAGCCATCCTTCTTCGGCCGACCTGGAATGGAGCAGCGCCGAGATAGTCCTCCTAAAGCGACTCGCCAAAGCACGCCGCTGATCTATCATGGCCACATCGACGGGAGCCGCCCATGTGCTACTCCGCCCAAATCGAAGCCGACTATCGACGGTTCGTACACGAGTACGGCGCCATCATGTCGCTCGACGATTTCACGCGGATGGTGATGGAGTACTTCGCCAACCCGAAGATGCGCGTCCCGAGGGCGATGACCGCGCACTTCCTCGAATCGCCCGAGACCGACGAAGAAAAGAAGATCGCCGAGGTCATCCGCGCGCGCATGGCTGCAGACGAGATCGCGCTGCTGCAGGAGCTGGCCAAGCAGACCGAACGGCTGGAGAAAGCCCAGCAATCCCTCGCCGCCAAGGCCACCAAGAAGGCCGCTGAAGACGTCCGCATCGCCACCAACAAGATTGCGGCCGCCAAAGGCAAGCTCGAAGAACTGAAGAGCACCGAACTCAAGCCGCGCGACTCGCGCATCTACCCCGGCTGGTACGCGCCCGTGATGGTCATGGAGAACGGCCGGCGCGTCGTCAAACCGATGCGCTACCAGTGCCGCCCCGCCGGCAAGCCGGCCTTCTACGACGAACAGTACCCCGGCACCTACAACGCCCGCCGCGACAACCTGCGCGGCTTCTGGAAAGGCCAATACGGCCACACGCACGGCCTCGTCCTGGTCGACGCGTTCTACGAATACGTTGTCCAGCCAGACGGCACAAACGCCATCGTCGAATTCCGCCCCGACCCACCGCAGACGCTACTCGTCGCCTGCGTGTGGTCACACTGGCGCGCGACCAAGCCCAGCGAAAAGGATCTACTGTCGTTCGCCATCATCACCGACGACCCGCCGCCGGAAATTGCCGAGGCCGGGCACGACCGCTGCCCGGTCCCGATCAAGCCGGAGAACATTGATGCGTGGTTGAACCCGGAGCCGCGCGACCTCGATGCGTCAGACGCGATTCTTGAGGACAAGCTGCGGCCGCATTACGCACATCGGCAGGTAACTTCTTGAATGTCGCCGCAGGGCCTAGCTCTGCTCCGCGATGGCCGCATTGATGTACGCGGCTTAGGCTCAGCGCTTCGTAGGCTGACAACCTTGGCGACAGAGCGCCTCGCATTCCCGACACAGCGCAACGCACGGGGCAGCGTCGCTGACCAAAGCGCATGCCAACGCCAATGCGACGCAACGCTGCATACATTGGCGAAAAACCAAGTCTGCAACCCGTCTCTCGTCAGGCGCCTGCAATGCGGCCGCTAGGTAGCACGCATGGCTACACTCCAGGGCAGCAACGGCAATCTCTTCTGAAATACCCGCCGACCGTGCCAGGCGTTCACACGCGTCGGCACACGCCAAAAAAGGGGTTGGAAGCCCCGCACTGAAGGCGGCCGCTTGGTGGGGCGTATGGTGCTGCGCGGTAGCCATGATTACGCTCGAAATTCTGGGCAATTCTCGAACAGGCCAGCAACTTCCGTACCCTAACCTCGTCCCAGAGCTACGCGACAGGTTCGATTTGACCCCTACAACTTCGGGTGTGCCTGTTGACGCAGAATTGCCATGCGCGTCGCCGCAGCCTCCTCCAGAAATGCATCACTGTATGCGGGCAGCGACGCAAAGTCGGCCGCAATCGGCAGTGATTCTTCCAAACTCCACTCGAAAGCCTTTAGCGCGGCCATCGCTGCACTCGGCGGAAGGTGTGGAAGCACAGCTTCACGAAACTGCTTTAGCACCACCATACGGGCCGCTATAGCGCCCATGGCATCCAAGTTTTTCCGCAGAGCAGCTTTGAGTTCGAGCAGATCATCGCTGAACTCCGTTTGCTTTGGCATGGGGCTTCCTTTATATCGCGCCGACGTGGTCTTCAACCGATCGGCACTCTGGACTGAATCTGAACGCTCTTAAACAAAGCCTTTTCACAAACTACGAATTCTCGTAGCAAGTGATCGAATAACGACAAAAAAATAAGGCGACCAAGGGCCGCCTTTGCAATATCAAGAGAGAGTGAGGGCGGGCGGCCCTCCGAAGCAAACTTACCACGAACACGAGCACATGTATTTTATTTAATACATGTGTTGCAAGGGGACGACTTGTGGTGATGCCGTCACTACGCTCGTAGCCAAGAACGGCCATGGGCAATGGTTTACCCGTGACCCACCCCAATTGGGTTAAGACTTCGAAAATTCATCCGTTTAGGCGAAAGCTGCCTAGCCTCATTTCCGCATCGGTAATAGTCGTTAAGTCGGCTTCCCGTCCCTTTTTAGACGGATAGCACATATTTCGCTCATATGCGGCGCGATACAAAGGGCGTGGAGGCATTCGAATCTATGACCAACCAGTTGCACGGGAACCTTGTTGATATGACCTTCGGACAATCCTCTTGCACAGCCGCCGCATACTGGGATGTTCGAGTGCCGGCCTTGTCGCCCTATGGGTCCACTCGCCTTACACGGGCCGCTTGCCCGAACCCGGAGCAGTATTGTGTACTGGTAGTGAAGGCTGACGATCTCATCGCATGCGCCGAGCGAGCTCTCTACACAACTGAGCTGAAAGATGTGCCACAGTGGTACGTAGGAAAGATGTATGGCATGGAAGACTTTCTGAGGCTTGGCCATGCGCGTGTGCCGGAAATGCCCCGGGTCACCGTCAGCATGCGGCGCAGACATACGCTGCTCGGCTTGATGGGAGTCAACAAAGAACCCGTCGTCAGGTTCATCAACGGGGAACACCGCGCACGCTACATGGCATTCGCTGGCGCCACTGAATTTCCAGTTGAGGTCAGGCTAGCAGAAGCGGAACTGCTTCAACGGCACTGCGGCGCTTAATTTAAACTCGGTCCCAGTTCGCTTTTAACGCAAATCCAGTTCATGCGCATAACGATGAGATAAAAAGTGAATTCCCCCTCCTAATGGGCGGTTCAGCTTTCTTCTTCTCTGTCGAAAATGACGATACGCGCGCAGCACATTGGTCCCTCCTCTTGCGTCTGCCGCGTTTTCCGACACCTCCTACGACGGTAGGGTCGTCAGCGCCCGTGTGTGCAGGGGCGCTTTTTTTTTTGCATATCGCGCAGCGCTGCGGTCAGCGTGCCGTCACTTCGTCGGAGCGTCAGAATTCCGTTCTTCTGTATCAAGGGCATACGGCTCAAACCTCACCACCTCCTCCCCCACCCACTCATTAATCGCCAACAGCCGATCCTGCAGCGGCTTAACTTCATTCCGCGCGAACACCAGCGCCGCCTTCTCCACATCCCCAAAGCCCCCGGTGTTAGACGGAATGATCCCCATGAGCTGGGGCGGCACGCGATGCGCCGCGAGCTGGTCATCGCGCGTCACGTTCTTGATGTTCCAGAACTCATCCTTCGCTGCCACCTCCGACACCGGCAGAATCTGAATCCCCTCCTTCTTGCCGCCGGGTGCATACATGAACAGGTTGCGGAAGTTGCCCGGCCCCTTGGCGTTCTTCATCGCCTCGCGCAGCCGGTCAACGTCCTCCTGGCTCTGCGCCGCGTCGGTCATGTACAGAATGAATCCCGCATGCGATCCGTTTTTGTAATACCGCCGGCGGAACAGCGTGGCTGACTCGTTCAACCAGGTCGCATTGAGCGCCGACAGGTATTCCGGCAGCCCATACACCTCCTGGTTGATGTCAGGCTCCTGCAGATGGAACACCGTACCCCGCGCAAACTCATGCGGTTCCCCTGCGCCTTGCACAAAGTAGTAGGTCGACAGATCCACACCCCGCCGCATGTACTTGGCCATCGCAGGCGCCAAGCCCATGCTGGAGCCCGCCCAGCTCAACCGGTTCTCCAGATACGCATTGCCAAACACCTGCCAATCCAGCACAAAGCGCTCGAACGCCGCACGCGAGAACAGCGGGTGCGGAATGAACGTGCTCACCAGGATGTTGCGCTTCACATAGATCGCCGAGCTGTGATGCGCAGCGGCCCGAAACGACTTCGCCAGGCCATCCAATGGCAACGGCGGCTCGAACCACTTCGCCATCCGCATGCACTCCACGTAATCGAGCAGCTCGCGCCGGTCGAGCACTTCCATCGGGTCGCCAAACGAAAACGCCTCCGCAACGGGCGCCTGGCTGCTGTGTTGTTTGACGGGCGTGGCTGCGCCAGCGGCGCGGCGGTTCTTCCTGCGGCTCATGAAAACTCCAGAATGCTTGAATTGGTCGAGGTCGCGCCTTCGAGCGGTTCGTGCGAAAGCGCATGCATACAGGCCCACGCCAGATCGGCATGGCTGGTGTCCTCCGAGCGGCCCGCCTGGTAGGTGACGCGCGCGCCGGAGGCGGTAACGGTTTTCTTGATGGACATGAACGACGCGGCGAAGTCTGTCCAGCCTGCGTCGAATTCCAGCCGGCCCTTGCTGATGACGTCGAACGCCTTCAGCACCAGGGCGGTCTTCACTTCCACCGAATACGAGAAGCCGCGCGCATCCGGGCGTGACTTCGTTACGAGCTGGTAGACGGCATCGCCCACGCCCGTGCGGTCGATGCCGATGAAGGTGACGTTGTAGCGGCCGCATACACGCAGGACGCCGCGCGCCTGCTCCTCAAAATCGATCCCCTTGAACTGGTGTTTCTCCAGCACGCGGAACTTGCCATCCGGCACCGCCGGCGGCGCCAGCACCACAATCGCCGCGCTGTCACCAGTCGGCCCGCCCCCGTTCGGGTCATACCCCAGCCACACCTCGCGCGCCCCAAACGGACGCGGCGCAAACGGCCGAAAGTCCGGCCACAGCTCCCAACTGTCGACCATCCCCCGCATCAGCATCGACAGCGGGAACACCGACGCCGTGTCATCCACAAACTGACACATCAGCAAGTTCGCGTAGTCCGGCTCGCTGTACTCCAGGCGCAGTTGGTCCAGGTCGAACAGGTTGCAGCCACCACGCAGCGCGTCTTCCACCGTCACGATCTGGCGCCACTGCCCATCCGCGCAGCGCACGCCATCGCGCAGCGCCGCATGGCTCACGTCAATCTTGACCTGCTTGTCCTTCGCCTTCCCCCGGTTGAACAGCGCGCCCGACCAGAACGGATACGCGTCATGCGCCAGGCTGGAAGGCGTCGAGAAATACGTCTGCCGCCAGTGCTTGTGGATCGCCATGCCTGACGCGACCTTGCGCAGCTCCTGGAAGCGCGGCACCCAGAAGTACTCGTCGAAATACAGGTTGCCGTGATAGCTCTGCGCCGTGCGCGCGTTCGTGCCCAGGAAGTAGAGCGTGCCGCCGTTCGGCAGCACGATGGGATCGCCCTTCAGCTCAACGCCCGCCGCGTCCTTGGCAAACTGCACCATGTACTGCTTGAACACGTGCGCCTGCGCCTTGCTGGCCGACAGGAAGATCTGATTGCGCCCCGTCGTCAGCGCATCGATCAGCGCCTCACGCGCGAAATACCAGGTCGCCCCAATCTGGCGAGACTTCAGGATGTTGCGAATCCGTTCCGCCTCACCCGCGCGCAGCCACACCTCCTGATACCCAAACAGTGAATCGCGGAAGGCCTCCTGCAACTGCGCCTGCTCTTCCGGGCTCATCGCGTTGCGCTCCGCCTTCTTGCGCGGCCCCGCATTGCGATTCGCCACCTTCGGATTGAGGTCGGTCTCGTTGCCGCCATCGCGGTACCGCTCGCGGCGCGCGACGTTGTTGAGCTGGCGGTTCAGCAGGTCGATCTCTTTGAAGTCGCGCCCTTCCTTCTGCTCCTTCGTCACCAGGCGCATCAAGCGCTCTTCAATCGTCAGCGCCACGCGTTCATCCGGCGTCGTGTCCGCCCATGCATCGCGGCGCTTCCAACTGTGCACCGTGACCGGTTTCACCTTGAGCATTTCCGCGATGCGCGCAACGCGGTAGCCCTGCCAATAGAGCGAACGCGCCACGCGGCGCGGGTCCATTTCCGGGTCGATCGAGAGAGATGCGATAGGCGGCAACGTAGTCATGCCGCAACGCTACCGGCCGCGCGCGCGCGTGCCACGCGCTGCCTGTTGTGGCGCGGGTTCGCACAACACCAACGCGTTGCCCGCGCGATGCGGGGCGCTGAAGATGACAGCACCAACGAACCCCAGACCAACGAGGACAACATGGGCACCAAGGCCACCAAGTTCTTCCGCATCGCCACCGAAGGCGCCACCAGCGACGGCCGCGTCATTGATCGCAACATGCTCGTGCAGATGGCGAAGAACTACGACCCGAAGACGTACTCCGCACGCATCAACATGGAGCACATCCGCGGCTACTCCCCGGCCGGCCCCTTCAAGGCGTACGGCGATGTCGTTGCGCTGAAGGCGGAAGAGCAGGACGGCAAGATGGGCCTGTATGCGCAGCTCGATCCCACCGACGAACTCATCGCGCTCACCAAGGCACGCCAGAAGATTTTTTCGTCGATGGAAGTGCAGCCAAGCTTCGCCGACACCAAAGAGGCCTACCTCGTCGGCCTGGCCGTCACCGACAACCCTGCAAGCCTGGGCTGCGAAGTCCTGCAGTTCAGCGCCACCGCCAAGGTCAACCCGCTCGCCGCGCGCAAGCAAGACCCCGACAACGTCTTCACCGAAGCCGTGGAGGTCGACCTTGACTTCACCCCCGAGCAGCCCAGCGCCACCGCAGGTTTCGCCGACAGCATCAAGCGCCTGTTCTCGCGCCAGGCCAAAGCCGAGACGGGCAACGACGCCCGCTTCTCCGATGTGCAGGACGCCGTGCAGATCATCGCCACGCAGGTGCAGTCGCTGGGCGACCAGTTCACCGCAGGCCTCAACACGATCAACAACCAGTTGGCCGAGTTCAAGGCCCAAGCCGACGAACGCGACAAGGCCTTCAACACCCTTAAGCAGGGCTTGGAAAACACGCCCGCCTTCAGCGCCCGGCCGCCCGCCACCGGCGGCGACAGCACCGCCGACATCAAGACCGACTGCTGACCCGGCCTGCCCCGCTCAACCCCGACAAACACCCGGAGCACCACATGCGTAACGATACCCGCCGCCTCTACGACGCCTACACGGCCGAAGTCGCCAAACTGAATGGCGTCAGCCGCGTCGACACCAAGTTCTCGGTCAATCCGACCGTGCAGCAGCGCCTGGAAACAAAGATTCAGGAATCGAGCCAGTTCCTATCCAAGGTGAACATCCATGGCGTCTCGGAACAGGAAGGCGAAAAGATCGGCCTGGGTGTGTCCGGCCCCATCGCCAGCACGACCGATACCACCAAGCAAGACCGCGAAACGGCGGACCTGTCGACGCTGGACGCCATCGGCTACCGCTGCGAGCAGACCAACTCCGATACCCACATCACGTACCGAAAGCTCGACGCCTGGGCCAAGTTCAAGGACTTCCAGACCCGCATCCGCGACGCCATCATCAAGCGCCAGGCGCTGGACCGCATGGTGATTGGTTTCCACGGCATCAAGCGCGTGCCCACATCCGACCGTGCGGCCAACCCGCTGCTGCAGGACGTCAACAAAGGCTGGCTGCAGCACATCCGTGAAGGCGCCCCGCAGCGCGTGATGACGCACGACGGCAAGAACGCAGACAAGATCGTCATCGGCGGTGAAGGCTCTGCATACGAGAACCTGGATGCGCTGGTCTTCGACATGGCCGGCAACCTCATGGAGCCCTGGTACGCAGAAGACCCGGAGCTGGTCGTCGTGTGCGGCCGGGAGCTGCTGGCGGACAAGTACTTCCCCATCATCAACCAGCCCAACCGCCCAACAGAGACGCTCGCGCTGGACATGATCGTTAGCCAGAAACGCATCGGCAACCTGCCGGCCGTGCGTGTGCCCTACTTCCCGGCCAACGGCCTGCTGCTGACGCGGCTCGACAACCTGTCCATCTACTACCAGGAAGGCACCCGCCGCCGCACCATCGTCGACAACGCCAAGCGCGACCGCATCGAGAACTACGAATCGAGCAACGACGCGTATGTCGTGGAAGAACTGGGCTGCGTCGCAATGGCCGAGAACGTCCATATCACTGGCGCGTCGCCAAAGGCGGGCGAGAAATGACCAGCCCCGCCCGCAACCACTTCCTGCGGGCCTCCGCCGCCTTGGCGGCGCAGGCCGAGCAGGAAGCCAACCCGCTGCGCCACGCCAACGGCTACGAACTCATGCTCGCGCAGCTCGCCGAGCACAAGCGCCAGCTCAAACAGGTGCAGTCCGTCGAGCGCAAGGCGGACACCAAACGCCGCATGCTCCCCGAGTACGCGGCGTGGGTGGAAGGCGTCCTGCAGGCCGACAGCGGCACGCAAGACGACATCTTCATGACCGTGCTCGTCTGGCGCATCGACGTGGGCGACTTCGCCGGCGCCCTGCCCCTGGCCGACTACGCCATCCGCCACAAGCTGGCGATGCCCGACCAGTACCAGCGCACCACCGCCTGCCTCATCGCGGAAGAGTTCGCCAACATGGTCTTGAAAGACCCGGCCGCCATCCAGTCGGCCGACGTTGAAGCGCTCGTCGAGGTAGAAGCGCTCGTGCGCGACCAGGACATGCCCGATGAAGTCCGCGCCAAGCTGCACAAGGCGTTGGGCTACGTCATTGCAGCGGTGGCCACCGGTCACGACCAGGCCACCGCCAACGCCTGCCGCGAAGAAGCCCTCGCGCACCTGCGCCGCGCGCTGGAGCTGCACGACAAATCCGGCGTGAAAAAAGACATCGAGCGCATCGAGCGCGACATCAAGAACGCAGCCAAGCCCGGCGACGGGAAGAGCTGACACCGAGCGTGACCCCGCGCATCAGGCGGCACGGGGCAGCCTTCCGGCGTGCCGCGAAGCCTCGCCCCGTCCACCGCCTCCCAGCCTACTGAAACCATGTCTTCCTTCATCGCAGCCGCATCCGTGCCCGCGCAGGCACAACCCAGCGGGGAGCCGATCGGCAACGACGGCTTCTTCCCCGATATCGACGTCGACCAGGCCTACGCCGCCATGCGCCTGGACGGCACGGTCACACAGCAGCGCATGCGCGCCGCGTTGGTCGAGGCGGTCATTTCCGTCAATGACGAGCTGGAGGCCTGGAAGGTCGCGCAGGTCTCGTTTGGTCGCAACACGCTGGCCGACGTGCCGGCGTCCAAGATCGACGGCCGCAGCGCTCACCTTCACCGGTACGAGCGCGCGGTGCACTGCCTGGCCGCCGCCTGGCTCATCGAGCGCTACCGCACCATCGACGCCACCGCCGCCGGCGACCGCAAGGCCGAAGCCGAAAACCTCGGCGTTGAAGACCTGCGCCGCGACGCCCGCTGGGCCATCAACGACATTCAGGGCGCCGCCCGCACCACCGTCGAACTCATCTGATGCGCGTACGGGCCATCCAGGGCGACACCGTCGACGCCATCTGCCACCGCGTCTACGGCCGCACCGCAGGCGTCACAGAGGCCGTCCTGGCCGCCAACCCGGGCATTGCCGACCTTGGCCCCGTCCTGCCGCACGGCACCGAACTCGTCATGCCCGATATCTCCCCGCAGCCGCCCATGCAAATGGTCCAGCTCTGGGACTGACCACAAGGAACCCAATGGCTGAACCCATCTCCACCGGCTCCACCGCCACCCTCGCTGTCACAGGCGTGGGCGCACTGTCATTACTGCCAGGCGTCGACCCGGGCACCGTGTTGGGCGCCTTCGCCGGCGCCGCCGTCTTCGTGCTCAACAGCGGCGAGCTTGGCACCGTCAAAAAACTCGGCTTCCTCGCCGCCTCCATCGTCGCCGGCCTGCTGTCCGCCCCGCTCGCCGCCGCGCTCATCGCCAAGGCCTTGCCCACCAACACCGAAGTCAGCCACGCCGTAGGCGCGCTGGTCGCCTCCACCGTCGTGGTCAAGCTGCTCCTGGCCCTCATCCGCCTGGCAGACAACAGCGACCGCCTGTTCGCATCACTCAAGGGCGGCGCAGACAAGGGAGGCAAGCAACCATGAAAACGCTCTTCATCGTGCAGGCCGCGTTGTGTGCGCTGATCGCGCTGCGCCTGCTGCTGTTCAAGCGCGATGGCGCCGCGCACCGGCCCTGGGCATCCCGCCTGGCGTACGGCTTGGTCGTGCTCGCCGGCGCCGTCACCATCAGCGTGCTCTTCGGTCGGTATGACTGGGCGCTCGCCGCACAGAACGGCATCACCGCCGTGCTGTGCGTCGCCGTCTACGCCGTGCGCGGCAACGTGGTCGAGCTGTTCCGCATGGGCGGCGCGCGCCAGGGCTGGTTAGTGCGCATCCTGCGGAGGTGCGCATGACGATCCTGCGAGAAGGCATGGTCGGCGCAGCCGTGCTGGAGCTGCAGCGGCTGCTCTCCGCCAACGGCTTCACTGCCCCGGACACCGCCGTCTACTGCGCAGACACCGCCGCCGCCGTGCGCGTTGCACAGATCCGGTTCGGCCTGGTCGTCGACGGCATTGCCGGCCCCAAGACCATGACCGCGCTGCAGTCTGGCGCGCGCAACATCCGCCACCTCACCGCCGCAGACCTGCAGGCCGCCGCTGAAACGCTCGACGTGCCCCTGGCCGCCATCCGCGCCGTCAACGAGGTCGAAAGCCTTGGCAACGGCTTCCTGCCAGACGGCCGCCCCGTCATCCTGTTCGAGCGGCACATCATGCATCGCCAGCTCACACGCGCCGGCAAAGACGCAGACGCCCTCGCGCGGCAGTTCCCCAACCTGGTCAACCCCAAGCGCGGCGGCTACGTGGGCAACGCTGGCGAACACATGCGCCTTGCGCGCGCCATCCAGATCGACGAAGACTGTGCCCTCGCCTCAGCCAGTTGGGGCGCCTTCCAGATCATGGGGTTTCACTGGAACCTGCTCGACTACCCCAGCGTGCAGCACTTCGTCGCTTCCATGCGCACCAGCGAAGCCGCGCAGCTCGATGCCTTCGTGCGCTTCGTCAAAGCCGACCCCACCCTGCTCAAGGCGCTGCGCGCCCGCAAATGGCCGACCTTTGCCAGGCTGTACAACGGCCCCGCCTACGAAGCCAACCTCTACGACGTCAAGCTCGCCCGCGCGTTTGACCGCTACCAGGCCGAAGCGGAGGTCGCGGCATGAAGCCCGCCGCCACCCTCCTCACGCTGCTCGCCGTCGCTGCAGGCCTCGCCTGGTGGGCCACGACCCGCTACACCGCCGCAGTTCGACGCGCCGACCAGGCCGAGACCACCGCAGCCACCCTGCGCACGCAGCTCGACAACGCCAAGGCCGGCACCGTGACGGTCACGCAATACGTCGACCGCGAGCGCGTCATCCGCCTCAAGGGCGACACCATCATCAAGGAAGTCCCCCGCTATGTCCCCGTTCAAGCTGACGCTGCCTGCGTTGTCCCTCGCGGCTTTGTGCGCCTGCACGACGCCGCAGCAGCCGGCACCGTGCCAAATCCAGATACCGGAGATGCTGATGCGGCCCCCGCAGGCATTGCGCTCTCTGCCGTCGCCAGCACCGTCGCAGCCAACTACACCGACTGCCACGTCGACGCCGCGCGACTGACCAGCCTGCAGCAGACGTTGCGCGATCAGGGTGTGACGATCATCGGGGAGCCTGCCGCGCCATGATGAAGCCCAACAGCCTGCGCGAAGCCCTGACGGCCGCCGTGCCCTACTTGGCTGCGCACCCCGATGCACTGCATGTCTTTGTCGACGAGGGAAACGTGGTCGGTACCGGCGCGCGGTCGCTCAGCTTCGAATACCGGTACACGCTCACGTTGATCGTGACCGACTACCCCGACAGCTCCGACACCGTCGTCATACCCGTCCTGGCCTGGCTGCGCACCAATCAGCCCGACACCTTCACCAACCCCGACAAGCGCGAGGACGCCTTCAAGTTCGAGGCCGAGATCCTGAACCACTCCACGGCCGATATCTCGGTCAAGCTGAAGCTGACCGAACGGGTCACGGTGAAGGTGGATGGCAAGGGCTACCAGGTGGAACACCACCCGGAACCGGTCAATGAATACGACGACCCTGCGACGTGGAGTCCTGCGTGAGCAACCTGCACGAGCTGGACGCCTACCTGGTCGGCCTGCTGGGGAAATTGGAAGCGCCGCAGCGCCGCGCGCTGGCCCGCGCCATTGCGGTGGAGCTGCGACGCCGGCAGTCGACCCGCATCGCCGCGCAGCGGAACCCGGATGGCACCGCCTACGAGCCCCGCAAGCCGCAGCTACGGCACAAGCGCGGCGGCATCCGGCGCTCGATGTTCACGCGGTTGCGGATGGCGAAGTACATGCGCATCGAGGCGAGTCCGAACGCGGCTGTCATTACGTTCGCCGGCAAGGTGCGGCGCATTGCGACGGTGCATCACTTTGGGTTGCGGGATCGCGTAAACAAGAACGGCCTGACCGCGCAATACGCGGCACGAGGGCTACTTGGCCTTGATGATGGAGACGTCGGTCGCGTCACTGACTTGGTGCTCAGTCGTCTATACGGCTAGCGTCGAGCGGAGGTTCCGACTCATCTCCAACCAAAATCCGACCGAACTTTCGACGCCAAGTCGTTTGCAAAGTAGTGGGGGATTCCCGCTGACGGATAACTGAAGACCGCCGCTTTCGGCACCTTGGGTACAGTCAATTGAAAGCCGGGGGAATGCAAAAGGGCAATTCCTTTCATCTTCCAACCTGCTTTGATGAATTCATGGATGTATGCATTCGCATCAAGGCGGCCACGATGCGGATTGGCGCGAAGAGGAAAGATCGCGGCCTTTGCTCCCGCATTGTTCACAGTTGCAATGAAGTCTCGCGGTCCAATCGGCCGATCCCCCTCTTGAAGGGAGGAAAGTTGCACATACGTGGGCAGCACTACCCCACCTCGCACCAGATTGCGCATGCCCCGGACACGGCACCCCGTCAGCGATCGAACGGTGGATGACTTAAACGAGTCAGCATCACCAATAACAATGTATGCGTCCATGTCGAGTCCTCAGACAACACCTAATTACTTGTAGAGCGCCACAAACACGTTGACCATTCTTCGAGTTGACAAGAGCTAGCAAGCTATTTGGCACTCGGGTTAGAGATCGTCGGCGCCACACCTGGAACAGTGATGGAGTATGTGATGCAGGCCGCCTGCACCTGCTCCAACGCCGCAAATCGTTCGTCATACGATTTGTCGGTGTTTGTCGCTGCAGCTACGGCGGTGTTCATTGCGCTCACGATACTGTTTCTTGTCGTAGCGATTGCGTCGCCTGCAAGCCCTGCCGTTCTCAACGTCTGCGACGCGGTATTGGTCGCGCCCGCCCACCCGCTCATTGCAGCAATAAACACCCGGTGGGCCGCAGCAGAACTCGCTATTGCTGCCGGCGCCAATACCGAGCCGGCGATCATTCCCGACATCGACAGCCAGAATGCCCCTTTTTCTTGCCCCTCCGCCGTGGCCTGCATGTGGGAAACGACCGCGTTGCAACCAGTTAGAACCGCATTCATCTGCTTGCGCAGATCCTCGTTTTCTTGGTCCGTAAGACCCTTCTTCGCATTTGCATTTTCGCTAGCAGCCGCTTTGACCGCTGGGGCATCGGGGTTCGATCCGTTTGCTTTCAAGGCCACCTGGAGGGCGGTCTGTTTGGCTTCGACCTCCTGCTTGACCGCGCTGAAATCTTGCTTCTTGATGAGCTGAAAATTGGGATTGGATGGGCTCGTCGCGCAACCCGCCAGAGAGACAAGGAAAAAAAATGCAACGAGTTTCGTCGCCTCCATACCCCCTCCAAAATATCTCTTTTTTCCTGACCACTGCCGTGCGCAGATGGTCACGTTTTTTTTAATCTAGTGCACCACTATCCTCGCTTACCACCCCACAGAAGCATTAATCTGAAAACCAGATCTTAGAAAGCTGAACATCTGAATTTAGAGATGCGAATTCCGGGAGTTATCTGCGAGAGGGGCATTGTTGTGGTGTTGGTTACTACAACAATGCCTGCGTGACCCCCACGCGCGCGCACGGCACTCTGCAGGCATGGACCTCGCAGAACTCGCCCGCCTCATCGAAAACCTGATCCGCATCGGCACCGTGGCCGACGTGCGCCACGGCAACCCACCGGCCGTACGCGTGCGCACCGGCGGCATCACCACCACCTGGCGCCCGTGGTGCGAACGCCGAGCCGGCACCACCCGCACCTGGAGCCCACCCACCAAGGGCGAGCAGGTCGTACTGCTTTGCCCCAGCGGCGACCCATCCAACGGCATCATCCTGTGCGCCATCCCATCGGCCGCGAACGACGTGCCGAGCCATTCGCCCAACGAGACCGTCACGCTCTACCCGGACGGCGCCCTCACCAAGTACGACCACGCCGCCGGCCTGCTCACCGTGCAGGGCGTCAAAACCGTCTTCCTGGAAGCCGCCACCAGCGTGCTGGTGAAGTGTCCGGACACCACCTTCGACGGCTCGGTTACGGTCAAGGGCCTGCTGTCCTTCATGAACGGCATTGCCGGCCAGGGCGGCGACAACGGCAACGTCATCACCGGCGACCTGACGCACCAAGACGGCAAGCTCTCGTCCAATGGCGTTGTGCTCGACGACCACGGCCACGGCGGCATCAAGCAAGGCGGAAGCTGGACGGACGGCACGCGATGACCGGCATGAACAACACCACCGGCCGCGCCTTGGGCGACGTGGCGCACATCCGCCAATCCGTGCGCGACATCCTCACCACGCCCATCGGCTCACGCGTCATGCGCCGTGATTACGGCTCGCTCATTCCTGAGCTGATCGACCAGCCCGCGAACCCTGCCACCCGCCTGCGCCTCATGTCCGCCTCGGTCTCCGCCCTCGTGCGCTGGGAGCCGCGCATCCGCATCAGCTCCGTTCGCTTCTCGGTGGGCGCCGATGGCAGCGCAGCGCTCGACATCGAGGCCGACCGAGTCGACGGCCCGCGCGGCGAGGCGCTGGGCACCCTGAGCGTGCCGCTGCGGAGCGTGTGAACATGACCAGCCTGATCGACCTCTCCCAGCTCCCACCGCCCGACGTGGTGGAAAGCCTGGACTTCGAGACCCTGTTTGCCGGGCGCAAGGCGCGGCTCATCGAGCTGCACCCGCCTGCACAGCGGGGTGCCGTTGCAGCAGTATTGGAGCTGGAATCCGAGCCATTGACCAAGGCCCTGCAGGAAAACGCCTACCGCGAGCTGGTCCTGCGCCAGCGCATCAACGAGGCAGCGCAGGCCGTCATGCTGGCCTACGCCAAGGGCAACGACCTGGAACACGTCGCCGCCCTCTTCCAATTGCAGCGCCTGGTCGTCAAGCCGGCTGATCCCGTCACAGGCACCCCGGCGGTCATGGAAGACGACGCCGACCTGCGCATGCGCGTCCAGCTCGCGCCGCAGTCGCTCTCCGTCGCCGGGCCGGAAGGCGCCTATCGCTCGCACGCGCTCAACTCAGACGGCCGCGTGCTCGACGCCTCCGCCACCAGCCCGCGCCCGTGCGAAGTGCTGGTGACCGTGCTTTCGCGCGAAGGCGACGGCACCGCGCCGCCAGAGCTTCTCGACCGTGTGGCCGCCAGCCTGCGCGCGGATGACGTGCGCCCGCTCACCGACCTGGTCACTGTGCGCGGCGCAGAAATCCTGCGCTACCAGGTCGACGCCACCATCTACACCTTCCCCGGCCCCGATTCCGGCGTCGTGCTGCAGCTCGCAAACAAGCGCCTCGCTGCCTACGTCGAGGCCTGCCACCGCCTTGGCCGAGAAGTCACCATCTCCGGCGTCTACGCAGCGTTGCACGTGGAAGGCGTGGAACGCGTCGAGCTGCGGTCGCCCACCGCCAACATCACTGCCGATGCCACACAGGCGCCGTACTGCACGGCGACCGACATCAAGCACGGGGGCATCCGTGGCTAACCTCCTGCCGCCCAACGCCACCCCGCTGGAACGCCGGCTCGCAGAAACCAACAGCGCCATCAGCGACCTTCCCGTGCCGCTGCGCACCCTCATCGACCCGGACGCCATCCCCGCTCGCCTCCTGCCCTGGCTCGCCTGGCATCTCGGCATTGATACCTGGAAGGACTACTGGCCCGAGCAGATCAAGCGCGCGCGCGTAAAGGCAGCCATCCCCATCGCCCGCAAGAAGGGCACGGCAGCAGCCGTGCGCGCCGTGGTCGCCTCCTTCGGCGCCAACATCGCCTTGCGTGAGTGGTGGCAGATGGACCCGCCCGGGCCGCCGGGCACCTTCGACCTGGTCATGACCGTCAGCGCGCGCGACGGCAACCCTCCGACCGCGGAATTTATCGGAGACATCGTTGCCGAGATCGACCGCACCAAGCCCGTACGCGCGCACTACACCTTCACCCAAGGCTTCAACCAGGTCGGCGGCATCGGCATCGCTGCCGCCATCCGCCCCGCGCTCTTCACCCGCCTCTCACTTTCGGACGTCTGACATGGCTGGAACCACCATCAACATCACCGACGCCGGCCGCGCCGCCCTGGTCAACGCAGACCACACCGGCACCGCCGCCCGCAAGATCGTGCAGGCCGGCATCGCCACCGCCCCCTTCACATTCGACGCAGGCCTGCAGGCGCTACCCAACGAGCACAAGCGCCTCGCCACCATCTCCGGCGAGACCATCGCCGCCGACACCGTCCACGCCACCATCCGCGACGACAGCGCCGACCAGTACACCACCTACGGCTTCGGCCTGTACCTGGACAACGGTGTGCTGCTCGGCACCTACTGCCAGCCCACGCCCATCATGGAAAAGGCGCCCGTGGCCATCCTGCTGCTCGCCGTCGACATGGTCTTCAAGCAGCTCGATGTGACCGCGCTTTCGTTTGGCGACGCCGCCTTCACCAACCCGCCGGCCACAACCGAACGGCAAGGCGTCGTTGAGCTGGCAACCGCTGCGGAGACGGTAGAAGGCGCCGACGCGCAGCGCGCAGTGACGCCGGCAGGCCTAAACGCCCGCACAGGCACCGAAGACCGTACCGGCCTCGTGCAGCTCGCCACCGACGCGGAAGTCGTGAGCGGAAGGGATGACGGGAAGGCTGTCACACCCCGGAAGCTGGCGCAGCGGCTCGCCAAGAAGGCCGACCTTACCGGCTCGCCCAAACAGGTGTTTTCAGTGGCGCCGGCGACGGCAACCGAGCATGCCGTGCCACTCGGCCAGGCTGACGAGCGCTATGCAACACCCGCATCCGTCAAAGATGCAAAGGACACAGCCACCGATGCCCTGGCCACCGCCAAGGCCGCGCTTCCGCGCACTGGCGGTGCCATGACCGGCATCATCGACATGACGGGGCCGTCCAACGAGCTGCGCTTCACCGACAACCAGCAGCCCATCACCTTGGGGCGCTTCCGCCTGGTATCGAGCGGCGGCCAGTTCATCGTCGACCGCAATACCGCAGGCGACGGGTCATTCTCGAAGTTCGTGCGCGTGTGCACCATCGACGGCAACGGCAACATGTCTACGCCGGCCGGCATCGTCGCCGATCTGTTCAAGACGCGGGCCAACGTCAACCTGCCGGCTCACAACGACGACGGACGGGGCTTCTTGGAGTTCGGTGGCGATACCGTTATCTGGCGCCTGTTCATGCCTGGCCCCAGCGGCAATCTCATCCTCAACAGCTACAACACAGATGGGACAAACAGGCACCAGCCGTTCTATATCGACTACGTGTCGGGCAAGTTTGTTTTTGCGACGCGTCCATCCTTTAACGGCGCAACGCCATGGGATTCAGCCAACCTGCCCAATCCGCTCACGACAGACGGCGGCTGGCTGAACGCAAACCGCGGTCTCTACTTCGGTGTTGGATACGGTAGAGGCGCGCTGACGGTCTCGTCAAACGGCACCGACTCAATCGGTGGCGCCTTTGCCGAGTGGAACGCCTCCCGAACGGCCGCTCTGCAAATCGACTGCCCCAGCAACGTAGGCGCCTACATGGGCATCCGCTGGACACAGTGGGGCATGCGGCACCTTGCGGCAATTGACTGCTTTGCCGGCGGTAGTGACGCAACCGTTCCCTATATCTCCATGCACGTTGGAGGCCGTGTCAACGCATTCACCTTCGGCGGCAGCGGCACCCTGGTCGCTCAAGGCGACATCCACGCTGGCAGCGGTGGCGGCATCCTCGCTAGCAATGGGAACGTCTACATGTCCTGGGCTGGACAATGGCTTTCTGACTACCTCACCAACCTGAACAACGGCAAGGCCACCAAAGGCGCAACCGCCCAAGTGAACGCCGTTACCGAATTCAGCTACATCGACATCTCAAAGGGTGGAAACCAGACCTTGGACCTGCCAGCCCCTTACGTCATGTGCGGGCTGCGCAACGTCGGCAACACCACCATCATCTACCTGCGCGGTACCTACCTCACCCAGCAATAACGCCATGCTCACGCACGACGAACTCAGCTTCTGCATTTCTCAGCAGTATCCGCACCTCACCCACGGCGCCCACTTCTGGGTCTGCCACACCGTCTCGCGCGAGACAGGCGCGCAGATTGAACCCGCACGCATCGCCGCCTGGCAGGCCCCGGAGCCAGAGCCCACCGACGAAGAGCTGCAGGCGCTGGTGCGCAAACATGGCGAGGCAGCTCGCATCCACATTGCCGCACGCGACGCGCGCATCGGGCGCGACCGGCGCCTGCAGGAGGCAGACGCGCTGGTCTACAAGGCAATGGATGCGGGAGATATGGAAGCCATGCGGCTGGCCGGCCAGTACCGCCAGGCGCTGCGCGACGTGACATCGCTGCCGGGCTTTCCGCTCGACTTCGCCTGGCCAACGGTGCCGGAACGGTTCGTCACGAAGCCACTTGCCAACGTCTGAGCGCCTGGGGCGCGCTCCCGCGCGGGGGAACTTAGCCGCCTCGGTTGGCCGTGATGAATGCCTCGACGTAGCTTCGGCATTGCTCTCGCACCCAGTCGAGGTCCCCGTCTTGCTTACGTGGTGCGTCAACCTGGAGCGACACAACGGCACCATTCACCCGAACGACGTACATACACATCAAGAGGGAGTTAGGCTCAGTCTTGCCATTTATGTCGACACTCATCGGGATAATCGACGTGTATCCAAATGCTGCTTCGTCGTCTCGCTCTACGGCGACAAGCAAAGGCGTACCAATCTTCAGCCCGTCTAGCGAGCCCCCAGACGCCGCTTTTAGCTGCTGCTGCTTTTTTTCGAAGTCCTTGTTCGCGGATTCCGTCAGCGCGGTCATGTTGCCAACGAGATGGCGTTGATGGTCAGTGAACTTACTGAAGTTGTCCGAAAGAAGCTTTGATGCCCCCGGTTGACGGGGCACCCTGACATAGATGGTGCCCGTCGCCCTGTTAGCAGCTACCAGGACAGCAACCACACGGGTGACGGTATCGGTAGGAAGTGAACTGAGGGTGACACCTTTCGGGGTTGCAGTGATGTCGGTAAAGCCGTTGGGGACAGGTATCACGACATTGGCGCCATCAACCGAGACGGATCTGTCGGCCGCAAAGGCAGAGCTACTCGCCAGGAGCGCAAGAGGTGCGGCCAGCAAAGCGATTTTTTTGAATATGCGGTTGGCCATACGTTGCATTATTTGGCAGATGTCATAGACAAGCAGCATAGTGCAACGACGCAAAGTCCACTGGGCAAGCTTCCGCGTGACTCCCCTCTTCTGACGGGCATGAGTGCGGCGAATCCGCGACAGCCGCCGCCAAAGCCTGAGTTCTGTTGTAACCCCCTCCCCCACAACACCCAGCGCGCGACACGCTCGCGCGCGCGCCGCATCCTTGCCGGGTCTGATCCAACGTCGGCTCACCCCGGAGGAATGCATGCCCACCGACTACCACCACGGCGTCCGTGTCATCGAAATCAACGAAGGCACACGCCCCATCCGCACCATTGAAACCGCCGTCGTCGGCGTGGTGTGCACGGCCAACGATGCGGATGCGAACGCCTTCCCGCTCGACACCCCCGTGTTGCTCACCGACGTGCAAGGCAGCGTTGGCAAGGCCGGCGACAAGGGCACGCTTGCCCGCACGCTGCAGGCCATTGCCGACCAGACGAGCCCGCTGACCGTCGTTGTGCGTGTGGCTGAAGGCAAGGCCGAAGGCGAGACCACCAGCAACCTGATCGGCACCACCAACGATCAAGGCCGCTACACCGGCATGAAAGCGCTGCTCGCCGCGCGCAACCGCTTCGGCGTCACTCCTCGCATCCTCGCGGCGCCGGGGCTCGACTCGCTGCCCGTCGCGTCCGAGCTGGCCAGCATCGCGCAAAAGCTGCGCGCCTTCGCCTACGTCAACGGCGCCGGCTGCAACACCAAGGAAGACGTCGTCGCCTACCGGCAGAACTTCGGCGCACGCGAGCTCATGGTGCTCTGGCCGGATTTCGTTGGCTGGGACAGCGCCGCCAACGCCGAACGCACGCTCTGGGCCACCGCCCGCGCCGTCGGCCTGCGCGCCAAGATCGACAACGAGACCGGCTGGCACAAGACGCTCTCCAACGTGCCCGTCAACGGCGTCACGGGCCTCTCGCGCGACGTGTACTGGGATCTGCAGAACCCCGCTACCGACGCCGGCTACCTCAACTCGCACGATGTCACCACGCTCGTCCACCAGAACGGCTTCCGCTTCTGGGGCTCGCGCACCTGCAGCGCCGACAAGCTCTTCGCGTTCGAGAACTACACCCGCACCGCCCAGGTGCTGGCTGACACGATGGCCGAGGCGCACATGTGGGCCAACGACCTGCCCATGACGCCCTCCCTGGTGCGCGACATCCTGGCCGGCGTCAACGCCAAGCTGCGCAACCTGGTGCGCAACGGCTACCTGCTCGGCGGCGAAGCGTGGTTCGACCCCGCCGCCAACCAAAAAGACACGCTCAAGGCCGGGCAGCTCGCCATCGACTACGACTACACGCCCGTCCCGCCGCTGGAAGACCTCACCTTCCGCCAGCGCATCACAGACCGCTACCTCATGCAGTTCGCCGACGCCGTCAACGCGGCCTGAACGGCGCACCACACTGACAAGGAATCACGATGGCACTCCCTCGCATCCTCAAACACTTCAACGTCTTTGCCGACGGCAACTCGCACGCCGGCGAGGTGGAAGAAATCACCCTGCCCAAGCTCACCCGCAAGCTGGAGGAATACCGTGCCGGCGGCATGAATGGCCCCATCGATGTCGACCTCGGCAGCGAAAAGCTGGAGCTGGAGACCACATACGGTGGCCTGATGCGCGACATCCTTAAGCAGTACGGCACCACCACCGTCGACGGCGCCCTGGTGCGCTTCGCTGGCGCCTATCAGTCCGAAGACACCGGCGCCGTTGATGCCGTGGAAATCACCGTGCGCGGCCGCCATACCGAACTTGAATTCGGCAACGCCAAGGCTGGCGGCAAAGAGCCCTTCAAGGTCAAGTCGTCGCTCTCGTACTACAAGCTCACGGTCAACGGCGAAGACTGGATCGAGATCGACCACGTCAACTTCATCGAGCGTGTGTTCGGCGTCGACCGCCTGGCCGAGCAGCGCAAGGCCATCGGCCTCTGATCCTTCACCTGCCGCACAACGCGGCACCCTCCACTTTCTGAGCCGTCACCATGGAACAACTCACCACCAACATCACCCTCGACACCCCCATCAAGCGCGGCGACCAGGTCATCAGCGTGCTGACGCTGCGCAAGCCCGGCAGCGGCGAGCTGCGCGGCGTCAGCCTCATGGACCTCATGCGCATGGACGTCTCCGCCCTGCATACCGTTCTGCCGCGCATCACCGCGCCCACCCTCACCACCGCAGACGTGAGCAAGCTGGACCTGGCCGACCTGGTCAAGATCGCCACTGAAGTGACCGGTTTTTTGCTCTCGAAGCAGGATCGGGAAGACGCCTTCCTGACCGAGTCGAAAACGCCGCCGCAGACGTTGCAGTGATCTTTGGCTTCCGCCTGGAGGAGCTGTACGCGATGAGCATTACCGAGCTGATGGAGTGGCGCGAGCGCGCGCGTGAGCGCAGCGAGGCGCAGGAATGAGCGACGCCCGCCGCCTGCGCCTGGAGGTCGTGCTGCAGGCTGTCGACAAGGCCACCCGGCCGCTTCAACGCCTGCTGAACACGAACAAAGACCTGGCCCGCACAGTCAAGGCAACGCGCGACCAGCTCAAAGCGCTGGAGCGCGCCAAGGGTCTGACAGGTCAGTTTGATGGGCTGCGCGGCAGCATCCGCGAAACCGTGGGCGAGATGCGCAGGGCGCGCGAGCGCGTGGAGCGGTTGGAGCAGGCGCTGAAGAACGCCAAGGCGCCAAGCGGGCAGCTCGCGGAGAACTTCAAGCGTGCTTCTGCCACGGCGGAAAGGCTGACCAACAAGTTTCGCACGCAGCAGACGCAGCTCGCGGAGGTGCGCCAGAAGCTTCAGCAGGCCGGTCGTGGCTCCATGACGATGGCGCAGTACCAGGAGCACCTACAGCGGGCCACGACGGCAGCGACACAGGCGCTTGCCAAGCAGGACGCGCAGTTGAAGACCCACAACGCGCGGGCACGGGCAATGGCTGCCAGCCAACAAGCGGCCGACCGCATGCGCACGCACGCCGGCAACCTGGCCGCCGCTGGCGCCGGCGCGTCCGTTGCGGGCGCCGCCACTGCTGCCCCCATCTGGAAAGGCCTAGGCGAATCCAAACACTACGAGCTGGAAAAGACCCGCATAGGCGCGCTCGGCTTGGGCGACACCGCCACCAAGGAATCCATCGAGTTCGCCAAGCAGATGAAGGCCTACGGCGTCAGCCAGGTCGACAAGGCCGAGCTGATGCGCGACGCCCTGAGCACGTTTGCCGATGCGCACCATGCAGAAATGGTGCTGCCCACCCTCGCCAAAATGAAGTTCGCCAACAAGGCCGTCATCGGCCAAGCGCAGGGGGCAGACAACGAGCGCATGTTCATGGACCTGCTCAAGGTCATCGAGCTGCGCGGCGGCCTGGCCAGCGAGGAGGAATTCCGCAACCAGGCGGACATGGTTCAACGCGTCATCACCGCCACCGGCGGCCGCGTGCAGGCAGACGAATGGCTCAACGTCATCAAGCGCGGCGGCCTGGCCGCCAAGGGCATGGAGAGCGAAGCCTTCTACTACACCCTGGAACCGCTGGTGCAGGAAATGGGCGGCAACACGGTCGGTACCGCCATGATGAGCGCGTACCAAAACCTTTACCAAGGTAAGACCACCAAGCGCACGCTCGGCAATCTGGACCGCTTCGGCCTCATCGCAGACCGCAGCAAGGTCAAGGAAGACAAAGCCGGCCAGGTCTCATTCATGGACCCCGGCGCGCTCAAGGGCGCCGATATCTTCCGCAAGGATCAATTCGCCTGGCTGGAGCAGGTGCTGCTCCCTACCCTCAAGGAAAAGGGCATCACCGAGAAAGACCAGGTGCTGGACGCCATCGGCAGCATCTTCTCCAACCGCACGGCGTCGAACCTGATGTCGCAGATGTATCTGCAGCGCGACCAGATCCACAAGAACATGCGGCTGAACAAGGGCGCTGCCGGCATCGACCAGCTCGACACCGCAGCCAAGGGCCTGCCGCAGGGCAAAGAACTGGAAATGCTCGCCAAGGTGCACGACCTGGAGAAGGAGATTGGCGAGAAGGTCATGCCGCTGTACGCGCGTGCGCTGGAATGGGTCGCCAATGCGGCCGACCGCGTGACGAAGTTCATGCAGGAGAACCCCGGCGTAGCAAAGGCGATGGCCGTAGGGGTGGGTGTGTTGGCCGCCACACTGCTCACCATTGGCCCGATCCTACTCACCATTGCATCGGTAATGTGGCCGCTCGCCAAGTTGCGCACCATCTTCGCAGCGCTGACGGGCGGCGCGCGCCTGGGCGCAGGCGCCATGCGGCTGCTCGCCGGCGGTTTCAATCTGCTCATGCGCTGCGTCGGTGGCGTCGGCAAGGTGCTGATGTGGATCGGCCGCGCGCTGCTGATGAACCCCATTGGTCTGGCGGTAACGGCCATCGCCGTGGCAGCCTTCCTGATCTACAAATATTGGGAGCCCATCAAGGGCTTCTTCTCGGGGCTGTGGGGCCAGGTAAAGGAGGCCTTCAATGGCGGCATCGGCGGCGTCGCCAAGCTGATCATGAACTGGTCACCGCTGGGCCTCTTCTACTCGGCTTTCGCTGCGGTGATGAACTGGTTCGGGTTCGAGATGCCGACCAAGTTCACCGAGTTCGGCGCCAACATCATTCAGGGGCTGGCCGATGGCATCAAGGGCGCCATCGGGTGGGTCGTGGATGCGGTAAGCGGCGTTGCAGACCGCACCATCGGCCTCTTCAAAGAAAAGCTCGGCATTCACAGCCCCAGCCGCGTCTTCGCGCTGCTGGGCGGCTTCACCATGGCTGGTCTCTCACAAGGACTGGAAGACGGCCAAAACGGCCCACTGCAGGCGGTGCACAGCCTGGCAACCAAGCTCACCGGCATCGGCGCAGGCATCGCCATCGGCAGCACGGCAGCGGTGGCCGCACCCATATCTTTCGACACGCGCCCGCCGCTCACCACCAGCTCGGTGGCCGCGGCGCCGGCTGCTGCAGCCGCGCCCATCACCATCCACATCCACCCACCCGCCGGCGCAGACCCGCAGGCCATCGCCCGCCTGGTGCGCGACGAGCTGCGCCAGATCGAAAACCAGCGAGCCGCCCGCCAACGCTCGCGCCTTACCGACAGGGACTGACCATGATGATGGCCCTGGGCCTGTTCGTGTTCAGCCTGGACACGGCGCCCTATTCTGAATTTCAACGCCAGGTCGGCTGGCGCCACCCGAGCAACAACCGCGTCGGCCGCCGGCCGTCGTACCAATTTCTCGGGCCAGACGAGGAAACCATCACCCTGTCCGGCAAGCTGCTGCCCGAGCTGACCGGCGGCGAATGGACCCTCTCTGCCCTTGAGCTGATGGCCGACAGCGGCGATGCCTACACCCTCATCGAGGGCACCGGCCACTACTACGGCCAGTTCGTCATCAACAACCTGGACACCACCCGTACCTACTTCTTCCAGGACGGCGCCGCCCGCGCGTGCGACTTCACCCTCAAGCTGACCCGCGTGGATGACGGTCTGCTCTCCAAGGTCGCCAGCGTTGCAACGGGCCTGCTGCAATGACGGACAACACCGCTGCCGAGCTGTCGCCGCGCCCGGCCTACCGCATCAAGGTCGGCGACAAAGACATCACCGGCCGCTTCCAGGGCCGACTCATCGGGCTCACGCTCACTGACAACAGCGGCTTCGAGGCTGACCAGCTCGACATCGAGCTGGACGACAGCGACGGCAAGCTCGACCTGCCCGAGAAAGGGGTACGCCTGTCGCTCTCGCTCGGCTGGGAAGGCGCCGGCCTGGTCGACAAAGGCACCTACAAGGTCGACGAACTGGAACACACCGGCCCGCCGGATCGCCTGGTCATCCGCGCCCGCAGCGCCGACATGGACGGCGGTCTCACCACCCGCCGCGAAGACTCCTACGCCGGCAAGACCGTCGCTGAAGTCGTCCAGGCCATCGCCCTGCGCAACAAGTTCACCTGGCTGGTGGGCAAAAAGCTGGCCGGCCAGGTCATCACCCACGTCGACCAGACCGGCGAGTCAGACGCCAACTTTCTCTCGCGCCTGGCGAAAGAGTTCGACGCCATTGCCACCGTCAAGAACGGCACGCTGCTATTCATCCCCGCCGGCGAGCCGACCAGCGGGTCGGGCCTGCCGCTGCCCACCGTCAGCATCACCCGCGCGACCGGCGATACCCATACCTTCAGCGTTGCCGATCGGGAGAACTACAACGGAGTGAAAGCGCACTACCAGGACACACGCGCCGGCGTGCGCGGCGAGGTGGTTATCGATGCTTCCAACGCCGTGGCGACGAAGGAGCAGCGGACCGCCAAAGGGAAAAAGAAAAAGAAGAAGCCGGAGACGGTGCAGGCCAGCCCGAACCCGGACAACGTGAAGGTGCTGCGGCACACGTACGCATCACGGTCCAACGCCGAGCGAGCGGCGCGGGCGGAGTGGCAGAAGATTCAGCGCGGCGTCGCGACGTTCAACATTACGCTGGCGCGTGGGCGGGCGGAGCTGTTTCCCTCGCTGCATGCGAAGGTGAGCGGGTGGAAGCCTCAGATTGATGGGACGGGCTGGTCGGTTGGCCGTGTTGTTCACAGCCTGAACGATGGCGGTTTTACGACCGCGCTTGAGCTGGAAATCAAGCCGGAAAAGTTGGAAGATACCGGCACACAATAGGCGCCAGATGGCAGCAAATCATCGAATGAAACTCGAAGTCGAAGGCAAAGCCGGCATCAGCAACCCGACTGCGGCGCAGGTCGCTAGAGCGATTCGGTCGCTCAAAAGCTATGGGCGGTCCTCTTATGCCTCTTTGACGAATGAGTCAGGTAGCTATGTCCAGGTGGCCGGTGGCGGCGTGAGTTGCATGGTGGAGCTATTCGACACGCCGACTGCGGTTCGCTCCAGGGCCTTCCATGACAAACCTAACGCTGCCCGCCCTGATGGAACCATCCTGGTTTTTGGAGCCGGCAACATTCCGTTGCGCTCCGATGAGTGGTTCATGGCGAATCAGGTGGTCGAAATCTTTCTTGCGTTCCACGCTGCTGCGCGATTTCCGAGCTACGTCAGTTGGCGTCGGGCGCCGGGGTTTTAGCCGCCGTCCGCTTCCGGCCATGATCGGGCCCTCACGCCGCTATATCACCGACATCCAATCGTGGCCGTCCAAATAGGCGAAGAAGTCGTAGACAACGTCTGGCGATACCATAGCCAGTCGACAGGATTCCAGCCCCCCCGGCACATAGTCGCTCGATAGGCCAGCCATGCGCCCACTGCTGCTCATCACTGCATGCCTGACGGCATCCCCCTCGTTCGCCACGGTAGCGTGGAAATGCAGCTACAACGGCGAGACCTTTTATGTCAGCATGCCCTGCGAAGACGCTATCAAGCGGGGCATCACGCCACCGTTCAAGGAGCGGCCGAACCCGCCCGAATGTGCAGCCCTCAAGCGCCAGAAAAACGCATTGCGGGCAGAATTGGAAGATGCGGTTTCACCGCCCGGCAAGGTTCCTGACGAAGAGGTTTCTCGGCTGGATCGGAGCATTGCTGACTTGGGGACGGAACAGCATCTGCGCGGATGCAAAAATGCCGCTCCGGTTCCATAGGCATCAATCGTCCGCTTCCGGCCAAATGCAGTCGTTCCTATCTCCGGGCATATTGGCGTGATAGAAAAATGGCAATCCCACTGCGAAGAACATGAACCCAATCAAGAGCTTTAGCTTGGATGTTGAGGGGCTTGGAATAATCTTCTACTCACCGTTCGCCACGGCTTCCATTGCTGAGGGTGACGACTATCTCGAGAGTCAATTTTTTGACCCCGATTTGGTTGCGGCGCAAGCCGTCGAAGGCCGGATAGTTGGTGTGAGCACAGGCACTCCAGGTCGGTTCTTGATGAACGTGTTCAGGGGCTACCCGGAAGAGGCCGTCGTCGAAAAGCACGACTACAAACTGCGGTTGGGGATTGAGGTGCGCGACAGGATGCTTTGCATCAGAGACCTCTACGATTTGATGGACTGGCGTTCCACGTGTCCGCCAGGCCAGTCGATTGAGCTGGATGACGGCTTCTATCACGTCACCTTGCTTAGCAGCGAACCTGCGTCCGGCGTGATGGGGGACAACCAACTGGTTGGCATTTATCTACAGCGGCTGCCTGAGATGCCAAAGCTCAGCTACAGCGGCGTGCCAATGTTGTGCTGACCCGCAGCCGTTGGCAGTCCGCTCTCGGCCAATTGTAGCCACTCACGTGAGCCAAAGCACCGAGAGCCAGACAGCGACCACAAGCTACCGCCGATCATCGAGCCACTGCTTGCCCTTATCAGTCAACCTGTATGTAGGCATTCCGGGATCATCACCTGGCACCATCTGAATCAATCCTTCGCTGGCAAGTACGTCCGCAGCTTCAATGACGTTGAACCACTCATACGCGGGTTGTCGTGACAATGCCCTGTCAATCTTGTACCAACTCCAAGATCGCTCAGAGTCTGAAAGGAGGCTTGCAATAGCAATCAGGTGCTTTTCGTTCATTGGGGCGTATCCTGCTGATAGAACTGACTGCTCCTAGGGCTGCAATCCTCAAGGGTACAGAATTGCGGACGGCACGGAGACCGTTAGCCGCCGTCCGCTATCGGCCAGAAGCGGACGTTCCGGTAGCTGGAGAGCATATGAATACAAAGAACAACTTTCGACCGGATTTTGAGACGGCCATGGGAGAAGAGTTTGGCGACCTCGTCAGCCCCCCGGTGCCGACCTTAGAGGCATCCCCTCATGAATGCTGCGAGGCCATCAGGCGTGCCCTCGGTCGGGATGTCGCACCTTCTAGCTTGGCTAATCTCTCGGAGTCCCAGTTTCATCAGTTGGCCAAGGCTTTCAGCGACCATTTTGAATGTGCTCCGCCACCCATCATGCAACTTGCAGAGGCGGTCACTCGCACTCTTTCCCGGTGGCCCCCCGGCTCACTAGGCGAATGAAGAATCGATTGTCGCGGTTCATGACTGGCCTTGGCTGGCCCCCGTATTACTTGGAGCGCTTGTGCAGTTGAACGACCGCTTCCGGCCAAAACCGGCCATCCAACATTTGGAGGAAGCAGTGATTTTTGATTGGCTCAAGAGCAAGAGGAAGCCGGCGGGTCCAGACTTTTCGGAGGTCGACTCTCTCGAGAAAGCGGAAGCCCTATATAAAAGCGGAGCACTTGGGAAAGTGTTGCTCATGCCTAGCGAGTTCGGTGGGCCGGATTTTGGGCTAAACGTCGTCTACGTACCGGTCGATATTGTGGCCCTGAAGCAGTCTATGGACCGCAACGTTATCGCTCCTATGGTCGCGTCGGGCAAGGTTACTAGATATGCTGCGACACCGGAGTACCAGGGGGCAAGCTTTATTCCCAAAGCTATCAAGGTCGAAGCTAGCAACCCAGGGCAGTTTTCGTCTGTCATCAGGATTTGGGGTGAGGCGCTACTCGACCAAGACTGAATGATGTGGCGTGGGCCACTTCCGGGCAGAAGCCGACGCTCCCAATCAGGTACACCGTCATCTTCGGCAGTTGGCAACATGAACAACGAGAAGACTCCCCTATCCGCGACGGATTGTCTTAACGTACTAAAGCTCTACCCTCGTCTGCCGGGCGACTACATCCAGTACATGAGCAACGTGGGATACGGGGGCACCGAGAATGGCCGCATGATATACAGTGCCCCGGTCTCGCCCACCGAAATCTACGGGCACGAATTGGAGCGCGTAGGCTTAGTCATACTTGGCGACGATTTTGCCGGGCGCTGCTTTGCTTATGACCTTGTGGGGCAGCGGTACGGCGAAGTCAGTCCGGACGGGGAATGGCAACCGTGGGCTCTGGAGGCTGGAATCACCGATTACACCTTGGCCTTATAGGACTCTCGTAAGCAGGCCGAGGAATGGAGATAGCCCCCTATCGGCCAAGCGCTGCTGTTCGATTCGCACCTTAGGGATATGCAATGAATAGGCCGAGAAAAATTCCGCTCAATGAACTGCAGGAACTTGCCAGAGTCGCCACCAGGGAGCGTCTGAAAGCGTTCCCTCCTTTTCCGTCCACTGAAAACCTCACGCTCGGGACGTTTTGGGAAGGCGATTTCGTTATCTTCAAGCTTTACCTAGCTCGTCAACGTCCCCAGGACGCAGTCGTGCTGACCCAGACGAGGGTGAATGCCTACACCGGCGAGGTGGTCGCGGTGGACGTATTTGAGGGCGGCATTGCGACTACGGCAATGCAAACGCCACAGTGACTGCGGCAGACGGGCCATCGTTTTCCGGCCAAGACCGGCCCTCCAATCGCAAATCATCGTCACGCCACCTCCTCCGCCCTTCAACTCCGCCTACCCCCGCACTAAGCTCAACGTCTAACGCGTTGCCACACTCGTTAACCCACAGCCCCGCCACCGCGCCGTAGTCTCACCACGCGGCCCGCGCGCCGCTGTGGGAGATACGTAAGTGAGCAACAAGACGAACATCAAGCAGAGCATTTCCGCCGGCAATGGCAACGTGCAAATCGGCCAGGTCATCCTATGCGGGTCGGCCGCTCGCTCACGCTGCCCCACTCCGCCGGCGCCAGCCAAAGAACGCATGACCATCGAGCACCGGGCAGAACTCACTCACATCGCATTGCAGATCGAATTGGCAGAGGAAGGCGCCGTAGACGCCGGCACCGTTTGGAAGGCCCTTTGCAACCACCTCAACGGGCGAGGCCTGGAGGATGTGCGAGATAACACCGAGTTGTCGCACGAGCAGTATTGGGCGGCTCGGTCTTACCTGGACGGCTGGTTGTCCTGCGCGCGTGGTGAGAACCTGCCGCGTACCGGCATGATTCGGGAGATCATGCGGATGTGGGGTATTCGGGGTGGGCTACGAGCCTCCACAATGGCGCTGTGCGACGTGCGCTTCAACAAGACAACGTTGAACGAGCTAACTGATACTGAACTGAGGGCGGCGCTCTGGATAACGGTCGCAGACTGGCGATCGTGCTGGAATAGATCATGTATTCAGGGAGGCAGCGGGTACAGCGCCTAATGGAAGGCTCGCTACAGATTGCCTCGGTGTAACCATTCCGAATCGGTATGGCCATCGCTTCGTTCTTCAGCCCGGAGGGGATATGCCGCTAAGTACAGGAATCGTAATCGGAGCAGCCGAACACCTTGCCGAAAAGGAGGTAGTCAAGGCTGCGGCCAAGTACCTTAAGGACACGGTAATTGCAAAATGGAGCGAGTATCGCGCCCATGCCTTCCTGTCGGCATTCCTGGAAGAGTTTCGCAAGCAGCAAGATGTTCGGCATCAGTCGGCTGACTTGAACGACTTGCTGAAGTTGGTATCTCAATCCGACAAACAAACCACGGCACTCTTCGATGCTTATAGAAGGGTTGCGCTATCTTCAAGTAAGAAGATCGGCCCCATGGTCATAGGAATGCAAACGGCCCACATTGTTCTGGAGGATCGAGACGCTACCGCAGACGAAGAACTGATTTTTTTTGCTGCGGAGACTCTCAACGATCGTGACTTCTCGGATCTTAAGACATGGCTTGAGTATGTCTACGTCGACGATGAATCGCCCCCGGACTACCATCTAGCCAGTGAATTCGAGCGCCGAAGCGTCCTCGTAAAAGGAGGTCCTGAACTGCCTCCAGGCCTATCTCTTGATATGGCACATCTTGGCCTAGACGACGTACCCATGGATGTTGGCGAAGATATCGGTATTTTCGCGCTGAAGCTGAAGAACATTGGACTCCTAACGGAGACCGTGCGCCGCCGGGAGAATCCCCGGGAAGCCGGCTTTACCCAATACTTCGTCATAGTGAGCAGCGCATGCCAGCAGCTAAACTCCCTCGCGGTCAGAGCAATGGGAGCTTTGACCGCCTAGAACCGCTCTTGCAGGGCACGTCACCCGCGCTACCGAACTGCCCCGCTCGTGCGGGGCTTCTGTTTTAAGCCCTCGGCGCACACCCCCGCAACATCGGGCTACCCACAATCCGCCCATCCCCTCGGCACACCCAAGCCACCTTCGCCCCCTTCTTCAGCGAAGCCGCCATCGCCGCATGCTGATCATCCAGATACGCATGCACCGCCATGAACGGGTTACCAGACGCGAGCTGCACAACGATGCTGTCTGTGAAGTCCTTGTCGATGCTCTGCACCGTGCCGGTCACCAGTAGGCTCTTACCCTTGTACTTCTGATCGGCGGCCACCTCGTTCTCGTCATACGCACGGAACAGCGCATCTGCCTTGACTGGCAACGGTGGCTCGGCCGCTTCTGCTGTCTCTATCGCGCTGCCCGCTGTGGATGCGCTCGTCGACTTCGGTTTCGGGTCAGTCAGGTCACTGAGAATGCCAATCACGATGGCGGCAACCGCAAGACCAAACAGCCACTTCACTACTTTCATTACTGCTCCTTTCTACCTTCCCGTCTGTGTGGATTGATAAAAAGGCTGTATGCCGCGCCCCCCGCGTGGCTACTGCTCTAAGTTTGATTCAGAAAGTGCCAATCGATCAGCAGATGCGGAACCGCTGCCCAGTGTGGCGATTGGTCCGCCAGCAGGTTTCACCGCGCGATTTCTTCGACTTTGATGCATGCGGCTTGCTGGCGTGCTGGCCGCTCTTCTTCGCAAAGGCGGGTGCGGCGCTGAACATCGACGTAACCACTGCGAGAGCAATCAATCGTTTCAAATCAGTTCTCCTTCTTTATGGCGCTGAAGTAGAAAGACCGTATGCCGCGCCACATCAACGGTCAGCCGTGGCCGTACATCAGGATCGAGCAATTGACAGCACTGCTCGCTCAATCAGCAACACCACCCCGATCAACAAAGCCCACGCAACCGCGACCATGGCCTGCAGGCCAACCTGCATCAGACTCACCTGGCCCAATCCGCCAAAAGAGAGCTGCCCGCCGCCACTGAGCGCGACCGTGACTGGTATCAGCGTCAGCACGTAGTGAAGCACCACGAGCATGGCGAGCAAACGCCAAAGATGGCGGCGTGCCCCCATTGCGCGTGCCAGCCACATGTGAAGGGCAATAGGCGCGCCCCCCGCGATCCAGAACCACAGCCTCATCATCCGAAACTGCCACTCGGCAGGTGGCTTGGGCCAAGCTCCGAGATTGTCGAGCAACGCGGGGAAGTACAGGACCACCACAAACAAGATCAACGGCGCGACGTACAACACTGCGACTGGCCATTTATAGCGCGGTGCTTTTTCCATCCTCTCCCCTTTTTATCCGCCAAGTAATCCAGCGTCCCCGATCGTGATTCGGGATCACTCACCAGGCAATTACTCTTCACGCACCAACTTGCCCAACACCGGAAAATGCCTCTCAACCCATTCTTTGAACTGCGCCCGGTCCGCCACTTCAACCTGAAGCCCCGTCGCCGGGTCGAGCAGCGACAGCCCTTCACCGCGATCAAGACGCGCAGCAAGTACCCGCAACCTTTGCTCAACCCATCCGACCGTTGCAGCAGAGTCGTACCAGTACGACAAATCGAGCAGGTCAAATATTTCTGCGTCCACGACTCCGCATGCGTCCAAATCTTGGTCAAGCGCTAGGTCACAGGCGGCGCGCCTGGTTTGATGCGACTGATCCTTGGCGCTCAGGGTAGTCAACGCGGCGTGAAGCGCGTCTGCGGAGTAGCTTTCCGATTCACCCAACACCCCTGCATCATCGAACACCAGGCTGCCGGCGTACCGACATAGACCAAGGGCGACAATGCCCGCGAAGGTCCATGAGTCACGCGTTTGAACGCCAACCATGAACGGGCGGCCCTCGCTCACCTCGCGCCCGCCAGCCTGCTCAGTGAAGGACAGCCAGCACGCATGTTCTAGCCGTTCTCCTGAAACTTGGGCGAACGCCTGCAAAAGCGTGGCATCCGCTCCTTCCCTGTCGAACGCGACGGAAGCAGGCGGTAAACCGAACTCCGCAAGCGGTGCGCCCACAATCGATTGCAGCTCTGCAAGCGTGTCCGGCAGCTGATCGAGGGGAACGTAGAGGCTATTCGGCATCGCGCTTTGCCTTTCCCTTGGCCGGCTTCCGTACGGCGCCCACTTGCACGTTGTTCGACCCACCAACAATGATCTGAGAGCGCTTGCCCGCCTTCACAGGCTGGGCCTCAGTGGCGCCGACCGACAGCCCACCGATCAATGCAAGGACACCTGCGCGCCCACGCGCATCCAGTCTCCGAATGCCGGCGATCAACACGTCTTCCTCGGGGGACAGAAACGCCGATACGTGTTGCCCCGTAACCAAATACAGCGCGTCAGCTCCTGCTTTATGCCAGTTGGCCAGGATTCTTACGCCCGGTTCGCTTGTTCCCGTCTCGTAGTTTGAGTAAGTCCTCAGCGCGACTCCGCCGAGCGCCGCCATCTGGGCCTGTGACAGGCCCAGACGCAAACGCTCTTCGGCGAGCCTTTCTCCGAAATGCAAAGTTCTGCTACCCATGCGTTATATGCGCAGATTTCTGCGTATCATCGAATTTCATATGCAAGATTCTCTTTCACGAGTATATCGACCATGCCCCGTGGAAATGTCGCGAAACGTCGCGCGCCAATTGGCGTCGTAACTGACAAGCCTGTCTATATCCGCCTTCGGCCCGAGGAGCTTCTGAAGTTCAAAGCGCGCGCCGCCACTGAAGGCCGGTCGCTCGGCAACATGGGCCGCGTTCTCATCCTCAGCGCGCTAGCCCAGCCGAGCCCCAACAAGCTTAAGCAAGACGTGCCCCAACGGCACGCAACATCCGTTGTGGAGGATTGACCATGCACACCCAACACCGAATCGAACACGCCTTGCGGCGCAAGCTCTCCGGCCCATCGCGGCAAGACGTGCAGCAGACCATGGGCTGGGACAAAGGCGCCATGAGCCGCTTCCTGAGCGGCGAGCAAGGCGTGCTGATCGACAAGCTGGATACGCTCGTTGGCGTGTGCGGCTACGTGCTTGTTACGCGCAAGTACATGGATGCCGTCGCCACGCTGGGCGAGGTCGGCATGTTCTGTGAATGCGCACGCGAAGGCCTTGGCGAATGCGGTCGCCCGCAAGGGGGTGGGAAATGAAGCACCTCTGCCCCCACTGCGGCACCCGCCTGCATATCCGCACCAGCCGCGCCGTGTCGCTCACGTCGCGCGAGCTTTACGTGCGCTGCCCTGAAGAGCACTGCGCTTATACCGGCAAGGCCATCTTGTCGATCATCAGCACGATTGCACCCAGCATCAACCCGAACCCTCTGGCCTATCTCCCCGTTGGCCGCACGCGTGTGCTGCCCAACGGCACCGGCCAATTGAGCCTGCTGCCCGAGTAGGCGCCAGCAGCTTCAGTTACCCCCTTCCCCCCGCACCCACTTTTGCACGCTCCCCGTCCGGGGTGCGGGGGGCTTTTTTTGCCCACTTTTTCGAGGCCCGTATGCAAACCAACGCTGTCTTGACCTTTGAGAACGTCGACTTCGAGGTAGTCGACATCCACAACACGCCATGGCTAAGGGGCTCGCAAGTTGCGAGCGCCTTGGGCTACAAGAATCACCGTACTGCCATCGCGGAACTCTATGACCGCAATGCCGATGAATTCACCGACGAGATGACCCACCTCGTCGAACTGGACACCGCCGGCGGCCGTCAGCAAGTGCGCATCTTCAGCCCGCGCGGCTGCTACCTGCTCGGCATGCTGGCCCGCACCGAGCGCGCCAAGGCGTTCCGCCGCTGGGTGCTCGACGTGCTGGAAGGCCGCCTGGTGCCGCAAGAGACCGGCCGCATGACCGTGCCGCAGCGGCTGGCAGCGCTGCGCTATCGCGGCACCCTCGCCAAAGAGCTGGCCAACGCCCGCACGGCTTCGCTGGCGGTGGAGCTGTACGCCAACCTGCAGCACGTGTCCCGCCTGCTGGGCATGCAAACGCAGCCCATCGGCGTACTCGCGCCGATCGCGCGCCAGAACAGCCTGCAGGGCATTGTTTGAGGGGGCCAGCATGAAAACCTACCTCGTCCGCGTCGCCGCCGGCGGCCGTCGCCTTTCGTTCCACACCATCGCCGCATCCAGTACCGATGCGCTCATGGCCGTCATGCGCACGGCTGAAGCGCTCGGCCTGGCCGCACGCGCCGGCTCGGCCCGCTTGGTTGGGAGGCCAGCATGAACGTCCTGCAGCTCGCTGCCATGTTCGCCACCCTCGCCGTGCAAGCCGCTGCCGTGGGCTTCCTCTTCGCCTGGCGCAGCAAGAACGACCCGACCGTCAACGGCGACACGGCGCAGCCGAAGCCCTTCAACGGGCTTGCGCGTGTGCTGCTGTGGCTTGCTGTGGTGTGCATCGGCGGTGCGTTTGTCACCACGGGCCTGATGGCCTACGGCGTCTTGGCGGAGGCCGCGTAATGCTCGCCCTGGTCAATCTCTGGATGCTGGTCACGGCTTTCGTTTCCGTGGCGCTGCTCAACTACAGCCCGCGCACGCAGCGTTGGGGCGCTGTCGTCGGCCTGCTCGGGCAGCCAGCGTGGCTGTACCTCACGCATGTCACGGGCGAGGCCGGCATGTTCACCGCGTCGGTGTTCTTTGTCGTCTGCTACGGGCGCGGCGTGTGGCTCGGCTTCTTCTGCAGGAGCGCCCGCCATGCCTGAGCCTGTCGTCACCGATGTGGACGTGCGCCGGATGCACCGCTTCCTGCGCCTGACCACCCCATACGACGCCATGCCGCCGCCGCTGCGCGCCGCTGTCACCGCCGCCGCAAAGGCGATGGCAACGGTGCGCGAGCGTCGCCGCGCCAACCGATCCACCGTCGACCTCAAACGCCGCGCCGCCGGCGATGTCGGCGACTGACCCATCCCCCCTGATCGCAATGAACCTCGACCTCTCCTCCGCCCTTGCGTCGCGCCTGGTGCACGACTACGGCTTCAAGGAACGATCGAACAAGCTGGAGAACGGCACGTGCCCCTCGTGCGGCAAGCGCTCGCTGTGGGCCTTTGCAGATGCGCCCTGGGTCGTGCGCTGCAACCGGCTGAACAACTGCGCGGCTGAATTCCACGCCAAAGAGCTGTACCCCGATCTTTTCGCTTCCTGGAGCGACCGCTACGTCAAAACGCCCGAAGCGCCCCACGCTGCAGCCGATGCCTACATGCGCGATGCACGCGGCTTTGACCTGGCGCGCGTCGCCGGCTGGTACACGCAAGAGAGCTACTACAGCCACGAGCTGAAGATTGGCAGCGCCACCGTCCGCTTCCCCCTGAGCGAGGGCCGTTATTGGGAACGCATCATCGACCAGCCCGAGCGCTTTGGGGACCGCAAGGCCACCTTCAGCGGCTCGTACGCGGGCACCTGGTGGCAACCGCCCACCCTGCCGTCCCAGCCAAAGGAGCTGTGGCTAGTGGAAGGCATCTTTGATGCCATCGCGCTGATGCATCACGACGTGGCGGCTGTGGCGACGTTCTCCTGCTCGCACTACCCGACCGCCGCACTGGCCGCGCTGGCCGAGCAATGCGCCGCCGGCGGCCACCGTCGCCCGCACCTGGTGTTCGCCCTGGACAACGACCCCGCCGGCCGGCGGTACGCGCTCAAGCACATCGAGCGCGTCCAAAACGACGGCTGGTCCGCTTCCGCCGCGCTGCCGAAGCAGGCCGGCAAGATCAAGCTCGACTGGAACGAGCTGCATGTGCGCGACCGCCTTTCCAAACGAGACCTGGACGAATATCGCTACCTGGGCGACCTCTTCACCGCCGCCACGCCATCGGACAAGGCCCGCTTGATGTACCGCCGCACGGGCGACGCGAAGTTTCCGTTCGAGCACCGCAACCGTCTGTACTCGTTCAAGCTCGACCTGGACGCCTTCCAGCGCGAAAGCACCACCGTCCGCGAAGTGCACGAAGACATGGCCGAAGACGAAGTGCGCGAGCACGCCCTGCAGCGCGCCTGCATCGTGCAGCCCATCGCCAACTGCCTGCCCACGGCGCTCTACTACCAGGCCAGCCCGCAGACAGACGAGTCCTGGTACTACTTCCGCGTCGCCTTCCCGCACGATGGCCAGCCCATCAAGGCCACCTTCACCAGCGCGCAAATCGCCAGCAGCAGCGAGTTCAAGAAGCGCCTGTTGGGCGTGGCACCCGGCGCCATGTACACAGGCACCGGCCAGCAGCTCGACGAATACCTGGAGAAGCAGCTCGCGCACATTCCCACGGTGCAGACCATCGATTTTGTGGGCTACACGAAGGAATACGGCACCTACGTCTACGGCGATGTGGCGGTGAAGAACGGCAAGCTATACCAGCTCAACGACGAAGACTTCTTCGACATCGGCAAGCTATCCCTCAAGACCATCAGCCAGGCCGCAACGCTGTCCCTCTCCACTGACGTGCAGGGCCTGCAGACGACCTGGCTGCCGCTGCTGTGGCAGGCCTTCGGCGCCAAGGGCCTGGCCGCGCTGGCGTTCTGGTTCGGCAGCCTGTTCGCAGAACAGATCCGCCAGGAGCACAAGAGCTACCCGTTCCTGGAGCTGGTGGGCGAGCCAGGCGCCGGCAAGACGACGCTGATCGAATTCCTCTGGAAGCTCTGCGGCCGCCGTGACTACGAAGGCTTCGACCCGAGCAAGTCATCGCTCGCCGCCCGGGCCCGGAACTTCGCCCAGGTGGCCAACCTGCCCGTCGTGCTCATCGAGGGCGACCGCGGCGACGAAGGCGCCAAGCAGCGCGGCTTCGATTGGGACGAGCTGAAGACCGCCTACAACGGCCGCAGCACCCGCGCGCGGGGCATGAAGAACGGCGGCAACGAGACGTATGAACCGCCCTTCCGTGGCGCCATCGTCATCAGCCAAAACGCAGAAGTCAGCGCCAGCGACGCCGTGCTGCAGCGGATCGTCCATATCTACTGCGACCGCTCGGCACAGACCTCAGCCACACGCGCCGCAGCCGAAGCGCTGGAGCGCATCCCGGTCGAGGATGTATCGGCGTTTCTGCTGGCCACCGTCATGGCCGAGTCGAAAGTGCTGGAAACCTTCGCCGCCCGCGTATCCGTGCACGAGCAGGCCTTAATGGCCCGCCCCGACATCAAGACCGTGCGTATCGCCAAGAACCACGCGCAAATCATGGCCATGGTCGACAGCATGCGCCACGTGCTGCCGCTCTCCGACGAGCAGCACGCCGCCGCCCTCGACGAGCTGGGCCGCATGGCCGCAGCGCGCCAACAGGCGATCAGCGCGGATCACAAGCACGTGCAGCAGTTCTGGGAGGTCTACGACTACATCGAGTCAGCCGACGACGACCGCCCGATCCTGAACCACGCACGCGGCGACGGCCTCATCGCCATCAACCTGCAGCACATGGAACAAGTCGCCGGCGAACGCCGCATCGAGCGGCCCCCGATCGCGGACCTCAAGCGCGTGCTCAAGACCTCGCGCCAACGCAAGTTTGTCGATATCCGCGCCGTCAACAGCGCGATCAATGCGCACTTCAACCGCGAATACATCACGCAGCCCAAGCGGCCGGAAACGGTGAAGTGTTGGGTGTTTGAATGCAATACGAATGGAGCCAAAGCATGACCACCATGACCCCATATGCAGTAAGCAACGTCACGCCGGAAGACATTGCTCGCCTGCTGTCAGACCTCCGCAACGTCCTGCAGGCCGTGCCGGTATCGGATCAACTGTGGGACGCTGCAGCCATTGGCAACTGGATGGGCCTGTCGCCCGACACCGTCACCGATGCGGTGGTGGTGCGCGAGGGCTTTCCCGCGCCGGTGCAGCCGACCGACGCCCGCCATGGCAAACGCCTCTGGTTTGCCGACGAGGTCATCCAGTGGGCGCGTGCCAATCGCGGCCGTCTACCCAAAGGACGCGGCCGCCCGCGCCGCGCTTAAGCTGTCTTCACGACGCCGTCGAGCTGGTCCGCCAGCTCTTCGGCGGTCGGGTTGTAGTACACCATCAAGCTCTTCAAGTCCCGATGCCCGATGATGCGCGCCAGGGACAGCACATCCACCCGCTTGGCCAACTGCGTGCACGCCTCGTGCCGCGTGTCATGAAAATGTAGGTCATTCAGGCCGGCTTTCCCCACGGCGCGCCGGAACAGCGTGTCAGCGGTGCCAACACTCAACCGAAAGAGCCGCCCTGCCTCATCGCCAGGCAACAGCTTCAGCAGCTCAATGGCGCGCGCCGTAAGCGGCACCTCGCGGCGGTCACCGTTCTTGGTCCTGGGCAGAATGACGTGCCGTTCACCCAAGCGGGCCGTCGTCTTCGTCAGGCCAAGAATCTCGCCCTTTCGCATCCCCGTCTCCAGCGCCACCAGGAACGCAATCGCCAGTTCCTGCTGCATGGACGTGGGCGTCACTCCATCCTGAAAATCCAGCGCCTTCACCATGGCGGCCTGCTCCTTTGGAGACACGCGCCGGTTCCGTGGTGGCGGGTCGATTGGCCTGCGCAGCCCGTGGGTCGGGTTGTCGCGGACCCACTTCCACTCCGTCCGCGCAACCTCGAACACGGCCGAAAGCAGGTTCAGCTCGCGGTTGACCGTGCTGGCCCCGACAGGCTTGCCCAAGCGGCCGGCCACCTTGCCCGCCAGGCGCGCATCGCGCCACTTCCCCATATCGTCGCTGGTAATGTCACCGACCAGGAGGTCAGCGAGGTCAGGTGTGTCCCGCAAGAACGCCGAGAGCCGAATTTGCTCCCACCGCGCGCCTGGCTTGGTGGGCGCCACCTCTTCGGTGTAGCGTTCGACAACCTGGCGCAGCGTGCGCTTGGCCGGCTTGCCACCGCGCCCGTGGTTGGCCAAGATGTCCGCCTCGCGCTCCGTCGCCCACGCAGCGGCCTCAGCCTTGGTGTCGAACGTGCGGCTGTCGCGCACGCCCAGGCGGGCAATCTCCGCTTTCCAGACAGTGCCGTCTTTGGTCTTGCGCTTCGTGAATGTAGCCATGGTAGCGGGCGTAAATTTGGCGTAATTACTGCTGGCTTTTTACACCAGAACGCCGAATTTCAGGCCCCTACCTGCCCTTCAAAACAGTCACAAATGGCTACGTGGTGCGGCTTTGCGGTGGATCGTCGATTTTTGCGGATGTTTCGGAAAAACGACGCAGTTCCGGTCAGCGGCACCAGAATAAAAAAGGGTTACAGGTTCTGCCTGTAACCCTTTTGGCATTTCTGGCTTCTCAGATGGGTGTTCAACCCGCCTCCCCCCCCCAACAAAGCGCCGATTCGCCCCACCCCGGCAACAAGCGTCCTTGGCTTTCCAGTGCCCGGCCTATCAGCCTATTGCTGATTCGGCGCGACAATCCCGAACCGGTCCATCTGCCGATAGACCGTCGCGCGGGCGATGCCAAGCTCCTGCGCAACGTGGGTGATACGCCATTTGTTCCGACGCAGCGCAGCCAACAGGACTTCCCGCTCGTTGTCGGGCGCGACATCAGCCACGGTTGAAGCTTGGCCTGCCGCGCCGTCCGTCGTACTTTCGAGAACTTCCGGCGGCAAGGCGTCAACGTCGATCAGGCCATCGTCGCTCATGGCAAGCGCAAAACGCAGCACGTTGCGCAACTGCCGTACATTGCCCTGCCACGGGTAGCTGCGCAGCACCGCCAGCGCGGCCGGCACGAGTTGCGCGTGCATGTCGAGCTGGCGTGCTTCTTCCTCGACGATACGAGCGATCAGGTAGTCCTTGTCACAGCGCTCGCGCAGTGTCGGCAGGTGCAGCGTTGCGCCGCATAGCCGGTAGTAGAGATCCTCGCGGAAGCGCTGCTCGGCAATCAGTTGGCGCAGATCACGGTGCGAGGCGGCAATCACGCGCAGGTCGACCGGAGTCGGCTTTTCCGAGCCCAGCGGCATCACCTCGCGTTCGGACAGCACACGCAACAGCCGGCTCTGCAGATGGAGCGGCATGTCGCCAATTTCGTCGAGGAACAGCGTGCCGCCATCTGACTGCGCGATCAGGCCACGCATGCCCTTGCTGCGTGCGCCGGTGAAGGTGCCAGGCGTGTAGCCGAACAGCTCGCTCTCGATCAGCGATTCGGGAATGGCGGCGCAATTGACCGCGACAAACGCTTTGCCCCGGCGCTCGCTCGCGGTGTGCAGAGCCTTGGCCAGGACTTCCTTGCCGGTACCTGTCTCGCCTTGCACTAGGATGTTGAGCGGCTTGTTGGCCAGGCGCTTGGCCTGCAAAATCAACCGCTGCATCTGTGGGTCGTCGGCGCCCAGAGCCTCCAGGGCAGCACTGGCCTCGGGGCTGGGCAACACCGGCTGAGCTGCCGCCGCAGACGGCATAGACGGCTTGCTGGCCGCGCCGCGCGGCGGAATCCCCGTCGCGTAATACAGCCCGTGGTCGAACATCCGAATCGCCGTGCGCTCGGATGACGTGCCCGCGCGGGCGATGCGCCACAGCTCGCTCATGTTTTCGCGAAACACTTCGGTCAGCAGATGGCCACGCACATCGGCGTGCGGATCGCTCTCGAGCCGCAGCTTGCGCCGGCCGCCGCTGTTGATGCCGCGAATCACCCCGTTGGCATCGAAGGCGATCATGATTTCGCTATCCACATCCACCAGCGACCACGTTGACCCAAGCCGCAGGATCCACTGGTCGCGGAAGTAGCGCAGGAAGTTCGCGTCTTCGATCTTCTGTGCGTACATGGCCGTCATCTGCAGCGCGAGGTGCTGCCCTTCGCGCGGCGCAGGCGCACTGAGAGCGGACACATCGAGCACGCCCAGGAAGTTGCCCGTGGGATCAAACAAAGGTGCGCTGTTGCAGGTGAGCGTGATGTGACACGCGTCGAAATGATCGGTCTGATGGCACGTCACAGGGGCCTGCTCGACGATGCAGGTGCCGACCGCACAGGTACCGGCGCGCGACTCACTCCAATCGGCGCCCAGGTACAGGCCTGAACGTTTGAGTTCACGATCCAGATTGTCGTTGCCGATGAAGTCGACCGTGACACCGTAGGCATCGGTCAGCAGCAGCACATAGTCGAGGCCGGAGACACGCTTATAGAGCTGCTCCATGCCGGTACGCGCGACGCTCAGGAAGTCTTCGATCTGATCTTTGTGCTCGCGCAGACGCTGCGCCTCCACGATGTAGGCGGGTGTGGGGCGGCTCGGATCGCGGCCGTAGTCGTCCAGGCAGCGCCGCCATGAGCGCTCGATGACGCCCTGCGCCTCGCCCGGCTGCTGCGAGAAGGCGAGCAGCCGCTCGATATGTGCGCGGTGTGCTTTTTGCTGCACGACTGTCTCCTTAGCCGCCGCATTTGAAGGGTACAAAGCCCGCGCTGCCGGTCTTTGCCGGCATGGGCGCGAGGGCACATGCGGTTCTACGCTAATCGATTTACCCAGTTGTCGCAACGTAACGGCAACGCAAGGTCAACCGGATTGGCTGGCTTAGATTTCCCTCCGGTTCAATGCCCCGGCAATGTATTCGGCCTGCCGGATCGCGAGGGCCACGATGGTGAGCGTGGGGTTGGCCGCCGAACTCGACGTGAACTGGCTGCCGTCGGAGATGAACAGGTTCTTCACATCGTGTGCCTGCCCCCAGCGGTTGACCACGCCGTCGCTGGCCTTCGCGCTCATGCGGTTGGTGCCCATGTTGTGGCTGGCCGGATAGGCGGGCATGTCGATCACGCGCGTCGCACCCACCGCTTCGGACACCTTGCGCCATTGCACCAGGCCATGCGCGGTGATTTTTTCGTCGTTCTCGTGATAGGTCTTGGTGACGATCGGAATGGGCAGACCGTACTGATCTTTCTCCGTGGGATGCAGCGTGATGGTGTTCTGCTCGCGGGCCATATCTTCACCGCAGACCCACACGCAGCTCATGTGGTCGTACATCTCCATGGCCGATGTGAAATCGCGCCCCCAGCCGCCCGGCTTCATGAACGCGGCCGTGTACGGCAGATGGATGGCCAGGCCTTCGAGGTAATAACCGCCGACAAACCCGCGCTTGGTGTTGAGTGGGACCTCGTCAGCCACCACCGCCGCAATGTCAAAACCGCGATACATGTAGACCGGCTTCTTGTGGATCGACACCGCCGCAGCCGTGGCGTGGTTCATGTAGTTCTTGCCCACCTGGCCTGACGAATTTGCGAACCCATTGGGGAACATGCTTGACGCCGAGTTGAGCAGCAGCCGCGGCGATTCGATGGAGTTGCCCGCCACACAGACCACCCGCGCCTTCTGCAGCTGCTTGCGGCCCTTGCTGTCGACATAGAGCACACCATTGGCACGGCCCTGCTTGTCATGCTGGATCTGCAGCACCATCGACTCGGGCCGCAGTTCGACATTGCCGGTGGCTTGGGCGCGCGGCACTTCGGTGTAGAGCGTCGACCATTTCGCGCCGATCTTGCAGCCCTGCATGCAGAAACCGATCTGCATGCAGCCCGGGCGACCGTCGTACGGTTCGGAGTTCGACGCAGCTGGACGCACGATGTGCTTGTAGCCGACCTTCTTTGCCCCCGCCTCGATCACCTTGTAGTGGTTGTTGGGCGGCATGGGGGGCAAGCCGCTGGCCTTGGTGCCGCACACGCCCATCTTCTTCTCGGCCAGTTCGTAGTACGGCTCAAGCTCGGACAGCGTGATGGGCCAATCCAACACGTTGGCCCCGTCGATGGCGCCGTAAGTGGTCTTGGTGTGGAAGTCGTGTTCCTGAAAACGCAGTGCCACACCCGACCAGTGCACCGTGGAACCACCTACGCCCTTCACGATCCAGGCGGGCAGGTTCGGATACGTCTTGGTGTGGTGCCAACCGCCCGCCGAGATGCGTTTGTCGAGCCACGAAATCTTGTTGAACATGGCCCATTCGTCGTTCTCGAAATCGGCCTGCGTGTAGTGCTTCCCCGCTTCCAACACCACGCATTTGACACCGCGCTGCGCCAGCTCGTTTGCAAGCGTGCCGCCGCCCGCGCCCGAGCCGACGATCACGACGACGCTGTCGTCGTCGAGGGAAAACTTTGCCTGATCCGTCATGATGGTTGTCTCCGTTTTTTTATGTGCCGAGGCTTATAGCCAGTCGATGTCGTCAAAGCCGCGGTGCAGATAGCCGCCCTTCTGCCACGACGAACCCTCGTAGCCGAACAGAGGCCAGAGCTTCTTGTTGTTGTAGAGACCGGTGACCAGATCCCCCTGGACCCTCTTGAAGAAAGGCGTGGATTCAATGTCCTTGAGCAACGCCACACGTTCGCTCTCGGTCTTCACCTGGGCATAAGGCACGCCATAGCGTTGCCTGGCGCGTTGGTCTAGGTCGTGCACGCCATCGATCAGCAGCGCCTTCACTGCGGGCTCCTTACCTGCAGCGGCGTCATAGGGCGCGACTGCCTCCACGTAGAACTTCTCGGCCAGCTTGTCGTGCGGATAGATGTCGCGCGCCATGCGCACCAGCGTCTTGCCAGTGACCGTGCCCAGACGAGGAAAGCTCTGCTCGACCACCACATCCTTGGTGACCGCCATGGCCGCCGGGACGACCGTGACGCTGATGGCGGCCAGGCCGCCACCGCGCAGAAAGCCGCGTCGCGACACCTTGGGTTGCTTGTCCAAAACACGCATGGCAGAGCCAGCGGCTGGCGTGGGTTTCATGTTGGTTGCCTCCGTTATCGGGCGAGCACAGCGCGCGCCTTATCTTGTTGAAATGCACAACGTTGACCGCCAGCTCACGGGCCTGCTGTGGCGGACCGAGTTACCTGCGTCGGATGCGGCTCGCGGCGGGAATGACGGGATTCATTCGTGGGCTCATGCTCGCCAAGCACATCGACGAGCATGTGGTGCAGACCTTCGGCCAGTACGGTCGCCAGCAGCGGCGCACCCAACTGCTCGGTGCAGGACGTCGTGCAGGCCCGCAGGCGCTGCGCATCCGCAGGGTTCGCCCCCAATGCAGCGCACAGCAGCGGCCAGTCGGGCGGCGAGATGAGCGTGCCGCACGTCAGCAGCACACCCGTGCGCCGACGTACCTGCGCGAGGCCGACGATCTTGCGTTGTCCGACCACCACCTCCCATGGCGAGAGCGAACCGAAGCAGGCCCACTTGAGCGATCGGGCCGGCGGCGTCATCTGCAGTTCCTCGGGCGGCACCGCGTAGGCGGGAATGCCGAGGTCTCGCAGCAGCCCTGCGTGCAGCACGCCCAACCATCGGTAACTCGACACCGTGCCGGTACCCGCCACCAGCGGGTGATCGGCTGGCAGCACGATCGACGCCGACAACATCCAGGGCCCGGCCAGCACGGCGCCACCTCCAGCGTCGCGCACAACCACCGGCGTGGCACCGCCTGCCATGCCCGGATGCAAGGCCGCCTGCGCACGGCCCAGGACGACGCCGGGCCCCGCATACGACCACAGCCGTACCGCGGGCCGCAGGACCGGTTGCGCAAGTTGCGCGCGGTTCCACTCCTGCTCTTCTGCGCAGTGGATTCCGTCGGAGAGAAAGTCGGGCGCAAGCATCACAGGCCTTCGAGGCTTTCCAGCCGTGTTTTCAGATCGGTCAGGAAGCGTGCGGCCGGGTAGCCGTCCACCGCGCGGTGATCGAAGATGAGATGCAAGCCCATCATTGGCGCGATCACGATGCAGTCGTCCTTGACCACCACCCGCTTGGCAACACGCGTCACCCCGAGGATGGCAACCTGCGGCACGTTGATGATGGGCGTGAAGCTGTCGATGCCCGTCATGCCGAGATTGGTCACGGTGAATGTGCCGTGCTGATAGCTGCCGGCCGACAACGTGCCAGCACGGGCGCCCGCCGCCAGACGGCGGCTTTCGGCGGCAATGTCGGCAACTGACTGCGTATCGACATTGCGCAGCACCGGCACCATCAGTCCTTCGTCCAGGCTGACGGCCAAGCCGATGTTGACCTCCGGCATCAGCTCGATCTCTTTCTCCTGCAGGCGTGCGTTCAGGCGCGGATGCTCGCGCAGCGTCAATGCCACCGCACGCAGCACGAAGGCCGTCAGCGTGACCTTGCACTGCGGCCCGAGTTGCTGCTGCAGAGCCTGCACTGCCGCCTCCAGCCGTGACGCATCCACCTCGATCGCCTGCGCCACGCGTGGCACCTGCCAGGCAGCGCTCATGGTGCGGGCGATGGCACCGCGCATGCCGGCAAGCGGCACGACACGACGCTCGCCGGCATCAGGCACGAAAGCCAGGGCTTGACTCATGCTTTCGGCTCCAGCCGCGCGAGCACAGCGCCGCGAGCGAAGGTGTCCTGCGCCGCCACCTCCAGCGCAGCAACAACACCATCTGCAGGCGCTGCCACCTCGTGCGTCGTCTTGACCAGCTCGACCACCGCCAATGCCTGCCCCGCGCTCACCGCATCGCCGGGCTTGACGAGCCAATCCTGCAACAGGGCCTCGGTGCCGTCTTCAACGTCCTGCCAGACGGCGTCGGACATCACGATGTCGATCATGCTGCTTCTCGCTTGAGTGAATAGGAAACGGGTTGGTGCTGCACCAGTGCACGCGCCTGGGCGACGATGCTGTCGACCTGTGGAATGACGAACTGCTCGAGCGGACGGGAATACGGGATGGGCACATCCGGCACCGCGAGCCGCCGCACGGGCGCGCGCAATGCCACGGTGTCGAGGTTCTCCGCCACGATGGCGGCAATCTCGCCCGACAGGCCGAAGCTGAGGTAATCCTCGTCTGCCACCAGCAGACGGCCGGTCTTGGCCACCGAGCGCAGCACGGCCTGGCGGTCGAGCGGCACGATGGTGCGAAGGTCAATCACCTCGACATCGATGCCCTCGGCGGCCAGTTGCTCGGCCGCGAGCAGTGACTTCTGCACCATCTGCGAGAGCGTGACGATGGTCACGTCGCGGCCTTCGCGTGCCACGCGGGCCTGCCCGAAGGGGATCGCGTAGGCCTCTTCGGGTACCGCGTTCGTGCTGCCCTCGAAATAGGACATCCACGACAGGCCCATGATGCCTTTGTGGTAGCAGAAGATGACGGGGTTGTCGTCGCGGATGGCCTGGATCATCAAGCCTTTGGCGTCATACGCGTTGGACGGCACGACCACCTTCATGCCCGGCAGGTGGGCAAAGCTGGCGTACAGACATTGCGAGTGCTGGGCCGCATCGTTATAGCCCCCGCCGATGCCGGTCGTGATGACCGCCGGCAGCGCAACACGGCCGCCGGACATGTAGGTGTTCTTCGCCAGGTGGTTGTAGATCTGGTCAAAGCACACACCGAAGAAATCCACGAACATCAGCTCGGCAATGGGGCGCAACCCTTCTGCTGCCGCGCCGAGCGCAGCGCCGATAAACGCCGTTTCTGAAATCGGCGTGTCCATGATGCGATCCGGCCCGAAGCGGTCGAGCAGCCCGGTGGTGGCGCTGAAGATGCCGCCGTATTTCCCGATGTCTTCGCCCATGACGAAGACACGCAGGTCGCGTTCCATTTCCTGGCCGATCGCTTCGGAAATGGCCTGCGCCATGGTGAGGGTGCGCGCGCCCTGCGCCGCGCCGTGTGAGGCTTGCATGGTGAGTCTCCTGTGATGGCCGCAGGGGCTGCTTAGTGAACGAAAACGTGATTCAGCGCGTCGCTCGGATCGGGGTATGGGCTGTTGCGACCGAAGTCGTACGCTGCATCAATGCGCGCCGCGATGGCGGCCCGCAGCGCGGTATCTGCGTTGTCATCGAGCAGCCCCGAAGCGCGCAGACTGTTGCCGAGCAGGTTGATGGGATCGGACTCGCGCAGATGCTTCGCTTCGTCCTTCGGGCGATAGGTTTCCGGATCGCCCTGGAAGTGCCCGAGGTAGCGGTCGGTCTTGACCTCAATGAGCGTCGGGCCCTCACCGCGACGCGCTCGCGCGATGGCCTCGCCGGCCGCGTGATACACGGCCACGGCGTCGTTGCGGTCCACCAGCACGCCAGGCATGCCGTAGCCGGCAGCTCGTACATCGTTGGAAGGCACGGACGTCGAATCGGCTTTCTCGACAGAAATGCCGTACTTGTTGTCTTCGCAGATGAAGACGACGGGCAGCTTCCAAAGCGCGGCCAGATTCAGCGATTCATGAAACGCGCCCTGGTTGGCCGCGCCCTCGCCAAACACCGCGATGGCCACCCAGTCCTTGTTCAGCTTGCGCGCGGCCAGCGCAGCGCCGCAGGCCTGCGGCATGCTCGCGCCAACGATGCCGCTGCACGAGAACTTGGTCTCCGGGTGAAACAGGTGCATGTGGCCGCCCTTGCCGCGGCCAAGACCGGTTGCCTTGCCGAAGATTTCGGCGGTCATTTCATCCAGGGGCACGCCCTTGGAGATGGCGAAATGGTGGGCGCGGTGCGGGCCGACCACGGTGTCTTCGGGCCGCAGATGCACACACACGCCCACCGCTACCGGCTCCTGCCCCGCCGACAGGTGCATCTCGCCAGGCACAGGGCCTGCGCCAATATCAAAGGCCAGTCCCTTCTGGATTTTCGGCGGCAGCTTGCCTTCCAGATAGACCTTCGCCATGGCCTCTTCATACTGGCGAATCTCGATCATCTTCTCGTACATCCACAGAAGATGTTGCGGTGTGGGGTCCATGCAAAGTCTCCTCTTGCTTTCGTATCGGTGTCCGGCTGCTGTGCCGGCTGATCGGGAATTGCAAGAGGGGTGCCAGCTGCGATGGCAAGCAGCACGCGTGCATGGAAAATGCCAGCAAAGCCTTTCGGCGCAAGGGATTGCGGTATCGCAACCGCAGATGGACAGGCACCTGAAGACGTCTCGGCAAAGCGCTGCCGAACGAGACAGACGTCGCAGTGCATGCGACAGGTGTCTCACTCAGCCGTCATGCGTGAGCAAAAGAAAAAAGGGCCCGAAGGCCCTTTGTCTTGATGCAACCGCCAGACAGATCACACCGCCGGAATGCGCAGCTTCTGCCCCGGATAGATCTTGTCCGGATTCGACAGCATCGGCTTGTTGGCTTCAAAGATGGCGGGGTACTTGTTGGCATCGCCGTAGAACTTCTTGGCGATGGCCGAAAGCGTATCGCCGCGCTCCACCGTGTGCCATTGCGATTCTTCCGACTCGGTATTGACCGACATCTGGTCATCCACCGACTTGATGCCCTCGACGTTGCCGCAGCACAGGATGATCTTTTCGCGCGTGGCTTGGTCGGGCGCTACGCCAAATACCTTGGCAGCATCGCCTTCAACCTGCACTGAAAGCGCCGTGGCGCTCAGGCCCTGTTGCGCGATGTAGTCCTGGATGGCTTGGCCCTTGGCATCGTCGGCTGCCTTGGCGGCGTCGGCATCCGCCGATGCATCGGCCGGCGCGGCCGCAGCGCTGCCGTGGAAAAGCTTCTCGCCAGCCTCTTTGATGAAGTCAAAAAAACCCATAACGACCTCCATAAGTACACAACGGGGAACGGGAAAGCTGAAGGGCATGCCCTGGGGGCCTGGCCCGTCGCGGCAGTGTAGCCGCTCACCTGCGGTGTCTCCATGACAGTCTCAGGCGCAATTGCAAACTTTGAGCCGCGATGAGGCGTTCAAGAGGCGCTTCACCCACTTTGAATGCTGCAACGCAACAAAATCACTGGCACACTGTCTTACCAATATCGAAACCACTTGCGGCCCTTCGGAGAGCACGGGCACCATCGTCCTCATCCGCGCCCATTTCCGCCGCCATGCACCGTACTTGGATGAAATCCATCACCCGGCTAGTCGACGCCCTGACCACGCCGGGCTTTGGCCGCCAGTCATGGCCGCCCAAACCGGTTAAGCCGCTCAAGCCAACCGCACGCCGCGATAGCCCGCGCCGCATACGCCCGACGCCCACCCAGGGTACCTTCGTGCGCGAACAATTCATCTACGAACCCGAGTCGCCCGCCGTGGTGGCGCGCCGCCCTGAATACTGGCTCTACACGCCGCCCACACGCGGCAGCAAACCCCCTGCACTGATGGTGATGCTGCATGGCTGCAAGCAATCGGCAGAAGTACTGGCGCATGGCACGCGCATGAACGCACTGGCAGATCGCGAGGGTTTTATCGTGCTGTATCCGGAGCAGCCGCGCCGCGCGCATCCGCAATGCTGCTGGCACTGGTATGACCCGGAGCACGCCGGCGCGCGCGAGGCCGACGGCATTGCTCAACTGATCGAACAAACCCTGGCACAAACCGGCGCAGACCCCTCGCGCGTGTATCTGGCAGGTTTGTCAGCTGGCGCGGGATTGGCCGGCCTGATGGCATTGCGCCATCCGAGGCTGTTCGCCGCACTGGCGCTGCATTCGGGGCCGGCCCTGGGTGTCGCACGCTCGCCAGCGTCTGCATTGAACCTGATGCGTCGCGGGGCACGCGTCGACGCCGTCGATGCGCTCTCAAGCGTGGTGAACGTGGCCACCTACCCCGGCATGCCGACGATGCTTCTGCACGGCCTGCGCGATGAGGCCGTCAACCCGGCCAACCAGGCGCAGTTGGCCGCGCAATTCCGCGCACTGAACCATCTGGGCGAGGGGGCCAACGTCTTACGCGAAACGACGCGAGGCGAGGGTTATGTCCTGCGCAACGACATACGCGACGGCGAATGCGTCGTCAGCCTGTGCCAACTCACTACCATGGGCCACGCCTGGAGCGGCGGCGACCCGCGCTACGCATTCCACGCGCCGGGTCCCGACTCGACGTGGCTGTGGTGGCAATTCGCGCGCCGGCACGTTCGCGACACAGCGCTGGCGGCGTAACCCACGTCAGAGATCGATCGACTGCTGGACGGGGTTGCGTCCCAGCAATTCATCGATCAAGCCATAGCCGCGCGTGAGCCCGGCATCTTCGGCGGCTTCCCGCGTGGGCAGCGGGCGGTCGTCATGCGAATGGGCGACGAGCGTTTCGACGGCCGTCGGGTCTGCGCCGGACTCGCAGATGCGCACGACAAAATCCCACTGCGTGGGTCCCTCCCCGCCTTTGTCGGATTTGCGCTCGGCACGGGGAATGGCCAGTACGTAGACGTCGAAGTCTTTGTACAGCTCGGTGCGCCAGTTCGATTCCATTGTCATGTTGCCTCCCGGAAAGCGCCGCGGCCTCTTATCCGGCGGCTGCGGCGTCGACAGACCTGCCCGCAAAAAACAGGCAGGTACATGACCGGCCCGTCGTTACATCATCAGCATTCGCCCTTGCGCGCGTGGCCCGGGGGGCAGTGGTAACGGTCGTCGCGATCGCGACCGTGATCCCAGTCGCGATCGCGGCCACGCCAGCGGCCGTCGTCGCCGCGATCCCAACCACCGTCACGCATTTGCCAGCCGTGCGGACCCTGCTCCCAACGCGGCTCGCGCCAGTGGTAACCCGGCCGGCCATGTTCGCGATAGCCGCGACGCCATACATAGCGGCCATCGCGCCATTGCCAGTAACCCGGCACCCATACGTAGCCCGGCTGCAAGACCGGCACAGGCTCGTACTGAGGCGCCGGTGGCGCGTAGGTCGGGCCGATCTGCACACCGATCGACACTTGTGCCTGTGCAGGCAAAGCGATCGAACCGGCCGCACCGGCGGCCGCCAGGCATGCAGCGAGAATCCATGCGTTCTTCTTCATGTGAGGACCTCCTTCTCAAACCAATCGAACTTGAATGGATCGTAGCATCGTGTTCCGCCGTCGCCTCTAGGGTGTTACGCGGCGTTACCTCCGTTACCGGAGGGCGGAAATGTGTTCACGTTTGCGTGACGTTGCGGTCGTTCCTCGCCCAGCCACGCGCAAAACGCCTGCACCACTTCGTCACCAAGATTGCGCGCAGGGCTGTACCAGTAGTAACTGCGTGCGACCAGCGCGAGATTCGGGAACGGCGCCACAAGACGCCCCTCCTCCAAATCATCCGTGATGAGTGCAGATGGACCCATCGCGACACCCAGGCCATCGATGGCGGCTTGAATCGACAGATAGAAATGCTCAAACGTAAGCGCATGTGCGGGCCGCAGGTTCGGCACGCCGGCCAGCACAAGCCAGCTTGGCCACACCGAGGGCAGCGTATCCGAATGCAGCAGCGTGTGATGCCGCAAGTCGGATGGGCTCAACAACGGCAAGCGCTCCAGCAACACCGGACTGCACACCGGAAAGCGGCTCTCGTCCAGAAAGCGTCCTGACTGAAAGCCCGCATGAACCTCCGGCCCGCCGCGAATGATCACGTCGAAATGGTCGGGCAAGTCTTCGATCTCTTCAATGGAGGTGGTCAGCCGAACCTCCACGCGCGGAAAGCGCATCTGAAACGTCGAGAGCCGTGGAATCAGCCAGCGCATCGTGAACGTCGGGATGCTGTTCACACGAAGGATGCGTACAGCATCCCGGTCGCGCAACGCCTGGCTGGCCGTGCTGATGCGATCAAGCGCTACGCCAATCTCGGCAAGGTAGCGCTGGCCCGCATCGGTCAGTTCCACTCGCCGATTCAGCCTGCGAAACAGCGACACACCCAGCCACGCCTCCAGTGCCTGAACCTGGCGGCTGACCGCGCCATGCGTGACATTCAGCTCCTCGCCCGCACGCGTAAAGCTCAGATGGCGCGCCGCAGATTCAAAGGCACGCACGGCATTCAGAGGGGGCAACTGGCGCATCTCGCGTGAGTTTTTTGCACAGATCGAGTCAGTATATATCGATTGTTGATCACACTTTGCAGCGCTACGCTGGCACCTTCTTGCTCTCACTGACACAGCATCGAGTGAGAAAAATCGACCCGACTCTCACTTCACGCACATCGTCACCGTGACCCCCGCCGTCATCGCCTTGGTTCTCTGCGCCGCCCTGCTCCATGCCTCATGGAATGCGTTGCTGAAAAGCGGCTCCGATCGCCTGCGCGCCATCACGTTGATGACGCTGGCCTCAGGCGCGGCAGCAATACCGATGGCGATTGCATTGCCGTTGCCCGCGCCGGCCGCTTGGCCGTATGTGGCGCTGTCCGCGGTGCTGCACGTCGGCTACAACGTATTCCTCGCGCGCGCGTATCGGTTTGGCGAGTTCGGGCAGGTGTATCCGATTGCGCGCGGATCATCGCCGCTGCTGGTAACGATGGGCGCCGCGCTGTTTGCGGGCGAAATGCCGGGTGTGATTGCGCTGGCGGGCGTGGTGCTGGTGAGCGGCGGCATCCTCAGCTTGGCGCGGGGCCGCAAGGCCGACCTTGGTTCGACGCTGGCGGCACTCACCACGGGCGTATTCATCGCGTGCTACACGGTGTGCGATGGTATCGGCGCGCGTGCGGCAGGCAATGCAAATGCATACTCGGCATGGCTGTTCATGCTCGACGGCTTGCCGATGGTGCTGCTCTATCGCGCGTGGAAAGGCCCGCTGAACATCGACCTGCGCGACGCCAACACGCTCAAGACGTTTGGCGGCGGCGTGGTCTCGCTCATCGCCTACGGCATCGTCATCTGGGCTGTGACGCTCGCGCCGATGGGGCCCGTCTCAGCCCTGCGCGAAACGTCGGTGGTGTTTGCCGCGCTGCTAGGCCGACTGTTCCTGAAGGAGTCACTCACAGCGCGGCGCCTGTCGGCCTGCTCAGTGATCGCCTTCGGTGCTTACTGTCTGGGGCACCCGGCCTGAGTCCACACTCAAGCTGCGCGCGGCGGATATTTGACTTCGAGGATATCGATCTGCTCGACGCCCGTCGGCGTGCGCAGGGGCACAGTGTCCCCCTCGCGCGCCTTGATGAGCGCACGCGCAATCGGCGAGATCCAGCTCACGTGCCCGATGTCCAGATCGACCTCATCCATGCCGACGATGGTGACGGTAGTCTCATCACCACGCTGGTTGACGTAGGTGACTGTCGCACCAAAGAAGATCTGATCGTTGTCGCCCTGCAAGCTGGCGTCGACCACCTCGGCCTTCTCGATACGGCGCGTGAGAAAGCGGATGCGGCGATCGATCTCGCGCAGGCGCTTCTTGCCGTAAAGGTAGTCGCCGTTTTCAGAGCGATCGCCATTGGATGCGGCCCACGACACGATGCCGACCACCTCAGGCCGCTCGGTGTCGATGAGGTGCATCAGCTCAGTGCGCAAGCGCTCGTAGCCCGCTGGCGTGATGTAGTTCTTGGAACCCGGCGGCAAGGGCGCAGCGCCCTCGGGCAGGTCGTCTTCGTCATCGCCGGAATCTTCCCGGACGAAAGCCTTGTTCATGATGGAAGCCACGGTGGATCAAGGCTCCATTATAGAAAGTTGGTCCCTCTCGAAGAAAAAGTGAAGAAGGGGGTTCACAAGACGAAAAATCTCTGTATAATCTCATTTCTCGGTTGCGGCTGTAGCTCAGTTGGATAGAGTACTTGGCTACGAACCAAGGGGTCGTGGGTTCGAATCCTGCCAGCCGCGCCAACCTAATACGAGAACGAAAAGGGCTTCCAGAAATGGAAGCCCTTTTCTTTTGTCCGTGCCGAACTCGCATGCAGCGCTGCGTCAAAGCGCTCTAGTGTGTGCGCGGCAAGCGGACCACAAACAAAAAAGGCGAAGCCCTCTGGCCTCGCCTTTTTGTTTTTGCGTGGAGCATCAATCTCCGCCGCGATCTCGCGCAATGCGAATCACATCCGGGTTGCGCCGCAGCGCGCGCATCACATCGGCCAAGTGCACGCGGTCGTGCACTTGGATCAGGAACGTCATATACGTCGCCTCCTGATCGCCCTCCTGCTCCATCGATACGTGGGCCACGTTGGCGTCAGCCGAAGTCAAATCCGCTGCTACGCGCGCAAGAATGCCCTTCGTATTGCGCACCAGCACCTTGATCGACACGTCGAACGCACGCGTCGTATGTTCAGCCCACATGACGTCAATCCAGTGCTCCGGATCCTTGCCATGCAGGCGCTTGGCCACGCGGCATTCCTGCACGTGGATCTGCAAGCCTTCGCCCTTGCCGATATAGCCGACGATCGGGTCACCGGGAATGGGGCGGCAGCATGACGAGAACACCATCGCCATGCCTTCGTCGCCGCTGACGGTGACGGCGGGCGCTTCTTCGCCAGCAAAGGTGTGTACGGCCGCCATCAACGCCTCGTCGCCGTCGTGGCCACCTTCCTGCAGAAGGATTTCGAGGCGGCGCGCAACCACGGCGGCCACTCGCCGGCCGAGTGCGAGATCCGCGAAGACGTCTTCACGCGCCTTGTTGCCTGTCCATTGCACGATGCGTTCCCACACCTGGGCAGACACGGCCTTCATGTCGATGCCGATCTGACGCAGCGCCTGCTCGAGCAAACGCTCGCCAAGTTGGATCGCCTCATCCAGCTTGGCCGTCTTGAGGAAATGTCGGATCGCCGCACGCGCCTTGCCGGTGCGTACGAAGGTGAGCCACGCCGGGTTCGGCTTCGAATACGGCGCCGTCACCACCTCGACGATATCGCCGTTCTTCAGCTCCGTGCGCAGCGGCAGCAGCTCGTTGTTGATCTTGACCGCCACGCACTGGTTGCCCAGGTCACTGTGCACCGCGTAGGCGAAGTCCAGCGCCGTGGCGCCGCGCGGCAGAGCACGGATCTCGCCCTTGGGCGTGAACACGTAGACGGCATCCGGAAACAGATCGATCTTGACGTGCTCAAGAAACTCCTGCGAATCCCCCGTCTGGCTTTGAATATCGAGCAGCGATTGCAGCCACTGATGCGCTTGTTGCTGCGCGCGATCGGGCTCGTCGTGGTGCTGCTTGTACATCCAGTGCGCGGCCACGCCGGCTTCCGCAATCTGGTTCATCTCGCGCGTGCGGATCTGGAACTCGACCGGTGTGCCGAACGGGCCCACCAGCGTCGTGTGCAGCGACTGATAACCGTTGATCTTGGGGATGGCGATGTAATCCTTGAACTTACCGGGCATCGGCTTGTACAAGCTGTGCAGCGCACCCATCGTCATGTAGCACTGCATCTGCGTGTCGACCACCACACGGAAGCCATACACATCCAGCACCTGCGAGAACGACAACTGCTTGTCGTGCATCTTGCGGTAGATGCTGTACAGCGTTTTTTCCCGGCCGGTCATCTCGGCCGGGATGCCCGCATCGGTCAGCGCACGCTGGGCCGTTTCAAGAATGCGGCTCACGACCTCGCGTCGATTACCGCGCGCGGCCTTCACCGCCTTCTCAAGCGTAGCGTACCGGAACGGTGAGCCGATGCGGAAGCTCAGCTCCTGCAGCTCCCGGTATGTCGTATTCAGGCCGAGGCGGTGCGCGATCGGCGCGTAGATCTCCATCGTCTCGCCCGCAATGCGCCGGCGCTTCTCCGGCGGCACGTGGTCGAGCGTGCGCATGTTGTGCGTACGATCGGCGAGCTTGACGAGAATCACGCGCACATCGCGCGCCATCGCGAGCAGCATCTTGCGGAAGCTCTCCGCCTGCGCCTGCTCGCGGCTCTGGAATTCGAGCTTGTCCAACTTGGTCAGGCCGTCGACCAGTTCTGCGACTTTGGGGCCGAACTTCTCGGCCAGCTCGCTCTTTGTCACGCCCTGGTCTTCGATCACGTCATGCAGCAGCGCCGCCATGATCGACTGCACATCCAGCTTCCAGCCTGCGCAGATCTCTGCCACGGCCACGGGATGCGTGATGTAAGGCTCGCCGCTCTGGCGGTACTGCCCGAGGTGCGCCTCATCGGAGAAGTGGAACGCTTCCTTCACCAGCTTGAGATCAGCCGGCTTCAGATACGAGAGCTTTTCGGTCAGCCCCGAAATGGAAACGACCTGCTGGCGAGGCGGTGCCGCGGGCTGCGAGGTCGGACCAAACAGATGCCGATAGGTCTGCTCCAACACCGCATCGATAAAGAGCGTGTCGGCACCCTCGGGCATCGCTGTCTGCTCGGGCGCGTCGGCGCTTGCGCCCTTGTGCGATTTTGGCGGCAGGGCTGCCCGCTCCCCTACTAGGTCGGCACCACGCGGATCAGGCAAGTTCGGCGCGCCCGTACGAGGCGACGCAGGGCCGGAGCCGGAAGCGGAGGACGGCATGGAAACGATGGAAACGGTGGAAGACCCAGAAGGACCCGTGGAGACGCCCGGCGCAGAACCGGACGACCTCGCGGACGATTCCACCGACGGCACGTTGTTGCCGTGCGTGGCGGAATGTTGGGTCCTGGGCGAAGAAGCGGGCGAGGTAGGCATGCCGGGGTCTAGTGCGTTCGCGGCTTTCAAATCCATGAAAGATCGCCAGAACGATCAATGACCGAGGCAGCGTACCACGCCAGGTAATGCCAGGTAACGCGCCTCAGCTCAGGACGGAACCTTCTTGAGCATCTCGATACCGACCTGGCCCGATGCGATTTCGCGCAATGCGGTCACGGTCGGCTTGTCCTTGGCATCGACCTTGGGCGTGTGGCCCTGCACCAACTGACGGGCGCGGTACGTTGCGGCCAATGCCAGTTCGAAGCGATTCGGAATCTGTTTCAAGCAATCTTCGACGGTAATACGCGCCATGAAAACTCCACCTGGTGGCAAATCTTGTTGATCTCGATATTTTAGCAGCAGCGCAGCACTCACTTCGGACAACACTGGGGCACAGGCGCTACCACACTTTCGCAATCGCGCTGAAAAACGCGAATGCGCTGCTTGCTCAATGAATGCCCAGCTCGACGAACAGCTCGCCGTGGCGCGCCTTTTGAGCACCGAAGCGCAGACGCGTTGCCTGCACCACGGTGCGCAGCTCGGCCAATGCGGTATCGAACACTTCGTTGATGATCACGTAGTCGGCTTCGGGTGCGTGCGCCATCTCGGAGCCGGCCGCGAGGAGGCGACGCACGATCACGTTGGGCTCGTCCTGGCCGCGCTTCTTCAGGCGCTCTTCCAGCGCTGTGAGCGATGGCGGCAGGATGAAGATTTCGACAGCATTGGAAAAACGCTGGTGCACCTGCTGAGCGCCCTGCCAGTCGATCTCGAGCAGCACGTCGGTGCCGGCACGCATCTGCTCTTCGATCCACACGCGTGAAGTGGCGTAGTAATTGCCGTGCACCTCGGCCCATTCGAGAAACTCGCCGCGATCACGGCAAGCCTTGAACTCCTCGACGGTCATGAAGTTGTATTCACGGCCGTGCTGCTCGCCCGGACGCGGCTTGCGCGTGGTGGCGGAGACCGACAGGCGGATCGAGGAATCCTGCGCCAGCAGCGCATTCACCAGCGTCGACTTACCGGCGCCGGACGGTGCCACGACCATGAACAGGCTGCCCGGAAAATGATTCTCGATGGGCGTATCGACGGCAGAGTGCGCTTGAGAGGATGGCATGTTCTAGTTCTATGGTTTCGAGTTATTCGAGGTTCTGGACCTGTTCGCGCATCTGCTCGATGAGCAGCTTGAGTTCCATCGATGCATCCGCCAACTCCTTGGCGGCCGCCTTGGAGCCGAGCGTATTCGCCTCGCGGTTCAGCTCTTGCATCATGAAGTCCAGGCGCTTGCCGATCTGGCCGCCCTTCTCCAGGATGTGGCGCGTCTCGCGCAGATGTGCCTGTAGGCGCGAGAGTTCTTCTGCGATATCGATGCGGATGCCATAAACGGTGGCTTCCTGGCGAATGCGCTCGGACAGTTCGTCGCGCGTCAATGCCGGCGTGCCTTCCGGCGCAGCCAGGCCAAACGCCTCGCGCAGGCGCTCGGTCAGCTTGTCCTGATGCTGCTGGATCAGGACCGGCACCATCGGCGTGAGTTTGTCGACGATGGCGAGCATTGCGTCAGCACGGTCAAGCAGCACGGCCTTGAGCGCATCGCCTTCGCGGCGACGTGATTCCAGAAGTTGCGTGAGCGCCTCTTTGGCAGCCTCGATCACGGCATCGCGCAGCGCGTCCTGTGTCAGTTGTGGCTCGGCCAGGACGCCGGGCCAGCGCAGGATTTCGCCCATGCGCAGCGAACCCGATGCCGGCAGGTGGCGCGTGACCGCCTGCTCCAGCTTGGCGAGTTGTTGCAGCAGGTCCACATTGAGCGCCGCAACATCGCTGGCGGCTTCCTGTCGCTGCAGGTTAATCCGGCACTCCAGCTTGCCGCGCGACAGTGCGCTCATCAGCATTTCGCGCAGGGCCGGCTCGAAGGCGCGGCACTCTTCCGGCGCCCGGAACAGTAGATCGAGAAAGCGCGAGTTGACGGTGCGGAATTCGACCGAGACAGTGGCGACGCTCCCGCTGGGTGCGCCATGGGCATCGGTAAAGGCTGCCTGGCGCGTCGCAACGCCGTAGCCGGTCATGCTGTAGATCATGGAGTCGTGGTGTGTTGTTCTTGATCGAATCAGGAAATCCGGCGGCGGTTATTTAACGCCCGGAATTGGCGGGGAATCCCCCACCTTTTGTCGCTTTACAACGTGTGGACTGGTCAGGGAGAATCCGACAGCCATTTCGCCACACAAACCCATGACAGAGTCAAAAGGCTCAGGACAGCCACGCAGTGCCCCGTTGCCGGTCGGCACCTTGCTGTCCAATTATCGTATTGTAAAGAAGTTGGCCAGCGGGGGGTTCAGCTTCGTCTATCTTGCGACCGACGAACATGGGACGCCGGTGGCCGTGAAGGAATACCTGCCGTCTTCGCTGGCGCGTCGTGCGCCGGGCGAATTGATTCCGGTCGTCCCCGAAGAAAGCGCGAGTGCATTCCGGCTCGGGCTCAAATACTTCTTTGAAGAAGGCCGGTCGCTGGCCAAGATTTCCCACCCTGCCATCGTGCGCGTGCTCAATTTCTTCCGGGAAAATGGCACCGTCTACATGGTGATGACGTATGAGCAGGGTAAAACGCTGCAGGAGCACATCCTCACCGCGCGTCAGCAAGGCAAGCTGAAGATGCTGCGTGAACGCTTCATTCGCCAGGTCTTCCATGACCTGATGAGCGGGCTGCGCGAAGTCCACATCCACAAGCTGCTGCACCTCGACATCAAGCCCGGCAACATCTACCTGCGCGAAGACTTTTCGCCGATCCTGCTCGACTTTGGCGCCGCGCGGCAGACGCTCACCGCCGAGGCCTCGCGCTTCCAGCCGATGTACACGCCGGGCTTTGCCGCGCCGGAGCTGTACCGCAAGCACAACGAGCTGGGCCCGTGGACGGACATCTACAGCATCGGCGCCACCATCTATGCCTGCATGGCCGGCACGCCGCCCCAGGAAGCCACGCAGCGTGAGAAAGACGACAAGCTGGAAGAAGGCCTGGAGCGCCTGCGCAAGGTCTATACGGCCAGCCTGATCGATCTGGTTGGCTGGTGCCTGAAGATGAAGCCGGAAGAGCGCCCCCAGAGCGTGTTCCGCCTGCAAAAAGTGCTGCGTGAAGAAAGCAACGCGCTGACCGAACTGCAGGCGTTGACCGCCATCACCCAGGGTGGCCCGGTGCCTGAAGAAAAAGAGGCGTTGACGACACGTTTCATGAGCCGCCTGTTGCGCCGCCGGGACAGTTGACAGCCAAGTCGCCGCCGATAGGCGGAGTATGATTTCAAAACGGTGCAACACTAGGCAGGACTTGCCGCTGCACCGCATCTCCACATCGAATACTCATCTAGCCGCAATGCGATTCTCGGTTTATCAAGAAAGCAAAAAAGGCGCGCGACGCGTCAACCAGGACCGCATGGGCTACTGCTTCACGCGCGATGCCATGCTGATGGTGCTGTGCGACGGCCTGGGCGGGCATTCCCTGGGCGAAGTTGCCGCCCAACAAGCGCTGCAGACCATGGCGCGCCAGTTCCAGCGCCACGCACGTCCGTCGATTCGCAATCCGCGTGATTTCCTGCACGAGAGCATCATGCTCGCGCACCGTGACATCCATCGCTATGCCGAGACGAACGGCCTGCCCGATGCGCCGCGCACGACCATCGTCTGCGCGCTGGCCCAGCGCGGCTCGCTGCACTGGGCGCACGCCGGCGATTCGCGCATGTACCTGATGCGCAAGGGCGAACTGGTGACGCGCACGCGCGATCACTCCAAGATCGAGAACCTGCTGCAACAGGACCGTGTGCTGCCAATGCAGGTCGCGCACCACCCGGAGCGCAACAAGATCTACAACTGCCTGGGCTCGCCCAATCTGCCGCTGATCGATATCGGCGGACCGGTCAACCTGGAGCCGGGCGACGTTGCCATGCTGTGCTCCGACGGCCTGTGGGGCAGTGTGCAGGAAGACGAGCTGGTCGACACCTGCACCAGTTTCTCGGTCACGCAGGCGATTCCTGAACTGATTGCCCGCGCGCTGCGCAATGCCGGCGACACCGCCGACAACACCACCGCCATCTCCATGATGTGGGAGCTGGACGCGGTGACCACCACGCAGGATTCGGTGCAGACTGACACCCTCCCCCTGAACGCCTTCACCACGTCCATCTTGGACGCACCGCAAAGCGAATCGGGGCTGATGTCGGAAGAGGAAATCGAGCGTTCCATCGCTGAAATCCGCGCCGCTATCGACAAGACAAGCAATCTGACGCGCTAAACGCCGTCACACCGTCTCCATCCGGCCCGCCCTGCTAAGCGCAGCGCGGGCCGGTATCATGTCGGGCTATCCGTTTTCTTCAGCGAGACCCCACATGCGACCCAGCGGCCGCCAGCCCGACCAACTCCGCCCCGTCACCCTCACCCGCAACTTCACGCGCCACGCCGAAGGCTCGGTGCTGGTGTGCTTTGGCGACACGCAAGTGCTCTGCACGGCCAGCGTGCTGCCCAAGGTGCCGCCTCACAAGAAAGGCAGCGGCGAGGGCTGGGTGACCGCCGAATACGGCATGCTGCCGCGCTCGACACACACGCGCTCCGACCGCGAGGCGGCGCGCGGCAAGCAGACCGGCCGCACGCAGGAGATCCAGCGCCTGATCGGCCGCGCAATGCGCTCGGTGTTCGATCTGCGCGCGCTGGGCGAGCACACGCTGCATCTCGACTGCGACGTGCTGCAGGCCGACGGCGGCACACGCACGGCCAGCATTACCGGCGCGTTCGTCGCGGCATATGACGCTGTCTCTGTCATGCGCGAGAAGGGCCAACTGGTGGGCAACCCGGTCCGCGACTTCGTGGCTGCCGTATCGGTGGGCGTGGTGGATGGCGTACCGGTGCTCGACCTCGACTACCCCGAAGACTCCGCCTGCGATACCGACATGAACGTCGTCATGACGGGCAGCGGCGGCTTTGTGGAAGTGCAAGGCACGGCGGAAGGCACGCCGTTCTCGCGCGCCGAAATGGATGCACTGCTGAACCTGGCCGACCAAGGCATCCGCACGCTGATCGGCCTGCAGAAACAAGCGCTGGGCCTGTGATCGGCATTGCTATGCGCAAGATCGTTCTCGCATCGAACAACGCCGGCAAGCTGGCCGAGTTCAACGCGTTGCTGGGCACCCTCGGGTTCGACGTGACGCCGCAAGGCGAGCTCGGCATTCCCGAGGCGGAAGAGCCCTATGCGACGTTCGTTGAAAATGCGCTCACCAAGGCACGCCATGCGAGCCGCGCGTCCGGCCTCCCTGCGCTGGCAGACGACTCCGGCATCTGCGTGCATGCGTTGGGCGGCGCGCCGGGCGTATATTCCGCGCGCTATGCGCAACTGGTGGGTGAGTCGAAATCGGATGCCGCCAACAACGCCCGCCTCGTCCGCGAACTGGCCGGCAAGGCCGATCGCGGCGCACACTATGTTTGCGTGCTCGTCTACGTGCGCCATGCCGATGACCCGCAGCCGATCATTGCCGAAGGCAACTGGTTTGGCGAGGTGATCGACACACCGCGCGGCGACGGCGGCTTCGGTTACGACCCACACTTCCTGCTACCTGGTCTCGGCAAAACCGCCGCCGAGCTGACCAAAGCCGAGAAGAACAGCGTGAGCCATCGTGCACAAGCCCTTGCGCAGCTCGTCGAACGGCTGCGCACCTTTGAAAAAGCCTGAAGTTTCGATGATCCCGATTCACCCCGCCGGCGCAGCCAAGACGCCTTCCGCGACCGCCGCTGAGACCGGTGACAAGGTCACCTCCGTCTTCCTGCAGCCGGGCAAGATCAGCCTGCCCGCCTCGCCGCCGCTGTCCTTGTACGTGCACGTGCCGTGGTGCGTGCGCAAGTGCCCGTACTGCGATTTCAACTCGCATGCGGAGCCGGAACAGGGCATCCCGGAAGAGCGCTTTCTCGCTGCCGTGCGGCAAGATTTGGAAGCTGCGCTGCCGATGGTGTGGGGCCGGCATGTGCATACGATCTTCATCGGGGGCGGCACGCCCAGTTTGTTATCGGCGCAAGGGCTGGACCGCCTGCTGTCGGACATCCGCATGCTGCTGCCGGTCGACGCCGATGCCGAGATCACGATGGAAGCCAACCCGGGCACGTTTGAGGCAGAACGCTTCCGCAGCTACCGCGCCAGCGGCGTGAACCGCCTGTCGATTGGCATCCAAAGCTTCAACGACGTGCACCTGCAGGCGCTTGGCCGCATCCACAGTGCCGCCGAAGCGCGCGCCGCGATCGACATCGCCCGCGCGCATTTCGACAACATCAACCTCGACCTGATGTTCGCCCTGCCGGGCCAGACACTCGCCGAATGCGAGGCTGATGTGGAGGCCGCGTTGTCGTGCGATACGAACCATGTGTCGCTGTACCACCTGACACTGGAGCCGAACACGTACTTCGCCAAGTACCCGCCCGCGCTGCCGGATGACGACGCCGCATTTGCGATGCAGGACTGGATTCACGCGCGGCTGGCAGCAGCAGGCTACGAGCACTACGAGGTATCGGCGTATGCCAAGGCGGGCAAGCGCTGCAAGCACAACCTGAACTACTGGCAATTCGGCGATTACCTGGGCATCGGGCCAGGCGCGCACGGCAAGCTGAGCTTTCCGCACCGGGTTATCCGCGAGATGCGGCACAAGCATCCCGACACGTATCTGCGTCAGGCCGAGACGGCCGGCGGTGCGGCGGTCATGCAGGAGCAGCGCGAAGTCGACGTCGCCGACCTGCCGTTCGAATTCATGCTCAATGCGCTGCGTCTGACCGACGGTTTCCCGGTCACGCTGTTCCAGGAGCGCACCGGCCTGCCGCTGCGCTCCATTGAGCGACAACTCGACGCCGCCGAGCAGCGCGGCCTGCTGACGCGCGACCATGTCGCCATCCGGCCCACCGAGCTGGGTCAGCGATTCCTCAACGATTTGCAGGAATTGTTCTTGGCCGACGACGAAAACTGACGGTAACCGGTGCCAAAGTGCGCCATGTGCCGTTACAATGGCGCCCTTGCTCGCAACGAGCAGCGCAGCACGAAGGAAGCGTGGCCGAGTGGTTTAAGGCAGCAGTCTTGAAAACTGCCGATGGGGTGACCCATCCGTGAGTTCGAATCTCACCGCTTCCGCCAGTCCTTGTTCCAAGGCACTCCCAATTTCCCCCGCACTCCCTCGCCGCGTCGAATAACAACGCCGTTCTGCGGGCATTTCCGCTTTTGCCAGTTCCAGGTCTTCAACAGCGCATGCTGTGTTAGTGCCGCGCCATTGGCCAAAGCGCATCAGGATCTTCTCCAAGCGCCTTTGCAATGGCCAGCCGAACGCGCTTTGCCCCATTGCCCGCGATGGAAGAAGACAGCAATTGCGGAGTGACGTCGTCCAGGCCCAGCTTTTCTGAGAGTTCGCGCAAGGTGGCCTTGCCGAAACGCTCGTTGAGTAGGCGTTTTACGGTGGGTACGGTGCGGGGAAATTCGCGCGGATGGGGCGTGGGGCCTGCGACCGGACTTTTCGTCTTGCCCTCCTTCGGCTCTACCGGGAAATCGGCAGACTGAGGGAGAGGATTCTCGGCCATTGACCGGCCTAGGTTTGTCAAAGCTTCGGCTGCGTCTCGCCCTGTGCTGGAGCACATCGTGTCCGGCGCGACCAACACCGCGAAATAGCGTCCGCGATCTTGATACAACCTTACCTTGCAAATCAAATCCATATTATTCGGGCGCTAAATCGAAACCGGCTTATTGATTATTCCTTTCTCGAATGGAATAACTGACAGCCTCTGCTGCGCGTCGCTTCCCAAGCCAAGGACGCAAGCGCCGCCCCAAGCCCCCCCGGGCTTGGGGTTGGTCGAGCGCATGAAGACTCTTTCCCGCTCTTCAAAAAAGGTACGACTCGTTTTTATGTTGTTCCCTCACCGATCTTATTGGTGAGGGCCTGCGCATCAACGCCGAAGCAATGTCACGGAACGCCGACTCGCAAAGGCCAGGGAGAATCCGCTCACCCCGTGTCTACGAATCGGGTTTGGCCAGAGACGGCCAGACGACTTGCTGTTTTCCCCGTTACTCGCCCCGCGCTAGCCCCATGGGACCGCACAGGTGCTGAACATTCTTATTAGGCATGATGCTGACACCGCATATTGTCGGGAACGATAGCAGACGCTATTCTGACTGGCACCCTGCTAATTAGAGGTATGAACCCGCCAGCAGACGCCATTCGTGCAGGCTGCCTTTTGGTGCAGCGGGCGCGGCAAGTTGCTGGCAGCGTTGTCATGATCACAACCGTGTGCAACCGTTCGTCGCAATCTGGGATTGCGACCAAGCATCGGTAATGCGCGTGCGGCGCCTGGCCACCGGGTCTTTTGTATTGCAACTAAACGCGGCAGACCATGGAAGTCCTCAATGATGTGAGCGCGATCGCTCTGGCCAATAGTCTTCCAGATGGCGTCTTTCTGGTCGACGAGCGTGGGCGGATCCGTCACGCCAATGCAGCGTGGGAAGACATTCTCGGTTATCGGCCGTCCGAGCTGCTGGGGCAATCCATGCTCGAACTCGTGGCGCCGGACGACCGCGACAGAACGCAAAGGCAAGCGGGTCGCGTTCAGGCAGGTGGAAAATGCACCGGATTCGAGAATCGCTATCGGCACCAGCTTGGCAGCGATGTGCATTTGTCATGGTCGGCACAGTGGAGCGTCGAGCACCGATTGCGCATCGGCGTGGCCCGTAACGTCACCGCAACGAGAACGCTGGCAGAACTGAGCCCCTTGGCGCAACTGCAAGCGCGTCTGGCGCCTCACGAATCCAGGGTTTTGCAGTTGTTGTTGACTGAAGCCGCAGAAAAACAGATTGCGGAACAGCTCGGCCTTGCCATTTCAACCACGCATTCCTACATCACGAACGTCTATCGCAAGTTCGGCGTGCGTGGCCGCGCTGGGCTGATGAGCCTCTGGCTCAAAGAGATGCAAAGCCGCTGATACCCGCTCTGCATCACAGCACCGTCGCATCACCATCTGGCACAAATAGCGCGTGCCCCCTGCGCTATACTGCCGCCCGTCACGCACACAACGTGACCTCGGATTGGCGTCCGAGAATGACAAAGGCGGGCAACCGCCGACCGGCGGTTTTTTTACGCCCGTATCAAGTGCCCTTACGGTCGGGCCTTGGTGGGGGAGCGCTTGCGCTCGCCGGTTTCCTTTGTCACCGGTACGCCAACCTTGCCATGTGCCCGGCCACCCGATTGGCGTCGGGCGCCGGGTTAACCAAACCCGACAAAGGAGGTGCACTGTGCGCCAAGCGCCCGCTCGCGTTGACCAGACGCAATCCTCAGACTCAGACACGACCCCCAAGTGCAAGCACGGACTTGAATCGCTTCAACAGCAGCGTGCTGATCTTGTGGGAGCGTTGGCAGCGGCCGAAGCATCCGTAAGAACATTTCCCATTGGCTCATTGCGACAGGCCAACGCGCGGGCCCGTGTCACGCGTTTGCAGAGAGAATTGCGCCGCTTGAAAGCCGCGCTTGGCACGTCGAAGCGGCATCAGGACGTCGGCGACTTTCTGATCGAGATGTTCCGCGAGCGCGTTTCTTTCAGCGAATGGCAGTGCATCGTGGCCGAGGCGCGACGCCGCCATGATTCAAAGGCGACGGAAGGTCAAATCGGTACGCTCGCTGCGGGGCCGGGCGCACAAAGCTGATATAGTCGCGTCGCCTCCGATTTCTGAACTTTGCGATGTCTCTCGTACTCCGCCGAACCGTTCTCACGTTCGTTGCCGCAGCTTCGGTTGCGGGCGCCGGCCTCGTCCACGCGCAAGCCAGTGCGCCGCAAGCCCCTGCAGCGTCCACGGCTGCATCGGGCGGCACCGTCGCTGAACTGCAGCAGTTGCTGGCGCAGAAGCGCCTGACAGAACTGCGCACGACCTACAACGGCGACTACGGCACGAGCCTGCTGCTGGTCAACGAAGACACCACGGCCTACGTCGCGCTGTCGTATCGCAAAGAATTGTGGCGTGTGTACAAATTTGCGTCGGTCGCTCCGGCCGAAGGCGCATACGAGACGCTGGCCAGTCAGACCCGGACGTGGGCTGAAGATGATCTGCGCCGCGCCGTCACGGCGGGCCAGAAGGCACAACTGGAGCGCGAAGCCCAGGCAGCTCAGCAGCGCGCCGCATCGCTCAGCCAGGAAGTGCGCATCATGCAGGCGCAGCGCCAGAAAATGCTGACCGAACAGCAGACCATGCGTCAGGAGACGAAGGCGCTGGACATCGAGCGCCGCGCGTATCAAACCCAGGTCGAATCGCTGCAGCAGCAGATCCGCCTGCTGGAAAAGCAGCTCAACGATCCGCACTGGTCGCCGGCACCGTAAAGGTCCGCGACATTCACCTTCCTGGCCTGGCGCAAAAGCGGCAGGCCAGCGACCTCCCTGCCTTCGATGCAGCCCGCTTCGGCTTAAGAGCAATCTGATCGACCACCGTCCATCCACCGCTTAGCATGGCGCCTGCTTGCGCGGCCGGCTTTGCCTTGACGTCCGCTGCGGCCATCAGCGGAGACGGACTTGGAATCCCCCAACTTCATCATCGACGGACACCTGCGCCTACCAGGTCTGGTGCGTATGCCGCCGCCTTTCGGGCTGCCACTCGACAGCGCGCAGACCAGTGTTGACACGCAGGTAAGTGCGTCCGTCGATCCTGCCGCCAGAACGTGCGGAGTGGCCGGCACAGCCACCCGTGGGCAATGGCGTCAACGCATGACCGCGCTCGCAACTGGCGCGGCCTGCACATTGGCCGCTGCGCTGCTTGGCTGGCAGACTGGCCAGCATCGGCAGCAGGCGGTGGAGCCGGATCAGGCCATCGTGGCCGCCGTCGCCCAGCCGACCACACCGATCGTTCTGCTCGAGAACCCTCCTGCCGAGCCCGTCGCGTCAGCGCAAACCCAAGAGCCCGAGGAATCCGAAACCGTTATCGCAGCCGCAACGGCGGTCGCGCGTGCTCGCGACATGGCGTTGGACGATGCGGAAGTCATTAGGCCGGTCATTGCTGCTGCATCGCCGGTGGTGACGCAATTGCCGGCGAAATCGATCCGGACGCGCATGCCTGTGCGGGCCGTCGAGCCAGCACCGACGCACGCGTTGGAAAGGCCGGCCGTACTGCTCGACGAGGAATCTGCGTTCATCGAATTCGAGCCGGCACCGATCTACACGGCGCCAATCGCTTCAGGCTATGCGGCCCCGGGCACGCCGGTGCGCATCGAGCTGCAACGGCATACGCGCTTCACGGACTGACCAGAGCGCGTGTCGCCACGCCGGCTCAGTGCAGTTGGCCGCCCGTTTCGCGTACATCGTGCAACGTGCGCAACGTTGTTTCGATGGCGATGCGCAGACCGGTGACGATGGTGTCGTGCGCCATGCTCGGTTGCCCCGGATGCTTGGCAGCCTGCGACGGCAGATACGGGATATGGATAAAACCGCCGCGCGTCGGCAGCTTGTGACGGGCGATGGCATGCATCAACCCATAGAAGACGTGGTTGCAGACAAAGGTGCCCGCTGTCTGCGAGACGGACGCAGGAACACCACCCGCACGCAACTCACGCACGATGGTCTTGATCGGCAGCGTTGAAAAATACGCGGCCGGCCCGTCACTCGCGATGGCGATATCGATGGGCTGTTTGCCGGCGTTGTCGGCAATGCGTGCGTCGTCGACGTTGATGGCGATGCGCTCGATCGCCATCTCGGCACGGCCACCGGCCTGCCCGACGGCGATCACCACATCCGGCTTCAGCGTCTGCAGCAACTTGCCGAGCACTTTGTTGGATTCACCAAAGATGGTCGGCAACTGGCGCGCGACGATATCGGCGCCTGCGATTCCCTGCCCGTCGAGGGTGCGCACGGCTTCCCACGACGGATTGATGGGTTCGTTCTCGAACGGATCGAAACCGGTGACGAGGACGGTAGGCATGACGTTCTCCTGCGTGCTGCGTAAGACAAAAACGATGATAAACGTCCGTCGAACATCATGCCCAAGCGCGTTGCGGCGTCAGTTTGCCTTGCTGCGCTTGTTCTCGAAGTTCAACAGGATGTCGACTTCTTCCGTGCCCGCGGTGTGCAGCCATTCGCGCGTCAGACGCTCGCCCAGGCGGCGCATGTCGCCCTGCAGGGTCACGTCGGGATTGAGCACGCGCACGCCGGTCTTGGCGAGTTCGGCTTCATCGCGCTCGTAGGTCTGGCGGCTCGAATCCCAGCCGCGCGTCTCGTAATCCTTGGCGAGCTTGAGCACGGTCTGCTGCATCGCGGGCGGCAGCTTGGCGAAGCGCGCCTCGTTGATGAACACGGCGTTCTTCGGGATCCACGCATTGACCTTGTAGTAATAGGTCATGCGCTGGCCAGCCTTCGTCTCCAGACCAGTGGACGGCGAGGTGACCATCGTGTCGATCCGGCCGCCGGCAATCGCCGCGGTCAGATCGGCGGCTTCCACCTGCACGGCCTGCGCGCCATACAACTCGGCAATGCGCTTTTGCGCCGCGTTATACGTGCGCAAACGATGTCCCTTCAGGTCGGACAAACGGGCAATCGGTGTTTCGGAATACAGGTTCTGCGGCGGCCAGGGCACGGCGTACAGCAGACGCAATCCGTTGGCCTTCATCAGCGCTTCGATGTGGCTGCGCGAGGCGTCCCACAGCAGGCGCGCATCGTTGTAGCCCGATACCACGAAGGGAATCGAATCCACGCCGAACAGCGGATCGCGCTGGGCCAGTGTCGACAGCATCACTTCGCCCGCTTCGGCCTTGCCGTCTTTGACGCCGTCAAAGATGGCGGCCGGCTTGAGCAACGTGCCGTTCGGATAGACCTCGAGCTTGAGCCCGCCATTGGTGGCGCTGCTGACAGCGCTGGCAAAGGCCTGCAGGTTTTGCGTATGGAAATTGAGGGCCGGATACGGCGTGGCCACTCGGAGCGTTTCCGCGCTGGCTTGCGCGGCGGAAATCAACGACAGCGCGCTGGCTGCGAGAACACAAAAAAAGCGGCGTCCCGACATGGAACGGCCGCTCGTCATCTGGCTGCTCATGAATCCCCCCGGAGAAGAGCACGATGCGAGGTCGACACGACCACATACCCTTGTCTCTCGGGCAGCGATCGCGCTGGGTGGCGTCCACCGGCTAAGACCCGCCGGCGTGGCGCACACCGCACGCGACGCATTAAACACGATTAGTGCAGCATCAGGAAGTACAAGAGCACGATATTGGCTGTAAGCAACAGCAGCGCGGTGGGGACTTGCGCTTTGATCACAGCGTTCTTATCGGAAAGCTCCAGCAGTGCAGCCGGCACGATATTGAAGTTGGCCGCCATCGGGGTCATCAGCGTGCCGCAGTAGCCCGAGAACATGCCGATGGCCGCCATCACCGCCGGATTGCCATGGAACACGCCCACCAGGATCGGCACCCCCACCCCGCCCGTCATGACCGGGAAGGCCGCAAAGCCGTTGCCCATGATGACGGTGAACAGCGCCATGCCCACGCAATAGACGACGACCGCAACGAGGCGATAGTCCATGTTGATGTAAGCGGTAGTCAGGTGCGCCACGGCCTTGCCCACACCGGCATCGGCAAAGACGAGACCCAGCATGGCCAGCATCTGCGGCAGCACCAGGGCCCAGCCGAGCGACTCCGTCAGTCGACGCGATTCACGCATGGCTTGCACCGGCGTGTCGCGCGTCAACCAGCATGCCAGCGCGAGCGAGATGATGCAGCCCAGGCCCAGCGAGACGAAGGTCTGGTTCTTCGGATCCAGCAGCAAATCGCCGCCGATCTTGATGTCCTTCAGGAACACGCTGCCAATGACGGTGACCAGCGGAATGGTCAGCGCCGGGATGAACAGGCGGTTGCCCAGGCGCTTGGCGGATGCGCGGCGCTCTTCTGCCGGCAGTTCGCCGTGCTTGCCCAGCGTCACGCCGCCCGTCCCAGCCAGCAGTGCCATCACCACGGCACCCACGCCCACCACGATCGGCGGGAGCTTGTCGCCAACGAGGAAGATGACGGCGAAGATCGCCCAGAACAGGCCCGTGGTCCAGCGGCGCGGGTGGTTCTTGTCGGCAAAGGTCATCAGCGCGGTGATCGTCAGGATGATCCCGGCCAGCCAGTACAGATAGTTGATCGACAGAATCATGGCTTACCCCTGCTTGGCCGTGGCGGCGTTGGTGTTTGCGGCGGTGCCCATCTCACGGGCAAGCCAGCCGTCCAGGCGCTTGAGGCGCACCGAGTGGATCAGGAACGCGCAGACCGCCGTCGGGATGCCCCACACCGCGATGTGCAGCGGTTCCACGTCGATGCCCGAGCCGAGCAGGAACGTGTGCATCAGCGCGATGGCGCCGAAGGCCACGAAGATGTCTTCGCCGAAGAACAGGCCGACGTTGTCGGTGGCGGCGCAGAAAGCCAGCAGGCGTTCGCGCACCGGCGCCGGCAGCTTGCCGAAGCGGTTTTCAGCGGCGCCTTCGGCCATCGGGGCCAGCAGCGGACGCACCATCTGCGGATGCCCGCCGAGGCTCGTCAGACCTGCAGCAGCCGTCAGCTCGCGCACGGCGAGGTAGACGATCAGCAGGCGGCCCACCGTGGCCGATTGAATGCGCGAGATCCAGTTCTGCGCGTGTTCACGCAAGCCGTGACGCTCGAGCAAACCCACCACCGCGAGCGGCAGCAGGATGATCAGCGGCAACGTCCGCGTCTTGATGATGCCCGTCCCGATCGCCGTCAGGATTTGGTCGATGGACATCGATGCCGCAAAGCCGGTAGCGATGGCGGCCACAGCCACCACCAGCATCGGATTGAATCGCAGGATGAACCCCGCGATGATGACGACCACCCCGATCAGCGGCCATAGATTCACTGCCGTACCCATGTGGTGCTTCCCCCCAAGTTAATAAAAAGCCCCGCTGGAAAACGGGGCCATGGCTCAGGCGCCGGCGCGAACAGCGATGCCCTCGCTGCCAAGCCGTTCCCGAATGCGTCGCGCGAACGCCAGCGCATGCGCGCCGTCGCCGTGCAGACAAACCGTTTCCGCGCGGATCTGAACCCACGTGCCATCGATGGCCTTCACGCGTTGCTCGCGCACCATCGTCAGCGTCTGGTCGAGCGCAGCCTCCTCGCTGTCGATCAGGGCTCCCGGGGTGCCGCGTTTGACGAGCGAGCCGTCTGCGTTGTAACCGCGATCGGCAAACACCTCTTCCTTGGCCTGCAGACCAAGTTCGCGCGCTGCCTTGACCAGTTCACCGCCGGCTAGGCCGAACACGACCAGCGAAGGATCGAAATCACGGATCGCGCGCACGATGGCGACCGCCAGAGGCCGGTCACGCGAGGCCTGGTTGTACAGCGCGCCATGCGCCTTCACGTGGGCCAGCTTGCCGCCCTGCGCACGCACGATGGCAGACAGGCCGCCGATCTGGAACAGCACGCCCGCGTAGATTTCATCGGGCGGAAGGTGCATCTCGGTGCGGCCGAAGTTTTCGCGATCGGGAAAGCTCGGATGCGCGCCGATCGACACACCCTGGCGCAGCGCCCAGCCGACGGTCTGGCGCATCGTGTTGACGTCGCCAGCGTGCCAGCCGCAGGCGATGTTGGCGGAACTCACCAGCGTAAGGAGCGCCTCGTCGGTATCGCAGCCTTCGCCAAGGTCGGCGTTCAGATCAATTGCAGTCATGGTGTTGTCTTCCGGTGCATCAGGCGTTCAGTCGCGTCTTGGCGGTGCGGTGCGCGCTCGACAGAATGCCCTGGCGCTGCCAATCCAGCGCGGTTTCAATTTGCTGCAGATACCGTGCCACGTCGGCGCGGGCGGCTTCGGCCTGCTCCAGCGTCACGCGCTCGAAGCGCACGCGCGTGCCGAGTGGAATCTGCGCCAGCCGCCATTGGTCGGCCAGGATGACCGAACCGATCTTCGGATAGCCGCCCGTGGTTTGCGCATCGGCCATCAGCACAATGGGCTGGCCCGACGGCGGCACCTGGATCACGCCCGGCACCACGCCGTGCGAGAGCAGATCGCCACTGCGCTGCTTCTTGCGCTTGAGTTCCGGCCCTTGCAGGCGAAAGCCCATGCGGTTGCTGTTGGGCGTAAGCGTCCAGTCGGATTCCCAGAACGCGGCTTGTGCGTCGGCAACGAAATCGTCGTATTCGGGACCAGGCAGCACGCGCATGACGGGCGTGTCCTTCTGCGCGCGATCGAACGTCCAGCGGGCCGCCTTCACGGCAACGGTGTCGCCGCTGATGTCGGGAGCGTACGTCGTGTCTGCTGGCAACACCGACAACCTGTCGCCGTCCTTCAGCGGGCGCCCCTCGAGGCCGCCGAAGCCGGCTTTCAGATCGGTGCTGCGCGAGCCCATCATCTCGGGCACATCGACGCCGCCGGCCACGCACAGATACGCGCGCACACCGCCCTGCGCCACACGCAAGGTCAGCGTCTGACCGCGCTGCACGGGGATGGCGCGCCATGCATGCACCGGCGCGCCGTCAAGCGTGGCGCGGCAATCGGCGCCCGTCAGCGCGACCAAGCCATTGGCGTGGAAGCGCAGCGTGGCGTTGCCCAGCGTGAACTCGATGCCCGCGGCATCACTGCGGTTGCCAACCAGGCGGTTGCCCACATACAGCGACAGCGGATCGAGCGCGCCGGAGGTGCACACGCCAAAGCGGCGATAGCCGGTGCGGCCCAGGTCTTGCACGGAGGCCAGCACGCCGGCCCGCACAATCTCGATCATGGGTTGGGGTTTCGAACTCATGCGCGCACCTTCGAGGCAACAAATCGGATGCGGTCTCCAGGCGAGAGCAGCGTGGGGGGATTGCGCTGCGGCATGAAGAGCGCCGCGTCTGTGCGGCCCAGCAATTGCCAGCCACCGGGGGACGCGGCCGGGTAGATGCCGGTCTGCTCGCCGCCGATGCCGACCGAACCGGCCGGCACGGCCATGCGCGGCTCAGCGCGGCGCGGCGTAGCGAGCGACTTGTCGAGCCCGCCCATGTAGGCAAAACCGGGCTGGAAGCCTAGGAAATAGACGATGTATTCGGGCGCGGTGTGACGGCGCACGACTTCGGCCGTGCTCAGGCCGGTGTGCTTGGCGACTTCGCGCAGGTCGGGACCTTCGTCACCGCCATAGGCGACTTCGATATCGACGAGTTTGCCGTCGGCCACCAGCGCCTGGCTTTCTTCCCAGGCCTCGCGCAGTTGGGCGGTCAACCGCTGCGCATCGGCCAGCGGGCCAAACACGAGCGTGAGGTTGTTCATGCCGGGCACCACGTCGACCACGCCCGCCCAGTTGGACGCACGCGAAGCCATCGCCCAGATGCGCTGCTGGCAATTCAGGGTGGCCGGCGGCGGCACTTCGCACAACAGCGCCAGTTCGCCCAGCCGGTGAATCGTGCACTGCAACTTAACCCCCCGTCTCGGGTGCACCGTTGGCGGGGAGATCCCGGCAAAACGATGCGCGATTGAAAATGAAAGCGATACGTTAATAAATTGTCGATAAATTCTGTATAAGAAGTAACCCTTAGTCGCTCAGGGCCAAGTCGCGGCCGAACGCGGTCCAACTGCACCAATCATAGGTGCCGGACACGATCAGCGTGACAGGCATGTTATGCCAAAGGCATATGAAAGGATGAAGACGCCTCTAGAACAAGAGGCGTAGAGGAGACCGGAAACGGAGGGGTCAGGCGGCGGGCTCTTCGCGCGTGATGCGCAGGCCGAGAACAAGCGCGGCGATAGCGCATACGGCCATCATGCTCAGCAGCGGTAGCGCGGTCTGGCCGATGGCGGCGACCACCGTACCGGTCACCATGCCGAGACCGAATTGCATAGCGCCCATGAGCGCCGAACCGGTGCCCGCACGCGCGCCCTGCCCCGCCATTGCCAGCGCGCCGGTGTTGGGCGAGATGCAGCCGATCGACGCGACGTAGCAGAACAGCGCTGCCAGCACGAGCGGCAGCGGCGTAAAACCCGCAGCGGCGGCCGCAGCAGCCAGCACGCTGGTGATGGCTGGCACCCACAGCGCGCGCCGCAGTACGCGCGCCGGCGAGTACTTGCGCACCAATCGCACATTTACGCGCGAGGCTGCGATCATCCCGGCCGCGTTGCTGCCGAACACCCAGGCGTAATGCGACGGCGTCAGGCCATAACCATCGATCAGCACGAACGACGACACGGTGATGTACGCAAACATGCCCGACAGGAACACCGCGCCGCACCACATATAGGCGGCGTAATGGTGATCGCGCAGCAGTTCCCAGTAGTCGCGCAGCACGTGGCTGACTGCCAGCTTGCGCGCCTGCTCGGGCGCCAGCGACTCGCGCATCAGGTAATGCACCGCCACCAGCGACAGCACGCCAAATGCCGTCAGCAAGGCAAAGATGACCCGCCACGTTGCGAACTGCAGCACTGCGCCGCCAATCATCGGCGCCAGGATGGGCGCTACACCCATGACCAGCATCAGCGTCGAATACGCCTGTGCGGCGCCGCCCGGGTCCATGCGATCGCGCACGGCTGCACGCGCGATGACCATGCCTGCGCAGCCGCCAAACCCTTGCACGCCACGCAGCACGGTCAACATCGTGGCATCCGTGGCAAACGCGCAACCAATGGATGCAGCCACGTACATCGCCAGACCGATATAAAGCGGCGGCTTGCGGCCGAAGCGATCGCTGGCGGGGCCGTAGATCAGTTGGCCAATCGCCAGGCTGATCAGAAAGACGGTCAGCGTGAGCCCCGCCGCGGCCGACGACGTATTCAGATCGCGCGCGATGGTCGGCAGGCTGGGCAGATACATGTCGACCGACAGCGGGCCAATGGCCGTGAGCGCGCCAAGCAACAGGAGCCAGCCTGGAATCGGGCCGGGCATGCGGGATCGTGCGGGAGCGGGAGCAGTCATGAAGGGAGAACGAGACGCGGCGCTGACGTGCTGCCCGCGCCGGAGCAAACCGAGAACTTTAGCGCAAAGCGGCAAACCACGCGTGCGCACCGGCCCGGTGCAAGACAGTCCGAGCGCCCCACCCAAGGGCTGCGCGTGCCACCTGCATACGTCGGCATGACAAGCTGGAACCGGCAAATGGCCCCGATGGGCCCGGCACGGGATTTGCACTCCGCCACCCCTCGTACGAGGCAGTCGCCAGCGGGCCGAAATCGCGGTTTGGCACGAATGTCGAACGATATAATTCCCATTTGATGGCGAGCATCAGCCACCCATGATGATTGCTGCGATGCGTCGGCGCGAATCTGCGTCGGCGTGACCTGCTGTGAAGTGTCGTCAACACCCAAAAAGAGACCGCCTCCGCTGCATACCCTGCACGGTGAGCGGCACGGAAACCACGAGCCAACTGTTGTGACACCACTCCCACCACGCCTGTCGCTGACGGGCATGACCAAGCGCTACCCGAGCGTGGTCGCCAACGACGGCGTCAGCCTGACTGTCGCGCCGGGCGAGATCCATGCCGTGCTGGGCGAAAACGGCGCGGGCAAGTCGACGCTGATGAAGATCATCTTCGGCGCCGTGCAGCCCGACGCTGGCGAGATGCTGCTCGACGGCCAGCGCGTCGAGATCGCCAATCCGCACCAGGCCCGCGCGCTGGGCATCGCCATGGTGTTCCAGCACTTCTCGCTGTTCGACACGCTCACGGTGGCCGAGAACATTCTGCTCGGCCTGCCCGCAGGCACCGATTTGCGCGACGTGGCTGACCAGGTGCGCAGCACGGGCGAGAAATACGGCCTGCCGCTGGAGCCGCATCGCCATGTGCATACGCTTTCCGTGGGCGAGCGCCAGCGCGTGGAAATCGTGCGCGCCCTGCTCACCAAGCCGCGTCTGCTGATCCTTGACGAGCCGACCTCGGTGCTGACGCCGCAGGCCGTCGAAAAGCTGTTCGTGACGCTGCGCCAGTTGGCGGCAGAAGGCACGAGCATCCTCTACATCAGCCACAAGCTCGACGAGATCCAGGCCCTGTGCCACACCGCCACGGTGATGCGCATGGGCAAGGTCACTGGCGTGTGCGACCCGCGCCGGGAAACGGCGGCGTCGCTGTCGCGCATGATGATCGGCGGCGAGCCTCCGCGCGAGTTGCGCCCGCAGACCACACCGGGCGAGGTGCGCATGGAAGTGGCCGGCCTGTCGCTGCCCAAGGCACACGCCTTTGCGACGGAGCTGCGTGATATCGCACTGCAATTGCGCAGCGGCGAGATCGTGGGCATCGCGGGCGTGTCAGGCAACGGGCAGCAGGAACTGCTGGCCGCCCTGTCTGGCGAAGACACCCGCGCGCCCGCACAGACCATCAGCATCGGCAAGGAGCCGGTTGCAAAGCTCGACCCGCGTGCGCGCCGCAAGCGAGGGCTCTCTTTCGTACCGGAAGAGCGCCTCGGGCGCGGCGCTGTGCCATCGCTGTCGCTGGCCGCCAATACGCTGCTGACGCATCAGCGTGCGCCGCAGGTGCGTGGCGGGCTCATCGACAAGAAGGCTGCGGCCAAACTGGCCACCAGCATCATCAGCCGATTTGGCGTGAAGGCCGGTGGCCCGGATGCCTTGGCCAAGAGCCTGTCGGGCGGCAACCTGCAGAAATTCATCGTCGGCCGCGAAATCGAATGCGCGCCGCGCGTGCTCATCGTCGCGCAACCGACCTGGGGCGTGGACGTGGGCGCGGCGGCCCAGATCCACAATGAAATCCTCGCGCTCAAGGCCGGGGGCTGCGCCATCCTGATCGTGTCGGAAGAACTCGACGAACTTTTTGCGCTGTGCGATCGCCTGCACGTGATCGCCAACGGGCGCCTCTCCCCCTCCACGCCCACGCACGCCACCGACCGCGAACAGATCGGCCTGTGGATGAGCGGCATGTGGGACAAAGCAGCGGCTTCGGCAGCAGCAACCTCGGAGGTGGCCCATGGCTGACGTCATGCATGGCAGCCGCCTGGCGCTGCCGGTTTCGCTGGAGCTGCGTGCGATCCCGTCGCGCACCATGGCGTACGCTTCGCCGCTCATCGCGCTGGTGCTGACGATGGTGTTCGGTCTGCTGCTGTTCGCGTTGCTGGGCAAAGACCCGGTGGCGGGCCTGCGCGTGTTCCTGGTCGAACCGCTGGTCAGCAAGCGGGCGATTGGCGAAGTGCTGCTCAAGACCGTGCCGCTGGTGCTGTGCGCGCTCGGCTTGTCGGTGTGCTATCGCGCCAACGTGTGGAACATCGGCGCGGAGGGGCAACTGATCGTGGGCGGCATTTTCGCGGCGGCCACGATCATTTACTTCGATACGCCCGCGCCCGCCATCCCCGGCGGCTTTGCGCTGGTGCTGGCCGTCGTCGCCGGCGTCATCGGTGGTGCGCTTTGGGCGGCGATTACGGCGCTGCTGCGCGATCGCTTTCATGCCAACGAGATCCTTGTCTCGCTCATGCTCACGTACATCGCGCAGTTGCTGCTGCTGTACGTGGTCAACGGGCCGTTGAAGGACCCGAACGGCATGAACTTCCCGCAGTCGATCGTGTTCGACAGTGCATTTGTTCTGCCGACGCTCGTGGCCGGCACGCGTCTGCACGTCGGCTTTCTGTTCATGCTCGTGATGACCGCGGCGATGACGCTGTTCGTCTTCCGCAGCTTCGCCGGCTACCGCCTGCAAGTGGGCGGGCTGGCGCCGCAAGCGGCCCGTTACGCGGGTTTCTCGTCGCGTGCGGCGCTCTGGACGGCGCTGCTGGTGTCGGGCGGCCTGGCGGGCATTGCGGGCGCCTTTGAGGTCACGGGGCCGATTGGGCAACTGCTGCCGTCCATTTCTCCTGGCTACGGCTTTGCCGCCATCGTGGTGGCATTCGTCGGGCGTTTGAATCCGGTCGGCACCGTGCTGGGTGCGATCGTGATGTCGCTGTTCTACATCGGCGGCGAGCTTGCGCAATCGCGCCTGGGCCTGCCGTCGGCCATTACCGGGGTGTTCCAGGGCATGCTGCTGTTCTTCCTGCTCGCCTGCGACACGCTCATCGAATACCGCCTGCGCTGGCGCGCGCATCACTGATCAGGCCGCACACATGGAAAGTCTTGCTCCCCTGATCGCCGCGTCGATCAACGCCGGCACCCCGCTGCTGCTGGCCGCCCTTGGCCTCTTGATGAACGAGCGCTCCGGCGTGCTCAACCTCGGTGCCGAAGGGATGATGCTGGTGGCCGCCGTGGTCGGTTTCATGGTCGGCTACCAGACGCAGATTCCGCTGCTGGGTTTTGCTGCCGGAGCGATTGCCGGCATGGTGATGGCGTCGCTGTTTGCATGGCTCGCGCTGGTGCTCGTCACCAACCAGGTCGCCACGGGCCTCGCCCTGTCGATTTTCGGCACCGGGCTGTCGGCCTTCATGGGCCAGCGCTTTGTCGGCATGTCGCTGCCGGCGCAGGCGCACGGCATCCCGGGGCTGGAGTCGATTCCGTTCGTCGGCCCCGCCTTGTTCGCGCACCACTGGATGGTTTATTTCAGCCTGCTGCTTTGCGGCGTGATTGCCTGGTTTCTGTTCAAGACGCGTGCGGGCCTCACGCTGCGCGCGATCGGTGAATCGCCGGAATCGGCGCACGCGCTAGGCTACCCGGTGCGCACCATCCGCTTTGGCGCGCTGCTGTTTGGCGGCGCATGCTGCGGGCTGGCGGGCGCGTACCTGTCGCTGGTCTATACGCCGATGTGGGTCGAAAACATGGTCGCCGGCCGCGGCTGGATTGCCCTCGCCCTGACCACCTTTGCCACCTGGCGCCCGCTGCGCATCCTGTTCGGTGCGCTGCTGTTCGGCGGCGTAACGATTCTGCAGTTCCACCTGCAGGGGATGGGCGTGTCGGTGCCGTCGCAGATTCTGTCGATGGCGCCGTTTGCCGCCACCATCGTCGTGCTGGCCATCATCTCGCGCAATCCGGATTGGATTCGCCTGAACATGCCCGCGTCGCTTGGCAAGCCGTTCCGCCCCGGGGCTGCCTAAACTGCAGCGTGAGCCTTCTGCATTCCCGTCTTTTGCTTCAAGCTTCAAAACAGTCAACGAGCCACACAACAGGAGAAATCGATGAACGTTACCCGCAGGATCACGCTGGCCGCCCTGGCCGCCGGCGCTGCCCTGACCCTCTGGGGTTGCGGCAAGTCCAACGACAACGCTGGCGGCAATGCCGCGCCGGCCGCATCCTCGGCCCCCGCCGCTGCCGCACCGGCTCCGGCCAATGAGCCGCTGAAGATCGCGTTCGTCTACGTCGGCCCTGTGGGCGACGCAGGCTGGACCCACGCTCACGACGACGGCCGCAAGGAAGTCGAAGCCAAGTTCGGCGACAAGGTGAAGACCAGCTTCGTTGAAAGCGTTCCCGAAAGCGCCGCGGATGCCGAACGCGTGTTCCGCGACCTGGCCACTCAAGGCAACAAGGTCATCTTCGGCACGAGCTTCGGTTTCATGGAATCGATGCTCAAGGTCGCCAAGGAATTCCCGGACGTGAAGTTCGAGCACGCCACGGGTTTCAAGACTGCCGACAACCTCGGCCAGTACGACGTGCGCACGTATGAAGGCGCATATCTGGCAGGCGTTGTGGCCGGCAAGATGAGCAAGTCGGGCAAGCTTGGCGTGGTGGGTTCGGTGCCCATCCCCGAGGTGATCCGCAACATCGACTCGTTCACGCTGGGCGCGCGCAGCGTCAACCCGAAGGCCACCACCCGCGTGGTGTGGGTCAACAAGTGGTTCGATCCAGGCAAGGAGCGCGAGGCTGCCACCACCCTCATCGGCCAAGGCGTTGACGTGCTGATGCAGAACACCGACTCCGCAGCCGTCGTGCAAACCGCGCAAGAGAAAGGCGTTTACGCAATCGGCTGGGACAGCGACATGACCAAGTTTGGCGAGAAGGCCCACCTGGCTGCCTCGATCAACAAATGGGGCGTGTATTACACCAAGGTCATCGGCGACGTGCTTGAAAACAAGTGGAAGCCGGAAACCGTGTGGTGGGGCCTGAAGGAAGGCGCGATCGATCTGGGCGCGTACAACACCGTGGTGCCGGAAGACGTGAAGACCCTGGTCGAGACCCGCAAGAAGGGCATCATCGACGGCTCGGCACCGATCTGGAAGGGTCCGCTCAAGGACAACACCGGCAAGGAAGTCCTGCCCGCCGACAAGGTCGCCGACGACGGCTTCCTGCATGGCATCAAGTTCTACGTAGAAGGCGTGGAAGGCAAGATTCCGGGTTAAATTCACCCCGCCTCGGCAAAAAGCCGGCACCTCGCAAGAGGGCCGGCTTTTTTCATGGGCAATCACACCTCACCTTGAAAACCGGGCCGTTTCCCCAAGCTGATACGATGGTTTGCCGGTCAACCGCTTTCATGTGACGCCGGCTTTTCATCAAGGGGAGCCCACGATGTTCGGACGACTTTTCCGCCTGTGGAGCGTGGTGCGCAACGACGCGCGCCTGCTGTGGTTTGCGCTGCGCCATCCGGACAAGCCGTGGTGGCTCGCGCCGGCCGCGCTGCTGCTGGTGGGCTATGTGGTATCGCCGATCGATCTGATTCCGGATGTCATCCCGGTGATCGGCTGGGTGGACGACATCGTGCTGGTGCCGCTGGCGCTGCACATGCTGCTGCGTGGCCTGCCCGACCGTGTGCGCGAGGATGCACGCTTTGCCGCCGCCCGGCGTGTGAAGCCCACCGGGCGGTAACTTTCCGCCTTACGGCAAGAGGATCGTCGACCCGGTCGTCTTGCGCGATTCCAGATCGCGGTGCGCCTGCGCCGCGTTCTGCAGTTCGTAGCGTTGGTGAATTTCGATTTTCACCTTGCCGCTGCTCACCACATCAAACAACTCAGCCGCCATCGGTTCCAGCAGCTCGCGCCGCGCCGTGTAGGTCATCAGCGTCGGGCGCGTGATCTTGAGCGAGCCTTTCGCGCTCAGCACGCTGAGGTCAACCGGCGGTACCGGGCCCGATGCGTTGCCGTAGGTGACCATCATCCCGCGCGGTGCGAGGCAATCCAGCGAGCCCGTGAACGTATCTTTGCCAATGCCGTCGTAGACCACCGGCACGCCCTTGCCGCCCGTGATTTCGCGCACGCGCTCGGTAAAGTTCTCGCGCGTGTAGACGATGATGTGATCGCAGCCGTGCGCGCGGGCAAGTTCAGCCTTGGCATCGCTGCCGACGGTGCCGATCACGGTGGCGCCGAGCGCCTTGAGCCACTGGCACGCAATCAAACCCACACCGCCAGCGGCTGCGTGAAACAACACCGTATCACCGGGCTGCACGCGGTAGCTGTCGCGGATCAGGTATTGCGCGGTCATGCCCTGCAGCATCATCGCTGCGCCGGTCTCAAAGTCGATCGCATCCGGCAGGCGCACGAGAATGTCGGCCGGCATCGTGCGCACCGCAGCGTAGGCGCCGGTGGGGCGGCCGGCATAGGCAACGCGGTCGCCGGGCTTAACGTGCGTCACGCCCTCGCCCACTGCTTCCACCACACCCGACGCTTCCATGCCGATGCCGCCCGGCAGCGGCTGGGGATACAGCCCGGTGCGGAAATAGACGTCGATGTAGTTCAGACCGATGGCGTGCTGCTTGACCGTCACCTCGCCGGGGCCGGGCGCGGGCACGTCGACATCGACGTACTGCATCACTTCCGGACCGCCTGTCTCGAAGATGCGGATGGCTTTCGCTTGTGTCATGCGTGGATCTCCTTCGGATCGGGCGCCACCCGTTGCAGGGCGGACATCACCAGGTCGGCGGTCGCCAGGTTGGTGGCGCAGGGAATGTTGTGGACGTCGCAGGCGCGAACCAGCGCGTTGATGTCCGGTTCGTGCGGCTGCGGCGTCATCGGGTCGCGCAGGAAAATGACGGCGTCGACACGGCCTTCGGCCAATTGCGCGCCAATCTGCAGGTCGCCGCCCCACGGGCCGGACAGCATGCGCTGCACGGTCAGGCCGACTTCTTTCTCCAAGCGGCCACCGGTGGTGCCGGTCGCCAGCAGGTCGCATTGCGACAGGAAGGCCTGGTGCGTTTGTGCGAAAGCGACCATGTCGTCTTTCTTGTGATCGTGTGCGATCAGGGCGACGCGGCGTTTGCGGGCTGCGCTTTCGGGCGTAAGAGTGGTCATCGTGATTGGCTTAGAAGGTGCCAGGGAAGCTGCCGCCATCCATGAGGATGTTTTGCGCATTCACGTAGCCAGCATGCTGGCTGCACAGGAAGGCACACACGGCGCCAAACTCGGCCGGTTGGCCGAAGCGTCGGGCCGGATTGCCCTGCCGCTTGCGGTCGAAATTCTCTTCTGCGCTGATGCCGGCAGCCTTGGCGCCCGCTTCCAGCGTCTTGGTCAGGCGGTCGGTCTCGAACTGGCCCGGCAGCAGGTTGTTGATGGTCACGCCATGCTTGGCGACTTCACGCGCCAGACCCGCCACGAAGCCCGTCAGCCCAGAGCGCGCGCCATTGGACAAACCCAGGACGTCAATCGGAGCCTTCACCGCACCACTGGTGATATTGACGATGCGGCCCCAGCGGCGCTCGATCATCTTGTCGACGGTGGCTTTGATGAGGTCGATGGGCGTGAGCATGTTGGCGTTGAGCGCGGCATTCCACGCGTCGCGGTCCCAATCGCGAAAGTTGCCCGGTGGCGGGCCGCCCGCGTTGTTGACGAGAATGTCGGGCGAGCCGCCCAGTCGCTCGCATGCGAGCAGCGCCTCGGCGCGGCCTTCCGGCGTGGTGATGTCGGTGGCGACGGCTTCCACGCGCACGCCGTGCGCCGTGCGGATGCGCTCGGCCGCTGCCAACAACGCTTCGGCACCGCGCGCGACGATCACCACGTCCACGCCTTCGGCGGCCAGCGCGTCGGCGCACGCAAAGCCCAGTCCCTTGCTTGCGCCGCACACCAGCGCACGCTTGCCTTTCAGCCCCAAGTCCATCCTGTCTGACTCCTTGTGATTGTTATCTGGATTGGCCGCCTGTCAGCCGCGACGGCGTGACAGCAGCGCCATCCCTGCAAGCACCAGCGCACTGCCGGCAATCTGCCAAATCGTGATCGGCTCGCCCAGCAGCCACCAGCCAAGCAGCAGCGTTGACACCGGACCGATCATGCCGGCCTGCGACGCCACCGGCGCACCCACGCGCGCCACGGCCATCATCGTCATCGTGACCGGCGCCACCGTGCAGAACACCGAGTTGATGGCCGACAGCCCATACACCTGCCAGGGCAACACCAGCGCCGACACCGGCCGCAACACGAGAAACTGGACGATACAGGCTGCGGTCGACACGCACATCGCATAGGCAACCAGCCGCATCGAACCCACACGCTTGACCAGCTCACCGCTGGCCAGCAGGTAGATACCGTAGCTGATGGCGCTGGCGAGCACCAATCCGCCGCCCAGCCAGACGTTGTTGCCGCCCAGGTTCAGGTCATGCGCGAACACCAGCACGATGCCGGCGTAGGCCAGCGCCAGCGACACCCACTGCAAGCCGGTAATGCGCCGCTTGAATACTGTCGATGTAATCAGCAGCACGAACGACGGTGTCAGAAACAGGATCAGCCGCTCCAGCCCCGCCGTGATGTATTGCAGGCCGAGGAAATCGAGAAAGCTGGAGAGGTAATAACCGATGAGCCCCAAGCCGACGATGCGCCAGCGGTCTGGCACGGTCAGCGGCTCCGCACGGCGCGACTGCCACCACCCCATCGCCATGAACAGCGGGGCGGCCAGCAGCATGCGCAGAGTGATGACCATGACCGCGTCCACCTGATAGCGGTACATCAGCTTGGCGACGATGGCCTTGGCGGAAAACAGGACGGCGCCCGCGGAAGCAAGCAGCAAACCGCCGGTGTCGGTGGTTCTTGCGGGCGTGGAAGACGCAGAGGACGCGGTGGTCACAGCGGGGCGCGAGGGAGATGCGGGCAGCGTTGGAGAGCGTCGTCGATTGTATTGGAATTCAAGAAAACGTTCCGATGCAGGGTGCGCCGCACGTGGCACGGGTTTCGCTTTGGGGCGCACGGGACCGCCGTACAATCGCGCCTGCATTCCGAATATCTACAACGACAACGGATTCCACATCGACATGAGCCAAACCACCTCTTCCGCGTTCTCTGCGGACGCCGCCGGGGCACCCGACCCGACCCTCTGGAACGAAGATCTCAACCCGACCCCGCCCGCCGCCCGCACCTGGACAGCCACCAACTACGCTGCGCTGTGGGTGTCGATGGTGGTATCGGTGCCGGCATACATGCTGGCGTCGGGCCTGATGAGCGAGGGCATGAACTGGTGGCAGGCCGTGCTGACGGTGTTCCTCGGCAACCTGATCGTGCTGGTGCCGATGGTGCTGGTGGGCCACGCGGGGACCAAGTACGGTATTCCCTTCCCCGTGCTGGTACGGGCCTCGTTCGGCGTGCGCGGCGCGCAGTTGCCGGCCATTCTGCGGGCCATCGTGGCGTGCGGCTGGTTCGGCATCCAGACGTGGCTGGGCAGTCAGGCGATCTACACGATCCTCAACGTCGTCACCGACAACATGCTGGTGGGCAGCAACATTCCGGGGCTGGGTATCAACCCGGGCCAGGGATTCTGCTTCCTGCTGTTCTGGGCGCTGCACATCTGGCTGATCACCAAGGGGCTCGAATCGATCAAGCGCTTCCAGGCGCTGGCCACCCCGTTGCTGATCCTCGCCGCATTTGGCCTGGTCTGGTGGGCGTATATCAATGCGGGCGGCTTTGGCCCGATGCTGTCGGCGCCGTCGGCGTTTTCGGCAGGCGGCAAGCGCGCCGGCGAGTTCTGGGGCTTCTTCTGGCCGTCCCTCACCGCCATGGTCGGCTACTGGGCCACGCTCGCGCTGAACATTCCCGACTTCACCCGCTTCGCGCGCAGCCAGCGCGATCAGCTCGTCGGACAGGCGATCGGCCTGCCGCTGCCGATGGGGCTGCTGGCGCTGGTGGCCGTGCTCGTCACGTCGTCCACGGTGGTCATCTACGGTCAGGCCATCTGGGATCCGGTCACGCTGGCCGGCAAGATGACCGGCCCGTCGGTCATCGTGGCCCTGCTGGCGCTGATCACCGCCACGCTGATGACGAACATCGCCGCCAATGTGGTTTCGCCGGCGTATGACTTCTCGAACCTGGCGCCGCATCGCATCTCGTTCCGCATCGGCGGCTACATCACGGCGGGCATCGGCCTGGCGATGATGCCGTGGAAGATCCTGGAAACGACCAAGGGCTACATCTTCACGTGGCTGGTCGGTTACGGCGCGCTGCTGGGCCCGGTGGCCGGCATCATGATGGTCGATTACTTCCTCGTGCGCCGCACAGTACTCAAGACCGGCGAGTTGTTCCGCGTAGACGGCCCGTACGGTTACGGCAACGGCTGGAACGGCCGCGCCATCGTCGCGCTCATCATCGGTGTGCTGCCCAATCTGCCGGGTTTCTTCAAGCAGGCCGGGTTTGTCGCCAGCGTGCCAAGCGTATTCGAAGCGCTGTACACGTATGCATGGTTCGTGGGCCTCGCGATTTCGGCCGTCGTGTACGTGATCCTGATGCGCGGGCGCCGCTGAGCGCCTCCACAATCGGCACGGGGCGCGCCGGTACAATGCGCCCCATCTGAGAATCCCTTGCCGCCATGAAACAAGATCCGCGCTTTCCGAACCTGTTCATCCTCAATCACCCGCTGATCCAGCACAAGCTCACGCACATGCGCGACAAGGACACGTCCACGCGCACGTTCCGCGAGCTGCTGCGTGAGATCACGCTGCTGATGGGCTATGAAATCACGCGCAACCTGCCGCTGACCAGCCGCCATATCGACACGCCGATGGGCCCGATGGAAGCGCCCGTCATCGCGGGCCGCAAGCTGGCCGTGGTGCCGGTGCTGCGCGCGGGCGTGGGCATGAGCGACGGGCTGGTGGAACTGATTCCGTCGGCGCGTATCGGCCACATCGGCGTGTACCGCGACGAGCAACACCGCCCGGTGGAATACCTCGTGCGCCTGCCGGACCTGGAAGACCGCACCTTCATCCTGTGCGATCCGATGGTCGCGACCGGCTACTCGGCCGTCCACGCTGTCGACGTGATGAAGAAACGCGGCGTGCCCGACGAGAACATCCTGTTCCTGGCGCTCGTCGCGGCGCCCGAAGGCGTGGAGGTGTTCCAGCAGGCACATCCGGGCGTGAAGCTGTTCGTCGCGTCGCTCGATTCGCACCTGGATGAAAACGCCTACATCATCCCGGGCCTGGGCGATGCAGGCGACCGCCTGTTCGGCACGAAAAACTGATCGCGCAAGCGCTCAGCGCAAACAAAAACAGCCGGCAATGCCGGCTGTTGTCTTTGGTACGTCGGAGGCGCTCAGCGCTTCTTCGACCCGCCCAGAATGCTGCCCAGCACGCCGCGCACGATTTCGCGCCCGACCGTCGAACCGATGGTGCGCATCGTCGACTTGGCCAACGTTTCGACAATCGAATCGCCACGGCCGCTGCGGCCCGTACCCTTCGTGAGGATTGCGCCGACATCGCCAAGCCAGCCGCCACTCTCCTGTTGCGCTGGCGCTGGCGCCGGTGCTGAACCTGTCGATGCACCGAAATCCGTACCGATGGAACCCGGTGCGGGCACGGATGCCGCCCCGCCCTTCGCCACGCGGCCGCTCAAGATCTCGTACGCCGATTCACGGTCGATTGCTGTGTCGTAGCGGCCCGCCACCAGCGAATTGCTCATCAGTTCGCGGCGCTCGTCATCCGAGATCGGGCCGATACGCGATGCGGGCGGCACGACAAACGCACGCTGCGTAACCTCCGGGCGACCACCCTCGTCAAGCATGGAAATCAGCGCCTCGCCCACGGCCAGTTCGCCGATGGCCTCTTCGATGCTGAACTCCGGGTTCGCGCGCATCGTGGTGGCCGCCGCCTTCACGGCCTTTTGGTCACGCGGTGTGAACGCCCGGAGCGCGTGCTGCACGCGGTTGCCGAGCTGGCCGAGCACCGTGTCCGGCACGTCGGCGGGGTTCTGCGTCACAAAGTAAACGCCCACGCCCTTGGAGCGGATCAGCCGCACCACCTGTTCCACCTTCTGCAGCAGCGACGGCGGCGCATCGTTAAACAGCAGGTGCGCTTCGTCGAAGAAGAAAGCGAGTTTGGGCTTGTCCACGTCGCCCACCTCGGGCAGATGCTCGAACAGCTCGGAGAGCATCCACAGCAGGAACGTCGCGTACAACTTGGGCGCGTTGAGCAGCTTGTCGGCCGCCAGGATGTTGATCACGCCTTGGCCGCGCACCGTCTGCATCAGGTCATTGATGTCGAGCATCGGCTCGCCGAAGAACTGGTCGGCGCCCTGCTCTTCCAGCGCGATCAGGTTGCGCTGGATGGCCCCGATGCTGGCCGACGAGATATTCCCGTACTTGTTCGTGTAGTCCGACGAGTGCTCGCCAACGTGCTGGAGCATCGCGCGCAGATCTTTCATGTCGAGCAGCGCGAGGCCCGAGTCGTCCGCAATCTTGAAGACGAGGTTCAGCACGCCGGTCTGGATGTCGTTCAACTCCAGCATGCGCGAGAGCATCAGCGGGCCCATGTCGGACACGGTGGCACGAACGGGATGGCCGCGTTCGCCATACACATCCCACAACGTGACGGGGCAACCAGCCCATTGCGGCTCTTCCAGGCCACGTTCCTGCAGGCGGACCTTGAGCTTGTCGTTGGATTGACCAGCTTGCGAAATGCCGGTCAGATCACCTTTTACGTCGGCCAGGAAAACCGGTACGCCGATCTTCGACAGGCCCTGCGCGATCGTTTGCAGGGTGACGGTCTTGCCGGTGCCGGTGGCGCCGGTGATCAAGCCATGCCGGTTGGCGAGCTGGGGCAGCAGCACCAACCCCGCTTTGGCGTTCTTGGCAATCAGGATGGGATCGGTCATGGCGTTTGGACGAGGATCAATCTGGGGGGATGACACACCAGCAAGTCGACCGGATGGACGGGGCGGCGGGCGTGTGCAGCATGCTAAAATCCGCGACTGATTATAGAGCGTGCAGGTGGCGTCAAACCGCCATCTGGGCGCCAGATTCCACTGCATTCCGCTCGGAGAGTTTCATGGCCGGTCATTCCAAATGGGCCAATATCAAGCATAAGAAAGCCGCTGCCGACGCCAAGCGCGGCAAAGTTTGGACGCGCCTGATCAAGGAAATCACCGTGGCGGCCCGTCTGGGCGGCGGCGATGCCGACTCCAACCCGCGCCTGCGCCTGGCCATGGACAAGGCCACCGACGCGAACATGCCCAAGGACAACATCAACCGCGCCATCCAGCGCGGTGTGGGCGGCCTGGAAGGCGCGAACTACGAAGAAATCCGCTACGAAGGCTACGGCATCAACGGCGCAGCCATAATCGTCGACTGCTTGACCGACAACCGCACGCGCACCGTGGCTGAAGTCCGTCACGGCTTCGACAAGTACGGCGGCAACATGGGCACATCGGGCTCCGTCGCGTTCCTGTTCGACCACATCGGCCAGTTCATCTTTGCCCCCGGCACGCCCGAAGACAAGCTGATGGACGCCGCGCTGGAAGCCGGCGCCGACGATGTCGTCACGCATGAAGACGGCTCGCTCGAAGTCATCTGCCCGCCGCACGATTTCACCAAGGTCAAGACCGCGCTCGAAGCCGCCGGCTTCAAGGCGGAACTGGCCGAAGTCATCATGAAGCCGCAGACCGAAGTCGAGTTCACCGGCGAAGACGCGGTCAAGATGCAGAAGCTGCTCGACGTCCTGGAAAACCTGGACGACGTGCAGGAAGTCTTCACCAACGCGGTCATCGGGGAGTAAGTCCCGGACACGCGCATAACGGCGATCGACCTCACGATCGCCGTTTTTGTTTTCCAGATTTCGAATTTTTGAGTAGGTACAGCATGAAAGTGATGGTGGTCGGTTCGGGCGGTCGAGAGCACGCCCTGGCATGGAAGCTGGCACGCTCGCCCAAGGTGCAGGTGGTATACGTGGCCCCCGGCAACGGCGGCACGGCGCTCGACAAGCGCCTGCAGAACCTCCCGATCACGGATCCGGAAGTGCTGGCCGCCTTTGCCGAGCGCGAAGGCATCCACTTCACGGTGGTCGGTCCGGAAGCTCCGCTGGCCGCCGGCATCGTCGACCTGTTCCGCGCCAAAGGCTTGCGTATCTTCGGGCCGACCAAGGCCGCCGCGCAGCTCGAATCGTCGAAGGATTTCGCCAAGGCGTTCATGCACCGCCACGGCATTCCGACCGCCAAGTACCAGACCTTTGGCGATGCTGCGCAGGCACATGCGTACGTTGATCAGGAAGGCGCACCGATCGTCATCAAGGCCGATGGCCTGGCCGCCGGCAAGGGCGTGGTCGTGGCAATGACCGCCGAAGAAGCGCACAACGCCATCGACATGATGCTGGCCGACAACCGCCTGGGTGACGCCGGTGCACGCGTTGTGATCGAAGAATTCCTCGCTGGCGAAGAAGCCAGCTTCATCGTCGTGTGCGACGGCAAGAACGTCGTGGCGCTGGCCACCAGCCAGGACCACAAGCGTCTGCTCGACGGCGACGCCGGCCCCAACACGGGCGGCATGGGCGCCTACTCGCCCGCGCCGGTGGTCACGCCCACGCTGCACGCCCGCGCGCTGCGCGAGATCATCATGCCGACCATCCGCGGCATGGAAAAGGACGGCATTCCGTACACCGGTTTCCTGTATGCCGGCCTGATGATCGACGCGGAAGGCAACCCCAAGACGCTCGAATTCAACTGCCGCATGGGCGATCCGGAAACGCAGCCCATCATGGCGCGCATGAAGACCGACCTGTACGACGTGCTCGACCGCGCCATCGACGGCAAACTCGACGGCATGGAGCTGGACTGGGACCGCCGCACCGCGCTGGGCGTGGTCATGGCCGCGCACAATTACCCGGACACGCCGCGCAAAGGCGACGTCATCACCGGCATCCCGAAGGAAACCGAAGACAGCGTCACCTTCCACGCCGGCACCACACTCAAGGACGGCATGTTGACCACCAACGGCGGCCGTGTGCTGTGCGTGGTTGGCCTGGCCGATACCGTCAAAGCGGCCCAGCGTGCGGCGTACAACGCCATCGAGCAGATCCACTTCGACGGCGCCCAGTACCGGACCGATATCGGCCATCGCGCCATCCGCCATTGAGCGACAGCCAGCCGCGCTGGTGCCCCACCATGGGGCAGGCGCGGCATCCGTCACCCCGGGTGATCCCCAACTTGCCCCGGCGGCCCGCCCGCTACAATGGTGACAACCGTATGACTCGGCACGACTCGCCCTTACGAGCGGCCCCTTTCTGATCGCATGGATACCCAAGCCGTCCGCGCCTACCTGCTGGACCTGCAGGACCGCATCACCACTGCCGCCAGCGCGCTGGACGGCGGCACGTTCGTCACCGACGCCTGGGAGAAGCCGCCCACCGAGCGCCTGCGCGGCAGCGGTCGCACCCGCATTCTGGAAGGCGGCGCGCTGCTTGAACGCGGCGGCGTCGGTTTTTCGCACGTGATGGGCGACACCCTCCCCCCGTCGGCAACCGCCAACCGGCCCGAATTGGCCGGGCGCGGGTTCGAGGCGATGGGCGTGTCGCTGGTCTTCCATCCGCGCAACCCGTACGTGCCGACGGTGCACATGAACGTGCGCTGCTTCGTCGCCGTGCGACCCGACGCCGAGCCCGTCTGGTGGTTCGGCGGCGGCATGGATCTCACGCCGTACTACGGCTTCACCGAAGACGCCTCTCACTTCCACCGTACCTGCCAGGGCGCCCTTGCACCTTACGGCGATGAGCTATACCCCCGCTTCAAGCAATGGTGCGACGACTATTTCTATCTCAAACACCGCAAGGAAGCGCGCGGCGTCGGAGGCATCTTCTTCGACGACTTTGCCGAGCTGGGCTTCGAGCGCAGCTTCGAGATGATGCGCTCGGTGGGTGACGCCTTCCTGCCGGCCTGGCTGCCCATCGCCGAGCAACGCCACGCCACGCCCTACGGTGAGCGCGAGCGCGCCTTCCAGGCCTATCGCCGTGGCCGCTATGTCGAGTTCAACCTGGTATTCGACCGCGGCACACTGTTTGGCCTGCAAAGCGGCGGCCGCGCGGAATCGATCCTGATGTCGATGCCGCCGGTGGCGAATTGGCGTTACGACTGGCAGCCGGAACCGGGTTCGCCGGAGGCCGCGCTGTACACCGATTTCCTGCCGGCGCGCGATTGGGTATGACGCTTCCCACGTTCGCGCGTCCCGATCTCGATCGCCCCTACCGGCTTGGCTTGCTGGGCGGCACGTTCGATCCGCCGCACGTCGGCCACATCGCCCTGGCTGAGCTGTGCATTGCCCGCCTCGACCTGGATGAGCTGCTGTGGATTCCGACCGGCGTGTCCTGGCAGAAAGCCGCTGACATCACACCCGCGCCGTTGCGCTTTGCCATGACCGAACTGGCCGCCAACGCGGTCCGCGGCGGCCGCGCCCGAGTCCACGCGAGCAGCATGGAAGTCGACCGCCACGGCCCCAGCTACACCATCGACACCGTGCGTGAATTGCGCGGTGTTTACGGCCCGGATACCTCCATGGCGTGGCTCATGGGCGCCGACCAGCTTGTCGGCCTGGACACCTGGCACGGCTGGCAGGACCTGTTCGAATACGTCCACTTGTGCGTCGCCACGCGCCCCGGTTTCGACCTTCAGGCGCTGCATGCGCCGGTGCAACGCGAACTCGATGTGCGCCGGGGCGACACAGCATTGATACAATGCGCACCCGCCGGCCATATGTGGATCGACCAGACCCTGGCTGTCGACCTGTCATCCACCCGCCTGCGCCAGCAACTTGCCACTGGTGCGCGCTGCGACGCCGACCTGCCCGCTGGTGTGGCCGACCTGATCCAATCGCATTCGCTGTACCGCCGTGCCAATGGCACGGTCAGTGCTTGACCGCGTGATTGACCACATTCACGCGCTTTTTCTGACCTTTTTTCTCGCCCTTTAAACGTTCTTCTCACTCAGTATGGATATTCGCAAACTACAACGCGTGATCGTCGACGCGCTCGAAGACGTCAAGGCGCAAGACATCAAGGTCTTCAATACGACCCATCTGACCGAACTGTTCGACCGCACGGTCATCGCCAGCGGCACGTCCAATCGCCAAACGAAGGCCCTCGCCGCATCGGTGCGTGACGCCGTCAAGGAAGCCGGCGGCCACATCATCGCCGTGGAAGGCGAAGACGTGGGCGAATGGGTGCTGGTCGACTGCGGCGACGCCGTGGTCCACATCATGCAGCCGCAACTTCGCCAGTACTACAACCTCGAAGAGATTTGGGGCGACAAGCCGGTGCGCATCGAACTGGGCGGCACCGGCAAGCGCGGCCTGCCCAAGGCCAGCGAAGGTTACGACGACGAGGAAGACGAGGCCGAAGAGGTCACGCCGGCCAAGCGCCGCACCACCAAGCCGAAGCTGGCAGGCGAACGCCCGACCAAGGCCGCCGCACCGGCCAAGAAGGCTCCCGCCAAGAAACCCGCCACCAAGCGGACAACCGGTGCTGGCAAGACCGCCACCAAGACCGCCGCAAAAACGGCAACCAAGACGGTAGCCAAGCGCGCTCCGGCCAAGAAACGCGCAGCGTAACGTCGAGCACGCAGTCTCGCCATGCAGTTGCTGATCGTTGCCGTGGGGCACAAGATGCCGTCCTGGATCGAGGACGGCTTCTCTGAATATGCCAAGCGCATGCCGCCCGAACTGCGCATCGAACTGCGCGAAATCAAGCCTGAGCAGCGCTCCGGCAGCCGCACCGCCGCCACCGTCATGCAACTTGAAGCAGCGCGCATTGAAGCCGCGCTGCCGAAGGGCTGCCGGATGATCGCACTGGATGAGCGCGGCAAAGACCTCACCACAGTCGCACTCGCAGAATCCCTCACCGGATGGCAACAGGAAGGCGGCGACATCGCCTTCGTGATCGGCGGCGCGGACGGGCTGGACCCGGCGCTCAAGGCCAAGGCTCGTACGCTGATCCGCCTATCGAGCCTGACGCTGCCGCACGGCATGGTGCGCGTGCTGCTGGCCGAGCAGCTCTACCGCGCGTGGAGCATCACGCAAAACCACCCGTACCACCGCGTATGACCATGGATGCACCCGGCGCGCCACACCTCTATCTCGCCTCGCAGAGCCCGCGCCGGCAGGAACTGTTGCGCCAGATCGGCGCGCGTTTCGATCTGCTGCTGGCCAACGACGATGAAGATGCCGAAGCGCTGGAAGCCGTGCTCCCGGGCGAGACGCCCGATGACTACGTCCAGCGTGTCTGCGCATTGAAGGCACAGGCCGCGGTGCGCCGCCGCATTGCACGCAACCTCCCTGCCCTGCCGATCCTCACGTCTGACACCACGGTCTGCTTGGGCGGCGAGATCCTCGGCAAACCGACCGACGCCGCCGATGCCCACCGCATGCTGCGCGCCATGTCGGGCCGCGAACACCGGGTGCTGACCGCCGTCACCGTCGTCAAGGCCGACGGCACGCCCATGCATGCGCTGTCCATTTCGGACGTGCGCTTTGCCGTGCTGACGGACAACGACATCGCCCGCTACATCGCCAGCGGCGAGCCCTTCGGCAAGGCGGGCGCGTACGGCATCCAGGGTCGCGCGGCCGCCTTTGTGGCCCATATTTCGGGAAGCTATTCGGGTATCATGGGTCTACCCTTGTTCGAGACCGCCGCACTGCTCGCACAGGCGAGCATCACGCTATAACTCGCCCCTGACCGGCCGCTGAAGCACGCACCGGACAGCGTGCGAGGGCCGGTTTCAAGACACGCTTCGGGCGCATACGATCAAGCCCTGAGGCGGGTGCTGAAACCCGCTCTCTTGGTACCTCTCCATGTCCGAAGACATCCTCGTCAATATCACGCCGCAAGAAACGCGCGTGGCCATCGTCCAGCAAGCCGCCGTTCAAGAACTTCACATCGAGCGCACACTGACGCGCGGCTTGGTCGGCAATATTTACCTTGGCAAAGTGGTGCGCGTGCTGCCCGGCATGCAATCGGCCTTTATCGATATCGGGCTGGAGCGTGCGGCGTTTTTGCATGTGGCCGACATCTGGCACCCGCGCGACGCCAAGGACGCGCCGCCCACACCGCAGGTCGCCATCGAGAAGACGCTCTTCGAAGGCCAGGCGCTGATGGTGCAGGTCATCAAGGATCCGATCGGCACCAAGGGCGCTCGGCTGTCCACGCAAGTCAGCATTGCCGGCCGCACGCTGGTGTATCTGCCGCAAGACCCGCACATCGGGATCTCGCAGAAGATCGGCAACGAGGCCGAGCGTGAGGCGCTGCGCGCGCGCGTGACCGCCATGGTGCCCACTGAGGAACGCGGTGGCTTCATCGTGCGCACCATCGCCGAAGAGTCGACCGACGAAGAACTGGCCAACGACGTTGCTTACCTGCGCAAGATCTGGGCGACCATCCGTCACAACGCGACCACCCTGCCCGCCCCGTCGATCCTGTATCAGGACCTCAACCTCGCCCAGCGCGTGCTGCGCGATTTCGTGACGGACGAAACGCGCAGCATCCAGGTCGATTCGCGCGAGAACCACCAGAAGCTCGTCGAGTTTGCGCAGGAATACACGCCCGCCGTGGTCGAGCGCCTGACGCATTACACCGGCGAACGGCCGATCTTCGATCTGTACAACATCGAGGCGGAAGTCGAGCGCGCGCTATCGCGCCGGGTCGACCTGAAATCGGGCGGCTACCTGATGATCGACCAGACCGAGGCGATGACGACGATCGACGTCAACACCGGCGGTTACGTGGGCGCACGAAACTTCGACGACACGATCTTCAAGACCAACCTGGAAGCGGCCCACACCATTGCGCGGCAACTGCGGCTGCGCAACCTGGGCGGCATCATCATCATCGACTTCATCGATATGGAGTCGGCCGAGCATCGCGACGCGGTGCTGGCAGAACTGCGCAAGGCGCTGTCACGCGACCGCACCCGCATCACCGTCAACAGTTTCTCGCAGCTCGGGCTGGTGGAGATGACGCGCAAGCGCACGCGGGAGTCGCTCGCGCATGTGCTGTGCGAGCAATGCCCGGTGTGCCAAGGCAAGGGTCAGGTGAAGACGCCGCGCACGGTGTGCTACGACATCCTGCGCGAAATCATGCGTGAGTCGCGGCAGTTCAATCCGCGCGAATTCCGCATCCTCGCTTCACAATCGGTGATTGATCTGTTCCTGGAAGAAGAAAGCCAGCACCTTGCGATGCTGGGCGATTTCATCGGCAAGCCGATTTCGCTGCAGGTGGAATCGTCGGCGGCCAGCCAGGAGCAATACGACATCATCCTGATGTAGCACTGCTCCCAGCGCGGCAGCTACGGTTTGGCCGGGCTGCCGTGCGAAACCGGCGCGGCTGCCATGGATGCTCGCGCACGCTCCGTCAGACGCGGAATTTGCTCGCGCATGGCGAGCAGCGCGGCCAACACCACCAACATCACGATTCCGAGCATGGCCAGATAGGCCACGGAGCCGCCAGCGGTGATGACGATTGCGCCGGCAAACGCGCTGAGAATGGCCCCCAGCCGCCCAAATGCCACCGCCGATGCCGTGCCTGTCGCGCGCACGGCCGTCGGATAAACGTAGGCGCACAGCGCATACATCGTCGATTGCACTGCGTTGACGAACAGCCCGTGCAGCCCAAGGCCGACGATCAGCAAGTTCGTGTTGAGCTTGGCATCGACACCCTGCAACGCAAAGGCGCTCACGGCAGCGCCCACGCAACACAGCGCCATTGGCCAACGTGAACCCCAGCGCGCGATGGTGACCGCGCAGACCAACGCGCCGATCACCCCGCCAAGGTTGTACGCCGTCAGCCCCGAGCCCGCCACGCTCACGCTCAAACCTTCTGAAGCCAGCATCGTCGGCAGCCAGCTGAACGCCGCGTACACGGCGAGCAGACACATGAAGAAGGCCGCCCAAAGCGCCACCGTATCGCGCGCCTGCCCGGGGGAAAAAAGCGAGCGGAAACTCGCGTGCTGAATGACCTTCTGGCCAGCGACATCGGCAAACGCGGTATTGGCGGGCACATCGCGCCCCATCTTCGATAGCAGATGCGCCAGTTGCGGCCAGTGCGATTGACGTCGCGCCAGGAAGCGCGGCGATTCAGGCAGCGCGGCCACCAACACAAATCCAAGCACGAGCGGCAGCGCACCGCCAATCCAGAACAGCCCTCGCCAGCCATAAAGTGGCAGCACGTGGCCGGCAAACAGGCCTGCCAGCATCCCGCCCAGCGGCACGCATACGATCGTGGCCGTCACGGCCAGCGTGCGACGACGCGCAGGCGTGAACTCCGCCGTCATCGTCGTGGAGCTTGGCAGCGCGCCACCAATTCCCAGGCCTGCGATAAATCGCAGCGCGGCAATCGTCGCCACATTGGGTGCGAAACCGATCGAGCACGTCGCTACGCCAAACACGAACACGCTGCCGATCAACGCCCAGCGTCGCCCAAAGCGATCGGCAAACAGGCCCGCCAACGCGCTGCCCAGCCCCATGCCGATGAGGCCCGCCGCCACCGCTGGGGCGAACGCATTGCGCGTGATGCCCCACTCCTTGATGAGCACGGGGATGGCGAAACCGATCAACTGGCCGTCAAAGCCGTCCATGACGATGGCGAAGGCCGCAAGCAGCACCGCCATCTTCTGTGCGAGGGAAAACGGCCCATCATCAAGGACCGTGCCGATATCGACCGTGGTCTGGTTTCCGTTCATACCGGCCCCCGTTTGGACGCCGCGCTCGGTAATCTGGAATTGCACTTCATGTGGTTGTCTCCGTTGAGGTGGCGTCTGCGCGCCATCGAATAAAACCCTGGGTATCTCCGCCAGCTAGGGGGCTTGCTGAGGCACGGACCGCGCCTGCACCAACCGCACCAATTGCATCAACGTTTCGGTGTGCGGCACGGGCACGCCATGCCGCCGCGCTGTTGCCACCACGGCGCCATTGATGGATTCGATCTCGGTCGGCCGCCCGGCCAGCATGTCCTGCAGCATCGACGGCTTGTGTCCGCGATGCGCGACGATGGCGTGTCGCACGTTGTCGCTCACCTTGGTGACATCGACGTTGATGCCGCTGGCGCGCGCCACGGCCAGCACTTCGTCCACGATGGTCAGCGCCAAGGCTGGGCCGTCCTCCACCGCGCTTAGCGCATCGACTGGCTGGTTCAGCACCGTGCACAGCGGATTGAGCGCGGCATTGAAGGCGACCTTCTCCCACACGGCGCCCCACACGTTGTCATCGGCCTGACAGTTCAGACCGGCGGCGGATAGCGTATCCACCACGCGTGCGAGTATCGGAGGCCGCTCGCCGTCTGCGCTCATCAGGCGAATCACGCCCGCGCCGTGAGAACACACGTGACCCGGGCCAGCCAAATCTGCGGGCCACGTCGTGACGCCAACAAAGATGCGCGCTCGCGGCACCAACGAAGCCAGCGCCTCCACGTTGCCCAGCCCGTTCTGAAGCGTCAGCACATGCGTCGATTCACCCATCAGGTGACGCACGCTCGCAAGTGCCGCGCGCGTGTGCATCGACTTGGTAAAGACGATCACCAAGTCAGGTACGTCTGTCGCGTCGCCTGGACGCAGGGCCTGCAGATTGCGGACGTGGCGGTCGCCGGTGTCGGTTTCCAGCCGCAAACCGTGTGCGGCAATCGCGTGCAGATGCGCATCGTTGATGTCGAGCAGCGTGACGTGCTGGCCGGCTTCGGCCAGCAGCCCGCCAAACAACGAGCCCATCGCACCCGCGCCGAGGATCGCGATCTTCATTGGCATCTCAGCTCAGAACGGGTAATGGCGCGGCGTGGTCTGCACCGTCATCCAACGCAACTCGGTGAACTCCGCCACGCCAGCGCGGCCGCCGAAGCGCCCGAAGCCGCTTGCCTTGACGCCACCAAACGGCATCTGCGCCTCATCGTGCACGGTGGGGCCATTGATGTGGCAGATACCGGATTCGATGCGGCGGGCTACGTTCATCGCGCGGGCTACATCGCGGCTGAACACGGCGGACGACAGACCATATGCGTTGTCATTCGCACAGGCGACGGCGGCATCGTCACCGCTCACGCGTACGATGCCCTTGACCGGGCCGAACGATTCTTCCGCGTAGATCAGCATGTCAGGCGTGACGTGGTCGAGCAGCGTGGCGGGCATCAACGTGCTGGTGGCCTTGCCGCCGCACAGCAGTTTCGCGCCCTTGGCGAGGGCGTCGTCGATAAGGTGATTGCAGCGGTCGACTGTGCTCATGTCGACCACTGAGCCAAGCACCGCCGGCCCTTTGCGCGGATCGCCCAGCGGCAGCGCTGCAGCCTTGGCTGCCAGCTTGGCGACAAACGCATCGGCGATGGCTTCGTCGACGATGATGCGCTCGGTGGACATGCAGATCTGGCCAGAATTGGCGAATGCGCCAAACGCCGCACCATCGACCGCGGCATCGATATCCGCATCCGACAGCACCAGCAGCGGCGCCTTGCCGCCCAACTCCAGCACAACAGGTTTCAGATACGTCGCGCAGGTCTGCGCGATGATCCGACCCACACGCGTGGAACCCGTAAAGTTGACGCGCCGCACAGCCGGGTGCGCGATCATCGCTTCCACTACCGCGCCCGCATCGGCCGGAGCATTCGTCACGAAATTCACGACGCCATTTGGCAAGCCAGCCTCTTGCAAGGCTTCGACGATGAGCCCGTGCGTGGCGGGCGAAATTTCCGAGCCCTTCAATACGACGGTGTTCCCGCATGCCAGCGGCAACGCAATCGCGCGCACAGCGAGGATGACTGGCGCGTTCCACGGTGCAATGCCCAGCACCACGCCTGCCGGCTGGCGCACGCCCATCGCGAGGCTGCCCGGCACGTCAGATGGAATGATCTCGCCCGCAATCTGCGTGACCATGGCGGCGGCTTCCAGCAAACCATTCGCAGCGAGATGCACATTGAAACCCGCCCACAGCGCGGAGGCGCCCGTCTCCGCGGCCATCGCCGCAGCAAAAGCATCGCCCTTGGCTTCGAGCGCTTGCGCAGCGCGCATCAGCAACGCACGGCGCTCAGTCGGGCCCATCGCCGCCCAGGCCGGGAATGCGGCTGCAGCGGCATCGACGGCGCGGCGCGCATCGTCCGGCGTGGCGGCGGGTGCACGCGTAGCCACGGTGCCGTCGAGCGGGTTACGCCGCTCGAAGACGGCGCCGCTGGCGGCTTGCACGCTCTCGCCGTTGATCAGCATCGAGATGGACTGAACCGCATCCGACGGGGCAATGTTCGTGTTTGTCATCAAGCGATCTCCACTTCAATCAAGGTTGGTCCGGCGGAATGCAGGGCTGTACGCAGTACGGCTTCCAACGCATGCGGGTCGCTCACGCGCTCGCCTGCGCAGCCCATCGCGCGGGCCAGGCCGACAAAATCGATGCCGTGCAGATCCGTGCCCTGCACGGCGTCGGTCGGCGCAAAGCCGAACACCGGCGCGAAATCCTGCAGGGCAGCATAGCGGCGGTTGTTCAGGATCACGAATGTCATGGGCAACTTGAGCAGCGCTGCGCTCCACAGCGCCTGGATGGAATACATGCTGGATCCATCGCCAATCAGGCCGATCACGCGAGCGCCAGGTTTGGCGAGTGCCACGCCGACCGCGGCCGGCATGCCGTAGCCCAAGCCGCCGCTGTCCATCGTGTAGAACGCTCCCGAACGTCGCATCGGCAAGTAAGCCTGCATGGTTGAGCGCGCACTCGGAGCCTCTTCGACGACGATGTCTGCCGGGCCGCGCACCGTATCGAGCGTCTGCAGAACAAAGGCAGCCGACATGGGCGAGCCCGGCTCGGCTCGCGGCGATTTGACGCGTGGCGCAGGCAGCGGCCGTGCCGGTGGCGCTGGGCGGGCGAGCAGATCCAGCACACCCAAGCGGATGTTGCCAACGGCGGAAATGCCCTCAGGCGTCCACGCAGCGGTCGCTGGATCGTCGATCAACTGCACGAGCTTCGCACCGACCGGCACATGCGGCCCATGGCCTTCCACGTGATACGTAAACGCCGGGGCGCCGAGTGCAAACACCACGTCGTGCCCCTGCAACAGGCTGACGATCTTTTCACGCATCGCGGGCAGGAAACCGGCGAACAGGCGGTGGTCTTCGGGAAACGCGCCACGCCCGGCCATTGGTGCGGTGAACACGCGCGCGTTGTGCCTCTCGGCGAGTTGCACGACGGCGTCCCACGCGCCAGCGCGGTCAATTGCTGCCCCCACCACGAACGCCGGCCGCTGCGCCGCGTCAAGCAGGTCGCCGATACGCGCCAACGTGGCAGGATCGGGCCGCACCGCGGTGGCAACTTCGTGCACGGCAACGGGCTCCGTCGGCTGATCCCAGTCATCCACCGGAATCGACACCAGAACGGGGCCTCGCGGCTCCTGCATCGCGATGTGATACGCACGAGCCAGCGCCAGCGGCACGTCCTGCGCACGCGCGGGCTCGATGCTCCATTTGACGTACGGCTTGGCCAACTCGGTCGCCTGGTTGGAAGCGAGGAACGGGTCGAACGGCAGGATCGACCTCGCCTGCTGTCCGGCGGTGATCACCAGCGGCGTGCGATTCTTGAAGGCCGTAAAGATGTTGCCCATGGCGTTGCCAACACCGGCCGCCGAGTGCAGGTTCACCAGCGCGGCATTGCCTGTGGCCTGTGCGAATCCGTCCGCCATGCCCACCACCACGGCTTCCTGTAACCCCAGGATGTAGCGAAAATCCTCCGGAAAATCGCGAAACATCGGCAGCTCGGTCGAGCCCGGATTGCCAAACACGTGGGTCATGCCGAGCCGGCGCAGCAGCTCGATGGTGGCGTCGCGCACGGTGGTCAGCGCGAGCGAAGTGCGGGTCATACGGGCAGCCTCCTTGGAACAGGCTGCCAGTATGGAACCCGTAGTTCTTAACGCGATATTGAATTATTTCGCCAAAGTCATTACCTTTTGGCATGACTTTCGATCTGCGCCAGTTACGCGCCTTTACCACCATCGTTTCTGCGGGCAGCCTTGGGCGTGCGGCAGAGGTTCTCCACGTCACGCAGCCGGCGCTCAGCCGCATCATCAAGCGGCTGGAAGACGAAGTGGGCGCCCCGCTATTCGAGCGGCATTCCAAGGGAATGCAACTGACCGCCATCGGGCAGGCGCTCCTGCCGCACGCGTCGCTGCTGCAGCGCGAGGCCGATTACGCACAGGAAGAGATCGACGCGATGCGTGGGCTTGCCAAGGGCACCATCCGCGTGGGCGCGGTCGGGAGCATTGCGAGCTATGTGTTGCCGCTGGCCGTCGGCACGTTGGTCGCACGGTGGCCGAACCTGCGCGTGGAAATTCTCGAAGGCGTGTGGGATCGCTTGGCCGAAGGACTGGTCAAGCACGAAATCGATCTCGCGTTGTCGATGGCGATGCCAGATACCGACGAAATCATCGCTATCGCGGATTGCCGCTGGGAGGATGCGAGTTTCGTGGTCGCATCGCCGGAGCATTCGCTACGCCATCGCCCTGGCCTGACATTGGCCGATACGCTGGAGGCATTCTGGGCCGTTCCGCCGCGCGGCACCGGCCCGTACGAGCACATGCGTCAGATATTCGAGGCAGCCGGACTTGGCTTGCCGAACATCGTGGTGGAAACGCGCTCGGTGACGGCACTCAAGAGCCTCGTGGCGCGCTCCGGATTCCTGAGCTGGATGGCAGAACCGATGATCGATGCGGAGCGCCGCGCCGGCGTGATCGAGCCGCTGCCGATTCCCGGCTTGGTGGCGCGCCGCACCCTCACGGCGTTCCGGCGTCGACACGGCATCCTGCCGAGTCCCGCCGTCAAGCTGCTCGAAGCGCTGCGCGAGCTGACGGCGTAGGCCCGTTGCGCCCTATTTCTTCTCGCGCGGCAAGCGGCCGAGCAGGAAGAACTCGTCATTGGGCCGCATCGAAATTACATTCGCCATGCGGTTCGACAGGCCAAAGAACGCGGTGATGCCGGTGATGTCCCAGATGTCCTCGTCATCGAAACCGTGCGCGCGCAACGCTTCATAGTCGGCGTCATTGACGGTGTGCGAAGCGGTGCAGACCTTCATCGCAAAGTCGAGCATGGCGCGCTGGCGCGGCGTGATGTCGGCCTTGCGGTAATTGACGGCAACCTGGTCGGCCACCAGCGGATTCTTCTCGTAGATGCGCAGGATGGCACCGTGCGCGACCACGCAATACAGGCATTGGTTGGTGGCGGAAGTGGCGACCACGATCATCTCGCGCTCGCCCTTGGTGAGGCTGCTGCCTTCGCGCAGCATCAGCGCATCGTGGTACGCGAAGAAGGCGCGGCATTCGTCGGGCCGATGTGAAAGCGCCAGGAAGACGTTCGGCACAAAGCCGCTCTTCTCCTGCACTTCCAGGATGCGCGCACGGATGTCTTCGGGAATGTCGGCCAGCTCAGGAACAGGGAACCGGCTAATGGGCGGCGTGGTGGTCGTCACGATGTCTCCTTTGATTTGAGCATCCTGAGCACGCCGCCCGAAAGGCAAGGCTTACTGGGTAGCGAACTGGATGCGATGGAGTCCAGCATACAACCCATCGCGCTCGATGAGTTCGCGGTGCGTTCCGGCTTCGGCAATCTTGCCGTGCTCCAGCACGATGATGCGGTCGGCGTTTTCAATGGTCGACAGACGGTGCGCGATCACCAGCGTCGTACGGCCTTCCATCAGCCGTTCGAGCGCGGCCTGCACCTGGCGCTCAGACTCCGAATCCAGCGCGGAAGTCGCTTCATCCAGGATCAGGATTGGCGCGTCTTTGTAGATCGCGCGGGCAATCGCCAGGCGCTGGCGCTGGCCACCGGACAACTTCGAACCGTTGTCGCCGACATTGGTATCGATGCCCTCGGGCAGGTTGTCGACCACATCGGTCAGGTAGGCCGCTTCCAGCGCACGGCGCACGCGGGCCATGTCGATCTCAGAGGCGTCGCGCGCGCCATAGGCCACGTTGGCAGCAATGGTGTCATTGAACAGCACCACATCTTGGCTCACAAAAGCGATCTGACGGCGCAGGTCATACAGCGCCAGATCCGCCAGCGCATCGCCATCGAGCGAGATCGTGCCCGAGGTCGGATCGAAGAAGCGCGGGAGCAGGTTCACCAGCGTGGTCTTGCCGCTGCCCGACGGCCCGACCAGCGCGACGACCTCGCCCGGCTTGACGTGCAGATTCACGTTGTCGAGCGCCGCCCGACCATCTTCGCCGTAACGGAAGGTGACGTTATCGAAGCGGACATCGCCGCGGGCGCGATCGATCTTCTTGCCGCCTTCTTGCGGTTCAATCGGCGTGTCGATCAGGCCGAAAATAAACTCGGCGGCGGTCAGGCCCCGCTGCAGCGGCTGATTCACGTCGGTCAGGTGCTTGAGCGGCGAAATCAGCAACAGCATCGCCATCACAAAGCCGGTAAAGCCGCCGACCGTGGTCTGATTGGCCTGCGCCTGCATCATGGCAATGGCCAGGATGATCGACAGCGCCAGCGCGGCCAGAAACTGCGTCACCGGCTGGTTCAGGCCACCGGCCACGGCCACGCGCATGGCGTAACCACGTAGACGATTCGTCATGGCATTGAAGCGCAGCGATTCATACGCCTCGCCACCGTGCAGCTTGACGACCTTGTAACCGCCCACGGCCTCTTCCACCACATAGGCGGCCTGGTTGGTCAGGTTTTGGCTCTCGCGGTTGAGCGAGCGCAGGCGGCGGTTGATACGCGACATCAGCAGCCCGATGATCGGCAGGATCACTGCCACCACCAGCGTCAGGCGCCAGTTGGTGTAGAAGAGGAAGATCAACAGCGCCAGCACCGTCATTGAATCGCGCACCAGCGTGATGAACACACCGGTCAGCACCTGCAGCACCTGGTTGACCTCAAAGATGACCGCGTTGATGATCGACGCCGCCGTATTGCGCTGATAGTACGAGGCCGGCGCCTGCAGCAGGCGCTCGAACATCTTCATCCGCAGATTCAGCAGCACCTTGTTCGACACGAGGCTCAACAGATACGTCGATGCAAATTGCGCGATGCCGCGCACCACGGCAATACCCACCAACATGGCAGGCACCTGCCACAGCTTGCCGGCGTATTCGCCGCCGAAGCCCTGATCCAGCAAATCCTTCACGACTTTGGGGATGATCCCCTCCGTGGCTGCCACCACGCCCATGGCAACCATTGCCAGGATGAAAGCGGTCAATTCGGGGCGCAGGTAGCCCCACAACCGCTTGAGCATCGGCTTGGCGGGCGCTGGGTGATCAGACTTTGCTTGTATACTCACGGCGTTTTCAAATGAGGGTGGGCAGCTTGCGTCGCATGGCGATCGGCTCTGCCGACATCAAGTGCGTTGCAGCGGCTGTCATCCGACAGACGGGCGACCCGGCATTTTAGCGGCAATCCACCACCCGGCCCATCCTGCTGCGCAATCCCCGGTCAAGACGGACCGACGCATCATCTGACGCTTCCGCAATGAGTTCGCGCGTTCCCACGTTTTTCATCAATCTTGACCACGACGCCGGTCGCCGCGAGGCACTGGAACGCCAGCTCGATGCGCTTGGCCTGCCGCATAGCCGCTTCCCCGGTGTGTACGGCAAGACACTTCCCGCCGACGAACTTGCGCGCCACTATGACCACGCACGCGCTACGAGCCAAAGCCGAGAGTTGACCGTCGGTGAAGTCGGCTGCGCGCTGAGCCACCTTGGCGTTTACCAAGCAATGATCGAGCAGGACTTGCCCTACGCGCTCATTCTGGAAGACGACGCGAAACTCGGGCCAGATGTGCCCGCCGTGCTCGACGCGCTGGCACAGAGCGTGTCACCCGACGAACCGGTCGTCACGCTGCTCACGCACATCGACCGTTATTACAAACGTAGCGCCCGGCAACTGACAGCTGAGCACCGCACGGTCAAACTTGCCAACTACCAGTGGCTCGCGCATGGTTATTTCGTCACGCACGCCGCAGCCAAACGGATGGTCGAGCAGCTCTATCCCGTGTGGCTGGCCGCAGACTATTGGTACAAGTTCGAGCGTGAAGGCATCGTGCAGATGCGTGCAGTCGTACCTTATGTGATTGGGGTGCAGAACTTCGATAGCGGCTCAAACCTGGAAGCCGATCGCGCCATCAAAAGCCGCGAAGCCGACAACCGACTCGGTATCGGCCACCATCTGCACCAGATCTTTGTGCGCAAGTTCCTCTATCAGATCTTCGTGCGGCCATTCCTCGGCATCGTTAAGCAGAAGAAGACTTGGTGAGCAGGCAGCGCCCGCTCAGGCGCCCTGCTCTCGCAGTTCTGCAAGCCCGACGTCTGCGCGGATGATGTCGGTATTGCGCCGAGCCATCATGCGTTGATAGTTGGGGCTTTCCTGCTCGCGCGATTGCTCGCGATGCCATAGGTGGAAGACTTCGGTCGCACAGAAGCCGCGCTTGCGCCGCACGCCGGCGTTGTACAGGCGGACCGCCAGATCGGCGTCTTCATGGCCCCACCCGACAAAGCTCTGATCGAAGCCGTTCACGCGCTCGAAATCGCTGCGCCACACACCGAGGTTGCAGCTTTTGATGCCGCGCAGGCTGGTGTCCTTGAACGTGCGCGGCACCGGCAAACCTGGCACCAATAGCGGCAGGAACTTGTTGATGCGGCCCGCACGCCAAGCGGCAAACCAATACGCGCGGTCCTTCAGGTGGATATCGATCTGCCGGGTAACGACTTCATGCGTCATCGTTTCATTCAGCAGGATACGGCTGCCAGACACTAGGCGCCCCTGCTCGGCCAACGCGCGGTGGCGGGCCACAAAATCCGGACGCGGCACGCAATCGCCATCGAGAAAAACAAGGTAATCGGCATCCGTCGCCAGCACGCCGCGGTTGCGGATCTCACCAGCACGAAAGCCGTCATCTGGGTGCCAGACATGGCGCAGCGGATACGGCGCGACCTTGGCAGCGGCTTCGACCGCCACGCGTGTGTCATCGCGCGAACCGTCGTCGGCGACGATGACGTCAAATGCGCGATCGGTCTGTGCCCCACAGCCGGCCAGTACGCGAGCCAGCGCGTCCGGGCGGTTATACGTCGTAACGATGAGGGCGATGCGACGCGGCTGCTCAGCGCTTGCCATGACGATGCAGCATCATCAGCTTGATGTAGCGGTAATAGGTGCCTTCGGCGTTCGACACGGCGAGCATGAAGCCCTCCGCGCCATCGAGGAAGCCGCGCTGGATGATGTACGTACGGATGAACGCCCACAACCCATGACCAATCGCGCTGCCCAGCGACGCGCGCTTGCCCTTGGCATAGGCTGCGGCCGCACCGGCGGTCGAATAATCGTTGGCCTTATCGAGCGCAGCCCGCAGATCCGGAATCGAGTAGTGAATGATCGGCGCGCGGAAGTCGCCCACCGTCCCCTCGAAGACCAGGTGCGAGTGCACCGGTGCGTCGAAGAACGTGACCTGCTCACGCTTGAAAAAACGACGAATGCGGTCCGGCCACCAGCCCGAGTGTTTCATGAAGCGGCCGCAAAAACTGGAACTGCGCGGCATGGAATAGACAGTGTGCGAGCTGCCCGATTCGAGTACGGCGATCATCTCGGCACGCAATTCGGGGCTAATGCGCTCGTCGGCATCCAGCGAGAGCACCCAGTCGGTACGGGCTTCGCGCAGAGCGCGGTTGGACTGCTCGCCGTAGCCGGGCCAGTCGGTCTCGAACACGCGCGCACCGAGTTGGCGGCAGATGTCCTGCGTGCCGTCCGTGCTGCCGGAATCGAAGACGATGACATCGTCCGCCCAGTCGCGCACGGAACGGATGCAGTCACCGATATCAGCGGCTTCGTTCTTGGCGACGATGATGACAGCGAGCGTTGCTCGATTGGATGCGGACATGCGAAAGCGATCTTAGAGAACAGGAGCGGCGCCAAGCTGCTGCCGGCGTCGATGAATATGCGCGGTGAATACGGCCACCATCACGCTGTAGAACACGACCGTCTGCGCGATGATCAGCATCACCTCGGTCAGACCGAACAGTACGAAGCCGACGCATAACGTGAGGCCCATCGCCCCCGTGGTACGGAGAACACGATCGTCGCACAAGGCGGCTCGCAGAAAGTACACGGCAGGCACCAGATACAGCGCCAGTAATGCGCCTATGCCCAACACGCCAAGCGTGGCGCCATTGTATAGAAACTCGTTGTGGGCATGCTCGAAGGCAGTCGCTTCCTGTGTGATCAATCCTTCCGCGTGGATCGCCTTGAGAGCGGGCTCGAATTGGCCTCTTCCCACACCGGCTAGTGGGTGGCGCGTCAACATTAGCGTGGCCGCCTTCCAAAGTTGGAAGCGGATGCCGACCGAGGTGTTGGTCTGACCAGCCCGATAGGCATGGATGTCCTCCATCGCCTGACCAAAGCGGGTGCGCACCATACTCGACGACACGCATACGGTCACCAACAGCGCTAAGAACACCAGCAAGGCAGTCGCTCGCTTCTTCCAGCTCACATGCCGTAGCGTCGCCACGGCGATCAGCAGCAGTATGGGGATTGCAATCCAGCCGCCCCGCGACTGCGACAGATACGACACATAGAGTGCCGCGCCGCCTGCCACCAGGCGTAAAATGATAAGCGGCCAGCCGTCACGATTGGACCAACCAATGGAAATCAGCGAGAACAAGCCCATCAACAGCGATAGATTGCCGAAGGGGATGGTATTGGCAAATGCGCCGATCTTGTCTGGCCGTCCGATACGCAGTTCGAGATAAGCCCACACTACCGAGGCCAGCGCGCCCGCAACACAACCCCATTGCACACTTTCCAACTGTTTAGGACGCAATTGCAACAGCGCAAACAGCGCCAAGCCGAACAACCAGAGCCTCCCATAGGCAAAAGGCACATTGCGCGGCGCGGCAGGATTCAATAGCGCACTGATCAGCATCGCAGTCGGCATGGCGGCCATTGCCAGAATCAGCCAGCGATATTCGCGCCACATCGCTCTCAGTCGGTTCATAACCTCCGCAGGCGCGGCCAGCATCGACCAGATCGCGGACACAAGTAAGAGCAAGAACGACAGGAATGCTGCGCCGCGCACCGACAGCATGAAAGCCGGGAGGATGGCAATTCCAAACACGGCCAGGGCCGCCGGCGCACTGGATATCAGCGTCCGGCCACGTTGCATCAAGCCACTCATCGCAATGTCCCCGCGCCAGGTGCAAGCGCCAGCAGTGCATCAATGTGCGCAGCGATGCTCGGGTCATAGCGCAGGTGTTCACGCGGATTCGCCAGGCGCGCCTGGCCGGCCTGCGCGCGGGCAACAGCCGCCTCGATCGTCCGTGCCAGCGTAGCTGGATCGTTCAGATCGAAGGTGGGCGCACCTTCTTCCGAGATCACCTCGGTGCAGGCGATATTGGCTGCCAGTACGGCAGGCGTGCCGCACAGCACAGACTCCACCCCGATCAGCCCGAACGGCTCGTAGTGCGAAGCGAGAATCGTGTAGTCCGCCGCGCGGTAGACGTTCTCGATGTCCTTGCGGTATCCCAGGTAGCGGATGTTGGGCGAGGACGACGACACCGGCCGTCCAATCACCGCCAGCTGCACAGGCAAATCCGTCTTAGAGAAAAACGCCTCCAGCAGCGGATAGCCCTTGCGCTTGTGGCTTGACGATGGGAACACAAACGTGACGCGATCCTTCGCAAAGCCCAGCTCATCGCGCAGGCGCTGACGCTCGGCCTCGTCCACCGGCGAGAACTTCGTCTCGCTCACCGGCGGGTACACCGTCTTCACCTTGGCCGCCGGAATGTCGTAATAGTCCAGCACTTCCTGCGCCATCAACCGCGAATGCGCAACGACAACGTGCGAGCGTACGTAGTCCCGGCGCTCCAGCGCGATCTGCTGGCGGTCCCAGAAGGCAGCCTCTTTGGAAAAGCTCTTGAGATAGCCGACGTGCGTACCGCCACAAATGGCGATATCCGATGCCCCCGTGCGGTTGCAGCCGATCATCAGATCGATGTGCTCACGCTTGGCCAGATAGCGCACCAGCCAGCCAAACGCGTGGTCGTTCAATTTGCCCGGCAGCTTGCGTGTGGGCAATGCAACGGCCTTGACCTGGCGGTATTCGGGAAGCGCCTTGTCCACCATCTTGGCGAAGAACACGGGACGGATGTCGCGCTCATGCAGGCCGCGCACCAGGTCCATCGCGTAGCGCTCGCTGCCGCCGCTGTAGCCCAGCGCGTTGCACGAGATTCCGACGTTCATGGATGCTCTAGTAATAATCGTATTGAGACTGCAGTCGTGCCGAGCCTGTGCTGCCCGGCGATGGCGCCCCCTGCGCCATCTTCGAACTACTCGTACACCGTTGCCACGTTCTCGGCGTCCAGCGCCTGACGCAGCGCGGCGATTGCCGCTTCGCTCGGGACAATGCGCCAGGCGTCGCCAAGCACGGCTTCGCAGCGGGCCTGCTCGCAGACGTAGCTGATGCGCACCGAGACGCCATTGCCATCCGCCGCTACATGCGGCGAGAGCAAGTCACGTAGCTTGGCCGCCGTTGAATCTCCATTCATCGACAGACGGATCGCCCGCGCAAACTTGGCGCGCGCCTGCGTCATGTCCATGACCGACTCGGCTGTCACGCGCACGCCGCCAGTGAACATGTCGTGCCGGGCACTTCCCTGCACAATCAGCACTTCGTCTTCCTTGAACAGCGCGCGGTTGGCTTCAAACACTTCGTTGAAGACCGTCACTTCGGTGGCTTCGCTGGCGGAGCCGTCGTCGAGCATGACGATCAGCATCTTGCCGCGCTGCGTCATCTGGGTGCGCTGGCCGACGATCACGCCCGCCACCGTCTTGTTACGCGCGTCGCGATTGCCGTAGCCGCCGCCATTGCCCTTGTCGGTCACTTCGCGAGCCAGGTCGGCCAGCGTCGTACGCGCAAAGCGGCGCACCTCGTCACGGCATTCATCAAACAGGTGACCAGAAAGGTAGAAACCCAGCGCCTGCTTTTCTTCCTGCAGCTTGCGCTTGGTCGACCACGCCGGCTCGTCGATGAGTTCGGGGCGATGCTGCTCGGCGTCGTCGCCGCTCATCAGATCGAACAGCGACACTTGGTTGGCTGCCGCTGCCTTCTGCTCGGCGGCTTCCATGGCTAAACCGATCGAGGCAAGCAGCTGAGCGCGGTTGTCGTTGAGGCTGTCGAAGGCGCCGGCACGCACGAGCGCTTCGATCGTGCGGCGATTCACCTGGCGGCGGTCAACACGCTCGCAGAAATCGAACAAGTCCTTGAATGGCCCGTCTTCGCGTGCGCGCAGGATGTCTTCGATCGCACCCTGACCGCTGCCCTTCACGCCACCCAGGCCGTAGCGGATGGTCTTGGCGTCGGTTGGCGCAAAGCGATACTGGCTCGCGTTGATATCCGGCGGCAGTACGGTCAGGCCGTTCTTGCCTCGGGCATCGTCGTAGAGGATCTTCACCTTGTCGGTGTCGTCCATGGCGAGCGACATGTTGGCTGCCATGAATTCGGCCGGGTGATGCGCCTTGAGCCAAGCCGTGTAGTACGCCAGCAGCGCATACGCGGCCGCGTGCGACTTGTTGAAGCCGTAGCCCGCGAACTTCTCCATCAGGTCGAAGATTTCATCGGCCTTTTCGGTGGAGAGCCCGTCCTTGGCTGCGCCCGCGCGGAACAGCGCACGGTGCTCGGCCATTTCTTCGGCCTTCTTCTTACCCATCGCGCGGCGCAGCAAGTCAGCGCCGCCAAGCGAGTAACCGCCCACGATCTGCGCCATCTGCATCACCTGCTCCTGGTAGACCATGATGCCGTAGGTCTCCTTGAGCACCGGCTCAACGCGCGGGTCGGGGTATTCCACCTTCTCGCGGCCGTGCTTACGCGCGCAGAAGCTGGGGATCAGGTCCATCGGGCCCGGGCGATACAGCGCCACCAGGGCGATGATGTCCTCAAAGCGGTCGGGCTTGGCGTCCTTCAGCATGCCCTGCATGCCGCGGCTTTCCAGCTGGAACACAGCGACCGTGTTGGCCGTCTTCAGGATGTCGAACGCCTTCTTGTCCGTCAGCGGAATGTGGCTGCAGTTCCAATCCGCCTTGGACGGATCGAGCATGCGGATGTAGCGCTCGGCCCAGTCGAGGATCGTCAGCGTGGTCAGGCCCAAGAAGTCGAACTTGACCAGGCCGACGGCTTCCACGTCGTCCTTGTCGTACTGACTGACGACGCCGGCATCTTCGCCGCCTTGCGTGTAGAGCGGGCAGAAGTCGGTCAGCTTGCCCGGGGCGATCAGCACACCGCCCGCGTGCATGCCGACGTTTCGCGTCATGCCTTCCACGCGCTGGGCGAGCTCCAGGAGCTGCTTGACCTCTTCTTCGTTGGCTTCGCGTTCGGCCAGCAGCGGTTCTTCCTTCTTGGCCTCTTCCAGCGTGACGAGCTTGCCCGGCTTGAACGGGATCAGCTTGGCCACGCCGTCAACGAAGTTGTAGCCGAGATCGAGCACGCGGCCCACGTCGCGCACCGCAGCCTTGGCAGCCATGGTGCCGAAGGTGGCGATCTGCGAGACGGCGTCCTTGCCGTACTTCTCTTTCACGTACTGGATGACGCGGTCGCGGCCGTGCTGGCAGAAGTCGATGTCGAAGTCGGGCATCGACACCCGCTCCGGGTTCAGGAAACGCTCGAACAGCAGGTTGTATTTGAGCGGATCCAGATCGGTAATGCCGAGCGCGTACGCCACCAGCGAACCGGCACCGGAACCCCGGCCCGGCCCCACCGGCACACCATTGTTCTTGGCCCAGTTGATGAAGTCCGCAACGATCAGGAAGTAGCCCGGGAAGCCCATCTTGATGATGGTGCCGGTCTCGAATTCCAGGCGGGCGTAATACTCAGCGCGTTTGGATTCGCGCACCGCCTCGTCGGGGAACAGCACTTCCATGCGCTTTTCCAGCCCTTCCTTGGCAAGCTGGACGAGGTAGTCATCCAGCGACATGCCATCGGGCGTCGGGAACAGCGGCAGCTTGGGCTTGCCCAGTTCCAGCTTGAGGTTGCAGCGCTGCGCGATCTGCACCGCGTTGGCCAGCGCGGACGGGATGTCGGCAAACAGCGCGCACATCTCGTCCTGCGTCTTGAAATACTGTTCGGTCGTGAAACGGCGGGCACGGCGCGGATTGGCGAGCAGTTCGCCCTCCGCAATACAGGTGCGTGCTTCGTGGGCCGTGAAATCGTCCGGCGTCATGAACTGCACCGGATGCGTGGCAACCACCGGCAACTGCATGGCCGATGCGAGCTTCACGGCTTGCTGGATGTAGGCCTCGGTACCAGTCTGCCCGGCGCGTTGCAGTTCGATGTAGAAGGCGCCCGGAAACACGCGCGACCAGTTCGTCGCCAGCTTGCGCGCCAGCGCCTCGTTTCCATTGGCCAGCGCCATGCCGATATCGCCGCCCATGGCGCCGGAAAGCGCCAGCAGGCCCGTGGCCAATGGGGCATTCTCCACGCCCGGCTCGTCGAACCATTCCGGGGCGATTTCCGCGCGGCCGCGATGTTGGTTGGAGAGCCAAGCACGGGCCAGCAACTGGCACAGGTTCAGGTAACCCTGCTTGTCACGGACCAACAACAACAAGCGTGTCGGTTTGTCGCGTTCGTCGTGATTGGTGATCCACACGTCGGCGCCGACGATCGGCTTGACGCCCTTGCCGCGCGCTTCCTTGTAGAAGCGCACCAGCCCGAAGGCATTGGCGAGATCGGTCAGCGCCAAGGCGCCCATGCCGTCTTTGGCGGCAGCCTTGACCGCATCGTCCAGACGGACGTTGCCATCGACGACGGAATATTCGGAGTGGAGACGGAGGTGGACGAAGCGCGGCGAATTCATCCGCGTATTGTACCGGGTGACACCTGCCGTAAAGCATTCCGAGCGCGTCCGGTTGACCATCGACAACCCCGCGCGGCTGTTCGGGCGGCTATAATTTCGGCTTACGAATCAACGGGTTACCCAAGGCGCCAAAAACGGCGCGGCAGCACATGCAGATCGTCAATATTTCCGCTTACAAATTCGTCACCCTCGATGACCGCGAGACCCTGCGCCCCGCCCTGCTGGCCGAGTGCCAAGCGCGCGAGCTGAAGGGCACCGTGCTGCTGGCACCAGAGGGCATCAACATCTTCCTGGCCGGCTCGCGTGAAGCCATTGATGGCATCGTCGGCTGGCTGCGTGCCGACCCCCGTTTTGCTGACCTGGCACCGAAGGAAAGCCTGTCAGACCACCAGCCATTCCGCCGCTTGCTGGTGCGCATGAAGAAAGAAATCATCACCATGCGCCACCCTCTGATCCGCCCCGAAGACGGCCGCGCGCCCTCGGTTGCGCCGCCGGACCTCAAGCGCTGGCTCGATCAGGGCCACGACGACGAGGGCCGCCCCGTGGTGATGGTTGACACGCGCAATGACTATGAAGTCGCCGTCGGCACATTCAGGAACGTCGTCGAATACAACCTCAAGAAATTCACCGAATTCCCGCCCGCCATTGCCGCGCACAAGGACGACTTTGCCGGTAAGACGGTCGTGTCGTTCTGTACCGGCGGCATCCGCTGCGAAAAGGCGGCGATCCACATGCAGGAGATCGGCGTCGAGCGCGTCTATCAGCTCGAAGGCGGCATCCTCAAATATTTCGAGGAAGTGGGCGGAGCCCATTACGACGGGGATTGCTTCGTGTTCGACCACCGCACAGCGCTCAACCCCGAACTGCTGCCGGCGGGACCGAAGCAGTGCTTTGCATGCCGCGCTGTGGTGACGCCGGAAGAACAGCAGTCACCCGACTACATCCCCGGCCAGCGCTGCCCGCATTGCGCGGGCAGCCAAACGCGGGCCGCTGCATGAAACGCCTTGCGGCCGCCATCCTCGTCGGCACGCTATGCCTTGTCGCATTGGCTGCTTGCGCGACGAGCTGCGAGGGTGGCTCGAACCGCGGCGTCTTCTGCGGAGCAGGCACGCGCTTCTGAGCCCTAACAGCGCACCAACAAAAAACGCCGGACATGCCGGCGTTTTTCTTTGACCGACTCGCTTTACTGACGGCCGCGCACGAACTGATTGGTGATGGCAACAATGCGCTCGCCGAACAGCTTGGCGGTTTCCAGGTCGCCAGGCAGCGGGCCTTCTTCAGGGCTCGCATCAGACGGCGATTGCGCCAGCGCGCCGCCAAAGCCCGCCAGGAAATTCACGTCGTTGCGCGTGGCGGCCTTGCTGTTGGCCGGCATCATGCCCGTGCCGACCCAGATCATTCCGTGCTGCTGCGACAGCGTCCACAGGTACTGGATCGACGCGTACTTGTCTCCATTCATCGATGCGGAATTCGTGAACCCCGCGGCGATCTTGTCCTTCCACGCGCCGGTGAACCATGCTTTGGACGATGCATCGGCAAACTTCTTGAAGTCGCCCGAAACGCCGCCCATGTAGGTCGGCGCGCCAAAGACGATTGTGTCGACGCCCGCCAGCAGCGCCCAGGTGTCATCGTTGACGTCTGTGACCGAAATCAGGTGTGCTTCGGCGCCGGCGCCTTGCACGCCTGCAAACACGGCCTCGGCCTGCTTCTTGGTGTGGCCATAACCGCTGTGATAAACGACTGCAACTCGTGCCATGGGAATCCTCTTGGGGTTGGGGTACCGCAGGGAACAACGGAAAAGAAAAATGGCGCACACAGGGTGCGCCACGAACATTACGGCAGATCGAACACCAGCACTTCGCCGTCTTCGCCGCCAGAGAGCGTCACCGCCTCTTCTTGCGTCAGCTTGGCTGCGTCGCCGCCAACCAGCGTGCGACCGTTGACGCTCACCTTGCCGCGAACCACGTGCACATAAGCACGGCGGCCCTCTGCGATGGCCAAGGACGCAGTTTCTGCGCCATCAAACTTGCCGGCGTAGAGCGCCATGTCCTGGTGCACCTTCACCGAACCGTCACGACCATCGGTGCTGGCGATCAGGGCGAGCTTACCGCGCTTGGCAGCCTCGTCGAAATGACGTTCTTCATAGCCCGGCGTGAGATTCAACTGCGCGGGGAGCACCCAGATCTGCAGGAAATGCGTGGTCTGGTCCTGCGCGTGGTTGAACTCGGAGTGACGCACACCTGTCCCAGCCGTCATGCGTTGCACGTCGCCCGGGCGCAGCACGCTGCCGTTGCCCATGCTGTCCTTGTGCGCCAGTTCGCCATCCAGCACGTAGCTGATGATTTCCATGTCGCGGTGGCCATGGGTGCCAAAACCCATACCAGCGGCGACGCGGTCTTCATTGATGACACGCAACGGCCCGAACTGAACGTGTTCCGGGTCCATGTAATCGGCAAACGAAAAGCTGTGATACGACTTGAGCCAGCCGTGGTCTGCGTAGCCGCGATCTTGAGAGGGGCGGATTTCAATCATTTTGATGAATCTCCTATCCAAATTACTGCGTCGATGTGTGAATGGTACGCAGATTGGCTATAGTTTCGGGGTACGGCTTTGACTCAATACATCAAAAATTCTGAATATGGCGCTATCGCTGGAATCTCTCGAAGTACTCGACGCGATTGAACGCAAGGGCAGCTTTGCCGCCGCGGCGCACGAGCTCGGCAAAGTGCCGTCGGCGCTCACATATGTGGTGCGCAAGCTGGAAGACGACCTCGATGTCCTGCTGTTTGACCGCCGCCGCCATCGAGCGGAACTCACGCCCGCCGGCCGCGCATTGCTCGACGAAGGCCGCCACCTGCTGCAGGCCGCCGACGAACTCGCGCGCCGCGTCAAGCGCCTCGCCACCGGGTGGGAAGCCACGCTGACCATCGTAGTTGACGATCTCGTGCACTTTCGCGCACTCATGCCCGTCATCCAGGATTTCTACGCCGAAAATACCGCCACGCGACTACGCTTTTGCCGCGAGGTGCTAGCCGGCACGTGGGATGCACTGCTCTCCGGCCGCGCGGATCTCCTGATTGGGCCCGCGCAGGTGATGCAGGTGCAGGGCATTCAGACGCGCACGGTAGGCAGCATTCCCTTTGTGTTTGCGGTGGCGGCACATCATCCGTTGGCGCAAATGGAGGAGCCATTGCCTGCCACCGCCATCACGCGACATCGCATCGTTGCTGTGGGAGATACGTCTCGCAATCTGCCCGCACGCACCATCGGCGTGATGGCCGGGCAGGACACGCTGGTGGTGCCGTCCATGGCTGACAAGGTGCAGGCGCAGATTCGAGGCTTGGGCTGCGGCTGGTTGCCCGTGCCACTGGCGCAGCCGTATCTGGATTCCGGCGTGCTGATCGCCAAGGAAACCACCGAAGACAAGCGCGCCGGCACGTTTCAGGTTGCCTGGCGCAACAACATGCGCGGCAAGGCGTTGCAATGGTGGGTCGACAAGTTGGAAGACCCGCGTCTGGGGCAGGCCCTGATGATGCAGTAGGCGCCCCGGGGCTGATAAATCGCGCACAATAGCGCCATCGACCTCTGCGCCTGGAGCGTTGCGTTGTCCCAAGCCAATCTCGATTTCCCGGAATCCACTACGTCATCGCGCGGCCAATACCGCGGCCGCTTTGCGCCCTCGCCAACGGGGCCGCTGCATATCGGCTCGCTGGTCACTGCGCTGGCGAGCTGGCTGGATGCGCGCGTGCACGGCGGCACATGGCTCGTGCGCATTGAAGACATCGATTTCCAGCGCAACGTGCCCGGCGCCGACCGCGATATCCTCACCACACTTGATGTGCTCGGACTCATTCCCGACGAGGCGCCGCAGTGGCAAAGCACGCACCTGTCACGCTTTGAGCAGGCGCTGGAGCAACTGCAGGCGAACGGCAGCCTCTACCCGTGCGGCTGCACGCGCCGCGAGATTGCGGACTCCGTCACCAGCATCGACGCAAATGGGCATGTGCGTCACCAGACCCTGATCTATCCCGGCACGTGCCGCAACGGGCTGCACGGCCGTCCGCCGCGCGCTTGGCGCGTGCGTGTGCCGGATGCCGATGCCGCCACCATCTGCTTCAACGATCGCTGGCAAGGCACGCAATGCCAGAACCTGGCTGAAGCCGTAGGCGACTTCGTGCTCAAGCGCGCGGACGGCATGTGGGCGTACCAGATTGCGGTGGTGGTAGACGATGCCACGCAAGGTATCACGGACGTCGTGCGGGGCGCCGACCTGCTCGACTCGACGCCGCGCCAGATCTATCTGCAGCAGTTGCTCGGGCTGCCCGCGTTGCGCTACCTGCACGTGCCCGTGGTGGTGAACCCCGAGGGCGAGAAACTGAGCAAGCAGACAGGCGCGCGCGCCATCAACCGCAGTCAACCGCTGGCCGCGCTAACGGAAGCGGCACGGCACCTCGGGTTGGACATTCGTGCGGGCGATGTAGATGAGTTCTACCGAGACGCAGTCCCGGCCTGGGCCAATCGTCTTGCACGATTGACCACGGCGGCATAGTTGCCGCCGTTTTCAGCAGACTGACTTAACGCTTGCGCGGCACGCCACCGAGCAGCGCCGCAATCGGGCGCTTGGCGGTACGCGGATGCCCGGTCGCTTGCGCCGGCTTGGCGGCTTCTGCCGATTCCGCTGGCAGAGACGATTCGTACGGGCGATTGAAGAACGGGTCGTCCGATGGCCGGAAAGGCGGGCGCACGATCGTGTGATCCAACACGCGGGCGCCGTTGCGGTCGTCCCGCTCACGGGCGCGGCGGACCTCACCGCGGGCACGCTTTTCGTCGCGCTCACGGCGTTCACGGTCACGCGCCTGCTCGCCGGTCGGATCAAAGTCAGCCAGTTGCTCGCGCGGCAGGTTTCGCTTGATCAGCTTTTCGATGTCGGCCAGGAAACGCTCATCACCCGGCGCAAACAGCGACAGCGCATCACCCGAAGCACCGGCACGGCCCGTGCGGCCGATACGGTGCACGTAGTCTTCTGCGTTGAACGGGAGGTCGAAGTTGATCACGCACGGCATCTGCGAGATATCGAGACCGCGCGCTGCCACGTCGGTGGCGACCAGCACATCCACGGTACCTTGCTTGAAGGCTTCGAGCGTTTGCATGCGCTCGGTCTGCGTCTTGTCGCCGTGGATGGCGTTGGCGTTGATGCCTTCGCGCTCCAGCGCGCGCGCCAGGCGCGAGCAGCCGATCTTGCTGTTGGAGAACACGATGCACTGGCGCGGCAGGCCTTGCTCTGCTCGCTGGCGCAGCAGATGCACGAGCGCCGCTTGCTTGTGGTTGTCCGGCACCGTGTAGATGACCTGGCGGACGTTCTCTGCCGTGGCGTTGCTGCGTGCCACTTCAATGGTTTGCGGATGACGCAGGTAGCTCGCGGCCAGCTTCTTGATCTCGGGCGAGAAGGTCGCCGAAAACAGCAGCGTCTGGCGGTGCGCCGGCAGCAGGTTGATGATGCGCTGCAGGTCGGGCAGGAAGCCCATGTCGAGCATGCGGTCGGCTTCGTCCAGCACCAGCATGCGCACCTGCGACAGGTTCACGCTGCGCTGCTGCACGTGGTCGAGCAGGCGGCCCGGCGTGGCAACGAGGATTTCCACGCCGCGGCGCAGTTGCTCCGTCTGCGGGTTCATGTCGACACCGCCGAACACGACGGCGCTGCGCAGCGCCGTGTATTTCGCGTACTTGGCAACGTTGTCGTACACCTGGTCCGCAAGCTCGCGCGTAGGCGTGAGAATCAGCGCCCGCACCGGATGACGCGCCGGCGACGCGCTCGTGTTGGCGTCGGGCAGCAGGTTATGGATGATCGGCAGCGAGAAACCGGCGGTCTTGCCGGTGCCGGTTTGCGCCGCGCCCATGACGTCGCGACCGGCAGTTACCACCGGAATGGCGGCCGCCTGAATGGGCGTGGGCTTGGTGTAACCGCTTTCGGTCAGCGCGCGGAGGACGTCCGGATGCAGGCCGAAGCTGTCGAATGTCACCGATTCATTGGCCGGCGCTTCTGACGCTTCAGACATCGTTGCAGTATTCATAGGGGGAGATGCGGCATGCCGGTTGGCATGGCGGCGCGCCAGACCCAAGCGGAAAACCCGCGTGCGGCTCGCGCAAAGCGTTAAAGATCAAGAGTTTATCACGTGAGACTCAGCCCGGGCCGGATGATCGGCCACCCAGGCCAACCCCGGCGTCACACCTGCCTTGACACGGATCAAGTGTGGCCGCCCCGCACTGCGCGACCATCGGAGCATTCCAACCTCGGCTGCGCTCTCCCATGGTCACCACGCTCTATGAAACGCCCGAGCACGTCTGCCTGATGTTTTCTGACCTGGTCGACGATCACGATGACCTGCCTGTGCAGACCAACCAGTTCCTCATCGTCGATCACGGCCACGGCGCGCTGATCGATCCGGGCGGTCAGATGACCTACAACGCGCTGTTTTTGGCGATGAACCGGTACTTTCCGCCCAAGCAGCTCGACTACGTGCTGGCCTCGCATGCAGACCCGGACATCGTCGCCTCGGCGGGCAGGTGGCTAACGAGCTCGAGCTGCGACATCCTGATCTCGCGCGTGTGGGAACGCTTTCTGCCCCACTTCTGCAGCGTCGGCAAGACCGAAGGCCGCATCGTGCCGATTCCGGACACGGGCATGGCGATTCCGCTGGGGCAATCGCATCTGCTGGCGGTGCCGGCGCATTTCCTGCATTCGGAAGGCAATTTCCAGTTCTACGATCCGGTGTCGCGCATCCTGTTCTCAGGCGATCTGGGGGCGTCGATGGTGCACGCCAATGTGGCCGCCAAGCCCGTGGAAGATTTTGATGCGCACCTGCCGCTGATGGCGCCCTTCCACCGTCGCTACATGAGCGGCAACCGCGTGTGCCGGCTGTGGGCGCAGATGGTGCGGGGGCTCGATATTGAATGGATCGTGCCGCAGCATGGCCAAGCCTTCCATGGCAAAGCCATGGTCAACCGGTTCATCGACTGGGTTGAGACGCTCGACTGCGGCATCGACTTGATGACGCCCGAAGTCTTCCGCCTGCCTGCGTTACCGAAGGCGCCGGCCGGCGCGACGCTCAAGACGCGCGTTTAACGCCAGATGCCGGAGCGGCCGGCAGAATGATCTTCATCATGGCGCTCGACAGCTCGTGCGCCAGCACGCCGGCGTCGATGCGCGACGGATCGTGCCACGTATACATGAACCCCATCACGCCGCCCATCGAGTGCGCCGCGACGCGCGCATCGCCAAAGTCGAACACGCCGGCGCGTTTTCCCTCGTCGAGCAGCGCATAGAGATCGCGGTAATACGCCCGCGACATGCCGTGCAGCCACTCCACCGTTTCGGGGCGCAGGTATTGCCGATCGCGATACGTCAGCGCCGCGGCGTAGTGGCAGTCGATGCAACGACGCGCCATTTCCAGCAGACACGCCTGCAGACGCTCCCGCACGGGTAGAGCCGGGTCGGCGGTCTCACGGATGGCCGACAGGCACACCTGTGCGGCCTCGCGACACAGAATGTCGAAGATCTCGTACTTGTCGGTGAAGTAGTAGTACACCGCCGGTTTGGTCACGCCGAGCGCGTTGCACAGGTCGCTCATCGTCATGCCGGCATAGCCCTTGGTGAAGAAGAGCTGCGCGGCTGTGTCGAGAATCTGCCGGCGGCGGGCCTCTTGCCGCTCGGCGATGTGCGGGCGCGTGGCCGGCGGTGTGACGCCGGGAGCTTCGGGCGCCTCGGTTTCAGCAGGCGGTTGCACGTCGGGAACGGCAGGTTTGCGGACGGTGGACATGGCGCATATTTTCGCATGTCGCCCGCGTATGCGCCGTCGCATACACGCATCTTGGCGACATCACTGTCTCAAATGCTTGACGCATCAAAGAACGCTTTCTATATTCTTACCCGTTGGTATAAAAAATTACTTTCCAGTATAGATAGTGCGGCGCCGCCGTGCGCACGCACTGCACAACCCAACGGAGACAAGCTTTGGCGATGGACGAGTCCGAGTATCTCGGCCGCGTTCGCGCGCTCTGGGCGCGCGCATGGCCGGTCGATACCCCCCGCGAGCCGCATTACCCGATCGGGCGCGCCGCCCTCACCGACTATCTACGGCACTGGGCGCGCACCACGCCAGACAAGCCGGCCATCCACTTCTATGGGCACGACACGACGTTCGCCCAGCTCGACGATCTCTCCGACCGCTTCGCCGCGCTGCTCGCGCAACACGGCATTGGCGCGGGCGACCGCGTTGCGGTGTTCCTTTCGAACTGCCCGCAATTCAATGCGGTGTTTTTCGGCATTCTCAAGCTGGGCGCAGTGTATGTGCCGATCAGCCCCCTGTCGCAGCGGGCGGAGTTGATGCATGCGCTGAGCGACGCGACACCGCGCACCATCGTCACGCTCGATCGCCTCATGCCGCTGGTGCGTGACGTGCGCGCCGAAACATCGATCGAGCACATCTTCGTCACCCGTTACGCAGACGTGCTGCCCGTACAGCCGACGCTGCCGCTCCCGGCAATGCTGACCGAGCCGCCGCTGGCCTGCGACGATGCAATCGACTTGTTGCCCACATTGGCACAGACCACGCCGATCCCCTTGCCTCCTGCCTCACTCGATGCAGTTGCCGCGCTCAACTACACCGGCGGCACGACGGGGCTGCCCAAGGGCTGCATCCATACGCAGGGCGACATGGTGGATATGGCTGCCGCGTTCTCAGCCGTGTCGCTGCGCGCGGATGCCGACACCGTCATGCTCAGCTTCTATCCGCAATTCTGGATTGCCGGTGAGAACACGGGGCTGATCTTCCCTGCCTTCCTTGGCGTGCCGCTGGTGTTGCTCGCTCGATGGGATGCGAAGGCCTTCATGGCTGGCGTGCAGCGCTACCGCGTGACCAATGGCTCGATGCTTGTCGACAGCGCGGCCGAGGTGATGGCACATCCGCGTGTGCATGCGTACGACTTACGCTCGCTGCGGCATACGGGCGTGTCGTCATTCGTGAAAAAGCTCAACCCCGAATACCGCCGAGCGTGGCGTGAACTGACCGGCTCGATGATGGCCGAGAGCGCCTGGGGCATGACGGAAACGCAGACCTGCAACAGCTTCACGGTCGGCATGCAGGACGACGATTTCGACCTGCGATCGCAACCGATTTTCGTCGGGTTGCCGGTGCCGGGCACCGACTTCAAGATTTGCGATTTCGACACGCACGAATTGATGCCGATCGGCGCCGAAGGCGAACTCTGCGTGCGCACGCCGACGCTGCTCAAAGGCTACTGGAACAAGCCAGACGCCACCGCGCAAACCCTGCGCAACGGCTGGTTCCACACCGGCGACATCGGCTGCATCGACGAACAGGGTTATGTCCACTATCTGGGCCGCCGCAAGGAGATGCTCAAGGTCAATGGCATGAGCGTGTTTCCGGCCGAGATCGAAGCCATGCTCGGCAAGCATCCGGCCATCCTCGGTTCTGCCGTGGTGGGCCGCGCCGACGAACAACGCGGCCAGCTTCCCGTCGCCTTCGTGATGCTGCGGCCCGAGGCCGTCGGCACATTGGATGACGCCGCCCTCACCAGTTGGTGCCGCGAGAACATGGCCGTCTACAAGGTGCCCATCGTGCGCATCGTCGACGCCCTGCCACTCACGGCCACCGGCAAGGTGCGCAAGCAGGACCTCGCACCACTCGCTGAACAGCTCTAACCCACGCCCGCTCCATGACGTTTCGCAAACTGCTGATCGCCAATCGCGGCGAGATCGCCATTCGCATTGCCCGCGCAGCCGCCACGATAGGCTTGCCGTCCGTCGCTGTTTATTCCGAAGACGATCGCGACGCGCTGCATCCACTGCGCGCCGATGAAGCTGTGCCCTTGCCCGGCACCGGTCCGCGCGCATATCTCGACGGTGCGGACATCCTCGCTGCTGCACGCGCTGTCGGCGCCGATGCGGTGCATCCCGGCTATGGCTTCCTGAGCGAGAACGCTGCCTTCGCACGCCAGTGCGCGCAGGCCAGCATGCAGTTCATCGGACCGTCACCGCGCGTGCTCGATCTCTTTGGCGACAAGGCACGCGCGCGGGCACTTGCGCACGAGGCCGGCGTTCCCGTCGTCAGCGGCACGCAAGGCGCGACCACGCTTAAAGATGCGCGCGCCTTCTTCGCCGCGCTGCCGCCCTCGCACGGCATGATGATCAAGGCCGTGGCCGGCGGCGGCGGACGCGGCATGCGCGCCGTGCACGATGCGCAAGCGATTGCCGACGCGTATGCCCGCTGCGTCTCGGAAGCCACCGCCGCGGGTGGTGGCGGCGACGTCTATGTGGAAGCACTCGTGCCCGCACCGCGCCATATCGAAATCCAGATCGTTGCAGACGCACATGGCCACGTTGTGCACCTCGGTGAGCGTGAATGCAGCCTGCAGCGCCGTCACCAGAAGCTGATCGAGATCGCGCCCAGCCCCGCGTTGGACGAGGCCCTGCGCACGCGCATCGCTGACGCTGCCGTCACGCTCGCCAAAGCGGCGGGTTACACCGGCATTGGCACATTCGAGTTCCTCGTGGAAGGCGCGGGCACGCCGCACGCCACGTTCTACTTCATGGAAGCCAACCCGCGCGTGCAAGTCGAGCACACCGTCACGGAGATGGTGACGGGCGTCGACCTGGTGATGACGCAACTGGCCCTGGCGCAAGGTGCTTCGCTCGCCGATCTGGGGCTTGCCCGGCCGATCGCCCCTCGCGGCCACGCCGTGCAAGTGCGGATCAATGCCGAGACGATTGATGCATCCGGACAGCCGCATCCGTCTACCGGCACGCTCACCGCATTCGAACCACCCAATGGCCCTGGCGTGCGCGTCGACACCTGCGGTTATGCGGGCTACCGTCCGAACCCGCGCTTTGATTCGCTGCTGGCCAAATTGATCGTCCACGCGCCGCACGGCACATATGCGCAGACGCTGGCACAGACGTATCGCGCGCTGTGCGAATTCCGCATCGAAGGGCTGGCCACCAACAAGCGGCTGCTGCAAGACTTGCTGCGCGACGCCGACGTGCAGGCCAACGCTGTGCACACACAGTTCCTCGATGCGAAGCTCGCCGAATTGGCCGCTGGCAATGGCGAAGCCCATCCCGCGCTGCACGCCACATCGGTCGCAACCACCGACCTCACGCCCTCAACATCATTCGTCGACGAGCTTCCTGACGATGCGGAAATCCTCACCGCGCCAATGGATGGCGCGCTCATTCAGATCCACGCGGAAGCCGGCGCCGTGGTTGCGCGCGGTGACGTGCTGGCCGTGATCGAAGCAATGAAGATGGAGCACGTCATCATCGCGCCCGCGGCCGGACGCGTGTTGCAGGTCTGCGCTCAGCCGGGCGCAACGGTGCGCGAGGGCCAGCCGCTGGCCGTGCTCCAGCTTGGCGAAGCCCAACACGACGACGCCGCAGCCGACGCAGAGATCGACCTCGACCACATTCGCCCCGACCTGCAGGCCGTCATCGACCGCTATGCATTCGGCCTCGACGCGAACCGCCCGGATGCCGTTGCCCGCCGTCGCAAGACCGGCCAGCGCACCGCGCGCGAGAACATCGACCACTTGTGCGACGCCGGCTCATTCATCGAGTACGGCGCGCTCGCCATCGCCGCGCAACGTCAACGCCGCGCGCTCGATGACTTGATTCGCGCCACACCGGCTGACGGCATCATCACCGGCATTGGCACCGTCAACGGCGCGCACTTCCCGGATCAGGACGCGCGCTGCATGGTGCTCGCGTACGACTACACCGTGCTGGCCGGCACGCAAGGCACCTTCAACCACAAGAAGACCGACCGCGCGCTGGAGCTGGCGCAGCAATGGAAGCTGCCCGTTGTGCTGTTTGCCGAAGGCGGCGGCGGCCGGCCGGGCGACACCGAAAAGCGCGGCGTCAGCGGCCTCGACTGCCCCACCTTCATTCACTTCGCGCGCCTCTCGGGGCTGGTACCGACGGTCGGCATCGTGTCGGGCCGATGCTTTGCGGGCAATGCCGCGCTGCTGGGCTGCGCTGACGTGATCATCGCAACGCGCGACGCCACCATCGGCATGGGCGGTCCGGCCATGATCGAAGGCGGCGGCCTGGGTGTCTATGCGCCCGAAGAGGTCGGCCCCGTGAGCGTGCAGGCGCCCAATGGCGTGATCGATGTCCTGGTCGAAAACGAAACCGAAGCCGTGGATGTCGCACGCCGTTACCTGAGCTATTTCCAGGGCCCGCTCGCCCACTGGGAAGCCGGCGACGTGCGCCACCTGCGCCACGCGATTCCCGAAAACCGCATGCGCAGCTACGACATGCGCTCCGTGATCGATGCGTTGGCCGACACAGGTTCGGTTCTGGAATTGCGGCAAGCCTTTGGCGTGGGCATCATCACCGCGCTGATCCGTATCGAAGGCCGCGCCTTCGGCTGCATCGCCAACAACCCGCGCCACCTGGGCGGCGCCATTGATTCTGCAGCGGCGGACAAGGCATCGCGCTTCATGCAGCTGTGCAACGCATTCGACCTGCCCATCGTCTCGCTGTGCGACACACCAGGTTTCATGGTCGGACCGGAGGCGGAAAAGACGGCCACCGTACGCCACGTCAGCCGCATGTTCGTGACGGCGGGCAACCTGCGCGTGCCCTTCTTCACCGTCGTGCTGCGCAAAGGCTACGGCCTGGGGGCGATGGCCATGGCGGCAGGTGGTTTCCACGCGCCGTTCTTCACCGCGTCGTGGCCCAGCGGCGAGTTTGGCGGCATGGGCATCGAAGGCGCCATCCGGCTGGGTTACCGCAAAGAGCTGGAAGCGGTGGAAGACCTGGCAGAGCGCGAGGCGCTGTTCCGCAAGATGGTCGATGCCGCCTACGAGGAAGGCCGTGCGCTCAACATCGCCAGCTATCTCGAAATCGACGCCGTGATCGACCCGGCCGATACGCGTCGCTGGCTGTTGCGCGGGCTGCAATCGACACCGCCTGCGCAGCCGCGGCACGCGCGCGACCCAGCCACGCGCCGCTTCATCGACACCTGGTAGACGAGAACACACACAAGGAGGAGACATGCCCGCAGTGATCCGCTTTGCCCGTCCCTTGTCCGCGTTGGCTTGTGCAGGTGCGCTCTCGTGCGCACCACTGGCCTACGCCGTCGACCCGGCCCCGATCAAGGTAGCGTTCATCGATCAACTGAGCGGGCCGCTCTCGAATGTGGGCGAGCAGTTTCTGGCGAATCTGAAACTCGGCATCGACGACGCCAACGCACAACCGCAGGGCGTGCTGAACGGTGCCCGCTACGAGCTGTCGACCTATGACAACAAGCTGTCGGCGCAAGACAGTTTGTCGGCCCTGCAGAGCGCCATCGACGCGGGGGCGAAGATCGTCTTCACCGGCGGCTCGGGCTCATCCGTGGTGGCCGCCATGGTGGATGCCGCCACCAAGCACAACGAGCGCAATCCAACCAAGCGCGTGCTGATCATCAATTACGCGTCGATCGATCCCGACCTGACCGGCGCGCATTGCAGCTTCTGGCACTTCGCCACCGAAGCCAACACCGCGATGAAGATGCGCGCACTGGCCAATTTTGTGAAAACGCAGCCCGATATCCGCAAGGTCTACTCGCTGAACCAGGACTACGCGCACGGGCGGCTGTGGGCATCATTGGGCAAGCAGATGATCTCGGCCGCGCGGCCCGACGTGCAGTTCACCGGAGAGACGCTGCACCCGATCGGCAAGGTGAAGGACTTCGCGCCTTACGTCTCGAAGGCCAAGGCGACGGGCGCTGACACACTCCTCACCGGCAACTGGGGGCAAGACCTGAACCTGCTCATCAAGGCTGCTGGCGACATGAGCTACGACGTGCGCTATCTGAACCACAGCGGCGCGGGCGCCCCGGGCACCGTGCTGGCAGTGTCGCAGGCCAAGATCGGCAAGGTGACGTGGGTTTCGGAATGGACGCCCGGCAACGGCAACGCGCAACTGATGCAGATGGATGCGCGCGTGCGGCAGACGCCCGCCGGCGAACACTTCGCCCCGCGCACCGTGTTGTCCGTCGAACTCTTGACGGACGCCATCCGCAAAGCCAATTCCACCGATCCGCTGAAGATTGCGCTCGCGCTGGAAGGCATGCAGAAGCAGAGCTTTCTCGGCGACGTCACGATGCGCAAGGTCGATCACCAGTTGCTGCTGCCGCAGGTGGTATCGACGATCGCACCGGTGGACGGGAAGACCGTCAAGGTTGGCTACGACGGCACCCAATGGGGCCACAAAACCGAGAGCGCAACCCCGGCCAAAGACCTGGACCTGCCGACCACTTGCAAGATGAAGCGACCGGCAGGCGCCTGACGGACCAATCGACGATCAGTCAGCGCGGTCCGTGCGCAGCGGACCGTACTCGATCGGCACCCAGGCGAAGGCGTTGCCGTCGCGGCGCACGTGCCCCAGGCCCGGGAACGGCAGATGTGCGCCTGCCACCCAAAGCTTGTCCCGCGCGGCTTCCCCAAACAGCTTGCGGCGCGAGGCAACAGCAGCTTTCTTGTCGACGTCGTATTCGAACGCGACCTCCGGGTGCTGGAACTGCACGGCGTGGCTGTGCACGATGTCGCCCCACACTAGCAGACTGTGTCCCTTTGATGCAAACAGGTAACCGCTGTGCCCTGGGGTATGCCCGTTGGCGACCACCGAGCGTACGCCCGGCACGACCTCGTCGCCCGGCTTGAATTGCTTGAGCTTACCCGCGGCGGCATATGGCGCCACCGAGTCGCGCGCCATCTTGAAGAACGGTTGCATGTCGGTCGGCTTGGAAGCGGCAATCGTTTCGCTCAGCCAGAAATCGGCTTCCGGCGCGGCCACATACACCTGCGCGTTCGGGAAGGCCGGCTGGCCTTGCGGCGTCAACAGGCCGCACGCGTGGTCCGGATGCAAGTGCGTCAGCAGCACGGCGTCGATCTGCTCCGGCTGGTAACCGGACGCACGGACGTTGCCCGCCAGGCCGCCCATCGTCGGGCCAAAGCACGTGCCAGAACCCGTATCGACAAGGATGCGCTTGGCGCCCGTGTCGATCAGGAAGCCGTTCACCGCCGTCTGCATGCCCGGCGTATTCGATACGAACATCCGCGCCAGCAGGCTCTGCACCGATTGCGCATTCAGGCCAATCAAGGTCTTGGCCGGCAGATCGGTGTAGCCGTCGTAGAGGGCGGTCACAACGTCATCGCCCAGCGCCATGCGGTAATAGCCGGGCACCTGGGTGCGTTGTTGCGTAGCGGGGGCGGCTACGCCTGATGCAGATTGGGCGTGGGCAAATCCGATAGACGCCGCCATCGCGGCGGCCACGGCGGCAGAGGTGAGCAAACGCATGTCTTGGCTCCTGGGAAAGACCGCTGCCCCGGTGCAGCGGCAAAAGCCGGATCATGCCACCGCCGCAGCACTTTGCATTGCCGCCATTGGCGACAGGGGTATTGCCCAGAGAGAAATACGTGCCCCAAAAGAAACAAGGCCCGACATGCCGGGCCCATGCTTCAGACCAATCGACGGCGGCTGCGCAACCGGCCGTTAACCGGGTACGTGCTTATTGCACGTGGAACTTCGGCGTGGATACCACCGTGCCGCTCACCGTGCAGTCCGGTGTGAGCAGTGCGTTGGTGAACGTGAGCGACGAGTTCGGGTCATTCCAGGCGGTCACGACCTTGCTGGGGCCACAGCTGCCCAGCAGGAACACGCTGACCCCTGCGTTGTTGATCGACAGCTGGGTGGTGCTGTCGGCCTGGCCGGTCCACGGGGTCGTTCCCGAGATAAGGCCGCACGTCCCACCGCCGGTAAACGATGTGGACGTGATGTTGACGATGCCCGAAGGCGTGATCGTACCGGTGAAGGTCGCTGTGCAATTGGCGCTGATGGAGCCTTTGGACAACGTGGTCTGGCCGGTGACCGAGAATGGCTCGCCATTCGGGTTCATCGGTTGACCATCGACACGCGAAACGGTGACGGCAAGTGCGGGTGTGGCTGCTACGGTGGCAAGTGCGAGTGCAACTGCAAGAGATACGACTTTACGTGTGCTCATTTATTGCCTCACTAGAACTGACGGTAGAAACCGCCTTAAGAATGCGGCGCAAACCGGTTCCCGCTCGATTCACGCCGCGCCAATTAGCCAGGCGCAGACAGCCGACACCCAGCTAAAACTTGTACGACACCCCGACGAACGTGATGATCGGATTGGCCTTGAGCGTGGTCTTGGTGGTCGCCAGCGTGGTCCCGTCCGCCGCCTTGATGACGGTTGCCGCTTCGGTCTTGAGTGGCAGATACGAGACCGTTGCCGTCAATGCCCATTGCTTGTTGATCGCGTAGCTCGCCCCCAGGTTGAAGATCGGCGCCCACGACGACGACGATTTCCCTTCCACATACGTCGGCCCCGGCTTGCCCGCCCCCGCTGCCAGCACGCTACCCAGTTCGCGATTCACCGCCGCCGCAAAGTACGGATTCAGCTCGATGTTGGTGAAGAAGCTGTAGACCACACCCACACCAACGAACGGACGGAACGTCGACTGCGCGTGCCCGAAGTACCACTGCAGGATGACCCCCGGGCTCCATTGGCGCGCCTTGCGCACGGCCGGCTGATTGGATGGATCGTCCAGATCGACGTGACCGAGTGCGCCTGCGGGCCCGGGCGCGCGGATCACGCCGTGCCCGGTCAGCTTGAATTCGGGCGGCACGCCGGCAATCGTCGTCAGCGCAATGTTGTCGGTAAAGAAATGCGTGAGCGTCAGGCCCAGCGTGTTGGCGTTGCTCACCCGCAGCCCGCTGTTGGGCGACGTGAAGCTACCCGGCAAGCGCAGCGGATCATTGATCGGCGCATTGATCACGCTGGTGGTCAGGTTGTTGCTCGAGTCCTGCGGCATGATGTGGAACCAGCCCACCGTCGCCACGTTGTCACCGGCCTGCTGCGCCATGGCCCCTGCGGATGCGCAGGCCGCCACCAATGCGACAGTCAGTTTCTTCATGATGCTTCCTCCTGTTGTTCTGAGCGGAGCGCGGTGGTCTGTGCCGCGCCCCGTGGCGTGTTATTCCGAAAACGTCACTGCACGAAGGCGCCCACCGTGAAGTACGGGTTCTTCGTATCGCTCATATCCAGGAAGCCGAAGGTCTTGCCGGTGAAGATCAGCTTGCCCGTCGGGGCCGAGCCGGCCGGTGCGCTGGTCTGCGTGGTGCGGATCACGCCCAGGACGGTCTGCGTGAAGTCGAGGTTTAGCGGTCGCGTCAGCGCTGCCTGCGATGCGTTGAACGGATCGAGCATCGTGGCCTGCGCACCCACCAGCGCCGTCGCGCGGTAGTTGAACGTGCTGTCCACACCGGTGTATTCGCCGTCTTGCGAGCCCTGCGCGATGTTGCCGACCGGCGCCATCATCGAGATGCCGGACTCGTCGTCCGCCACCGGCGGACCAGCCGTCAGATCGGAGTTGGCTGCGCCCACGCGAATGAAGATCGGCACAAGCTGGCCATACAACTTGCCCACGATCATCACGCCCTTGCCCGCTTTGGCCGGATCGAGCGACGACACCGTTGCCGGCACCTGCGGCTGATAGTTCAGCGTGGTGAAGGCCGGCGCATCGCCGCGCAGCGTCAGCTTCTGGTTGACCGTCGCGCTTGACGTCAGGCAGGCCCCGCCATTCTTCACGCCCAGGTTGTCGCACTCGGTGTAGGTGCCGTCCGCGTTGATGGTGAAACGCGCGTCGACCGCCTGCTGCGAGAAGCTCTGCGACGGCACCTGGTGGTAGCCGAGTTGGTTGTAGTTGCCCGCGATCTTGTTCAGATCGGTCTCGGTGTTCGAGAAGCTGATGAACGGGTAATACGGGAACGTAGTTTGCGGAATCTTGCCCACGCCAACGATGCCGTCGAACTGGATCGTCGCTCCCGGGATCGTGCCGCCCAGCACGCCCTGACCGAGGAAGAACCGTGCAGGCCGGCTCGGATCAAGGCTTGCGTTATTCAGGCGGAATGCGCACTGGTTCAGCTTCTCGGTGGGCAGCGCCGTCTCTTGCGTGAGCGTGCCGGTCTGCACGTTGTTGGGGGCCGTATCGCGCGTGGGAGCGACGGTGCCCGTCTTGACCGGAATCGGCGAGGCCAGATACGTGATCTGGTACGTCATCTTCGTCGTGTCGAGCTGCACCTTCACCAGTTCACCCGAGCCCGACCCACCGGTGAACACGGTGTTGTAGTCGATGGCCTGCGGACACAGGCGCTGGATCACCGGAGCCGGCGAATCATCTCCGCCACCTCCGCAAGCTGTCACCATCGGCGCGCACGCGAGCACGACCAACCATTTACGCCATTGCATTTGCGTCTCCTCCATGTTGTTGTTCAGCCGCGGCAGCGCAGCGTGCACACGTCACGCACGCCGCCGCATGTGGTTTCGTAGCTGCGCGCTTCACTGGACGAATGCGCCGACCGTGAAGAACGGGTTGTACTTGTTGTTGTTCATGAGCATTGCGTACACGTTGCCCACCTTGACGGCCACGCCGGTGTCGCCCGCCTTGAACAACGCGACGTTGCCGCTGGCGCCTTGCGCGTTGAAGTCGTTCTGCGCGGTCACGATCAGCTTGCCCGGCGAGGTTTGCGTGTAGTCCAGGCCGAACTGCGCCGTCACACGCGAGGTGAGCGGGTTGATGAAGGCCGCGGTGCCGTTCTGGAACAGCGTGGAGGTGTAGTTGGCGGCCAGCGTCGACACGGCCGTGCCATCGCTGCAGTTGCCGGCATTGGCGTGGAAGAAGCCACCGCTAAATGAGCCCGACAGTTCCGGGTGATCGATCGTCGCGTTCAAGCCGTTGCCACTGGCAGGCGCACCGCTCGGACCATTGTTGGTGACCACGCCGCAAGCCGAGCCGCTGGTCGCCCCAACATAGCCACCCTTGAGCGCGTTGGCCGGGATCGCCGTCGCGGGCGAAAGGATCGAGATACCGATCTGGTCATCCGCCACCGAAGCCAGCAGGTTCGTCGCATCGCTATGCGAGTAGCCGACACGGATCACCACCGGCACCACCTGCCCGTTCAGCTTGCCTGCGATGAGAATGCCCTTGGCCTGGCTTGGCGCCAGCAGCACCAGCGGCGAGACCTGGCCGACATACGGATACGGCACGCTGCCGCTCGTCGGGTTGCTGACAAACACGTTGTCCTGCGAGCCGTCGGCGTTCTGACGCAGCGTCCATGGGGTGCCCGTCGTATGGCAGGAGTAATCGATACCTTCCGCAGTACACGTGCCATCGGCATTCAACGTTTGCGTCCAGTTGACGGCATCAGGTTGCCAGCCTTGCGGCGCCGAGGTCTGGCTGCCCGAACCCGTGGGCGTGACATGCACACCGACCTGGTTGTAGCGCCCCGCCACCTGCGAGAAATCCGTCACTGTCTCGGAGAAGCCCAGGAACGGATAGAAATCGAACGTGCGCGACGGCACTGCGCCAATCACGACGCCTGGAATCGGCTGAATGCCGGCAAATTGGATGGTGGCCCCCGGAATGCCGCCACCCACAATGCCCTGGCCAACAAACAGCATCGGCGGGTCTTGCGGATTGACGGTGATCGCGTAGCTGTTGTCGGCCGTCTTGCCCGACTGGAGCACGAAAGCGCAGCGGTTCTGCTCAGGGGTCGGCAAGTTGGTCGGATGGACGAACGTACCGTCGATGGTCAACCCTTTGCGCGTCGTATTGACCTGGCCCGCCGATGTGGGCACCGACGACTCCAGGAACTGCATCTGGTACGTGTTCTTGCTCGTGTCGAACTTGACCTTGATGTACTCACCGCTGCCCGAGCCGCCGGTGTACGTGGTCGTGTAGTCCAGCGCCGCCGGGCACAGACTGGTCGGCGTGCTGGGTGTGGTGACCGCTCCACTAGGCGGGCAGGAACTGCCCGAACACTGCGCAACATCCGACGAGCCGGGGTCGTCCGCCCCACCGCACCCGCCAATGAATGGCATGGCCACTATGCAACTGGTTGCCATGACAACAAAAAGATGACGTCGACTACCCATGGTTGTCTCCTCACGTTTTGGAACTTGTTGTGTTTTGGGCCGGCGAATGTGTGCAACAGCCGGTCAATACCCCCGCCTGTCGGCAAACGACAGCCGACAGCGCACGACCTGCCCCGTCGGCAGATCGACTTGCGAACTACAAAAGCGACGGACGAGCTTTGGTTGCGTTACCCGATGGTTTGCCGGGTATCACGCAGATCGGCTGGGTGCCGATCCCAAGAAATCGAGGTAACGCTGCTAGCGTGAACGAGCCGCGCCACCGCTGCTGCAGTGACAACGATGGCGATGACGCGCGGGGGCACGCGCAGAAGCGGAATGCTGGAAGGGCCCGTTTTGAATGCGTAACATCCTGTGTCTCCGAAGGATACGCTACTGGCTATTTGCTTATCGTTATGGCCGAAACTATGGTCCGCTCAGAGTATGAAGTAAATAGAGATTTCATTCAAAACAGCGGCTGCAATCCCCCGCGCAAGCAGGCGCGGCGCGGTCTGACGGTTTTTCAAACGAGGGAATGAAACGGTTTCGTTTGAAGCGTTTTAAACTCCCCCCTCCGGTTGGGGGGAATGACGGCGCAATACGGCGTTATTCAATTATTTCGAAATGAATATATTTCGCCAAAACCCACCTAGGTAGCAAAATACGATCCCGCGACAATAGCGCGCGCAAAGGCGAGAGAAAGCCGCCAGATAAAAAACGGCACGCAAACGCGGATGAAGGGAAAAAGGCGGGAAAGGAAAAGATGGTGGGCCGGGTGGGATTCGAACCCACGGTGTCCTTTCGGAGGCGGATTATGAGTCCGCTGCCTGCAACCAGCACGGCGTCCGGCCCCGTGAAACGGGAAAAAAAAGAGACCCGGCGCTTAGGCCGGGCCTGGTGCGGGATTTTACCTGAAAGTGGGCGCAAGCCCACTCGGAAAATCGCCTGCTTCGCTACAGAATCAGCTGCCTTCCAGGAAGCTCTTCAGCTTGTCGGAACGGCTCGGATGACGCAGCTTGCGCAGTGCCTTCGCTTCGATCTGACGGATACGCTCGCGGGTCACGTCGAACTGCTTGCCGACTTCTTCCAGCGTGTGGTCGGTGCTCATTTCGATACCGAAGCGCATGCGCAGCACCTTGGCTTCGCGCGGCGTCAGCGAATCGAGCACGTCCTTCACCACGCCGCGCATGGAGCCATGCAGCGCCGCTTCGGCCGGGGCCAGCGTGTTCGTGTCCTCGATGAAATCGCCCAGATGGGAGTCGTCGTCGTCACCGATCGGCGTTTCCATGGAGATCGGCTCCTTCGCGATCTTCATGATCTTGCGGATCTTGTCTTCCGGCATCTCCATCTTCTCGGCCAGAGTTGCGGGATCCGGCTCGTTGCCGGTTTCCTGCAGGATCTGACGCGAGATGCGGTTCATCTTGTTGATCGTCTCGATCATGTGCACCGGAATACGGATGGTGCGCGCCTGATCGGCGATCGAACGCGTAATGGCCTGGCGGATCCACCACGTGGCGTACGTCGAGAATTTGTAGCCGCGACGGTATTCGAACTTGTCCACGGCCTTCATCAGGCCGATGTTGCCTTCCTGGATCAGGTCGAGGAACTGCAGACCGCGGTTCGTGTACTTCTTGGCGATCGAGATCACCAGACGCAGGTTGGCCTCGGTCATCTCACGCTTGGCCTCACGGGCACGGCGCTCGCCTTCCGACATCTTGCGATTGACGTCCTTCAGCTCGGTCAGCGGCAGCACCACGCGCGCCTGCAGGTCGATCAGCTTTTGCTGCAGTTCGTGCACGGCCGGCACGTTACGCTCAACGATGGTGCTGTACGGCTTGCCGTCAGCCACCACGGTCTCGATCCACTTCAGGTTCGTCTCGTTGCCCGGGAAGCGCGCAACGAAGTCGCCGCGCGGCATACCGCACTTGTCGACCACGATGTTCAGGATGGCGCGCTCGAGCTTGCGCACTTCGTCCACCTGGCCGCGCAGCGTGTCGCACAGGCGCTCGACGTTACGTGCCGTAAAGCGGATCGTCATCAGCTCGGCCTGGATGGCTTCCTGTGCCTTCACGTAAGGCTTGGACTTGTAGCCTTCCTTCTCGAAAGCACGACGCATCTTGTCGAACTGCTCGCCGATCACACCAAACTTCACCAGCGCAGCCTGCTTGAGCTCTTCGAGTTGACGGGCCGAGGCTGCGGCAGCGCCGGCGCCTTCATCGTCCTCGTCTTCCTCTTCGTCGCCCTCTTCTGCGGCTTCCTCTTCCTCGAATTCCTCTTCTTCCTCAGCAGCAGCGGCTGCATCGGCTTCAGCGTTCGGGTCGATCAAGCCATCGATGTACTCGTCGATCTTGGCTTCGTCGTTGGCCACGCGCTCGCCCATGGCGAGGATTTCGGAAATGGTGACCGGGCACGCCGAGATCGCCATGACCATGTCCTTCAGGCCGGCTTCGATGCGCTTGGCGATCACGATTTCGCCTTCGCGCGTCAGCAGCTCGACCGTGCCCATTTCGCGCATGTACATGCGGACCGGGTCGGTCGTGCGGCCGAATTCGGAATCAACCGTCGACAGCGCGGCTTCAGCTTCTTCTTCAGCCTCTTCTTCCGTGGTCACGGAAGGTGCGTTGTCGTTCAGGAGCAGCGTTTCAGCGTCCGGCGCCTGCTCGTACACGGCAACGCCGATGTCGTTGAGCGTGGCGACCAACGTTTCCAGCGACTCCACGTCGACCATGTCGTCGGGAAGGTGGTCGTTGATTTCGGCGTAGGTCAGGTAGCCGCGCGATTTGCCCAGCTTGATCAGCGCCTTGAGCTTCTGGCGGCGGGCCTCGAGCTCTTCTTCCGAACCGCCTTGCTGCGAGGCAGCGAATTCCTTGAGCAGGGCTTTTTCCTTGGCCTTGCGGTCACGGGCCTTCAGCTTTTCGGTTTTCGGTGCCGGAGCGGCGGGGGTGTCAAATTCTTCAGTCACGTCCGTGCTGCTGTCGTCGTCTGCCTGCGTCTCTGCCTTGGGCTTGCGGCCGCGCTTCTTGGGCTCGGCTGCTGCCTCGGCGCGGGGCGCAGGAGGAGTTGTGGGGGTGGCCTCTGCCTGGGCGGTGCGCTTGGTGTCTTCCGCGGTTGCCTTAGCTGGCTTGGCTGCGGTGCTGGTACGAGCGGTACCCGTCTTGGTTGCGCTTGCGCTGGCAGTGGTCTGCTTGCTCTCGACTTCGGTAACTTTCGATTTCGCCACGGTGGTTGTCTTGCCCTTGAGTGCGACGGAAGCGGCTGTGCCGCCAGGTCTGGCGCTCGTGCTCATCGACGTCGAGACCTTGCCTGAGGTTGAAGATTGGATCGCGCCCTTTGTGCGCGCTGTCGGTTTGACAGTCTTGGCAGCGACGGCGATATCGGCGGTCTGGCGCGGCTGGGTTTTCCCCGTCTTTGCCGGCGCAGTGGCCTTCACCCCTGTCGATCCTGCCTGCCCTATATGGGTCCGACCATTCGCGACTTTCGCCGTTCCCGCTGGTGTCTTTCCTCCTCCGGAGCCGCGCGCCGATGAGGATCGCTTGGCAGAAACAGAAGCAGGACTGGCCTTGGAACCGGCCTTCGCGGAGGTCTTCACCTTCACCATGGGCACGCTCACTCCCCCAAAAATGGGAAAAAGGACTTGCAATCCAAACCGGCTATTCTAGCACGCCAGACCAAGCCGGTCTAAACGAAAATCGGGTTTTCGCCTGAAAAATCAAGGGGCTACCCGCAATTGCCCGCCCCGCTTGGAGCTTGGCGCTGCGGCTTATGCGCTACACAAGCTGCCGACGGCGGCTGATTTCGCCCACCAGCCAGCGCATGCGCTCCTTGTCGTCATCGCCGGCATGGCCGGCTTCCATCTTCCGCTGCAACAATTCCAGCTCGCGCTTAAGTGGCTCGGCCAGCATCTTTTGCACGGCGGTATCGAATTCGGAAATGGCCGGCTCCAGCTCGATGTCATCCTGGAGCACGGCGGTGCGCAGCCCGGCAAAAGCTTCGGCATAGGGCGTCTGTTCCAGGCGCTCGACAAAGGCTCCGAAGTGCACTTCCGGACCCACAGCGTCGCATTCTGCCAGCAGCCCCGCCAATACCTCACCTTGGGGCAATTGCGGCGCAGTCAACTGGGTGCGGGCATCAGCGTCGAGCCGTGCGGCCAGTGCGGGATAGCGCATCAGGAGGCGCAGCACCTTCTGCTCCAGCGCAGTGGGTGCTGTGCGCGCCACGCGGGGTCGCTTCTGCGTCATGCGGCCTGCTTGGGCCGGGTCGCTGCGAAGGCCACATAGCGCTTCGATGTCGGCGGGCGTGGTGCCGGTCATGTCGGCCAAGCCACGCACGATCTGCAGGCGCAGGCCGCCGGCGGGCATGGCGCTCAGCAGCGGCTTGGCTTCGTATTGGGCGCGAGCACGACCCTCGGGTTGACGCAGGTCGAGGTCTTCGGTCACGGCCTGCAGCAGGAAGCGCGACAGCGGCATGGCGTTGTGCACTTCACGGGCAAAGGCTTCGGTGCCCTCTTCCCGCACGAAGCTGTCCGGATCGTGTTCGGAGGGCAGGAAGAGGAACTTGATCGTCTTGTTGTCGGTAGCGTGCGGCAGACACGCTTCGAGCGCACGACGTGCAGCGCGGCGCCCCGCACTGTCCCCGTCGAACGAGAAGATGACGGTATCGACCTGCCGCAGCAGCTTCTGCACGTGGACGGGCGTGCAGGCCGTGCCCAGCGTCGCCACCGCATTGGCAAACCCGAGCTGCGCCAGCGCGACGACGTCCATGTAGCCTTCCACGACCAGCACATAGTCGAACTCGCGGATGGCGTTGCGCGCCTCGAACAGGCCGTACAGCTCGGTTCCCTTGCTGAACAGCGGCGTTTCGGGAGAGTTGAGATATTTCGGTTCGCCCTGCCCCAGCACCCGGCCGCCGAAGCCGATCACCACGCCCTTGGTATTGCGGATGGGGAACATGATGCGATCGCGAAAGCGGTCGTACCGGCGGTGCGAGCCATCGGCGCTGGTCTTTTCGCTTTCGATGACGAGCCCGGCCTCAATGAGCGGTCCAGCGGTGGCGTCTTCGCGATACGGACCGAACACGGCTTCGAGCGATTGCCAGTCGTCCGGCGCATAGCCGAGGCCAAAGTGCGCGGCGATCTCGCCGGTCAGGCCCCGGCCTTTGAGATATTGGATGGCGTTGGGTGCACTTCGCAATTGTTTGCGGTAGTGCTCGCAGGCGCGGGCCATGACGTCGCCCAGTGCGACGGTCTTGGCTTGCTGCTCGGCGCGGGCAGCGGGCGGCAAGCCACCGCGTTCTTCGGGCACCACCATGCCGACGGACTGCGCGAGGTCCTTGATGGCCTCGACGTACGACTGCCCAGAAAACTCCATCAGGAAGCCAATGGCCGAGCCGTGCGCGCCGCAGCCGAAGCAGTGATAGAACTGCTTGGTGGGCGACACCGAGAACGACGGCGACTTCTCGTTATGGAAGGGGCATAGCCCCATGAAGTTGGCACCGCCCTTCTTCAACTGCACGTAACGGCCCACCACGTCGACGATATCGACGCGGTTGAGCAGGTCGTCAATGAACGGCTGCGGGATCACGCGGGGTGCGCCCCTTGGATGCTACGAGTGTGGAGGGGATTCAGGCGCCGGTCAGGGCGGCCTTCACGCGTGCCGAGACTTGCGTCATGTCGGCGCGGCCGGCCAGGGCCGGCTTGAGGATGCCCATCACCTTGCCCATGTCTTGCGGGCCAGTTGCGCCGGCCTTGGCCACGGCGTCACGCACCGCGGCGTCGACTTCGGCTTCCGACAGTTGTGCAGGCATATAGACCTGTAGCACGGCCACCTCTGCCGCTTCCTTGGCGACGAGATCGTCACGGCCGGCTTGCTCGAATGCGGTGATGGAATCCTTGCGCTGCTTCAGCATCTTGTCGATCACGGCCAGCACGGCAGCGTCATCCAGTTCGATGCGCTCATCCACCTCGCGCTGCTTGATGGCGGCCTGCAACAGGCGGATCGTGCCCAGACGATCCGTTTCCTTGGCGCGCATTGCGGCCTTCATGTCTTCCGTGATCTGTGCCTTGAGGGACAACTGCGACATTCCGAACTCCGATAAACGGCAAAACCCGCTTGGACGGTGGGCCCAGCGGGTTGCAAACTTTGAAAAATGGATCACTGATCGTAGCACAGAACCCAAACAGTTCCAGGACCGATCCGTGGGGGATTAGCAGGCGGAGGCAGCCTCGCCTGCCGCCACGGCAGACGCCCACGCCCACTGGAAGTTGTAGCCGCCAAGCCAGCCCGTCACGTCGACCACCTCGCCGATGAAGTACAGGCCGGGCGCCGATTGGGCCTCCATGGTGGCCGATGACAGCGCCCGCGTGTCGACCCCGCCGCGCGTGACTTCAGCCTTGCGATAGCCTTCACTGCCGGACGGTGTCAGCTCCCAGCGGTTGAGCGCGGCGCCCAGCACGCGCAGCACCTTGTCCGGCAACTCGGCAATCGGCGTATGCGGGTTGGCACCGTGCGTGGCGCACCAGGCCTGCGCGACGCGTTCCGGCAAGCGCTGCGCCAGCACCGTCCCGAGCTGCTTGCGTGAACCCGACTTCTCACCGCACAGCCACTGCGCCGCGTCAGCGTCCGGCAGCAGATCGACGACAAGCGGCTGGCCCGAATTCCAGAAACTGGAGATCTGCAGAATGGCCGGTCCCGACAGCCCGCGATGGGTCAGCAGCAAGTCTTCGCGGAACGTCGTCGCGCCCCCCTTGCGACCAGCTTTGCCCGACGGCTGCGCCACGGTCACGTCCACCTCCATCGACACGCCGGACAATGCCGAGAATGGCGCCCAATGCTCGGCATTGAAGGTGAGCGGCACCAGTGCCGGATGCGTCTCAACGATCTTCAAGCCAAACTGCCGCGCAATGCGATACCCGAAATCCGTCGCACCGATCTTCGGAATCGACAGGCCGCCCGTGGCGATCACCACCTTGTTGGCGATGATCTCGCCTGCGCTGGTCGACAGACGATATGCCTCGCCGTCCTTGCCGATTTCAGCGATGGAGCAGCCGGTTCGCCAGATCACGTTGCCCCGCTCGCATTCGGTTTCGAGCATGCGGATGATGTCTTCCGCGCTGTCGTCGCAGAAGAGCTGGCCCTTGTGCTTCTCGTGATACGGAATGCGGTAGCTGGAAACGAGACTGATGAAATCCTGGGCCGTGTACCGCGCCAGCGCCGAACGGCTGAAGTGCGGATTGTTCGACAGGTAGTTGGCCGGCCCCGCGTTGATGTTGGTGAAGTTGCAGCGGCCGCCGCCAGAGATGCGAATCTTCTCGGCCAGTTTCGTTGCGTGATCGATCAGCACAACGCGGGCGCCGCGCTGCCCGGCCACAGCCGCGCACATCATCCCGGCCGCGCCCGCGCCGATCACCGCTACATCGCACCGCATCATGATGGCTGCGCCGCCTTATTCTTGAAGAAACCGCGCATTTTAACTTGTGCTATCTTCGGCGGCCTTCCCATTGCAATTCCTCACTCCCGCTTGCCATGCTGGTCCTCGGCATCGAATCCTCCTGTGACGAAACCGGCGTCGCCCTGTACGACACGGCGGCTGGCCTGCGTGCGCATGCGCTGTATTCGCAGATCGCCATGCACCGCGAATACGGCGGTGTGGTGCCCGAGCTGGCCTCGCGCGATCACATCCGCCGCGTAATTCCGCTGCTCGAAGAGGTGCTCGGCAACGCCGGCGCCACGCGCGCGGACATCGACGCCATTGCCTATACAAAAGGGCCAGGACTTGCCGGCGCGCTGCTGGTGGGCGCTTCGGTGGCCAATGCGCTGGCATTTGCGCTCGGCAAACCGCTGGTAGGCGTGCATCACCTGGAGGGGCATCTGCTTTCGCCCCTGCTGGAGGCAGAGCGGCCCGAGTTTCCGTTCCTGGCACTGCTCGTCTCGGGCGGGCATACGCAGCTGATGCGCGTCGATGCCGTCGGCCAGTACACGCTGCTCGGCGAGACGCTCGACGATGCCGCCGGCGAAGCCTTCGACAAGACCGCCAAGCTGCTCGGCCTCGGCTATCCGGGCGGCCCTGCCGTGTCGCGCTTGGCCGAATTCGGCAACCCGGGCGTATTCGACCTGCCTCGGCCGATGCTCCATTCGGGCAACTTCGATTTCTCGTTCGCGGGCCTCAAGACCGCGGTGCTCACGCAGGTGCGCAAGCTCAACCTGACCGACAGCGAGACCTGCTACCAGCCACGCGCCGACCTTGCTCGCGCGTTTGTAGACGCCATCGTTGAAGTGCTCGTCAAGAAGACGCTGCGCGCGGCACGCGAGCATGGCCTCAAGCGCATCGTCGTAGCCGGTGGCGTGGGCGCCAACCGCCAGTTGCGCGATGGCCTGAACGCCGAGGGCAAAAAGCGCGGCTTGCGCGTCTATTACCCCGACCTGCAGTTCTGCACCGATAACGGCGCGATGATCGCTTTTGCCGGCGCGATGCGGCTGCAGGCAGACCCCACTCAGGTGCAGGACGGCTACGGCTACGGCGTGACGCCACGCTGGGACCTCGAAGACATCCGTATCCAGCCAGCATGAAAAAAGCCGCTCGGTTGAGCGGCTTTTTCTTTGGACGCAGCGTCGACTACTTATCGGTGCGCTTGTCGCGCTCGATCAGCGCATAGGCGCTGTGGTTGTGGATCGACTCGAAGTTTTCGGCTTCCAGCGTGTAGGCGACGATGCGGTCGTCCTGGTTCAGGCGCATGGCGATATCGCGCACCAGGTCTTCCACGAACTTCGGGTTTTCGTACGCACGCTCGGTCACGAACTTTTCGTCCGGGCGCTTGAGCAGGCCCCACAGTTCGCACGATGCTTCTTCTTCGGCCATGCGAATGAGCGATTCGACCGGCGTATCGGCCGCCAGCTCGGCGTCGATCGTGATGTGTGAGCGTTGATTGTGCGCGCCGTACTGCGAGATCTTCTTCGAGCACGGGCACAGGCTCGTCACGGGCACCAGCGCCTTGACGCGGACCTTGGTGTGGCCGTCGCGCACTTCGCCAATCATCGTCACTTCATAGTCCATCAGCGACTGCACGCCCGACACCGGAGCGGTCTTGCTGACGAAATACGGGAAGTGGACTTCGATGCGGCCGGCGTCGGCTTCGAGCTTCTCCAGCATCTTTTCCAGCAGCAACTGGAACTGCGCCAGATTCAGCGGCTCGCGCTCTTCTTCGAGCAGCGCCACGAAGCGCGACATGTGCGTGCCCTTCTGGTCGGCCGGAAGATGCACATCGAGGTTGTACGTGCCAACGGTGCTCTGCACGCCCGAGGGGGTCTGCAGCGACATCGGGTAACGCACGCCGCGCACGCCAACGCGCTGAATGGGAATCTGGCGGGTATCGTGGCTGGACTGCACGTCCGGCATCGCAAAAGCCGGGTTCATATCGTTCATGATCGGTTTCCTCTACGGTCGCCCGGCCATCGCAGTCGGCCGGTACGCAACGAGTGTGAAACCGCGGAACCTGGCTGACGGTGACCACCCCTCAAGTGATCGAATCGGCCCATCCCGCGACTGCGCACACAATTCAGAAATAAGACTGGCGGAGTGTAAAAGAAATTTCCTACCTCTGCAGTCAACTACTCATACCCGTGGATGCAATACGGGTGATTGATTCTGCCTATGGCCCGAAGCCACAGGTGACTCAGGCGACGCGCGGGGCTGCAGCGCGCGGCTGTACGGCAAAGCGCTCGCGGATGGAGGCGAGGATGCCGTTGGCATCGAGCCCGCATTGCGCCAGCAGCGCAGCGTGATCGCCATGATCGATAAAGCGGTCGGGCAGACCGAGCTGCAGCACCGGCGTTGCGACACCAGCGGCAGCCAGAGCTTCCAAACAAGCGCTGCCGGCACCGCCCATCACGCAGCCTTCCTCTACCGTGACCATGTAATCGTGCGTGCGAGCCATTTCCAGCACGCAGGCCACGTCGAGCGGCTTGACGAAGCGCATGTTGACGACGGTCGCGTCCAAGCGCTCAGCCGCTGCTGAAGCCGGGGCAACCATCGAACCAAATGCCAGAATCGCCACACGCTGGCCAGCCGGGGCCGTGGAAGCGCGGCGAACTTCGGCCTTGCCCAGCGGCAGCGGCTCCAGCGTCGGCTGCACCGCCACGCCCGTGCCGGCACCACGCGGATAGCGGACCGCTGTCGGGCAATCCTGTGCGAAGGCTGTGCTGAGGAGTTGGCGGCATTCGTTCTCATCGGCCGGCGTCATCACCATCATGTTGGGGATGCAGCGCAGGTAGGCAATGTCGTAGGCACCGGCGTGCGTGGCGCCGTCTGCGCCGACCAGACCGGCGCGGTCCAGCGCAAACACCACCGGCAGATTCTGCAGCGCCACATCGTGAATCAGTTGGTCGTAGCCGCGCTGCAGGAACGTCGAATAGATGGCCACAACAGGCTTCAGCCCCTCGCACGCCAAGCCGCCTGCGAAGGTGACGGCGTGCTGTTCGGCGATGCCGACGTCGTAATAGCGGTCCGGAAAGCGCTGTTCGAACTCCACCATGCCGGAGCCTTCGCGCATGGCCGGCGTAATGCCCACCAACCGCTTGTCGGCCGCCGCCATATCGCACAGCCATTGGCCGAACACCTGCGTGTACGTGACCTTTGCCGGGCGCCCGGATGGTTTGATGCCCTCTTGCGGATTGAACTTGCCCGGGCCGTGATAGAGGATCGGATCAGCCTCGGCCAGCTTGTAGCCCTGGCCCTTCTTGGTGACGACGTGGAGGAACTGCGGGCCGCCGCCTTCGCGTGCACGCTGGCGGATGTTTTGCAGCGTCGGCACGAGCGATTCGAGATCATGTCCGTCGATCGGGCCGATGTAGTTGAAGCCAAACTCCTCGAACATCGTGGCCGGCACGAACATGCCTTTGGTGTGTTCTTCGAAGCGCTTGGCAAACTCGAGCACCGGCGGCGCCACCGACAGCAGCTTTTCCACACCTTTCTTGGTGGCTGCGTAGAACTGCCCGCTCATCAGCCGCGCAAGGTAGCGGTTCAGCGCCCCCACCGGCGGCGAGATGGACATGTCGTTGTCGTTCAGCACGACCACCAGCGGCAGGTCTTTATAGACGCCCGCGTTGTTCATCGCCTCGAAGGCCATGCCGGCGCTCATCGCGCCGTCGCCGATCACGGCAATGGCGACACGGTCTTCATGGTTGGTCTTGGCGCCCAGGGCCATGCCCAGCGCGGCCGAAATCGACGTGGACGAGTGCGCGGTGCCGAAGGTGTCATACGGGCTCTCGCTACGACGCGGAAAGCCGGAGATGCCGTCCAATTGGCGCAGCGAGCCCATCTGGTCGCGGCGGCCCGTCAGGATCTTGTGCGGATAGCTCTGGTGGCCGACGTCCCACACGATGCGATCTTCCGGCGTGTTGAAGACGTAATGCAGCGCGATTGTCAGTTCAACCGTACCCAGGTTCGACGACAGATGGCCGCCCGTTTGAGAGACGGAATCGAGCACGAAGGCGCGCAGCTCGTTGGCCAGCGGCCCGAGTTGGCGGCGGTCCAGTCGGCGCAGGTCGGCCGGATCGTCGATGGTGTTCAGAAGTTCGTACGTCATGTGGGACCGCCGCTCAGGCGTTTTGGCAAAGACTTCTACCGTCTATGCAATGTTGTTCAGTGGCCACGCCGCACGATCAGGTCGGCCATGTCGACCAATCGATCGGTACGGGCTTTGCCCAGTTCGCGGGCAAGTTGCGCGACCGCCGCACCCGCTGCGGCATGCAGTTCATCCGCCAGTGCCCTGGCCTTGTCCAGCCCGAGGATCGACACGTAAGTCGGCTTGTCGTTGGCCTCATCCTTGCCGGCAGTTTTGCCCAGCGTTGCAGTATCGGCCGTCACGTCGAGGATGTCGTCGACCACTTGGAACGCGAGTCCGACAGCACCCGCATAAATATCGACATGCTCCAAGGCAGCGGCATTCACGCCAGCACAGAGCGCGCCCATGCGCAGACTGGCCCGCAGTAACGCACCGGTCTTCATGCGATGCATTGCCTCCAATTCGTCCTGAGACAGCGCAATACCGACGCTTTCCAGATCGATCGCCTGGCCGCCCGCCATGCCGAGCGAACCGGAAGCGCGCGCCAATTCAGCCACCAACACTGCACGCGTCGCCGGATTCACCGCGCCCAACTCAGCCAGCACGATGAACGCCTGCGTCTGCAAGGCGTCACCTACGAGCAGGGCCGTCGCTTCATCATAGGCGCGATGCACGGTGGGGCGGCCTCGGCGCAAGTCGTCGTCGTCCATGCAAGGCATGTCGTCATGGACGAGTGAATAGGCGTGGATCATCTCCACCGCGCAGCTCACGCCGTCGAGCGCCTCACCCGAGGCGTCACCCAGCGCACCGGCGGCGTGCGCCAGCAATGGGCGCACACGCTTGCCCGCACCCAGCGTGGCATAGCGCATCGCGGCATGCAGACGTTGTGGCGAGACGGTATCGGCAGGCAGCCCGCGCTCGAGCGCGCTTTCCGTCCGCGTGACGACGGACGCCATCCACTGGGCGAAATCACTCATGCGTCGCCCTGCTCGTTCGCGTTGCCGTCGTCGCCCAACGGCTTCAGGGCATCGCCATCAAGCACGCGCACCTGCTGCTCGACGCGCTCCAGCACCTGTTGGCAATACTTGACCAACTCGGCTCCGCGTCGATACGCCGCAAGCGAGGCCTCCAGCGGCAATTCACCGGATTCCATGCTAGCGACGAGGGTTTCGAGTTCCGCCATGGCCGCTTCATAGGAAGCCGGCGTAGCAGAGGGAGTGGCAGACGCGCTGCTGGAGGCGTCGTTTGAGGCACGGGGCATGCCGGTTGCGGTCAGAAAAGGACAATCTGGCATTTTACGGCAATTCCGCATGCGCTCTGCGCACATCCCGCAAGCTGTGGGGTAGCGGTGCGCGGCCGCCGGGCCGGGCATCATCCGCTCGGAGGCCCCATGGAAGGCGGCGGAAAGGGTTCGAAAATCAGGGACTTATCAATTCCCCTGGGGTACAATCCCCCCCTTTCCTCCAAAGGCCGGGCCGGCTTACGCCGCTCCGCACGATGGTTTGGGTCTGTTGGCCCATTGAACGTATGGTCGTTGGCCCAAGCGGGGGCCAGCAAGCGCTCGTTTCCTACCTCAACAGACCCTAGGCCACCTGCCGATGGCGTCCTTTCCCAAATCGATCTTGTCGATGGTTGGGTTGTTCACTGCTTTCACCGTTATTGGGAGTGGGGATAATGTCCAATCTCAGCGCTGCACTGAATCTAGTGCCGTCTGAAACCCAGTTGCCCGTCTCTGCTTATTTCGACGAGGCGCTGTATCAAGCTGAAATCGAACGTCTGTTCAAACATGGCCCCGGTTACGTCGGCCATGAGCTGATGGTCCCGGAAGTGGGCGACTATCACACGCTTGCTGCCGAGGCCGAAGGCCGCGTGCTGGTGCGCAATCCAAACGGCGTCGAACTGCTCTCCAATGTGTGCCGACACCGGCAGGCAATCATGCTCAATGGGCGCGGCAATGCCCAGAACATCGTCTGCCCGCTGCATCGCTGGACATACGACCTGCAGGGCGACCTGCTGGGCGCTCCGCACTTCGAGAAGCAACCGTGCGTGCATCTGTCGCGCTCGCCGCTGCAGAACTGGAACGGCCTGCTGTTCGAGGGCAAGCGCGATGTGCGCGAAGACCTTGCCCGCCTGGGCGTGGCGCGCGATCTCGACTTCTCGGGCTATATGCTCGATCACGTCGAGGTGCACGACTGCAACTACAACTGGAAGACGTTCATCGAGGTGTACCTCGAGGACTACCACGTCGTGCCTTTCCACCCCGGCCTCGGCCAGTTCGTCTCGTGTGACGACCTGGAATGGGAATTTGGCGAGTGGCACAGCGTGCAGACCGTCGGCATCCACGCCAATTTGCGCAAGCCTGGTACACCCGCTTACCAGAAGTGGCATGACGCCGTACTGCGCTTCAACAACGGCGAGATGCCGAAGTACGGCGCGGTGTGGCTCACGTACTACCCGAACGTGATGGTCGAGTGGTATCCGAACGTGCTTGTGGTGTCGACGCTGCATCCGCTGGGCCCGACCAAGACGCGCAACGTGGTCGAGTTCTACTACCCAGAAGAGATCGTGCTGTTTGAGCGCGAATTCGTTGAAGCCGAGCGCGCCGCCTACATGGAAACGTGCATCGAGGACGACGAAATTGCCGAACGCATGGATGCCGGGCGCCTCGCCTTGCTCAAGCGCGGCACGAGCGAAGTCGGCCCGTACCAGTCGCCCATGGAAGACGGCATGCAGCACTTCCACGAGTGGTATCGACGCGTGATGGACTACTAAGCGACGGCTGAAGGTAGGCATCCGCCGCCTTCCGCGTCACAATAGGAACGGTGCAGCCCTCACAGGCCGCACCGTTTTTTTTTCGCCCTCGCCCCTCCCTCGCCATGCCTGCCGACACTGCAACTGCTGCTCAGACTGCCGCCCAGACGGCCGACAGCTCTTCCCGCCAATCGCTGTGGATGATCCTCGCTGCCTTTGCCTTCTCGGCGATGGGCGTGTGCGTAAAACTGGCCTCGGCGCATTACAGCACCGGCGAGATCGTGTTCTACCGCAGCGTGATCGGCATGACGCTGATGGGCGCCATCTTGGCCAAGACCGGCGCGGGCATCCGCACGCCCTACCTCATGGCGCACATCAAGCGCAGCGTGTTCGGCGTGACGTCTCTCCTGCTGTGGTTCACGTCGATCAGCCTGCTGCCGCTGGCGACCGCCATGACGCTGAACTACATGTCACCGGTGTGGATTGCGCTGATCATCGGCGCGGGCGCGGCAATGGCCGGCAAGGCAGCGGGTGCCGACAAGAAGATGGTGGCGGCGATCCTGATGTCGTTTGTCGGCGTGCTGTGCCTGCTGCAGCCCAGCGTGGGTAGCGGGCCATCTCAGCTGGCCGGAGGCATGGTCGGACTGGTCTCCGGCGTGTTCACCGCCCTCGCCTATGTGGAGGTCCGCCAACTGGGCGACCTGGGCGAGAACGAGGCACGCATCGTGTTCTATTTTTCTTTGGTGAGCGCAATTGCCGGCGGCGTCTGGATGCTGATCGGCGGCGCGCAGCCGCATACGTGGCACAGCGCTGGCCTGTTGCTGGCGGTCGGGCTTCTGGCCACGCTGGGCCAGACCGCCATGACGCGCGCCTACAAGCGGGGTAACACGCTACTGACTGCTAACCTGCAATACACCGGCATTGTCTTTGCGAGCGGGTGGGGTATGTTGCTGTGGAATGACCACCTGAACGCGCTGTCGTGGGCGGGCATGGCGCTCATTATCGGCAGCGGCATCGTGACTACCGTCATGCGCGCCCGTCAGTCGGGCACCGAGCATCCGACGCCGCAGACAGCCGTGTCCGGCCCGGAAGCCGAGATTCACCCAGAAGTTTGATCGACCCTGGAGATTTCCGCCATGAGCGAACACGCTCACTACGCCACCCTCATCACCGCACCGCAACTGGCCGCATTGCAGCAGAGCGCGCCCGATGCGGTGGTCGTCATTGACTGCAGTTTTGACCTCGCCAACCCTGCCGCTGGGCGCGATGCATACCACGCCAGCCATGTGCCCGGCGCGTTCTACATGCATCTCGACAACGAGCTATCCGGCCCGAAAACCGGCACGAACGGCCGCCACCCGCTGCCCGATGCAGAGGCCTTGATCGCGCGCCTGCAGGCACTGGGCGTCAACGATGACACGCAAGTCGTCGCATATGACCGGCAGGGCAGCATGTATGCCGCGCGCCTGTGGTGGCTGCTGCGCTGGGTCGGCCATACCGATGCGGCCGTGCTCGATGGGGGCCTGCAGGCGTGGGAAGCCGCGCACTTCCCCGTCGAACAGGTCGTGCCCGAAGAACCGCAGCTCAACGCCACGCCCGGCAACATCACGCGCAAGCCTTCGCTTGTGCAGATGGTGACTGCGGATATCGTGCAGAAATACCTGGGCCACGCCGACAAACCCGTCGTCGATGCCCGCGCCCCCGACCGCTACCGGGGCGAGAATGAAACGCTCGATCCCGTCGGCGGCCACATCCCGGGCGCGCGCAACCGGTTCTTCCGCGACAACCTGCAGGCTGACGGCACGTTCAAGCCTGCGGAACAGTTGCGCGCCGAGTTTGATGGCGTGCTGGCCGGAGCCCGACCGCAAGACGCGACGCTGCAATGTGGCTCTGGCGTGACCGCCTGCCACAACGCATTGGCCATGGAGATCGCTGGCCTGACGGGCGCAGCGCTCTACGCCGGCTCATGGAGCGAGTGGTGCAGCGACCCATCGCGCCCCGTGGCGACTGGACCGAATCCGTAATCCGCGAATCTGACGCTCAGCAAAAAGCCCGGCATCGACCGGGCTTTTTTCTTGAAGCGGATGCGGCGCCTCAGTGGGCGTGACCGTGCAAACCTTCGGTCAGCAAAAAGATCATCGCGATGCCCGCTGCAATCAACGCGACCTGCACCGCCGATTCCTGCCAGCGTGGCCGGCGCTTCATCTGCGGCATCAGATCGCACACCGCGATGTAAATGAAGCTGCTCGACGCCACCACCAGCACGTATGGAATCCACGACGTCAGGCGGTCCAGCAAGTAATAGCCAAGCACCGCGCCCACCAGCGCGCAAACACTGCAGAGCAGGTTGTAGACAAAGGCTCGGGTCTTGGAGAACCCGGCGTTGAGCAGCACCATGAAATCGCCGATCTCTTGCGGAATCTCGTGTGCAGCAATCGCCAGCGCGGTGACGATGCCAACCTTCGTGTCCGCCAGGAACGCCGCGGCAATGACGATGCCGTCCGAGAAGTTATGCAGGCCGTCACCCACCAGGATCATCAGGCCGCTGCGGCCCGCTTCCTGTCGGTCATGGCCATGGTGATGTCCGTGACCATCGCCCTCGTGGTGGTGTGAATGGCGGATCAGCGAGATCTTTTCCAGCAGGAAGAAACCCAGCAACCCGGCCAGCAACGTGGCGAACAGCGCATGCGTATTGGGCTCGATGCCTCGATGCGCTTCGAACGCCTCCGGCAATGAATGCAGCAGTGACGTGGCCAGCAGCACGCCCACAGAGAAACTGACCATCCGATCGACCATGCGCGACAGCACCGTCAATGACAGCACGGCGGCGCCCGCCATGCTGCCGATGCCGGACAGCGCGGTGGCGAGAAGGATGCCTAACAAGGTGGTATCGAAGGTCATGCGGAGGTGACGCAGCGGAAGCCGATAAACGCAACAGAGTTGCAAGAAGGGCGAATTGTATGCCGCTTTATCAACCTTTGCCAGTACAGGCAAAAAGAAAAGGCCCGAGGTCGTTACTGGGGGCCTTTTGTGTTCGACGCGTTGAGCCGCTACACCACGCCGTGGTCTTTGAACCAGGCGAGGCACTTCTTCCAGCCATCTTCCGCGTCAGCCTTCACATAGCTTGGGCGGTAATCGGCATGAAACGCGTGGCCGGAATTCGGGTACACGATGATGCGCGATGCGTGCGCCTTGGGGTTCTTGGATTTTTCCAACGCAGTTTTCATCGTGTCGCGCACGTCCTCCGTAATCACGGTGTCCTTCGCGCCGTAGAGGCCCAGCACGGGCGCCTTCAGTTCTTCAACCTTGTCGATTGGCGAAACCGGTTGCAAGGGATTCGGATTGCCTTTCAGCGGCCCGTACCACACGACTGCAGCCTTGATGCTGGGATTGCGCTCCGCGGCAAACCAGACCTGACGCCCACCCCAGCAGAAACCGGTGATGCCGATACGCGCCGCATCTCCGCCGTTCTCCTTGGCCCAGGCGATCGTGGCGTCGATATCGCCCGCCACCTGGGAATCCGGCACCTTGGAGACCACGTTGGCGACGGTTTCCTGAACCGTGCCGTAAGCACGCGGATCGCCCTGGCGCACAAACAACTCAGGCGCGATCGCCAGATACCCGAGCTTGGCAAAGCGTCGGCAGATATCGGCAATGTATTCGTGTACGCCAAAGATCTCGCTGACGACGATCACCACCGGCAGCTTCGTCTTGCCCTCCGGCTGGGCGCGATAGGCCGGCATCTTGAAATCGCCCACGGGCACCGTCACCTCGCCAGCCGTCAGCCCGTTGAAATCGGTATGGATGGTCTGCGCCGACACCGGTAGCACCGCCGCCGCAAAGGCCGAGCCCAGTGCCGTCTTCATGAAGCCGCGACGGTCAAAGCTGCGGCCGGGCACCAGGCTCTCCACTTCTGCATCAAGCTGCATCGCACTCTCCTCGCGCCCACGGGCGGTTACGGTGAACGAAGCGGCTAGTCTACCGAAGCGGATGCATTGCTGCCGAGCCAGGCGTCCGGCGCAAGTACGAGGAACCGTCTAGTGCAGCTTGACCCGCGGATTCGTCTTGCTGCGCAGCCAGTGCATGACCGTATCCACCGACATGCGCACCCAACCGTGCAGCGCTAGCACGTGCATGCGATACAGCGACGTGTACATCAGCCGTGCCATCAGGCCTTCGATGAACATCGATCCGCCGATCAGCCCGCCCATCAGGCTGCCGACCGCGCTGAAATGGCCAAGCGACACCAGCGACCCGAGATCCTTGAACGCAAACGGCTGGACCGGCTTGCCATCCATGCGCTTGCGCAACGCGTCAAACAGATAAGTGGCCTGCTGATGCGCGGCCTGCGCACGCGGCGGCACGCTGGTCGACGCCTCGGGCCACGGGCAGCTTGCGCAATCGCCAAAGGCGTAGACCGAATCGTCGCCTTCCACCTGCAGCGTGCGCGAGACGACAATTTGCCCCAGCTTGTTCACCGGCAGCCCCAACTCGCCCAGCACCGACGGTGCACGGATGCCTGCAGCCCACACGGTCAGATCTGCCGGAATGGACTTGCCGCTGGCCGTGTTGACAGCGCTGGCGGTGACTTCTGTCACACGTTCGCTGGTGATGACGTCGACGTCGAGCTTGTGCAGCAGCTCGGTGGTCGCAGCCGAAATGCGCTCCTTGAGCACCGGCAAAATGCGCGGGCCGCCCTCGATCAAATGGATGCGGATGTCGTGGCGCGGGTCCAGCTTGTGCAGCCCATAAGCGGCCAACACGTGGGCGGTATTGCGCAACTCTGCTGAGAGCTCCACGCCCGTGGCACCCGCACCAACGATGGCGATATCCACCTGCGGACGCGCATCGCCCATACCGTTCTGTGCGCGCATGCACGCTGCGATGAGCTTGCGGCGGAAGCGCTCGGCCTGCCATGCGGTGTCGAGGGCGATGGCGTGCTCGGCCGTGCCCGGCACACCGAAGAAATGCGTCACGCTTCCAATTGACAGCACCAGCGTGTCGTACGCAATGGCGCGCTCGGGCAGCACCTCGGTGCCGTCGGCGTCAACGCATCCGGAAACAATGATGGATTTGGCGACGCGATCGAGGCCCTTCAGCTCGCCCTGCTGGAATTCGAAGCCATGCCAGCGCGCCTGCGCCGCATATTCGAGTTGATGCGTGTTGGGATCCATGCTGCCGGCGGCAACTTCATGCAGCAGCGGTTTCCAGATGTGTGTGGGGTTACGGTCGACCAGAATGACCTGCGCTGCGCCGCGCTTGCCGAGCTTGTCGCCCAGCCGCGTTGCAAGTTCCAACCCGCCGGCGCCCCCGCCGACCACCACAATGCGCGGCCCGTTCGCCGCGCCTGCGCCATCCGTCTGCCCTGCCATGTGCCTCTCCTGGAGCCGTTGAATCTTTTCGATCACGTGATCTGTCAGGTGCAGTCTGCTGCAACGCAAAATTCACCGCAACCCCGCACGCATGGATATGGCGAATCATGACAGGCGCATGCCAAGGCCATCCGCAGGCTGCCTCGGCAGGCAAACTGGCGCCACGCGTTGTTTTGCGGTGTGGCGCGCACGCGGCAAGCGATTGCGTCAGTGCGCCTCTTCCCAGTTGGTACCCACGCCAACTTCGGCCACCAGAGGCACGCGCAACGTTGCCACGCTACACATCAACTCCGGCAGGCGCTCGCGCACCACGGCCAGTTCGTCCTGCGGAACTTCCAGCACCAGTTCATCGTGCACCTGCATGACCAGGCGCGAGCGCATCGCTTCGGCTTCGAGCCAGCCTTGCACAGCCAGCATCGACAGCTTGATCAGGTCAGCCGCCGTGCCTTGCATCGGCGCGTTAATGGCGGCGCGCTCGGCAGCCTGACGGCGCGGGCCGTTGCCGCCATTGATGTCGGGCAGCCACAGGCGACGACCGAAGACGGTCTCCACATAGCCTTGCTCGCGCGCACTCTGGCGGGTTTCTTCCATGTAGCTCGCGGCGCCGGGATAGCGGGCGAAGTAGCGATCGATATAAAGCTTGGCAGCGTCACGCCCGATGCCCAGATTGCTGGCCAGCCCGAACGCGCTCATGCCGTAAATCAGACCAAAGTTGATGACCTTCGCCACGCGGCGCTGGTCGGGTGACACCTCCAGCGGCGTCACGTTGAACACCTCGGCGGCCGTAGCGCGGTGCACGTCCTGACCCTCACGGAACGCACGCATCAGGCCTTCGTCCTGCGACAGATGCGCCATGATGCGCAATTCGATCTGCGAGTAGTCGGCCGACACGATCACGCTGCCCTCCGGCGCGATGAACGCTTCGCGGATGCGCCGCCCTTCTTCCGTGCGCACTGGAATGTTCTGCAGGTTCGGATCGGTCGAGGCTAGACGCCCCGTCACTGCCGTCGCCTGACCGTAAGTGGTGTGGACCCGGCCAGTGCGCGGATTGACCATCTTCGGCAGCTTGTCGGTGTAGGTGGACTTAAGCTTGGCCAGGCCCCGGTAATCGAGCAGCAGCTTCGGCAGGGGGTAGTCTTCGGCCAGCTTCTGCAGCACTTCTTCGTCGGTCGACGGCGCGCCGCTCGCGGTCTTCTTGATGACCGGCAGCTTCATCTGATTGAAGAAGATGTCGCCGATCTGCTTGGGTGAGCCAAGATTGAACGGCTGCCCGGCAAGCTTGTGCGCCTCGGCTTCCAGATCGATCAGGCGCAGGCCCAGCTCGTTGCTCTGCTTGGCCAGGCGGTCTCCATCGATCAGCACGCCGTTGCGTTCCATCTTCTGCAGCACGATGGACGTCGGCATTTCGATCTGCTCGTAGACGTAGCGCAGCTTGTCGTCTTCGGCCACCTTGGGGAACAGCGTGCGATGCAAACGCAGCGTAATATCGGCGTCCTCCGCCGCGTATTCGGTCGCGCGATCGAGCGACACCTCGTCAAAGCCGATTTGCGATGCACCCTTGCCGCACACGGCTTCGTAGGTGATCGTCTTCAAGTGCAGCACGCGCTCAGCCAGGGCGTCCATGCCGTGATTGCGGTGGGATTCGAGCACGTACGATTCGAGCATCGTGTCGTGCTCGATGCCGCGCAGCGCGATGCCGTGGTTGGCAAACACATGCGCGTCGTACTTCAGATGCTGGCCGACCTTCTTGCGCGATTCATCTTCAAGCCACAACTTCATGCGCGCGAGCACGGTGTCCCTTGAGAGCTGCGCCGCTGCATCAAACCCGGCCACATCGGGGCCGCGATGCGCCACCGGAATGTAGCAAGCCTCGCCCGGCTTGACCGACAGCGAAATGCCAACCAATTGCGCAAGCATCGGGTCGATGGATGTCGTCTCGGTATCGATGCAGACGAGGTCCACTTCATCCAGGCGCTGCATCCATGATTCGAGCTGCGCTTCGGTCGTCACCGTCTCATACTTGATCTCGTCGGGCGGCGCTTCCACATCGAACAGGTTGGCTTGGGCTTGCAGTTGCGCAGCCTCGCCGGCGTAATTCTTCACTGGCGTCGCGGCCTTGCGCGCGGCGCCCACGCTGCGCGTGTCGGGCAGCGCTTCCCCGGAAGCCTCGCGCAGCCACGTCTTGAAACCGTAACGCGAGAAGAAATCGACGAGCTTGGATTTATCTTCGCCGCCGTCGATCAGCGCATCGAATGCCGGCACTTCTTTGCTGAGGTCGCAGTCGAGCTTCACGGTCAGCAGCTCGCGGCCCTTGGGTAGCCACTCAAGCGTGTTGCGCAGGTTGTCGCCCACCACGCCCTTGATCTCGCCTGCACGCGCGATGACGTTGTCGAGCGAGCCGAACTCCGTGAGCCATTTCACCGCGGTCTTCGGGCCGACCTTGGGCACACCTGGCACGTTGTCCACGGTGTCGCCAATCAGCGAGAGATAGTCGACGATGCGCTCGGGCGGCACGCCAAACTTGGCTTGCACGCCGGCCGGGTCGAGCGTTTCGTTGGTCATGGTGTTGACCAGCGTGACGTGGTCATTCACCAGTTGGGCGAGGTCCTTATCACCCGTTGAGACGATGGTCCGGACGCCTTCGCGAGCAGCCCGTTCAGCCAGGGTACCGATCACATCGTCGGCCTCGACACCCTCGATCACCAGAATGGGCCAGCCCAATGCCCGCACGGCTTCGTGGATCGGTTCGATCTGCGCGCGCAGATCATCGGGCATGGGTGCGCGGTGCTCCTTATAGGCCGGATAGAGGTCGTCGCGAAAGGTCTTGCCTTTGGCGTCGAAAATGCAAGCGCTATACTTGGCCGGGTAGTCGTTGCGCAGTTTGCGCAGCATGTTCACGATGCCGTAGATGGCCCCCGTAGGAAACCCTTCTCCGTTTCGCAAGTCGGGCAGTGCGTGATAGGCACGGTACAGATAACTCGAGCCATCGACGAGCAACAGCGTTTCTTGACTTTCCGACATTCCCATGGACTCTAAAGTGACTGGAACGCCAAAAGGCGTTTCCGATAATGGCGCTTCTGCTGAAGACGGCGTGGCAAAGCAGGCTGCAGGTGCTTCCGCGACGGAGATTTCGGCGGCTGAACTGACCGGAGTGAGCCCCTCGCGCCAGGCCACCACGGCCGACATGGACGTCAACGTGACGGTGGGCGTTGAACACGAGCCCAAAGCTGACGCGGCACACGGCCGTACCGAGCGCAAGATGATCCCCAGCTTGCGGGCACTCGCCGACGAAGAACGCGCCACCGCAAAGAAAGCGCGCGCCTCCTGGCAGATGTTCACGATTATGGCAGAGTTCATCGAGGCGACGGAGTACCTTTCAGAGATCCGTCCGGCCGTCTCGATCTACGGCAGCGCGCGCCTGCGCGAGGATTCGCCGTACTACGAACGCACCATCGAAATCGCCCGGTTGTTCTCGGATGCGGGCTTCGCCGTCATCTCCGGCGGGGGCCCCGGCATCATGGAAGCGGCCAACAAGGGGGCGCACGCCGGCAAGTCGGCCAGCGTCGGCCTGAACATCGAACTGCCGCACGAACAGCAAGGCAATCGATACCAGGACATCTCGATGCGCTTCCGCCATTTCTTCACGCGCAAGGTCACCTTCGTGAAGAATTCGGATGCGTTCATCGTCATGCCCGGCGGTTTTGGCACGCTCGATGAACTGGCTGAAGTGCTCACGCTCGTCCAGACGGGCAAGTCGCGCAGTGTGCCGGTGGTCATGTTCGGCAGCCATTTCTGGAAGGGCCTGCTGGATTGGTTCCGCTTTACGCTGCTGCCGATGGGCCTGATTGCCGAGCACGACCTGGACATCATGCGCATCGTCGACGAACCCAAGGACGCGCTCGATGCCGTCTACGAGTTCTACGAAAAGCGCGAAGGCACCTCGCCGATTCCGCCCAAGGAAGAAATGTTCTATCTGTAATCTTGGGTGTGGCATTTGGCGCCACGCGAACGGACGATGGCGGGAGGCTGGACTGCTAGAATGTAGGGTCTAAGATCACCCGCCGGAGTCCATGATGGATTCGCTGCTTCACCCGTCCGCCCCCGTCCACTCCGGCTTTGCCAATGCCGCGCGCCTGATGCGCCACGCTGGGCTGCTGGCAGGCGCCGTTTTCTGCCTCGCCCTGCCCGCGCACGCCGAGGTGACCTCCGACAGCGCCGGCTTGGACCTGCCGGACGTCAAGGCGATCAACAATCAGCCGATTTCCAAGCCGACCCGCGGCGCGATCCACAACGAGCGCGTCAAGCCGAGCTTCGACTACCGCGACAACGACGGTACGCAGGTCGAGGAATACCGGTTCCAGAAGGGCCAGGCGCCGGATATCCATGTCAAGTCCGGCATGGGCACGTCCTACAACCTGAGCAAGCCGGAAGACAGCTCGCCTCGTATCCGCGAGCGTGGCGATATCGACCGGGTGCCGTCGGTCAACGTCCTGAAGTTCTAAGCCTGTGCCGCAACCGCGGCGCCTGCAGGCCGGCTCCTCGGTGGACCGGCCAGCTTTCCCTCCACCCGTTTCCCGTTCCTGAAGCATGGCTGTTTTCACCCCGGTCTCCGACGCAGAGATCGCTCTCTGGCTGGATCAATACGATGTGGGCGCCGTGCGCGCATTTCGCGGCATCCCCTCCGGGATCGAAAACTCCAACTTCTTCCTGACCACGGAAAAGGATGGGCAGACGCACGAATACGTCGTCACCCTGTTCGAGCGGCTGACGTTCGAGCAACTGCCGTTCTACCTGTATCTGATGCAGCATCTGGCGCAACACGACATCAGCGTGCCGGCGCCAATTCCGGGACGCGACGGCGAGATTCTGCGCACGCTCAACGGCAAGCCGGCGACCATCGTGACGCGTCTGGCGGGTCGCTCAAACCTGGCGCCCACGGTGTCGGAATGTGGCATCGTCGGCGACATGCTCGCGCACATGCATCTGGCGGGGCGTGACTATCCACGCCATCAACCGAACCTGCGCAGCCTGCCATGGTGGAACGAAGTCGTGCCCGACGTCGTGCCCTTCGTGCACGGCGACACACGCACGCTGCTGGAAAACGAACTCGCGCATCAGCAACGCTTCTTCGCCAGCGCCGACTACGCCGCACTGCCCGAAGGCCCGTGCCATTGCGACCTCTTCCGCGACAACGTGCTGTTCGAGCCAGCGGCCGATGGCCTGCCGGAACGCCTGGGCGGCTTCTTCGATTTTTACTTTGCCGGTGTCGACAAGTGGCTCTTCGACGTGGCCGTCACCGTGAACGACTGGTGCATCGACCTGGCCACGGGCGCGCTGGATGCCGAGCGGGCACAGGCCATGCTCCACGCCTATCACGCCGTGCGTCCGTTCACAGACGCCGAATCGCGACACTGGCAAGACATGCTGCGTGCCGCAGCCTATCGTTTCTGGGTCTCGCGCCTGTGGGATTTCTATCTGCCGCGCGACGCCGAACTGCTCAAGCCGCATGACCCCACCCACTTCGAGCGCGTGCTCCGTGAACGGGTTGGCGCGGGCGCCCTGACTCTGGATCTTCCCCAACCATGCAACTGATTGAAGTACCGGCCAAGCAAGGCTACGTCTGGCTGCGCCAGGGTGCGTGGCTGTTTCGCAAGAACCCGATTGGTTTCTTGCTGCTGCTGTTCATCTATCTGTTCGCGGTCAACCTGCTGATGCTGCTGGTGCCGCCGATTGGCGTGTTCGCCATCCTGCTGGTGAATCCGGCCATCTTCGTGGGCTTCATGTCGGCCTGCCGCGATACGGTAGCGGGCAAGCGCGTCGGCCCGGCATCGCTCATCGCGGGTTTTCGCGCCTACGGCAAGGACGCAATGCGCGGCCTGCTCAAGCTCGGCGGCATCTATGGCGCGCTGGTACTGGTGGTCAGCGGCGTGCTGATGACGATGGTGGACGTTGATACGCTCATGACCGTGGTCAGCGACAAGCCGCTCACGACCGAGGCCATCCGCGAGTTCTACCTTGCCATGGTGATGGGCTCAGTGCTGTACATCCCGGTGGCAGTGCTGTTCTGGTTTGCGCCGTTGCTGGTGGCATGGCACGGTGTCCCGGTGGGCAAGGCGCTGTTCTTCAGTTGGATGGTCGTGTGGCGCAACCGGGCGGCCTTCATCGTGTATGGCGTGCTGGTTGCAATCCTGCTGATCGCCGTGCCGCTGTTCATCGATGCGCTGTTCGCATCGAGCGGCGCCAACAACATCGCCCCGATCATCGCCACGCCGTACCGGATTCTGGTGATGGCGGTGCTGTACTGCTCGTTCTACGCCACGTACCGCGGCTGCTTCAACGTGACGCAAGCCGCCGGCCAGACGACTGACACGGCGGCCTGATCGGCCCGATGGCCCGATCGACGCTCAGTTGATTGGGTCGAGCTTGGCGATACCCAACGCCAGCGTTTTCACCCCGTGGCGGTTGAACTTGATCTGGGCGCGCGCCTCGGCGCCCTCGCCTTCCAGCGTCGTGATGACGCCTTCCCCGAACTTGTTGTGGAACACCGACTGGCCCACGCGGAAGCCCGTGGCCTCTGCACGCTTGGCATCGGCGTAATTCTTGCCGGTGTCCATGCCGCCGGTCGGGCGGCCAGTGTAGGCGTCATCATCACCACGCTCGGGACGCTTGAACCAGTCCTTGCCCCAGGCGGAATCGCCTTGCACACGGCGCGTCGCCTGGTAGCCCGAGTGCTGGGGCGTCAGCCACTTCAGCGTTTCTTCGGGCAGTTCATCAAAGAAGCGTGAGCGGATGTGGTAGCGGATCTGGCCGTGGAGCACGCGGCTTTGCGCAAACGATAGATACAGCCGTTCGCGCGCACGGGTGATCGCCACATACATCAGGCGGCGCTCTTCCTCCAGGCCGTCTTTCTCCATCTGGCTGTTTTCGTGCGGGAACAGGCCCTCTTCCAGCCCGGTGATGAAGACGACGTGGAATTCCAGCCCCTTGGCCGCATGCACGGTCATCATCTGCACGGCATCCTGGCCGGCCTGGGCCTGGTTGTCGCCTGCTTCCAGCGAGGCGTGCGTAAGAAACGCGACCAGCGGCGTCATCTCCGCGGGTGTCTCGTCGGTCACGAGTTCAGAGGCGGTATCGATCTCGCCGCCTTCGATGCGCAGCATGGCGTCGTGGCGCACCGGCAGCGCGGTTGCAATCGCGTCGACACCGTAGCCTTCTTCGGCAACGAAGGCTTGGGCAGCGGTTACCAGTTCCTGCAAGTTCTCGATGCGGTCCTGGCCTTCCTTCTCGCCCTGGTAATGCGTGATCAGGCCGCTGGCGTGAATAACGTGCTGGACGATTTCGGGCAGCGTCATCTGGCGCGTGTCCGCACGCATCTGTTCGATCAGGCGCACAAACGCCGACAACTTGGTGCCCGCCGCGCCCGTGAGATACGGCACCGCCGCCGCGAGCGAAATTCCGTACAGCCGCGCCGCATCCTGCAGTTGCTCCAGTGAACGCGCCCCCACGCCACGCGCCGGGAAATTCACCACGCGGCCAAACGCAGCATCGTTATCCGAGTTCTCCAGCAGCTGGATGTACGCCAGCGCGTGCTTGATTTCCGCGCGCTCGAAGAAGCGCAGGCCACCGTACACCTTGTAGGCGATACCGGCCGAAAACAGCGCGTGCTCGATCACCCGCGACTGCGCGTTGCTGCGATACAGGATGGCGATTTCCGAGCGTGACATGCCGGTGGCAATGCGGTCGCGGATCTCATCGACGATCCAACCGGCCTCCTGCCCGTCCGTCGCGGCTTGGTAGACACGCACCGGCTCGCCATGGCCGGCATCGGTACGCAGGTTCTTGCCCAACCGACGCGTGTTGTGCGAAATCAGGTGATTGGCGGTATCGAGGATGTGGCCGTGCGAACGATAGTTCTGCTCCAGCTTGATCCGGTGCTCAACGCGGAATTCGCGCTCGAAGTCGACCATATTGCCAACGTTGGCACCACGAAACGCGTAGATGCTCTGATCATCGTCGCCCACGGCAAAGATGGCGTTGGGCGTGACACCGGGCTCGCCCAGGCCGGCCAGAATCTTCAGCCAGGCGTACTGCAGCTTGTTCGTATCCTGGAACTCGTCGACCAGAATGTGCTTGAAGCGCCGTTGGTAGTGCGCGCGGATGGCGTCGTTGTATCGCAGCAGTTCGTAGCAGCGCAGCAGCAGCTCAGCAAAATCGACCACGCCTTCGCGCTGGCATTGCGCGTCGTAAGCGGCGTAGAGGTCGGCCATGCGGCGGTCGTACTCGTTGGCGATTTCCAGATCGCCCGCGCGCAGGCCCTGCTCCTTGGCCCCGTTGATGAAGTACTGGACGTTCTTGGGCGGGAATTTCTCGTCGTCGATATTGAGCGACTTGAGCAGGCGCTTGACGGCGGAGAGCTGGTCTTGCGTATCCAGAATCTGGAACGTCTGCGGCAGGCCGGCATCCCGGAAATGCGCGCGCAGTAACCGGTTGCACAAACCGTGGAACGTGCCGATCCACATGGCGCGCGTGTTGATCGGCAGCATGGCCTGCAGGCGGGCCGTCATTTCCTTGGCCGCCTTGTTCGTAAACGTGACGGCCAGCACACCCGACGGCGATACCCGAGCGCTCTGGATCAGCCACGCGATGCGGGTGGTCAACACGCGCGTCTTGCCGCTGCCTGCCCCCGCCAGGATCAGCGCCGATTCATCGGGAAGCGTGATGGCAGCGCGTTGTTCGGGGTTCAGATTGGCGAGCAGGTCGGACATGCGGGAGGAGCCTCGGCAGAATCCCGAAATTATACCGGCCGCATTCGCCGCTTCGCCCGTGCCGGACATCGACACGCCGTATAATTCCAAGCTTTCGCCCGCCATTTTCCTGGGCCAAACGCCTTTTTACGCCGATTGCGCGCCCTGTCAGCATGACCGATCAAAACCAGTCCCTCGCCAAGAGTTTCGAACCCGCCACCATCGAGCAGAAGTGGAGCGCGGCGTGGGAAGCGATGGGCGTCTCCCGCGCGACGCTCGAAGCCGGCAAGCCCGACTTCTGTATCCAGCTCCCGCCGCCTAACGTGACGGGCACGCTGCACATGGGCCACGCGTTCAACCAGACCATCATGGACGGCCTGACGCGCCACGCCCGCATGGCCGGCGCCAATACGCTGTGGGTGCCCGGCACCGACCACGCCGGCATCGCCACGCAGATCGTCGTCGAGCGCCAGCTGGATGCCCAAGGCGTGTCGCGCCATGACATGGGCCGCGAGAAATTCGTCGAGAAGGTGTGGGAATGGAAGGAGCAATCGGGCTCGACCATCACGCGCCAGGTGCGCCGCATGGGCGCCTCGATCGACTGGGAGCGCGAATACTTCACGATGGACCCGAAGATGTCGCGCGCAGTCAGCGACGTGTTCGTGCGACTGTATGAGCAGGGCCTGATCTACCGCGGCAAGCGCCTCGTCAACTGGGATCCGGTGCTCGGCACTGCCGTATCCGACCTGGAAGTGGTTAGCGAAGAGGAAGAAGGCTCGCTGTGGCACATCCGCTATCCGCTGGCCGAACCGGACGCCGTTGGCGGCCTGACCCACCTGACGGTTGCCACCACGCGTCCTGAGACGATGCTCGGCGACACGGCCGTGATGGTGCACCCCGAGGATGAGCGCTACGCCCACCTCATCGGCAAGTTCGTTCACCTGCCGCTGACCGATCGCAAGATCCCGGTGATTGCAGACGAATACGTCGACCGCGAATTCGGCACCGGCGTCGTCAAGGTCACCCCGGGCCACGACTTCAACGACTACGCCGTGGGCCAGCGCCACAAGCTGCCCCAGCTGTCGATCCTGACGCTCGACGCGAAGATCGTTGCCGATGCGCCGGCCGCCTATGCCGGCATGGACCGCTTCGACGCGCGCAAGAAGATGGTCGAAGACCTCGAAGCGCAGGGCCTGCTGGCTGAAGTCAAGAAACACACGCTGATGGTGCCGCGCGGTGACCGTACCGGCGTCGTCATCGAGCCGATGCTGACGGATCAGTGGTTCGTCGCCATGAGCAAACCGGCGCCGGAAGGCACGCGCTTCCCGGGCCGCTCCATTGCTGAAGTCGCGCTGGACGCCGTGCAGAGCGGCAAGATCAAGCTCGTGCCCGAGCAGTGGGTCAACACGTACAACCAGTGGCTGAACAACATCCAGGACTGGTGCATCTCGCGCCAACTGTGGTGGGGCCACCAGATTCCGGCGTGGTACGACGAAGCGGGCAACGTTTACGTCGGCCGCACGGAAGAGGAAGCCAAAGCCCAAGCGGCGGCCAAGGGCTACACCGGCACACTCACGCGTGACGACGACGTGCTCGACACGTGGTTCTCGTCGGCGCTGGTGCCGTTCTCATCGCTGGGCTGGCCGGCCGATACGCCAGAACTCAAGCATTTCCTGCCGTCGACCGTGCTGGTCACGGGCTACGACATCATCTTCTTCTGGGTGGCGCGCATGGTCATGATGACCCTGCACTTCACCGGCGAAGTGCCCTTCCACACTGTCTACGTGCACGGCCTCGTGCGTGATTCGGAAGGCAAGAAGATGAGCAAGTCCGAGGGCAACACGCTTGACCCGGTGGACCTGATCGACGGCATCGCGCTGGAGCCGCTGCTGGCCAAGCGCACGACCGGCCTGCGCCGCCCGAAAGACGCACCCAAGGTCGAAAAGCGCACGCGCAAGGAATTCCCCGAAGGCATTCCCGCGTTCGGCGCCGATGCGCTGCGCTTCACGTTCGCCTCGCTCGCCACGCTGGGCCGCAGCATCAACTTTGACCCGGGCCGTTGCGAGGGCTATCGCAACTTCTGCAACAAACTTTGGAACGCCACGCGCTTCGTGCTGATGAACACCGAAGGCCAGGACTGCGGCATGCAGGAATGCGTCGGCGATTGCGGCCCCGAAGGCTACCTGCACTTCTCGCAGGCTGACCGCTGGATCGTCTCGCTGCTGCAGCGCGTGGAAACCGAAGTGGAGAAAGGCTTTGCCGACTACCGCTTCGACAACATCGCCAACGCCATCTACAAGTTCGTCTGGGACGAGTACTGCGACTGGTATCTGGAACTGGCCAAGGTGCAGATCCAGACCGGCACGCCGGCTCAGCAGCGCGCCACGCGCCGCACGCTGCTGCGTGTGCTGGAAACCGTGCTGCGCCTGGCCCATCCGATCATTCCGTTCATTACCGAAGAGCTCTGGCAGAAGGTTGCACCGATGGCCGGCCGTGCCAAGGGCGACGGCACCGAAAGCCTCGCGCTGCAGGAGTACCCGCGCGCCGCGCTTTCCAAGATCGACGAGCAAGCCGAGCAATGGGTTCAGCAGTTGAAGGCACTGGTGGACGCCTGCCGCAATCTTCGCGGCGAGATGAACATCTCCCCCGCGCAACGCGTGCCGCTGTACGCCAACGGCGAAGCCGAGTTCCTGCAGGTGGCGGCGCCGTACGTGCAAGCGCTGGGCAAGCTGTCTGAGGTGAAGGTCTACACGGATGCCGCTGCCATGGAGCAGGATGGCGCTGGCGCACCGGTCGCGATCATCGGCGAGAACAAGCTGCTGCTGAAAATCGAGATCGACGTGGCTGCCGAGCATGCGCGCCTGTCGAAGGAAATCGACCGCCTGCGCGGCGAGATCACCAAGTGCGAAGCCAAGCTCAGCAACGAATCGTTCGTCGCCCGCGCGCCGGCTGCCGTGGTGGAACAGGAACAAAAGCGTGTGACCGATTTCAAAGCCACGCTGGCCAAACTGGAAGCCCAAATTGCACGGCTGCCGGTACAGGCTGCCTGAGCGCCCAGAACAATCGATATCAAGGAAACCACGATGCAACGCGTCACCAAAGCCGTTTTCCCCGTCGCGGGGCTCGGAACCCGCTTTCTGCCGGCCACCAAAGCCAGCCCGAAGGAAATGCTGCCGGTCGTGGACAAACCGCTGATCCAGTACGCGGTGGAAGAAGCCATGGCCGCCGGCATCACGGAGATGATCTTCGTGACCGGCCGCAGCAAGCGCGCAATTGAAGACCACTTTGACAAGGCCTACGAGCTGGAAGCTGAACTCGAAGCCAAGCAGAAGACCGCCCTGCTCGAAGTCGTGCGCTCGATCAAGCCGTCGCACGTGGATTGCTTCTACGTGCGCCAGCCTGAAGCGCTGGGTCTGGGCCACGCCGTGCAATGCGCTGAAAAGCTCGTCGGCGATGCACCTTTCGCCGTCATCCTGGCTGACGACCTGCTGGACGGCGAGCCGCCCGTGATGAAGCAGATGGTCGACCTGTACGACCATTACAACTGCTCGGTGATCGGCGTGGAAGAGATCGACCGCGAGCAGAGTCGTTCATACGGCGTGGTCGACGGCCGCCCGTGGGAAGAAGACGGCAGCGTGATCAAGATGTCGGCCATCGTAGAGAAGCCGTCGCCGGAGAACGCGCCGTCCAACCTCGGCGTGGTCGGCCGCTACATCCTGACGCCGCGCATTTTTGATCACATCCGCAACCTCAAACCGGGCGCGGGCGGCGAGCTGCAACTGACGGACGCCATCCAATCGCTATTGTCTGCCGAACAAGTCCTGGCCTACCGCTACAAGGGCGTGCGTTACGACTGCGGCAGCAAGCTGGGCTACCTGAAGGCAACGGTGGAGTTGGCGCTCAAGCACAAGGAAGTCGCTGACGACTTCCGAGCCTATCTGGCTGCACGCGGCTGAGCCAATAGGCGCGTCGCTATAGAAAAAACCCGCGCAGCGTGAGCTGACGCGGGTTTTTTGTTGCCGGATCGTGTCCCGTCCGTCCGGCGCGGAGTCCCACCCTTTTGCGAGGAGAGGCTGCGGCCTCTTCTTATTGCGGAGCTGCCAACGGCTTGATGGTGTTGTTCAGCAGGCTCCAGTACGAGCTCGTGCTGTACGGCAGCATCTGTTCAACGTAATTCCACCAGAAGTAACCCCCGATGAACCGCGGATCCGCAGCCATCGAGGTGGTACCCATCGGGTAGTACGACTTGATCAGATTCTGCTGCACCGACAGCGGCGCCGACGTACTGGACGTACCGATCTCGCCAAAGCCCACCTTTGCCACCGGGAAGATGCTTTCGAGCAACTTGAAATCGTTTGCCCACGACGGACTCAAACCGGGGCAGTCCTGGTACGGGTAGTAGCTGAACAACGCGTAGTCCGCACCCTGGCGCACACGCGAGGGCAGGAAGTTGGTCGCCCAGGTCCGCCACGAATCCATCGGCAACTCGTAGCAGTTGGTGCCCTTGCCGTCGTCGTTGTAGTACATCGTCACCGACACAAGACCGCCCGCGCCCTTCACGATGTCGTAGGCGTTGCCCACCATCTGACCGATCTGCTGTTCCTGCGACGTCGCCGTCGTGGTCGGACCACTCGGATTGGCACGCAGCCATTCGCCGTTGATTTCATTGGCGATTTCCCATACGTCCACGACATTCTTCAGCGTGCTCACCAACTCGTTGGTGCGTGCGCTGTAGGTCGTCGAGTCCACCGGGAAATAGTACGAATCCATCACTTCGCCCATCACGTAGGCGACTTGATGAAGCTTGACCAGCGGTGCGTAATAGTCGGCGGCTGATGTACCCGGGTCAAAGACCACGCGCACGGTCGGCTTGTACGGCAGGTGCGTGAGCGACGCCACGATCGCATTGATTTTGCTGACGTCATCAAGTGTGACGCCGTAGATGGGAGCCTTCGGGCGCGTGGCCTGCGCCGAGGCGGTTTGTATTCCCAGGCCTGTCAGCGTTGTTGCTGCCGCCAGACCCACCAAAGCGCGCAGGCTCATGCGCGCCGCCCTCTGTGCTGCTTTTTTGGTTTCCAACATTGTGATTTTCTATTCCCTCGGACGCAAAAAACGTTACGCCCAGTACTGCGATGGACAAGCGCCGTCCTACCTGTGCGGTATCCCGATGTGGTGTGACTCCTTTGACACACTGAACACCGAACGGGTGCGAGCGTCAGATGACGCCCCGGTCGGCGAATGGATGCGCGATTAGAGGTCCTGCTGAGTCGATGGATCGATCAACGGCCGTGCGCTTATTGAGTGGACTGGTACAGCTGGCGCGAGCTCGCCCGAGGGCAGCACGCGGCTTGAACTATGTGACAAGCCCTGCACTTCAGTTGACTGCCAACCGCGTTCCCCCCGTTGGCAGCCAAGCGGCATGATACCGGATGTTGCCGGGAGATCAACGAAATTTAATGCTGCTTACGCAGCAATAATAAAAAAACCGCGGGTCGAGCGGACACGCGGTTTCTTCGAAACGCCCACGGGATGGACGTCTTGGCGGCACAGCCGTTTTTACTTGTGCCGGTAGTTGATGCGACCTTTCGTGAGGTCGTACGGCGACATTTCCAGCTTCACACGGTCGCCCGCGAGAATACGGATGCGGTGCTTTTGCATCTTGCCCGATGCGTAAGCCCAGATTTCCACGCCGTTTTCCAACTGCACGCGAAAACGATTGTCGGGTAGTGCTTCAGACACCACCCCTTCAAATTCAATCAGTTCTTCCTTGGCCAAACTCGTTCCTTTGTATGCAGCACGCGGCTGCGCCGATGGTTGCAATGATGTGATGACCCACCCGAACCACGCCACACGCCTTGAGCGGCATGCAGCAGTGCGCCGCGATCATCTGCCCGGACAGCGGGCCTGGGGGGGTACCGAGTTGCACGAAACACAAATCGCGCCCGCCAATGGCGCGCGCCGTTTCGTGCAAGCGAGAGCGAGGATGGGTGGCGGTCGCAGATGCGCGCCGCCCGACTCGGCGCGGGGTATTCCCCGGTGCTGGACTCAGCCGCCACCGGCCATGATTGGCGCGGCGGCGAGCCGGATTCGCCCGCTATTCTACCACGGGCAGATTCCGCGGTTTCAGGCGCCGTCGGCAGGAAGCGACAGTTCAGGCACGTCGCCATCGATGATGCTCTCAGCGAAGCGCAGGGCTGCAATGCGCGCAGCACCCACATTGCTGAACTGGCGGTCCCCCGAGAGGCGGAAGACCTGAGTCTGCCCCGGCTCGGGCGACTCCCCCGCCCGACAGATCATCACGGCCGCGTTGTAGCTGCGGTCTTCCCTGGCCTCGGGCCAGCGTGCCGTGCGTTCATGTTGGAAAGCCAACGGATAAATGTCAAAGCCTTTGTATTGGCCCGCCGGCGAAGTGTCCATCTGAAATGCCCCCTTCTTGAACGTCGAGTGCTGTCTGACTATACACCCGTGTGTTTTGCATGGCGATGAAAGCGACGGCAACGTTTGACTTCGGGCACGGCACAGCGGGCGCGGGCACGTCGCCGCCGCAAAGACTTCCGGAGCGGTGACGAATGCTGGTCTAAAGAAGTTTCAGAACGTCACCCCTCCTCGGCAGGGTGCAGCGCAATCCGATTGTGCTAGCGTGGATTGATGCTTGCCGTGGCATCCAAACGGATGCGTACGCGCTGAGCAAAGCACCCAACCCCAACCTTTTCAAGAATGACGATGCGCCTGATCTCTCCGATTGCCCTGGCGTGCGCCGGGCTGATGCTGTCTGCCTGTGGTGGTGGCGACGGCGGTTCCTCATTGAGCCCGCAAGCCGGCGCTGCTTCCGATACCGCGACTGCGTCGAAAACGGTAGCTACTACTGCCGCGGCCACCACACCTGCGTGCGGTCTCAACGGCGCTTCACCGCTGGCAGGCGTGCAAACGTGGATGTATCAGTTGCAAGGCATGACCACCAGCGCGCAGATCGAAGCGCTGGACGCGCAGCCGTACGACATGCTGGTCATCGAGGCCAACAACACCGTCAAGGGGCTGGAGAACTTCAACACCGTCGACATGGTGACGCGCCTGCGCACCAAGCCCGACGGCTCCGCGCGCAAGGTGCTCGCTTACATCGACATTGGCGAGGCCGAAGACTTCCGCACCTATTGGACGTCGAGCTGGAAGGCACCGACAGCCGATGGCCCCGGCACGCCCGACTTCATCATCAAGGCTGACCCCGATGGCTGGGCCGGTGACTACCCCGTCGCGTTCTGGGATCCGCGCTGGCAAGCGCTCTGGCTCGGGCCGAATGGCGCCATCGCACAACTGGCGCGCGAAGGGTTCGATGGCGTCTATCTGGATTGGGTCGAGGCGTACGCCGAGCCTTCTGTGGCAGACGCGGCCCAGGCGGCTGGCATCGATCCGGCCAAGGCCATGGTGGATTTCATCGCCAAGATCCGCGCGGCGGGCCGCGCCATCAATCCGCAGTTCGCGGTAATCCAGCAAAACGCACCCTCGTTGATTGACGACGGCGGTGGATCAACGCTGCTGGCAACGATCGATGGCATCTCGCAGGAAGACACGTGGTTCGGCGGCAGTGCCGGCGCAGCATGGGGCAGCGCCTCTGGCGGCGACAAGGCCGCCAGCGCAGATGACACGCAATGGACGATCGACCAACTCCAGAAATACTGTGCCGGAAACGTACCCGTCTTCACGATCGACTACGCGTTGAAGACCACCAACGCGCAGAAGGTCTACACGGCTTCGCGTGGACAAGGTTTCCACCCGCTGGTCTCGCGCATTGCGCTGTCCAAGCCGACGACTACGCCGCCTTGGAGTTACTGACCACGCTCAACGACGCACCGGCTGGCGCATCGACAAACGGCAGGCCAACGTAGTTTTCGGCCAGCACGCGGGCCCCGGCCGGCGAGCTGGTCACGTAGTCCAGCTCGGCGCGCTGCAGCTTTTGCATGAACGGCGTGTGGTCGTCAAAGCGATGCAGCATCGACGTCATCCACCACGAGAAATGCTCGGCGCGCCAGACGCGTTGCAGGCAGCGTTCGGAGTAGCTTGCAAGCTGGGCGGTGTCGTCCTGCTTGTAGCGCGCGGTCAGCGCCTGAGCCAGCACGCGAACGTCTGCCACGGCCAGGTTCATGCCTTTCGCGCCGGTGGGCGGCACGATGTGCGCGGCATCCCCCGCCAGGAACAGGCGGCCATACTGCATCGTTTCGCAGACAAAGCTGCGCATCGGCGTAACGCTCTTCTGTAGGATCGTGCCTTCCTTCAGGCGCCAGCCGTCGTTGTTCTCCAGTCGCGTGTGGAGTTCATCCCAGATGCGCGCATCGGACCATTCGGCCAGGTTCTCATCGGGCTTGCATTGCAGGTAAAGGCGCGTGATCTTGGGCGAGCGCATGCTGAACAGCGCAAAGCCGCGATCGTGGCTCGCGTAGATCAGCTCTTCCGCCGCCGGCTCGGCTTCCGCCAGGATGCCAAGCCAGGCAAACGGATACACGCGTTCGAACACCGCTTGCCGCTGTGCCGGAATCGCCTGCCGGCAGATGCCGTGAAAGCCATCGCACCCGGCGATGTAATCGCATTGCAATGTCTGCGGCACGCCGTCGTGGACGAACTGCACCGAAGGCGTGGCGGACTCGATGTCGTGCACCGACACCTCGCTCACATCGAACAACAGCGGCGCACCCTGCTCCACGCGCACCGCAATCAGATCCTTGACCACCTCGTGCTGCCCATACACGGTGATTGAGCGGCCGCCCGACATCGCCGTCAGGTCAATACGATGGCGCTTGCCGCCAAACAGCAGGTCGATGCCGTGGTGCACCAGCCCTTCGCGGCGCATCCGCTCGCCCACACCCGCTTCGTTGAGCACGTCGACCGTGCCTTGCTCCAGCACGCCGGCGCGGATGCGCTCTTCAACGTACGCACGGCTCTTGGTTTCGAGGATGACGGCATCGATGCCGTTGCGGTGCAGAAGCTGCCCGAGCAGAAGGCCTGCCGGGCCTGCGCCAATGATGGCGACCTGGGTGCGCATGGTGGTTGTCTCCAGATGATTTGGAATCGTTCTGGCAACCATTGTTGGCGCGTGCCTTGATATCGCACAATGCAATATTGGCGATAAACTTTATCGCTAATTGAGATAGTGCGTTTGCCATGTCGACCCTGCCCGACTTTGACCTGAACCTGTTGCCGATCCTGCTGGCGCTGCATGACGCGCGCAGCGTAAGCATGGCCGCGCAACAGCTTGGTATGAGCCAGCCTGGCGTGAGCACTGCGCTGGGGAAGCTGCGTGCTGCGTTTGACGACCCGCTATTCGTACGCACCTCGCGCGGCATGGAGCCGACGCCGCGAGCGCTGGCGCTCATTCCTGCAGCACGCGATGTGCTGGCGCGTGTGCAGCAGGGCATTCTGGAAACCGGCGCGTTCGACCCGGCCACGACCACGCACACGTTCTCGATCTCGTTGTCGGACGTGGGCGAGATGGTGTTTTTGCCGCGCATTGTCGAGGCGATGGCGCGGCAGGCGCCGCGGGCATCGGTGCAATCCGTCTCCCTGCCCCCGGCGCAGATCGAACGTGCGCTGGAAACCGGTTCGCTCGACCTGGCCGTGGGTTACTTCCCCGACCTGAAGAAGAACAATTTCTTCCAGCAGCGGTTGTTTACGCACTACTTCACATGCATCGTGCGCGCCGATCATCCCGTCACGCACGGCGGCAACACAAAGCTGTCGATGGCGCAGTTTCTGGAATACGGGCACGCCGTGGTGCGCGCGGAGGGACGCAGCCAGGAACTGTACGAGCGCTTTCTGGAACGCAAGCGCATCCGACGTACGCCGACGCTGCTCACGCCGCATTTCATGAGCATTCCATTCATCCTCGCACGCACGGACTTGATTGCGACGGTGCCGCACGCGGTGGGCCTGTCGTTCATGCAGTCGCACGCCAACATCTGCGTGATGCAGCCGCCCCTGGAGCTGCCGAGCTTCGATCTCAAGCAGCACTGGCATCGCAAATTCCATAACGACACACGCAGCCAATGGTTCCGCGCGCTGGTGTCGTCGCTGTTCAACGACGAGGCGGATGAATGGCGCGAACCCGGCCATCGGCCCGCGAAACGCAAGAACACGAAGTAATCGACCCACCCCGAATGTTCACAATCCGAACACTCGATTGCAATGCGAACACGGAGCCTTTAGGATCGTCGGCACGCGCAGGCGACGCCGTTGTGGTTTCTTTCGGCTCACGCTTGCCGATCAACCTTTGGAGACCTTCATGAAACGTCGTGTGCTGCTGCTGACTGCCGTTGCTGGTGCGCTGATGACCGGCCTGCCCGCCTTTGCGGACGAGCCGATCAAGATCGGCCTGATCGCGCCCTTCTCCGGCCCCTTTGCCGACTATGGGAAGCAGATGGAAGACGGCATCAAGGCGTATCAGAAGCTGCACGGCACGACCGCCGGTGGGCGCCAGGTGCAGATCATCGTGAAGGACACGACTGGCCCCGTGCCGGACGTCGCCAAGCGTCTCGCACAGGAACTGGTGGTGCGAGACAAGGTGGATTTCCTGGCGGGCTTCGGCCTCACGCCAGAAGCACTGGCGGTGGCGCCCATCGCGCAGCAGGCCAAGAAGCCGATGGTGATCTTCAATGCAGCATCGTCGTCGATCACCACCAAGTCGGACTATGTGACGCGCGTATCGATGACGCTGCCGCAAGTCTCCACGCCCATCGCCTCGTGGGCCCTGAAGAACGGCATCAAGCAGGTGGCGACCGTGGTGGCCGATTACGCGCCCGGCCTCGATGCAGAAAACGCGTTCAAGCAGACGTTCACTGCCGGCGGCGGCCAGGTGGTTGAAGCCGTGCGCGTGCCACTGCGCAATCCTGAATTCGCGCCGTTCATCCAGCGCGTGAAAGACAGCAAGCCGCAAGCCGTGTTCGTCTTCCTGCCGGCTGGCGAGCAAGGCGTGGCGTTCATGAAGGGTTTTCGTGAGCGCGGTCTGGCGCAGGCCGGGATCAAGGTCATCGCGACGGGCGACCTGACAGACGACCACGTGCTGCCGGCCATGGGCGACTCGACGCTGGGTGTCATCACGTCGTTCCACTACTCGGCCGCGCACGACTCGCCGCAGAACAAGGCCTTCCTGAAAGCCTTTGCCGAGGCCAACCCCGGTGCGGGCCGCCCGAACTTCATGGCGGTTGCCGCGTATGACGGCATCGGTGCGATCTACAACGTGATCAACAAGCTCGGCGGCAAGATCGACGGGGAAAAAGCCATGGCGGCCTTCAAGGGCATGAAGATCGACAGCCCGCGCGGGCCGATCACCATCGATCCGGCCACGCGTGATGTGGTGCAGACCGTCTACATCCGCAAGGTGGAGAAGGTTGGCAACGAGCTGTACAACGTCGAGTTCGACAAATTTGCCGACGTGAAGGACCCAGGCAAATAAGCCCTACGCAACCGCCACAAGGCGCTGCAGCAACGGCGCATCGGCCAGCAAATCCGCGCTGGCCGATGCATGCACGATCCGCCCTCGATCAAGCACCAGCGCGCGCTGTGTGAGTTGCAGCGCCAGACGCGCATGCTGCTCCACCAGGATCACCGCCATGCCGCCTTCATCAACGAGCGCGCGGATGGCACGACCAAGCTCTTGCACAATGATCGGCGCGAGGCCTTCCATCGGTTCATCCAACAGCAGCAGCGCGGGATTTGTCATCAGCGCGCGCGCGATGGCGACCATCTGCTGCTCCCCACCCGACAGCTGATTACCAAGGTTGCGGCGCCGCTCCTGCAGGCGCGGAAACGTCTTGTAGACGCCCGCCACATCCCAGGGGCCGGGTCGCGCCACGGCGCTCAGGTGTTCCTCCACCGTCAGCGAGGGAAACATCCACCGTTCCTGCGGCACCCAGCCAAGCCCAGCCCTCGCGCGTCGATGCGGCGGCACCTTCGCGATGTCCGCGCCCTGCCAGCGGATACGCCCGGCATGCATGCGCGTAAAGCCCATCAGCGTGGTCAGGAGCGTGGTCTTGCCAACGCCGTTGCGCCCCAGCAGCGCGAGGCTGCCACCTGCCTCCAGCGCGAACGACACGCCGTCCAGCACCACGGCGTTGCCGTAGCCGGCCGTGACGTTCTCGAACGACAACAGTTCAGGCATGCTCCGTCTCCCCGAGGTAGACCTCGCGCACGCGTGGGTCAGTCGCGATCTCCTGCGGCGTACCTTCGGCCAGCACGCGGCCAGCCACCAGCACGCTGATCCGCTCGGCAAAGCGAAAGACGAGGTTCATGTCGTGCTCGATGAAAAGGATGGTGATATCGCGCGGCAGGCTGGCGATCACCTCGAACAGCTCGGTGCTTTCTCCGCTCGGGATACCGGCGGCTGGCTCGTCGAGCAGCAGGATGCGAGGCTGCGTGGCCAGCGCCAAGGCGATCTCCACCAGCCGTTGTTTGCCGTACGGCAACGCATGCGTCGGCGACAGCGCATCGTCGCCGAGCTGCAAGCGGCACAGTAACGCCATCGCCTCGTCGCGTGCATCCTTGTGCGATGCGACGGTGCGGTGCCAATGCCACGACGCGCCGGTGCGTTCGAAGATCGCGAGCATCACCGATTCCAGCACCGTCAATCCCGGAAACAACGTGTTGATCTGGAATGTGCGCGTGATGCCTCGCTTGACGCGCTGGTGTGCGGGCAGCCGGGTGATGTCTTCCTCGTCCAGCAGCACCTGGCCCGCAGTGGGCTCCAGCGTGCCGGTGAGCAAGTTGATGAAGGTGGTCTTGCCCGCGCCGTTGGGACCGATCAATGCGTGGCGCGCACCGGGCGCAAAAGACAGCGAGATATCGGAATTGGCGTGAAAGCTGCCCCAGCGTCTGGACAGGCCTCGCGTGCTCAATGTGGGCGCTGGATGCATCGTCGGCACAGTCATGCCGCACCTCCCTTGCGAGCACCACGCGCTCTGACCGCGGATACGGCAGCTTCCAGCCCACCGAGAATTCCGCCACGCGCAAATAGCACGATCACCATCAGCAACAGGCCGATCCAAAACTGCCAGTAGACGGGATTGATGCCGGCCAACACGTCCTGCGCCACCATGAATACCGCCGCGCCGATCAGCGCACCGTACAGCCGGCCTGCGCCGCCCAGCACCAGCATGATCAATAGCTCTGCAGAGCGCGAAAAACCCAGCGAATCCAACCCGACAAACTGCGTGGTCTGCGCGAGCAATCCGCCTGCAACCCCGGCAATCGCTGCGCTCACCGTGAACGCCGCCACCAGCCGCATGCGGACATCCGCACCGATGGCCGGCATGCGTTTCGGCCCCTGCTGAATGCCGCGCAGCGACAGCCCGAACGGCGAGCGCACCAGACAACGCAGCGCCACAAACACCAAGAAGAGCACGACCAAGCTGTAAACGTACGCGGTGCGCCCCTCCAGATCGAACTCAAAGGTGCCGAGCAGGTTGTGCATCGTCACACCGGAGAGGCCATCGACACCGCCCGTAAGAAACGCCATCTTGTTGGCCGCTTCATACAGCATCAGGCCGATGCCGAGCGTGACCATCAATCGCGTCAAATCTTGCCCGCGCACGACGAGGAAACTCACACAGAAACCGCCCAGCGCCGCGACGATGGCGGCCGCCGCCAGGCCGGTGAGCGGCTCACCCCAGCCATGCGCCGCGAGCAGTCCGGCGGTATAAGCGCCGAGCCCAAAGAAACCTGCATGCCCGAGCGACACGATGCCCGCATAGCCCAGCACCAGATCCAGCGACAACGCAAACAGCCCGACGATCAGCACCTGGCTGCCAAAGACGAGGTAATCGGGAAGAAGAAAGAACACCGCGATCGGCATGCACCAGAACACGATCTCGAACAGCGACCAGCGCGCGCCCGGCAAGCCATGCGCGGGCGAGCGCTCAACCGGTTGCGCAGCCCGCCTCAGTTGCTGCAGCACACTCATGCGCGCCTCCCCAGCAGACCGCTCGGGAAAAACACGAGCAGCACCACCATCAACCCGTAGATGACGAACGCGCCCACGTCCGGCACGTAGTACTTGCCCGCCACGTCGAACACTCCCAACACAAGCGCAGCCAGCAACGCGCCCTTGATGGAGCCCGCGCCCCCGACTGCCACCACCAGCAGGAAGTACACCATGTACTTGATCGGAAACGCAGGATCGAGCCCGAGCACATCGATGCCCAATCCGCCGCCCAATCCTGCCAGCCCTGAACCCAGCGCAAACGTTACGGAGAACACCAGACTTACGTTGATGCCCAGCCCTGCAGACGCCTGCTGGTGATCCACCGACGCGCGCACCTGGGCGCCAAAGCGCGTGCGCTCGATCAGCCACGCCAGCAGCGCCGTCAGCGCAATCACCACGCCGATCAGGAAGAGCCGGTAGCGCCCGACCTCCAACGCACTATCGAACACCCGCCATTGCCCGCGCAGCATCTCCGGCAGCTCAACGGGTTGCTGCGACGGCCCCCACACGTAAGTCGCGCCCGCCATCGCCATGAAAACGAGCGCGATGGAGAACAGCACCTGATCAAGCGGGCTCGCGCGATAGAGCCGCCGGTACAGCGTGCGCTCCAGCACAAAGCCAATACCCGCGGTGACGATGAAAGCGATGGGCAGCGTCGCCAGAAACGGCACGCCGAAGCGGTTCATCAGCACCACGCACACATAGCCGCCCGCCATGGCGAACGCGCCGTGCGCGAGGTTGATGAAGTTCATCAGACCCATCGTGACCGACAGGCCGATGCTGATCAGGAACAGCAGGCTGCCGTAGGCCAGCCCGTCGAACAACACACCCAATGCGCTGAGCATGGGTCTCCTCCTTGGGCTTCCTTTTCCAGCTCGGCGGCCGGTTTGCCCGGTGTGTTGCGTGGCGTCTCCCGGAGACGGTGGATCCTGCGTCTACGTCTTGGAAGCTGCCTCCGCGTCCATCTCCGCAAACACCGTCTGCGCCAGATGGAACGCATGGTTGGCTGCCGGCACGCCACAGTAGATGGCGGTCTGCAGCAGCGTTTCCTGAATCTCGTCGCGCGTGACGCCGTTGTTGGCGGCAGCGCGCAGGTGCAGGCGCAACTCACCGTCGCGGCCCAGGGCGACCATCATGGCGATCGTCAGCAGACTGCGCGTGTGGCGCGGCAAACCGGGGCGTGTCCAGATTTCGCCCCAGGCATAGCGCGTGATGAGATCCTGAAACGGAGCGGTCAGCTCGGTCTGCGCGGCGTTGGCACGGTCGACGTGGGCATCGCCCAGCACAGCGCGCCGCACTTCCATGCCCGCAGCGTAACGTTCGCGATCATCCATGAGCGACCTCGCGCGCAACGCCGGTCGTCAAAAAGCTGACCAACGCTTCTGTGTAGCCGTCAGCCTGCTCCCAGTTGGCGAGGTGGCCGGCGGAAAGTTCTATGTATTGCGCACCGGGCACACCGTCCGCAATGAGTTTGGTCTGCGCGGCGGGGGTTGAGATATCGTGCGTGCCGCCAATCACCAGCATCGGCACACGGATGCTCGGCAATTGCGCACGCAAATCCGCATCGCGAATCGCGCCGCAGTTGCCGTTGTAGCCCGCGTCCGGCGTCGACAGCAGCATCGCCTTGACGATGTCGACGCGGCTTGCGTTGGTATCGCGGTAGCCCTGCGTGAACCAGCGCTCCAGCACGGTTTCCGTAATGCTGGCCATCCCGCCTTGGTCGACCTGCGCGATGCGGGTATTCCAGCTTTGCTGCGTACCGATCAGTGCGGCAGTGTTCGTCACCACCATGCGCGGGAAGCGCTCGCCGTGATACGCGGCCAGCCACAGGCCAGTCAGGCCGCCCATCGACAGGCCGCAGAACAGCGCAAGATCAATGTTGTAGTGGTCGAGCAACGCAAGCACATCCCCGCCAAGCTGCGCGACGCCGAACGGCGCGTCGGGCACGCTCGACTGGCCGTGGCCGCGCTGGTCATAGCGCAAGAGACGGAAGTGCTGACGCAGCGCTTCGAGCTGCGGCTCCCACATACCCAGGTTGGTGCCCAGGGAGTTCGACAGCACCAGCACCGGCTTACCCGTGGCGGGCCCATCATCGAATTCGTGATACAGGCGGACGTTGTCGTGTTCAAGCCAGGGCATGGTATCTCCGTGGAATGCGGGTTCAGGGATGGCGGCGAGCGTGTTCCGCAAGCACGCGGTCGACTGCGGCGCCCGCATCGCCAAGATAATGATTGGGATCGAGCAGCGCGCTCAGCCGTTGCGGCGTGGCGGTGCCCCAGATGCGCAGGACGTCGGCGTCTTGGGCCAGCACGTCATGCAGCGTTTTGCTCTCTTGTACGGCTTTGCGGCTGGCCGCTTCGACCACATGGTGCGCTTGCAGGCGACCAAGATCTGCGCCGAGCGCCAGCATCACGGCTTCACCAAGGATCAGGCCGTGCGTGAGGTCCAGATTCGCGCGCATGCGAGCGGCATCAACATGCAAACCTTCAACAATCTCGCGCATGCGATCGAGCGCGCCGGCCGCGAGGCAAGCCATCTCGCGCAACGTCGCCCATTGCGCCTGCCAACCGCCGAGCGCGCGTTCGTGCTCCTGCGGCAGCGCAGACAGCAGCGTGCTCGCCAACCCCGGCATCCGTGTGGCCGCCGCCAGCACCGTCGCGCAACCGACCGGGTTGCGTTTATGCGGCATGGTGGAAGAGCCGCCCTTGCCTGCACCGGACGGCTCGGCAACCTCGCCGACCTCGGTCTGCATCATCAGCGAGAGATCGCGCGCGAAGTGGCTCAGCGCGCCGGTCAGCAGTGCGAGCGTGGTGCCAATATCGGCGATTCGATCTTGCTCGCCGTGCCAGGAGAGCGCCGGCAGCGGCAAGTCAAGCTCGTGCGCCAGCGTCTGAGCGACGGCACGTGCATGTTCGCCCAGGCTGGCAAGCGTGCCTGCCGCTCCGCCAAACTGCAGCGCGGGCACATGCGCGCGCAACGCGGCAAAACGATCCTGCGCGCGATGCACCGCTTCCAGCCAGCCCGCAACCTTGCGCCCGAACGTTGTCGGTAGCGCCTGCTGCAACCATGTGCGCGCCACCATCGGCGTATTGCGATGACGTTGCGCCAGCGCGGCAAGCGCATCCGCCAGCTTCTGCAAATCCGCTTCGATCAACTCCGCCGATTGCCGCCACTGCAGCATCAGACCGGTATCGATGATGTCCTGGCTGGTCGCGCCCCAATGCACGTAGCGCGCGGCGTTTTCATCGTGCTGCGCGACGGCGGCGGTCAGTTGCTTGACGAGCGGGATCGCCAGGTTGCCAGCGCTGGCAGCGGCGGCGCCCAGCGCATCCAAGTCCAACGTAACGTTGGCGCACACCGCGCGAATCGGCGCCACGGCTTGCGCCGGAATCACGCCAACCGCGCCCTCGGCCTGGGCGAGTGCGGCCTCCACATCGAGCATCGCGCACACGGTGGCCGCATCGGACCACACCGCCAACATGGCCGGTGTGGAGAATGCGCGATCGAGCAGTCCGCTGGTCATGGCCGTATCAAACGCGTTCGATCACCAGCGCAATGCCCTGCCCCACGCCGATGCACATCGTGCACAGTGCATAGCGTCCGCCCGTGCGTTGCAGCTGATACATCGCCGTCGTCACCAGGCGCGCGCCGCTCATGCCGAGCGGGTGGCCAAGTGCGATGGCACCGCCATTCGGATTGACGCGCGGGTCGTCATCACGCACGCCCAGTTGACGCGTCACTGCCAATCCCTGCGCAGCAAACGCCTCGTTCAGCTCGATCACGTCCATCTGATCAATCGTCAGGCCCAGTTGCTTGAGCAGCTTCTGCGACGCCGGTGCAGGGCCAATGCCCATCACGCGCGGCGGCACGCCCGCGGTGGCCATGCCGACGATGCGCGCACGCGGGGTCAGGCCAAAGCGCTTGGCGGAGTCTTCATTGGCGAGGAGCAGCGCGCAGGCGCCATCGTTTACGCCCGACGCATTGCCGGCGGTCACGGTGCCGTCCGGACGCACCACGCCCTTGAGCTTGGCGAGCGCTTCCATGCTGGTGGCGCGGGGATGCTCATCCCGGTCCACCACAATGGCATTGCCTTTCTTCTGCGGGATCGTTACCGGAGTAATTTCCTGAGCGAGCGTGCCGTCTTCTTGCGCACGCGCGGCGCTGGCTTGGCTGCGCAGCGCGAACCGGTCCTGGTCTTCGCGGTTGATCTTGTAGTCGGTGGCGACGTTCTCGGCGGTTTCAGGCATCGAGTCGACGCCATATTGCGCCTTCATCAGCGGGTTGACGAAGCGCCAGCCGATGGTGGTGTCGTAGATGGCGGCATCGCGCGAGAAGGCGCTGGCCGCCTTGCCCATTACGAACGGCGCTCGGCTCATGCTCTCCACGCCGCCCGCGATCATCAGCGCGGTCTCCCCCGAGCGGATGGCGCGCGCGGCGGTACCGGTCGCGTCCATGCCCGAGCCGCACAGGCGGTTGATGGTGGAGCCCGGCACGCTGTCGGGCAGCCCGGCCAGCAGCAGCGACATGCGCGCCACGTTGCGGTTGTCTTCCCCTGCTTGGTTGGCGCAGCCGAAGATCACGTCGTCGATGGCCGACCAGTCGACCTGCGGGTTGCGCGCCATCAGCGCCTTGAGCGGCACCGCGCCAAGGTCATCCGCGCGCACGGCAGACAGGCTGCCGCCGTATCGGCCGATGGGGGTCCGGATGGCGTCGCAGATAAAGGCTTCGGTCATGATTGTTCTGTCTCCAATAGTTCTAGGCTCGACGCAACGGCGCCGCCGTCATCGACTGCAGCGTATCGAAATCGAGGCCGTCGGCCATCTCACGCACCACCAGTCCTTCGGGCGTGATGTCGATCACGGCAAGGTCGGTGTAGATGGTATCGACACAGCCGATCCCCGTCAGCGGGTACGTGCACGACGGCACGATCTTGCTTTCGCCCTGCTTGGTCTGGTGCTCCATCATGACGAAGACGCGCTTGGCACCAATAGCCAGGTCCATCGCGCCGCCCACGGCGGGAATCGCATCCGGTGCTCCGGTGTGCCAGTTGGCCAGGTCACCCGTGGCCGACACCTGGAAGGCGCCGAGCACGCAATAGTCGAGATGGCCACCCCGCATCATGGCAAACGAATCGGCGTGATGGAAGAACGATGCGCCAGGCTTGACCGTGACCGGCTGCTTGCCGGCGTTGATGAGGTCTTCGTCTTCTTGCCCGGGAGCGGGCGCCGGGCCCATGCCAAGCAGACCGTTCTCGGTATGCAGAATGATTTCGCGATCGGCCGGCAGCTGGTTCGCCACCAGCGTCGGCAGACCGATGCCCAGGTTGACGACCGAGCCGTCGGGAATATCACGTGCCACACGGGTAGCGATCTGATCGCGCGTCCAGCGGTGAATCTTGGTGGTGGTTTCGGCGCTCATGCGGCCTCCTTAGCGGGTTGCGCGGAGACGAGCTTCACGACGCGCTTCACAAAAATGCCGGGCGTGACGATGTGCTCGGGGTCCAGCTCGCCCAACTCCACCGTCTCGCCGACCTGTGCGATGGTGCACTTGGCCGCCATGGCCATCACCGGCCCGAAGTTGCGAGCGGTCTTGCGATAGACGAGATTGCCCCAGCGGTCTGCACGCAGGGCTTTGATGAGGGCGTAGTCGGCGGTCAGCGGCAATTCGAATACGTACGGCTTGCCGTCGATGATGCGCGTTTCTTTACCTTCGGCCAATTGCGTGCCATAGGCAGTCGGGCAGAAGAAGCCGCCAATACCGGCACCTGCGGCGCGGATGCGCTCGGCCAGGTTGCCTTGCGGCACCAGTTCCAGCTCGATCTCGCCGGCGCGATACAGCGCATCGAACACATACGAATCGGCTTGGCGCGGGAACGAGCAGATGATCTTGCGCACGCGGCGGGCCTTGAGCAGCGCGGCCAGGCCCGTCTCGCCATTGCCGGCGTTGTTGTTGATGATGGTCAGCTCACGCGCGCCATGCGCGATGAGCCCGTCGATGAGTTCCGATGGCATGCCGGCAGTACCGAACCCGCCAATCATGATGGTGGCACCGTCCGGGATATCGGTCAGGGCGGCCTCCACAGACGAACAAAGCTTGTTGATCACGTGCATTCTCCGGCAAGGGCGCCACACATTCTCGATGGCTGGCGCGGTTCGGAGCATCGCGGGGGCCGGACATGGCCGAGCCGCAACCGGGCGGCGTGCGAGTCTCCTGTTTGACGATCGGATCGACACAGGCCTTTGCTGTCCGGCCCACGCTTATCTTTCTATGTTTGTTCGCTACGCGAACTCAAGTTCGATCCAAGAACTAATCTACGCCTGCCTTCCTGAGCGTGTCAAGGCGTACGCATACCGATCAAGCGTTCGAGTAGCGAAATCGGGGTAATGCCAGTAGGCTTGAGGCCACTGCACCGCTTTCATCTTTCTTTGCATGTCCGCTGCCGAACTGCCCACCGAAAAACCCAGCGATTCCTACGTCCAGTCCTTTGCACGGGGCCTGTCGGTCATCCGCGCGTTCAATGCCGAGCGTCCCGAGCAAACGCTCTCCGAAGTCGCCGAGGCCACGGGGCTGACCCGCGCCGGCGCCCGCCGCATCCTTCTCACGCTGGTCAGCCTGGGTTATGTCAGCTTTGAGGGCCGCCTCTTCCGCCTCACGCCCAAGATCCTCGATCTCGGGTTCGCCTATCTCACGTCGATGCCGTTCTGGAACCTGGCCGAGCCGGTGATGGAAGAACTCGTGCAGACGGTGCACGAAAGTTGCTCTGCCTCGGTATTGGATGGGACTGAAATCGTCTACGTTCTGCGCGTGCCCACGCAGAAAATCATCGCGCTGAACCTGTCGGTCGGCAGCCGCCTGCCGGCGTTCTGTACATCGATGGGCCGCGTGCTGCTGTCGGGCCTGCCCGAGGACCAGCTCGACATTGCACTGCGCGAGTCGGACCGGCGGGCGCGCACGCAGCGCACCATTACGGACGTCGACGCACTGAAGGAGATCATTGCCGGCGTGCGCCAACAGGGTTGGGCGCTGGTCGACCAGGAGCTTGAGGAAGGGCTGATTTCGCTGTCGGCGCCGATCCGCAATCGCGCGGGGGATATCATCGCCGCCATGAACATCAGCGGCCAGGCCAACCGGACTTCCGGCAAACAGATGACGAAGCAGTTTCTCGGCCCGCTGCAGCAGGCGGCCGAGCGCATTTCTGCCATGGTGCGGGTACGGACCTGACCTGAGTTAAAGGCGGCAGCGCCCAGTGCGCTGCGCGCCTCGCATCCCGACAGTTTTTTCAATAAAATTGTGGCTCCGTGGGCAAAGAGGATGTCTGTGACTCAACACACCGCCATTCACACCGGTCTGGATGTGAAAGGCCGCCAACGCCGGGCGCGTGCTTCGTGCATCCTGGCGCTTGCCCTGCCGTTGCTGTCCTGCCCTGTGTGGGCCCAATCGACGTCGCTGGCGACGGCCATGCAGGAATTGACGCCACTGGCCCGCATGCTGGTGGGCGCCGCCACGGGTCGCAGCACGGCCGCAGCCGGTGTGCCTGCCCTCACGGGCCCTGCCCGCAATGCAGACCGTGCCCTCGCGCAGGCCTGCGCTGAAATCAACCGCTTCACCCCCGTCCCGCTCGACCGCGAAACCTCCCTGGCGCAATGCTCGCTGGCGCAGAAGAAGAACCTCGTCTTCGTCATCACGCTGACCAACTACGCAGCGCACTCGGCCGCCTCGCAGGGCTTTCGGCTGAATTTCGTGCCGATCCTGCAGAAGAACATCTGCAATAACGGCGACGTGCGTATCCTCACGCGCCTCGGCCTCAGCCTGGTCTACCGCTATCGCGGCAACGATCACGAGACCGTGGGCGACGTGCCCATTAACGAATCGATCTGCGGCGCGCTGTAAGCCCACGCCCTGCCCCGGGAATCCCCTGATGGAGTGCAGTCGGCTGCCATGTCATTAATGGCAGACAAAGTCTCATTTCGTCCAACGTCTGCCGGGCCCCCGCCTTGCTGCGCCAGCCTTACCGGGCTGCACGCGCGCAACCCGGCAACCCCAACATCCCGCCCGTGCACTGCACCCCGCCCTGCTTGCCATCCGCCATCTGCGCCGCGTCGGCATGGACTATAGTTGGGCGTTCCGCTCGCCGTCATATGGTTATCCGAAGTCCGCGCATGCAGATCGCGCATACACCGGTATGCTCGCGGGCGATCCCCGATCCGATCTCGATTCGCACACTGTTCACCACCCAAGTCGTCAAGGAGGAAATCCGATGAAAACAAACCGACGTCTGACGCAATTTGCGGGTGCCGCCATCCTGGCCGCAGCCACCCTGGTCGCCGCCACTGCGCACGCCGATCAAGTTTCCGACATCAAGAAGAAAGGCGAACTTGTCTGCGGCGTGCTCGGCACCGACGAGCCGTTCAGCTTCCTGAAAGACCCGATGAGCCGCGAGATCGTCGGCTATGACGTCGACATGTGCGACGCCATCGCCAAGAGCCTGGGCGTCAAGCCCGTGCTCAAGCAACTGGCTGTGGCCGCGCGCCTGCCAGAACTGCAGCAAGGCCGTGTCGATCTGCTGGCCGCCTCGCTCACGCACAACAAGGAACGCGAAGCGCAGATCGACTTCTCGGTGTCGACCTTCATCACCGGCCAGAAGGCCATGGTGAAGAAGAGCAGCGGTATCACGTCGCTCGCCCAGCTTGATGGCAAGAAGCTCCTGACGGTCAAGGGTTCGACCATGGAAGCCAACATTGCCAAGACCATCAAGAACGCCGATGTGGTCTCGTTCGACAACAGCCCGCAGGCGCTGCTGGCCCTGCAGCAAGGCAAGGGCGTCGCCTACGTGAACGACGAAACCACGCTGATCGGCAACATGGCCAAGATGGGCCCGGCAGCCAAGGATTACGCGCTCCTGCCGCAAAACCTGTCGACCGAACACCTCGCACTGGGCATCCGCAAGGGCGAGCCGGCCTTCAAGAAGCAGGTCGACGACGTGCTGCTCGGCATGGAAAAGAGCGGCGAGGCGCAGAAGCTGTTCGACAAGTGGTTCGGCCCGAATACAAAGATGGCCTTCCCGCAGCGTACCTTCAAGATTTCCACCGACAAGATCGATTAATCGTTAAAGGTCGGGCCGCCCAGACGCCGTTCTGGGCGGTGAATCTCCATGCCCCATTTTGATTTGTCGATGCTGCTCTCTGGGCAGTATCACCAATGGCTCGTCAGCGGTTTTTTCCTGTCGATCAAGCTTTCTGTACTGGCCTTCGTGCTGGCGCTGCCGCTTGCCATCGTCGTGGCGCTGCTGCGCCTGGCGCCCGCCGCGCCGCTGCGCGGCATTGGCCAGACCTATGTCGAAGCCATCCGCAACGTGCCGCTGCTCGCCCACATGCTGTTCTGGTATTTCGGCGCGCCGCAGATCCTGCCGGAGTTCATCCGGGACTGGCTCTACAGCATGAACTACGAGGCCGCCAGCGCCGTCATTGCGCTCGTGCTCTACACGGCCGCGTATATGGCGGAAGACATCCGCAGCGGCATCCGTTCGATCCCGAAGGAACAGCTTGAGGCCAGCCGCGCGCTCGGACTCTCGTTCCTGCAGGCCATGCGCCTTGTGGTGCTGCCGCAATCGCTGCGCGTGACGGTACCGCCGCTGGTCAGCCAAACGTTGAACCTGTGGAAGAACTCGAGCATCGCCATGGTGATCGGCGTGGCCGAATTGATGTACCAGGCGCAGCAGGTGGAGTCCGCCACCTTCCGCGGCTTTGAGGCGTTTGCGTTTGCCACTGCCGCCTATCTGACCATCTCGATTGCGATCACGGTGTTCTCCGCCTGGTATCAGCATCGCTACCCCGTCCGGACGCTGTAGCCATGCTCGATCTCATTCAAACCTACGGTATCTATTACCTGATCGGCCAGTACCCGAACGGGCCGCTGGGCGGGCTGGCGCTGACGTTCCTGCTGGCATCCGCCGGCCTCGTGCTGGCGCTGCCGATGGGCATCATCCTGGGTCTGTGCCGCGTGAGCCCGATTGCCGCGCTGCGCTGGCCGGCCACCGCGCTCGTCTACGTGGTGCGCGGTACGCCGCTGCTGATGGTGATCTTCTGGGCGTATTTCCTGCTGCCTTCCGTCACCGGCCAGCGCACGGATCAGTTCAGCACCATGCTGACCGCGCTGGTGATTTTCGACGGCGCATATCTGGCGGAGATCGTGCGCGCGGGCATCCAGGCGTTGCCGCGCGGGCAGATGGAGAGCGCCCGCTCGCTCGGTCTGTCGTACATGCAGGCCATGCGCCGGGTGATCCTGCCGCAGGCGCTGCGCAACATGCTGCCGTCGCTGGTCAACCAGCTTGTCTCGACCATCAAGGAAACCTCGCTCGGTTACATCATCAGCCTGCCCGAGGTGTCGTTCGTGGCGGGGCAGATCAGCACCGCCGTGATGGTCAAGTCCGCCGAGGTGTACGGCCTGCTCGGCATCAGCTACTTCATCATGTGCTTCAGCCTCACGCGCGTGGCGTTCTACCTTGAGCGCCGCCTTGCAGCTAGCGCCCCGACCAAACCATGAACATGATCACGATCGAACACGTCGACAAGTGGTACGGCGATTACCACGCGCTGGTCGACATCAACGAAACCGTTGCCAAGGGCGAAGTGGTGGTCGTGTGCGGCCCGTCGGGCTCGGGCAAGTCGACGCTCATCCGCACGTTGAACCGGCTCGAAGCCATTCAGAAAGGCCGCATCGTCGTGAACGGACACGAGGTGCATGCGCCCGGCGTGGACGTCAACCTGCTGCGCAGCGGCATCGGCTTCGTGTTCCAGCAGTTCAACCTGTTCCCGCACCTGACCGTCATGCAGAACTGCACGCTCGCGCCCGTGCAACTCAAGCGCATGGCGCCGCAGGAAGCGAAGGACTTTGCAATGAGCCTGCTCGAACGCGTGGGCCTGCCGCACAAGGCCGGCGCCTACCCCGGCGAGCTGTCGGGCGGCCAGCAGCAGCGCGTGGCCATTGCGCGTGCCCTGGCCATGAAGCCGCCCGTCATGCTGTTCGACGAGCCGACCTCCGCGCTGGACCCGGAGATGGTGAACGAGGTGTTGCTGGTGATGAAGGACCTGGCCCGCGACGGCATGACCATGGTCTGCGTCACGCACGAGATGGGTTTCGCACGCGAGGTGGCCGACCGCGTCCTGTTCATGGACCAGGGACAGGTGCTGGAGCGCGCCACGCCCGAAGATTTCTTCCAGCGCCCGCAGCACCCGCGAGCGCAGCGCTTCCTGGCAGACATCCGCTCGCCGTGGAGCGAACCGGCCTGAACCAAGGCGGCGCGCAAAGAAAAGCGGGGGACGATGTCCCCCGCTTTTCTTTGCCGCTTGCTTAACCCTGTTCACGATCCGTAGCGAGCGGTCCGGGGTTGGCCCGAGAAGCGCAGCCGTACATGGGTACGGCGAGCATCACAGGACCAAGATCGGACCGCGCAGTAGGATCGTGGGCAGGGTTATTGGATCGCCTTGTCGCTCGGGTGTGCGTACAGATCCTTCATGCCGGCCGTCATCGGGTAGTTCAGGTTCAGGCCCTTCGGCGGAATCGGCGACAGGAACCACTTCTTGTACAGATCGTTCGCCTTGCCCGACTTCATCAGGTCGGCAATCACGTCGTCGGCCACTTTCTTGAACGCCGGATCGTCCTTGCGCATCATGCAAGCGTAGGTTTCAGTCTGCAGCGGCTTGCCCGTGACAACCCAGTCAGCCTGGTTCTTGGCTTTGGTGCGCTCGCCATACAGCAGCGGCTCGTCCATCACAAAGGCCACAGCGCGGCCCGATTCCAGCGTCAGGAACGCCTGGCCGTGATCCTTCGCGAGGATCAGGTTCATCTTGTCGGCGTCCTTGGCTTCGCCGTTCATCTTCTGCAGGATGCGGTCTTCGGTCGTGCCGGCGGTAGTCACCACGGTCTTGCCCTTCAGATCGGGAAAGTCCTTGATGCCCGAGTCTTTCTTCACCAGCATCAGCATGCCGTAGATGAAGATGTTGTTCGAGAACGCCACCTGTTTCTGGCGCTCAAGGTTGTTGGTGGTCGAGCCGCACTCGAAGTCGATCGTGCCGTTCTGCAACAGCGAGATGCGGTTCTGCGACGTGATCGGCGTGAGCTTGACCTGCAGCTTCTTGCCCACCGTCTTTTCCACACCCGCGACGATCATGTTGGAGATCTCTTGCGAGTAGCCCGTGATCGTGTTGGCGTCAGCCTGGTACGAGAACGGAATCGATGACTCGCGATAGCCCACCGAGATCACGCCCGATTGCTTGATCTTGGCCAGCGTGTCGTTCGACTGCGCCTGGGCGCCGGTCGACAGCACTGCCAGCGCGCCGGCCGCAGCCAGCGTCAGGCCACACAGAATACGTTTGGTCGAATGCAAGGTCTTCATGCTTCCCCTCCTATGGGTGTGTTCGCTCCAGACTGCTTGGGTTACCAGTTGGCACGGGCCAGATACGCATCATCAAGCCAGCGCGCTCGGTCTTTTGAATCTTGTTCTTGTGTCACACGGCCAGCGCATACGGCACTGGGGAAATCGCGGGCTTGCGGCCGGCAATCAGATCGGTCAACAAACCTGCACTACCCAGCGCCAGCGTAAAGCCCAGTGCGCCGTGGCCCACGTTCAACCACAACCCTTCCACCGGCGATGCGCCCACCACGGGCACGCCCGTAGGCGTCGCAGGCCGCATGCCAGCCCAGGGGGCGGCATCTGCACCCCCATCATTCGCCCGCATGGCGCCCGGAAACAGCGCGCGCGTTTCGTCATACAGCGTCTGCGCACGGCGCGTGTCCAGCGCCGTCGACCAGCCCACCAGGTCAGCCATGCCCGCCACACGCAGCGTCTGCCCGATGCGCGCATAGACGATCTTGCGCGCAGCATCCGTCACGCTGATCACGGGGGCAACATCGCCCTCGCCCAGCGGCAGGCTGATGCTGTAACCCTTCAGCGGATACAGGCCCGGGTCGATGCGCAATGGGCTGAGCAGCCTGGCGCTGGTCACGCCCGCGGCCATCACCACCGCATCGGCGGCAACTTGCTCGCCATCGGCCAGTTTGAGGCCGCGCACACGGCGCCCTTCGGTCCACAACGCTTCAACGCCGGTATTGGAGCGCAGCGTCACGTTCGGCATCGCGCGCAGACGGTTGAACAAGCCGACGCAAAGTTGGTGGCAATCGGCCACGTCTTCGTCGGGCGTGTAGATGGCGCCGACGATCTGGTGGCGCACGCCGGCAAGCGCAGGCTCGTGGGCGACCGCCTCATCGGCGGACAACGCATGCTGCTCACACCCAAGCGTGGCCTGATAGCCGACCTGCGCGCGGGCCGATTCAAACGCCGCAGCATCGCGATGCACCACCAGCTTGCCGCGACGCGCAAAGCTGAACGCCAAGTCCGGCAGCGCATCCCGCAGCGCTTCCATGCGTGCGCGGCTGTAGAACGACAGCGCAAGCAGCTCACGCGTGGTGCGGTCGGCGCGGTCACGATTGCAAGCTGCAATAAAGCGCAGCCCCCAGCGCAGCAACGCCGGGTCCAGCGATGGCTTCAGCCGCAGCGGCGAATCGCGGCGCAGCAGCCAGCCCGGCACATGCGACAGCACACCGGGGCCCGCCAGCGGCGCCACATAGCTGTAGCTCAACTGGCCGCCGTTGGCGTAACTGGTGCCCTCGCCCGGGCCTGGATGACGCTCGACCAAGGTGACCTGATGGCCTTCCTGAGCCAGCGCATAGGCCGTGCTGATGCCGATGATGCCGGCGCCGACTACTGCTATTTGCATGAAGAAGCTGCGTATTTTGGAATGTCGGTGCAGCTTAAGGAGCCCGGCAGGGGTTGGGCAAATGCGGAGTTGTTGGGGGGGATGTTGTGGGGCTATGGGTTTTTGGTTGGGTTTTTTTTTGGACTGGGTGGTCCATCCCGGTTTCGTACCCTGCCGGGCACGACTCACCTTTCTTTGTCTTGCCAAAGAAAAGTAAGCAAAAGAAAGGCGCGCCCGAGATGGCGACCCACTCCTTGAATTTCTGTCGCAGAGAGGGGAAGGGAAAAACTCGCTTCGCTCAGACAGTTTCCCTTCCTTTTTCCTCTCTGCAACAGAAATTCAAGGCGCCATCTAGGGCAGGAACGTCAAAGGCCAAACCGGCGGTGGGCCGACGTGTGCGTGGTAGGCAACGCACGCCGGATGCGGGGATTGATTTGTCCGCCGGGCGAAGTTCCGTGCGTGAGCGGCGGGTGACGCAGCGCCGCTTGCTTGCCGCTAGCTCGCCCCGAGCCTGAAGACGCTCACTGCGCGGCGCAGGTTCCCGGACTGCTCCTGCATCGCTTGCGCTGCGGCGGCGGACTCTTCCACCAGCGCTGCGTTCTGCTGCGTCACCTGGTCAATCTGACTGATTGCCTGGCTCACCTGCTCGAGGTTTTGGCTTTGCTCGTCCGACGCCACCGCAATTTCAGCAATGATGCTCGACACGCCTTCAATGGCCACACTCACGCGGGCCATCGCGGCATTCACGCCCGACGCCTGCTCGGAGCTGAGTTCAACTTTTCCGGTGGATGCCTCGATCAGCTCCTTCACTTCCTTCGCAGCCCCTGATGCGCGTTGCGCCAGCGATCGCACCTCGCCTGCCACCACGGCAAACCCCCTGCCCTGTTCGCCGGCACGCGCGGCCTCCACGGCGGCATTGAGTGCCAGGATGTTGGTCTGGAACGCAATACCCTCGATCAAGCCGGTGATCTCGGCAATCTTCTTGGAGGCCGTGCTGACCTCGCTAACCGTTTGCACCATCGCGGTGACTTCAGCGCGTCCGGCTTCCGTCATCTCTCTCGCGCTTGCCGCGAGCGACGTGGCTTGACGCGCGTTATCGGCGTTCCGCTTGACTGCCTCGGTCAGCTCCGTCGTGCTGGCTGCCGTCTCCTCGATCGAAGCCGCCTGTTGCTCGGTGCGCGTGGACAGATCCATGTTGCCTGCCGCAATCTGGCCTGCGGCGCCCGCCACCGACTCGGTTGCACTGCGGATACTTCCCACCGTACCCACCAGTTGCTGCGTCATGTCAGCCAGGGCTTGCAACAGCTTGCCCGTCTCATCCTTCGAGTTGGCAGCGGCCACGCTCGACAGATCCCCTGCTGCCACACGGCTTGCGATACCAACCGCCACATGCAATGGCCGCGTGATGCTCACGGTCAGGAAATAGGCAAAGACAAGGCCAAGCACCAAGATCAGCCCTTCCAGCACCATCAGCAACGTGCGGCTCTTTGCGGCGCTGGCGTCGATGTCCTTCGCGATATCGTCGATGGTGCGGCGCTGCACTTCCAGCAGCTGACGCATGATGTCTTGGTACGCGTTGGAACCTGGCACGAAGACCTGGTCAAGCACCCGCTGAGCCTCGTCTGGATTGCCCGCCGCCTTGGCCGCGTTGATGGCATCCCGCGCGGTCAGATAGCCTTTGCGCAGCTCGCCGATCTTGGCAAACAGCGTCTTCTCTTCCTCGGTGGACAGCAGCGCTTCCACCTTCTTCTGGTACTCGCCCGATGCCTTTGATGAAGCCGCCGCCTCTTGCGCAAAATACGGCCCCAGTGTGGGGTCGGCGCTCTTGGCAACCGCAATCGTGCGGCGGATGCCGACGACCAGATTGGCATACCAATCGCCAATCAGGCGTTCCTTGAGCAGCGGCTCATTCATCATGGCCCGCGTGGCTGTCGCGGCATTGTCCAGACGCCAGATGGCAATGGCGGTGATGGCGACGGAAAACGCCAGCACAACGGCAAATCCGAAGGCAAGGCGCTTGCCGATTCCCATGTTCCTGATGAGCTGCATTCTGTTCCGTTCCCTTCGCCACCCGCGTGGCCACTTGGTCTGCTGACGCTCTCCGCCGATGCTTCGTCAGCTGTATAGCAGTCCGGTGGTGAATTCAGCGCCGGAGCGGCAGCCAAGCGATGCGCAATAGAGAAAACAAATCGGCCAAGAAATCTTGATCGGGCTGAGGGCCGCGAGCAACCATCCCCTCAAAGCGGCCCTTCTCTCTATCGGATCGAAGTGGAGAATCTGAACCCACGTCTAGCGGACGGTGTCCGCTCAGACAACTTCGGGGAGATGCCCGGGACACGACAGATCGCCTAGATCGGCAGACGCGTCGTCTGCTTGATGCGCTTGAGCGGGATCTCGGTTTCCACGTTGCGCACCCCTTTTATCTTCGTCAGCGTCTCCATCTGGAAGCGCTGATAGTCATCGAGATCCCGGGCGATCACGCGCAAGAGATAGTCATAGCTGCCCGCCATCAAATGGCATTCGAGCACCTCGGGCGCATTCTCGATCTCGCGTGCGAAGTGCTCAACCGTTGCCTTGTCCTGACGCTCCAGGGTGACTCTGACAAACGCCGTGAACTTCAGATCGACGGCTGCCGGGTTCAGCAGTGCAACGTAGCCGGCGATGACACCGTGCTGTTCTAGCAGATGAACCCGGCGCAGGCAGGGCGTTGCCGAGAGCCCCACCTGTTCTGAGAGCTGGGCATTCGTCTGGTTCGAATCGCGTTGCAGAGATCGAAGAATGCGTTTGTCGATCGCATCAAGCTTGGCTTCCATATTTGGCTATCTATTACCTTTTTTGTAGACATTTACTCCAATTTGGTTGGCAAGAATAGCTAGATATGCAGCCAATCTCTACCGCGATGTCCCCATAATTTGAGGGCGCGGACGGCCCGCAAGCACGGCCACGTCGCAGACATGCGCGGCGCAACGTCTGCCTACTTCACTCAGGAGCTCTGCTTATGTCGCATCTGTCATGGCTGCCGTTCGTGGCAACATCCCTGCTCATCATCCTGACGCCGGGGCAGGATATGGTGCTCGTGATGTCACGCACGCTCACCCACGGAACACGGTCCGGCCTTGTCACCGCAGCGGGTGTCAGCGTCGGGCTGACGGTGCACACCGTGCTGGCCACGCTTGGCTTGGGCGCCCTGCTCCAGGCATCCGAATGGGTATTTACCGCACTGAAGCTGGTCGGCGCGCTCTACCTGCTCTATCTGGGTATCGCGCTGTTCCGCTCATCGGGCGAGCTTGCGCTTGCGCACAGTCACGGTGCGCCGGAATCGGCATTGCGCGCGTTCTCTCAAGGCGCGCTATCCAACATGTCGAATCCCAAGATCGCGCTGTTCTATCTCGCCTTCCTGCCGCAGTTCGTTCCCGCCGATGCGGCACAACCAACGCTTTCCGTCTTCACGCTGGGTCTTGCGTTTGCGTGCCTGACATTTCTTGTCAAAGGTCCGGTGGCGATATTCGCGGGGCTGCTCTCGAACTGGTTTCGCCATAATCCGCGGTTCCTTGCACGGGTGCACCGGACGAGCGGCATCGTCATGATCGGGTTGGGGCTGAAACTCGCGTTTGAGCCACGCCACTGAGTGCGGCTGCCGACCGCCGGTTCCAGAGCTCCATCGCCCGAGTCAAAGGCTCGGGCTGTCGAGCTCAGAACCTCATCCGCCGAGCAAAAAGCTCCGACCGTCGAGCTCAGAGCTCCATTCGCCGAGCAAAAAGCTCCGACCGTCGAGCTCAGAGCTCCATCCGCCGAGCAAAAAGCTCCGACCGTCGAGCTCAGAGCTCCATCCGCCGAGCAAAAAGCTTCAGCCGTCGAGCTCAAAGCTCCATCCGCCGAGCAAAAAGCTTCATGGTGTTGCTGCAAAAAGCAGCACGCGCAGAGCAAAAAGCCTCGCGGCTGGCGCTTGGGGCGCGGTGCGCGAGGCTTGAAGGGTCGTGAACGGGGGTTGAGGTGTCGCGGGCCGGGTTCCGGACGGCAGCGGAGGCTGTCGGCCAGCCTTATTGCAACATGAACGTCTCGTACTCCAGCCGATCCAGCTTCCGGTCGAGGATCACCAGGCTCGCCATCACAACCAACAGCAGCGACACGGCAAATCCGTATCCGTACCAGGCCGGCCCGAGCTGCAACGTCATCCACGTCAACACGCCGTTGAGCGCCACAAACGCCGCCGTCAGCGCCAGCACAACGCGGCGCCGGTCCAGGTAGAAGAAGATGTTCACCACGCCCAGAAACACCACCTGCAAGCTCGCGGCAATGGTGTCGACATACAGCAGCGGCAGATACAGCTCGGAAATCTGCAGCGCGCGCAGCACCGACGCACCCACGGCAAACAGCACCAGTGCGGCCATCGCCTGAATCTTCACGATCTCGTACAGGCCGGCGCGAATGGTCTGCACCATCGTGTTGCGCATGTCTTCGATGTGCTCAAGCGATGCCCCGCCCCGCACGGCGTCATAGAAGGCGTCGTAGTACTCGACAAAGTCGGTCTCGATGCGCACCAGGAACACCGCCATGCCGGGAATGATGCCGAGGTACGCCAGGAACACTGGAATGTCGTAGATGACCGACGCGTGCAGCGGCCCGATCACCTGCTGCCCCGTGCCCGGTGCGTACCAGAACATGAACTTGTCGAGCCAGATGCCGAGGTTGTAGAGCAACCCGATCAACATGAGCGACGGATACGCAAACCGCTTGTCGAACACCTCGAACGACAGGAAGCGACGCCCGCTGAAGTTGCGGTAGATGAGCGCGGCCATGCCGATCAGCAGGCACAGCTGCCCCGTGACGAAGCCCAGCAGCAGCCCTTCCAGCCCCAGCCGGTTGAACAGCAGCGCCAGCAGCACGGTGAGCGTGTAGCCGACGAGGAAGATCCACACGATGGCCTTGTACTGCTTCATGCCCGACAAGAAGATCACCGCGATCCAGATGTTGGCCATGACCACGAAACCGGCCAGCATCAGCAGCCGGTAGATGGCCGATTGCTGCGGAAACGCAAACACGATGACGAGCAGCCCCAACCCGCCCGCGACGAGCGTCATCACGAGCGACACAGCGTGGTAGTTGGGCAGGATCAGGTCGTCGCGCTTCTCGAACAGACGGTCGGACGTAAAGCGCGTGAAGGCAAGCTGCAGCGGCCCCGTCAGGATCAGGCTGACCGCAATCAGGTAGGTGACCGACACCTGGAACTGCGTGATGAGCGAGCCGGGAATCACGAACGGCAGGCTCAGGATACCGATCAGCAGAATCCCGACGATGGAGAGAATCCACGGCCCGGAACTGATGATGCCGGCGTAGGTGTAGGCGCGCAGCAGCCCGAGCAGGCTGTCGCGCTTGAGCATCTTGCGCAGCTCAAAACCAATGCCGGCCATTAGCGGGCTCCCTCATCTGGCTTGTTCTGCTGAGCGTGGTGCGGGCAGGCCGCCGCAGCGACAGAAGCGGCCTTGGCGCCGTGCTCGGTACTCAGGTCGGGCAACGTCTGCAGGCGCGTATACAGCTCGCGGTAGCTGCCGACCATCATCTCTTGCGTGTAGTAGCGCTCGACGCGAGCGATGCCGGCTGCCTGCGCTGCATGCCAGCGCGTTTCATCACGCAGCAGCGTCAGCACTTCAGCCGCCAGGGCGGCCGGATCGGCAATGCGCACCACGGCGCCGGCCGCGCCCAATGCCGCGTCTTCACCGTCCAGGCCGAACAGCAGTTGCCGGCACGAACCCACATCCGTGGTGACGGACGGCACGCCCGCGGCAAACCCTTCCAGCACCACCAGCGGCAGCGCCTCGCTGATGGAACTCAGCACCAGCACGCCCACCTTCGGCAGGATGTCGTCGATCTTCTGGAAGCCCAGGAACTTGATGCGGTCGCCCAGGCCCAGGCTCTCGGCCAGGCTGTGGCATTCCTGCGCGTATTCCGGGTCTTCGTCTTCCGGGCCGGCAATCCAGCCTTCCGCATCGGGCATCTCGCGCGTGATGGTCAACATCGCGCGGATGAACGTCTTCACGTCCTTGATCGGCACCACCCGGCCGATCAGGCACATCACGCGCGGCACGCTGACCTGTCGCTTCTCGCGCAGCGCAGCCAGGCGCGGCAGGTTGATGCCGTTCGGGATGCTGCGCGTCTTCTCTGCCGGTGCGCCGTCAATGACCTGCCGCTGCCGATTGCCTTCATATAGCGCGACGATGTCTTCGGCCGCGTCGTAGCAGACACGGCCCATGGTTTCGAAAAAGCGCACCCACAGATCGCGGAAGTAGCTGATCTGCGCGATGTCCTTTTCGAAGATGCTGCGGTTGTCCCGAATCCACTGGCTCTGGAACAGGTCGATCTTCCGTTCCTTGGTGTAGATGCCGTGCTCCGACACCAGCAGCGGACGCCCGCGCCTGTAGCGCAGCAGCGCGCCCAGGAAACCCGCATAGCCGGTCGAGATGGTGTGGAACACCTTCACCGGGATGAGGTTTTCGGCAATGCGCACGAGCTGCCACAGCGGCTTGTGCATGATGCGCACGGTCCAGAAGTAGTCCGTGAACGACGGGTCGGTGCAATAGCGCCGGTAGTAGTCCGTCATCATGTCCCAGGCGCGGTGGCTGTAGAGGAACTGTTCCTCGGCCAGCGGGCCATCGTCGCGCAGGTCGGCAATCGAGGCGCGAATCAACTCGGCCGTCTCTTCCTTGTTGGCCGGATTGCGCAACGCGTCGTGCAGCTTGCGCGAGCGCTCGAACGCTGCGGTATCACCGCCGCTGGCCTGCACCAGCGGCGGCGGCGGAAAGTCGTACAGGTAGTGGCACTCCAGGTGCACCACGTTGTCGGGAATGGCGTAGACGGGCTTGCCGTAATCCTCACGGCGGCTGCCGATGAAGACGATGGCAAAGCGGATGTCCGGAAACGCCCGGATCATCTGGTTGACCCAGCTCGACACCCCGCCGCTCACGTAGGGAAAGGTCCCTTCGAGCAGCAGCGCAACGTCGGCAGACTGGGCGCGCGGAAAGTGGTCGTTGCTCATGATGTCCAGTAGCGCAACAGCGGGCGCAGCAACGGCAGCGGAGAACGGCTGGAGAACTGCGCCAGCGCCGCACGCGCGCCGGCATAGTCACCGCGCAGGTAGCAGGCTTCGGCCAGCGGAGGCAGCAGGCGGTCACGCGGGAAGCCGAGGGATTGCGCACGGCGCAGGTGGGACTCGGCCACATCGGGCTCGCGGCGCGACAGGGCAAGCCGGCCGCGCATGTACCACAGCGCGGCGTTGTCGGGCTGGATATCGAGCGCGGCGCTGGCGTAGCGTTCGACCTGCTCGGCGGTGTAGCGGTACACGTCGCCCTGCACGAGGTTCTGGTAGATCAGTTCCCAATACAGGTCGGCCAGGCGCTTGTTGATGTCGTAACGCGCCTCGGGCGTGGTGGCTTCTTCCAGGCGCGGCAGTTCGGCCAGGATCTTTTGCGTGAGCACCTTCTCGGCGTTGTCGAGCATGCCGTAGGCGAGCAGGCGGATATCGTCCACCGGATCGGCCAGCAGGTCGCGCAGCACGGGGCTGGCTGTGCGCGTGGGCATCGACTGCATGGCCACCAGCGCGGTCATGCGGCTTTGCACCGGCGCGCGCTCGTTGTTGAGCTGCGCACGCAGCCGCGCGCCGCCGCCATGCGTTACGCGCGAGATCAAATGCGCAACAAACACCGGCAGGCCCACATCGGCGATGTCCTTGTCGTCTTCGGGCCTGGGGAACAGCTTGGCGAGCAGCAGGCTGCCGAGCACCAGCAGGGAACCCGCCACCGGCACGAAAAAGCACAGCGCCGTCAGGTAGCCATACGTCCACACGAACGGCACGCGGTAGCGGCGCGGCAGCAGGCGCCAGGCTGCCAGGCCAATCAGCGCCGCGGCGGTGCCCTGCAGCATCAGGCACGACAGCAGCAGCGCAAGGCTGTTGCCGGCATGCAGTGCCATCACCACTGCCGCGATCTGGGCCGAGATGCCGCCGAGCGTGAGCTTAAACATGGTCAACCTGCATGGCCGTCCGCCCCTATCCCTCGAGATGGCAGCGCGCGAGGAAGCGCTGCAGCGCTTCGCCCGGATGCTCGCCGGTCACATGCAACGTCTGCACGCTGATGCGCCCGCCCTCGAAATCCACGCCAAACTGCGCGCGCAAGCTGTCTTCAATACGCACCAGATACGCCGACACGGCACCCGCGCCCGACAGCGGCATCAGCGTGATGATGGCGCGACGGTTCTTGCCGCTCGCCTGCCACACAACGTCGAGCGCACGGCGGCTGCGCACCACGCTCTCGAACAGCGCGTCGCTGGTCTCGTCCTGATCGAAGATGAGCGCCACCACCGACGAATCGATGCCGGTATCGCGATGCAGCCGCGCCAGCCGGCCGAGATCGAGCGCGAACTCGTACGGCGCGTCGGGCACGAGATCCAGAATCTCGGAGCTGACGGTGAGGTGGCGCACGCCGTCGGCGTAGTAGCCAAGCAGCACAAGCAGGAACTGCAGGTTTTCGTACGACAGCGAGAGGAACGGCATCTGCTGTACGACCACCAGGCCGATCAGCTCATCCGCGCCCGAGAGCACCGGCGCGCACGCCACGTAGCGTGAGCCGTCTTCGGGGTTGTTCACATTCCGCAGCTCGGGCGCCTGTGGGTGGCCCAGCGTGTGGGTGTCGATGCAATGGCGGATCAACGGATCATCGGCAACGATGTCGAACGGCGTGCCCACGCGGGCCACCGGTTCGGTATCGATGCGGTTGCCCGTTACGCGCACCATGGCCGCCACTTCCAGTTGGCAAGCCTGCGCCGTCCATTGCAGGAACGGCTCGGCGCCGGGCAGTTGCGCCACGTCAGGCGCGTTGTCGCCCGTGCCGTGCTCGCGCGCGGCCAGCGCGATATTGCGCAGCTGCGTGAGCGTGTCGCGCAGCGTGGTCGGCTTGGCCAGCAGGTCGTTCTCCAGACGCTCGTGCGAGAGGCGCAGCAGGAAGTGGTTCTTGGTGAGCGCCGACAGCCGGTCGTTCAGGTAACCGTTGACGGTGCGAGCGCGCGACAACCGCGCACCCCAGATGTCGCCGTACTGCCCGCCGATCAGCACGAGCATCAGCCCGCCCAGGAAGTACATGCGCGGGAAACTGCCGGCAGCGGCCGTCTGTCCGTAGAACACGGCCCAGGCGCCCAGCACTACCAGCGCTGCGAGCGCGCCGAGCAGCGTGCCGTAGCGCAGCGCCAGGATGAGCGGCACCAGCCAGATCCACGGAAAGCCATGGCCGAGCAGCAGCGGGTTGTCCGGCACGAACAACCAGACGACGCCAATGGCCACCACCACCGCGCCCAGCGTTTCAAGCACCGCGCTCGGGCTGGACACGGCGGGCGCAATCAGGCGCCCATACCAGGTCGACGCGCCAATGCCCTGCGCGTTGCGCCGGCGCTCGGTTCGCCCACCCTGGCCGCGCGTATCGGCGGCGGCGCGGCCGGCCGATTGAGCGGATCCTGCCGACCCGGTTTTCATCAGCCTCGGCCCAGCGGCGAAAGCAGCTCGCGCAGCAGCTTCTGCGCCACCGCCGACACGGCATCGCGGCTCCAGCCAGTGCGGCTGCCCGCTGCACTCCAGATCACGTTGCCGGTCTGCACGTCAATCACCTGCAGCGTGATGCCGACGGCGGGCTCGCCATCCACGCCGACCTTGTAGCGCCATTCATCCACGGCGCCGGTAAGGGCATAGCGGGCCTTCTCGCCGCGCGCCCAATCCAGCGCGCGCGATACGGCCTCGCGCTCGGCGGGCTCGAACAGCGACTCGCTGTTCAGGTTGGCCGGATACTGCTTCAGGTTGGTGAAACCACGCGCCTTGAGGATGCTTGCGGCAATCGTCTCCGCACGCAGGCCGGCCTGCGGGGTTTCGGTGTAGTTGACGATGGGCAGCACCACCCACGCATCCGACGCGCTGGTCGCCGGCGCACGTGCGCTGTCGACCACCGCGCAGGCGGACAACGCCAGCGCCGCACCAACGCCCGCTGCCAGCGCCAGCCAGCGCCGGCGGCCGGCTTTCATCTTGTTGATCAAGGGTGTCATCGCGTTCTCCCTGGAGTCTTCCGTTGTGTGCTTCATGTCGTTTCTTCCCCGTTGTCTTGTTCTTGCTTGTCGTTAGTACAGCCAGCGGTAGCGCAGGCCGATCTCCGTCATGGGCGCGGTACCGGCGCGCGTGATGGAGGCATGGCTGAACACCAGCGCCAGATGGTCGTTGCCAAACACGCTGCCGGCCACCCCCAGCTGGAGTTGCGTGCCCCACCCTTCGCGGTTGTCGTGCAGCAGCCCGACATCCATGAACGGGCGCCACGCACGCGTATAGCGATCAAGGTAGTCCGTGCCAAAGCCGAACAGCAGCCCGAACTGCGTAAACGACTGCGGCATGAAGGCGGTGGCATCGGGCGCCGTATCGCCGGTGGCCGCTGCAGGCAAGAGCCGTCCCAGCAACGCGCTTGGCGAGCCCGAGGCGCTGTAGTTCGCACGCGTGCCGACCACGCGGATCGTGTAATCGGGGTACTCCACGCGGAAGCGGTAGCCGGCTTCGGCGTCGAACACCATGCCGCTGCCGAGGAACGAACGGTCCTGACCGTAGAAGCGGTTGCCCTCGATGCGCGCGCGGATGTATTCACGCTGCGTCAGGCGCCAGTTGCCGCCGATCGACACCAGATCCTTCACGCCGCCCACGCGCAATTGCGTGGTTTCGTCGGCCGGCTGGTTGCGACCGACCGACAGCTCGGTGCCAAACGGGCCGGTCTGCCCCAGCAAGCCATCCAGCCGGAACGCGTAGAACGACGCCAGCCCCTGGCGCCAGCCCACCGTGCCCTTCCACTGGCTGTCTTGCGTCTGGTACTGCGAGATCCAGTCGACGCGGCGGTCCTGCGCGGGCACGCCCGTCAGTTGCGTCTCATCGGTCGAACGCTGGTTCCGCTGCGTGGCGCGCACCAGCATGCTGTAGTGATCGGTCAGGCGGATACCGGCGGCAGCGCTGCTTTCAAAGTAAGTGAGCGGCGCCTGCTTGAACCAGGTTTCGCGCGGCTCCAGCGCCTGCGCGTTCGTCAGCAGGGTTTCCTGCAGCCGCTGGTGGATCTGCTCGTCGTCGGGTGCGGTCGTCAGGCCTTCGAACGACAGGCGCTGCGCCTCACCCAGGCGGTCGGTGAGCGTGTTTGCATCGATGCGGTTGTAGAGCGGGATGCGGTCGGGCGTGTCGTCCAGCAGGCGGTTGAGCGTTTGCAGGTCGCGCTCGGCCAGGGCGATGGAGATTTCGGCATAGGCCGGCCGCGTCATGCGGCGTGTGTATTGCTGCAGCAGCCACGCGCGCGCCAGATCGTTCGCCTCCCGCGACAGCGCCCAGCCCAGCGCCGCTTCCTTGGCCACGGCAGAGACAAGCTGGTCGCTCACGCGGGCGTTCTTGCGCTTGTCTGCGGGGGCTTCGGGCGGCTCCGGTGGCAACGTATCGATGTCGCCCAGCTCCGATTTGTGCACGGTGGCGCTGCCGCCTTCGCGGGCCTGCTGTGTGGCGCGGCGGTCATCGCGCAGCAGTTCGATCAGCAAGCGCTGCGCGAGATCGCCCGAGCCAAACGTCTGCGCCAGCGCGATGCGGCGGGCGCGCAGTTCAGTGCGAGCGCCATCTTCAAGCGGTAAGGCGTCGTTGTTTGCAGCGTTACTGCCCACGACGACACGCGTACCAACGCGGCGGTTGGCCGAGGCCTTGTCCTTGCCGGTTGCAGCATCCACACCGTCGGCACCGTCAGCGCCCTCGGCACGCCACAGCAGCCACCAAGCCTCGCGGCGCAGGCGCCAGGCCGCGTCGGCTTGCCCGGCCATTTCGCGCGCATCGGCATAGGCGAGCAGCCAGAGCGGATCGTTGCGCATCGAATTGCCCTGGCGGCCCAGGAAGCGCAACGCGAGATTGGCATCGAAGAGTTGCAGACCGGCGGCAGCGTACGCGCTCCAGTACGCGGAATCGTTTTCGGCCTCGCCGCGCCACAGGGTCAGCGCGCGCTTGAGTTCATCGTTCTGGCCGGAATCGAGCAGGCCCCACAGGAAGGCGGCTTTCACGTCGCTGCCGGCATCGGGCAACGAGACAGCGCGGCGCAGATCGCGCATGCCGAGATCCCACTGGCCGCTCTGGCGGTAGTACTCGGCGCGGGCGCCGAGCACGCCGGGCGATTGCTCGGCGGCGCGGCGTTGTTCCAGCGTCAGCGAGGCCAGCAGCCCGTCGATGCGGCGGAAGGCACGGGCGCGCGTGTAGTAGTAGATGGCCTGCTGCAACGAGGCCATCGTGCCGCTCTTGCGGAAGGCCAGTTCGGCCAGGCGGCCGGCGTCGATCGGGCTGGCATCGTAGAAATCGATCATGGCCGACAGGTCGTCGGGCTGTGCATTGCCGCCGATCAGCAGCTGGCGATATGCCTCGCGAGAGAGGTCGTCGCGCTGGTTCAGGCGTGCGAGCTGCGCGAACGTGCGCCAGTAGAGATCGTCCGTGGGCGACGCCACCTTGCTGGCGACTTCCATGGCAGAGAGCGCCTGCTCGAACTGCGCCCGCACGTAGAGCATGTTGGCGAGCTTGAGCGCGTAGCGCGCGTTCGGGCCGAACTCCTTCTGCAGGCGCACGTACGTGTCGTAGGCTTGGTCGTCTTTGCCGGCGCGCTCGGCCAGCATGGCGTAGCGCTCGAGAATCGCCTGACGATGCGGGCCCCGCGCAATGCTGTTCAGATAGGCCAGGCCTTCCACCGGCTCGCCCAACCGCTCGTACGCGGCAATCACCTGATCGAGCAGCTTCATGTCGCCGGGCTGGCGGCTGGCCTGATAGCGCAGGCCGGCCAGATAGGCGTGGTCTTCGTTGAGCGCGGGCGCCAGGCGCAGCACGTTCTGCCAGGCCGCATCGTCGCCGGTCGACTGCGCGTAGGCCAGCCAGTACTTCAGCGCAGACATCGGCTGGCGGTTCCACTCCGATACCTGCGCGGCGCGCTCGGTCCAGATCTTCAGGTCCGGGCGCTGGCGCACGGCGGCCTCGGCCACGCGCATGGCGTCGTTCAGGTTGCCGCTGCTCATGAAGACGCGGTATGCGAGGTCGTAATCGTCCGCATTGAACGGCGCGATACCGCGCGCGATGGCTTCGGTGCCGGTGGGCTGGGCGGCGGGTGCAGCGGGTGCGGCCGAATCGTTCACCTTGTCCGCCACGCGCCGGATGCGTGCAGCGTGGCGCTGACGCCGAGCGAGCCCTTCGGGCCCATCCATGAATACCGCGTCCGCCGGGGATGGCAACGGCTCGGGCCGGCCCGCGAATGTCCAGTCCTGCCGGGTTGCGCCTGCGGCCAGGGCAGTGCCCTCCCCCATTTGCCGCCACGACAGATGCAGCAGGCGGCGCGCGTACTGATCGGCCAGATCGGGCCGGTTGCACGCCAGGGCCAGGCGCGTGAGGAAACGCAGCGTTTCGGTGTCGTCGAGGAGCGGACCCGCGCGGCGCTGCGCTTCGGTCATGGCATCGTCGAGCAGGTTGCCGCCTTGCAGCGCCTTGAGCCCGGCGATGAAGTAGCGGCGTTGTTCGTCGAGCGATTTGGCGCTGGCCTGCGCGGCAAAGTTGGCCGCGGCCGCAGCGCGGTATTCGCCCACGCCGAGCGCAATCTCGGCGGTGCGCGCCTGCCATTGCGCGGCGCGTGCCACGTCCTGCCTGGCCAGGCGTTGATAGAACTGCACGGCAATCGCACCCTGGTCCAACGCACGCGCCTTGCCGGCCAGGATCTCCAATTCGGCGGCGGTCCAGCGGTAGTCGAGCGCCTGCTTGAGCAAGCCGCGCAAGTCATTCAGGATCGACGCGCGCCGCGGGTCGTTCGGCTGCAACGCATAGGCACGCTGCTCGCGAATCGCAATATCCAGCAGCAGCGCTTCGCGTTCGAGCGACTTGTCGTGCAGCGCGCGCATGCGGTTGAGCATGGCCTCGGCTTCTTCCAGGCGGCCGGTGCGCACGTATTGCGCGGCCAGCACGCTCAGGAATTCGCCGTCGTTCGGGCGCACGCGTAGCCAGGCTTCGAGGTACGCCACCGACAGGGCATCGACCTTGCCGCCTTCCAGCAGGCGTGCTTCCAGCCGCTCGCGCGGGAACATCAGGGCGAGCGCCAGCCCGATCAGCGCGCCAAGCGTGCCGATCAGCCAGGGCGGAAGCAGCCGTTCGCGCGGTGTCAGGTCAGCAGACCACATCGATACGTTGGTAGGTCACGGATTGGGCGGCAGCGCCGTTCAAGTCAACGCGCACCGTATCGCCTTGTGCACGGGTGGTATGGGCCGGCGCGCCGTTGACCTTCACGCGGCAGGCGCCCACGTTGGCCAGACGGACAAACGGCTTGTAATAGCCACCGGCTTCGAACGACAGGCCGTTGCCGCTGCGCGTGAAATCACGCACAAAGGCCGCGGCTTCAGCAATGTAGGCAGACTTGGCGGGCTCGCCGGCGGGCGCCATGGCAAAGCGTGCGGCGCCATCGTCCAGGTGGATGTAGATACCGCCGGGCGCCTTGTCGTAGCCGACCACGCCCTGGGCATCGGCCAGGCGGGGCGTGCCGGGTGTCATCCAGCGCAGTTCGCGCAAGTCGCCGTTGCCACGAACGATCCAGTTGTCGTCATCGCGGGCGACGGCCATGTCGCGAAAGTCCATCACCTTGGCGACGTATTCCGTGGAGTAGATGGGAAACACCGGTTGCGAGAGCGCATAGTCGTAGTCCTTCTTCAAGGCCTTGAGCGACGCAAGCTTGGTGCCCGAATACATGTGGTAGTAGATGTTGATGGGCTTGAATCGGTACGGCGCGTCCGTCATCTGCATCGTTTCAATCAAGCGTTCAAAGCCGTAGTAAGGCCCGGTCCAGTCATTGGTATAGACGTTTTCGTTCTGATTGGGCGCAAACACCTGGTAAGCGCCGGGGCCCTTGTCGATGCCGATGGAGGCAATGTCCGTCCATGATGGCGAGCTGCGCGTGATGACGGTATCGCCGCCGTTGATGTTGACCACACCGGCCTGCCACGCCATACGCACGGCCACTTCGGGCGGGCGGCAGTCGCCCGACCACTGCAAGACCTTCACGCGCTTGCCGGGGGGTGCCAGACGCTCGTCGATGTAGCGGATGGAGCCGGCGATCTCGCGGTTGAGGCTGAACTTGTAGCCGGGAATGGTCAGCGCGAAGGCGGTATCGCCGCCGCCCGCGTCCTTGCCAGGCCCCGCCGTCGGGCTCTGCACCGTGCGGCTCCAGTCGAACGGGTGCGAATACGTATGGGAGCCCAGCTCGACATACGGCAGCGCAAACATCCTGCGGGCAATGGCTTCCAGCCGCGGCGAAATCTTCGGATACAGGCCCGTCGGGCCCACCTCGCCTTCAATGACGGAAAGCGTGGTCGGAATACGGTATTTGTCCCACACCTCCTGCAGCAGCACCTCGCCCGAATATTCGGGGCCCGGGAATTCCGCACGCGAGGCAAACCCGTCGCCATCCACATGCACGAGCATCAGGCGGCGGCCGTTTTCACTGGTCACGTCGGGGATAGGCATGTCGGGCAACGCCAGCGCGCGGCGCAGGAACTCGATGGGCTGCACCACCCAGCGCGCCTGGTCGATGGTCTCCAGCGAGAACACCGCGAACGGGTACATCACGTAGCCGCCCCAGTCGGTGATGGCGGCGGCGTCAAACTCCTGATTGCCGGACTTCAAGCGCAGCAGCGACTGCGCGGTGGCACCGGCCCGGATGGGCACCGTCTCGCGCGCCAGCGGCCGAGGCGGCATCTCGAAGCCCATGATCCTGTCTTGCGACACCACCGACACCGGCCCGCCATTGCTGCTGCCGGTATTGGCCATGCCACGCACGTACTGCAGGTGCAGCATGTCGGCCAGGCTGCCGTCCACCGGCAGGCCAAAGCGGTTCATGAAGGCAATGCGCACGCCGTCGCGCATGCGGGCGCGCACCCACGCATTGAGCGCCGCAACCTGCTTGACCGGACTCGTGTTCACCCACACCACCACCCCGGCATAGCGGTCGGGCGGCACGTCGGCGGGCAACGGTTGATTGATATCGGCGTATTCGACGTCGTAGCCAAGAAAATTGAGCGGCATGGCGACAAAGCGCACGCCCTCGCTGGTCTCGATGGTGGTGCGCGGGGCACGCTCCTGCAGGATCAGCACCTTGCGCGGCAGCACCTCGATCCGGCCCACCCCGATGGTCGACAACGCCGGATCGGTCACGTAGGGGATCAGGCCCTGCGCCTTGATCCGCTTGGCGGCATTGCGCGCGCAGGCACGGTCAGCCGGCGGGCAGTAGTCAATCGAGATGACGGGCAGGTGGTATTCGTCGCGAATCTTGCGCGCCTGCCCCATCAGCCAGTCGCGGTCGGCGTCGCTCACTTCCTTGTATTGCTTGGCGCCCTGGTCCCAGCCGCGATACAGCGATTCAAACGCTACTGCATACGCCTGGTCGTGCACCTGCGGCAGGATCTCGAAGCCGCGGTTGAAGATCAGCTTGGCGTCGGGGTAGCGCGCCTTGATCGCGCGAATCACGCGCACCATGCCGGCTTCCTGGGCCGCGCGCGAGGCGTCGTCCTTGGCTACGAGCTGGTACGAGTCGAGCGTATCGAGGAAAAAGCCGCGGTAGCCCTTGTCCCACAGCGGCTTGATAACGTGTTCGACATAGAATGCCGGCCACTCGGGCTGGGCCTGGTCGACCACGCGGGAGGCCCACGCGGCGTTGTCGCCAAGCAACCATGACTTGGGCAATTCCTTGAACCAGCTACGGTCGGGCGTGACCTCGCCCAGGCTCACGTAGGCGAACCATTGCGTGCTGGGCGTCTTGAATTGCGACGGGTCGAAGCCGTGGCCCGGCTCCACGACGACCGCATCGAAGGCGCGCAACTGCGCCACGGGCGGTTTGTCGCCGTAGTACCACGCGATGTTCGGCGCGCTGGCCGAGACCGAAGATGCAACCGCAGACACACCGGACCCGGTGGTGGCAGACGTTTGCTGCGCAAACGCCGTACAAGGCATCGACACGATGGCGGCGACAAAAAGCCCTGCCAACCGTGCGATCGTCCCTGCCGTATTCCCCCGTTTCCCCCCGGTGCGCCGCTGTAAACGGCTGAGAACCCACATGAACTGGCACTCCGCTATGCAACTATGTGCATTAATTAGGCCGATCTGCGCCGGCACTGAAGATCGGCGCCTCTCATAACGCCGTACGGAACCGCTATTTTTCTTCCCGGCCGCCGCCCGCAAACGCAGGCCCCGCAAGGCATACCGAGACAATGTGTCCGAAGGTGAAGTATCGCCGATGCCATGGGTACACGGCAAACCACATTTTTGATGGCCGCCCACCCCCCTCGGACATAAACAATTGTTTGAGATCAGCCGCGCACGCCGTGGTTTGACAAAGCGATTGGGGCTGCACCATGATCAGTTGAAGCCACATTTCACGCGACCGGGCAGTTGTCGCTGCGCAACGCCGCGACTTGCCCGGACGGCCCCGCCACCATGTCCGCCCTCATCCTTGCCCTGCTGATCCTGATCAGCGCCTTTTTTTCCGCTTCCGAAATCGCCCTCACGGCGTCGCGGCGCACGCGCCTGCAAACCTTGGCCGACGACGGGGACACCCGCGCCCTGCGCGTGCTGCAACTCAAGGACATGCCGGGCAACTTCTTTACCGTGGTGCAGATCGGGGTGAATGCGGTCGCCATCCTGGCCGGCGTCATCGGCGACAGCCAGATCTCGGGGCCGCTCGCCGCGGCGCTGAGCGACTGGCTGCCAGCTGCCCGCGCGGAACGGATCGCCAGCATCGTCGGCTTCATCATCGTGACGGGGCTGTTCATTCTTTTTGCCGACCTGCTGCCCAAGCGCCTGGCCGTGCTTTACCCCGAGCGCTGCGCGATGTCGATCATCGGCCCGATGCAGTCGTGCCTGCGCGCGCTGCGGCCGGTGGTGTGGCTGTTCAATGGGGCGGCCGACATGTTCCTCAAGCTGTTTGGCGTGCCAACGCACCGCGTCGACCAGATCACCACCGAAGACATCGCCGCCATGGTGGGCGCAGGTGCCGAAGCCGGCGTGCTGCGCAAGCACGAACTGGCCATGATCGAAAACGTATTCGAGCTGGAATCGCGCACCATCACCTCAGTGATGACCGTGCGCGACGAGGTGATCTACTTCACGGTGGACGAACCGGTGGAGTCGATCAAGATGAAGATCATCGCGCAGCCGCACGCGGAATATCTCGTCTGCCGCGAAGACATCGACTCGGTGCTCGGCTTCATCGCGTCCAAGGACATCCTGCAGCAGATCCTGTCGGAAGAGTCCTCCGCCGTGATCCGCAACATCAGCAAGCATTACGACAAGAATCTGCTGGTGCTGCCGGACACGCTCAACCTGTCTCAGGCGCTCACGCGCTTTCGCGAGATGCACGAGCGCTTTGGCGCGGTGGTCAACGAATACGGGCTGGTGGTGGGCGTGGTGACGCTCGACGACATTGTCGGTGCGGTGATGGGCGACATCCTGTATCTGGGCGAAGACGAGCAGATCGTGCGCCGCGATGACGGCTCATGCCTGATCGATGGTGTCACGCCGCTGGGCGACGTCAAACGCGCCTTCGACCTCGACGACCTGCCCGGCGAACACCACGTTGAAACCCTTGCCGGGCTGGTCATCTACGCCCTCAAGCGCATTCCCAAGAAGAGTGAAACCGTCGACATCGGGCCGCTGCATATTGAAGTGCTCGATATCGACAACCACCGGATCGATCAGTTGCTGGTGTCGCGACGCATCGATCCACCGGCAGGGGCCGTGCCCTCGGCGTCGTGAGCGGCAAATACTTCCTTGGCGGCAAACATGCCGTTGAGCGCCGCCGGAAAGCCCGCGTATAGCGCCATCTGCAGGATCGTCTCGGTAATTTCCGTGCGCGTGAGCCCCACGTTGAGCCCGGCCGCAATGTGCACCTTCAACTGCGGTGCCGCGTTGCCCAGCGCCGTGAGCGCGGCAATGGTGGCGATCTCGCGCTCGCGCAGCGTCAGGCCCGGACGGCAGTACACATCCCCAAACCCGAATTCGACGATGTAGCGGCCGAGGTCGGGCGAGATGTCGGCCATGGCCTCGACCACGCGTTCGCCGGCCACATCATCGACTTCCTTCAGCTTTTGCCAGCCCCGTGCGTAACGGTCGTCCTGCAGGTTGGCGTGGTTTGCGGCTTGTGCGGTGTGCGTGTTCGGTGTCATGCGCGTCCTCGTTCGGTTGGCGTTTCGGCTGGCGTTTCGATTTGGAAGATGAGGAAGCAGAGCCTGACGCGTTTTCCACGGCTTCAATCCGAGCCCGGATGCCGTCGTAGACGACGAGTTTGACGCGCAGCACGGCCAGCGTTTCGGCCCGCGCGCGCAGCTCCGCTTCCAGCGCCGCAGCATGCAATTCCAGCAGGCGTTGGCGCGCCGACACACTCTCCAGACTGTCGCCCTGCCGCCGCAGCGCGGCGTACTCCTGCATCTGCGCGATCGGCATGCCGGTATCGCGCAGACGCAGCAGGAACTCAAGCCACGTCATGTCTTCGGCGCGGAAGACACGATGGCCGTTATCGCGCCGCTGCACGCTGTCGAGCAGGCCGATGCGCTCGTAATAGCGCAGCGTATGCGTCGACAGGCCAGTGGCTTCTGCAACTTGGGCGATGGTCAGGAATGTGGTCATGAACGGAGCTTAGAAGTTAGAGTGCACTCTAAGTCAAGCGACTTTACGCGACTTTTTCCGGACCGCACAAAACAAAGCGCCGACCCCCTTGTGAGAGGCCGGCGCCGTGGTGTGCAGAAAAACTGGCGGACCGCCGTGGATCAGCCGCCCACACCGTACGCGCTCTTGTCCTGCTGCTTCGGACGGTGGTCGCGTTTCTTTTTCTTCTTGTGGTGCTGTGCCTTCTTCTCGCCTGCGGCCGGTGCCGATGCTGCAGGTGCCGGCGCAGCGGCGGCCGGCGCAGCGGATGCCGCCGGAGCGGAAGCCTGCGCAAATGCGCCGGCGCTGAAGACTGTAGCCACGAGGGCAGCCAGGAGCTTGTTCATCGTGTTGTCCTTATAGAAGAGACTGGTTTGTGGCGCGTTCCGGTATCGGGTGGAGCGGGACCCAATGCGCTCCCACGCCTGCTGTGCAATGCGCGGCTCGACATCGAAATGATCCGCGCATCACCACGCAGTGTGGTGTAGGCCCTACCGGTTGTCCACCCGAAGCCTGACAGTACGCCCATGCGCGCGGCATGGCCTTGATGTGTCTCAACCCAATCGCAACAGACTTTTCGGTAGCCGCGAAACGTGCCTTGTTACGCGCGCTTACACCGTGGGCAGAACGCTTACAAACGGCGGTCAGCGCGCTCTCAATGTGAGACGTTTTTGGAGGCATGGATCGCAAATGGGACGAGATCCATGTATCTGGAGTCCCAACATCCCGCTTGTATCTGATTAAGGAGTCTCACATGAAAGTCGCTCAATCTCTGGCCGCTCTGATCGTTGCTGGTGCCTTCGCAGCCCCCGTGTTCGCAGCTGGCACCGCCTCCGCACCGGCCGCGGCACCTGCACCGGCTGCGACCGCTGCAGCGACGACCACCGATGCCGCTTCGGCACCGAAGGCTGAAGCCAAGCACGAGAAGAAGCACGCTCACAAGAAGGCCCACAAGGCTGCAGCCAAGTCGGAAGCCAAGACCGACGCTTCGGCGCCGAAGGCTGATGCGCCCGCCAAGCAATAAGGCAGTCGCGCCATAAAGAACGCCGGGACACTCCCGGCGTTTTTTTCTAGCGCGAACCGAATCAGTGCAGATGCGGCAGACGCTTCGTGCCTTCGATCTGCACGGCTTGCAGTTCGTGCGGCTTGAGACCCAGCTCGCTGAGGATCGTCGGGGCGATCTGGTTGGTGTCGACGCGTTCGTCCACGATGCCAGCGTTGACACCTGCACCCCACACCACGATCGGGACGTGCCGATTTTCCGGACGGAAGCCGCCGTGCTCCGCGATCTTCGACAGCTTGCTGCCGGCCCACACCGTGCCCTGCTGCGCGATACCGACGACATCCGGATCGCGGTCATCGCTGGGCTTCACGCCAAAGAAGTCGGCCACTTCCTCGCCCACCACAAAGCGGCTCGCGCCGGCCTGCGTAAAAGGCTTGGCGACGGCATTGCCCGCCGCATCCGAACCCACGCCTGTACCTGAGTAGCCCAGCAGAAACTGCTTCGTAAACTGCAGCGCGGCCGCAGAGCGGTCGTTCAACCACAGCAGGATGCCGTCGTCGTCCATCGCGTGTGCCACGAGGTGCGGCTTGGTCGCATCCTTGCAGGTCGCGGCGTACTTTTCCCAAGCGCAGTTGAGCGCGTCGATCATGTCGCCGTCGTTGACAATCGTAAGGTCTGCGCGGCTGTTAGGTGACTGGCCGTGCTTGGCCGAAACGATCACCACCGTGTTGGATGGGTCGGCCGCCTTGACCAGCTCGCCCAGCTTGTTGTCGACGAAGGTGAGCGCGCTTTGCAGGACCACGCCCGGCACCGTGCCATTGTTGGTGTAGCCACCCAGGCCGCCCGACACCTTGTTGGCAGTATTGGATGGGTCCGGGTAATACGCCGACTTGTTCAGCTTCTGCGCGGTCGATACGGCCTGGAAGTTCATGCCTAGAATGGCGGGCACGCCCGGCTTGCCGTTGCCGGCGTGGTCGTGGCCGGCGAGCCAGTTCAACACGGCCTGCACCTTGAAGCTGTCGTAACGCTGCGTATTTGTATTGTCTTTCGTCCAGTCGGCTCCTGGGCCGGCCGGCAGCGACGGGTCGGTCACGGAGCTGTTGATCTCCGGCGCGAACAGATCATCGATACCCTGGCCGCTCGGTCCGTTGAGGATTTCGTACGCGGCATGCTTGTCCGACCAGGCCGTATGCAAGCCATGCTTGCGCGCCACTTCGAACACCGTGTTGACCTTCAGATACTGGTGCGGATACACCGGCGCGCAGGTAACGGGCGATACCGGTAGAAGAGCCGGATCGATCACGTCCTGCGCGCGGCTCGTCAGCTGCGAGATCTTCGAGAGATCAGCATACAGGCCCGCGATGCCCTGGCCGCTGTCGAGGCGGCTCGGGTCTTTCGCGATGACTTCGGCATAGAAAACTTCAGCACCCGGCTTGGTGGTGTGGCAGTTGGCGGCCGTCGTGCCGGCCGGGAGCAGGCTGCGGCTGTAAGCGTCGTCGTAGTAGATGCCGGTGGTCTTGGGGTTGCCGCCGGTCACCTGGCCGACCATGCCCGGAAACGAGTCAGACGGAAACGGTGTGCGGGCATTGCGGTAGCTCACGCCCTGGCGCACGAGGCGCGCCAGCGTGGAGCCCGGATGGTTGCCGACGTACCAGTCAAGATCCGCCTGATGCAAGCCATCGACCGAGATCAGCAGGACATGCCTGGCGTGCGCGTGGTGCGCATCATCGTCATCGGCGTAAGCATGCGTCGACAGACCACATGCCAGCGTGGAAAGCACGGCAACAGCAAGAGTTTTCTGGGGGGACACGGGCTTCTCCTCTGGGTTACCGCCATCAGGCGGCCCGGTCACGCTAGCCTCGCTGTATGTCTGCTCGACGACCCACCCGTGTCGCTTGCATGACAAATGTAACGCTCGATCCGCTGGCCGGATGAGCCAACGTTTGCACCATCGTCAACCGTTCGGGCGGTTCCACTAGAATGGCGTGCCCGCCGTTCCATCCAATCGCTTTTCTCTCGATTTCCGTTCGCTCATGCCGCTGCCTTCGCGTGCCCTGCTCCACCTTCTGGTCCGTCTTTCTTTGGTCGTGGTTAGCGGGTGGTTAACCAGCGCTGCCCAGGCACAGACCGCACCTGCCGTCAGCGCAAAAAACAGCGCCGAAGCCAGCGACTGGAGCATTGCTGTCGGCCCAGCGATCTACATGTCGCCCAAGTACCCAGGCGCGAAATCGAGCTTCGTGTTTCCGTGGATCGATCAGGAGATCGAATACAAGCACCGGTTCTTTTCCAAGGGGATGGACTTTGCGGGCGTGTACCTGGCTAACAACGACACGTGGCAGGTGGGCGGCAACTTCCAGTTCGACCCGACTTGGCGCCATGCGCATGACGACGCGCGCCTGAACGGTCTGGGCAACGTCAATGCCACGGTGCGCGCAAAGGCATTCGCGCAGTACACGGTGTCGTTCCTCACGCTGTCCACCGATGCGGAGCAGGACATCCTCGGTAACCGCCAGGGGTTGATCGCCAACGCCGATGTCTACGCAAGCGCGCCGCTCGGCCGCTGGCTGTTCAGCCTTGGCACCGGCGTGTCATGGACGAACGGTCAGTACATGCGTACGTTCTTTGGCGTGGACGATGGGCAGAGCGCCCGTTCGGGCTTGCCGGTATTTGCCACGCATGCGGGGCTGCGCGACATCCACTTCAATGCCATCGTCACCTGCAAGCTGGATGACCGGTGGACGGCCAATGGCTCGCTCACGGTTGCGCGGTTGCAAGGAGATGCTGCCGACAGCCCAATCACGCAGCGCCGCCAGCAGACCACGGCCATGGCTTCGCTTACGTACCGGTTCCGCTGACGTCGCGCGCAAAAAAAGGGCGCCGCCATGTGCGCAATCGCTTGCGCAGGCAGGTGACGTTTGCCTCGCAAACTGTATGCACGAGGCAATCCGCCTATAAGACCAGAACTTGGCCTGCGCGCCTCTCAGCCAAACGGACCATGCTTCCTTTTCACAACAGGCATGCACGTGGACTAGCGCAATCGCCCTGGTTTTTTTGCTAGTCTGTTTGGCAAGCGGCGATCACTTCCGATCAATGCGCGGGCAGTGAACGGTGTCTTCCCACCGGCGGCGGACACCGCAAGACAGGAGGGCTTGACCATGTTGCGGTGGATTGCAAACTGGGCCTTGAGCCACGCACCCTCTCCCGAGAAGCAGGCCGAACGCGCGCTAAGCGAATTGCGCATGGAGCTGTACCAGGCAGAGCAGCGCGTGATGGATGCACAAATGCACGCGGACTATTACCGCGCCCGTATCACGTTCCTGGAAGACGTCGTCAAGAAGGGCATCGAGCGCGTCTCCGACCAGCGCAAGGGCAAGCAGGAAAGCGCCCACGCATTGCGCGCCGGCCTCAAGTTCACGGCCGAGCTGTGGCGCGAATCGCAATCGCGCGACTCACACTTGCTCAAGCGCCGCACCGCAATGTCGTTCATCGACCCGCACGACGCGCAGGTCGACGACTCGCACGCGCCGAAGATCCACCACTTCTCGAAGATCCCTGTGGATTCGGAGTTTGATGACAACGTGAGCGCGTTGCCCTCCAAGCACGCCGCGGCGGAGAAGGCGTAGCACGGGAGCTGGCCGGGGCGGCCAGCCCGCACCGCCAGCGCATCAGGTACGTCGACACGTTCGACTCCGTGGGCAGGTGGTGGCGCCTACGGTGCCACCATCGACACGCCGTATTGCGCAAAGATGCGCTGCAGCTCGCCGCTGGCGCGCAGTGCATTGAGCGCGCTCTCCAGCGCCTGCGCCAGTTCACGCTGATCCGCCTTGACGGCCATGCCGATCGCCCAGCCACGTGCTGGCAGCAGCGGCGACTGCAGTTCGGTCGCCACAAAGCGTGTGGCAGATTGGTTCTGCGCCTTCAGCGCACTTTCATATTGCGCCCGCGTCACCATTGCCGCGGCAATCTGGCCGGAAAACAGCGCGCGCAGGGCTTCGTTGGCCTCCGGATAGATCTTCACCTTGTCGCGCAGGGCACCGTTGGCGCTGGAAAGCAGCGCGCTCGCACCACCCGATCCCTGCTCGGCGCCGGTCGCCTGGCCGGCGAGATCTTCGAAACTGCTGACCCTGTGGACGCGTTCGCTGTCATACACCAGCACATAGCCTTCGCGAAGGTACGGCGCGACGATCAGCACCTGGCCATTCTGGCGAATGAAATTCGGGTCGACCGGCACATGCAGCATCACGTCGGCCGGGCCGTACCCGAGGTAATGCCCCTTCCAGACCATGTTGCGCAGGTCGCCCGACATGCCGTCGTCATCCGCATCAAAGGGCAGCAGCGATGCCGACAGCCCCATCTGCTTGCCGAGCGCATTGGCGAGCGCCACGTCGATGCCGCTGAATTGCCCACCAACGTTGTCGGAGAACGGCGGCAGGCCCTTGTACAGCGCGACCTTCAGGGCGCCGCTCTGGCGGATCTTCGCCATGTCGGCGTGTGCGGGCACGGCGCTCACCACCATGGCTGTCGCGGCAAGCAGGAGGCTGGCAAGGCGGCGAAAAGCTCCGGCCGCGGCCAACCGAGAACGGGCGTTCATGAGACATCTCCAGGCGGAAAAAAATGAGCGAGCCGATGCACACGAAGGCAGCGACAGCACCGGCTCGCCAAGCTGCCAACTGTGGCAGGCCGACCTACTCCTGTACGCGGCGCGATTCCAAGTACGTCTTGATTGACCAGACCGCTTCCTGGGTCAGCACGCCTTCAAACGGCGGCATGTAGACGCGGCCATCGCGGGTGCGCCCGTGGCGGACCGTGGCGGTGAAGTACTGCGACACCTCGCCATAGCAGGCTTCCTTCTTCTTGGCGTCGGCCAACGACATGCAGTCGGTGTCGAGCTTGCGCAGGTCGGGCGCGATCCCGCCGGAGATGGCCTCCAGCCCGTGGCAGCGGGCGCAGTTTTGGTTGAACGCGGAGGAGCCGATGCGCAGCGCTTCGTCGTGTGCGGGACTTGTCCGGTATGGATTGTCCTGACGCCAATCGGCGCCGAGTTGCGGTAAGGTGTGCGTGTCTACGGCCTGAGGCGTGACATCGCCGTGAGCGGATGTGGCTGTGGGCAATCCCCCGGCCAGAAGTGCGCAGGCAGAAAGCAGCGCGAGCAAGTTGCGAGGCGTTTTCAAGAGTGTCTCCTTGTTGTCGTTGAAACGATTTTTGGGAGGCATTTCTGCAAGAGCCATACCAAGGCGCAAACCTGCCGGAGGACACGGCCAACATCCGCCAAACGCTCCGGATCTCGGATGCATCGGTTGGCACAGGTGCTCAGGAATGCAACACCCTGGCAAGGGTCTTGCTTCATGGCGCAACACTTCCGGTTCGCATCCTGCTCAAATGAGGCGATCCGGGCGACCCGCACACAGATTGCGGGCGAGGTTTAAGGAGACACACCATGACCCCTCACGCGGCAGCCGACCCGCGCGCTTCCGAGAACGCCTCAGCCGCGCTCGGTGATGCCCCGAACGATCAGCCCGAACTGATCGCGCAGTCCCACGAGCGATCCAAGTCGTACGGCCTGCGGCCCTATGAGTCGCCCGACTTTTGCCCGGTGCTGCACAACGAGCTAAAAACCGAGATCGAGCGCAGCCAGTCGCTGTTCACGCATGCGCTGCCCGTGATGGAGACGCTCTACAGCCAGATCGTCAACACGCAGAGCATGGTGATCCTGACCGACACGTCGGGCCTGATCCTGCATTCGATGGGGGACGATGATTTCCTCGCTCAGGCCAGCAAGGTGGCGCTGCAGCCCGGCGCGCTGTGGTCGGAAGCGAGCCGCGGCACCAACGCCATCGGCACGGCGTTGGCCGAGAGCAAACCCACGCTGGTCCACGGCTCCGAGCATTACTTGCAGGCCAACCAGTTCCTCACCTGCTCGTGTGCGCCGATCTTCGATCCGTACGGCGCCACCGTGGGTGCGCTCGATGTGACGGGTGATCATCGTGGCTTCCACAAGCACACTATGGCGCTGGTGCGCATGTCGGCGCAGATGATCGAGAACCAGTTGTTTGCCAACACGTTCCAGGACGTGGTCTGCATCCACTTCCACTCGCGCCCTGAATTCATCGGCACGCTGGTCGAGGGCATTGCGGCGTTCACCCCAGCGGGGCGCTTCCTGTCGGCCAACCGCAGCGGCGAATTCCAGCTTGGCCTGTCGATCCGCGCGCTGCATGCACACACCTTTTCCTCGCTGTTCGGGCTGTCGATGTCGCAGTTGATCGACCGGGAACGCACCGCAGCGGCAGGCATCGTGCAGTTGCAGTTGCCCAGCGGCGTGAAGGTGTTTGCGCGCGTCGAATGGAAACGGCCGGCCAACCACATGGTGGGCGGCGCGATGGGCGCCGATCTTTCGATCGACCGCGACACGGCACCGCGCCGGGCCTACATCGAGCCATCCCGGCAACCGGCCAGCCTGGAGGCGCTGGATACCGGCGACGCGCAGATCCAGACCGTGATCGGCAAGCTGCGCAAGGTCATCGGCAAGGACATCCCTGTCATGGTCCTGGGCGAAACGGGCACCGGCAAGGAACTGCTCGCGCGCGCCATCCACGCCGACAGCCCGCGCCACGCCGGCCCCTTCATCGCCGTGAATTGCGCGTCGATTCCGGAAGCGCTCATTGAATCTGAACTGTTCGGCTACGAAGAAGGCGCCTTTACGGGCGCGCGCAAGAAGGGCGGCATCGGCAAGATGGTGCTGGCCAACGGCGGCACGCTCTTCCTCGACGAGATCGGCGACATGCCGCTGCACCTGCAGGCCCGGCTGCTGCGCGCCCTGCAAGAGCGGGCAGTCTCGCCGCTGGGCAGCAACAAGCTGATCCAGGTGGATGTGACGGTCGTGTGCGCGACGCACCGCAACATGCGCGAGATGGTCGCCAGCGGACAGTTCCGCGAAGACCTCTACTACCGCCTGAACGGCCTGGTCGTGCGCCTGCCCGCATTGCGCGAGCGCACCGACCTGGACGTCGTGGCCGACAAGCTGCTGAAGCTCGAACAGGCCGACGCGCCCCCCATCAGCGAAGCCGTGATGCAGATGTTCCGCAGCTATCACTGGCCCGGCAACATCCGCCAGCTCGGCAATCTGCTGCGCACCGCACGGCTGATGGCCGAAGGCGCGCCGGAGATCACCGAAGACCATCTGCCGGACGATTTTCTTGAAGACTGGCAGGCGCGCCATGGCGACCAGCCGGCTGCGAACAATGTCGTGGCGCCGGCAGTAGCTGTGCCGCCTGCCACGCATCAAGCCGGTGGCGGCACGCAGCCCAAGCGGCTTGCCGATGTGGAATGCATGACCATCATGGCGGCCGTGAAGGCGCACAACGGCAACATCTCCGCCGCTGCCAAGGCGCTCGGCATTTCACGCAACACGATCTACCGCAGGATCGATGAGGCAGGCGGCTTGCCCTCAGACACCGACTGACCACGCCGACGCACGGATGGCGGCGCCCAGCGCTTTGGCCATCTCCCCCACCGCCAAGTGCCCGCCCGGCACCCACACCAACCGCGCATGCGGTATCGCTGCAGACAATCGCAGCGCATTCCGGGGGCGGCAAACGTTGTCTTCCCGCCCATGCAGCAGCGTCACCGGCAATCCCCTCGCGCCGATACGCGCAGCCGCCCGCAGCAACGCTGATTTCCCAAGCCCCGCCCGCCGATACAGGTAATGCGCCTGCAAGCGGTACTTGCGCACCAGGGCCATGCGCTGTTGCCAGGTTTGGCGACGTGCCTGTGGCTGCAGACCCAACAAACGATGTTCCGCACGCTGCCACGCCCTGGCGATGTTCAATTTCTGAACAGTTGTACCAAGCTGCAACATGTCTGTTGCAACGAGAAGGCGACCACGGGCCGCGGGAAAACCCTCGACTCGCCCGTCGATGCTTCGCAAGAGATCACGGCCGGGGCCGCGCGCGTTGAACAGCGCCTGCACATCGTCGAAACCGGTGAGGAAAGCGCCGCGCAGCACGAGTGCCGATACGGCATCGGGGAAACGATCGGCGTAGGCCAGCGCCAGCGCTGCGCCCCATGAGCCGCCGACCACGCCCCAACGCTCAATGCCGAGCGCAATGCGCAGTTGCTCAAGATCAGCCAGCAGCGCCGTTACCGTGTTCCGCCGTAGCGTGCCGGCCGGCCGTGAACGCCCGGCACCGCGCTGGTCCGGCAGCACGGCGCGATGCAGCAGCGGATCGAACCACGCGACCATTGAAGGCGCGCAGCCGCTGCCGGGGCCGCCATGCAGCACCAGCCATGGTTCGCCGCTGTTGGGCCCGCATTGGCTCACATGCAGGCAATGGCCGTCCGGCGTGCGCAGATTGAAGCGGGCGGATGTGGTTGGCCAGTCGGAAGTGGGCATGGATGTTGCCTTGATGACGATGCGGCTGCGTTCGGCAAACGCCTGCGCAATCGCTGAACAATGCAGTGCACTCACTAACTATGCCAACCCTCAAGGAGGAGACATGAACTGGACAACGCCCGCCTACACCGAACTGCGACTCGGGTTCGAGATCACCATGTACATCGCCAACCGCTGATGCTGCACGGCTGAGCACGCAAGGCTCCACAGGCCCGCCGGTTCTTCACGGCGGGTTTTTTTTCGGCTCGCGGCTCGCAGGCTTTCTCGCTATCCCCTGGCCGACTTCTTGCTCAATCCGCCCGACACGTTGGATCTGCATCATGACAATACTCAGGGTTCTCGGCTCGGCCGCCGGCGGCGGTTTCCCACAGTGGAACTGCAACTGTCGCAATTGCGATGGCGTGCGGCGCGGCACCGTGCGTGCCACCCCGCGCACGCAGTCGTCCATCGCACTCGGCGACGGCCAACACAACTGGATCGTGGTGAATGCCTCGCCGGACATCCTCGCGCAGCTGCGCAGTTCACCGGCGCTGCAACCCGCGCGCGCGCCGCGTGATACGGGCATCGTTGGCGTCGTGCTGATCGATGCGCAGATCGACCACGTGACCGGCCTGCTGATGCTGCGCGAGCATCGGCAAGCGCTGCCCGTCTATGCCAGCGCGGCGGTCATCAGCGATCTGTCCACCGCTTTCCCGCTCACACGCATGTTGTCGCACTACTGCGGTCTCGACACGCGCGCGCTCGCGTTGGACGGCACGGCGTTCTCAGTGCCTCCGCTCGACGACGTGGCGTTGACGGCAATCCCGCTGGAGAGCAAGGCGCCGCCCTATTCGCCCAGCCGCAACGCGCGCCGCGTGGGCGACAACATCGGCTTGCGCATCGTCGACAGAAAGACCGGTCGGCGGGCGTTCTACGCGCCGGGTCTCGCGCGCGTCGAACCGCATGTGTTCGACGAGATGGGCGCGGCCGACGTGGTGCTGGTGGACGGCACCTGCTGGCAGGACGACGAGATGCTCGCCCTTGGCTTTTCCACCAAGACGGCAGGCGACATGGGCCACCTCGCGCAATCGGGCCCGGGCGGCATGATTGAAGTGCTCGACCAGTTGCCGGCAACGCGCAAGGTGCTCATCCACATCAACAACACCAACCCGATCCTCGATGAAGACTCGCCGCAGCGCCGCGAGTTGGAGGCGCACGGCATCGAGGTGGCTTACGACGGCATGGAAATCTCGCTATGACACATCCTGTTGCGTGGACGGCCGAAGACTTCGAAGCGCGGTTGCGCGCGAAGCAGGCGGGCTATCACATCCATCATCCGTTCAACTTGCGCATGCGCGCCGGCGAATGCACGCCGGAGGAAATCCGCACGTGGGTTGCGAACCGGTTCTACTACCAGGTCAACATCCCGCTCAAGGATGCCGCCATCCTGTCCAACTGCCCTGACCGGGCGACGCGGCGCGAGTGGATCGTCCGCATTCATGATCACGACGGTGACGAGACACGCCCTGGCGGCATCGAAAGCTGGGTGCGGCTGGGCGAAGCCGTGGGGCTGACGCGCGACGCACTGTGGTCTCACCGGTATCTGCTGCCGGGCGTGCGCTTTGCGGTGGATGCGTATGTGAACTTTGCGCGCCGAGCGCCGTGGCAGGAGGCGGTGTGCTCCTCGCTCACGGAGATGTTCGCGCCGGACATCCACAAGGAGCGGCTGGCCGGCTGGCCCGATCACTATCCGTGGGTGCAGCCAGAAGGGCTGGCGTACTTCCGCTCGCGCATTCCGCTGGCCTCGCGCGATGTCGAGCACGGCCTGCGCGTGACCCTCGACTACTTCCGCACGCCCGAGCAACAACAGCGTGCGCTGGACATCCTGCAGTTCAAGCTCGACATCCTCTGGTCGATGCTCGATGCCATCCAACAGGCCCACGCACATGAGCCCTCCCTTGCCTGATCCGGCCCACCCCATGCTGCACCGGACCTTCCGGCTGCAATGGGAAGACATGCAGCAGAGCTGGGTGCTGCTGTATCCCGAGGGCATGGTCACGCTCAATGACAGCGCGGCCGCAATCCTGCAGCGCTGCGACGGCGCCCATACCCTCGACATGCTGATCGATGACCTGCAATCCGCCTTTGGCGTGCAGGGCATCGCTCCGGAGGTCCACGCCTTTGTCAAACATGCACTTGAACGCGGCTGGCTCGTTTGAAGCCGAATCGCTGCTGGCGCCGGCAGCTGCGCCGATGCCTGGTCCGCCGCTCTGGCTGCTGGCCGAGCTGACCTACCGTTGCCCGCTGCATTGCGCCTTCTGCTCCAACCCGGTCGACTACACACGGCACAATCAGGAACTCACCACGGAGCAGTGGTGCGACGTATTCACCCAGGCGCGCGCGCTGGGCGCGGTGCAGCTTGGCCTGTCGGGCGGCGAGCCGCTATTGCGCAAGGATCTTGAAACGCTGGTGGCGCATGCGCATGGGCTCGGGTTCTACGTGAACCTTGTGACGTCCGGGGTGGGCCTGACCGACGCGCGTCTTGGGGCGTTGCGCGCTGCGGGGCTCGACCATATTCAGTTGTCGTTCCAGGACTCCACGCGCGAGATGAACGACTTTCTGTCGAGCACGCGCACCTTCGACCTGAAGCGCCGCGTGGCCGATCTCATCAAGGCTCATGGTTATCCGATGGTGATGAACTGCGTGATGCACCGGCACAACCTGCCGCACGTGGGCGCCATCATCGACATGGCGCTGGAGATCGGCGCTGAATACCTGGAGCTTGCCAACACGCAGTACTACGGCTGGGCATGGGAGAACCGCCTGGCGCTGATGCCGACCCTGGAGCAACTGCGCGATGCCGAGGCCGTCGTAAATGACTACCGGACCCGCATTGGCAACCGATGCCAATTGCTTTACGTCGTGCCGGATTACTTCGAGCAGCGCCCGAAGAAGTGCATGAACGGCTGGGGCACAACATTCCTGGGCATCGCGCCGGATGGCGTTGCGCTGCCCTGCCATTCCGCGCGCATGTTGCCGGGGCTGGAGCTGCCCAATGTGCTCAGCCAGCCGCTGCGCGACATCTGGCGAAGCAGCGACGCCTTTCAGCGCTTTCGCGGCACGCACTGGATGCCGGAGCCGTGCCAGTCATGCGAATCGCGCGAAGAAGATGCGGGCGGCTGCCGCTGTCAGGCGTATCTGCTGACGGGCGATGCGACGCGCACCGACCCGGTGTGCGGAAAGTCTGCAGATCACGGCGCGCTGCAGAAGGTGGTGCTGCAAGGCCGGATGGCTGCGATGAACGGCTTCGGGCAGATGCGGGACACCCGTACCGGTGAAGTGCCGATCATGTTCCGGACCGATGCTAATTCGCGCCGGCTCACACAGCCGTAGAGCGCGGTCATAGAAGAAAGAAGGGCCGGACAATGCCGGCCCTCTTCCCTTGCAAGCAACGTAGAAACTTACGAGCCCGAACTTAGCACCCAGGCCACCAATTGCTTCGCCTCGTCTTCCTTGAGATTGGGATGCGGAGGCATTGGAATGCGGCCCCACGTGCCCTTGCCGCCGTCGCGTACTTTCTGCGCCAGTCTGGTCGGCGCATCAGCATCGCCCTTGTACTTCGCGGCCACGTCGGCAAAGGCTGGGCCGACGATCTTGGCATGCATGCTGTGGCACGAGAAACAGCCGCTCTTGTCGGCCAGGGCCTGCATGTCGGGCGCGGCTTGGGCGGGCGCCGCTCCAATTGCTGCGCACGCTACCGCCAGCAACGAAAACACTCCATTACGCATGATCACGATCTGAAACTCCATGAAGCTGTGCGAGAGGCTGTGCGCCGCACGGGGCGCACAGCGCTCAACTCAGCACGTCAGTTCTTGTGCAGCTTGAACACCCAAACCGAACCGCCCTGCTCCAGGAAGTTCACGCGCTTGGCCACTTCACCGCCCCACAGCGGCACTGCACCACCCCAGCCCGACACCACGGCCACGAATTGCTCGCCGTTGTCTTCCCAGGTGACGGGGGGCGCAACGATGCCGCTGCCGGTCTGGAATTCCCAAAGCTCCTTGCCGGTCTTGGCATCAGCCGCCTTCAGGTAACCCTCGGGCGTGCCCCAGAACACCAGGCCGCCGGCAGTCGTCATCACACCACCCCACAGCGGCGCGTTGTTCTTGATCTGCCATTCGATCTTGCCGGTCTTCGGGTTGATCGCGCGCAGTGCGCCGATGTAATCCTCATTGAGCGGCTTGATGGTGAAGCCGGCACCCAGGTAGGCCGCGCCCTTCTTGTAGCTGACGGGCTCGTTCCAGATGTCCATGCCCCACTCGTTGGCGGGCACGTAGAACAGGCCGGTTTGCGGGCTGTATGCCATCGGCATCTGGTTCTTGCCGCCAAGGAAGCCGGGCTCGGCAAACACCGCCTTGCCCTTCTTCTCTTCACCCGTGGCCTGCGCCGGATCGCCCGGGCGGTGGTCCGGTGCGTAGTTCGGGCGGCCGGTCTTGAGGTCGATGCTGGTGGCCCAGTTGACCTTCACAAACGGGAACGCGTTGAGCAGCTTGCCGGTCTTTGCGTCGTTCACGTAGAAGAAGCCGTTGCGGTCAGCCTTGCCGCCGACGCGCTTGCCGTCCAAGTCGAACGTGACGAACTCGTTCACGCCGTCGAAATCCCAACCGTCGTTCGGGGTGTTCTGGTAGTGCCAGACGATCTTGCCAGTGTCTGGGTCGATGGCCAGCGTCGACGATGAATACAGGTTGTCGCCCTTGCGCAGGTGGCTGTTCCACGGCCCCGGGTTGCCGGTGCCGAAGTAGACGAGGTTGGTCTGCGCGTCATACGTGCCGCCCAGCCACGTCGATGCGCCACCGGTCTTCCACGTCTCGCCTGGCCAGCTCGCGTTGAGCGTGCCCGTCATGCCGTTCTCGGTCTTGTTGCCGTCCTTGTCGTACTTGTAGCCCATGTGGCCTTCGACGGTCGGACGCGACCAGATCAACTGGCCAGTCTTGGCATCGCGCGCTTCCACGCGACCTACCACGCCAAACTCGCCACCCGACACGCCCGTCAGCACCATGCCCTTCACAATCAGCGGTGCGGCGGTCGTCGAGTAGCCGGCGGCGTAGTCTTCGATCTTCTCTTTCCAGACGATTTTGCCGGTGTCCTGATTGAGCGCGATCAGTTGCGCATCCAGCGTAGAGAAGATGACGAGATTGTCGTACAGCGCAGCACCGCGGTTGACGACGTCGCAGCACGGCATGATGCCCTCGGGCAGACGCTGCTCGTACTTCCACAGCTTCTTGCCGGTCTTCAGGTCGATCGCATAGATGCGCGAGTACGACGCCGTGACGAACATCTTGCCGTTGTAGATCAGCGGCTGGGCTTCCTGCCCGCGCTGCTTCTCACCGCCAAACGAGAACGACCAAGCCGGCACGAGCTGGCCGACATTTTTCGTGTTGATCTTGGTGAGTGTCGAGAAGCGCTGCCCTTGCGTACCCATGCCCCAGGTCAGCACGTCGTTCGACGATTTCGCGTCGTTCTCGATCATGGCATCGGTAACGGGGGGCGTTGCCGCGTGCACGGCAACACTTGCTGCCGCCATGGCAGCCGCAAGTGCAATCACTCGTAGTGTCCTCATTCTTGTCTCCTCTACCTCTATTTATGGTCCAGGTCCGGCAGTGTGATGTCACACCGGTGGGACTCAGGGCAAATCCCGTGCCATCAAAAAACACCGTGAAATCACGGTTTCAACCAGCTTGCAGTGCGGTGTTGCGTGCCATACCGCAACACATCGTGTGTTCTGTTGCGAAATGGAGCAGCGCAATGAACGCAGCACGCGACGACCGCGGCTTACAGCGCGCGCGAGCGCCGGCCCGGCAACATGCGCTGCACGCACCGCTGTGCGTCGAGCCATTGGTGCTTGATCACCCCGGCAACGTGGAAGGCAACCAAGCAGAGCAGCAGGTCGGCCGTCGTGCTGTGTACCGTGTAGAACATGTGCTGCAGCGCGCTGTCGACCCAACCCCAGCGCGGCAATGGCACGCCCCAGAAGCGCGTTCCGTATTGATTGAAAGAAGACCCGACGTAACCCGACAGCGGCATGACGACCATGCACATGTAGAGCAGGCGGTGGGTGATACGCGCCAGCTCCGCCTCCCAGCAATGCAGCCCCGGAATTGACGGGGGCGCAGCACGGCGTATGCGCACGGCCACGCGCCACGCAATCACCAGCGCCGCCGTCAGGCCGAGCGACTTATGCAGATTCACCCAGGCGGCCTTTCCGGGCGCGCCCTTGGCCAGGCCCGTCATGTAGTAGCCCAGCGCAAACAGCCCGCATAGCAGCAAGGCGCTCGCCCAATGCAAAGCGATCGGCAGGCCCGCGTAGGCCGGCGCCGGTGCGGCGGAGGGGCGATCAGCGCGGCGCATCAAGAGTGCCCACTGAAGTTGGATAGGTCACCACACCCCAGGGCAGCTTGTAGCCCGGGAGCGTATCGACGACCTCGCGCTTCTGCGCGTCGATCACCTGCACACTGTTCGACCGGCCACAGGCGAGCAGCAGCTTCTGCTCTCCGGGCGTGAAGCTGAAATGCCAGCAACGCTTGCCGACCGGAATGGCGGCCACCGGCGCGAAGGTGCGGGCATCGAACACCTGCAGCTGATCTGCGCGGCTGGCGGCCACCCAGAGGTATCGGCCCTCGCGGTCAAACGCGATGCCGTACGGTCCCTGCCCTGTGGGCACAGTCTTGATCGGCTTGAAAGCGGGGTCGAGCAACAACAGGTTGTTCGAGTTTTCGAGTGTCACCACATAGGTCTTGCCATCCGGCGCGATCTTGATGCCGCGCGGCCGATTGCCGAACGGCGCAACATCCACCCGCCGGATCTGCTTGAGCGTGGACAACTCATAGACACCGACCGTGTTGTCACCCTCGTTCGCCACCAGCAGCAACTTGCCCTCCGGTGAAAACTCGATGGCTTCGGTCTCGCGTGCAGCCTTGATGCGGCCAACCACGGCCCACTGGCTGAGATCGATAATCGCGACTTCGGCGGGGGCTTCGTCCTTCTCGCCTTCGTCTTTCCGGGCACTGTCGTTCTTGGCCGGCGGCCCACCTTCCGACGAAGGCTCGTAGGTGACGAACGCCCGGCGCCCGTCGGGCGAGATGCGCATGAATTCGACATTCCTGCCGACTGCGATGCGTTTGATCTCCTTGCGTGTGGCCGTATCAACCACCGACACATCGGCGCTGCCCTGGTTGGCCGTCAGCAGCCAGCGGCCATCGGGGGTGACGGCAAGGCCGCGCGGGTCCTTGCCCACGGCAATCTCGTCAACCCGTTTGAGCGTGCGTGCATTCAGCACGGTCACGCCGCCGCCCTGATTCGTGACATAGGCGACGGGGTCCGGCACCTCTGCTACCGCCTGGAGGGTGGATACCAAACCCACGCTGATCAACGTGGCAATCCGGATGTAGTAGGTCAATGCATTCATGATCGTCTCTTCTACGGGGGCTCAGTCCTTGTCGGCACCGGAGGCTTTGCCTCCAAACGAATACGTCAGGCCAATCCAGATTGCGCGTGGCGGCGCAGGCGTCATGAACTGCTGCGTCGCCAGCGTGTAGATGCTCCGCATGCCCGACAGGCCATACGTGGAATAGCGCTTGTTGAACAGATTGCTGATGTACGCCGAGATTTCGAGGTTGCTTGTCGGCTTGTAGTGCAGGTTCAGATTGACGAGGCCGTAGCCGGCCACCTGGCCGTTCGGGTCGGCATTGCTTTCGTTGCCGTGCGCGATCTGCTTGCTGACCAGAATCACATTCCCGCCCATCGACAGGTTCGGGCTGAAGGCGTACGAGAGCCCAAGCTTGAGCGTCTTTGCGGGGATGCCAGGGATCTTGTTGCCGCTGACCACGTTCTGCCCACTGGCCGTGGTAAATGCCGACTTGTAGATCGCATCGACATAACCAAAGTTGGCCGACAACGACCACTTGTCGATCTTCGTGCTGGCGCCCAGCTCAAAGCCACGCCGCTCCGTCTTGCCGACGTTGGCGAAGTAGCCGTACGTGTTTGACGTGGCGATGAACTGGATGTCATTGCTGAGGCGCGAGTCATAGACCGACGCACTCCAGTAGGTGGACTTGCCCAGCTTTCCGCGACCGCCAAACTCGATGGTTTTGGCCACCACGGCTTTCAGGTCCGGATCGCCGTTGAACCCGGTCGGCAGCGAGCACGGGCTGTTTGGATCGGCGCAAGACAGCTCGATCGATGTCGGCGCGCGCATCGATTCGCTATAGCTGCCGAAGATGCCCTGCCCGGCCCCGAGGTCGTAGTTGAATCCCAATGCCGGGTTGAACCGGTGATAGTGATGCGAGCCGGCCAGACTATTGGTTTCCGGGCCGGCCACTGCGCCGGCCGGCACACCGTTAGGGGCGGATGCCGCACCCGATCCGGCGTTCGAATACCGGTAGGCGTTCGCGTAGCCGGGGTTGTAATACGACACGCCCGATACGTCGTCCGTCCAGGCGTAACCGCCGTCTTCGTTCAGATACCTGTTGTTGGCACCGCCCTGGTTGAGCGTGGTGTAGTTGAAGCTTCCGGATGCGGTCACGCTCAGCTTGTCCGTCACGCTGAACGTATCGGTGAAGTACGCGCTGAAGTTGTTGACGTTGGACGACAGGTTGACCGAACCGATCACGTTGCTGCCTGTGAACAAAGCCGGGTTCGATGCCGACGGCGCCGATCCATCGGCGGTGAATCCGTACGTTTGATTCGGGATCACCACCGCCTGATAGTTGATCAAACGTGCCAGATATGTGGTCTGGTCGTACGTGATGCGCGAATGGTCGAACGCACCACCGAAGGTGAACGTATTGTTGCGTCCCGCCAATTGGCTGAAATTCGACCACTGCAGGGACGTACCTACCGTGTCTTCATGCGTGGCGGAATCGACGATGCTCGTGTTGATGGCGTTGGTCCAGCGGCCGTAGCCGAGCGCCAGGGCATTCGCGCCCGTCACGGCATTCACTGCCGTGCCATTGGGCGCCTTGTTCGCGCACTTGTACGTGGTGATGCCGCCTGCGGTGGTCGTTGCCAGCGAGCCGTCGTCGTTGAAACAGCCGTCGTCGAGTTGCGCATTGCTGTTGACGTTGTGAAGGCTGGCCTTGCGGTAGTAGACGCTGCCGGCCAGTTGGTTGGTGTCGTTCAGCCAATGGCTGCCCTTCAGGTTCAGCAGCGCCATCCGGTTTGAGATGGTGTCGGGCCACGTATAGGCGGCACTGCGGTTGGCCATCATGTCCATCGGCAACGACTGCGTGCCGCTCAGCGAAGTATCTGCAAGTGCGGCCGACAGCTCCAGCTGGGTAGCGCCGTCGTTGCCGTGCCACCGCGCTTTTCCATACAGTTGCTTGACGTTCGAACCCGAGTGATCGCGAAAGCCGTCTTGCCGGTCGACGTTGCCGGCGACGAAGTAATCGGTGCCGTGTGCCTTGTCGACGATACCGGTCTCAAAGCTCAGCGCACGGCGGCCAAACGACCCGCCCAGTGCCTCGATCGACGTGCCTGCGTTGTCCTTGCCGTTCTTCGTGTTGACGACCAGCGCGCCGCCCAGGGTGTTGAGGCCGAACATCGGATTGGAGCCCGGCAGGATGTTGACGCTGGACATCGCGTTCATGGGAATCAGATCCCAGTTCACGATGGAGCCGAAGGGCTCGTTCATCCGCACGCCGTCAAAGTAGACCGACACGCCAATGGGCACACCCAGCAGCGACGACACCTGAAACCCGCGGTAGTTGATGTCGTTCTGGTACGGATTGCCTGACCCATTGCTGATGCTGACCTGGCCGAGGTTGTCGTTCAGCAGGTCCGCCAGATTCGAGCTGCGTTGCTCGCGCGCATCCTTTGCGCTAATGCGCTGCGCATTGGCAGGGAACTGCGACAGCGGCACGCCAATGCTGTCGATCGGGGTAGAGCCCACGACCTGCGCGGTCGGCAATGCCACCGCCACGATCTGGTCTTCGGCCAACGCGGGCGAGCAAGAGCCCACGGCAGCGAGCGCAGCGACCCCGCCAGCAAGGCGCAGCGCGGCATTGCGCGCACGGCGGGCGCCCTTCCCCGAACGGCTGGTATTCGAATGCACGAAGTGTCTCCCTGATGTTCTCGCTCGCGGTTCTCGGGGCGCGGGTCTCGATGACGCATCCCGGAGAACGGCGTGGCGGTGGCTAATCCCGGCAGGGAGTCAGCGGCAATGGGGAAGACACCTGCGCGCGTTGCGGCAGGGCAAATGGTTGGCACACGGCCATGTCTCCTCTTCTTTTTTCGCCGGCGAGGTCTTTGCCTCGCAGGTCAGCGGCTGGCGCACGGGTGTCGATGACCATGCGCCAGCCGTCCTGCTACACCATCAGAAGAAGCCCAGCGGCTTGGTGTCGTAGCTCACCAGCAGGTTCTTGGTCTGCTGATAGTGGTCGAGCATCATCTTGTGGGTCTCGCGGCCCACGCCCGACTTCTTGTAGCCACCGAACGCTGCGTGCGCCGGATACAGGTGGTAGCAGTTCGTCCACACGCGCCCCGCCTTGATGGCGCGGCCCACGCGGTACGCGCGGTTGATGTCGCGCGTCCACAGACCGGCGCCCAGGCCAAAATCGGTGTCGTTGGCAATCTGCAGCGCCTGTGCTTCGTCCTTGAACGTCGTCACGGCAATCACCGGGCCGAAGATCTCTTCCTGGAACACGCGCATGCTGTTGTCGCCCTTGAGCAGCGTCGGCTTGATGTAATAGCCCTTCGACAGATTGCCGGGCAGCACTTCCACGTCGCCGCCGACCAGGCATTCGGCGCCTTCTTCCTGCGCGATCTCCAGGTAGCTGCGGATCTTGTAGAACTGCTGCTCCGAAGCCTGCGCGCCAACCATCGTGTCGGTGTCGAGCGGGTCACCGCGCTTGATGGCGGCCACCTTGGTCATCACCGCATCCATGAAACGGCTGTAGATGGATTCCTGCACCAGCGCGCGCGACGGGCACGTGCACACCTCGCCCTGGTTGAAGAAGCCCAGCACCAGGCCTTCGGCAGCCTTTTCGATGAAGCTCGGCTCGGCCTGCATGATGTCTTCGAAGTAGATGTTGGGCGACTTGCCACCCAGCTCCACCGTCGACGGGATGATGTTTTCCGCCGCGCACTTCATGATGTGCGAGCCCACCGGCGTCGAGCCCGTGAAGGCGATCTTCGCGATGCGCTTGCTGGTAGCCAGGGCCTCGCCGGCTTCCTTGCCGTAGCCATGCACGACGTTGAGCACGCCCGCCGGCAGCAGGTCGCCAATCAGTTCCATCAGCACGCAGATGCCCAGCGGCGTCTGCTCAGCCGGCTTGAGCACCACGCAGTTGCCGGCAGCCAGTGCAGGCGCCAGCTTCCATGCAGCCATCAGCAGCGGAAAATTCCACGGGATGATCTGGCCGACCACGCCCAGCGGCTCGTGGATGTGATACGCCACGGTGTGCTCGTTGATCTCGGCAGCGGAACCTTCTTGCGCGCGAATGCAGCCAGCGAAGTAGCGGAAGTGGTCGACAGCCAGCGGGATGTCGGCGTTCAGCGTTTCACGCACGGGCTTGCCGTTGTCCCACGTTTCGGTCACGGCCAGCAGCTCGAGGTTCTGCTCGATGCGGTCGGCGATCTTCAGCAGGATCAGCGAGCGGTCCTGCACTGAGGTACGACCCCAGGCGTCAGCGGCAGCATGGGCGGCGTCGAGCGCGCGGTCGATGTCTTCCGCGGTCGAGCGCGGGAACTCGCCGATCACCTCGCCCGTCACCGGCGTGGTGTTGGTGAAGTACTGGCCCTTGACCGGCGACACGAATTCGCCACCGATGAAATTGCCATAGCGCGGCTTGAACGAAACGATGGCGCCGGGAGTGCCGGGATGAGCGTAACGCATGGGTTGTCTCCTGATGTTTGAGTGATGACCGCAGCGTCGTTGTCTGCGCTGTGTCCGGTCGTCATCTGCAAAACCCGGGCCATCCCCTGCGGCGGATGCTGCATCCACTCCGCATCGACTGTTCACGCCAATCGGCTTGCGAGAGTGCTCCAGAATGGAACAACAGGTGTTGCAAAGCTCAACGCCCCATCACCTGAACACCCGATGGACGCGCGTGCGGACACCAAGCACGCATGGCATGACTTTCGCAACACGGGCCTTTCATCTGAACCTGCCAAGGCACACGATGAGAACGGCTTCACTCCATGCTGCCGCTGCCGCGCTGGCCGTCGCGTGCCTGTCCTGGCCGGCCTGCGCCGATACGAATATCGACCCGGCGGCCTCGCCGCTCTGGCCGACGATTCAGCAGGAGGTGTTTGGCGCGGCGCGGACAACGTTCGACAGCCGCATCAGGATCACCGGGCCGGCATTTGCGGAAGACCCGATGCAGGTGCCGATTGCGTTTGACGCGTCAGCGCTCGGCAAGGTGGAGCGCATCGTCGTCGTGGTCGACCGCAACCCGATCCGCAAGGTGCTGGAATTCGCGCCCATGCACGTGCGCCCGGCGCTGTCGTTCCGGTTCAAGCTGCAGGAGGCCTCTGCGGTGCGCGTGGCGGCGCGCACGCAGGACGGTGTCTGGCATGTCGGTACCTTCCAGGTGGATGCCACCGGCGGCGGCTGCACGCTGCCCGGGGCCACACGCCAGGACGCCACGTGGAGCACCACGCTGAACCAGGTCGAGTCGCGCGTGTTTCCGGGCTTCAACGGCGCGGGCAGCCGCATCCGCCTGCGCGTGATGCATCCGATGGACACGGGCTTGGTGGCGGGCATTCCGTCCTTCCATATCGAGCAGCTCAATCTGCTCGATGCCCGGCGTCAGCCCATGCTTGAACTGAAGCTGTACGAACCCGTGGCTGAAAACCCGATCTTCTCGTTCGATCTGGATGGCCCTGTTGAACGCGGCATCAGCGTGGCCGGCGTCGACAACAACGGCAACCGCATCCGCGCACAGGTGACACGATGAGCCGACGGCACCAACGGTTTGGCTTCCTGCTCTGCCTCGCGATGTTGGCCGGCCTCGCACGCGCAGAGGGCCCCGACTACCACCTCGTACCGCACGCAATTGCGCCCGGCGTCTGGGTGCTGGAAGGCGCCAACGCAGATTTCTCGGCGCGCAACGGCTGCAACATCATCAACACCGGCTTCATCGATACGGGCGACGGCGTGCTCGTCATTAACACAGGGCCGTCGCTCCTGTACGGCGAACAGCAGCGCCAGGCCATCCGCACGGTCACATCGGCGCCGGTGCGCTGGGTGTTCAACCTCAACCTGCATCCCGACTATTTCTTCGGCAACCAGGCCTATGCGGATGTCGGCGCCCAGGCGCTGCCCGGCACCATTGCCGGCGCGCAACGCGAAGGCGCGGCCTATGCCGACAATCTCTACCGCATCTGCGGCGCGTGGATGCAGAACACGGTATCCACACCGCCCGGCGTGCCATTGACGCCCGGCGCACGCACCATGGGCAGCCACCGCATCGACCTCATCCGGCTCGACGGGCATACCGACGACGATCTCGTCCTGGTGGACCGGACCAGCGGTGTCGTCTTCGCCGGCGGCATTGCCTTTCGAGACCGGATCCCCACCACGCCGCACGCCAACATTGCGCATTGGCTGGCTAGCCTGGACGCTTTGCAGAAGATCGTTGCGGATAGCAGGGCGCGCGTGTTGATCCCCAGCCACGGGCCCGCGCTCGGCCACGCAGACGCCATCGCACAGACACGCCAGTACCTGCAGTGGCTCGATGCGCGCATGCGTCGCGCTGCGGCGGAAGGACGCGACCTGGCCGAGGTGATTGCGATGCCGGTTGACGCGCCCTACGCGCAATGGGGCGGAATGCCCGCGGAGTACGTGCGCAACGTGACCCGCTTCTACCCACGCTACGAGAACGCCGCGCTGGCGCCCTGACATGGCGCCAGACCCCGTGCGGCGACGCTGGATGCGGATCATGCTCGCGACCCTGATCAATCCGGCGCCGACGACATCTGCGGCACCTGCCCGCGTTACGCTGTTGCGCCTGCAGGATGGCCTGTACGCTGCGCGCGCCGTCAACGCAGAAGCCTCGCGGGGTAATGCCGGAGAGGTTGTGCCCACACTGGTGCACACGACCGGCAACGGCGTGCTCGTGGTGGACCCTGGCCCGCACGCGCGATGGGGACACCATCTGATCGCGGCCATCCGGCACATCACGGCGGAACCCATCCGCTGGGTGGTCAACACGCATGCGCACCCGGAGCACGTGCTTGCCAACGCGGCGTTCGCGCAACTGCAGCCGCGCCCTGCCTTTCTGGCATCGGCCGCCACCGCCGACCTCATGCGCCAGCGTTGCCAGACCTGCCTGGCACGGTTGACTGCCCTGCTCGGTGCGCGCGTCATGCACGAAACGCAGATCGTCTATCCCGAGCCCGCATTGCGCGATGGCGATTGGCTGCACACCGGCAAGACAGCCTGGCAAGTCCACGTCTGCACGGCGGCGCACAGCGCATCGGACACGGTGCTGTACGCGCCGCAACGCGGCGTGCTGTGCACCGGTGGCCTCGCATATCGGCAGCGCATTCCAGACCTGCAGGACGGGTCGCTGCTTGGCTGGCGCCAAGCATTGCAGGCGCTTGCGCAACTGCCGGCCAACATCGTCGTCGGCACCGCCATCGGCACACCGGCGCAGATGCTGCAACCGACGCTGGCCTATCTCGACATGCTCGACAGCGCGATCACGCGCGCCATTGAAGCCGGTGGCGATGCAGCTCGCGCGCTCGCGTACGTCCCGGGCGACGCCTATCGCGACTGGCGCAACTTCCACCCCCGCCATGCGCTGAACGTCGGACGTGCGTGGCGCGAGCTCGAAGATCGCTGGATGCAAAGCGCGCCGAGCGCCTGATCGCCGCTGCTCCATTGCTGAACAGACGGCGGACATGTGTTGCATCAACTGTCCCGCCACGCCACATCGCCGGCACAGGTGCCTGCGTCCGCAAACGTTAATCAACTGCTTGCAACTGCGTGCAATGCGCCGCGAACGCCGTGGTATGCATATTGCAAAGTCCCGCCGACGTTGAGCGCGCGCCCTGCGTGTTTAGCGCCAACACCGCATGCGTTCGAGCCAATTCAATGGACGCATCACACAACGACAATACGGAGACAACATGCAGAACACACGCCTTCGACCCTGCGTCCTGACCGCCATTGCAGCCGCCCTCGGCTGCGCAGCGAGCGGCGCCATCGCACAATCGTCGGTCACGATCTACGGCACAGTCGATGCCGGACTCCAGTATCAAAACCGCAGCGCAGCCGGCGGCAGCATCACGGAAATGCATTCGGGCGGCATCAGCCCAAGCATCTGGGGCCTCAAGGGATCGGAAGACCTGGGCAGCGGCTTGAAGGCCAACTTCAACCTCGAAGGGCATTTCAGCAGCGACACCGGCACGCTCACCACCGGCCCCGGCTTCAGCTCCGAGCTGTTCCGCCGGCAGGCGAACGTCGGGCTCAGCGGCAACTGGGGCGCGGTCACGCTGGGGCGCCAGTACAGCCCTGCGCTCATCGGCACGATCGGCACGGAAGCGCGCGGCTTCAAGGAGCAGTTCTCGAATCTGTACGGCTGGGCTTACAACCAACTGCCCGCACCGGGCAACGCGATGGGCGCCGGCACCAACCCCGGCAACGACGTCGGCGTGTTCATTGGCAATGCACTGCAGTACTCCAACAACTTCGGCCCCGTGTGGCTAGGCGTTGCGTACTCATTTGGCGAGACCGCCGGCAGCTTCAAGCGCGGCAACGAACTCTCGCTGGGCGCCACGTACACGGGCCCGGTCACAGTCGGCCTCGGCTATCAGTCAACGGCGGACAGCGGCACGGGCGAGACCCTCAGCCGCTTGTGGAGCGCAGGCGTGGCCGTGCCGTTCGATGCCTTCACGGGCCGAGTGAACTACATTGGCGTGACCAACAACGCGCCGAGCGGCCAACGCGTGTCGGACGTCAAATCGATCGGCGTCGGGCTCGACTACAAGTGGAGCCCCGCCAACACTGCCTCGCTGGCCGGCTACTACAGCAAGTACGAAAGCAGCGCGCACGACAGCTCCACCAAGTCGGTCGTGCTGAGCAACGACTACGCATTTTCCAAACGGACCACACTGTATGCGCAGCTCGTGTACGTGAATGCGGGCGCGGTGGGCACGGCCGATCCGCTGGAGAGCCTCAAGACGTCCATCGTTGCGGGCGGCACGGCGCCGGGCGCGAAGACGGTGCTGGCGGGTGTGGGGCTGAAGCATTCGTTCTGAGCCGTACCTGAGCAGAGAAAAACCCTTGGCCCACACCAAGGGTTTTTTTACGCCCCTCAGATGCGAAGCATGAATCCTGACGCAACGCATGGTCTGGACGGCCGATCCGCGCTACGCTCGCGTATCGTCAACATCACGATTTCTGCCTGCCGGGACCACCCGGGGGCGCTCATTGGAGGAGCCTTGATTCGCGTCCTGCCTGCCTTTGTACTGGGCACGCTTAGCTCAATTCTGCTGGCCCTGAACACACTGTTCTGGAGCGTGCCGCTGTTCACGCTCTCGGCGTTCAAGCTGCTGGTGCCGGCAGCGGCAGTCCGCCGCCGGATCGATCCCATACTCAACTGGGTCGCCACGTGCTGGATCGGTTGCAACAACGCCTGGATCGGCGTGCTGCAACGCGAGCCGTGGAGCGTTGAAGGTGCCGACAACCTGCGCTACGCGGGCTGGTACCTGGTCAACTGCAACCATCGGTCGTGGGTGGACATCTTTGTGCTGCAGCGGGTGTTGAACCGACGCATCCCGCTGCTGAAGTTCTTCCTCAAGCAGCAGTTGATCTACGTGCCGGTCATCGGCCTGGCCTGGTGGGCGCTGGATTTCCCGTTCATGCGTCGGCACTCCAAAGCAGCGCTGCGCAAACACCCCGAGTTGCGCAATCAAGACCGCGAAACCACGCGTCGCGCCTGCGCCAAGTTCGCCCACGTGCCGACCAGCGTCATGAACTTTGCCGAAGGCACGCGGTACACCCCCGCAAAACACCGGAAGCAGTCGTCGCCCTATCGCCATCTGCTCAAGCCAAAGGCCGGCGCGCTGGCCTTGACGCTCAATGCCATGGGTGGGCGGTTCCAATCGCTGCTCGATATCAGCATTGCCTACCCAGACGGCACACCAAGCTTCTGGCAGTTGGCCAGCGGCCAAGCCGGCCGGGTGATGGTGCATATCCGCGAGCTGCCGATCCCGCCGGACTTCTGCACGCACGACTACAGCACCGATGCCGCCTTCCGTAGCGATTTCCACCGCTGGCTCGCCCAGCTCTGGGAAGAGAAGGATCAGCAGATCGAAAACATGTTGGCGCGGGCGGCCAGCCGCGCGGCGTGACCGCCGGTGTCGACGTTTTTTCGCCAGACAAAATCTAAGCCAAACAAAAAGCCCCTTGGTCGTAAAACCAAGGGGCTTTTGCTACTGCTGGCGGAGAGGGTGGGATTCGAACCCACGGTACCGTCGCCGGTACGCCTGATTTCGAGTCAGGTACATTCGACCACTCTGCCACCTCTCCGGTAACTGGGTCGCTGAATCGCGAAACCGCGACTATAACAGAATTTTTCCGGCCAAATCAAGAGGGCCGGCACAACTCGTCAAACTGCCGGTTTCAGCACTTCCTGGCCGCCCAGATACGGGCGCAGCACCGCCGGCACCGTGACCGAGCCATCCGCGTTCTGGTAGTTCTCCAGCACGGCGACCAGCGTACGGCCCACGGCCAGGCCCGAACCGTTGAGCGTGTGCACCAGTTCCGGCTTGCCCTGTGCGTTGCGGAAGCGCGCTTGCATGCGGCGCGCCTGGAAGTCGCCCATGTTCGAGCACGAGCTGATCTCGCGGTACGTGTTCTGCGCCGGAATCCACACCTCAATGTCGTACGTCTTGGTGCTGCCGAAGCCCATGTCGCCCGTGCACAGCACGACGGTGCGGAATGGCAGTTCGAGCTTGCGCAGGATGTTCTCGGCGCAGTTGGTCATGGCGTCGAGCGCGGCGGCTGAGGTCTCGGGCTGCACGATCTGCACCATCTCAACCTTGTCGAACTGGTGCTGGCGGATCATGCCGCGCGTGTCCTTGCCGTACGAACCGGCTTCCGAACGGAAGCACGGCGAATGCGCGGCGAACATCATCGGCAGCGCATCGGCGGCAACGATCTCATCGCGCACGAGGTTCGTGAGCGGCACTTCGGCGGTCGGGATCAGGTAGAAGTTTTCGACGCGCTCGCCGTCTTCCTCTTCTGCGCTGTGCCCCATCTTGCGCGGCACGCGGAACAGGTCTTCCTCAAACTTCGGCAACTGGCCGGTGCCACGCATCGACGCTGCGTTGACGATGTACGGCACGTACGCCTCGGTGTAGCCGTGCTCCAGCGTGTGCGTGTCGAGCATGAACTGCGCGAGTGCGCGATGCAGACGCGCCACCTGCCCCTTCAGGACGGTGAATCGCGCGCCCGACAGCTTGGCGCCCGCATCGAAATCCAGCCCCAGCGCGGCGCCCAGGTCCACGTGATCCTTGACGGGGAAGTCGAACGTACGCGGCGTGCCTTCGCGGCGCACTTCCACGTTCTGCGTTTCGTCGCGACCGGCCGGCACGCTTTCGTGCGGCAGGTTCGGGATCGACAGCATCAACTCCTGCACCTTGGCCTGCACCACGTCGAGTTGCGCGGCAGACGCCTTCAGCTCGTCACCGATGCCCGACACCTCAGCCATCACGCCCGATGCATCCTCGCCCTTGCCCTTGAGCATGCCGATTTGCTTGGACAGGCTGTTGCGGCGCGCCTGCAGCTCTTCCGTGCGGGTCTGGATGGCCTTGCGTTCCGCTTCGAGCGCGGCAAAGCCGGCCACGTCGAGCACGTAGCCGCGATCTTTGAGGCGCGCAGCGACGGCGTCGATGTCTTTGCGCAGCAGTTGGATATCAAGCATGGTGGGAAAAAAAGGGAAAACCGAAGATTGCGAGCGATCTGAATGATCGAAAAGGCCGATTTTATCGCACCGGCCCCGTGGGGCTTATTTGTTGCGGGAGGATTTGTCCTGCTCGGCGTGCCACTGCGCATCCAGCTCGCGCAGGTGCCGCAGCTTCTCGCCGATCTTGCCTTCCAGGCCACGCGGCGTTGGCACGTACCAGTTCTGCGCAGGCAGATCGTCGGGGAAGTAGGTTTCGCCAGCGGCGTAGGCCTCGGGCTCGTCATGCGCGTAGCGGTAGGCGTGGCCGTAGCCGAGTTCTTTCATCAGCTTGGTCGGCGCATTGCGCAGATGCACGGGCACGTTGCGCGACTTGTCCTGGCTGACGAAGGCGCGCGCTGCGTTGTACGCGTTGTAGCCGGCATTCGACTTGGGCGCGATGGCGAGGTAGATCACGGCCTGGGCCAACGCCAGCTCGCCTTCCGGCGAGCCCAGGCGCTCGTACGTTTCCGCTGCATCCAGCGTGATGCGTCCAGCACGCGGGTCGGCCAGCCCAATGTCTTCCCACGCCATGCGGACAATGCGGCGCGCGAGATAGCGCGGGTCGGCACCCCCGTCGAGCATGCGGCAGAACCAGTACAGCGCGCCGTCGGGATCGGAACCGCGCACGGATTTATGCAGTGCGCTGATCTGGTCGTAGAACGCGTCCCCGCCCTTGTCGAAGCGGCGCAGGTTTTCCGACAACGCCGATGCCAGCAGCGCCTCGTCGACCACGGGAACGGTATCGCCCTCGGCCTGCGAACGCGCGGCACGGGTGACGATTTCAATGTTGTTGAGGAGCTTGCGGCCGTCGCCATCGGCCGAGGCGACGATGGCGTCGAGTGCGGCGGGCTTCCATTCCAGCCCGCCCAGCTCTTGGCGTGCGCGTTCGGCAAGCTGCTTCAACTCGTCATCCGACAGGCTCTTGAGCACGTACACCGCGGCCCGCGACAGCAATGCACCGTTCACCTCGAACGAGGGGTTTTCCGTCGTTGCGCCGATGAAGGTGAACAGCCCGCTTTCCACGTGCGGCAGAAATGCGTCTTGCTGGCTTTTGTTGAAGCGATGAACTTCGTCGACGAACACGAGCGTGCGGCGACCATTGGCGCGGAATTGCTCTGCGCGCTCGACGGCCTCCCGGATGTCCTTGACGCCGGAGAGCACAGCCGACAGCGCGATGAATTCCGCATCGAACGCATTGGCCATCAATCGGGCCAGCGTCGTTTTACCAACGCCGGGCGGGCCCCAGAGGATCATCGAATGCGGCTCGCCGGAAGCGAAAGCCACGCGCAGCGGCTTGCCCGGCCCCAGCAGATGCTGCTGGCCGATCACTTCGTCGACAGACTGCGGGCGAAGGCGCTCGGCCAGCGGCATGTGGGCGGGCGCGTCCGGGAAGAGAGAGGCGGAAGCGTTCATCCGGGGATTGTCGCAGAAACCGGGCGCAACCCTGGCGCCCCTCTGCGCGACGCGCGGTCAATTTGACGCGCGCTGCACCAATCCCATGAACGCCTTGGCCGGCAACGGCCCATGGCACGACTGCGCACCGTTGGACGCGCGCAGGAGCAGCCAGACGTTCTCGCTGGCTGGCGGCTGAATCACGAACGGCTGACGCGCGGAAGCCTCGGGCAGGCGCGGATCAGCGGGCGCCTGGATCGGCACAACCTGCCCGGCGTGCCCCTTCACCAATGCGCTGCACTCGGCGCCAGGCAGCTCGGTCGCGTGCAGGAAATCCTTGTTGACCAAGGCTTCGGCCAGCACGGTGTCTGGCGCGGTGAGGAAGGAATCAACATCAAAACGGGACGCACCAGTGGAGGCACATCCCGCAAAAACGGCCGCCGCTGACGCTGCGACAGCAACAGCGGCTGCTCGGTGCAGCGACGTGGTGAACGGCAAAGGCATGGTCGGTCTCCTTGTCGAAAACCGGCCTGCACGCGTCATTGCTTGATTACGTCGGCCCCTTTGGGCGGCGTAAAGCGGAACACGTTGGCCGGCAGTTGCGGATTCTTCTGAATGTTCGAGAACGTCAGCAAAGTGGTGTTCCCGAAGGCGTCGCGCAACTCCATCCCCTGCAGCTCGCCGCTGCGAAAGCCGATGGCGATGCGCTCGAACTGGGTGTCCTTTGCCTTGGGGGTGAGTTCGGCCCAGTCGATGCCGTCTTTGGTCCCGCCTTCCTTGAGCGTGAAGTTCTTGGCCAGATCGTTGCTGCCAAACAGGATGGCGGCGGGGCTGGAGCCCAGCGACGCATCGAGCTTGCGCTCCGTGATCTGGTTCAGGTCCTTGTCGAAGATGTAGAGCGTCTGGCCATCGGCAGAGAGCTGCTGCTCGTACGGCTTCACATAGCGCCAGACGAAGCGGCCCGGGCGCGAGAAGACGAAATCGCCGCTGGAGGTACCGGCCACCCGCAGCGGGCTGCCGTTGGTGCCGCCCTTCACTTGTCGCTGCACGAACTCGCCGCGCGCGGTGCTGACGTTGCTCACGAAGGCGTTGAGCTGCTCGACGGCGCCCGCATAGGCGCCGGCAGACCACGCCGCCAGCGAGACCAGCCCGGCGGCCATCAGGTGACGTGCTTTCAACACAAACATAGGAATTCCGGTTTCAGTTGATCTTGTTGTTAGTGGCCGGCCGCGCCGGAACATTCCGCCGGCGCGGTAACGCGATGTAACGGCAAATACGCGCAGCGTGCGGGCAGCGTCATTCCTCTTCGACGACGTTGCCGTTGCGGTTGGGCGCCAGGATTTCGCGGTTGCCGTTGCCGGACATGGCCGACACAAGGCCTGCCTTTTCCATGTCCTCGAGCAGACGTGCGGCGCGGTTGTAGCCGATCCGCAGGTGACGCTGCACGAGCGAGATCGAGGCCCGGCGGTTCTTGAGCACCACGTCGACAGCCTGGTCGTACAGCGGGTCAGCCTCGCCGCCACCGGAACCGACAAGGCCCGCTCCGCCGCCAAAGCCATCGCCGCCACCCTCGCCATCGGCCACACCGCCTTCGAGAATGCCTTCGATGTAGTTCGGCTCGCCTTGCGATTTGAGGTTATCGACGATGCGGTGGACTTCCTCGTCCGACACGAACGCGCCGTGCACGCGCACCGGCAAGCCCGTGCCGGGCGCCAGATACAGCATGTCGCCCATGCCCAGCAGCGCTTCGGCGCCCTGCTGGTCGAGAATCGTGCGCGAGTCGATCTTGCTGCTGACCTGGAACGCGATCCGCGTCGGCACGTTGGCTTTGATCAGGCCCGTAATCACGTCGACCGACGGACGCTGCGTCGCCAGCACCAGGTGGATGCCGGCCGCACGCGCCTTCTGCGCAATCCGCGCGATCAGCTCTTCGACCTTCTTGCCGACCACCATCATCAGGTCGGCCAGTTCGTCGATCACGATGACGATCATCGGCAGCTTGTCGAGCGGCTCCGGCGCGTCCGGCGTCAGGCTGAACGGGTTGGGAATCTTCTCTTCACGCGCGGCGGCTTCTTCGATCTTCTTGTTGAAGCCCGCCAGGTTCCGCACGCCCATCTTGCTCATGAGCTTGTAGCGGCGTTCCATCTCGCCCACGGCCCAGTTCAGCGCGTGGCCGGCCTGGCGCATGTCGGTCACGACGGGGCACAGCAGATGCGGAATGCCTTCGTAGATGCTCAGTTCCAGCATCTTCGGGTCGATCAGGATCAGGCGCACCGCGTCGGCCTTGGCCTTGTACAGCAGCGACAGGATCATCGCGTTGATCCCGACCGACTTACCGGAACCCGTGGTACCGGCCACCATGCAGTGCGGCATCTTGGCCAGATCGGCTACGACCGGCTTGCCGGCAATGTCCTTGCCCAGCGCCAGCGTGAGCTGCGAAGCGCTCTCGTTGTAGACCTGCGAGCCGAGAATCTCCGACAGGCGCACCGCCTGACGCTTCGGATTCGGCAGCTCCAGACCCATGCAGTTCTTGCCCGGAATCGTCTCCACCACGCGGATCGACACCAGCGACAGCGAACGCGCCAAGTCCTTCGCGAGGTTGACGATCTGGCTGCCCTTCACACCTGTGGCGGGCTCGATCTCGTAACGCGTGATGACCGGCCCCGGATAGGCCGCCACCACCTGCACTTCCACGCCGAAGTCCTTCAGCTTCTTCTCGATCAGGCGCGAGGTGAATTCCAGAGTCTCGGCGCTCACGGTTTCTACAACCGGCGGGATCGGATCGAGCAGCGCGAGCGGCGGCAGGTCGGAATCGTGAATGTCGACAAACAGCGGCTGCTGCTTCTCGCGCTCCACGCGCTCGCTCTTGACCACGGCGGTCGGGCGCACGATCTGCACAGGCGGCGATTCTTCAATACGCACACGGCGGGTCTCGACCACTTCCTCGCGCTCGACCTTGGCTGCCTCACCAATTGCCCGGTCCTGTTTGCTCTCGCGGCGCGTCTTGAAGCCGACGAACAGCATCTCGACCCCGCCGCCGATCTGCTCGGCCAAATTCAGCCACGAAAAATGGAAGAACAGCGACAGCCCGACCAGGAACGTAAACAGCAGCGCCAGCGTGCCGCCAGTAAAGCCCAGCGAATGCTGCATCGCCCCGCCGATCACGTCGCCCAGCACGCCGCCAGGCGCACGCGGCAGCTTCATGTGCAGCGAGTACATGCGAATGGCTTCCAGACCCATGCTGGAAGCCAAGATGAGTGCAAAGCCGATCCACGTGACACTGGCGTCAACGCGCGGCATGGCCGTGCGCGGCAGGCGCTCGTCCGACATCAGCTCGCGCCAGCCGCGCCAAACCTTGCGCACCAGCAGCACCGCCCACCAGTAGGCGGACGCGCCAAAGACAAACAGCAGCAGATCGGCCAGCCACGCGCCCACGCGGCCGCCCAGGTTGCGGATCTCGTCGACCTGGCTGGCGTGGGTGAAACCGGGGTCGGCCCGGTTGTATGACAGAAGAATGATCAGGAAGGCGATGGTCACCGCCAGCAACAGGAACCAGCGGACCTCCCCCAGCAGCCGGCCAATGCGGGACGGCAGTGCGGAGGGATCGGTACGGGTTGTCGGAGTGGTGGAAGCTCGAGCCATGCGGGAGACGGGTGCGCCGCTTGGGCAAGGCCGCGCGGCTTGGGACAGCACAAATACGATGCCGAGGATTGTAACGCGGCCCTATCATCGCCATTGGAATTTACAACCGGGCGGACGAGGGGGTGCCACTTTATAATGGCGCCCATCACCCTCACCTAGCCTGCACGACGGCGCTACACCCCTCGTGCCGCGCACACACAGAACGCATCATGGCAAAACACGCAAAAGTGCTGATCCTTGGCTCCGGCCCCGCCGGCTACACGGCCGCGATTTACGCTGCCCGGGCCAACCTGAACCCCGTGCTGGTCACCGGTCTGGCGCAGGGCGGCCAGCTCATGACCACCACCGACGTGGAAAACTGGCCCGCTGACAAGGAGCACCTGCAAGGCCCCGAGTTGATGCAGCGCTTCCTGGAGCACGCCGAGCGTTTCAAGACCGAAGTGCTGTTCGACCACATCCACACCGCGCATCTGAATGAAAAGCCGATCCGCCTGGTGGGCGATTCGGGTGAATACACCTGCGATGCGCTGATCGTCTCCACCGGCGCTTCGGCCCAATATCTGGGCCTGCCGTCGGAAGAAGCCTTCGCGGGCCGCGGCGTGTCTGCCTGCGCCACGTGCGACGGCTTCTTCTACAAGGGCCAGGAAGTGGCCGTGGTGGGTGGCGGCAACACCGCCGTGGAAGAAGCGCTGTACCTGGCCAACATCGCCAGCAAGGTCACGCTCATCCACCGACGCGACAAGTTCCGCGCCGAGCCGATCCTGATCGACCGCCTGCATGAGCAGGAGAAGAAAGGCAAGATCGAGATCAAGACCAACATGGTGCTTGACGAGATTCTGGGCGACGACTCCGGCGTAACGGGCGCCCGCCTGAAGGGCACGAACGAGAACGAAGGCAAGACCGAAGAGCTCAAGGTAGCGGGCGTGTTCATCGCCATCGGCCACAAGCCGAACACCGACATCTTCCGCGGTCAGCTCGACATGAACGACACGGGCTACATCCGCACGAAGAGCGGCCTGGATGGCATGGCCACGGCCACCAACATCCCGGGCGTGTTTGCCGCGGGCGACGTGCAGGACCACATCTACCGCCAGGCCATCACCAGCGCCGGCACGGGCTGCATGGCCGCGCTGGATGCCCAGCGCTACCTGGAAAGCCTGGAATAAGCGTCATCGCGCCGGGGCTTCCGGGCGCAAAGAACACGGCCGATGGGTGACCATCGGCCGTTTTGTCATGTGCGGCACCTTCGTATAATCGACACACGCTCCACCTCGATGTGCTCGCCTGCCCTTCACCATGAAACGCGCCCCCTCCCCCGCCAACAAGCTCAGCCTGACCGACTTGGCCAGCCTGCGTGACCAGCTCAAGCACGAGACAGAAGCACGCGAAGCCGAACGCCAGCGCGCCGAAGCCGCGGCACGCAAGGCCTCAGAAGAAGCCAACGTGTTTCGTGCCAGCATCGGCGAGGTAAGCGCGCTGCGCCAGAACAAGCGCGTCGAGCATCCACGCAATCCGCCCGCGCCCGACCCCGTGCATTCGCGTGCCGAAGAGCAAACCGTGCTGCGCGATTCGCTATCGGATGAATTCGACGTCGACAACCTGCTGGAAACCGACGACACGCTTTCCTACCGTCGCCCCGGCATTGGCGACGACGTGCTCAAGAAGCTGCGCCGCGGCGAGTGGGCCACGCAAGACCAGATCGACCTGCACGGCATGCGCCGCGAAGAAGCCCGCGAGGCGCTGGCCGCCTTCCTGCGCCGTGCCGTGCAGCGTGGCATCCGCTGCGTGCGCGTGGTCCACGGAAAGGGCCTAGGCTCGCCCGACAAAACGCCCGTGCTCAAGGGCAAGGTGCGCTCGTGGCTGGTGCAGAAGGAAGAAGTGATCGCTTTTGTCGAGCCGCGCAACACGGCCGGCGGCGCTGGCGCGGTACTGGTGCTGCTGCGCCAGCCACACGGTTCCTGAAGCGCTGTCCTTCCATTCGCCCGCTTATCACAAGAACAACACGCATATGCACGTGACCCGCCTGCAGCTGGTGATGCACTGGGTGGAGATCCTCGCGGTCTTCTCGTTTGCCATCTCAGGGCTGGCGGAGGCCAAACGGCGTCGGCTCGATGCCGTGGGCGCGTTCATCGTCGCGTTCCTGACCGCGTTCGGCGGCGGCACGCTGCGCGATCTGCTCCTGGATCGACGGCCCTTCTACTGGATCGAGCACGAGCAATACCTGCTCGCGCTGTTCGTGATGAGCCTGTTCGCCAACTGGGTGATCCGGCTGGTGAGCCAACTGGTGTCCGATCGCGTGCTGATCGTGGCCGACGCCATCGGCATGGGGCTCTTTGGCGTGCTCGGCACGCAACTGGCGCTCGATGCAGGCATGCCGATCTTCGTGTCGGTGATGATGGGCGTGATCACGTCGGCCTTTGGCGGCCTGCTGCGCGATGTGGTCTGTAATGAAGTGCCCATGCTGCTGCGGGACAATCACCCGTACGCAACGTGCGCGTTTCTCGGGTGCTTCCTTTACGTCGGGCTGACGCAAACGGACTTGCTGCCGAGCGTGTCCGTGGTGATCGCCACGCTGGCGATTGTGATCGGGCGGCTGGCAACGCTGCGCTGGAACATCACCCTGCCGCGTTGATCAGCGCTGACCGGCGCGAGTGCGCCGGCCGCCGACAACGGCTTCAGACCGCTGCTTCGTCCTTCTCGCCGGTGCGGATGCGAATCACCTGCTCCACCGGCATCACGAAGATCTTGCCGTCGCCGATCTTGCCGGTCTTGGCGGCCTTGACGATGGTGTCGATCACGTTTTCGACCTGGCTCTCGGCGACCACCACCTCGATCTTGATCTTCGGCAGGAAGTCGACCACGTATTCCGCACCGCGATACAGCTCGGTGTGACCCTTCTGGCGGCCAAAGCCCTTGACCTCGGTGACGGTCAGGCCGGTCACCCCCACGTCGGCGAGCGACTCGCGCACTTCGTCCAGTTTGAAGGGCTTGATGATGGCGGTGATCTGTTTCATGGGTGTCTCGCTCACTAGTTGGTGAAGTATTCAAGCGTCCAATAATACTGGAGCCGGTTAATGCGCACATCCTGGGCGATGCCGGCCACCGTTTGCAGCAGCGTCGGATCGTCCGGAAAGTTCTTCAGCACATCGTGCTCGCTGCCGTCGCGCAGGGGGCGGCGCTGCCACGTATTGCCATGTTCGTCGTTGTAGGCAATGGGCGTGCTTGAGCCGAACACATACTGGTTATCGAACCACAGGACACGCACGCCGGGCCCGAGCGCGCGGTGCAGACCTTCGACGTGCTGGCGCAAGCCCTGCAGCGGCACATGCGACCACCAGCACCCTGCCGTCATCACGTCGAATGTGCCCGGCGCGAACGGCAGCGCGTCATTGTCGGCACGCACAAACGATGCTCCGGGGATGCCCTTGTCGCGCGCGATGCGCAGCACGGTGTCGTTGAAATCCGCGCCGACAACGCTGCGCGCGTCCGTCATCGCTTCGGTCCAGAAACCGGTGCCGCACGCCAAATCCAGCACCCGCGCGCCGCGCGTCAGATCGCGCACACGCGCCTTCAACCACGCCAGATCGCCCTGCCGCTCGGGCTTCGTATAGATGCGCTCGTATTCGGGGGCGCGCTTGGCGTAGTAGTCGAGCATGGCGGCGGCTTACTCTTTGAAGCGCGACGTAATCGGATACCGCCAGTCGCGCCCGAACGCACGCTGCGTCACGCGAATGCCCACTGGCGCCTGACGCCGCTTGTATTCGTTGATCTTGATGAGGCGCACGATCTTCTGCACATCGGCCTCGGCAAACCCGGCCGCGATAATGTCGGCCACCGGCTGGTTCTGCTCCATGTAGCGCTGCACGATTGCGTCGAGCGCATCGTATTCGGGCAGGCTGTCCTGATCGGTCTGGTTCTCGCGCAGCTCGGCCGACGGCGCGCGGGTCAGGATGCGCTCGGGAATCACTTCCGACAACGTATTGCGATAGCGGCACAGCCTGTAGACCAGCGTCTTGAAGATGTCCTTGATGACGGCAAAACCGCCCGCCATGTCGCCGTACAACGTGCAGTAGCCGACCGCCATTTCGCTCTTGTTGCCGGTCGTCAGCACGATGCGACCGCTCTTGTTCGACAGCGCCATCAGCAACGTGCCGCGAATGCGCGCCTGGATGTTTTCTTCCGTCGCATCTTCCGGCAGCCCGCGGAACTCCTCCGCCAGCGCGCCCTTGAAGGCGTCGAACATCGGGCTGATGGCGATTTCGTCGTACTGCACGCCCAGGCGGGCCGCCATATCGCGCGCGTCAACCCACGAGATGTCGGCCGTGTAGCGCGAGGGCATCATCACCGCGCGCACGCGATCCGCGCCCAGCGCGTCGACGGCAATCGCCAGCACCAACGCTGAATCGACACCGCCCGACAAGCCGATGATCGCGCCCGGGAAGCCGTTCTTGCCGAGGTAATCGCGCACGCCCAGCTTGAGCGCCTCGTACACCTGGGCTTCCAGCGAAGGCTCCGGCACGATCGCGCCCGGCAGTGCGCGGCCGCCGTCGAACTGCACGTAGCCGACGCCCTCCACAAACTGCCCCATCCGCACGACGACGTTGCCTTCGGCATCAAGCACGAACGAGCCGCCATCGAACACGAGCTCATCCTGCCCGCCGACGAGGTTCGCATACACATGCGGCAAGCCCGATTCCTTTACACGGTCACCGATGATTCGCTCGCGCAGGTCTTCCTTGTCGAGGTGATACGGCGAGGCGTTGGGGATCAGCACGACCTGCGCGCCGGCAGCCTTGGCATAGGCCGTGGCCGTGGCGTACCAGGCGTCTTCGCAGATGACGACGCCGAAGCGCGTGCCGTCCACCTCGAACACGAAGGGCTCGGCGCCGGGCTGGAAGTAGCGCTTCTCGTCAAAGACCTCGTTATTGGGCAGTTCGAGCTTGTTGTACCGGCCGACCACGCGGCCGTCCGCGGCCACTGTGGCGCTGTTCGTGGGCTTGGGCAACAGGCCGGGCGCCGGGGCTTCCAGCGAGAGTTGCGGGTGCCCAATCAGCACGTGCAAACCCGGGAAGGCCGCCAACTCGGCAATAAGCGCGTCGAGCGCACGCGCGCTGGCATCGATAAAGGCCGGGCGCAGCAGCAGGTCTTCGGGCGGATAGCCCGTGAGCGACAGTTCGGGCGTGAGCAGAATGCGCGCACCAGCCTGGTGCGCTTCGCGCGCGGCGGCGACGATGCGGGCAGCATTGCCGGCGAAATCGCCGACGGTGCAGTTGATCTGGGCGAGAGCGACAGAGACGGTCATGGGGGCAATGTGGATTGCAAGCGCGGCATCCGAAGCTGGAATTAGAATCGGCGGCATGACCTCTCGCCCCCTTGTTCCCGAGCCCCAAGCGCGCGCTGGTTCGCGACACGAATTGGCCGATTATCGCACGCGACTTGTGACCGATCTGCGCGACATCGGCCGTGATGCGTGGAACGCCCTGCTCGCCCTGCAGCCCGAGGCAACGCCCTTCCTACGCTTCGATTTCCTGCACGCCCTGCATGAGAGCGGCAGCGCATCGCCCGACACCGGCTGGACGCCGCAATACCTGACGCTGTGGGAAGACGGCCCCGATGGCGAAGTGCTCGCTGCGGCCGTACCGCTGTATGTGAAGGGCCACTCCTATGGCGAGTACGTCTTCGACTGGGCATGGGCCAATGCGTACGCCCAGCACGGGCTCGAGTACTACCCGAAATGGCTGTCGGCCATCCCTTTTACGCCGGTGCAGGGCGCGCGGTTGCTGGCGCGGGATGCGGCTGCGCGCGCGGCGCTGCTCGACACGTTGCTGGCGGTTGCGCGGCAGAGCGAGTTGTCATCGCTGCATGTGCTCTTTCCCACCGCCGGCGAGGCCGAGCAAATGCATGCGGCTGGCATGCTGCTGCGGCAAGGGGTGCAGTTCCACTGGTGCAATCCAGGCTTTGCCAGCTTCGACGACTTTCTGGCCGCGCTGGAACAGAAGAAGCGCAAGAATATCCGCGCCGAGCGCCGTCGCGTGCACGAGGCTGGCATTACGTTCCGCCACGTGCCCGGCGCAGCGGCCACGGACGCGGACTGGCGCTTCTTCCACCGCTGCTATCGCACCACCTACCGCGAGCATCATTCGTCGCCGTATCTGAACCTGGAGTTCTTCCGCCAGATCGGCCAGACGATGCCGGAAAACCTGCTGCTGGTGATCGCCTCGCGCGAGGGCAACGACATCGCCAGCGCGCTGCTGGTCATCGACACGCGGCCCGAAGCGTCCGTGATGTACGGCCGCTACTGGGGCGCGATCGAGCATCACCCCTGCCTGCACTTTGAGACGGCGTATTACCAGCCGCTGACGTACTGCATCACGCACGGCATCCGCACATTCGAAGGTGGGGCGCAAGGCGAGCACAAGATGGCGCGCGGCTTTGAACCGGTGGCGACGCTGTCGGCGCACTGGCTGGCGCACCCGGCATTTGCCGATGCGGTAGGCAGGTTTCTCGATCGGGAAACGGCCGGCATGGAAGCGTATCTCGACGAACTGACAGAGCGCTCGCCGTTCAGGCAACGACCCGAATCGGATTAGCAGTGGGAAGCAGCGGAGGCGGGAAAGACAGCGTCCGCACGACCGGCGGACGCGGAGGTGAAGCTTAGTGCGCGGGAGGCTGCTGCTGGGCGATCACGCAGTGTGCGGCGTTCGAATCGACAGCCACGGTGGCCGATGCGACGGCACGCTCGCCAGCGTGAGCTGCGTCCGGCGGCCCCACCAGCAGCGCCCACACGGTGAATGCAGCCATGGCCACAGCGGAAAGCACGGGAACGACAACGGTCTTGTTCAACATCGCAGTACCAAGGGGTGGAGTCAAACTTGACGGGGAGTCTAGAGGGGTCGTTTCCGGTGGGCAAATGAGCGTTTCTTAAATCTCTGTGTAGCAGAACTACCGGGCGGTAAGTATGCGAAATTCATGAAAAACATCATGAAACGCATACAACAGAGCAGATGGCGCTCTGACGCGTGTCGACTAATCCGCGCGCATGACGCTCATGACCTCGCCGCAAAGAAAAAATCCCGGCGCTCCATCCGGAGGCCGGGATTTGTCAGACATGCCGTACGGCAAAATCCTGAAATTGCTTACTTCTTATAGTTGGCAACGCCGTCGGCGATTTCCTTGTGGGCTTCTTCAATGCCGCCCCAGCCTTCGACCTTGACCCACTTGCCGGCTTCCAGCGCCTTGTAGTGCTCGAAGAAGTGCTTGATCTGATCCAGCAGGTTCTGGCCGATGTCCGACAGGTCGGCCATATGGGCCGTGGCCGGGCTCAGCTTGTTGACAGGCACGGCAACCAGCTTGGCATCCACGCCGGACTCGTCCGTCATCTTCAGCATGCCCAGAGCACGGCAGCGCACCACGCAACCGTGGATGAGCGGGAACGGCGTGACGACCAGCACGTCGACCGGGTCACCGTCGCCCGAGAGCGTCTGCGGGATGAAGCCGTAGTTGGCCGGGTAGCGCATGCCGGTGCCAACGAAGCGGTCCACGAACAGCAGACCGGTTTCCTTGTCGGCTTCGTACTTGACCGGGTCGCTCTGCGCCGGGATCTCGATGATGACGTTGAAGTCGTTGGGGATGTCCTTGCCCGGCGAGACGTTGTTGAAGCTCATGGAAATGCTCCGGAATGCGCGAAGTGCGTAAAAACGCGACGCAAATGGTTAGAAAGAAGCGTGAAAAACTGTCGGCGGGCATTATAGCCCTCACATCAGGCCGCTTGCTCTACCCGCCCCGCAGCCGTGCGAAAATCGCGCGTTGCCGATCTTTTGCAGGAACCCCCCATGCATGCCCAGCACTTCATCGCCAACCGTCTGATGTCGCCCGACTCGGGGATGCGCATCAAGGTGTTCGATCCGTCCGACGGCCAATCCTTTGCCGAGATTGCGCGCGGCAACGCCACCGACATCAGCGTGGCCGTGCACGCAGCCCGGCGTGCGTTCGAGGGCGTCTGGGGACAGTTGCCGCCAGCCGAGCGCGGCCGTGTGCTCATGCGTGTGGCCCTGCGCCTGGCCGATCACGAAGAAGAGCTCGCCCGCCTGGAAGCCCGCGACACCGGCAAGCCCATGCGCCAGGCGCGCGCCGACGCCCGCGCCGTGGCCCGCTACTTCGAGTTCTACGCCGGTGCGGCCGACAAGCTGCACGGGCAAACCATCCCCTATCCGGCCGATACCACCGTGCTGACCGTGCGCGAGCCGCATGGCGTGACTGCGCACATCATCCCGTGGAACTACCCGATGCAGATCTTCGGGCGCAGCGTGGGGGCTGCATTGGCAGCGGGCAACGCGTGCGTGGTCAAGCCGGCGGAAGACGCGTGCCTGTCTGTCCTGCGCGTGGCCGAGCTGGCCGCCGAGGCGGGCCTGCCTGATGGCGCACTCAACATCGTGACCGGCTATGGCCACGAAGCGGGTGCCGCCCTGGTGGCGCATCCCGGGATCAATCATGTGTCGTTCACCGGGTCACCGGAAACGGGCAAGGCCATTGTGCGAGCGGCCGCTGAAAACCACGTGCCCGTGACGCTGGAACTGGGCGGCAAATCTCCGCAGATCGTGTTTGCCGATGCCGATCTGGAAGCGGCCATTCCGGCCGTGGTGAACGGCATCATTCAGAACGCGGGGCAGACGTGCTCCGCCGGCAGCCGCGTACTGATTGAGCGCAGCGTGTACGAGGCGATGCTGGACCGGCTGGCCATGGTGTTCGAATCCATCCGGGTCGGACCCTCGTCGCTGGATCTGGATTGCGGCCCGCTCATCAACCCCAAGCAGCAGCAGCGCGTATGGGATTTCGTCTCGGATGCGCAGCACGCCAACATTCCGGTGATGGCGCAGGGCCAGGTGGTGCCCGAGGCGCCCGAGACAGGCTACTACCAGGCACCGATGCTGCTGCGTGACGTGCCGCACACGCATCGCCTCGCGCAGCAGGAAGTGTTCGGCCCGCTGCTGGCCGCCATGCCATTCGATACCGAAGCCGAGGCGCTGGCCTTGGCCAACGGCACCCCGTACGGCCTGGTGGCCGGCGTGTGGACGAACGACGGTGGCCGCCAGATGCGCCTCGCGCGCAAGCTCAAGGCCGGCCAGGTCTTCATCAACAATTACGGCGCTGGCGGCGGCGTTGAACTGCCCTTCGGCGGAACGGGCCAATCGGGCCACGGGCGCGAAAAGGGCTTCGAAGCGCTCTACGGCTTCACCACGCTCAAGACCATCGCGATCCGTCACGGCTAAGGCACAACGCAACATCCACCCACAACACGAGGAGACACCATGCGGCTTGCCGGCAAAATTGCCATCGTCACGGGCGCGGGTTCGGGTTTTGGAGAAGGCATCGCCAACACCTTTGCTCGCGAAGGCGCGCGCGTCGTCGTCAATGACCTGAATGCGGAGGCCGGCGAACGCGTGGCCAGCGCCATTCGCGTGGCCGGCGGCGATGCGCATTTCGTGCACGCCGACGTGTCGAATGGGGACTCCGTCGCCAAGTTGTTGGGCGCCACGCTGGCGCGCTATGGCGATCTGCACATCGTCGTGAACAACGCCGGCACCACGCACAAGAACAAGCCGCTGCTGCAGATCACCGAGGACGAGTTCGACCGCGTGATGGCCGTCAACGTGAAGAGCATTTACTGGACGGCGCATCACATCGTCCCGCACTTCCGGGAGCGCGGCGGCGGCGTGTTCGTCAATGTGGCGTCCACGGCGGGCATCCGGCCGCGGCCGGGGCTCGTCTGGTACAACGCCAGCAAGGGCGCCGTCATCACGGCCAGCAAGGCGATGGCGGCCGAACTGGGCCCAGACAAGATCCGAGTGAACTGCGTGAACCCGGTGATGGGTGCCACGGGCCTCATCGAGCAGTTCATGGGCGTACCTGACACCCCCGAGAACCGCGCGCGCTTCCTGGCGACGATCCCGATGGGGCGGCTTTCCACGCCGCAGGATGTGGCCAACGCATGCCTGTATCTGGCATCGGACGAAGCGGAGTTCATTACCGGCACGTGTTTGGAAGTGGACGGCGGGCGCTGCGTATAAACCCTGCCGGCGGGCGTCTTGGCGCGCCCGCCTGAGAAGCGCAGAATGCTGTGGCGGTTTTCCAGGCCGAGGTAGGTAACGAGGAGCACTCGGCCTGAACTCACAATAACTCTGGAGACCCGATGGCCATCACCACCCCTCCCACCTCACCGGTTGGCGGCGCAGGCACGCTGCCGCCACAGTCCACAAGCGCATTTGAAGAAGCTACTTACCGCAAGGTGACGTGGCGTCTCGTTCCGTTCCTGCTGCTGTGTTACGTGGTTGCGTATCTCGATCGCGTCAACGTGGGCTTTGCCAAGCTGCAGATGCTCAACGATCTCAAGTTCAGCGAGACCATCTACGGCCTTGGCGCCGGCATCTTCTTCATCGGCTACTTCCTTTTTGAAGTGCCGAGCAATGTGATTCTGCACCGCGTGGGCGCGCGCATCTGGATCGCGCGGATCATGATTTCGTGGGGCATCATCTCGGCGGCCATGATGTTCGTGACCACGCCGGCCATGTTCTACGTGATGCGCTTTCTGCTGGGCCTGGCAGAGGCCGGCTTCTTCCCGGGCATCATCCTGTACCTCACGTACTGGTATCCGGCGCAGCGGCGCGGGCGCACCACCACCTTTTTCATGACGGCGATTGCGCTGTCGGGCGTGATCGGTGGCCCCATCTCGGGCTGGGCGATGAAGGCGTTTGGCGGCGTCTACGGCCTGGCCGGCTGGCAGTGGATGTTCCTGATCGAAGGCATTCCGTCGATCATCGTCGGCATCTTCGTGCTGGCGTATCTGGACGACCGCATCAGCCACGCGAAGTGGCTGACGGACGAAGAGAAAGCCCTGCTCGCCCGCAACATCGCCGCCGAAGACGCCGAGAAGGAAGACCCGCCCATCCGCACCGTCATGGCCAGCCCGCGCGTGTGGCTGATGAGCCTGATCTACTTCACCTTCGTGATGGGTCTGTATGGCGTGAGCTTCTGGCTGCCGACCTTGATCAAGCAGACCGGCGTCGCCGATCCGTTCTCGGTGGGCTTGCTGACGGCGATTCCGTACGGCGCGGCAGTCGTCGCCATGGTCTTGGTGGCCCGCAGCGCTGACCGCCTGCGTGAGCGTCGCTGGCACATCGCGATTCCCGCGGTGGTGGGCGCGGTCGGGCTCGTATTGTCGGCCGTGTGGCACACCGACACCACACTGGCCATGGCCGCCCTCACTCTCGGCACCATGGGCATCCTGACCACATTGCCGCTGTTCTGGAGCCTGCCGACTGCATTCCTGGCCGGCACCGGCGCCGCCGCCGGCATTGCGCTCATCAATTCGCTGGGCAACCTCGCGGGCTTCCTGAGCCCCTACGCCGTCGGCTGGCTGAAAGACGCCACGCAGAGCACCGATTCGGGCATGTACATGCTGGCCGCGTCGATGGTGCTGGGTGCGATCCTCACGCTTTCCGTGCCGGCACGGATGGTGAACAAATAGGCGCCGTCAGCGCCAAGAAAAAAAGGGCCGGGATCATCCCGGCCTTTTTCATTTCACGGCAAGCAATGCGCTTTGCCGGTAGTGGCGCTGCGCGTCTTCCATGCGCTCCGTCTGCTCGAACATCTGTGCAAGCGCCAGATGCGCATGGGCGCGGAGGTTGCCGGAGTGATCGGCATCGGCGTACTTCAATGCCGACTCCAGGTTCGACTGCGCCTTGCCCCAGAGCTGCTCCTTGAAGCACAGCATGCCGAGCGTGTAGAACAGGTCGGCATCCACCGGATGCTGGGCGAGCCATTTCTCGGCTTGCTGGATCAGCGGCAGCGCCTTGCCCGGCACTGCGCAATCGGCGTAGCGGCGGATCAGGCGGCTATCCCAATGCGTCTTCAGACCGTCTTCGACGATGCGCTTGGCGTCATCGGTGCGGCCAAGCTGCGCGAAATACAGCGCTGCCTGCGAGGCAATGCGCGGCGAGCGGCGCTCTTCCGTGGTCAGTTCGCGCCAGAAGCTGTTCAGCGAATCGGCGTCGTGGCGGCGCTCGGCCAGCAGCGTTTCACACGCCATCTGCTTAAGACGCGCGGCCAGCACAGAATGGATGGCGTTGCGCTTTTCCAGGGCGCGCGTGAGGCGCAGCACCTCGCTCCAGTTCTTCAGATGCTGATGCGCACGCAGGGCAATGCGTTGCGCCTGAATCTGCCGCGAGCCCTGCGATTGCAGCTGCGCGATCTTCTCCAGCGCACCTTCCGCATCGCGGGCGTCGACCAGCAATTCGGCCATCGACACGAGTTTCGCCTGTTCACGATCGGGCGAAGACACTTCGGCCATCCAGGCGTCGCGGCGCTCGGTCTCCTGCATGCGGTGTGCGGCACGGGCGCCGATCAGCGCGGCCGTCTCGCGCTGCGGCTCCCAGGCCTGCGCTTCGCGCGCCTGGCGCTCCGCGTGACCGAAGCGGCCGGCAAACAGGCTTTCCATTGCCTCACGCAGCGCGGCCGATGCCTTCAGGATGCGGTTGCGCTCGCGATACGCCGCAGCACGCGCCGGCATGCCGGCTACGTGGTGGAAAAGGCGCATCACAAGATGCAGCACCACGAACGTCGCCAGCAGCGCAGCCAGCACGAAATTGAGCGACATCTCGACCCGGTACGGCGGGTAGAACAGCACGACGTTGCTCAGGTTGAGTTCAGTGAACAGCGCCAGCCCAACGGCGGCGGCAAACAGGAGCGCGACCCAGAATACCCAGCGCATGCTCACTCCTTGCCCGAACCGCGCACGGCGGCAAGGCTGTCAGCCAGCGTCGGCACCTGCAGCGTGCCGGCCGTCGCGCGCACCTGCGACAGTTGATTCTGCACCGTGGTCACGCGCGAAGACTGCGTATCGAAGTAGCGCGCGAGCAGCGTATCGGCGCGCCCCAGGTCGGCACGGAACACGGCGTCATTGCGCGAGAGCAATGCCAGGCGCGCATTCATCAAGCGCAGCTTGAGGTTTTCGCGCAGGAACCACGCTTGGTCGGAAGACAGCAGCAGCGCTTCGGTCTGATCGACGCGGCGCACCTGTACGATCTGGCCGAGCTCGTCGCGAACGTCGTTCCACAGGCGGGCCCACCAGGCGCGCACACCCACCGACCATCCGGCGTTTGGCGGCGTCGATGCAGCCGGCGCCGACGCGGCCGCAGCATGCGCCTTGGCATTCTTCGTGGGCTTTGCGGCAGCATGCGGCGCCTGCGCAGCCTGTTCCGCCTCCAGCGGCTGGGCCGACGAGATGAGCGGCAGCGTGTCTACAGCGTTGATGGCGTCATCCAACCGCAGCGCCGCACCGGCCAGATCAAACGACGGCATCGCCTTGAGCTTGGCCATGTCGCGCGATACCGCCCGGCGCACGGCGTTGAACTGCGGCTTGTCGAGCGTGGCCAGGCGCGCGTCGACCGTTTGCAGCGCAGCCAGGGCACCGGCGACATTGCCGGTCAGCTGCAGTTGCTCGGCGGCGACCTCCAGCGAGCGCTGGATCTCGGCGCGCTGCCAGTCATCACGGTTGCGCAGAAGGTCTTGGTTGGCCTGCTCCAGCGCGGCTTGGCGATCGCGCGTTTCAGCGGTGCGGGCGTCCAGCGCCCCGAATTTCTGTTGCAGCTGGGAAACCGAATCCTGGTCTGCACGGGACAGCACGCGCATCTCCTGCGCCAGCGCTTCGTTTGTCTGGGCATGCTGGCGGATCTCGCGTGCCAGGCGCTCATTGCGCACCTGCAGCGCGGCCACCGCCGCCACGACCGCAACCAGCACCACCCAGATCAGCCAACCGCCACGGCGCGGCGCATGGTTGACCGTCATGGTGGGCGCAAACGCAGCCGGCGGAGCAGCAGGCGCAGGGGCCGGGCTCGGCTTGGCTGCCGCAGATGCGGGCGCTGGTGTCGAAGCGGGGGCAGAAGCGGGAGCCGCCGAGGGAACAGGAGTCTGCGTCACGGTGAAAGAAGAAGTAGACGATTTTGATTCAGCCGACACCGCTGCCGGGGCATGCTCGGGCGCCGATACCGGCCCGGCCCACGCGAGCACGCTGGCGAGGAGGCGGTCGTCGCCGGCGCCAGTGAGCGTCACGTCGCGAAAGCCCAGCGATTTGGCCTGTTCGACGATGCGGGCATGCGAAGCAAAGCATGGCGCGCCGTGCAGCGTGTCGAGATCGGCGGGCGACAGATTGGCGCGGGCCAGCTCATCGAGATTGCGGACAGCTTCGGAACTGGTGAGCGTCCAGGCATGGCGGGCCGGAAGCACGGCACGCAACGCGAGCCACGCGGCGGCATCGGGCACCGGCACGCTGCGGCGATACGCTTCCACTGTACGGACCGATGCACCGGCTTCGCGCAGTTGATCGGCCAGCCATTCGCGGCCGCCATTGCCGCGCACGATCAGAACTTCACGACCGCTCAACGACGGCACATCCAGCCTCGCGTACAGCGCTTCGGAATCCTGGCGAGCGTCGTCGGCATGCGTGTCAGGCTGGATCACACGGTGCGCGGGCGGCGCAACGCCGTGCTGGGCAAGCGCCAGTGCGCTCGCGGGGCCCACCACCGCTACAGGCACCTCCTGCGGCCAGCGGAAGCCTTCCGGCATAGCGGCAAATGCCTGCTGCACGGCATTGGGGCTAACGAACACGACCAGCGAATAGCGCGAAGGATCGCCCAACGCGGCACGCAAGTCGTCAAGATTGGGCGTCGGTGCAATGTCGAGCAGCGGAAACTGGTGCGTGCGCAGGCCGTGGCGCTCAAGCGCCGCCACCAGCATGGGCGCCTGCGCGCGCGGACGCGTCACCACCACCACGGGCGGGGTTGCCGGTTGAGCAGGCGGCGTGCTGGATGCGGGCGACGATGGTGACAAGCGCGGTGGCAAGTGGTCGTCCATGGCGAGCCGTGGGAGTTAGGTAGCGGGTGGGGCGTCGGCGCCCAGCATGGCAAGGATGTCGCGCGCGCCGCCGGCCAGCATCTGCTGGGCGACGTGCACGCCCAGTGCGTCGGCTTCGGCCAGCGTGGATGGCGTGGCCTCGCCATCTGCAGCAAGTTTACGCGTGCCATCCTGCGAAGCGACAAAGGCGCGCAGGCGCAGCGTGCCGGCGTCCGACCACTGCGCGAACGAGGCCAGTGGCACCTGGCAGGAACCGCCCAGAATGCGCGAAACAGCGCGTTCAGCAGTCACGGCCAGCGCTGTGGGCTCATCGTGCAGCGGCGCAAGACACGCTCGCACGTCTGCACGATCGGCGCGAATCTCGATGCCGAGCGCGCCCTGCCCTGCTGCTGGCAGCGATTCTTCCGGCGCGATGGTCGAGCGGATACGATCAGCCAGGCCAAGGCGTTTAAGCCCGGCAGCAGCCAGGATGATGGCGGCGTAGTCGCCACGGTCGAGCTTGCCGAGGCGCGTATCGAGGTTGCCCCGCAGAGGCTGGATGACCAGATGCGGGAAGCGCGCCCGCAGCGAAGCCTCACGGCGCAGGCTGGACGTGCCCACAACGGCGCCGGCCGGCAGCGAGGCCAGATCGGCGTAGTCGTTGGAAACAAAGGCGTCGCGCGCGTCTTCGCGTTCGAGGATGGCCGAAAGCGCATAGCCTTCCGGCAATTCCATCGGCACATCCTTGAGCGAATGCACGGCGAGATCGGCGCGCCCCTCGGCCAACGCGACTTCCAGTTCTTTTACGAACAAACCTTTGCCCCCCACCTTCGCGAGGGAGCGGTCGAGAATCTGGTCGCCGCGCGTGGTCATTCCAAGGATGGACACGTCGCACGCGGGATAGTATTTTTGCAATGCAGCACGCACGTGTTCGGCCTGCCAGAGGGCAAGCCGGCTTTCGCGCGAGGCAATGACCAGCTTGGTCGGCGCCTGGGCTGCAGGAGTCGTTGCAAGCTGGGATTGACGGGAAGTCGGGCGGGCGTTGGAAGGCATGCGGCAATGGTAGCACGCAGCATTTTCGCGACAGTCCGGCTATCACGTTGAAGTGATGCAGAAAAGAGGGCCGTTCAGGCACCTTACCTACCCAATCTAGGAGACACCATGACGCAGCCCGCCGCGCGCCGCGCTTCCTCGCGCGCGACCCCCGCCCGCAAGGCTTCAGCCGCCCCCGCCAAGACCAGCAAAACCTCGAAGGCAGTCAAGACTGCCAAGCCCGCCGCCAAACCGGTGGTCAAGGCCAATGGGGCGGACGAAGCCAACGGCGCATCACTCGGCCCCACTTCCCGACGCTCGTCGGGCAGCGCCGCGGCCAAGGATCAGCCGCTGAAGGAAGACATCCGCTTCCTCGGGCGCCTGCTGGGCGACGTGCTGCGTGACCAGGAAGGCGGCACCGTCTTCGAAACGGTCGAGACCATCCGCCAGACCGCCGTGCGCTTCCGCCGCGACGGCGACCGCCAGGCCGAGCAGGATCTCGACCGGCTGCTGAAAACCCTCTCGCGCGACCAAACCACGTCGGTGGTGCGCGCCTTCAGCTATTTCTCGCACCTGGCGAACATCGCTGAAGACCAGCACCACAATCGCCGCCGCCGCGTGCATGCGCTGGCCGGATCGCCGCCGCAGCCGGGCAGCCTGATGCGCGCGCTGCTGTCGGCCGCCGATGAAGGCCTGTCGGGCGACGTGCTGCGCCGATTCTTCGAAACTGCGCTGATCGTGCCGGTGCTGACCGCCCACCCGACCGAGGTGCAGCGCAAGAGCACGCTCGACGCACAACGTGAAATCGCCCGCCTGCTGGCCGAGCGCGACGCGCCGCTCACCACGCGCGAGCGCGAGCGCAACACCGCGCTGCTGCGTGCCCATGTCACCAAGCTGTGGCAAACGCGCATGCTGCGCACCACGCGTCTGATGGTGGCGGACGAGATCGAGAACGCGCTGTCGTATTACAAAACCACCTTCCTGCGCGAAATTCCCGCGCTGTACCGCGAGCTTGAAGAAGACATCGCGACCGCGTTCCCGCGTCGCGGCGCACGCGGCGAACCGACACCGCTGCCGCCCTTCTTCCAGATGGGCTCCTGGATCGGCGGCGACCGCGACGGCAACCCCTTCGTCACGGCAACGACGTTGCGCGACGCTGCACGGAAGCAGGCGAGCGTGATCCTCGCGTGGTACCTGGAAGAAATCCACGCGCTGGGTGCGGAACTGTCGATGTCGACGTCGCTGGTGGATGTGAGCGCGGAGCTGCAAGCGCTGGCCGAGCGCTCGCCCGACCATTCCGAACACCGCGTGGACGAGCCGTACCGCCGCGCGCTGATTGGCGTCTATGCGCGCCTGGCTGCCACGTGCCATGAGCTGACAGGCGAAGACGCAGGCCGCCACGCCGTCGGCCCCGCTCCGGCTTACAACAATGCAGAAGAACTGCGTGCCGACATCCAGATCGTGATCGACTCCTTGGCGGCGCACCACGGCGAGGTGCTGGCCGATGCACGACTGGCATCGTTGGCGCGCGCGATTGATGTGTTCGGCTTCCACCTGTCATCGATCGACCTGCGGCAGGTGTCGGACGTGCACGAAGCGACCGTCGCCGAGTTGTTGAAGGTGGCAGGTGTCGAAGGCGCCTATGCGGCGCTGTCCGAAGCCGACAAGCGCACGCTGCTGCTGCGCGAGCTGCAACAGCCGCGCGTGCTGACGCTGCCGTTCCACGCATACAGCGAGCAGACCACGTCGGAGATCGACATCTTCCGCGCCGCCCGCGAAGTGCGTGCCCGCTACGGCAACCGCATCGTGCGCAACTACATCATTTCGCACACTGAGACGCTATCCGACCTGCTGGAAGTGATGCTGCTGCAGAAGGAAGCCGGCATGTTCCGCACGGGCGCCAATGGCAGCGGCACCGGCGGCGCCGCGCTGGACGTGATGGTGATCCCACTGTTCGAAACCATCGAAGACTTGCGCAACGCCCCCGAGATCATGGGCGACCTGCTTGCCCTGCCTGGCTTCGATGCCGTGCTCGCAGCGCAGGGCAACGAGCAGGAAGTGATGCTCGGCTATTCGGATTCCAACAAGGACGGCGGCTTCCTCACCTCCAACTGGGAGCTGTACAAGGCCGAGCTGGCGCTGGTGGAGCTGTTCGAGCGCAAGGGCGTGCGCCTGCGCCTGTTCCACGGCCGCGGAGGCACCGTGGGCCGAGGCGGCGGCCCGACCTATCAGGCCATCCTGTCGCAGCCGCCGGGCACGGTGAACGGGCAGATCCGCCTGACCGAGCAGGGCGAGATCATCTCCAGCAAGTTCGCCAATCCCGAGATCGGCCGGCGCAATCTGGAAACCATCGTCGCCGCCACGCTGGAAGCGACGCTGCTGCCCACGCGCAACCGTCCGAAGGGCCTGGAAGATTACGAAGCTGCCATGCAGGCGCTGTCGGACAACGCCTTTGCCGCGTACCGCAATCTCGTCTACGAAACCCCTGGCTTCAAGGATTACTTCTTCGCCACCACGCCAATCACCGAGATTGCCGATCTGAACCTCGGTTCACGCCCGGCCTCGCGCAAGCTGATGGACAAGAAGCACCGCCGCATTGAAGACCTGCGCGCGATTCCGTGGGGCTTCTCGTGGGGCCAATGCCGTCTGCTGCTGCCGGGCTGGTTCGGCTTTGGCAGCGCGGTGCAGCGCTGGCTCGATGACGCTGGCAACGCCAAGGCCCGCGCCGCGCGCTTGACCACGCTCAAGCGCATGCACAAGCAGTGGCCGTTCTTTGCGAACCTGCTCTCGAACATGGACATGGTGCTGTCCAAGGCCGATCTGAACGTGGCGTCGCGCTACGCGCAGCTCTGCGACGATCGCAAGCTGCGTAACGCGGTGTTCTCGCGCATCTCGGCGGAGTTCACGTTGACCGAGCAGATGCTGGCAGCCATCACGGGACAATCGGAGCGCCTGGCCGACAACCCGCTGCTGGCGCGTTCCATCAAGAACCGCTTCCCGTATCTCGACCCGCTGAATCACTTGCAGGTCGAACTGCTCAAGCGCTTCCGCTCGGGCAAGGCCGGCAGTGACGATGCGCGCGTGCGACGCGGCATCCACCTGTCGATCAACGGGATTGCCGCAGGCCTTCGCAACAGCGGCTGATCAGGCAGCCAGCGCGGTGGCGGCCGGGCGACGGCTGATCCACGCCATCGCCATCGCGCCGGCGTACGACAGCGTCATCAGGCCAAATACCAGCGGCGAGGCATGCGCCAGACCGGGCACCACCGTAACGACCGCGCCCGCCGCTGCCACGCCCAGCAAACTGCCGGTCTGCCGAGCGGCGTTGAGCAAGCCCGACGCCGTGCCGGCCAATTCGCCCGGTGCCGCAGACAGGATGGTCGACGTCATGGGCGCGATCGCCAGCGCGGTGCCGCCGCCGTAAGCCATCATCGTTGCACTCACCACCCAGATGTGCACTTGCCCGGTCAGCGCAGCCGACGTTGCCAGCAAACCCGCGGCGCCGATCAAGAGACCACTCAGCATCATCGTCGGTGTAGAAAAACGTGCCATCAGCTTGCCCGCGAAGATGTTGCCCGCCGACAGGCTCACCGCCATTGGCAGCATGACCAGGCCGGTCTGGCGCGCGCTGAGATGTTCGACGTTCTGCAAATGCAGGCTCAGCACGAACAGGGCACCGTAATAGCCGAAATTCAGCAGGAACCCCACGCCGTTGACCGCGCCCAGCGTGCGATGCCCCAGCCAGGCCAGCGGCACCAGCGGCGCACGTGCACGGCGTTCGGCCACAACGAACAGCGCCCCGGCCACCACCGTCAGCAGCGCGGTACCCCACACCCACGGCGATTGCGCACCGCGCACCGGCCATTCAATCGCGGCAAAACACAGCGCCGCAAGCATCACCGCGCTCGTCACCTGCCCTGCCCAGTCGAACGGCTTGGCGCGTGCAGGCTGCACGTGACGCACGATGACCCACGTGCCCAGCATGCCGACCACGCCCAGCGGCACGTTGATCAGGAAGGCACTGCGCCAGCCATATGTGTCAACCAGGACGCCACCGAGCGCAGGGCCCACGGCCGCAGCCGTCGCGACAATTGCGCCCCACAGGCCAATGGCCCAGGCCCGCTCACGCGGGTCTTCAAACGTGCAGCGAATGAGCGATAGCGAACTCGGCAGAAACATCGCCGCGCCCACGCCTTGCAGAATGCGCGCGGCAATCAGCGTGGTCACTGAAGGCGCCAGCCCACAGCCGGCGGAGGCCACGATGAACACCGCCATCCCCGCCATGAACACGGTGCGAGCGCCAATGCGGTCGCTCAGCAAACCGCCTGTGAGGATGAAAGCGGCAAAGGCCAGCGTGTAAGCGTCAACAATCCAGGCGAGTTCTGCGACGCTGCTGTGCAGGCTGTCGCGCATAGCGATGAGCGCCACGTTGACCACGGTCGTATCGAGCACCGCCATGAACACACCCGACGTGAGAATGCCCAGCGTGGCGTTGCGGCGCCACCGGCTGAGATCGGGTTGCAAGTCAGCTCGGGGACTGGCGCCCAAGGTATTGGCGTGGCAGGAAGACATGGCGGAACCGTTTGGCAATTTCATGCAGCCAAGTGTAGGCTGGAGAGCGCATGCAAAAAAGCAGCGTTTTTGCATTGCAACGCTGCAAATTTGCATCACTCATCTACAAATATTCGGAGCCCGATGTGAACTGGGACAACGGACGCTTCTTCCTGGCCGTGGCGCGCACCTGCACGCTGCGCGGCGCGGCACAGCGCCTGGGCGTGGATCAGGCCACGGTGGGCCGCCGCATCGCCGCGCTGGAAGACGAGCTATCGGCCAAGCTCTTCCTGCGCACGTCGACCGCGCTGGTGCTCACACCTGCCGGCGAAGCGCTGATCGGCCCGGCAGAAGCGATGGAGCAGGCGGCACACACCATCGAGCGCCGCGTGGCCGGCATCGACGAGCAACTCGCCGGCACGATCCGCCTGGCCACGACCGACACCATGGCGGCCACCTTTGTGTTGCCGGCTATCGCGACGCTGCGGCAACGGCATCCCGGCATCGACGTTGTCTGCATGGCGTCCAAGAGCATTGCCAACCTGACCAAGCGCGAAGCCGACGTGGCCGTGCGCACGCTGCGGCCGGATTCGCCGGACCTCATTGCGCGGCGCATCGGACAAATGGAAACGGGCATCTATGCGAGCCGCAGCTACGTTGCGGCGCGCGGCGAGCCGGAGGAAGGGACGGCCTTTGCGGGGCACGACCTCGTGCTGTATCCGCGCAATGAAGTGCCATGGATGTGGGAAGACCTTTGCGGAGAGCCCATCACGCGCGGGCGTGTCGTCTTGCAGAGCAACTCGGCGCTAGCGCTGTTCGAGGCGGTGGCCGCAGGCATTGGGATCACCGAACTGGTTTGCCGCCGCGCGCAAGCGTATCCACAACTGGTGCGCGTACTGCCAAACCGCCGGAGCATGCAAGACGTCTGGCTCGTCACGCACGCCGATCTGCACAAGACCGCGCGCGTGCGGGCCTTGCTCGATTGCATCGTCGAAGCGTTCGACGCGCACAAAAAAACCGCCACACCGTAAACGAGCGGCCGGTGTGGCGGCCCAACAAACCCGTCAGCTGATGAACGCCACAGGCACCGGGTCCTCGCCCAGCACCGAGAGCAGCACCGCCCAATGCATCGCCTCGTCGCCCAGGATGCTGGCGGCGGCCTTGGTCAGGTCGCGCGTGTAGAAATTCGGCAGCACGCCCAAGTAGGCCGAAGTGGCGCCCTTTTCCAGCCCGGCGGCAAAACGCAGCACGTCGGCCTGCGTCTTGAGCTGGCTGACCGGGAAGTTGTATTCCGCCACCGTCTTCTCCATGACCGGCGTTCCACCCAGCTTGGACACCGTTCCCGCCAGCACCGACGCGTGTGCCTTGTGGTGGCCCTGGAACTTCACGGCCGTCGCCAGCACGGGCTTTTGCAACAAGCCGCTTTCTGCGCCCACCTGATAGGCGGCGATGGCCTGGTACTCCAGCCCGAGCGCGACGTTCAGGATGTTGATGTCGTCTTTCACGCTGCCCGACTGGGTTTGCGCCCAGGCCGGCATCGACTGGCCCAACGACACCGCCGCCAGCGAGCCCAGCGCCATCAGCCCCGGCGCGCGCAGCAGCACGCGGCGGCGCGCGTCGATGCGCGGGCCGTCATTCTCCAACTGATCCATCTCTTTGGTTGTGTCCATCGTCGGTCTCCTTGCATATGTGGGGAAGAGCGCGATCCGTGCGGTGCGTGATGCGAATCGCGGGCGTTTGTTCAGCGCCTGACCGCTTATACGAAGGGCGCATCCAACTGGATGCAAATACCTCAGCACCTTTCACGTGAATTCCCCCGGCAACCACGGTTTCTACCTACACTTTGGGCAGAACCGTCCACAAAAAACTGCCCACGTGCTCACCTTCCAGCGCACCGCCGACGACCACGCCGCGCAAGACACCGATCCGCCGACGGCGGCCGCGGCGGCTCGCCCTCAAAGCGCCGACGCGGAAGAGCTGGCGGCATTGCTGCAGCGCATCGGCCTGGGCGACCGCGACGCCCTGCGTGCGCTGTATTCGCGCTGTGCACCGAAACTGTTTGGGCTCGCGCTGCGTATCTTGGTCAGGAAGGACTGGGCCGAGGACGTCTTGCAAGAAAGCTTCGTCAACATCTGGCGCCATGCCGGCGATTACCGCCCCCACATGGCCGCCCCCATGACGTGGATGACCACGATCGTGCGCAACCGTGCACTCGATTGCCTGCGCCGGCAGCATGCCGAGCGCGTGCAGGAATCCGTGCCGCTGGACGACACCTACGCCGATGTCCTGGCCGACCACGCCCCTGGCCCCGCCGACCTCGCGCTGGCCGGCCAGCAAGCCCGCGCGCTGGCCGAATGCCTCAAGCGCCTGGACCCGAAGCAGCGCGAAGTCATATCGCTCGCCTATCTGCGAGACCTGTCGCATAGCGAGCTGGCGCAAGCGCTGTCACTGCCGCTGGGCACCGTCAAATCCTGGATGCGGCGCGGATTGGACCGCCTGCGCGAATGCCTCGGAGCACCGTGATGGACCCGCGCCGCCACCCCGAACTCGTCGACAAGCTGGCCGCTGAATATGCGGTCGGCACATTGCGCGCCGGTGCACGCCGCCGGTTCGAGCAGATCATTCGCCACGACGCCGCCGTGCGCGCCACGGTCGAACGCTGGCAACGCTATCTGGCCGACCTGCCCGCGCTTCAGCCTGCCACGGCGCCTCTGCCGGAGATTTTGTGCCGCGTTGAAGTGCAACTCGGCTGGCGCGAGCCGGCGCCACCGCGAAAAGCGCTCTGGCAGCGGCTCTGGCAAGGCGCGGGCTTCTGGCGCGGCGCCACAGCAGTCGCGGCGGTGGTTGCGGCGGTGGCGATCGGGCTGAACCTGCGGCTGGCGCAGCAATTGCGCGAGGCGCCTGTCGCCAACGCGGTGGCCGTGCTGCAGGACGCGCAAGCCCAGGCGGCCGTCCTCGTCACCTGGGATGCGCGTACCGGCACGCTATCGCTCAAGCGGCTGGACGCAACACCTCTCAACACTGAACAGGCCTTGCAGCTCTGGGCGCTGCCGCCGGGCGGGCATCCTCAGTCACTTGGGGTGATCGGGCACCAGCGCGCGGTGCGGCTGACGGTGGCGCAGCCGTTGCGGCAGGTGCCGGCGCTGGCCATCAGCGTGGAACCGCGTGGCGGCTCACCCAACCCCGAGGGGCCGACCGGGCCGGTGGTCTTCAAGGGCGCGCTGATCGACAGCACGCTGTAGCCGGCCCTGGCGCGGGGGCTGAAAGGCCCGGCGGGCGATATAATCGCGGTTTCCTGAATTTGCGGCTGGCACCCTCGCCGGCCGCGCTCCTCCAGCTGTCCGCCCATGACCTCCCAACTCGCCAAGAAGGCCGAAGCGTGGTCCGCCCGCTTTAACGAGCCGGTGTCCGATCTCGTCAAGCGCTATACCGCGTCGGTGTTCTTTGACAAGCGCCTCGCACTGTTCGACATCCAGGGCTCGCTGGCGCACGCTGCCATGCTCGCCAAGCAGGGCATCATCGCCGAAGCCGACCGCGCCGCCATCGAAAAGGGCATGGCGCAGATCCGCCAGGAGATCGAGACCGGCACGTTCGAGTGGAAGCTGGACCTGGAAGACGTGCACCTGAACATCGAAGCGCGCCTGACTGCCATGGCGGGCGACGCCGGCAAGCGCCTGCACACGGGCCGCTCGCGCAACGACCAGGTCGCCACCGACATCCGCCTGTGGCTGCGCAGCGAGATCGACAACATCGTCGGTCTGCTCAAGGCCCTGCGCAGCGCGCTGCTGGACTTGGCCGAGCAGCACACCAACACCATCGTCCCGGGCTTCACGCACTTGCAGGTCGCGCAACCGGTGGTGTTCGGCCATCACCTGCTGGCCTACGTCGAGATGTTCACCCGCGACACCGAGCGCATGCTCGACGCCCGCAAGCGCGTCAACCGCCTGCCGCTGGGCGCCGCCGCGCTGGCTGGCACGAGCTACCCGATCGACCGCGAATTCGTCGCGCAGCAACTCGGCTTTGACGGCGTGTGCCGCAACTCGCTGGATGCCGTGTCCGACCGTGACTTCGCCATCGAATTCTGCGCCGCCGCCGCGCTCGTCATGACGCACATCTCGCGCTTCTCTGAAGAGCTGGTGCTGTGGATGAGCCCGCGCGTGGGCTTTATCGACATTGCCGACCGCTTCTGCACCGGCAGCTCGATCATGCCGCAGAAGAAGAATCCCGACGTGCCGGAACTGGCGCGCGGCAAGACCGGCCGCGTCAATGGCCACCTGATCGGTCTGCTCACGCTGATGAAGGGTCAACCGCTGGCGTACAACAAGGACAACCAGGAGGACAAGGAACCGCTGTTCGACACCGTGGATACCGTGGTCGACACGCTGCGCATCTTTGCCGACATGGTGCCGGGCATCACCGTCAAGGCCGACGCCATGCGTGCAGCTGCGCTGCAAGGCTACGCCACCGCCACCGATCTGGCCGACTACCTGGTCAAGCGTGGCCTGCCCTTCCGCGATGCACACGAAGCCGTGGCCCACGCCGTGCGCGCCTGCGACGACCTGCGCTGTGATCTGGCAGACCTGTCCGTCGCACAACTGCGTGACATCTGCGGCCTGGGCGACAAGTCCGACCTCATTAGCGACGATGTGCACGCCGTGCTGACGCTGGAAGGCTCGGTCGCCTCGCGCAACCATATCGGCGGAACAGCGCCGGAGCAGGTGAAGCAAGCCATTGCGTTCGCACGGGCCGCGCTGGCTGAATAATCGGCTGCACGCTTCAAACAAAAACGCCGCGCTACCCAGCGCGGCGTTTTTGCTTTGTGGCGGCCGCTGCCTCCCAACGAGCCCTGTCGGGAGGGGCGCAGACATTGTGCCGACGTAGCACATCACCCAGTTTGGAGCGATTCAGTAACCCGGTTCAACTAGATGGATGTGGGCGCCATGCGCCGGTTGCGCGAATAGATCAACCAACATTGCGCGGCAAATCCCACCAGAAAAAGTCCAAACCAGACCAGCAAGGTGTGCAGTACCGGTGGCGACAGAGGCGCATCGGCGAGTGGGTGCGAGAACGGCACTCGGGTCAGCGTTTCGTTTGTGGCAGGAACCAGCGATAAGAGAAAGCTGAAAGAGAGTCCGAATACAGACAGATACGGGCGAAGCCTTCCCAGGAAGGTTCGTTTGGTCGCGAATATGCCGCCGAGGGCGATAAGAAGAATCACGATGCCAAACGCGTGTCCGGGATTCAGGCCACCCGTGCTCGACACGCCGAAGGACGTGATTACCGACAGCACTAAACCTATGAGGTAAATCTTGCCGGAGCGCGTCGTCGTGTCGATCTTGCGATGACAGACAAAGCTATAGATGCCCGCAATGATGGGAACCAAGCTGATAACGGTATGGACCGCGCCTAGAGGCGAGATGGGATGCGTCATGGGATACCTCTCTCAAAAATCGCTGACAAAAAATCAGCACCGTGTCCGCGGTGCCGGAAAACTGGTCGCAGTTCGGATGTCGCGAACCGGCCTCCATGCGGCAAAATTCTATCTACTAGTTGGTAGACAACGTGATCCAAAAAAATGAGACAACCCTCGGTCTCATTGAACTCCCCAAGGCAGCTCAGGCTGCCGAGGTCAACTTGTCGATCGACAATCGAACGAGCGTCTCGAAGGCTTGGGGATCATCGGAACCTCGCGCAGCCAGCATTGCTCCATGCACTGCCGCCATGAAAGCTTTGGCTTCGATCGCTGGACTACCTTGCAGGTGGAATTGACCCTTAGCCTTCCCCCTCTTAAGGACGGTGGTGAGCCACGCAGTCAGATCCTGAAAATGCTGCCGAACTTCATCGGCAATCTCGCTGGGGATTGTCGGCAACTCCATGGCCAACATCGCGCAAATGCAAAACGAAGACGTGCCCCCACGGATACACGTAGACCAATAATCCGCGTAGGCATTGAGTTCTGCCAATGGATCAGCAAGCTGCTGTTCGAGTGCCGCCATGCCCTCCCGCGCTTCCTCGCGATACCGCGCGACCACAACCCGCACCAACTCTGTCTTGCTCGGGAAATGATGATGAATGCTCGCCTTGCTGATATGCACCCGAGCAGAGATATCGGCATAGCTGAAGCTGTTGTAACCGCCAGCTTCAAGCAATGATCGTGCATGTGCGACGATTTCAGCAGCCTTCGGGGAGAGCTCAACGTTCATAACAGGGTTGCATCAAACCGACCGGCAAAATTTAGGCATCCTCAAGCGCGCTCTGCAATACGCTGCGAGCAGACGCCAATCTACTAGTAGGTAGACAACCCTGTCAAGCACCACTGAAGCAGAAGAAGCCTGCGCCGCAACTCGGGCGGGTAGACGAAGCGTAGTTTGCCGCACGCTCCAGAAAACAAAAACGCCGCGCTGATTCAGTGCGGCGTTTTTGTTTTGTGTGACTGAAACTCAGCGCACGCAGTCGACGAAATACCCCATCTTGCCGTCGACTTCTTCCTCGACCAGACCGTGAATGTCAGTCTCGAAGCCTGGGAACAGCTTGTTGAATTCGCGTGCGAATTGCAGGTACTGCACGATCGTCTTGTTGAAGCGTTCACCAGGAATCAGCAGAGGAATGCCCGGGGGGTACGGCGTCAGCAGGATGGCGGTGATGCGGCCTTCCAGGTCGTCGATCGCCACACGCTCGGTTTCGCGATGTGCCATCTTGGCCCAGGCGTCCGACGGCTTCATCGCTGGTTCCATGTTCGACAGATACATCTCTGTCGTCACGCGGGCCACGTCGTTGGCCTGGTAGACGCTGTGGATGCTGTCGCACAGCTCACGCAGCCCGATGCGCTCGTACTGCGGATACTGACGCACGAACTCCGGCAACACGCGCCACAACGGCTGGTTGTTGTCGTAGTCGTCCTTGAACTGCTGCAGCTCGGTCACCATCGAGTTCCAACGGCCCTTGGTGATGCCGATGGTGAACATGATGAAGAACGAATACAAACCGGTCTTCTCGACGATGATGCCGTGCTCAGCCAGATAACGCGTCACGATGGCGGCCGGGATGCCTGAATCGCTGAACTTGCCGTCCACGTCCAGGCCCGGGGTGATGATGGTGGCCTTGATCGGATCAAGCAGGTTGAAGTCTTCGGCCAGGTTGCCGAAGCCGTGCCAGCGCTCATTGGCCTTCAGCATCCACGCTTCGCGGTCTTCGATGCCTTCGTCGGACAGGTCGTTCGGGCCCCAGACCTTGAACCACCAGTCGTCGCCGCGCCCATTACCGCCATTCGTACCGACGTATTCCTGCTCCACCTTGCGCATGGCGCGACGGAAGTCCAGCGCTTCAGCAATGCTTTCTTCCACCAGCGCAGTGCCGCCCGGCGCTTCCATCATCGCCGCGGCCACGTCGCACGAAGCAATGATCGAGTACTGCGGGCTCGTCGACGTGTGCATCAGATACGCCTCATTGAAGCGATACGTATCGAGCTTGCGCGTCTCGGAGTCCTGCACGAGGATCTGCGAGGCCTGCGATAAGCCGGCCAGCAGCTTGTGCGTGCTCTGCGTGGCAAACACCAGCGCGTCCTTGCTGCGCGGGCGACCGTGACCAATTGCGTGCATGTCCTCGTAGAACGGGTGGAACGACGCATGCGGCAGCCACGCTTCATCAAAGTGCAGCGTGTCGATTTCGGTCGACAGCATGTTCTTGATCATCTCGGCGTTGTACAGCACGCCGTCGTACGTGCCCTGCGTGATGGTCAGGATGCGCGGCTTCTTGTTCTTGGCCTGGCTGGCGAACGGGTGATCCGCGATCTTCTTGGCGATCGTTTCCGGCTCGAACTCACTCTTCGGGATCGGGCCAATGATGCCGAAGTGGTTGCGCGTCGGCATCAGGAACACCGGGATCGCGCCCGTCATCATGATCGCGTGCAGGATCGACTTGTGACAGTTGCGGTCCACCACCACGATGTCGCCGGGCGCCACGTTGGCGTGCCACACCATCTTGTTCGACGTCGACGTGCCGTTGGTCACAAAGAACATGTGATCGGAGCCGAAGATGCGCGCGGCGTTGCGCTCAGACGCGGCCACCGGGCCCGTGTGGTCAAGCAACTGGCCCAGTTCTTCCACAGCGTTGCAGACGTCGGCGCGCAGCATGTTCTCGCCGAAGAACTGGTGGAACACCTGCCCCACCGGGCTCTTCAGGAACGCCACGCCGCCCGAGTGCCCCGGGCAATGCCACGAATACGAGCTGTCCTGCGCGTAGTCGATCAGCGCCTTGAAGAACGGCGGCGGCAGTGAATCCAGGTAGTTGCGCGCTTCACGGATGATGTGTCGGGCCACGAACTCGGGCGTGTCCTCGAACATGTGGATGAAGCCGTGCAGCTCGCGCAGCACGTCGTTCGGCAGATGGCGCGAGGTGCGCGTTTCGCCGTACAGGAAGATGGGAATGTCGGCGTTGCGGCGACGCACCTCGGCCACGAAGGCGCGCAGGTTTTCAACCGCCTCCGGTTCGGGCTTGTCGTTGTCCGGGTTGATGAATTCATCGTCGTCGATCGAAACGATGAAGGTGGACGCGCGGCTCGACTGTTGGGCGAACGAGGTCAGGTCACCATAGCTGGTGAGACCAGTCACCTCCATCCCCTCCTGCTCGATGGCCTGGGCCAGCGCGCGAATGCCCGACCCGGAGATGTTCTCGGAGCGGAAGTCCTCGTCAATGATGATGACGGGAAAACGGAATTTCATCGTGGTTCCTTATGGATGAAGCTAAAGGCACCGCTCCGGATACGCCTGAACGCGCGGAAACGGACTACAAAAACTAGGTCTTGGGCAGCGTCACACCGTGCTGGCCCTGATACTTGCCACCACGATCCTTGTACGAGGTTTCGCATTCCTCGTCGCTCTCAAAGAACAGCACCTGCGCGCAGCCTTCGCCGGCGTAGATCTTGGCGGGCAGCGGCGTGGTGTTGGAAAACTCCAGCGTCACGTAGCCTTCCCATTCGGGCTCGAACGGCGTGACGTTCACGATGATCCCGCAGCGCGCGTACGTGCTCTTGCCCAGGCACACGGTCAGCACGGTGCGCGGGATGCGGAAATACTCCATCGTGCGGGCCAGCGCGAACGAGTTCGGCGGGATGATGCACACATCGCCCTTGAAGTCGACAAAGGACTTCTCGTCGAAGTTCTTCGGATCGACGATGGTGCTGTTGATGTTGGTGAAGATCTTGAATTCGTCGGCGCAGCGGATGTCGTAGCCGTAGCTCGACGTGCCGTAGGAGACGATGCGGCGGCCGTCGGATTCACGCACCTGGCCGGGCTCGAACGGCTCGATCATGCCGTGCTGCTCGGCCATGCGGCGGATCCACTTGTCGGATTTGATGCTCATGGAGCGTCCAGATACCTTGGATGAACAAATGGGGGCAGCCTTCGCGATGCGAAAACTGTCCCCATTTGGTCACGCCAGCGGGCCAGCCCGCGGCTGGGGCCGGTTTGGAACGCGGATTGTACTCCCAAACCTGTGACGGAAAACCCCGTGGCGGCCGATGGCTTGCGATGGCCTTTATCCGAACAAACCGGGCAGATTAGCGGCCGGATTCCGCTGGCTGCGGCAGTTCTCCGCGCGGCCCGACCGCGCCGGCCACCTCCGGCTCCGCCACAAAACGGTCGCGCCCCGTGTAGAGCAGAAAGTGCCGCCCAGTGCACCGCGCAAACAGCGTCAGGTTGACCCGCTGCGCCATCTGGTGGCCCATCTGCGTGACGCCCGAGCGCGACAGCAGGAACGGAATGCCCATCTGCGCGCCTTTGATCACCATCTCGGAGGTCAGGCGGCCGGTGGTGTAGAAGATCTTGTCACCGCCGCCCATTCCCTCAAGCCACATGAGACCGGCGATGGCATCCACGGCATTGTGGCGGCCCACGTCTTCGATGAAGTGCAGAAGCCCGCCCTGCGCATCGAACAGCGCGCAGCCATGCACGGAACCCGCTTGCTTGTAGATCGACTGCTGCAGGCGGATGGTGTCGACCACGCGATACAGCGTGGTCTGCGTCATGCGCGCGTCGGGTGGCAGATAGATGGCGTCGATTTCGTCCATCAGCGAGCCGAACACAGTGCCCTGCCCGCAACCGGTGGTCACGGTGCGGCGGGCGGTCTTCTCATCCAGGTCTGCAATGCCGCCGCGCGTGGTGACGGCAGCGGATTCGGTTTCCCAGTCGACCTGAATGGAGGCAATGTCGTCGATGCTGCTGACCAGGCGCTGGTTACGCAGATAACCGAGTACGAGCGCTTCAGGCGCGCCGCCCAGCGTCATCAGCGTGACCAGTTCGCGCTTGTCGAGGTAGACGGTGAGCGGGCGTTCACCGGGGATGTAGACATTGCGTGCGCGGCCCAGCTCGTCGAGCACTTCAACCTCGTCGAGCAGTGGAACGGAAGCGTTGGTCAGTTCGGGGCGCAGCGGCATCAATGTCTTCGTTCAAATAAAAATGCGCACGGCAAGCGTGCGCATGGTGCGGCCGGTACCCGCGCAGAGCAGGTACCGCGTGCGGGCGATCAGTTCGCCACGATCACGCCGCAGGCGATGCGCCCGCCGGAATTGCCGGTGGGCTGGGTCATGTAGTCGTCCTTGCCTGCGTGGACGATCAGCGCATGGCCGACCAGGCTGGTAGGCCCAGGCGACAGCGTCACGCCGGAAAGAACGATCGAGCCGACGGCCTTGCCGTTGGCATCGGATTGCAGCATCGGGATATCGCCAGCATGGTGCGCGCCGCTACGCGGATCGCCATGCTGCTGGCCTGTCGGGTTGAAGTGGCCGCCGGCGCTATTGCCATCCGCCGACGAGCAATCGCCCTTCTCGTGCACGTGGAAACCGAACATGCCGTTGGCCGGCAGGCCCGAAATATCCACAGCCATGGCAACCCGATTGTCGCCCTGCTGCGCCAGCTTCACGCTGCCCTGCACGGTGCTGCCGCTCTTGGGCGCCAGCACGGCCGAGGCCGCCATGCCCGAATCGGCCGCCTTGGCCGTCGATGCGGTATTCGATGCGCAGCCAGCCATCAGGCCGATCGCGGCGAGTGCAATCACGAGTTGCTTCATGTGTCACCTCCAGTCAGGGTTCACTCGGGGAGCGGACGATTGTACTGCCGGATGATGAACACGCAACATTGGCAACAACGGTTCACCCTTTGGCCGCCGGTGCAGATGCTGGACGCACCGGCGCAACAAACGGCCCCGGATCAACGCACGGCGCGCCCGGTTGCGTATGCGCAGCCTTGCCGCCGGCCTGGTAGGACGCCGCCACCTTGTCCTGGGCCTTGCACGTCTGGAACGCGGCCACCTTGTCACCCCAGGCTGCCTTGGCCTTCGCCAGGTCTGCCTGTGCCTTCTGTTCTTCCGTCGGTGCCGGCAGCTTGGCGCTGGCCAGTCCGCTTGTCAGGCTCAGCATGGCGGCAGCAAGTGCCATACCTGCGGCGCGGCTCAGAGCGGATGCATGCATGGTGAGATTCCTTGAATCGGTGGCGGTCGATGGCGTCATGACTTGGCGGGCTGCTCGCTCGGCGCTGGCGGCGCTGGCGGTTGCGACCGCTGCGCGGGGATCTTGCCGGCTTTGACGTCGTCGTACCAAAGCTCGTGGTGCTCCTTCGCCCAGGCCTCGTCGACATAGCCATCACGCATGGCGCGGTAAGCGCCTTCCATGCCGATCGTGCCCATGTAGATGTGGCCCAGCGACATGCAGATCATGCCGACCGCCGCGATCGCGTGAATGACCTCGGCGAGTTGCATCGTGCTGCGGTAGTAATCCACGCCCGGGACGATGCGATCGAGTGTCCAGCCCGAGGCCGACAGGATTAGGCCAAACACGACGAGCCCGCCCCAGAACCAGAGTTTCTCGCCGGCGTTGAAACGGTGCGACGGCACTTCGGCGCCGTGTTCGCCGGCAAACATGCCACCCAGGCTCAGCAGCCATTTCAAATCACCGCTGCGCGGCAGGTTGTCCCGCACCCACATCACGAAGGCCACGATGATGCTGACTGTAAAGAGCGGCCCCACCAGGTTGTGGAGATTTTTCAGCACGTACGTCAGCCAGCCGAACAACTGGTGACCGAGGATAGGCAGCAGAAAATGCTTGCCCCACAGCATGACGATGCCTGACACGCCCAGCGTGACGAACGAGATGGCCATCGTCCAGTGCACATAGCGTTCGGTGGGTGTGAAGCGCTCGATCTTGCGGCCGGTGGGCGCTTCCTTCAGTGGAATCGTGCCCCGCCACAGGAAGAACCCCAGGACAAGCAGCGGCACTAGCACCACGAGCCAACCGCCCCACACGGTGATCACGCCATTGCGGAACAGCCGCCATTTCTGCCCGGTGCGCTGGATCAGCACGCCGGCTTCCAGCCCGGGAATGCTGGCGTAATGCGCCTGATCAGAGTTCACCTCACGCCAGACAGGCGCGTTGTTGCCGGGTTGCGTGGTGCGGCGGCCGGTCTGGTCGTGCGCCTCCTTGGCGAGATCGCGCTTTTGCAGATCAAACACGTTCTCCGAGACGATGTTGGAGAACGGCTGCGCCGGTTGTACGGCCGGATTGACGGGCGCGTTGTTGGCTACCGGCGCACTGGCCGGCTGCTGCGCGCTCGCCAACGCTGCTGCGCCGCCGAGCAACACGGCCATCACGAGATGTTTCCAGGAAGTGCCCATGGACGAACCTCCGCTCGTACGTGTCATGGCGTCACGGCGTCTTGTTGTACTCGTTCTGGTACTGGCCGCGCGCGCGGATCTGGTTTTCCCAGCTCGTGCGGTCACCGGGTGTCCAGTTCTTGGCCATGAACGGATCGCCTTCCGCACCCTTGTAGGCTGGCGCATCGTCCTTGCGGTGCGAGGCAAATGCGGTTTGCGAGCGTTCACCGCAGGCACCGAGCAACAGCGCAGCGCCAAGGGCGATCAGCAGACTGGTCGATCGGGCTCGGGCGGTCATGATTGCGCTCCCGGCGTTGAAGCAGGCGCGGCGGGCGCGGCCGGGGTAGCCGGCGTTGCTTGGCTGCCCTTACCTTGCGCACCGCCATAAGCCGTGCCCCACCCGAACAACTCCGCGCCCTTCCCGCGCTTCATGACGCGATTGCGCAGGATGTCGGAAATCACATCGCCATCTCCGCCCAGCAGCGCCTTCGTAGAGCACATTTCCGCGCACAGCGGCAGCTTGCCTTCGGCCAGGCGGTTGCGACCGTACTTCTCGAATTCTTCCTCGCTACCGTTCTTCTCGGGGCCGCCAGCACAGAACGTGCACTTGTCCATCTTGCCGCGCACGCCAAACGTCCCTTGGCTCGGGAACTGCGGCGCGCCGAACGGGCAGGCATAGGAGCAGTAGCCACAGCCGATGCAGACGTCCTTGTCGTGCAGCACCACGCCATCTTCGGTGCGGTAGAAGCAGTCGACCGGGCAGACCGCCATGCACGGCGCATCGGAGCAATGCATGCACGCCACGGAGATGGATTTCTCCGCGCCGATCATGCCGTCGTTGATCGTGACCACGCGGCGCCGGTTCACGCCCCAGGGCACCTCGTGTTCATTCTTGCAGGCAGTGGCGCAGGCGTTGCATTCGATGCAGCGCTCGCTGTCACAGATGAATTTCATGCGTGCCATGTTGATCTCCCCGTCCTTATGCGAACCGCTCGATCTGGCAGACCGTCGTTTTCGTTTCCTGCATCATCGTCACCGAGTCGTAGCCGTAGGTCGTGGCCGTGTTCACAGCCTCGCCACGCACGATCGGGTGGGCGCCTTCCGGGTAGTAATCGAGCAGGTCCTTGCCCTGCCACCAGCCTGAGAAGTGGAACGGGATGAAGGCGTGGTCGACGCCCACGCGCTCCGTCACCAGCGCACGCACCTTGATCTGGGCGCCGGTCGGCGTCTTGACCCAGACAAAGTCGTTGTGACGGATACCGCGGTCGGCTGCGGCCTTTGGGTTGATCTCGACAAAGTTCTCCTGCTGCAGCTCGGCAAGCCACGGGTTGGAGCGCGTCTCCTCGCCGCCGCCCTCGTACTCCACCAGGCGGCCGGAGGTGAGGATGATCGGGAATTTCTCGTAGACCTTGTTTTCGATATTGCGCTGCTGCACTGTCTTGTACAGCGTGGGCAGGCGCCAGAAGGCCTTCTTGTCGTCGTGCGTGGGGTACTTGGCGACCATGTCGGGCCGTGTGGAATACAGCGGCTCGCGGTGCTGCGGAATGCCGTCTGGGAAGTTCCACACGATCGCGCGGGCCTTGGCGTTGCCGAACGGGTGGCAGCCGTGCTTCATCGTCACGCGCTGGATGCCGCCGGACAAATCGGTCTTCCAGTTCTTGCCTTCAGCGGCCTTCTTCTCGGCGTCGGTCAGGTCGTCCCACCAGCCCAGTTTCTTGAGGAAGACGTGATCGAACTCGGGGTAGCCGGTGGTCAACTCCGAGCCGAGCGAGAACGAGCCATCTTCGGCCAGCAGGTTGACGCCGTCGCGCTCCACGCCAAAGTTGGCGCGGAAGTTACCGCCGCCTTCCATCACATGCTTGCTGGTGTCGTACAGGTTGGGCGAGCCGGGATGCTTGAGTTCCGGCGTGCCGTAGCACGGCCAAGGCAGGCCGAAGTAATCGCCGGTGAGGTCGTAGCCGGTTTCGGCATCCTTTCCGCCCTTGCAGCGCAGCGTGCGCACATCAAACAGATGCATGTTGCGCATGTGGGCCTTCAGGCGTTCCGGCGATTGCCCGGTGTAGCCGATCGTCCAGTTGCCGCGATTGATTTCACGCAGGATCGATTCGATCTCCGGCTCGCGCCACGTCATGCCGGCGCGTTTGTATTCGGTGATCTTGTAGTTCTTCGACAGCTCCTTGCCGAAGCCGAGGCGATCGGCAAACGCCTGCATGATCACGTGGTCGGGCTGCGATTCGAACAGCGGCTCGATCACCTTCTCGCGCCATTGCAGCGACCGATTCGATGCCGTGCATGAACCCGACGTTTCGAACTGCGTGGCGGCCGGCAGCAGGTAGACGGCACGGTTTGGATTGGGCGGCGTGCCGTCGGCGGCGGGCATGTTGGCCATGGCCGCCGTGGCTGATGGGTATGGGTCGATCACCACGAGCAGGTCGATCTTGTCGAGCGCTCGCTTGATGTCCATCCCGCGCGTTTGCGAATTCGGTGCGTGGCCCCAGTAAAAGACCGCGCGAACGTTGTTGTCCTGATCGATCAGGTCATTCTTCTCGAGCACCGCGTCGGCCCAGCGCGAGACGGTGGTGCCCGACTTTTCCATCATCGCCTGCGAGGCGAAGCGGCCCTTGATCCAGTCGTAATCAAGGCCCCACACGGAGGCGAAATGCTTCCACGCACCCGCAGCGAGGCCGTAATAGCCGGGCAGCGAATCCGGATTGGGCCCGACGTCGGTCGCGCCCTGCACGTTGTCGTGACCCCGGAAGATATTGGCGCCGCCGCCCGATTTGCCGATGTTGCCCAATGCCAGTTGCACGATGCACGAGGCTCGCACGATGGCGTTGCCAATGGTGTGCTGCGTCTGGCCCATGCACCAAACCAGCGTGCTTGGACGGTTCATCGCCATCATCTCGGCGACTTTGTGCACCTGCGCCTCAGGCACGCCGCACACTTCCTCGACCTTGTCCGGCGTCCACTTGGCGAGCACTTCTTCGCGCACCTTGTCCATGCCGTAGACGCGGTCGTGGATGTACTGCTTGTCTTCCCAGCCGTTCTTGAAGATGTGATACAGGACGCCAAACAGGAAGGCGATGTCGGTGCCCGAACGGATCCGCACGTATTCATCCGACTTGGCGGCCGTACGCGTATAGCGCGGGTCGACGACGATGACCTTGCAACCCGTTTCCTTGGCATGCAGCAGATGCAGCATCGACACCGGATGCGCCTCGGCCGCGTTCGAACCGATGTACAACGCGCACTTGGCGTTCTGCATGTCGTTGTACGAGTTCGTCATCGCACCGTAGCCCCACGTGTTGGCCACGCCGGCGACGGTGGTGCTATGGCAGATGCGTGCCTGGTGGTCGCAGTTGTTGGTGCCGAAGAACGACACCCACTTGCGCAGCAGGTACGCCTGCTCGTTGCTGTGCTTGGATGAGCCGACGAAGAAGAACGAATCCGGCCCGGTCTCCTGGCGGATCGTGTTCATCTTGGCAACGATCTCGTTGAGCGCCTGCTCCCAGCTGATGCGCTGGTAGCGGCCGTCGACGAGCTTCATTGGCGTCTTCAGGCGGTATTCGCCGTGACCGTGCTCGCGCAGGGCAGCGCCTTTGGCGCAGTGCGCACCCAGGTTGATCGGCGAGTCGAATACCGGTTCCTGCCGCACCCACACGCCGTTCTGCACGACGGCATCCACCGAGCAGCCGACCGAACAGTGCGAGCACACCGTGCGGCGCACGACGATGTCGCCCTTGCCTTCGGCGGCCTGGGCCTCGCCCACCACCGATTTCTTCACCAGCGAGAGTTGCGTCGCGGCCAGCCCTGCGCCCACGCCGATGCCGGAGCGCTTGAGGAAGGTGCGGCGGTCCATGGTCGGCAGTGCGCCGGCCAGGCTGCGCGCCAGACTGCCGGCAAGCGATGCGGCGCCCTGGCCGTTTGAACGTCGGCCGAGTGCGGCTTTGGTGTCCTGTACCGCCGGTTTGCGGGTCAGAAGCATGAGGTCACCTGAGGATGTGGGGTGCGTGCAATGACGATGGAGCAGGAGCGGCGCGCGTGCAGCCGCATCAGATCCACGTCGTCTTGTAGTACTTGCGGATGTGTTCGCTCAGCCGGTAGCCGGTGGCGCCGTCATCCGCGGTGTCAGCCGGGGGCGAGGCACTGGCGGCGGGCGCTTGCACCAGATGGCCGGCCGTGGCGGCTGTGCCTGCGGCGGCAGCGGCCACGGCGGCGCCCATCAGGAAGCGGCGGCGTGTGGGGGCGGATTCAGCGGAATCTGCCTCGGGGCGGGCGTGAGGGACGGTGTTCGGACCTGGCATTTCGATGCTCCCCGGCTCATTCAAACCGATGACCGAATGTAATAGGAATTTTTGAACACATTTTAGGAGTAACGGCATGAGAAAACCATGCCCAAAACCCCTCACCGCGGGATTTTCCTGACGATTTACCGATGAATTTTTTCAATGAGTACGGTTTGAACCGGTCCGCCATGACGCCGACGGGGCGTGGCTCTTGGCCTGCCGCTTGATTTTTAGGCACCCAAGGGATGGCTTCACGCCAATTCAAGCGCGAGCCGCTCGACGTCAAAAAACGCTTTTGCCAATCCCGCCACGTCGGCATAAAACGCGGCGCGCGGATGGTGCAATACAGCATCACAAGCCGTATCGACCCACGGGGCCAGATGGCGCTGGAAAAAAGCGCGCTGCTCTTCGATGCGCGCAACGGCAACATCGTCCCCGGCGATGAGGTAGCGCATGACCTCGCACAGCGTAGCGAGGTGATCTTCCGTCTCTGTGACGCCCTCGGCGCGCGCCAGGCCGTAGCGGCGCAGATCATCGCGCAGCACAACGAGCGGCTTTTCGTTCATGAAACCGGCCTGGTAGTACGAGCCGTACAAGAACACCTCCGGCTTGCCGACGCCGATGAAGAGCTCGGTGTATTCGTCGTCGGCCTGCACGGCGGTCGTCTTGCCGGCGCGGGCGACAAGCTTTCGCCACGCCTGGGTGAGTGCGCTGCTGGCGGCGGCTTCCGCATCTGCCGGGGCGATATCGTCGTCACCTATCGGGTCCAGCGGCGCGGCGGCAATGCGCTGCAGCAAATCGGCGTCTGCCGCTTGGAAGAACAGCGTGGCCAGCAGGCCGTACAGGTCTGCACGGGCGAGATCCTCGGCGCTGTCGGCAGGCGTGGCGGCGGGCTGGAATTGCAGGGGCTGGGCGTCGGTCATGGGATCAGAGATCGGCTTGAATGCGCGGCTTCAATGCGCGGTTTTCAGTGCGGGGCGCCGGGGCGTTCGCCGTGCTGCATCATGTCGATCACGCGGCAGTCGCTGCACATCTTGAGGCGCTCGGCGGCGGCGCCCGAAAACGCCGGGTGCGCGCCCAGCTTGGCCAGCATCGTCGTGACCATCTGCGCGGTGCCGAACGGCTTGTTGCAGCGGATGCAGTGGAACGGCTGGGCTTCGTTAAGCGTGACCGATTGACGAGCTTCGGCCGACAGGTTCAGACGCGGCACGAGGGCGATGGCGCTTTCGGGGCACGTGGTTTCGCACAGGCCGCACTGGACGCAGTTGCGCTCGATCATGGCCAGCACGGGGCGCTCGGCCTGATCGCGCAGCGCCTGCGACGGGCACGCGCCCACGCAGGCCATGCAAAGCGTGCAGCTTTCGCGGTTCACGGTGATGGCGCCAAACGGTGCCCCTGCCGGCAGCGGGATGACGGCCTCGGTGGCCTTGGCGTGACGCGCAAGATGGTCGAGCGCGAAATCCAGCGTCTCGCGCTTGGCGGCGGCCACCGCAAACGTGGCGGCCGGCATGTCACGGCGAAAGCCGCGCAGCGGGCCCGACACGTCAGCGCGGCCTAAGCGCGCGTCGAGCGCAGCCGCATCCGCCACGTCGATCAGCACCACGCCCGCCTCGTCCGCCGGCTCGCCAAGCCCCTGCTGCAGGGCCTGCGCCACGGCAACCTGCTCGGCGAGCATCGCGCGGTACTGCGGTGCGTCGTCTTCCGTCAGCAGAATGGCGATGCGCGCGGCGCCGTAAGCCAACGCAGCAAGCCACAGGTCCAATCCCGTCGATGCCGCATGGAAGACCTCGACCGGCAGCACATTCACCGGCACGCCCTGCGCCTTGCCGATACGGGCGGCCCGGCCAAGTTGCTCGATCAGCGTGCGGCCGCGCCCACCGTTATGCAGCAGAACCACGGCATCACGCCCGCCCACCGATGCATAGGTGCTCAGCAGCGTCTTCAGCTTGCGTCCCTGGTACGGCGCGCTGGGATACGCATAGGTGATCGCGCCGGTCGGGCACGCGGTCGTACACGCACCGCAGCCCACGCACAGATTGGGCGTGACGTGCACGCTGCCGCGGCCATCCTTCCACTGCGACGCAATAGCCGACGCAGAACATACCTGCACGCAAGCATCGCAGCCCACCTGGCCATTACGCCCGTGCGCGCAGATGGATTCCTTGTATTGGAAGAACTTGGGCTTCTCGAACTCGCCCACCATTTGCAGCAGTGCCAGCGATGCCGTCAATTGACGACCTGCGTCTGCGCCGGCGTGGAAATAGCCCTGCGGCGGCTGATGCTGCGCAAACGCTGGCGCATCGTTCAAATCGAAGATCAGGTCAAATTGGCCCGATAACGCCTGCGGCGCTTCCAGGCGGCTGAAATCGATGGCCATCGCATCGCCACATGCTTTTACACACGCGCGATGGTCGCGGCATGCGTCCAGATCGATCTGGTAAAGCGCGTCGATGGCGCCTTCGGGGCAGACATCGATGCAGGCGTTGCAGCGAGTGCAGCGGTCAAGATCGATCGGATTGCGGTTGCGCCACTGCACCTCGAACGTGCCAAGCCAGCCCTTCACCTCCTGCAGTTCGCCCGCGTGGACGGGCCAGCGGCGCTCCATCGGCGGGACAAGCAGACCCTTTGCGCGATCACGCCCGGTGACGAGCACCGTCACGCTCAGTTGGTCGGCCAGGCGTTCGGCCCACGGCATCGCACGCTCGGCAGGACCGACGATCAACACGTTGCCGTCGGAGCGGTAGTCGACCACGGGCACCGGGTCCGGCGCCGGCAACCCTGCCACGGCCAGCAGCGCCGCAGTCTTGGCACGGAAACCGTGCGCATCGCGCTTGGCCCCCGCCGACCACCCGCCCGTTTCGCGCACGTTGACGAAATGGATCGGCGCGGTCACGCCCTCGTGCTGCGCGGCCACTTCTGCAAACAGCGCCTTTTCCTGCGTGCAGGCGACGATGACGTCTTCCGTGCCCTCCAGCGCCTGTGTGAACGCGCCGATCTCGCGGCGGCACAGCAGGTGGTGCGTCTTGCCTGGCGCATCGATGGCGGCGTCGGACGCGCGCAAGGCGTCGCCCACCGCATCGGCATCGATCGGCATGGTGTGATTGCAACTGCAGAGCAGCGTCGGCATGGATTTGTGCGTGAGCGCCCACGTGCATGGCGCGGGCTGTGGAGACATGGCCGCACGGTCTTTGCCGCGCGGTCTTCTTTTTTATTCTACGGACGGCGGCTTAGCACCGCCATGCGGGGTTGCCTGGGCGGGGTCGTCCAGGAGGGGCGATTCGGCATCGGCAGGTTCCCGCGGAATCTCGCCGGTCACAGCGGGCGAGGCGGGCGAAGCGTCCGACACCGGTTCGATTCCTGTCGGCGTCGCCACATCCTCTTCCAGCGGCTCGAACAACCGCAATCCCGCCGTATGGCGCAGTTCGCGCAACATCTCAGGTGGGATCGGGTCGGGCTGCGAATAGTCGTCGATGTAGGTATCGAGCCCGTCCATCACATTGAAGTGCGGATCGGCGAAGAGCTTCTTGAGCGCGGCGCGCTTGACGGTTTCGTCCACCCCGTGCGCGACGAAGGGCGCGAAATCATCGGATGGCGTCAGCTTGGCGGCGTCTTCCAGCGTGAGCGGGGGTGGCGCCTCGGGCGTGGGTTCGGGCGGCGACACTTCGGGCACGACGGCGGGCGCCGGCTCTGCGGGCGGGGCCGTTTCCGGTTCGGGTTCGCCGCGCCGCTCGGCGGCCTTGCGGCGTGACCAGCGCGAGAGGAAAGGTTCGTCGCTCACGGCAGCTTCGCTCAGAACTTTGCGCGGTCTTCCGGCGGCAGGAACGACTCCGGCCGGCGCCGCTTCTTCGGCTCGGGCCGGTAGTTTTCGGCCACGTACGCCTGCAGCCACTCCAGCGCCGCGGCGTCCAACGGCACGTTTTCGACCGTCTCGCCACCGTCGAGCCAGCGGCCAGCCTCGTTGTAGCTCAGCGAAACCGTATGCGGAATCGCGCGGCCTTCGTCAGCGGTGCCCGATTCGCCCAGGCGCCACAGCACAAACCAGCAGGGCGCGGCGGAGGTCACGTTCAAGTAATAACCCTCAGCCTCGTCGCGAAACAGCGTGACGGAGAAGCCGGGCGTAAGCCAACGCTCGTCGCCCTTCTCATCGTCGGCGTGATCCAGGCAGCGCGGTGCGGTGCCGTATTCGCCCAGGTCAGGCACAACAGCCTCCAGCCGCCACTGGAACGGCTGCCAGCGGTTGGCCGTCGGGCGGCGGCACAGCACCACCGCTACCCGTACGGACGGGCGCTCCGTCTGACAATCGTTGGGCAACGGCTCGCTGGCATCCATGGTTTTTCGCTCAGGTGTTCTGCACGACGATCGACGGGAACTTGCTCGTCATGTCCTTCGCCTTCTCGGCCACGGCAATGGCGACGCGGCGCGCGATCTGCTTGTAGACGCCAGCAATTGCGCCGTCGGGGTCGGCCACCACGGTCGGACGGCCCGAATCGGCCTGCTCACGGATGGACAGATTGAGCGGCAGGCTGCCCAGGAACGGCACGTTGTACTGTTCGCACATCTTCTCGCCGCCGCCGGCGCCGAAAATGTGTTCGGTGTGGCCGCAGTTCGGGCAGCAGTACACCGCCATGTTCTCGACCACGCCGATGATGGGAATGCCCACCTTCTCGAACATCTTCAGGCCCTTCTTGGCGTCAAGCAGCGCGATGTCCTGCGGCGTGGTGACGATCACCGCGCCCGTCACAGGCACCTTCTGCGACAGTGTGAGTTGGATGTCGCCCGTGCCCGGCGGCATGTCGACGATGAGGTAATCCAGGTCGCGCCAGTTGGTCTGCTTGAGCAGTTGCTCGAGCGCCGAGGTCACCATCGGGCCGCGCCAGACCATCGGGTTGTCCTGCTCGATCAGGAAACCGATCGAATTGGCCTGCAGGCCGTGCCCTTCCATCGGCTCCATCGTCTTGCCGTCGGCCGACTCGGGCTGGCCCTGGATGCCCAGCATCATCGGCTGGCTCGGACCGTAGATATCGGCATCCAGAATACCGACATTGGCGCCTTCCGCCGACAGCGCCAGCGCGAGGTTCACGGCAGTCGTCGACTTGCCCACCCCGCCCTTGCCCGAAGCCACGGCGATGATGTTTTTCACATTCGGCATCAGGTGCACACCACGCTGCACCGCGTGCGCGACGATCTTCATTGACACCTGCACGCTCACATTTTCGACACCTTGCACCTGGCGCAGCGCCCCGATCACCAGCTTGCGGATCGGTTCGAACTGGCTCTTGGCGGGGTAGCCGAGTTCCACGTCGAGCGACACCTCGCCGCCATCGACCCGGATGTTGCGCGCCGATTTGGACGACACGAGGTCGCGCCCGGTATTGGGATCCACCACGCCGCGCAGCGCTTCGGTGATCTGTTCGATGGTTACGCTCAACATTTGCTCCACAAATCTAATGCGAATGGGGGACGGGCCAACGGTGACGCGGCATGAACTTTGCGGCGCCCTGGCCACTCTACGTACTGTTTTGCTATTGTATTTTGCCGGCGCGTCGTTCGTCCGATTCCTCCCCCAATATCCCTCTGATGCGCCGGATATCGGCAAACTCACAAGAACCGATCCCGTTACCCGTAGGAGAAACCATGAAAGCCAAGCTTATTTCCGTCTCGCTGATCGCCCTGCTGGCCGCAGGCTGTGCGACCGAACAGCAGAACCAGACCGCCATGGGCACCGGCGTTGGCGCGGCCGTGGGCGCTGGCATCGGCGCGCTGGTCGGCAACGGCAAGGGCGCCGCCATTGGCGGTGCGCTGGGCGCGGCAACCGGTGCAGCCGTCGGCTACAACTGGGGCGCCATCAAGTCCAAGCTGGCTGGCGATACCGCCGGTACCGGCACGCAAATTTCGGAGCAGCCCGACGGCTCGCTCAAGCTGAACATTCCGAGCCAGGTTTCGTTCGACACCGACAGCGCGGTGATCAAGCCGTCGTTCCGCGGCCCGTTGGATAGCGTGGCACAAACGCTCACGCAACATCCGGAATTGGCCGCCAATGTGGTCGGGCACACGGACAGCACCGGCAACCCGAACTACAACATGACGCTGTCGCAAAAGCGTGCGCAGAGCGTGGCGAGCTACCTGACCGACCGTGGCGTGGCCCGCAACCGTCTCTCGTCTGAAGGCCGCGGCCAGAACCAGCCCGTTGCCGACAACGCCACGGAGGCCGGCCGCGCCCAAAATCGCCGCGTCGAAATTTATTTGAAACCAATTCAGGGCTAACCCTGTCATAGAAAACAGGTGCCGCTTGCCACACGTTGCTGGCTCGCGATGCGTGGCTGACCTCCCGGGCGGTACCTGATTTCTCCTCCTTTTCCGTTGTGGAAAGCTGCGCCGGCTCTGACCGGCGCTTTTTTTTGGGTCACACCAGGCGCGGCATCGTGACGCATGGGCCAATCCAACGATGACACCCGCGATTCCGCAGATTGCTCCCGGACAGGCTCGCCGCCGCCGGGCGCGCTAAAATATGCGTTTCTCCGCGCGCCGCGCATTGTTTGCGGCCCGCCCGCACTTTTCTGGCCTGCCCATGTCCGAACGTCGCATCCTCGTCACTTCCGCCCTGCCCTATGCCAACGGGCCGATTCACATCGGCCACTTGGTCGAGTACATCCAGACCGATATCTGGGTGCGCTTCCAACGCATGCGGGGGCATGAGACCTACTACGTGGGTGCCGACGACACGCACGGCACGCCCGTCATGCTGCGCGCCGAGAAGGAAGGCCTGACACCGCGCCAACTGATCGAACGCGTCTGGACGGAACACAAACGCGACTTCGACAACTTCCTCGTCTCGTTCGACAACTACTACAGCACCGACTCCGACGAAAACAAGGAGCTGTGCCAGAGCGTTTACCTCAAGCTCAAGGACGCCGGTCTGATCGACGTGCGCGAGGTCGAGCAATTCTACGACCCGGTCAAGGAGATGTTCCTGCCGGACCGCTTCATCAAGGGCGAATGCCCCAAGTGCGGCGCGAAAGACCAGTACGGCGACTCCTGTGAAGTGTGCGGCGCGACGTACCAGCCGACCGATCTGAAGAATCCGTATTCCGTGGTGTCGGGCGCGACGCCAGTGCGCAAGTCGTCGGAGCACTATTTCTTCAAGCTGTCTGACCCGCGCTGCGAAAACTTCCTGCGTGAGTGGGTGGCCGACCTGGCCCAGCCCGAAGCGACCAACAAGATGCGCGAATGGCTCGGCGACGAAGGCGAGGCCAAGCTGTCGGACTGGGACATCTCGCGTGATGCGCCGTACTTCGGCTTCGAGATTCCGGGCGCGCCGGGCAAGTACTTCTATGTGTGGCTGGATGCGCCGGTCGGCTACTACGCCAGCTTCAAGAACCTGTGCGCCAAGCGCGGTCTCGATTTCGACGCGTGGATCAACGAACACTCGACCACCGAGCAGTACCACTTCATCGGCAAGGACATCCTGTATTTCCACACACTGTTCTGGCCGGCGATGCTGAAGTTTTCGGGCCACCGCACGCCGACCAACGTGTTCGCGCACGGTTTCCTGACCGTGGACGGCGCCAAGATGAGCAAGTCACGCGGCACGTTCATCACCGCACAGAGCTACATCGACACCGGCCTGAATCCGGAATGGCTGCGCTACTACTTCGCCGCCAAGCTGAACGCGACGATGGAAGATCTGGACCTGAACATGGACGATTTCATCGCCCGTGTGAACAGCGATCTGGTGGGCAAGTTCGTCAACATCGCCAGCCGCTCGGCGGGCTTCCTGGTCAAGCGTTTCGAAGGCCGCGTGAGCGACGCCGCGTTGGGCCACCCGCTGATGGTGCAACTGCGCGAAGCGGCCCCGCAAATCGCCGATCTGTATGAAAAGCGCGAGTACAGCAAGGCACTGCGTGCCGTGATGGAACTGGCCGACGCCGTCAACGCGTTTGTCGACACCGAAAAGCCGTGGGACCTGGCCAAGGACGAAGCCAACCGCGAAAAGCTGCACGCCGCGTGCTCGGTCGCGCTGGAAGCGTTCCGCCTGCTGGCCGTGTATCTCAAGCCGATTCTGCCGACCACGGTTGAGCGCATCGAAGCGTTCCTCAACGTTGAGCCGCTGACGTGGCGCTCGATCGATTCGCAACTCTCGTCGGCCAAGCCGATCCAGCCGTACTCGCACCTGATGACGCGCGTGGACAAGAAGCAGGTGGATGCGCTGGTGGAGGCAAATCGCCAGTCGCTGCAGGCCACCGCCGATGCCCCGGCTGCTACCGCCAACGGCGCTGCCGCCATCGAGCCGATGGCCGAGACCATCACCATCGACGACTTCGCCAAGATCGACCTGCGTGTGGCCAAGATCGTCGCCTGCCAGCGCGTGGAGGGATCAAACAAGCTGCTCCAGCTCACGCTGGATGTGGGTGAAGGGCAGACGCGGAATGTGTTTTCTGGCATCCAGTCGGCATATGCGCCGGAAGATCTCGTGGGCAAGCTGACCGTGATGGTTGCCAACCTGGCACCGCGCAAGATGAAGTTCGGGATGTCGGAAGGGATGGTGTTGGCGGCTTCGGCTGCTGATGAGAAGGCTCAGCCTGGGCTTTATATTCTTGAGCCGCATTCTGGGGCGGTGCCGGGGATGCGGGTGCGTTGATTTGGTTTGATGGGGAGTTGGGCTTGGTGGTCCACCTCCCTTTCGTTCCCTGCCGGGACCGACTTACTTTTCTTTGTCTTGCCAAAGAAAAGTAAGCAAAAGAAAGGCGCGCCCGAGATGGCGACTTCCCCTTGAATTTGTGTGACCGTGCGGGGAAGGAGGCAAACTCGCTGCGCTCAGACAGCCTCCTTCCTTGATCCGCCCGCTCACAAAAATTCAAGGCGCCATCAAGGGCTCAACGTCAAAAGAAAAAGGCCAACCCGTCGCATGGTTGGCCTTTGTCGTTTGGGCTGGCACCCAGAAGGTTTGGCTTCTGTCTTTTGACTTTCCTGCCCTAGATGGCGCCTTGAATTTCTGTTGCAGGGAGGAAAAAGGAAGGGAAACTGTCTGAGCGAAGCGAGTTTTTCCCTTCCCCTCCCTGCGACATAAATTCAAGGAGTCTTTCGCCATCTTGGGCGCGCATTTCTTTGCTTACTTTCTTTGGGCAAGACCAAAGAAAGTGAGTCAGCCCCGGCAGGGGATGAAACAAGAGATGCACCACAAGAACATCCTCATGGCGAAGGCCCAAACCGCAATCAGCTACGCCCCGTTCAACCGATTATCACTCCGCGACGTCGTAGTCACCCTTCCATCCGCCCCAAAGTGCACATTGAAGAACGCCCGCTCGGTGACACTTTCCATCCACCGGTACCCCCAAACCTCTTCCTGCTTCAGCTTAAACACCTCAACCTTCCCCGGCTTGCCCAGCATCCGGCGGATGTCGTCTTTCGTTTGCCCCACCCGCACGCGCCCAAAATTCTCGGCAGTCAACACCTGCTCGATCTTCTGCACGTGCCCGTCAGGCCCGATCGTCACCATCCACGTTGAAGTCCCTTCCGGCCCGCGCGGATACTCAAGCTGCCGCGTGCCGCCTTCGTTCTCCCAAATCATCTCGGGCTGACCGGCGGTGGCCCTGACATCGTCTTCGGTGGATTGCCCTGCCACGATGCCCTTAAACAGCAGGTTGTCCGGTTTGGCCGATTGCCATGCCCGCTTGGCGGCATCGCCCACGCGATCCACAGCCTGGTCGACCTTCTGCTGATCACAGCCGAACAGCCCCAGCAATGAAGCCAGAACGCCCATGGTGACTCCCACTTGTGCGAGTTGACGAAGATGCGGCATGGAACTCCTCGTGCGAAACATGTATCCGCCGCCATTCTGGCAGCCGGGCCAACCGATTACCAACGCTTGTTGAACAGGACCGACGCGCCGTTGATCGTACCGCCGCGTGCCACCACCGACCACCGCCGCGAAAACTGCCACGTCAGTTTGACGATGGAATCGGCCGTCGAGAGACTCTGCTCGTAGCCAACCGTGATGCGCTCCGAGATTGCCTTGCCCAGGCTCACCACCTGCGGGTCGGTCAGGCCAGCGGTGGATGGCCCAATCGAAAACTCGTCGAGCCCGAAGCGCCGTGCCACATTCTTGCCTGCCACGTTGCCCAGCAGGCCGAGTGCCGCACCGGACATCGCCTGCTGCTGGCCTAGGCCAGCGTTTGATGCGCTGTAGCCGAACATCAGCCAGGAGAGCTTGTCTTCATCGGGCACGTTGGGCTCGGAGACGAGCTTGACGCGCGGCTGGCGCACCGTGCCGGTCACCTGCACGCCGGCTTCGACTTCCTGGTTACGCCGCATTGCGGTGATGTTGAACGACGGGTTGTTGATCGGCCCCACGAAGTTCAGCACGCCCCGTTCGATGGCCAGCTTACGGCCGAACGCTTCGTACGTGCTGCCCTCGCGCACGTAGATCGTGCCGGTGCCGCGCAGGGGCACAAGCGGTTCGCTGTGCACGTGCATCTGGCCGCCAAGTGAGAGGTCTGCACCGGCACCCTTGAAGCGGAAGTTGTCGCCAAAATCGACATCGACATCCACCACCGGGCTGAAGCGGCCAGCCGGCTTTTCTTCGCGCTTGACGCCGCGTTCGGCCTGGTTGCGGGCGGCGTCGGCACGACGAACGATGACCACATCGTCGCCAAGCGACGGTGCGCCGTCCTTCGGCAAATCGAACAGGCCCCGGTCGACCTTGAACTTGCCGGTAATGGCCACGCGGTCATTGTCGTTGGCGATGCGCGCCTGACCCGACAGCACCAGCGTGCGATCCGGATCGGCAAAGAGCTGCAGCTTGTCGGCAACGATGGAGCCTGCCAGATTCGGGTTCGCCTCGCCAAGCTGCACGCGGCCCTGCGCGCGCACGGTGCCGTCGCCGCCGTGGAACACCACCTCTTGTAGGTCGACCACGTTCTGGTCGAGCGCCACACGCACGACGCCCTTGGTCAGGCGGATGCCCTGGTCATACAGCGCCACCTCGACGTCCTGGCCGGTCATGAAGCCGCTCACCTTGGGTGCGCCCACGGTGCCCGCAAACGTCAGGCTGGCCGCAAGCTGCCCGTCCGTTGCGACGTCGGGCCCAAGCAGATCTCCAATGCTCTTGAGATGCGGCAGGCTGATCGTCAAACCGCCGGAAAGCGGCGACGAGGGCGCCATAAGCGCCAACGTGCCCGGGCCAGGATCACGCACGAGCCCGACGCCCGCATCAAGGTAAAGGTTGCCGACGCGCGTTGATTGCACAGTGCCGCGCAGCCCGAGGCGCATGCCTTCGCCGCGCGCTTCGACGGTCGCTTCGGTCAAGCCTAGCGGCGTGAAACCACGGCCGGCGTTGATCGACAGGTCGCCGCTGCGCCGGGCGATGCGCGCCGTGCCGGTGGCTGTGCTGCCGAGATCCAGATCCCACTGGCCGTCGACGACGAGATCCGTGCGCACCGGCGGAGCCTGGCCCGTCCATGTGCGCACCAGCTCCAGCACCCTCGCAATCTGCAAACCGTCAATGCGGCCGGCGCTGCGCACGTGGCCCTGGGCCGATTCGACACGCTCGACGTGGATGGGCGTCTGGTCCAGCGTCAGGTCTGCACGGCCCATCATCAGGCGGCCCGGTGCCACCGAAAGCTTCACCGGAGCCTTGAGCTGCAGGTTGGGCTCGCCCTGCGCGGACAGCGTGGAGATCGTGCCATCCCAACCATCACCATCCTTGCCGGGTGTCAGCGCACCGTCGCCTGCCAGCGCGAACTTGAACGGCTGGTTGCGTACGTTGCCGTCGGCGTCGGCGCGGAAGCGGTGGGCGCGTCGCGTGCCGTCCAGCGTGGCATGCACTTCTCGCAACGACAGGCTCGGCCCCGTCACACGCTGCGCGGTCAGCTCGAACAACAATGGGCCATCGAGCCCGTCGCGGATCTGCGCACGGCCGTTGGCGGTGTCGATCTTGTTCCCTTGATAGGCAAGCTGATTGGCGCGGAACGTGGCATCCACCTGCGGGCGCTTGATCGTGCCGGAGACATCGCCGGACAAGGTGAGCGCCCCACTCACCCCAAGCTGCAGGCGGGCGAGCTGCGGCGCATCGATGTCGACATGCATGCGGTCGCCCGCCCCGCCAAAGCTGCCCCGCAGGCTGGCTTTGTTGCCGGCCACGTCGAGCTTGGCGTCGCTGGGCAGCAGGCGTTCGCCGCGCACGTGGACGTTGCCGTCGCCGGTCATCGGCAAGCCAGCGTAATCGCTATCGCGCACTGCAAACTTGACGGCGGCGTCGATCGGCTCACCGAGCGTGCCGCGCGCATCGAACTCGGCATTGATGCGGCCCTTGGCCACCTTGGCCAGCCGCGACGGATCGAACTCCGCCAGGTTGCCCTTGAAGGCGAACGACTGCGCATCGTCGTGCTTGAGCGTGCCCGCCAGCGTCAGCCGCGAGCGCCCCAGCGACACCTGGGCGCTCTCCACCGCAACCTGCGCCGCATCCAGCACGGCTTTCGCTTGCGCACGCATGTCCCCGCCCGCCAGATCGAGCGCCACATGCTGCGTGCCGCCCGCAAAATCGACGGTGATGGGGCCAGCGAGTTTCGTCTTCTCCAGCGATGCGTGCAGCGCCTGCAGATCGAGCTGGCGCACATCCACGCGCAGTGCGCCATGCCCCTTCTGCACATCGGCGCCACCCGTGAGCACCGCGCCGCCCAGCAGCCGCACATCCAGCCCGGTGAGTTGCTGATCGTTTTCGTTCAGCCGCACCTGTGCACGCAGCGATTGCAGCGGCAGTTTCTGCTTGTCGAGCGTGCCGGGCTGCGCGTTGTCGATCTGGATGGGGCCGGCGACCGTCAGCGTCTTGGCCTTCTCGTCGGGGCGCAGGTCCGCATGGATCGACAACGATGCTTCCGGCGCGCCCGGCGCAAACGCACGCGGGTTCACGTGCTCCGCTGACACAACTGCGCGCGACAACGGCAACGCGCCGAACGGCGTGGCGTCAATCAGCGCCTGCGCGGTCAGCTTGGCGCCTGTGCCGGTCGCCTCGATATGCAGCGCTTCCAGCGAGCCCGACAGTTGCGCCGACACCGACGCATCCTGCTTCTGCCCGTTCACCTCGAACTGCGTGGCCAGCGTGGCAGCCCCGGTAAGCGGATACGGGCGCGTACCGGTCATACGCAGCGTGGCCGCGAGCTTGCCTGCGGGCGTCTCCATGCCGTCGAGCAGCACGTTGTGGTGCGTGCCATCGGTGTGCAGGCTGCCGGCAATCGATTTCAGTTCGGTGGTCGACGTGCCCTGCCGGATGGCAAGCCGCTCGACGGCGAGGCGGTCCACATCCAGTGCCAGCGGCAGCACCAGCGAATTGGGCGGACCACTCGGCGGTGTGGGCGGCGTCGGATGCAGGATTACCTCGACATTGCCGGCACGGAGATACGCGAAGTGCGCATGCCACGGGCCACGCGTGATGGCCCAGCGGCCCTCCACATGGTCGATGCGCACTTCCGTGCTGCCGGCGCGCACGTGCAGATCGCGCAGCGACAGGCCCTCGCGCACCGTGCCGCCTTCCAGCTTGCCCGACACATAAGCGTTGCCAAAGCGCGTAGCGAGCGACCACAACTGCGCCGTGCCCGATTGCGAATGGATGGCCCAAACCAGCCAACCGGCCAGCCCCAGCACGATCACCAGCACAAGGGCAACAAAGGCGCCGAACCAGCGCAGCGTGCGGCGGCCCCAGCCGCGCTTGGCACGTTCGGAGCGTGGTGCGTTGGGTTGCTTGGGTTCAGGCGTTTGCTGATCGGTCATCGTCATATTCAGAACGCGATGCCCAGCGAGACGCTCGGCCGGAACTGCTTCTGCTGGATGCCATAGGCCATGTCGAGCTGGATCGGCCCCACGGGGCTCTTCCAACGTACGCCCACACCCACACCGTTGAACCAGCGGCGCTCCGACCAGTTGTCGGTGGCGGTGCCGGTATCCCAGAACACGGCGGCACCCCATTGCGGCAGAAACCAGCGTTGATACTCCAGCCCGCCCGTGACGAGGAACTTGGTCGGCAAGGTGCTGCCGTTGACGTCGTTACCGATGCTCTGGAAGTCGTAGCCGCGCACCGACTGCGTGCCGCCCGTGCGAAAGCGCAGCGTGGCCGGCACGCCATCGCCGGAACCGGACGTGATGACCGCGCCCAACTCGCCGCGCGCAACGAAGATATCGCGCTGCCCCACCGGCACGAACTGGCGAATGCGGCTGTAAGACCGCACGAATGATTGGTCCGTCAGCACGCCCTTGACTGCCGCGCCGATCTGGGTGGTGATGATGTTCCCGCGGCGCGGGAACAGCGGGTCGTCCACATCGCGGCGCGTCCAGGCGAAACCCGGAACGAGCGCCTTGCTCAACTGGCGCTCGGCGCCATCGGGCCGCAGGTCGTCGTAGTAGAAATCAACGGTGAACGACGTCTCATAGATGCCGCGCACGCGCGTCTGCTTGAAGCCGGACCGATAGCTGCGCGTCTCGGTGCCCGAGGTGTCGGTGCGGTCCATGCTGGTGTAAAGGCTATTGACGTATTGCTTGTCGTCGGGCGGCACGGTCACGCCGGCAAACAGGTACTGGCGGCGCTGTTCGATGCGGGCCTGCGTGTCGAGCACCCAAGCCTTGCTGAACAGGTTCAGATATTGATAACGCCCTTCCAGCGAGGCGCCTGTGTCCGTGCCGTAACCCACACCGCTGGTGATGCGGTTGGGCGGGTACTCCCGCACGCGCACCCGCACCGGCGCGTTGACCGGGTTCTTCGGGTCGTCGCCCAGGTCAACGATGGCGTTGGAGAAATACGGTTGCCCCTGGATGGCGGCCTGCAACGCTTGCAGACGATCGGCGGAGTAGTCCTCACCCACGCGCAGCGGATTCACGTGATTGATGATGCTGATCGGGTAGCGCGACAAACCCTGCACATCGAGCGGCCCCAGCGTGTAGGCCGGACCGCTGTCATAGCCCACCGACAGGTCCGCCTTGCTTTCATCCGGATCGACACGCGCCTGCGACGACATCTGCTTGGCCGCGTAATAACGTTTGCTCTGCAGCGCGGCCAGACCGTCGTCCTTGGCCTTGTCCCAGCCCGCTTGGCGGAACGCCATGCCGTGCTGCAGGCTCCACGACTTTTTCAATTCGTCGATGCGCTTGGCGTCTTGCGTAATGGCGCCGGTAAAGTCCAGCGCCACGGTATCGATGGTGGTACGCGGGCCGGGCTCGACCTTCACGTTGACCACGCGGTGGTCCGGCGGGCCGTCCAACTTCGCGGTCGCCTTCGGCACGAAATAGCCCTCGGTGGCCGTCAGCTTGGTGACTTGGTCGCCAATGGTCTCGACCATGTACTGGAGCTGGTCGTCGGTGATGTCCTTGCGGTCTTTGTAACGCGACAGGTCCAGATGGCGCTCAAGCAAGTCGCGAATGGACTTCGGCGCATCGATCTTGACATCGTATTCAGCGTGCGCCGGGACGCAGGCGAGGGACAGCACAAAGCCGGCCGCCAGCGCGGCGGCGGGCAAACCCAGGAAACAAAAGCGTGGTGGTCGTGACGGTCGCGATGGTCGATTGGAGCCGGTCATCGTGGCAAGCGTGGCGCCGCCCCACGGGCAGGCTGAGTCGAAGGAAAGGCGTATTTGACCATACCGCCCCCCGCCGGTGCCCAGGCAATTGCAACGAACGCGGCCTTCCGAATCGGCCGACAGGGTTTCGCACGTGCCGTGCCCAAGGCCTTTACGCCGGCCAATACGGTAAAATGCGCCGGTTTTCCGCCCGGGAGCTTTCCGTGCGGGCAAGATCATCCAACATCACATACCGCCATGGCCCTCTACAAGTCCGAGATCACCCAGTTCCTGGAAGAACTCAAGACCCAGAAGCCCGACCTGGAAGCGCAGCAGCGCCAAGGCCGGTCCCTGCTGTGGGACAAGGACCCGATCGACCTGGAAGAGCGCGCGCGTGCCAAGTCCGCCCGCGTGCCGCAAAAGCCGTACGTCTACTCGCTGGACTGATCGGCCGACCGGCCCTCGGCCCGCCAGGCTCACCGCCGCATGACCACTTCCGCGCAGGACAAGCTGCCACTGCCCGTCGAGCTGCCAAGCGTGGCGCCCGATCAGGATTCCACGCCCGCGCAGGTCGACGGCCTCGCCTTTGCGCGGCTCTACGGCGAGCCGCTGTTCAAGCTCCCGCAGGATCTCTACATCCCGCCCGATGCGCTCGAGGTCTTTCTCGAAGCATTTGAAGGGCCGCTGGATTTGCTGCTGTACCTGATCCGCCGCCAGAACTTCAATGTGCTGGACATTCCGCTGGCGCAAGTCACACGGCAGTATCTGGCATACATCGAGCAGATCCGCACGACGAATCTTGAACTGGCTGCTGAATATCTGCTGATGGCGGCCATGCTCATCGAGATCAAGTCGCGCATGCTGCTGCCGGTCAAGAAGACCGACGAAGGCACCGAGCCCGAAGACCCGCGCGCCGAACTGGTGCGGCGCCTGCTCGAGTACGAGCAGATGAAGCTCGCCGCGCAGAAGCTCGATACCGTGCCGCAACTTGGCCGCGATTTCCTGCGCGCGCAGGTCTATATCGAGCAAAGCCTCGCGCCGCGCTACCCCGACGTCAATTCCGACGACCTGCGTGTCGCCTGGGCCGACGTGCTGCGCCGGGCCAAGCTCACGCAGCACCACAAGATCTCGCGCGAAGAGCTATCGGTGCGCGAGCACATGAGCCAGATCCTGCGCCGCCTGCAGCACGCGCGGTTCATGGAGTTCACCGAGCTGTTCGAAGAAGCGATCCAGTCCGGCAAGGGCGCGCCAATCGTGGTCGTCAACTTTGTCGCCATGCTCGAGCTTTCGCGCGAATCGCTGCTCGAAATCACACAGGCCGAACCATACGCACCCATTTACGTGCGCCTCGCCTATTCTCCGACGTAATTCGTCCGACCTGACCCGGGCCGAATCACACAACAACTATGAAAGTCATCTCGTCGATCCAGGAATTGCGCGACCAGTTGCGCGGCCAGAACCGCGTCGCCTTCGTGCCGACCATGGGCAACCTGCATGAGGGCCACCTGAGCCTGATGCGCCTGGCACGCCAGCATGGCGATCCGGTGGTGGCGTCCATTTTCGTGAACCGCCTGCAATTCGGCCCGAACGAAGATTTCGACAAATACCCGCGCACGCTGCAGGACGACATCGAAAAACTGCAGAAAGAAGGCGTGTACGTGCTGTTTGCGCCCACCGAGCGCGACATGTACCCCGAGCCGCAGGAATACCGCGTCGACCCGCCGCACGACCTGGGCGACACGCTGGAAGGCGAATTCCGCCCCGGCTTCTTCAAGGGCGTGTGCACGGTGGTGATGAAGCTGTTCTGCTGCGTGCAACCGCGCGTGGCCGTGTTCGGCAAGAAGGACTACCAGCAGCTGATGATCGTACGCCGCATGGCACATCAGTTTGCGCTGCCGGTCGATATCATCCCCGCCGAAACGGTGCGTGCGGATGACGGCCTGGCGCTATCGTCGCGTAACGTCTATCTGACCAACGAAGAGCGCGCAGAAGCACCCGAGCTGTACCGCACGCTGCACCAGGTGCGCCAGGACGTGCTGGAAACCGTGCTGCAAGGCCAGGCTTCGCACGAAGAAGTGACCACCAAGGCGATGGAGTACCTGCGTGGCCGCGGCTGGCAGCCCGACTACGTGGCCGTGCGCCGCCGTTCCGACCTGCAGAAGCCGACGCCCGAGAACATCGCAGCAGGCGAGCCGCTGGTCGTGCTGACCGCCGCCAAACTCGGCAAGACGCGCCTGATCGATAACCTCGAAATCTGAGCGACGCAGCCTCGTCCCGCGAAAAAGCCCGGCACTGCCGGGCTTTTTTCATGCCGCCGCCGACGTGTCGGTAACGCTCGCCTGCGTGGGCGATTCACCCAGCCAGTCGAGAATGCCACTCCACTGCTCCACGTCCTTGGCCACCCGCGAGGGCGCCACGTCCCACAGCGTCAGGCCGTGCGCGGCGAGTTGCACGTAATTCTGCGTATCGCGCAGATAACCCAGGATTGGCACCTCCAGCCCCTGCACGAAACGCTGGAGCTGTTCAGCGGCACGCGTGCGCATATCGACGCGCATGCCGACCACGCCCAGCTTGACCTCGCCATGGCGCACCGGCTTTTCATCAGCCAGTTTGCGCAGGAAGGCCTGCGTGGCGAGGATGTCGAACATGGAAGGCTGCAGCGGCACGATCACGTAGCCGGACATCTTGACGAGATCCCCCAGCCGCCAGCCGTGGAGGCCCGCCGGCGTATCGAGCACCACGTGCGTCGTACCCTTGGGCGGCTTGGCGATGTGGTCGGCGTTGATTTCCCACGTGCGGATGGGCTTGGCGGTTTCCGGGCGCAAGGCCAGCCACTCGCGTGACGACTGCTGGCGATCGGTGTCGCCCAGCATCACGGCGTGATCCCGCGCCGCAAAGTAGCCGGCCAGATTGGTGGCCAGCGTGCTTTTGCCCACTCCGCCCTTCGGATTCGCTACAACGGCCACCGGCATGCCTGCCTCCTTGCGCTCGTCGAATCATGTGTGCCGAATTAGTCACTCGGCAGATCTGTCCATCCGGTAATTATGGCTCAGCCTGCACGTGGCAGCGTTCGGAACAGCGTGGCGAGATCCAGATGCGCTTCGCACGTGTCGGCAAGACGTTCGAGCGATGCCTCACGCAATGCGGCGTAGTCCTGCGCCTGCGCATCGCGCACACCGGCCCAGGCAAGCAACGCGCGGCACGCCTCGGGCGCGTCGAACAAGCCGTGCAGGTAAGTCGCGAGGATTTGCCCGTCGGCGGAGATCGCGCCATCTGTGCGGCCATCGTCGAGTTGCACGGCGGGGCGTGCGAGAGCTGCCCCCTCGGTCACGCCCATGTGGATTTCATAGCCGGCGATGGCCGCACCGCCCTCCGCCAGGGTGCCGCGCACCTGACGCAACTGCTTGGCGGCCTCAAGCGTGGTCTCGAAATCGAGATAGCCGAAACCCTCGACGCTGCCAGCTGCGCCTTCCAGCCCCTGCGGATCATGCAAACGCCGCCCCAGCATCTGCATGCCGCCGCAGATGCCGATCAGCTTGCCGCCGTAGCGCAGATGCCGTGCGATGGCCGCTTCCCAGCCATTGGCGCGCAGCCAGGCGAGATCGGCCTGCACGCTCTTGCTGCCGGGCAGGATGATGAGGTCGGCAGGCGGAATCGGCTGGCCGGGGCCGACCAGTCGAACGTCCACCTGCGGGTGCGCGCGCAGCGCGTCGAAATCGGTGTGGTTGGACACACGCGGCAACACTGGAATGACGACGCGCAGCGCATCGGCTGAGGCTGCGCGCTGCGCGGTCTGCACCGCGTCTTCCGCGTCAAGATGCAAGCCGTGCAGATACGGCAGCACACCCAACACCGGCTTGCCCGTCTGCGCGGTCAGCCAGTCGAGCCCGGGCGTCAGCAGTGAAATATCGCCGCGAAACCGGTTGATGATGAACCCGCCCACGCGTGCGCGCTCGCTCTCGGACAGGCAGGCGAGCGTACCGACAAGGTGGGCGAACACGCCACCGCGATCGATGTCGGCAACGAGCACGACGGGGCAATCGACGGCTTCGGCAAAGCCCATATTGGCGATATCGCGGTCGCGCAGGTTGACCTCCGCCGGGCTGCCGGCGCCCTCCACGAGCACGAGGTCGTACTGCGCGCGCAGCCGTGTGTGCGATTCGAGCACGGCGGCCATGGCGGTGGGCTTGTAGTCGTGATACGCGCGGGCATCGAGGTCGAAGCGCGGCTGACCGTGGATGATGATCTGCGCGCCGGTGTCGCTGTTGGGCTTGAGCAGCACGGGGTTCATGTCGACCGTGGGGGCAACGCCCGCCGCCTGCGCCTGCAACGCCTGGGCGCGGCCGATCTCGCCACCGTCTGCGGTGACGGCGCTGTTGAGTGCCATGTTCTGCGGCTTGAACGGCGCCACGCGCACACCCGCACGATGCGCAACGCGGCACAAGCCGGCCACCAACGTGCTCTTGCCGGCATCGGACGTGGTGCCCTGGATCATCAGCGTGCCCCGAAGCGAGTCCGGCGGCACAGGAAATGGAGCTTTCGACATGCGCGGATTATCGCACCCACCTTGTCGCGCCTGACCGCCGCGCCCTCGCTAAAATGCTGGAATGTCACGCCACCTCACCCTCGTCCTCGGTGGTGCCCGCTCGGGCAAAAGCCACCACGCCGAACAGCTCGCACTGCAATGCGCGGGGCCGGTCACGTACGTCGCCACCGCCGGCGAGGGCGACGAAGAGATGCAATTGCGCGTGGCCCTCCACCGCGCGCGACGCCCAGCCAACTGGGGGCTGGTCGAAGAGCCCGTGCGACTGGCCGAAGCGCTCTACACGCACGCGCAGCACGGTGGCTGCGTGCTGGTCGATTGCATGACGCTGTGGCTCAACAATCTGCTCTTCTCAGAGCACCACGAATATCCCGAGACAGGCCTCGTCACGCCACCCGAAGCCTGGACCGCCGAGATCGATGCGCTACTCACCGCGCTGCCGCTGCTGCCTGGCGAGGTCATCCTCGTAAGCAACGAGATCGGCCTGGGCGTGGTGCCGATGGGCGCCGTCACGCGTTTCTACGTGGATGAGCTGGGCCGGCTGAACCAGCGTCTAGCCGCGCTGGCCGACAACGTGCATCTGCTGGTGGCCGGTATTCCGATGGCGGTGAAAGGGCCGTCACTCGGCGCTGCCACGTGAGCGTGTCGTCGGGTGGCGTATTCGATCTTGGCTGGCCGCTCGTGACGCTGGCCGCGATCGCGGGCGTGCTGCTCGATCGGCTCTTCGGCGAGGTGCCGCGCTGGCATCCGCTCGTTGGCTTCGGACGCATCGCCAAAGCGATTGAGCGCTGCATGAACCGCACACCGGCTGCGTTGGCGTGGTCGCGCATCGTCGGTCTCGTTGCATGGGCTGGCGCCGTGCTGCCGTTCGCGCTGCTGGCGGGATGGCTCGCCGTCATGACGCGTGATGTGTCGCCGTGGCTGGTGGTTGCGCTCGATGCAATCGCGCTCTATTTCGCTATCGGAGCGCGCAGCCTGCATGACCACATCGCGCCGATCGCGCTTGCGCTGCGCGATGCGGATCTGCCCCGTGCACGCACCCTCGCCTCGCGCATCGTCTCGCGTGACCTCACACAAGCCGCGGATGAGCCCATTGCGCGCGCCGCCGTGGAATCTGCGTTGGAGAACGGCAGCGATGCCGTCTTCGCGCCGCTGTTCTGGCTTGTGGTGGCGGGCGCGCCGGGCGTGGTGCTGTATCGGCTGGCCAATACACTCGATGCAATGTGGGGCTACCGCAATGCGCGCTTTACCGGCTTTGGCTGGGCGGCTGCGCGCATCGACGATGTGCTCAACTGGATTCCCGCCCGCCTCACGGCAATCAGCTACGCGCTGCTTGGCCACACCGCCGATGCGCTGCGCTGCTGGCGCACGCAGGCTCCGCAATGGTCGAGCCCGAACGCAGGCCCGGTGATGGCCGCGGGCGCGGGCAGCCTGCGCGTTCAGCTCGGCGGAGCAGCACGCTACGAAGGCGTGGAAGAAGCGCGCCCTTCGCTCGGCACTGGCAAGCCGGCGACCGCAGCAGATATCGCGCGGGCGTTGACGCTCGTGTCGCGCACGTTGTGGTTGTGGCTCGGCGTACTGGGCCTGATCGGGGCGTTGGCGTGGGGCCTGTCGTGAACGCCATCGTCCACGGTGGCAATCTCGCGGCCGCACGCGCGCTGTACGGAGAGCCTGCCGGCGGCTGGCTTGACCTGTCCACAGGCATCAACCCGCACGGCTACCCCATCCCGCCGATCCCGCCCGACGCCTGGTTGCGCCTGCCCGAAGACGACGGCCTCGAAGCGCTGGCCGCCGCGCACTACGGCGTGATCGACGCGCGCGCCGTGCTGGCGGTTGCAGGGTCGCAAGCGGCGATCCGCACGCTGCCGACGCTGCTGCCGCGCGGGCGTGCCGGCATCGCGCAGATCGGCTACAGCGAATACGCACCCGCCTTTGCACGCGCCGGCCACGACGTCGTGGCACTGCCCGAAGCCGCCTTCCTCGGTGACCTGCCCAACGACGTGCAGCACTTGGTTGTCGTCAACCCGAACAACCCAACGGCGCGCGTGCTGCCCGCAGAGACCCTGCGCGATTGGCACACGCTTCTGCACGCACGCGGCGGCACGTTGATCGTGGACGAGGCCTTTATTGAGGCGTTCGACGATGGCCCCACATTGGCGCCCCTGGCTGGCGTGCCGGGGCTCGTGGTGCTGCGCTCCATCGGCAAGTTCTACGGGCTGGCGGGCGCCCGCATCGGCTTTGCGCTGGCGGCGCCTGATCTGGTGTCTGCGCTGCGCGAGGCGCTGGGGCACTGGACAGTCAACGGCCCAGCCCGTGCCGTGGTGCGTGCAGCGCTGGCCGATATCGCCTGGCAAGTTTCAACGCGCGCGCAACTGCGGCATGCGGGGGCGCGGCTCTCGGCGTTGCTGGATCGCCACGGCCTGCCGAATGCCGCCACACCGCTGTTTGCCTGGGCACACGGCCCACATGCGCGGGCGCTGCATGCAGGCCTAGCGCGCCTCGGCATCTGGACCCGCCTGTTTGATGCGCCCTTCAGCGGCTTGCGCTTCGGCCTGCCCCCGGATGAAACCGGATGGCAACGTCTTGCCGATGCGCTAGCATCGCTGTCGCACTCCGCTTGACCTGCCCTCCCCCCCGATGCCCGTTCGTCTCTCTTGTCTCGCCCGTCGCCTGTGCGCACGCGGCCTCTTCGCACTTGCGCTCACGATCGCAGCCGCACCGGCATTTGCCACCATTTCCGTCACGGACGATAGCGGCGCCACCGTTACGCTGCAGCGCCCCGCGCAACGCATCGTCAGCCTCGCCCCGCATGCGACCGAGCTGCTGTTCGCGGCCGGCGGCGGTGCACGCATCATCGGCACCGTGGCTTACAGCGACTACCCGCCACCCGCACGCGACATTCCTCACGTGGGCGATAACCGCTCGCTCGATCTGGAACGCATCGCTGCCCTCAAGCCCGATCTGGTGGTGGTCTGGCGCCACGGCAACGCGCAGAAGCAGATCGACCGGCTGCGTGCGCTGGGCATTCCGCTGTTCTTCTCCGAGCCGCATCGCATGAGCGATATTCCGCGCTCGATCGAGGCGCTCGGCACGCTGCTCGACACCCGTGCCAGCGCGCACGACGCGGCCCAGCAATTCCGCCAACGCGCCGATACGCTGCGCCAGCGCTACGCCAGCCGCCCGCCGGTTTCGGTGTTCTATCAGGTATGGGAACAGCCGCTGATGACGCTCAACGGCCAGCACATCTTCTCTGACATGCTGGCGCTTTGCGGCGGCCGCAATGTGTTTGCCGGCGAGCCCTTGCTGGTGCCGACCGTTTCGCCCGAGGCCGTGATTGCAGCCAACCCCGAAGTGCTGCTGTCCGCCAGCATGGGGGCCACGCAAGGCAGCCGCCCGATCGATACGCTCGACGCGTGGAAGCGCTGGCCGCAATTGCTGGCCGTGCAGCGCGGCAACCTCTTCAGCATCAATGGCGACCTGATCAACCGCTTTGGACCGCGCCTGGTGGAAGCCGCAACGCTGTTGTGCGAAGACTTGGAGCAAGCCCGCATGCGGCGTCTGGGTTCTCAAACCACCAACGGGTTGGGTCGCTGAATCGCGTCGCTGGTCAGCGGTTCCAGAACAGCAACACCGGCAACGCGTCGGGCTGCACACGAAAGCCGCAGGCAGCCCCCCATTGCAGCGGCCATTGCAGCGTCTCGGCCAATGGCCGCTGCAACCAGTGTGCCGCCAGGGCGCGCATGCAGCCGGCATGCGTCACCGCCCACACGCAAGACGCGGGCGTCGCGCTTGTCGCCTCGGCCCAGGTCGTCACGCGCGCCAGCAAATCTGCTGCAGATTCCCCGCCATGCGGATTGCCGTGCACAAGATCGCGCGCCCACTGGTCAATTTCCGCGCGCGGGATGTCCTCCCACTGGCGGCCTTCCCAGGCGCCAAAATCGAGTTCCATCAATTGCGCATCGATTTCGATCGTGGGAAGTTGAGCTATTTGCGCTAAGGCTTCGGCTGTCAGGCGACTGCGTTGCAACGGACTCGCCAGCAGGCGATGCGGGGTGTGGGCGCTGAGTTTCTCGACGATGGCCGAAGGCTCGGGGTCTATCGGCGAAGCCAGCTCCAGATCGGTGCGGCCATAACAGAGACCCGCCGTCATGGCGGGCCGCGCGTGGCGGATCAGGATGACATCCATGCCAGCAACCCCCACAGAATCAGCAGCTCGAACATCTGCTGCGCCATCCCAAGACAATCACCCGTGATGCCGCCGATGCGGCGCACGAAATATCGACCCAGCAGCCAGCGCGCAACGATCAACCCGACGACAACGAGCGCCGTGCACATCGGCCCGAACCATAGAAGAGGGGCGATGCCGAACACGCCGGCCCACAACGCATCGCTCCATCGCATGCGTTGCGCCACTGGCTTGGCTTTGCCTTCAGCGCGCACGTAGTCGTGGGTGAGCAGGTAGCTGACGGCCGCCGCGCGGCTTGCAGCATGCGCGCTCACCATTGCCACGAGGATGGCGATACCATGCGGCGCCATCGCGCTCAGCAATTGCCACTTCAGCAGCAACGCCATGCACACGGCAATCGCCCCGAAGGCGCCGATGCGCGAATCGTGCATGATGCGCAGCCGGTCTTCAGGCGTGTAGCCCCCGCCAAAGCCGTCTGCGCAATCGGCGAGACCGTCCTCATGAAACGCACCGGTCAGCAACAGCGTGGCCACCATCGACACGGCCACCGCCACACCGGGCGCGGGCACCGGGCGCGACACGAGCCAATACACCGCTGCTGCTACGGCGCCCACCAGCCAGCCAATCAGCGGAAAGTAGCGCGCCGCGCGATTCAACCCCGCCTGCGAGAAACCGACCGACGCCGGCACAGGGACGCGGGTGAAGTACCCGACCGCCGTCCACAGCGCCTGCCAATGTTCGCGCAAGGCGTTCATGGCTATGCGCGCTCGCTCACGCCTGCGCTGGCGAAGGTCGCCATTTCGCGCAGGAACGCCACGGCCGACACGACCACCGGATAGGCCAGCACCGCACCGCTGCCCTCGCCCAGCCGCAACGACAGTGACAGCAGCGGCCGCGCATCGAGCACCTCCAGCAGCGCACGATGACCGCGCTCGTCCGACACATGCCCGAACACGCAATAGCGCAGCACGTCGGGCGCCACCTGAGCCGCTACCAGCACAGCGGCCGTCGCGATAAACCCGTCGACAAGGATGACCATGCGCCGCTGCGCAGCTTCAAGCACCGCACCCACCATCGCCGCGACCTCAAAGCCACCGAAGCATGCAAGCACGTCCAGCGGCTCACGTACATCTGCATGCTTGGCCATTGCCGCCTCCAGCACGGCACGCTTGTGGGCGAGGCCATCATCGTCAAGCCCAGTGCCGCGGCCAACGCACTGCGCGACCGGCAAATCGCATAACCGCGCCATCAGACACGCGGCAGACGCCGTGTTGGCAATGCCCATTTCGCCCAGCGCGATCACGTTGGTGCCGAGTGCCGCATGGTGCGCCACGCGCTGCGCGCCGAGGGCCATGGCGCGGTCACGCTCGTCGGCGGTCATGGCGGCTTGCGCAGCACCCTCGTCGGCAAAGTTGCGCGTGCCGGGACCGACAGGTGCATCGACCAGGCCCGGCGTATCCGCCATCCACAACGGTGCGGCAACACCGGCGTTCACCACCTCCAATGCAAACCCATGCTGGCGGCAGAACACATTGACAGCCGCGCCACCCGCGATGAAGTTGAGCACCATCTGGGCGGTCACCGCTTGAGGGAACGCGCTCACGCCAGCGTGGGCGATGCCGTGGTCTGCGGCAAATACCACCATTGCGGGGCGCGTCAGCTGCGGGGTGTCGGTGTTCTGGATCAGGCCGATCTGCACGGCCAGCGATTCAAGCCGGCCCAGTGCGCCGAGCGGCTTGGTCTTGCTGTCGACTGCGGCCTGCAGACGCACGCGCAGCGCGTCATCAAATGGCGGAATGTGTATGGCTTGATTCATCACAGTTCGACTCCTGGCTGCGCCTGGATGCCTTGGGAAAATGCGTGCTTGACGAGCGTCATGTCGGTCACGGTATCTGCCGCGTCGATCAGTTCAGGGGGCGCACCGCGCCCGGTAATCACCACATGCTGCGCTGGCGGCCGGGCGCGCAAATCGGCCAGTACGGTCTGCACGTCAAGGTAGTGGTACTTGAGTGCAATGTTCAATTCATCCAGCAGCACGAGGCCGACGGTCGGATCGCTTAGCAGCTCGCGTGCGCAGGCCCATGCGGCTTGCGCCTTTTCAACGTCGCGCGTGCGGTCCTGCGTCTCCCACGTGTAGCCCTCGCCCATCACGTGAAAGCTGCATTGTTCGGGAAAACGGCGCAGGAAACGCTCCTCGCCGGTCGGGATCGCGCCCTTGATGAACTGCACCACGCCGACCTGCATGTCATGGCCCATGGCGCGGATCACCATGCCAAAGCCGGAGCTGGATTTGCCCTTGCCGTTGCCGGTATTGACAAGCAGCACGCCGCGCACGTCGGTGGCGGCGGCGATCTTGGCATCCACCACGGCCTTCTTGCGCTGCATGCGCGAGCGGTGGCGCTCGTTCAGCGCGTCATTGTTGTCTTCAGTCGTCATCGGAATCATCAGGAATCAAGGCCGTAAGGCGGCCGTCGGCCACCTCGGCAATAGGGGTGCGCAGCACGCGCGCGCAGTGCTCGGGCGTGAGCACATCGGCCGCGATGCCTGCGGTGGTGTGCCCGGCGCCATCCATCAGCAGCGCGTGCGTAGCGAAGCGGCGCGCGAGATTCAAGTCATGCACGGTCAGCACGACCAGCCAGCCGTGTTTGCGGCAGCCCTCGCGCAGCAGGCGAAGCACGGAAACCTGCTGATGCAAATCGAGGTGCGCGACGGGCTCATCGAGCAGCAGCACGCGCGCCTCCTGCGCCACCACGGCAGCCATCGCCACGCGCTGACGTTCACCACCAGAAAGCGTCCGCACATCGCGTTGTGCCAGAGGCAGCAACTGCAGCGCTGACACCGCCGCATCGACGGCGCGGGCATCGGCGTCGCCCTCCCATTCCCAGCGTGCAAGATGCGGGTGGCGGCCTGTCATCACGGCGTCGTAAACGGTGATGGGGAAGGTGTCATGCAAGGTCTGCGGCAGAAACGCGCGACGGCGTGCCATCGCCAGCGCCGGCCAATCGGCGAGCGGGACACCATCGAGCGTGACGCTGCCGCCGTCCGGCAAGCGCAAGCCTGCCAGCACGGAAAGCCATGTCGACTTGCCCGCGCCGTTCGGCCCGATCACGCACCAGAGTTGGCCCGCGGTGGCCGTCATCGATAACCGCTCGATCAGCACGCGCCCATCGATGGTCACCCGCAGATCGTGCAGCGCAAGTTCCGGCGCTGTGTCCAAGTGGGCAAACGCATCCGGTGCTGGACTTGGGCGGCGCCACCAACTCATCGCGCGCTCCGCATCAGCAGGTAAAGAAACGTCGGCACCCCGAGCAGGGTGGTGATCACGCCCACGGGCAGTTGCGTTGGGGCGATCAGCGTTCGGGCAATCAGGTCGGCCAGCATCAGCAGGCCCCCGCCGGCCATCGCCGTAGCGGGCAAATGGATGCGCACGTCGCGGGTCCACGCCAGGCGCACCATGTGCGGCACCAGCAGGCCGACAAACGCGACCGAGCCTGCAATCGTGACCGCCACCGCCGTACACAGCGACGCTACCACGTAGATCAACGCGCGCACACGCGCCACCGGCACACCCAGCGCGCGGGCGCGGGTTTCACCGGTCAGCAGCACGTTCAGGTCGCGCGCATGCGGCAACACCACAGCAATCGCCGCCACGAGCGCCACCAACGCACCCGCATAACGATCGGCGCCACCCAGGTCACCGACCATCCAGAAAATCATGCCGCGCAGCTTGTTCTCAGGCGCAACCGTCAAGATAAGCGTGATCAGACCGACCCAGCCGGAGGCCATCACCACGCCACCGAGCAGCAAGCGGGCATTGGCCTCGCCGGGCTCGCCACGCCACAGGTGCTGACGCGCCAGCGCCGCCACCAGCGCCATCGACAGCAGGGCTCCGACTCCGGCACTCGTCTGCACCGCCCACCACGGCAGCGAAAACAACATCGCCGTGAGGGCCGCCACTGCCCCGCCGCCGGACACGCCCAGCACATACGGATCGGCCAGCGGATTGCGCAGCAGCATCTGCATGAGCGCCCCGGCAAAGGCCAACAGCCCGCCGGCAGCAAATGCAGCGCCCGCACGCGGCAGGCGCAATTCGTTGACGATGCCTGCTGCCAGGCCATCGCCACCGCTATTGCCAAAAAAGAGGGCCCGCCAGACTTCAGCGGGCGACAGCTTCACACTGCCGAGCATCAATGACGCCACCAGCACCACCACGCACGCAAGCGCCAGCAGCGACCACAGTCGCCAGGCAAAACCGCGTGCGGGCAGTGCAGGTGTTGTCATCGCTTCGGTTCGTGCTGTTGCCACGACAGCGTGAAGAACACCCCACGCGACGCCGTGTTGTACGGATAGATCAACTGGTAGTTCTTGTTCGTCACGTTTTCAACACGTGCCGACACCGCCCAGTCAGGCGTGATCTGGTAGCGGCCGACCAGGTTCAGCAAGCCATAGCCGCCGAGCGTCTTGGTCGAATCCTGACGATCACCCGCCGCATTCCACTCCACGCCCGCCGAGAACGGCCCGAACGTCTTGTACGCCGAAACGCTGCCGAAATGCCGAGCACGGCGCGACAGCAGTTGGTTGGCCGACAAGTCCTGCGGGTTCTGCATGGTAAAGCTCGCACGCAGGTCCACGCCATAGATCGAACCCCGATACGACGTCTCGAGCCCGTTCACACGCGCACGGTTGACGTTGGCTGCGGAGCAATTGAAATCTGCGTCGCATACAGCCGTGATCAGGTTGCTGTAGTCCGTCTCGAACGCCGTTACGCGCACCAAACCGATCGCGCTGCTGTATTCCACGCCGCCCTCAACCGAGCGTGCTTTCTCAGGCTGCACGTTCGGGTTACCGAAAAACGGGTAGTAAAGCTCGTTGAAGCTCGGCGCGCGGAAGGCGTTGCTCACACTCGCCACTGCCTTCCATTGGGGGTTGAACGCGAAGCCGTAGCCGGCGTAATAGCTGTTGGCGCCACCAAAGTCCGAGTAGCGGTCGCGGCGCAGGTTCAACTGCAACTGGTGCGGACCGAACTTGCCTTCGTAACCGATGTAAGCGGAATCGACGTTGCGCGTGGGCACGTTGTAGGCATCGCTGTCGATGCTGGTCTGCAGATGCTCCAGGCCCACCTTGAACAACTGATTCGGCATGAAGGCCCAATCGTTCTGCCAGCTCGCCTGCTGGTTGCGCGTGTTGAAACGACCGTTCTGCGCGCCGTTCAGGAAGTTCAGGTTTTTATCGTCACCTTGCGAGAGCGTCACGCGCGTCTTCCAGTCCTGCGTCACCTTGCCGTCCACATACGCCGACATCGACCGCACCTGGTTATGCGCGATATTGATATCGGTCGGGCTGCCGAAGCCGCTGTCGTAACTGACATCGCCCCAGGTCTGGAAGTACGTCAGCCCTGCCTGCCAATCCGCGGAAAAGCGATGCGACAACTGCGCCGACACGCTCTTGTTCGTGTAGGGGTTGTCGTTCGGGTTGGCATTCTTGGCCTGCAGCGGATTGATTGCAGAGAATCCGTCGGTCTTGAACTCCGACACCGACACCGCGAACGACGTATCGCCGCGCTCGCCCAGCGAGCCGTTGATACCCGCCTGCGCGCGCTTGGTGTTGCGTGCGCCGTACTCAATCTCTGCGTTGGCCAACGGGGCATGCCCCTTGCCGCTGCGCGTGAAGATCTGCACCACGCCACCAATCGCGTCGGAACCGTAGAGCGCCGACACATTGCCGCGCACGACCTCGATATGGTCGATCTGGTCGGCCATCAGTTGATCGATCTGCGTGGCGCCCAGCGTAGCGGAACTCACCCGCACGCCATCAATCAGAACCAGCGTCTGGCTGGAACTGGCGCCACGCATGAAAAGACTGGCGCTGGTGCCGGGGCCGCCGTTCTGTGTGATTTCGATGCCGGCCTCGCGGCGTAGCAGCGTCACCGCATCCGGCGCCTGCGAGCGCTCAATATCGGCGCGGCTGATGACCGTCGTGTGCGGCAGTGCATCCGACAGGGGCTGCTCGCTGCGCGAGGCCGTCACCACCGTCGGATTCAGTTCACCCACTGGCGTGCTGGCTACCGGTGTATTGCTTTGTGCCCAGGCTGGCGCGACTGCACCTGCCATGACCCCCGTTAGTGCGCTGGCAAGCGCGCGCATGGCCGTCCGGGGCATCCGGAGTGGCCGCTTTGTAGTCAAGCTCATGTTGAAAAGACAAGAAGCGTCAGCCGGACCCGTTCCCCCGCGGGTCGCTGGCAGCAGGATCTCGATGCGGTTCCCTCCAGGGTTTCACATCGGCTCTGAGATCCACCGTCCTGGCCGGTATCCGGGCTGGCGAAGCGGCCTGTCCGCCTTCCCATTCCCAAAGGAACAGTGGCATATGGACAGACCGCGCGGCACCCATCTTCTTTGCGAGATGGCGGGTACACGCGGCGTTCGCTTACCGTTGCGGGGGCAGCGCAGGTTGGCGCATCGCTTGGGGCGCGCGCTCCCTGCTTCCCGTTTAACTGCAGATGGTGCTGCGGGCACCAGGACGCCGCGAAGTTTAACGGAAAAGGCACGCCAAACCCGCCCCAGTCGCGGTAAAAACACACCCTCCGCACGTTGTGCCCGCTGCGTCGCCTCAAGCCGCCGCCTATTGCGCATCCGTATGGAGGACAGGCGCGACGCTCATGATCGGCTAAAATCCCCCCACTCGATTCTGATTGACACCCAATGCTGAACGAACTCGAACAACTTGCCGGCAAGATCACGCGCGTGCTGCGTCACGCCGATGCGCTAGCCGCCGAGAACCAGCGCCTGCGCGCCGAAGTCGAGCGGCTTCAGGCGGAAGCCGAGGCCTCCAAGACCGAGCGCGACGCGATGGTCGCCGACCGCAGCGTGCTCAATGCCAAGATCGAAGAAGCGCAACTGCGCATCCAATCGATTCTCGACAAGCTGCCCACGGCCACCGACGCGCGCCAGCTTGACCTCCTCGGCCAGGCCGCAGGCGCCGATGAAACAACGGCCGCCCCCGCCCCGCATTCGGAGACCTAAGCATGAGCAGCAAGCAAATTGAAGTGAACATCGCCGGGCAGCCTTACAAGTTTGCCGTCTCGGTCGATAACGAAGCAGCCCTGCGTGAAGCCGCAGCCATGGTCGACAACCAGATGACGCGCATCAAGAACGGCTCGAACACCAAGGGCATCGAGCGCGTTGCCGTGATGGCCGCCATCAGCATCGCGTCGGATTTGCTGTCGATGCAACGCCAGGCCGCGTCCGATTCCGCCCTGCCGATCGACACGATTCGCGCCAAACTGGCCGACCTGAACGCCCGCACTGACGAGGCGCTGCGCCAGTACGGAGAAGTCATTTAGCGAAGGTCAAAATGTGTTTGTAACCGGATCGCATCCGGGCTTGGGTTCGGATGCGAACGGGTGTATAGTGTCACCCAATGGCTTCCAAGATCTCCCGCAAACCCTTACAACATAAGGCTTTAGCGACTACAGAGTAGAGAAAAACGGTTGCCTGCGATGAATCTTTCAGACGCATCGCCATGCGCTCAAAACACAGCGTGATGATGCGTCTGACAGTTTCCCTGCCTGGTTCGCCATGGCCATTAATTCCTTGAACCGATAAGCATTGCTTGGTGCGGGATATGCCGTGTGGGCGAGCGCGTCTTCCAGTGCATAGCGTGCGACGCAAGTCGTGGGCTCCCTGCGCCGGTGATGTACCCAAAATGCGGCTTCCGCTGCCACTCTGAACCTCACTTGGGTTCAGGATGCGGGTCTAGCGGCCAAGGTGGGGACCCAACAAAAGGCGGTAGTGCACATGTGCGCTACCGCCTTTTTCTTTGCCGATCCTCCATACACCCGTCATTACCGCACCGCCAATGGCGAGGCCGTGGCCGTGTTGCTATGCTGCGCACACCGTCACTTCCCCGCACGTCGCCCGCGCGCCCACACGATGGCCACCCAGTACTGGTTGATGAAGTCCGAGCCCGACGAAGCCAGCATCGATACGCTGCACGCCGAAGGCACCTTGCCCTGGACGGGCGTTCGCAACTATCAGGCACGCAACTTCATGCGCGACCGTATGCGCATCGGCGACGGCGTGCTGTTCTACCACTCGTCCTGTCCGCAGCCCGGCATCGCGGGGCTGGCGGAAGTGTGCTCGACCAGCTATCCAGATCCCACGCAGTTCGACGCCAAGAGCCATTACCACGACCCCGCATCGAAGCCGGAAGCGCCGCGCTGGATGCTCGTCGACGTGAAGTTCGTGCGCAAATGCGCGCTGATCGATCTGCCGACATTGCGTGCGCACGAACAGCTCGCCGACATGACGGTGCTGCAACGCGGCAATCGCCTGTCGATCACACCCGTCACGCCCGCGCAGTGGCGTTACATCACCGCCAAATTGATGCGTGACCCTGAGTGAATGGTTGGCATCGGCAGGGAATTGTTACAAACGTGATGAACGATGCGCGTAACGACCAGTCAGACGCATCACATTGCTTTTTTGGGAGAACACAATGAAATCTGTCCTGGCCGCAACTATTTTAGGGACTGCAATGATGACGACTGCTTTCGCACAAGCCGCTCCTGAAACGAATCATTCGGGCGTACTGTCGCTGGATGCGCAGGCCGTGGCCGAAGTGCCGACCGACACCGTCACGCTCACCCTGGGGGCCGAGCAGGAAGGCGCGGACCCGGGCGCAATCTCCACGGCCCTGTCGCGCAAGGCCGATGAGGTGATCAACCAGGCAAAGCGCACATCCGGCGTGCAGGCAGAAACGGGTGGCTTCAACATTTATCCGAACACCGATCGCAACGGCAAGATCAGCGTCTGGCGCGGCCGCGCGGAGGTGCGCATCACGTCGAAGGACTTTGCAGCGGCGTCCAAGCTGGCGGGCCAACTGGCCAACCAGATGCAGGTGCAGAACGTGAATTTCACGCTCTCGCGCGAGGCGCGCACGGCGGCGGAAGCCAAGCTGATCGACCAAGCCGTGAATTCGTTCCGTGACAAGGCACTGACGACCACCAAGCTGTTCGGCTACACGAGCTACACGATCCGCGACGTGCATGTGAGCGAGGGCAGCAACAACCCGGGCCCGCGTCCGATGATGCGCATGGCAGCGGCTCCCGCATCTTACGATTCGGCGCCGGTGCCCATCGAGGGCGGCAAGGCTCAAGTGACAGTGACCGTTTCCGGCGCCGTGCAGATGCTGAAATAAGCAGCGAGCCGCGCCATGAAAAAAGCCACCGGACTTCGGTGGCTTTTTCTTTGCACGGTTGCAACGTCAGGCGTGTGCCTGGTCTTTTGTACCGTTGCCTGCGCGACGATAGGACCAGACCAGCATGGTGATGCCGATTAGGATCATCGGCAGCGACAGCCACTGCCCCATCGACAGGTTCGCTGCGAGCAGGCCGAGGAAGTTGTCCGGCTCGCGGGCAAATTCCGCAATGAAGCGGAACACGCCGTAGCCGAGCAGGAATGCGCCAGACACCGCGCCCATCGGCCGCGGCTTGCGCGCATATAGCCACAGCAGGATGAAGAACAGCACACCCTCGCCGAGGAACTGGTAGATCTGCGAGGGGTGGCGCGGCAGCATGTGGTACTGATCGAACACAGCCTGTACGCCGCTGGTGACGGCTTCTTGCGCATGCGAAAGCAGCCACTCCCGGTCTTCGCCCTGTGCCTGCGGAAACATCATCGCCCAAGGCAGATTGGGCGACGACACACGGCCCCACAGCTCGCCGTTGATGAAGTTGCCGAGGCGCCCCGCTGCGAGGCCGCACGGGACCATCGGCGCGATGAAATCAGTCACCTGCATCCACGATCGACCGCGCATGCGCGCATACAGCATCATCGCCACGACCACACCGAGGAAGCCGCCGTGGAAGGCCATGCCGCCTTCCCAGACCTTGAAGATGTCGAGCGGGTGGGCGAAATACCAGTCGGGCTTGTAGAACAGCACGTAGCCCAGGCGCCCGCCGAGAATCACACCGAGCACGCCGTAGAAGAGCATGTCGTCAAGGTCGCGGCCGCTCCAGCCTTCGGCGGCGATGTGTGGCTGGCGCGTGCGCAGGCGCCCGAACCACAGGAACATGATGAACGCCGCCAGATACATCAGGCCGTACCAGCGGATGGCGAGCGGCCCCAGATGCAGGGCGACGGGGTCGAATTGCGGATGGATGAGCATGAATCCTGTGGGTTTCAGGTTTGGTTGTCTTCTTGCAGCTTGGCAACGGCTTCGGCACTGGACACGAACCACGGCAGCACCGGCGAAGCGGCATCGCGTCGCCACACCAGCCCGGTCTCGATGATCGGGCTCGGCGCGGCGAGTTCGAGATAGACCACGCCAGTCCGCTGGAGGTTGCATAGCGATGCCGGCACCAGCGCGACGCCCATCTCGGCGGAGACCAGGCTGACGATGGTCTGCATCTGGATGGCTTCCTGGCCGATGCGCGTGGCAGCCCCAGATTCTCCGGGCCGGCCGCCGTGCGCGGCATGATAGCCGGTAATGATGTCATACAGCGCGGGCGCGGACCGGCGCGGGAAGATGATGAGCGGTTCGGCTGCCGCATCCGGCAGCGCAATGGGCTGACCCTGCGCCACCCCCCATTGCGCCGCGCGCGATGTGGGCACCGCCAGCACAAGGCGCTCGCGTACGAGCGGGCGGTATTCCAACTCTCCAGGCACCGAGCCCGCGTGATGCGCAATCACGACGCCGGCATCCACGTCGCCGGCCAGGAGCGCTTCGATTTGCACATCGCTGGTGGCCTCGCGCAGCAGAAGCTGCACATCGGGCCGCGCGTCGCGAAAATGCCGCAGCAAGGCGGGCAGGATGCCGTAATCGGCGGTGCTGACGAAGGACAGCGACAGCGAGCCGACCTCCCCGCGCGCCAGCCGCTGCGCGAGGCCGGGCAACGCATTCGCATCGGCAAGCACACGCCGCACCTCGACCAGCCAGCGCGCGCCGACGGCCGTCAGCGCCACGGAGCGCTGCGTGCGATGGAACAGCGTGACGCCCAGTTCGTCTTCCAGCGCGCGAATCTGCTGCGACAGCGGCGGCTGCGTCATCGAAAGCCGCTCGGCTGCGCGTCCGAAATGCAGTTCCTCGGCAACGGTCACGAAGTAGCGAAGCTGGCGCAGATCCATATCGGCGATTGATATTTTTTTCGACTCAATAATCTGTCAATAATATATTTGACGCGCCATTTCGCCAAGCGCATGCTGGGCGCCAGGCTGTTGACTACAACGATAGTGCGACCCCACGGAGACCCTCATGCCAGACAACAAGCGTTCCCAGCACATCACACAGGGCGTGGCGCGCTCGCCCAATCGCTCGATGTACTACGCGCTGGGCTACACGAAAGACGACTTCAACAATCCAATGATCGGCGTGGCCAACGGTCATTCGACCATCACGCCGTGCAACTCGGGCCTGCAGAAGCTGGCCGATGCCGCGGTGGCTGCCGTGAAGGACGCCCGCGCGAATCCGCAGACTTTCGGCACGCCCACCATTTCTGACGGCATGTCGATGGGCACGGAAGGCATGAAGTTCTCGCTGATCTCGCGCGAGGTGATTGCCGACTGCATCGAGACCTGCGTCAACGGCCAATGGATGGATGGCGTCGTCGTCATCGGCGGCTGCGACAAGAACATGCCGGGCGGCATGATTGCCCTGGCGCGCACGAATGTGCCGGGCATCTATGTGTACGGCGGCACCATCAAGCCGGGCCACTGGAAGGGCAAGGATTTGACGATCGTCTCGTCGTTCGAGGCCGTGGGCGAATTCACCGCAGGCCGCCTGAGCGAAGAAGACTTCGAAGGAATCGAAAAAAACGCCTGCCCGTCGAGCGGTTCGTGCGGCGGCATGTACACGGCCAACACGATGAGCTCATCGTTTGAAGCGTTGGGCATGTCGCTGCTGTATTCATCGACGATGGCCAATCCCGATCAGGAGAAGGTCGACAGCGCAGCTGAATCCGCCCGCGTGCTGGTCGAAGCCGTGCGCCGCGACCTGAAGCCGCGCGACATCATCACGCGCAAATCCATCGAGAACGCCGTAGCCGTGATCATGGCCACCGGCGGCTCCACCAACGCCGTGTTGCACTACCTGGCCATCGCCCACGCGGCAGAAGTGGAATGGACCATCGATGACTTCGAGCGGGTGCGCCAGCGCGTGCCCGTCATCTGCAATCTCAAGCCGTCGGGCCAATACGTGGCGACCGACCTGCACGAGGCCGGCGGCATCCCGCAGGTGATGAAGCTGCTGCTCAATGCCGGCCTGCTGCATGGGGATTGCATCACCATCACCGGCAAAACGCTGGCAGAAGAACTCGCGCACGTGCCCGACCAGCCGCGCGCTGACCAGAACGTGATCCTGCCGATCGACAAAGCTCTCTATAAGGAAGGCCACCTCGCCATCCTGAAAGGCAACCTGGCCGAGGAAGGCGCCGTGGCGAAGATCACCGGCCTGAAGAACCCCGTCATCACGGGCCCGGCGCGCGTGTTCGACGACGAGCAAAGCGCGATGAGCGCGATCCTGAGCGACCAGATCAAGGCCGGCGACATCCTCGTGCTGCGCTATCTAGGACCGAAGGGCGGCCCCGGCATGCCGGAGATGCTGGCGCCGACCTCAGCCATCATCGGCAAGGGCCTGGGCGAGTCGGTCGGCTTCATTACCGACGGACGCTTCTCGGGCGGCACGTGGGGCATGGTGGTCGGCCACGTCGCGCCGGAAGCGTACGTGGGCGGCACGATCGGCTTGGTGCACGAAGGCGATTCGATCACCATCGACGCACACCAGCGCCTGCTGCAGTTGAACGTGCCAGACGACGAGCTTGCCCGCCGCCGCGCCGCGTGGAAACAACCGGCGCCGCGCTATACGCGCGGCGTGCTGGCGAAGTTTGCGAAATTGGCGGCAACGGCCAGCAAGGGTGCTGTGACGGATTGAGTAGTTGGCGACACCCACAAAAAACCCGCCAGACGGCGGGTTTTTCTTTGTGCGATCAGCGCTGCGGGGGCTTGTGCTGCGCGGCGAGCGCATCGTCCAGCGCCGCGCCCAGCCAATCCATCAGGCGGGCCTCCAGCGTGCGGGTCAGCTCAGCTGCAAGCTGTTCGCTCAACAGCGACAGGCGCGATTCCATGGCTGCGCGGCACTGCGCTTCGATCAACGCCGGCCACTCAGATTGGAAACGCCACATCACGTCGCCCATCACGCGGGCGGCATCGGTGCCTGCGGGAGGCATGGCTGAAGTGGGCGTCAGGCCTTGCTCGCGCAATGCGGGCGGGACGTCCACGTGGGGGGTTTCTGCTGGCGCAGGCGGCGTCGCGGCGGGCGCTGCCGCGGGTGCTGTGTCCTCCAGTTCGACAATCTCCGTCAGAACCGGGATGTTGTTGTCCGCGTGGGACCCGGGATAGCGTCCGTCGGTCATGCGCGCCCCACGTCGTGATGTTGGATCGGATAGCCGCGATCGCGGTAGAAGCGGAAGCGATCGCGCGCAGCGGCACGATCGGCATCGTCATCGCCAACGATCTCGATCAATCGGCTAAAGCGCGCGAACAGCGCCGGCGGTTCGGGCGACAGGTTGACCAGGATGTCGTGATGTGGCGCGTCGTCCAGCGGCTCGGATGCATCGGCCAGCAGGATGGGCGTCTGCGCAGCCAGCGGATGCCGCAGGCCGCAATGCGGCAGGAAATCGAGCTGACTGAACGTCCACAATTGCGTGTCGAACGCTTGCAGCGCAGCTTGATCTCCGACCACGATCACTTTCTGGCCCGCGCCGTAGGCCTTGCGCACCAGCCGGCAGGCATACGCCAGCTTGCCGGGCACGTTGCTGTGAAAGTCGACGCGAGTCATACGGTGCTTTGCCTCTGCCAATCAACCGCGGTCCATCAGGAAGCGCGTCAACAGCGGCACCGGGCGGCCCGTGGCACCCTTGGCCGCGCCGCTCTTCCAAGCGGTGCCGGCGATGTCCAGGTGGGCCCAGTCATACTTTTCGGTAAAGCGCGCCAGGAAACAGGCAGCCGTCACGCTGCCGGCCGGACGGCCACCGATGTTGCCCATGTCGGCAAAGTTGGACTTGAGCTGCTCCTGGTATTCCTCATCCAGCGGCATGCGCCACGCGGTATCGAGCGATTGCTTGCCGGCCGCCACCAGCGCGCCCGCCAGCGCATCGCTGCGGGCGTACATGCCGGTGTTGATGTGACCAAGCGCGATGATGCAGGCGCCCGTGAGCGTTGCCACGTCGATCACCACTGCCGGCTTGAAGCGTTCCACGTAAGTGAGCGCATCGCAGAGGATCAGGCGGCCTTCGGCGTCGGTATTCAGGATTTCGATGGTCTGGCCCGACATGCTGGTCACCACGTCGCCCGGCTTGGTGGCGACACCGCTAGGCATGTTCTCGCAGGTCGGCACCACGGCGATGACGTTCTGCTTGAGGCCCATTTCGGCCACAGCACGCAGCGTGCCCAGCACCGAAGCGGCGCCGCACATGTCGTACTTCATCTCGTCCATGCCCTCACCCGGCTTGAGCGAGATGCCACCCGTATCAAACGTGATGCCCTTGCCAACCAGCACCACCGGGGCCTGCTTGGCCGGGCCACCCTCGTAGCGCAGCACGATGAAGGCCGGCGGCTCCACGCTGCCCTTTGTCACGGCCAGGAAGGCGCCCATCTTCAAGGCTTCGATCTGCTTGCGGCCGAGCACTTCCACCTTGAGCTTGAAGTCCTTGGCGATCTGGCGTGCGGTGTTGGCCAGGTACGTCGGCGTGCAGATGTTGGACGGCAGGTTGCCCAGATCACGCGTAAGGTCCATGCCGTTGGCGACGGCAGCGCCGCGCGCTGCGGCCACGGCGGCCGCCTTGGCATCGGCTGCCGGCACGGCCAGGACGACCTTGCGCAGGCTCGTACCGTTTTTGTCGCGCTTGCTCTTGAGTTCCGGGTGACGCTCGATGAAGCGGTAGCTGGCTTCGCGGATGAGCGTGACAGCGGTCAGGACGGCCCAGGCGGTATCTTTGTCGCGCGCGGCGTGCTCGGTGAGCGTCCACGTCACGCTCGTGGCCTTGGTGCTGGCCAGCGCGCGCAGTGCGGTGCGCACGGCCTCGGCGTAGACGCGGTCGGTGAAATCGGCTTCCTTGCCCAGACCAACCAGCAGCACGCGGGCAGCGCCCACGCCGGCCACTTCGTGCAGCAGCAGCGACGTGCCGCGCTTGCCTTCAAAGTCGCCCAGCTTGACGAGGCGAGCGACCAGGCCCTTGGTGGCCACGTCCAACGCCTTTGCGGCGCCGGCCAGGGTCTGCGACTCGAACAGACCGATCACGAGGCAATCGCTCTTGGCGGCTAGGGCGCCTGCTTTGGCCCAGTCCAGGGCTTTTGTGCTAAATTCCATCGCGCTTCTCTCTATGAGGCGAGTCAACGAAAGCCCACATTATCCGCCATTTTGCGCAGGGGCTCCGGTGGAACGCACGCCGGCCATGACCTCGCCCTCCCATCCCGCATCCGCATGATTTTTGAACAAGCCCTGCGACGCGAGCTGTCATTCACCGCCGGCGCCGTCTTTCTCGTGCTGCTGACGTTCATGCTGACCACCCTGGTGATCCGCATTCTCGGCATGGCCGCCAACGGCGAAGCGAACCCGAACGACGTCCTGCTCCTCATCGGCCTGGCAACGCTGGGCTACCTGGCGATTCTGCTGTGCGCCACGCTCTTCATCTCGGTCTTGCTGGTGCTGACGCGCTGGTACAAGGATTCCGAGATGGTGGTGTGGTTCACCTCCGGCATCAGCCTGACGGATTTCATCCGCCCCGTGCTGCGCTTCTCGCTGCCGTTCATCGTGCTGGTGGCGCTGCTGGCGCTGTTCGGCTGGCCGTGGGCCAACCAGCAGAGCGCGCTGTTCCGAGACCGCTTCGAGCAGCGCGATGTGCTGTCGATGATCTCCGCCGGCCGCTTCATCGAGCCGGCGCACGGCAGCTACGTCCTCTTTATCGAGGGCGTCGATAACGGCATGAAGCACGCCCGCAACCTGTTCGTCGCCAATGCCGAGCAGGACAAGATCGGCGTGGCGATGGCCAAGACCGGCGAATTCAAGACCATGCCAAACGGCGACCGCTTTGTCGTGCTCGACAAGGGCCGCCGCTATGAAGGCACGCCCGGCAAGCTCGACTACCGCATCGTCGAATTCGACAAATACGGCGTGAAGGTCGCCAACAAGCCGCCGCGGGCAGATGCCAGCCTGCCAACCAAGAGCCGCTCCACGAAGGATCTGCTCGCCAACCCGACGCCCGAGAACCTTGGCGAATTGGTCTGGCGGATCGGCCTGCCGCTGCTGGCGCTGAACTTCGTGCTGATCGCCATTCCGCTGGCCTACGTCAACCCGCGCCTGGGCCGCTACACACCGATGATCTTCGCGGTGCTGATCTACCTGACGTATTCGAACCTGCTGAACCTGTCGCAGGCGTGGGTCTCGCAGGGCAAGATGAACGTGTTCATGGCGTGGTGGCCGATCCACCTCGCTGCCTTCATCTGCGCGGTGTTGCTGTTCCGCTTCCGCCATTACAGCGCGGCCGGCCTGAAGGGGATTTCCGCCCTCCTCGGCTTCGCGCCCAAGAAGGCGGGTGCATGATGAAGATGCCGGTCTACGAGAAATACTTCGCGCGCCAGATCTACGGCGTGTTCGTCTTCATCCTGTTTGCGGTGCTGGCGCTGTTTATCTTCTTCGACATGCTGGGCGAACTGGGTTCGGTAGTCGGACGCTACACCACGCTCGTCGCGTTCTTCCACGTGATGCTGCAGGCGCCGACGCGTGTGTACGAAGTGATTCCGGTGGCGGCGCTCATCAGCGCCATCTACGTGTTCTCGCAGATGGCGAGCCAGTCGGAGTTCACGATCTTTCGCGTGGCCGGGCTTGATACGCGGCGTGCGCTGATGTCGTTGTTCAAGATTGCGTTGCCGCTGGCGCTGGTCACGTACATCTTCGGTGAATTCATCGGGCCAAAGGCGGAAGAGTACGCACAGAAAGTGCGACTGGAAGCACTGGGCGCGACGGTCTCGGCCGGCTTCCGCTCGGGCGTATGGGTCAAGGATCGCGGCCCCGCCAAACCCGACGGCACGGGCGGCGAAGTCACCCGCTTTGTCAACGTGGGCGCGCTGCAGCCGGACCAGTCCATCAAGGGCCTGCGCATCTATGAATTCGATTCGGACTACCGCCTGAGTTCGATCCGCGTGGCGGAGCAGGCGCGCTACCAAGGCCACCAGAACTGGCAACTGAACGGCGTGACGGAAACGCGCTTCATTGAATTTCCGCGCAAGCCAGGCACCGTCGCCCCGCAAGACACCGTGCAGGCCGTGCCCGGCGCACCCGATGCGCTGGCGCCCGACTTCCGCGGCGAGCAGATCAAACTGCCGCAGCAGGAGATGCGCTCTGAGCTCACGCCGCAGATTCTGTCGGTGCTGATGGTCACTCCTGACCGCATGGCCACGCTGGACCTCTTTCAGTACATCCGCCATCTGCGCGACAACAAGCAGGACACGCAGCGCTACGAGATCGCGCTGTGGAAGAAAGTGGTCTATCCGTTCACTGTGCTGGTGATGATGGCGCTGGCCCTTCCCTTTGCGTATCTGCACGCACGGGCGGGGGCGGTTGGCCTGAAAGTATTCGGCGGCATCATGCTGGGGTTGTCGTTCCAGCTGGTGAACAACCTCTTCTCGCACGTCGGCCTGCTGAACACGTGGCCGGCCATTTTCACGGCCATCGTGCCGGGCGCGTTGTATCTGGCACTGGCGTTGGTCAGCCTGCGTTGGGTGGAGCGCCACTGATGGCCGACCGGGCGCTCGTTCTGTTTGCACACGGCGCACGCGATGCCCGCTGGCGTGAACCATTCGACCGCCTGCGCGCGCGTTTGGCTACCCAGCAGCCTGACGTTGACACGCGCCTAGCCTTTCTCGAACTGATGGCGCCCGATCTGCCGGGCACCATCGCTGACCTGGCCGCAAACGGCACGCAGAGTGTCACCATCGTGCCGGTGTTCTTTGGACAAGGCGGCCACTTGCGGCGCGATCTGCCTGCATTGGTCGCGCAATGCGCGCAAGCTCATCCCTCCCTCTCCATCCGCTGCGCCGATGCTGTTGGCGAAGACGACGCCGTGCTCGACGCCATCGCGGGTTACTGCGTCCGCCAACTCGGCTAAGCCGGACATCGCCTCACTGCGGCTCTGCCGCGCGCGTGAAGCGCGCATGCACGTTGTTCTCGACGTGAAAGCCATGCGTAGCAAACTCCACCAATTCCAGCGTCAATCCAAGATAACGACGCGCAAGCACGTCAGCAAGATGCGCGCGCATGGCGGCGAACATAGCCGCACAGACGGGCCCCGTCACGTTTTTAGGCCGCCCTGCCTTGATCCTGAACGTCACGTGGATGAAGGCGTCGTCCGCACTGCCGTCCGCCATGCGGTATTGGTCTAGCCGCAGCGCGCGCGTGCGGATACCACCGATGGGAAACACGGCGGCGTGGCAGATCAGCACGTCATTGAGCGCGCGCATCAGCTCCGGGATGCGCGCGTCGGCTTCGACGTTGGCTGTGTATTCGATGATGACGTGCGGCATCGCAGGCGCCTGAAAAGAACATTAGGTGATTAACGCGCCACTACGGCTTCAGTGCACAACGCCGATTCGAGCGAATCCACCACGCGCCCCAGCCGGCCCAGCGACGGCGCCCGGTGCACACACACATCCCAAAGAGCGGGCGCTGCTGCCAGCTTGTGGGCCGAGAGCGACCCTTCGTCAATCTGCGGGCCAATGAGCCGCGACGGCGCGAAGCCTAGCCCGAAGCCCTCCGCCACCAGCGCATGCTGCAACGGCACCGATTGCACCTCGGCAGCCACGTTCGGCGTCAGCCGGTCTGCCTCGTAACGGCCGAGCAACCACGCACGCATTTCGCAACCGGCCGGATTCAGCACCCAGGCTTCGCCCCGGACCTGCGCCATCGACAACGCGGCCGGGAGCTTGCGCGACGGCGCAGCAATCAGGACGACCGGCTCGGTGCCGATCACGCGGATACCGCCATCCGAGCGATGACCGGCGGCCCCCGAAGGGGCCAACCACAGCGCAGCGTCCAGCTCAGCGCGCTGCAGACGCTCACGCAGGACGCCGCCCCACTCACAGCTCAAGCGAAACGACACCGCCGGGAAACGTTCCCGCAGACCCGACAGCACGCGCGCGAATCGCACATCGCCCACGGCGTGGCTTACCCCCACACGCAGCACGCCTTCCGGTTCACCCGATGTACGCACGCTACCGCGCAGCGCTTCGAACTCGCCGACGATGGTGCGGCACCGGGCAAGCACTGCCTCGCCCTCGGCCGTCAGGCGGAATGGTTTGACGCGACGGTCGAAAAGCACGGTATCAAGCGCGCGTTCGAGCCGCTGAATCTGCTTGGTGACGGCCGGTTGCGTGAGCGGCAGACGCTCCGCTACGCGCGCGATCGAGCCCGTCTGCGCCAACAGCACAAAGGTACGCATTTCTTCGAGCATGCCGACATTCCCATTTGTTATGTTTTTTCTGACCAAATTGAATTGGATTCATCTTATGACATGCGCCAAAGTCGTGCCAGACGCGCCTGATGCGCGCCCCCCCCAACACTCCTGCCAAGAGGAACCCATGAAAGCACTGGCTCTGACCGACGGTTACGGCATCGATACCCTGCGCCCCATCGAGCGGGACGATCCGATGCCTGGCCCCCACGAGATCATCGTTCGTACGCGCGCCGCGTCGCTCAACTACCGCGATCTCGAAATCGTCTGCGGCACCTTCTTCACGCGGTTTCCGTTACCGCTGATTCCGCTTTCGGATGGGGTTGGAGAGGTCCTTGCCGTGGGTGAACAGGTCACGCGCGTACGCCCGGGGGACCGCGTGGCGGGCACGTTCTGGCAGCGCTGGGATGCCGGCGACTTCCGCAACGCCGACACACGCCGCATGCTCGGCGGCCCCATCGACGGCTGGCTGGCCGACACCATGCGGCTGGATGCAGGTGGCGCAGTGGTCGTTCCTGCGCACCTGAGCGACGCGGAAGCGGCCGCGCTACCCTGCGCGGGTGTCACCGCCTGGCATTGCCTGATCGAGGCAGGCAGCCTGCAGCCCGGCGAGACCGTGCTTGTGCAGGGCACGGGCGGCGTGTCGATGTTCGCCGTGCAATTCGCGCTGATGGCCGGCGCACGGCCCATCGTCCTATCCAGCAGCGACGCCAAGCTGGACCGCGTCCGAGGTCTGGGCGTGCCTGAGTCCGACACGATCAACTATCGAACGACGCCCGAATGGCATGAAGCGGTCTTGGCGCTCACGGAAGGCCGGGGCGTCGATCACGTCATCGAGGTGGGCGGTGGCGGCACGCTGCAACGCTCGCTGAAGGCGTTGCGGATTGGAGGACAGATTCACCTTGTCGGCTACCTCGCTGGACGCGAGGGCGGCGTCTCGCCGCTGGAGATCTTCGCGCGCAAGGCGGTGATCCGGCCAGCATCGGTGGGGCCACGCGCGTCATTTGAAGCGATGAACCAGGCGCTGGCGTTGCACGGCCTGCATCCGATCGTCGATCAGGTGCTGCCATGGCAGGACGCGCCCCAGGCGTTCAGGGCCCTGCAAGCCGGGAAGGTGTTCGGGAAGATTGCGCTTGCGTTCTGACGCAGGCTGAAATCCTCAGGCGGCCAGGATATGCGGCTCGCCAGCGAGAATTTCCGAGGCCGCAGCCGACGCACGCACGGCAAATGCATCCCCGATCATCAGCAAGCTCGGATGCTCGGGGTTGATCCACGCTGCAGCGGCGCCGTCGGCCATCTGCTGCAGGGTGAAGCACGCCGAGCGCTGCTCGGGCGTGGTCGCAGCCTCGACCACCCAGGCGGGCGTCGACGGTGCACGACCACGGGCGATCAAGTCCGCTGCGATGGAGGCTGCTTGATCGCGGCCCATGTAGTAGACGAGCGAATCCGCCTGCGCAACAGGTTCCGGCACGACGCCTTCGGGTTGCGGTGTGTCCGGATCGGCAGCCTTGGCTTGCGTAACAAACGCGACGCTGCGGGCGACACCGCGCTTGGTCAACGGCTGACGGATCGCGGAAGCGGCTGCCAGCGCCGCCGTAATGCCCGGAACGATTTCGTAGTCGATGCCAGCTTGCTCGAGCGCCTGCAGTTCCTCGTCGGCACGGCCGAACAGCATCGGATCGCCGCCTTTCAGGCGTACCACGCGCTGATACTTGGTGGCCAGATCGACGAGCTGGCGATTGATGAAGCGCTGCGCGGTCGAGCGCTTGCCGCAGCGCTTGCCGACTGCAATCAGCACAGCCTGCGGGCAGTACTGGAAGACCTCCGGCGAGACCAATGCGTCATGCAGCACGACCTCGGCTTCGCCCAACAATCGTGCACCGCGCACCGTGATGAGGTCGGCGGCGCCCGGGCCCGCACCAATCAGGCTCACGTGGCCAAGTGTTTTTGGGGTCTTCGCTTCCATTGCCTAAATTCCTTTGCTTTTTCCTTGTGGGCGCAACTTACCGCGCCCTATTCACGTTAGGAAAACGCACGGATCATGCCAGCCGCCACCGTATGGTGCGTGGCTTCGTCCACCAGGATGAACGCGCCGGTGGCCGGGTTATCGCCATACGCATCGCAGACGATGGGCTTCTGCAGGCTGATATTGACCGTACCGATATCGTTGAGCGCGATCTGCTTGCGGCCGGTTTCGTGCGACAGCGTATGCACGTCCAGTACGCGCTCCACATCCGATACGCGTGCGAACACGGTAGCCGTGGTGTGCTTGAGCACGTATTTCCGGGCCGGGTTCAGTTCGTGTTCGTCGAACCAGCACAGGTCGGCATGCAGCTTCTTGGCGGCGTTGGCGGCAGTCGTCGGGGCTGCGACGATCGTGTCGCCGCGCGAAATGTCCACGTCGTCGGCCAGGCGCACGGTGACGGTCTCGCCGGGGCCGGCAGAATCAGCGGCGCCATTGGGCGTCAGCACTTCGGCCACCGTGGTTTCGCGGTTAGCTGGCAACACGCGCACGGCTTGGCCGACGCGCACCGTGCCGGCTTCCACGCGGCCCATGTAGCCGCGGAAATCATCGGCCTGCGAGCCATCCTGGCGCGCCACGAGCTGCACGGGGAAGCGCAGCGCATCGTCGCCCGCAGGGGCGGTCTCTTCCACCTTCAGGTCTTCCAGCAACGCCAGCAGCGGCTCGCCTTGGTACCACGGCATGGCTTCGGACGCGTGAACGATGTTGTCGCCGCGCAGTGCAGACACCGGCACGTAGCGCACGTCGCGCAAGCCGAGTTGTGCGGCCAGTGCATCGTAGGCGGTACGGATTTCGTTGAAGCGCGCTTCGCTGTAGTCGACCAGGTCCATCTTGTTGATGGCCACGATCACGTGCTGCAGTTCCAGCAGCTTCACGATGGCCGAATGGCGCTTGGTCTGGGCCAGCAGCTCCGTCTTGCCGTCGACGGTCGTCACACGCGTGGCATCGATCAGGATGATGGCGGCGTGCGCAGTCGAGGCGCCGGTCACCATGTTGCGCGTGTACTGCTCGTGGCCCGGCGTATCCGCAATGATGAACTTGCGGCGCGCGGTCGAGAAATAGCGGTACGCCACGTCAATCGTGATGCCCTGCTCGCGCTCGGCTTCCAGGCCGTCGGTCAGCAGCGAGAAGTCGATCTGCTCGCCGGCAGTGCGTTTGTTCTTGGCGTTGGCCAGCGCTTGCAACTGATCGGTCAGCACAGCCTTGCTGTCGTACAGCAGGCGGCCGATCAGCGTGCTCTTGCCGTCGTCAACGGAACCGGCGGTGATGAAGCGCAGCAGGCCTTGGTGCGATGCAGGATGCGTCGCTGGGTGCGTCGAATTCGTCGTCATGATCAGAAATACCCTTCCTTCTTGCGCTTTTCCATCGAGGCTTCGCTCGTCTGGTCGTCCATGCGCGTGGCGCCGCGTTCGGTAATTTCGGTAATGGCCGTCTCGGCGATGATCTCGGTCGGCGTGGCGGCGGTGCTCGCCACCGGGCATGTGCAGCTGATGTCGCCCACGGTGCGGAAGCGCACCGACAGGACTTCGCTCACGTCGCCGTCGGCCTTGGGCGTGATCGGCGTGACGGGCACCAGCAGGCCGTTCTTGCGCACGACTTCACGTTGATGCGCGTAGTAGATCGGAGGCAGGGCCAGGTTCTCGCGGGCGATGTACTGCCACACGTCGAGTTCCGTCCAGTTGGAGATCGGGAACACGCGCATCTGCTCGCCTTGCGCCATGCGGGCGTTGTACAGGCTCCAGAGTTCCGGGCGCTGGGCCTTCGGATCCCACTGGCCGAATTCATCGCGGAACGAGAAGATGCGTTCCTTCGCGCGGGCCTTTTCTTCATCGCGCCGGGCGCCGCCCATCAGGGCGTCGAAGCCGTGCGATTCGATCGTTTCCAGCAGCGTGACGGCCTGGGCGGCGTTGCGCGAGTCGGTTTCCTTGCGCAGGCGCACCGTGCCGCGCTTGATGGAATCTTCCACATGCCCGACCACCAGACGCGCACCCAGCTTGGCAACCTGCTCGTCGCGGAAGGTGATCACCTCCGGGTAGTTGTGACCCGTGTCGATGTGCACCAGCGGGAACGGCAGATCGATCTTGCGGTCACCCAGGCGGAATGCCTTGAGCGCCAGATGCAGCATGACGATCGAATCCTTGCCGCCCGAGAACAGCAGCGCCGGGTTGCGGCACTCGGCCACCACCTCGCGGATGATGTAGATCGACTCGGCTTCCAGCCAGTCGAGGTGTTCGTTCTGCACAGGCGTCAGGGCCGTGCCGGGGATCTCGCTCATCACTCCCATGATTCTTCCTTAGCTCTCGCTCAATTCTTTTGCGACAGATTCGTCGCCGAATTTGTCACCGCATTTGCCGCATGCAGACCGCATTCCTTGCTGTCGCGGGATTCCCACCACCACCGGCCGGCGCGCACATCCTCGCCAGCACGCACCGCGCGCGTGCAAGGCTCACAGCCGATACTCGGATAGCCCTTGTCGTGCAGCGCGTTGGTGGGCACGTTGTGCTGCTCGAGGTACGCCCAGACTTCGGCCTCGGACCAGTCGAACAGCGGGTTGTACTTGGCGATGCCGCGGGCGTCGTCATCTTCGGCAAACGGCAGGTCGGCACGGGTGACGGCCTGCTCGCGGCGCTGGCCCGTGAGCCACGCGTCGGCGTCTTTCAACGCGCGATTCAGCGGCACCACCTTGCGGATGTTGCAGCAGGCCTTGCGCAGTTCGATGCTGTCGTAAAACGCGTTGAGGCCGTGGTCACGCACGTAGGCTTCCACTGCGCGGGCGTCCGGTGCGTACTGCTCGATCGCATAACCGTAGTGCGCGCGAATGCGATCGAGCATCGCCAGCGTTTCGGCGTGCAGGCGGCCGGTCTGCAGCGTGAAGATCGGCAGGTGCGCCCGCACGGCCTCGGGGCTGCGCAGGATCGCATCGGTCACGACCATGTCTTCGGCGGCCAAGCTGGTGGCGAACTTTGCCACGCCGTGCTTGGCGGCAATCTCGGCCAGGCGCTCGAACAGCGCGGCTTCCTTCGCAGCCAGGGCTTCAGCCGTGCCGGTGTAGACGGGGCGCGTCCACAGCACCGGGCGCCCGATTGCCGACACCGGCACTTCGGACACGGCGATGTCTTGGGTGTCGCTCATGCTGCATTCGCCTCGGTTGTGCGCTCGCGGCGGAACAGCGGACGCGGCTCGTCGATGGCGCCCTGGTAGCGCACGCTGATCTCGCCAAAGCCATTCAACGCGTCGTCGATGTTCTTGTCCGCACGCACGGCGTAGGCATCGAAACCGCAGCGGCGCATGAAGTCGAGCTGATCGCGCAGCACGTCGCCGATGGCGCGCAACTCACGCGTAAAGCCCAAGCGTTGGCGCAGCAGGAACGCAGTGCTATAGCCACGGCCATCGCGGAATACCGGGAAATCCACCGCCACCAGCGGCAGGTTCGGCAGGTCAGCCTCCAGCGCAAACGGCTCGTCGTCCGGGGCCAACCAGACGGCCAGCGTGCCAGCGCGGGCGCGGCTGAGCAGCGCGTCGCGGTTGGTTTGCCAATAGGCTGCCGGCACGATGGCGTGCGCAGCGGCATCCACATTGGCTTGCGTCAGTTCGCCGCCTTCCGGGGCGCGCAGCACGGTCCATTCGTCAGCCACGATTTGCGGGGCACCGTTTTGCAGCTTGATGATCTTGCTCATGTTCATTTCCCTCGGCGGTCAGGCTTCTTCACGGGCGTAGACGCGTTCCTTGAACGGAGCCATGCCGATGCGGTGATAGGTGTCGATGAACAACTCGTCTTCCGTGCGGTTGGCGACGAAGGTGTCGATGATGCGTTCGATCACGTCGGGCATTTCTTCTGCCTTGAACGACGGCCCGATGATCTTGCCGATCGCCGAGTCGTTGCCCTGCGCACCGCCCAACGACACCTGGTACCACTCTTCTTCGTGCTTATCCACACCCAGGATGCCGATGTTGCCGACGTGGTGATGCCCGCACGAGTTGATGCAACCCGAGATGTTGAGCGACAGCTCGCCCAGGTCGTACACGTAATCGAGGTTGTCGAAACGCGCTTGAATTGCCTGCGCGATGGGAATCGACTTGGCATTCGCCAGCGAGCAGAAATCGCCGCCCGGGCACGCAATGATGTCGGTCAGCAGGCCGATGTTGGCGGTGGCCATGCCGTGCTCTTTGGCCAGTTGCCACAGCTCGAACAGATCATGCTTCTTCACGTCCGGCAGGATCAGGTTCTGCTCGTGCGCGACACGCAGCTCGCCAAAACCAAAACGCTCGGACCAATCCGCCACCAGCGACATCTGCTCGGCCGTCGCGTCACCCGGGGGCAGCGCCGCGCCCGGCTTGAGCGACAGCGTGACTGCGGCATAGCCCGCCACGCGGTGCGGATGCACGTTGCGGCTCACCCAGCGGGCGAACGCCTTGTTCTCCAGCAGCGCCTTTTCATAGGTGGCATCGGTGTCCGCCAGCTTTTCATATGCGGGCGGCGCGAAGAATTGCGCCACGCGGTCGAACTCGGCCTGCGTGATGGTCGACGGGCCGTCCTTGATGTGCAGCCACTCTTCTTCCACCTGGCGGGCGAATTCTTCCGCGCCGATGGCCTTCACGAGAATCTTGATGCGCGCCTTGTACTTGTTGTCGCGGCGGCCGTAGCGGTTGTACACGCGCACGGCGGCCTCGATGTACGACAGCATGTGCTGCCACGGCAGGTCTTCCTTGATGATCGCGCCCAGGATCGGGGTACGCCCCATGCCGCCGCCAGCCAGGATGCGCAGCAGCGTCTGGCCGTCCTTCTCATAGGCGTAGACGCCGATGTCGTGCAGTTGCGTTACGGCGCGGTCTTCACGCGACGCCGACACGGCAATCTTGAACTTGCGCGGCAGGAACGCGAATTCGGGGATGAACGTCGACCATTGGCGCAGGATTTCCGCCAGGGGGCGCGCATCGATCACCTCGTCGGGTGCCACGCCGGCAAACTGGTCGGTCGTGATGTTGCGAATGCAGTTGCCCGAGGTCTGGATGGCGTGCATTTCCACCGAAGCCAGCTTGGCCAGGATGTCCGGCACCTGCTCCAGCTCGATCCAGTTGTACTGGATGTTCTGGCGCGTGCTGAAGTGGCCGTAGCCGCGGTCGTGCTCGGCAGCGATGTGGCTGAGCATGCGCAGTTGCTTGGCGCGCAGGTGTCCATACGGAATCGCCACACGCAGCATGTAAGCGTGACGCTGGTAGTACAGACCATTCTGCAGACGCAGCGGCAGAAACTCTTCTTCCGTCAGTTCGCCCGAAATGCGGCGGCGTACCTGGTCGCGGAATTGCGCGACGCGGTCGGCGACGAGGCGGTGATCGTAAGCGTCGTATTGGTACATGACTGTTCAGTCCAATCCGGCTGGGCCGGCGTGCGATTCAATTGGGGGAAAGCGTTTCGTTATGGTGCTGCTGCCGGCTCAGCGACAGCAGCCACAATCAAGCAGGGCCGGCATGAGATGACGCATCACGACACCAGCTTGATGGCCGTGATCGTCAGCGTGGCAGCAAGTGCGCCGCGCACCAGACGTTCCGGCAGATTCTTGGACAGGCGCGCGCCCAGCCAGATACCTGGGATGGAGCCCACCAGCAGCGACACGAGCAGGTTCCAGTCGATCGTACCCAGATACATATGGCCCAGGCCCGCCACCGCGGTCAGCGGCACGGCATAAGCGATGTCGGTGCCGGCCACTTCGGCGCTCTTCAATTCGGGATACAGGATCAGGATGAGCGTCGCGCCCACGGCACCCGCGCCGATGGACGACACCGTCACCAGCACGCCCAGCACCGCGCCAACCAGAATGGTGGCCACAGCCAGCCCGGTACCCTGCAGGCGGTAGCGCGGGTTGCGAGCCAACCAGCCCAGCACGCGCTGGCGGAACAACAGCGAAATCACGGTCAGGATCACGGACACGCCAATCGTCAGGCGAATCAGGTGCATCCATTCAGCATCGAGGTTGCCGGCGTTCTTCAGCACGATCACGGTCACCAGTGCCGCAGGCAGGCTGCCCAGGCAGAGGCGCTTGACGATGTCCCAGCGAATATGACCGTGGCTGCGATGCGCGATCGTCCCAACGCCCTTGGTGAGCGACGCAAATGCCAAGTCCGTACCCACAGCGGTCGCTGGCGAAAAACCGAACATCAGCGTCAGCAGCGGAGTCATCAGCGAGCCGCCGCCAACGCCCGTCAGGCCGACCAACAGGCCGACCAGCAAACCGGAAACCGTATAGGCAAGCGTCATGGCGCGGGAGACAGTGAGGGCGTGTTATCACGAAGTTCGAGCATCGTAATGAACTGGCCTCATATCCCAAACCAATAAAAAATTGTTTGTTTATATGGCGTCGGTTATAAGTAGCGTTCAGTTCGCACTCGTTCTTCTTTATCGACCGCGCAGCCATGAACCTTCACCAATTCCGCTTCGTGCGCGAAGCCGTGCGGCAGAAATTCAACCTGACAGAGGCCGCGAAAGCGCTCTATACATCACAACCCGGTGTCTCCAAGGCCATCATCGAGCTGGAAGAGGAACTGGGCGTCGATATCTTCACCCGGCACGGCAAGCGCATCCGGGGTCTCACGGAACCGGGCCGGCGCATCCTGGCCTCGGTCGAGCGCGTGCTGGAAGAAGTGGAAACCCTCAAGCGGGTCGGCAAAGACTACGCCGCGCAAGACCAGGGCAACTTCACCATCGCCACCACGCACACGCAGGCGCGCTATGCGCTGCCCAAGGCGATTGCCGAGTTCACGCGCAAATACCCCAAGGTGCGCCTTTCCATTCAGCAGGGCACGCCCGCGCAGATTGCCGAGATGGTGTTGCACGACCAGGCCGACCTTGCCATCGCCACCGAAGGCATGTCGCACGTGAAGGATCTGATCTCGATCCCGGGCTACCAGTGGCAGCATGTGGTGGTGACGCCGCCTGATCACCCGCTTCTGTCACGCCAGCACCTGACGCTGGAAGACCTGAAGGGTTACCCGCTCATCACGTACGACCAGCACTTTGCCGGCCGGCCCAAGATCGACCACGCCTTCGAGCTGCGTCAGATCAAGCCCGACATCGTGCTCGAAGCCATCGACGCAGACGTCATCAAGACCTACGTAGAAGTTGGGCTGGGCGTGGGCATCGTGGCCGGCGTCGCATTTGACGCCGAGCGCGATCGCAACCTACGCGCCATTCCGGCCGGCCATCTGTTCGGTACCAACGTCACGCATCTGGGCGTCAAACAAGGCGCGTACTTGCGCGGCTTCGTCTACACCTTCATCGAACTGTTTGCGCCGACGCTCACGCGCAAGCTGGTCGAACAACTCATGTCCGGCGATCACGAAGCGTACGAGCTGTGATCCGCCCGCAATCTGCAATTGCCGAACTTTCCGGAGATTTCATGACGACCCGACGTCGCCTGCTGTGCGGCATGGCACTCTTTGCCAGCGCTGCCGCCATCGCCCTGCCCGCCCGAGCCGACATCCGCGTGGGCGTGGTGCTGTCGACCACCGGCCCCGCCGCGGCCATCGGCATTCCCAGCAAGAACACCGTGCAGATGTGGCCGGCGACCATCGGCGGCCAGCGCGCGCAGATCATCGTGCTGGACGACGCCTCCGACCCGTCGATGGCGGTGCGCAACGTGCGCAAGCTGATCGCCGAAGACAAGGTCGACGTGATCGTCGGGCCGACGATCGTGCCGACGGCGCTGGCCTCGCTCGATGCCGTGGCCGAAGGTCAAACGCCCATGATCACGCTGGCCGCCTCCGCTTCCATCGTCGAGCCGCAGGACGCCAAGCGCCGCTGGGCCTTCAAGATGCCGCAGAACGATTCGCAGATGGCCACGCTCGTCACGCAGCACATGGCGGACAACGGCGTGCACACCGTCGGCTTTATCGGCTTTACCGATGCGTATGGCGAAAGCTGGTGGCGTGAATTCTCGAAGCTGGCCGAGGTGCGCAAGCTGAAGGTGGTCGCCAACGAGCGCTTTGCCCGCACAGATACCAGCGTGACCGGCCAGATTCTCAAGTTGATGGCCGCCAAGCCCGACGCCATCCTGATTGCCGGAGCCGGCACCCCGGCCGCGCTGCCGCAACGCACGCTGGTCGAGCGCGGCTACAAGGGCCGCATCTATCAGACGCACGGCATCGCCAGCACTGAATTCCTGAAGGTGGGCGGCAAGGACGTGGAAGGCACCCTCTTCCCGACCGGCCCCGTGGTGGTGGCGCGCGAACTGCCGGCCAGCCATCCGGTACGCAAGGTGGCGGTTGAGTTTGCCGAGCGCTATGAAGCCAAGTACGGTCCTAACACCGTCACGCAATTTGCGGGCGACGCCTGGGGCGCGTGGCAGCTGCTCGACAACGCCACGGCCCGCGCACTCAAGACCGGCGCCAAGCCTGGCACCCCCGCTTTCCGCGCCGCCCTGCGCGACGCGCTGGAAACCACGCGCGATCTGACTGTGCCCAACGGCGTGCTGAACCTGAATGCCCAGGATCACCAGGGCTTTGACCAACGCTCGCGCGTGATGGGCATCATCAAGAACGGCCGCTTTGCTTACGCCGGCCCGCGCTAATCAGACACGCAGAGATTTGTCATGACACGTATCGCCTTCATCGGCCTCGGCAACATGGGCACGCCGATGGTCCAGCACCTGATTGCCGCCGGACACACCGTGCGCGCCTATGTGCGCCGTCCGGAGGCTGCCGACAACGCCCGCGCCATCGGCGCCGAGCCTTGCAGCACCCCCGCCGAGGCTGCACGCGACGCCGAAGTCATTTTCACCAACGTAACCTCCACGGCCGATGTGGAAGGCGTGCTGCTGGGCCCGGATGGCGTCGTCCATGGCGCACCACGCGGCGCGGTGTGCATCGACCACAGCACGATCTCCGCCGTGGCCACGCGCCGCATGGCCGCCGAGCTGGAAGCGGCGGGCCTGGAGTTTCTGGATGCGCCGGTCTCCGGCGGTACCGCAGGCGCCCAAAAGGCCACGCTGTCGATCATGGTGGGCGGCAAGGCCGAGGTGCTGGAACGCGTGCGCCCGCTGCTGCAACTGCTGGGCACCACCATCACGCACGTCGGCCATCACGGTGCCGGGCAGGTCGCCAAGGCGTGCAACCAGATCGTGCAGGTCATCAATATCCAGGGCATTGCCGAAGCCATGCTGTTTGCACGTGCTCAAGGCACCGACCCGTCGCGCGTGCTGGCGGCCATCGGCCCGGGCTTTGCCGGCAGCCGCATGCTCGACCTGGAAGGGCCAAAGATGGCCGAGCGCAACTTTGCCGCCGGCATCGAAGCGCGCCTGCACGACAAGGATTTCGGCCTCGTGCGCGAGATCGCCCAGGAACTCGGCCTGCAGATGCCGGCGATGGAGCTGGTGGCTTCGCAGCTCAATACGCTGGTCGCCAATGGCTGGGGATATGACGACACGGCGTCGCTGCTGCGCGTGCTGGAGCAGCAGAACAATCAGCAGGCGGATTGAGCATTGCCCGGCCGCCTTGTTCGGATGGCCGGATTTCTGGCATAATTGCCGGCTCATCAGCACCTGCCCGAGTGGTGAAATTGGTAGACGCAGGGGACTCAAAATCCCCCGCCGCAAGGCGTGCCGGTTCGATTCCGGCCTCGGGCACCAGAATTCAAGCCGCTTCTGTTCATGCAGAAGCGGCTTTTTCATTGGCCATTCGCCAACCCGACGACAGCCGGCAACACGCCCCGCCGGGCGTGGGATAATGCGGGTTTTGCCCCGGGCGCGGCTCAAGAGGTTGATCGCACGGGCATGAGGGCCTGTATCCGCGTGGCCCGCTCCCCATTTCGAACCTTCTTCAGTACCCACAATGCCCGCATACCGCTCCAAAACCTCCACCGCCGGCCGCAACATGGCGGGGGCGCGCTCGCTCTGGCGCGCCACCGGCATGAAAGATGAAGATTTCCAGAAGCCGATCATCGCGGTGGTCAACTCGTTCACCCAGTTCGTGCCCGGCCACGTGCACCTGAAAGACCTGGGCCAGCTCGTCGCGCGCGAGATTGAAGCTGCGGGCGGGGTTGCCAAGGAATTCAACACGATTGCCGTGGATGACGGCATCGCCATGGGCCACGACGGCATGCTGTATTCGCTGCCCAGCCGCGACATCATTGCCGACTCGGTCGAATACATGGTCAACGCGCACTGCGCCGACGCCATGGTGTGCATCTCGAACTGCGACAAGATCACCCCGGGCATGCTGATGGCCGCCATGCGCCTGAACATTCCGGTGATTTTCGTCTCGGGCGGCCCGATGGAAGCGGGCAAGACGCGCCTTGCCAACCCCGTCACCAAGGCCATCGAGATCAAGAAGCTCGACCTGATCGACGCGATGGTGATCGCAGCCGACAGCAAGTATTCCGACGAGGAAGTGGCCGAAGTCGAACGCTCTGCGTGCCCGACCTGCGGTTCGTGCTCTGGCATGTTCACGGCCAACTCGATGAACTGCCTGACCGAAGCGCTCGGCCTGTCGCTGCCAGGCAACGGCACCGTGGTTGCCACGCACGCAGACCGCGAACAGCTCTTCAAGCGCGCCGGCCACCGCATCGTTGAGCTGGCACGCCAGTACTACGAGCAGGAAGACGAGCGCGTGCTGCCGCGTTCGGTCGGTTTCAAGGCCTTTGAGAACGCGATGACGCTCGACATCGCGATGGGCGGCTCGACCAACACGATCCTGCACCTGCTGGCCATCGCACAGGAAGCCGAGATCGACTTCACGATGGCAGACATCGACCGCCTTTCGCGCGTCGTGCCGCAACTGTGCAAGGTTGCGCCGAACACGAACAAGTACCACATCGAAGACGTGCACCGCGCTGGCGGCATCATGGCGATCCTGGGTGAACTGGACCGCGCCGGCAAGCTGCACACCGACGCACCCACCGTGCACGCGCCCACGATGAAGGATGCGCTGGACCAGTGGGACATCGTCCGCACGTCGGATGAAGCCGTGCAGACGTTCTACCGTGCCGGCCCGGCAGGCATCCCGACGCAGGTCGCGTTCAGCCAGAACACGCGCTGGCCCAGCCTCGATCTGGATCGCGCCGAGGGCTGCATCCGCTCGAACGAGCATGCGTTCTCGAAGGAAGGCGGCCTGGCCGTCCTGAGGGGCAACATCGCGCTGGACGGCTGCGTGGTGAAGACCGCCGGCGTGGACGAAAGCATCCTCGTGTTCGAAGGCACGGCACACGTGACGGAATCGCAGGACGAAGCGGTCGAGAACATCCTCGCCGACAAGGTCAAGGCTGGCGACGTGGTCGTCGTGCGCTATGAAGGCCCGAAGGGCGGCCCCGGCATGCAGGAAATGCTGTACCCGACGAGCTACATCAAGTCCAAAGGCCTGGGCAAAGCCTGTGCCCTGCTGACGGACGGCCGCTTCTCGGGCGGCACCTCGGGTCTGTCGATCGGTCACTGCTCGCCGGAAGCCGCTGCAGGCGGCGCGATTGGTCTGGTGCGCAACGGCGACAAGATCCGTATCGACATTCCCAACCGCACGATCAACGTGCTGGTGTCGGATGAGGAACTCGCGCGTCGCCGCGAAGAGCAGAACGCCAAGGGCTGGAAGCCCGCGCAGCCGCGTCCGCGCAAGGTGTCGGCCGCGCTCAAGGCGTACGCCAAGTTGGTCATGTCGGCAGACAAGGGCGCGGTGCGCGACCTGTCGCAACTGGACGACTGATCCAACACGGGCCAAGCGCTCGATCCAAGTGAAAAAAGCCGCTCTTCGGAGCGGCTTTTTCTATTGCGTCGGTGGCGCGATGCTCAATCCCACTGCGGCGCGAGCCCGTCAGGCGAAACCTCGCGACCGTTGCGCTCGAGCGCGGCAATCTGCGCCATATCGTCGGCCGTCAGTTGCAGCGTTTGTGCGCGCAGGTTGCTCGCAAGATTCTCGCGCTTGGTCGACGACGGGATCACCGAATAGCCCAGCTGCATCGCCCAGGCCAGCGCCACCTGCGCCGGCGTTGCCTCATGCCGCTGTGCAATCGCGCCGATCACCGGATCGCCCAGCACCTTGCCGTATGCGAGCGTCATGTACGACGTGACGTGAATGCCCTCGCGCTGCAGGAAATCGACGAGCTTGCGGTTCTGCAGATACGGGCTCAGCTCGATCTGGTTGGTGGCGATGGCGTCTTTGCCAACCACCGCCATCGCCTGTTGCGTCAGCGCGATGTTGAAGTTCGAGACGCCGATCTCGCGCGTCAAACCCCGGGCCTTGGCTTCGGCCAACGCGGTCATGAATTCTTCGATCGACACGCCGTTGTCGGGCGCAGGCCAGTGGATCAGCGTGAGGTCGACGTAATCGGTGCGCAGCTTGGCGAGGCTGTCTTCGAGACTCGCCGCGAGCTTGCCTTTGGCGTAGTTGTCGACCCAGATCTTGGTAGTCAAAAACAGGTCTTCGCGGCGCACGCCGGAGCCGGCAATTGCCTCGCCCACCTCAGCTTCATTGCCATAGATTTGCGCAGTGTCGATTGCGCGGTAGCCGAGTTCGAGGCCATTGCAGACCGAGTCGATGACAACCTGGCCCTTCAGGCGAAACGTACCGAGGCCGAAAGCGGGAATCTTGTTCATCTTGTGCTCCAGGGAAAATCGAATCAGGGGTTCATGGCGAGGCGCGTCCGGCGCCGCACAACGTGCAGCCCAACCAGCGCGAGGCCTGCTGCCGCAATCACTGCACCGACGATCGGTACAGCCGCATAACCCAGGCCTGCGGAGATGGCCGCACCGCCCGCTGCCGCGCCCAGGGCGTTGCCGAGGTTGAACGCGCCCACGTTGACGGACGATGCAAGCCCCGGCGCCTCAGCTGCGGCACGCATCACGCGCATCTGCAGCGGCGGCACGACTGCAAAGGTGGCAATGCCCCACACCAGCAGCGCGGCGGCCGCACCCACGTGCGTCTTGGCGAGCACGGGGAAGGCCAGCATCGTCACGATCAGCAGCAACAGAAAGCCGATCAGGCTGCCGTCGAGCGAGCGATCGGCCAGGCGGCCGCCGGCGATGTTGCCAATCGAAAAACCGATGCCGATCAGCACCAGCATCGCCGTCACGAACGCCGGCGAGGCGCCGGTCAGTTGGGCGAGCGTCGGCGCGACGTACGTGTAGAGCGTGAACATCGCGCCCGCACCGAGCACCGTGGTGGCAAGCGCGCCCAGCACGACGGGACGCGTCAGCACGGCGAGTTCCGCACGCAGGTTGGGCATCTTGCCGGCATCGCCCTTCGGCAACGCGGCGAACAAACCCGCGATGGCGATCAGACCGAGGCTTGCCGTGGCGGCAAACGACATGCGCCAGCCGATCATCTGACCGAGCCACGTCGCGGCCGGCACGCCGCCGACGTTGGCGATCGTCAGTCCCATGAACATCGTTGCTACGGCGCTGGCCTGCTTCTCGCGCGGCACGAGGCTGGCAGCAACCACCGAGCCCAGCCCGAAGAACGCGCCGTGGTTGAGGCTGGTGACGAGCCGCGCGAGCAGCAGCGTCGTGTAATCCGGCGCTACGGCTGACAACAGGTTGCCGATGGTGAAGATGCTCATCAGCGCGATCAGCGCCTTGCGTCGCGGCCAGCGTGCGAGCAGCAGCGTCATGATCGGCGCACCGACCATCACGCCGATCGCGTACGCGCTGATCAGCATGCCGGCCTGCGGAATCGATACATGCACGCCGTCGGCAATCACGGGCAGCAAGCCCATCGGCGAAAACTCGGTGGTGCCGATACCAAAGGCACCGGCGGCAAGCGCGAGCAGCGGCAGCGTCGCGCTGCTACGCATAGGCTCGGCGGAAGTGGGGGTGGGGTTCATGCGGTGTACTCCAAAGCAGAGGAATGGAAAGCGGGCAGGACCTCTGCCGCGATTTCCGCAAACGTTTCAGCAAGCGGGCGACGATTTCGGCGGAAATGCAGCCCGACATGCTGCACACCGGCCTCGCGCATCGCTGCCAACTCTTCGGTCAGTGCAATGCGCCCGGCGCGTGCGCCAAAGCGATGACGTTGCAGCGGTTCGTGCGGGTCATCCGCCAGATCGAGGTGGATGAAGCTCACGTAGGGCTTGTCGCCTGCAACGGCATGCCATGCGGCGGCGCGTTGCGCGTGATCAGCCGGGGTGCCCGAATAGGCGAGGCAACCGTCCATGTGTGTGCCGATCCAGGCCGGCGTCTGTTGTGCGAGGCCGGCCACCAGCAGCGGAAGCGGTGTGCGCATGGCCGGCAGAATCTCTACGCCGGCGGGCAAGCTGCCGCGTGCGCCGTCACGCAATAGCGCGATCTGGTCACGGAAGCTTGCCCCCCGCGACTCGAAGTCGCGGCCGAACAACGGATATTCCACGGGCCGGTCACCGCTGGCCACACCGAGCATCAGACGACCGCCGCTCAGCTCCTGGATCGTTGCGGCCGATTTAAGCGTCAGCAGCGGCTCGCGCAACGGCAGAACAACGGCGGCCGTGCCAAGCAGAATGTTGCGCGTGATGCCGGCCAGGTAGCCCAGGTACGAAAACGCTTCGAACACCTGCGCAGCATCGCCGAATGCGGGGTCGTACACCGGCACATCACGCACCCACAGGGCACGAAAGCCCAGCGAATCTGCGAGCTGCGCGAGGGCGGCGTGGTGTTCAAGATCCGGCACACCGTGGCGGCGCCCATCGCGCAGCCGCTTGGCATCGCCAGCGGGAGACCAATCGTTGTCGAGCGGCAACTCAATGCCGATGGTGAAGCCGCCGTGAGTCAGTTTGTCGAGTGCTGGGGGCATGGTCGTGATCGGGTCAAAAGGCGCGCTGCGGGCGATGCGTTCGCTATCAGCGCAATGAGCATGGACCGCAGTGTGCGTGCTCCACCTTTGCAGAAAAACCCGCCCGTCGACGAAACAGTCTTGATTGGCAATCAACAATCCATGCAATTCAGAACGCACTCCGGGTTGGCAATGCACCAGGAGGCAGGTTTTCCCACATATATCACGTCATGATATATTCGGGTCTGAACCGTTTGATTCCGCCATGTCTACCCCCGCCCGACCTTTGTCCAAACAGGACTTCGAGAGCCTCTCCGATTTCCGCTACCACCTGCGCCGCTTCCTGCGCGCCTCTGAAGACCTCATCCACGCCAAGGGCATCACGCCGCTGCAGTATCAGTTGCTGCTGCACGTGAAAGGCTATGCCGGGCGCGAATGGGCCACCGTCGGCGAACTGGCCGAGCGCCTGCAGGCCGCGCCGCATGGCACGGCGGCGCTCATTACGCGTTGCGAAGAAGCGGGCCTGGTCGAACGCCGCCAGAGCGACACCGATGCACGCCAAGTGGAAGTGCATCTCTCCAGGAAAGGTGACCACCTCGTCGCGCTACTGGCCGGGCTGCATCAGAGCGAGCTGTCGGCCTTCAGCCGCGCTTTCAAGATTCCCCACCTCGATCAGCCCGTCGAACCCTCCGCCGAGCAGTAATCTCATGCAAACCCTTGAACACCACCAGCACCGGCGCGACTTTGCGACCGACACCACGCTGTTCCGCACCACTGCGCTGGCGGTTGTCATTGCAGCGTTTGCGACGCTCGCAGCGGTGGTGCTGCTCAATCTGATCCGCTTCTTCACCAACCTGTTCTTTTTCCAGACGCTGTCGCTGGCGGACCGCTCGCCGGCCACCAACACGCTCGGCGCCTGGGTGATTGCGGTACCGCTCATCGGCGGGTTGATCGTCGGGCTGATGGCGCGCTTTGGCTCGGAGAAGATCCGCGGCCACGGCATTCCCGAGGCCATTGAGGCGATCCTTTTCGGCAAGAGCAAGATGTCGCCGAAGGTGGCGGTGCTCAAGCCGCTATCCTCGGGCATCGTGATCGGCAGCGGCGGCCCGTTTGGCGCGGAAGGCCCGATCATCATGACGGGCGGCGCGATCGGCTCGCTGTTCGCGCAGTTCTTCAAGCTGACGGCCGCCGAGCGCAAGACGCTGCTGGTGGCCGGTGCCACGGCGGGCATGACGGCCGTGTTCGGCACGCCGGTGGCCGCGCTGCTGCTCGCGGTGGAACTGCTGCTGTTCGAATGGCGCCCGCGCAGCATGCTGCCCGTGGCGGTGGCGTGCGCCGTGGCGGGCTTTCTGCGTGTGCTGGTGCTGGAACCCGGCCCCCTCTTCCCACTGGAAACCGCACCGGCGACGCTCTCAGCGCTAGGCTCGTGCGTGATCGCCGGGTTGCTGTGCGGCGCGCTTGCACGCTCGCTGTCGATGGCGCTGTACAAGACCGAAGACCTGTTCGGCCGCCTGCCCATCCACTGGATGTGGTGGCCGGCCATCGGCGGTCTGGTGGTTGGCATTGGAGGCTATTTCGAGCCGCGTGCGCTGGGTGTCGGCTACGACGTCATCGGCGATTTGCTGCACAACCATCTCGCCATCAGCGTGGCGCTGGCGCTGCTGGTGGTCAAGGCCATCATCTGGGTGATCGCGCTGGGTTCCGGCACGTCGGGCGGTGTGCTCGCTCCGCTGCTGATGATGGGTGCCGGCCTGGGGGTGCTGATCGGCCCCGTGCTGCCGGGTGGAGACCCGGGCCTGTGGCCGCTCGTGTGCATGGCTGCCATGTTGGCCGGTGTGCTGGGCGCCCCGCTCACGGCCATCGTCTTCGCCTTCGGGCTCACACACGATGTGAATGCGCTGCTGCCGATTCTGCTGGCAGTGGCAGTGTCCTACGGCTTTGTCGTGCTGACCATGCCGCGCTCGATCATGACCGAGAAGATCGCGCGCCGCGGCTTCCACATCTATCGCGAATACGCCGTCGATCCGCTCGAGCGTCACGCCGTGGATGAGGTGATGACGCGTTCGGTGCAGACCATCGACGCGCAGGCCACGCTGGCCGATACACTTGCCAACCGCTTTGGCGCCAGCCAGGCGCACCGGGCGTTTCCGGTGGTGCACGGCGGGCCGAATGGCAGGCTGATCGGCATGCTCGACCGCGATGCGCTGCTGGCAGGCCAGAAGCGCGGCGCCATCACCGTTGCCGAGTTGTTTGGGGCGAATGCTCCCGTGATGGCGTTGCCCGGCGAGACCTGCCGCATCGTCGCCACGCGCCTGGCAGTGCATGGGTTGGAGCGGCTGCCGGTGGTGGCCGATTCGCAATCGCGCTCGCTGGTGGGCATTGTTTCGCGCAGCGATCTGGTCAAACCCTCGCTGGCGTTCTTTGATGAGGAGCAGCGCCGCGAGCGCTTCCGCCGTGTGCCGCTGGCGGGCACGCGCACGCAGCTTGAACTTCGCCGTCGCCGCGCGGGCCGCGTCGCGCGCTAGTCTCAGCCGGCCACGTGCCGGTTGCGCCCGCTTTCCTTGGCGCGATACAGCGCCAGATCAGCGCGCTTGAGCATCTCCGACGCGGTATCGCCCGGCCGGCAGACCGTCATGCCCATGCTGACGGTCATCGACAGCCCGGTCGGGAAACTTTCGTCCGTCTCGGCCACCGCCGTACGCAGGCGCTCCGCCACCTCGGTGGCCGTGTCCAGCGTGGTGCGGCCCATCACCATGGCGAATTCCTCGCCGCCCAGACGCCCGACCAGATCACTGCTGCGCAGCACGCCCGTGGCAAGCGACGCAAAGCGCTGCAACGCCATGTCTCCCACAGCGTGGCCCCATGTGTCGTTGATGCGCTTGAAGTGATCCAGATCGGCCAGCACAAGCACGAGCGGTTCGGCGCGGTTGTGGGAACGCGCGAGCACCGTGTCGAACAGCGCCAGGAAACGGCGGCGCGTCAGCACACCCGTGAGATGGTCGAAATGCGCCTCATTGGCGAGCGCGCTGTTGGTGCGCTGCAGCCGCTGGTTGAGATGGCGCGTTACACGGTGATGCTGGCGCTCGCGCACCAGAGACCACGCCACCAGCACGAACGTCACCAGCACGCTCACGAACAACACGAAGCCGATCGCGCGGTTGCGCGCGTGGTTGGCGAGCTGCTGGCCCCACGCAGGCAGCGGCTCGGCCACGACGATGGTGAGGTCCGCACTGGCATTGCGCGACACGGTGAGCGAAGGCATCGCACTGCCCTCACGCCAGGCCAGCGTGTCGCGCACCTCGGCCGGCACCCAGCCGGGCACATCGTGATGCGCGCTGGCGGTAGGCTGATAGGGCCAGGGCTCGAAATCGACGCGCTGGTAGGCGTTGTACCGGTCGCTGGCACCCATGCGCTGCAGGCGCGCATCCGGCAGGATCTTCCCCACCAGCGACGCATCTGTCGACAGAATGATCAACCCGTTTGGATCTGTCACCAGCGATGTCGGGTGCGACACCCAGTGCTGCAGCCTCGCAAGGCTCACCTTGGTGCCCATCGCCGCGACCAGGTATCCACCGGCGTCATACACCGGCGCAGCGAAGAACAGGCCCGGCACGCCCGTCACCCGGCCCACCGTGAACTGCTCGCCCAGGCCACCCAGCATCGCCTCCTTCATGTACGGCTGCATGCTCGACTGCACGCCGACAAACGAATCGGGATGACCGGCGTTATTGGCGAGCACCACGTAGTTGTGCTCGTTGACGACCCACACGTAGTCCAGCCCGAGATTGCCGGCGGTCGCGTTCAGGAACGCATCGATGTCGACCACTTCCGGGTGCGACATCGCCTCTTCAGCACGCGAGCCCTGATCCATCAGGTTCCAGCGCCGGGTGTCGACGCGCGCCACGGCACGTGGGATAGCGTCGATCTGCGCGAGCGTCTGCGGCAGCGCGCGCAGCAAGGCCACGTCGGCCGTGATCTGGTTCGACATCCCCTCCGCCACCTGCGCAGCCAGCTGGCGGCGAGCATCGACCATCTGCTGCATGTCGCGCGCGCTCATCGAATCCGCCACGACGCAGGCGGCAAACCAGGAGACGCCTACGCCCACTACCGCCGCCGACAGCCAAAGCGCCAACCGCGCAAGGCGCAGCCGGGCGCCGTGCGACGAGGTTGCAGGTGCGGGCGCGGGCGCTTTCATATCAGGCCTCGCTGCTCAGGAAATCCGCCACCGTCGGGTAGCGCAGCGCCACGCGCAACTCGCGCGTAAGCCGTGTATTGCGCAGCCGGCGCGATTCGCTCATGAACGACAGCAGCGCCGGTTCGATCTGCTGGACGGCCTCGGCCCGCGAAATGCGCGGCGGCCGCTGCAAGCCTCGCGCGTCGGCCACGGCATCAAAGTAATCGCCCATGCGCAGCTCCGATGCATCGCTGGCATGCACAATGCGCTGCGGTTTCCCGCGGAACAGCGCGGCAATGACGGCGCGCGCAAGGTCGTCGGCGTGAATGTGGTTGGTGTAGACATCGTCTTCCGTACGCAAGGCGGGCGTACCGCGTTCGAGCCGCGCGACGGGTAGCCGATTCGCCGCATAGATGCCGGGAATGCGCAAAATCGACGTGCGCCAGCCGCCGCCCGCGCCAAACCAGCGCACGCGGCGCTCAGCGGCGACACGGCGTTGGGCACGGGCCGTGGTTGGCTTTACCGTGCGGGATTCGTCGACCCAGGCACCGCCCGCATCGCCGTAAACGCCACTGGTGCTGGCATACACGAACGCACGCGCTTGGAGGCGAGTTTTCAAGCGGCCAGTGAGGCCACCCGACCTGCGTGCCCGCTCGGGTAAAATGCGACGTTTTGTGGCCAGGGAAACCGGGGCCGGCTGCGTCAGCGCGTGCAGTAACGCGGCGGTACGCGGATCATCGTTGCCGATAGCGGGCGGCGGCGCCAGATGCAGCACGCGGGGGCTTAAACCTCGCAGGCGGCGCAGCGACGCGGGATCGTCCAGATTGGCGACAATCGGCACGGCGCCGGCTTCGCGCAACGAAGCGCGACCTTCAACGCGCGAGGTGACGGCGAAGACGCGAAAACGCGTGCGGAGCATCGCCAGGCAGCGTTGCCCGACATCGCCGCAGCCGACGATCAGCACGCGGGGAAGGCCCAAGCGCAGTGCGGTTTTGGATGGCCGAGCGGCTGACTGATTCACCATCGGACGTGCTGCCGGATTGACCATCGTTGCATGCCCAGACGGGCGACCAGACACACTTTTCAACATATTCGGATTGTAGTATGGCTTACCAGATCAACGTGCTGCCAAGCGGCCGCCAGTTCCAGGCCGAAGACGGCGAGACCATCCTTGCAGCGGCGCTGCGCCAGGGCATCGGCCTGCCATACGGCTGCAAAAACGGCGCGTGCGGTTCGTGCAAGGGCCACGTGCGCGAGGGCTCCATCGTCCAGGGCAACCACTCGCCCAACGCGCTGTCCGCCCAGGAAGCCACCGAAGGCCGCGCGCTGTTCTGCTGCGCTACGCCCGCCACTGACATCACGATTGAAGTGCGTGAGGTGCAAGGCGCTGGCGACGTACCCATCAAGAAGATACCGTGCCGCGTCGCATCGCTGGAAAAGGCCGCGCCGGACGTCACCATCGTCAAGCTGCAACTGCCTGCCACCGAGCGTATGCAATTTCTGGCCGGGCAGTACGTGGAATTCCTCCTGCGCGACGGCAAGCGCCGCAGCTACTCGATCGCCAACCCGCCTCACGAGGAAGGCCCGATCGAGCTGCACATCCGCCACATGCCGGGCGGTGCATTTACGGACTACGTGTTTGGTGCCAAGGAAGGCGCCCCGGCCATGAAGGAGCGCGACATCCTGCGCTTCGAGGGTCCGCTGGGCAGCTTCTTCCTGCGTGAAGAATCCGACAAGCCGATCATTCTGCTGGCCTCGGGCACCGGTTTCGCGCCCATCAAGGCGATCATCGAGCACGCCCAGTTCATCGGCAGCACGCGCCCGATGACGCTGTACTGGGGCGGCCGTCGCCCGCAAGACCTGTACATGCACGCCAAGGCCGAAGAATGGGCGCGCACGCTGCCGAACTTCACTTACCTGCCGGTCGTCTCCAACGCCTTGCCGGAAGACGCGTGGACGGGCCGCACCGGCTTCGTTCACCAAGCGGTGATGGCCGATCACCCCGATCTGTCGGGCCACGAGGTCTACGCCTGCGGCGCGCCGGTGGTGATCAACTCGGCTCGCGCAGACTTCGCCGCCCAGTGCGGAATGCACCCGGACGCGTTTTTCGCCGATTCCTTCACCTCGGAGGCAGATCTCCACCCGGCCGGCTGACGTTGCACAAATCCCAAGAAGGTCAAAATTTCGTTTTGACTTGACTTGGCATCCGTCTTATTCTTGCGCCTTATGAACCAAGCCCTGCACCTCCGACGCCGCCGTACGTTGCTCCCTCCGGGAAGCCGCGCGGCTGTCTGCTGATTGCATATCGGGTTCACAGGATTCGACGATCACAAGGCCACGGGGCAACCCCCGTGGCCTTTGTCTTTTTCCAACTCGCGTTTTTTCGGTTTTTCATCTTCCTGCCGCCTTTTTCTGGAGCTTTGCCATGGCGTTTGCTGACTACCCCGTCCAGTCCCTGATGTACATCACCAACCGGCCCGAGATCGTCTTCACCGAAGGCAAGGGCTCGTGGCTGACGGACCACAACGGCAAGCGATACCTGGACTTCGTGCAAGGCTGGGCCGTCAACTGCCTCGGTCACTCCAACGACGGCATGATCGAAGCGCTGAACGCGCAGGCCCGCAAGTTGATCAACCCGAGCCCGGCGTTCTACAACGAGCCAATGGCCAAGCTGGCCGGCCTACTGACCGCGCACAGCTGTTTCGACAAGGTGTTCTTCGCCAACAGCGGCGCTGAAGCCAACGAAGGTGCCATCAAGCTCGCTCGCAAGTGGGGCAAGAAGCATAAGAACGGCGCGTTCCAGATCATCACGTTTGACCACAGCTTCCACGGCCGCACGCTCGCCACCATGAGCGCGTCGGGCAAGGCCGGCTGGGACACCATCTTCGCGCCGCAGGTGCCAGGCTTCCCGAAGGCCATTCTGAACGACATCGCGTCGGTGGAAGCGCTCATCACGGACGAGACGGTCGGCGTGATGCTGGAGCCGGTGCAAGGCGAAGGCGGCGTGCTGCCGGCCACGCCGGAATTCATGCAGCAACTGCGCGCGCTGACCAAGAAGCACAAGATCCTGTTGATCGTTGATGAAGTGCAGGCCGGTTGCGGCCGCTGCGGCACGCTCTTCGCCTATCAGCTTTCGAACATCGAGCCGGACATCATGACGCTGGGCAAGGGCATCGGCGGCGGCGTGCCGCTCTCGGCCCTGCTGTGCACGGATGAAGTTGCCAGCTTCGAGGCCGGCGACCAAGGCGGCACTTACAACGGCAACCCGCTGATGACGGCCGTCGGCTGCTCGGTGATCGAGCAACTCCTGGCCCCGGGCTTCCTGGCCGGCGTGCAAGAACGCGGCGCCTATCTGCGTACGCAACTGCTCAAGCTGAGCGAAGAGTTCGGCTTGGCCGGCGAACGCGGTGACGGCCTGCTGCGCGCACTGCTGCTCGGCAAGGACATCGGCGGCCAACTGGTCGAAGCCGCGCGCGAGATGAACCCGACGGGCCTGCTGCTGAACGCCCCGCGTCCGAACATCCTCCGATTCATGCCCGCGCTCAACGTGACGACCGAAGAGATCGACACGATGATCGGCATGCTGCGCACGCTGCTGAAGGCGCACGCCTAACACGCATCGTTCGACCCGGGGGCGGCGCGCAATGCGTCGCCCTTCATCGCTCCATCGCTGCTCCCACTCTGAGGTTTGCCATGGCCGTGACGCGAGAAGTTCCGGCCACGGGGATCGTGTTGTCCGATGATTCCGCGTGGCTTCCGCTGGACGACATCTACAACTTCCTCTCGCAGGAAACGTTCTGGGCCCGCGGCCTGCCCCGCGATGTGTTTGACCGATCGGTCGCAAATTCGCTCTGCTTCGCCGCCTATCGACAGAACGACGATGACTCACATGGCGAGCTCGTGGGTTTTGCGCGGGTCATTACCGATCGTGCAACGTTCGGGTACTTATGCGATGTGTTCGTGCTACCGGATTGGCGCGGGAAAGGCGTCTCGCACGCGCTGATGGATTTCCTGCGCGAGCATCCGGACCTGCAGACGCTGCGCCGCACAGTGTTGGTGACAACGGGCGCCGACTGGCTTTATCGCAAACATGGCTTTGCCGATGTGCCGGAAGGCGTCGGGTTCATGCAATTGCATCGGCCGAACATCTACACAGCAGCATCTGCCTGAATCGTCGGGCACGCGCAAAGAAAAAGCCCCGCAATTGCGGGGCTTCTTCATGATGCTTGAGGGTGCTTATTCGCCCAGGTAGGCGGCACGCACCTTCGGATCGTCGAGCATCTGTTTGGCATCGCCGCTCATGGTGATGAGACCGGAGTCCATCACGTAGCCGCGGTGCGCTGCCTGCAGCGCCAGGCGCGCGTTCTGCTCAACGAGCAGCACGGTCACGCCTTGCGCCGAGATGTCGCGCACGACCTCGAAGATCTTCTCCACCATGATCGGGGAGAGACCCATCGACGGCTCGTCCAGCAGCAGCAGCTTCGGTTGGCTCATCAGCGCACGCGCCATGGCCAGCATCTGCTGCTCGCCGCCCGACATCGTGCCGGCCAGCTGGTTTGCACGTTCCTTCAGGCGCGGGAAGATGCCGAACATGCGGTCGATATCGGCCTTGATCTGGGCCTCGTCGTTGCGCGTGAAGGCGCCCATCTGCAGGTTCTCGACGATGGTCATGCGCGCGAACACGCCGCGGCCTTCCGGCACCATCGCCAAGCCCTGCTTGAGCAGGTTGTAGCTCGGCACGCCCTTGATGGACTTGCCCAGATACTGCACGTCACCGCCGGCCCAGCCTTGCAGGCCGGTGATGGCCTTCATGGTGGTCGTCTTGCCGGCGCCGTTGGCACCGATCAGCGTGACCAGCTCACCTTCGCGAATCTCCAGATCCACGCCCTTGACCGCCTGGATGCCGCCGTAAGCGACCTTCAGGCTGTCGATCTTCAACATTACTGGTTTCATATTCCGTTCCTCTGCGTCAGTGCGCTGACGCGCCGAGGTAGGCCTCGATCACCGCCGGGTTGGTCTGCACTTCCTGCGGCAGGCCTTGTGCGATCACCTTGCCGTAATCCAACACGGTCAGGCGGTTGCACAGGCCCATCACCAGCTTCACATCGTGCTCGATGAGCAGGATGGTCTTGCCGTCGGAACGGATCTTGTCGAGCAGGCCACGGAGCTCCACCTTTTCGGTGGCGTTCATGCCGGCAGCCGGTTCGTCCAGGGCCAGCAGCTTGGGCTGCGTGGCCAGGGCACGTGCGATTTCCAGACGACGCTGGTGACCGTACGACAGGTTGCGCGCCGTGTAGTTGGCGTACTTGCCGATGCCGACGTAGTCCAGCAGATCGTGCGCCCAGTCTTCGATGGAGGCTTCTTCCTCGCGTGCCGCCTTGGTGCGGAACACCGCGCCGATCAGACCGGCCTTGGTGCGCACGTGGCGGCCGACCATGACGTTCTCCGCCGCAGTCATGTCGCCGAACAGACGGATGTTCTGGAACGTGCGCGCAATACCAGCCTTGGCCACTTCGTGCACGGCAGTCGGCTGGTAGGGCGTACCGCCCAGCACGAACTCACCGGCGTCCGGCGTGTACAAACCCGTGATGACGTTGAAGAACGTGGTCTTGCCGGCGCCGTTCGGGCCGATCAGGCCGTAGATTTCGCCTTCGCGAATTTCCAGGCTCACGTCGGACAGCGCTTGCAGGCCGCCGAAACGCTTCTGGACTCCTCGGATCGAGAGGAGGACGTTGTTGTTGCTCATGTGCGTGCCTCCATCAGATACGGGACAGTCCACCAGCCCGCTGCTTCTGCGGACGGTCTTCCTTGCGCGGCGAGGGCCACAGGCCCGCGGGGCGATACAGCATCACCACCACCATCGCCAGGCCGAACAGCAGCTGACGCAGCACTTCCGCTTCCACGATCACATGGCCGAACAGCTTGTTCTGCACCGGCTCGGCCAGCGCGCGCAGCAGTTCCTGGAAGCCCACCAGCAGAATGCCGCCCAGGATCACGCCCGGGATATGGCCCATGCCGCCGAGCACCACGATTGCCAGGATGTAGATCGACTCCCACAGCACGAACGATTCCGGCGACACGAAGCCCTGGAACGACGCGAACATCGCACCCGACACCCCACCGAACGACGCACCCATCGCAAAGGCCAGCAGCTTGATGTTGCGCGTGTTGATGCCCATCGCCTTGGCGGCGATTTCATCTTCGCGCAGCGCCACCCATGCACGACCGATACGCGAGTTCTGCAACCGCAGGCACACGATGATGATGATCGCGGCCAGGAACACGAACAGGTAGTAGTACATGTAGACCGAGTCGAAGCGGATGCCGAAGAAGTCATGGCGCTTCGAGAAGTCGAACCCGAAGATCTTGACCGGCTCGATCAGGTTGATGCCCTTCGGACCGTTGGTGATGTTCACCGGGCGGTCGAGGTTGTTCATGAAGATCCGGATGATTTCACCAAAGCCCAGCGTCACGATGGCGAGGTAGTCACCGCGCAGCTTCAGCACCGGCGTGCCCAGCAGAATGCCGAACAGCGCCGCCAACCCGGCACCCAGCGGAATCACCCACCAGACAATCAGGTGCAGCCCATTGGGGAACAGATTGTGGATCCACTCAAACTGATTGGACAGGTGCGGCGAACCCAGCAACGCCATCATGTAGGCACCCACCGCGTAGAACGCGATGTAGCCCAGGTCGAGCAGGCCGGCAAAGCCCACCACGATGTTCAGGCCCAGGGCCAGCATGATGTACAGCAGCGCGAAGTCCAGCACGCGCACCCAGTAGTTGCCACCTGCGGCACCCACGATGAACGGCGCGAAGATCGCGAGGATCAGGAAGCCGTACAGCGCGGCGCGCGTCTTCATCGGCGCTTTGAAATTTTCTGTCATGGCGCTCCCCTTCTTATGCGCGGTCCGCAACGCGTTCGCCCATGATGCCGGACGGGCGGAACAGCAGCACGCCAATCAGCACGATGAATGCGAACACATCCTGGTAGTTCGAACCGAACACACCGCCAGTCAGATCGCCGATATAACCGGCACCCAGTGCTTCGATCAGGCCCAGCAGCATGCCGCCAACCATGGCGCCTGCCAGGTTGCCGATGCCGCCCAGCACTGCGGCGGTAAACGCCTTCAGGCCTGGGATGAAGCCCATGTAGAAGTGAGCGTTGCCGTAGTTGGTCGCCATCATCACGCCTGCGACCGCAGCCATGGCTGCGCCGATCATGAAGGTGGCGGAGATCACGAAGTTCGGGTTGACGCCCATCAGGCCTGCCACACGCTGGTTCTCGGCGGTAGCGCGCATCGCGCGGCCAAGCTTGGTGCGGTTGACCAGCAGGATCAGCCCAACCATCACCAGGATCGAGACCACGATGATGACGATTTCCTTGCCCGTAATCGTTGCGCCGGTGGAGCCGATATCAATCGGGCTCGAAGGCAGCAGTTGCGGGAAGGTGAGCGGGTTGCGCGACCAGATCATCATCGCAAGCGTCTGCAGCACGATCGACACGCCGATGGCGGTGATCAGCGGCGCCAGGCGCGGCGCATTGCGCAGCGGCCGGTAAGCGACACGTTCGATGGTGTAGGCCACGATGGCGCAGACCGGCATTGCAAACAGCAACGCAAACACCAGCGTGAGCCAGTCAGGCAGATTGGGGAAATACTTTTGGAGGAAGTTGATGGCAGTCAGGGCAGACATTGCCCCAACCATCAGAACATCGCCGTGGGCGAAGTTGATGATGCCGAGAATACCGTAGACCATGGTGTAGCCAAGTGCGATCAGCGCGTAAATGCTGCCGAGCACCAGACCGTTCACGATCTGCTGGATAAAGATATCCATGAGAACAGCTCCTGCTATGCCTTGCTTTGTTGTAGGCGACGGGATGACGTGCCCGCAAGGTATGCGATCAATCGGATGGGTAAGGTGAGGTTGCTGGTAAGCGGCCTGCCGACACGCCCATGGTGAGGGCCTTGTTTCATTGGCGAGGCTATAAAAAACGGCACCGCAGGGGTAGTCGCGGTGCCGTTTTTAGGGCGGATAACCCTTCGATTACATCTTCACAACGTCAAGAACGCTCTTCTTCTTGTCCTTGTAGTTGTACAGGGTGATGGAGCCTTGCTTCAGGTCACCCTTGTCGTCGAACGCGATGTTGCCGATCACGCCGTTGTAGTTGGTTGCCGGCATGGCAGCCAGGATCTTGGCCGGATCGGTCGAGTTGGCACGCTTCATCGCGTCGATGATCACGTTGACGGCGTCATACGTGAACGGTGCGTAGATCTGCACCGGCGTGTTGAAGCGCGCTTGGTACTTCTTCTCGAAGTCCGCGCCCTTCTCCATCTTCGACAGCGCCAGGCCTGCTTCCGAGCAGACGATGTTGTCGATTGCGTCGCCAGCCAGTTCGGCCACCTTGTCGGTACACACGCCGTCGCCGCCAACGATCTTGGCCGTGATGCCCAGTTCCTTGGCTTGCTTGGCGAACGGACCGCCGGTGGCATCCATGCCGCCGTACATGATCACGTCCGGCTTCTTGCCCTTGATCTTGGTCAGAATGGCCTTGAAGTCGGTCGCCTTGTCGTTGGTGGCCTCACGCGCCACGACGTTCACGCCGTCAGCCTTCGCGGTCTTCTCGAACTCGTCGGCCAGGCCCTTACCGTAGGCGGTGGCATCGTCAACGATGGCCACGGTCTTGGCGCCCAGGGTCTTGGCGGCGTAGTTCGCCAGTGCCGGGCCTTGCTGCGCGTCGGTCGCAACCACGCGGTAGGTGGTCTTGAAGCCTTGCTTGGTGTAGTCGGGGTTCGTCGACGACGGCGAGATCTGCACGATGCCTGCATCGCTGTAGATCTTCGAAGCCGGGATCGAAACGCCCGAGTTCAGGTGGCCCACGACAGCAACAACGTGCTCGTCAACCAGCTTCTGGGCGACGGCGGTGCCGGTCTTCGGATCGCCCGCATCGTCTTCACCGACCAGTTCCAGCTTGATCTTCTTGCCGTCGATGGTCAGGCCGTCCTTGTTGGCTTCTTCAACGGCCAGGCGTGCACCGTTTTCGTTGTCTTTGCCAAGGTGAGCAATACCGCCCGTGAGCGGAGCCGCGTGACCGATCTTGACGACGGTCTCGCCGCCGGCAGCAGCAGCCGGAGCCGACGTTGCTGCAGGTGCAGCAGCTTGGTCTGCGGGCTTTTCCTCGTTCTTACCGCAAGCTGCTACGAGTGCCACGGCAGCCGCAAGCGGCAGAACTTTGGCAAACTTAATTTGCATGAGTGATCTCCTAGATCTCGCAAGAGCAAGAAGAGCGTCCTGCCTCCCGGCCGCTCCCCCCGCGCCGATTGTTTCAATTTGAAACGCGCGAATTGTATCCCCTTTTATTGCGGATGCAATACGCGTCGCAACAACGATTTTTGCAGTAACTACGCCGCTTTACGGGCTTTCCCCAATGCCCAAACAGGCGTCATTTCGCGCAGGCATTCGCGAACGGCGCATAGGCTTATCAAGAACCGTGCCAGACTAGGGGAAACCCCCTATTTGTGCGGCTTGGCGGGCGATTCCCACGATAAATCAAGGCTTCGCCGGTATTGAAGAGGTTTCTGCAATGCACAAAACAAAACGGCCACTCCTGAAAGAAGTGGCCGTCGATTCCTCAAAAGCGCTTTATGCACCGCATTAGGGCGCACAGTTTTTGTGCGCTTTTAAGTGGGCATTTACATAAAGGCATTCAATTGATTTGAAGACCCCTCGGAAGGGGGAAGGACATGTTTTCCTGGATGCCATCAAGCGGACGCACGGTGCGCGCGCCCAGCGCCTTGAGGCGGTCAACGATCGATTGCGCCAGTTCTTCGGGCGCCGAAGCCCCCGCCGTCAGCCCGACGCGGCGCTTGCCCGCCACCCATTCGGGCCTCACCTGTTCAGGCGTGTCCACCATATAGGCAGGCACACCCAGCTTTTCGGCCAGCTCACGCAGGCGGTTCGAGTTCGAGCTGTTCGGACTGCCGACCACGATCACCACTTCCACTTGCGGCGCCATGAATTTCACCGCGTCTTGGCGATTCTGCGTCGCGTAGCAGATGTCCTGCTTCTTCGGCTCGTGCACCGCCGGAAAACGCGCCTTGATGGCCGCCACAATCTCCTGGGTCTCGTCCACCGACAACGTGGTCTGCGTCACGTAGGCCAGACGCGTCGGGTCTTTCACCTCAAGATGCGCTACGTCGTCGACGGATTCGACCAGCAGCATGCCGTCGTTGGCTTGGCCCATGGTGCCCTCCACCTCGGGGTGCCCCTTGTGCCCGATCATGATGATCTCGAAACCCTGCGCGCGCATCTTCGAGACTTCCACGTGCACCTTGGTCACCAGCGGGCAAGTCGCATCGAACACGCGTAGGCCGCGCGCCTCCGCCGCCTCGCGCACCGCACGCGACACACCATGCGCGCTGAAGATGACCGTGCCGCCCACGGGCACATCGTCGAGCTCCTGCACGAACACCGCGCCCTTGTTGCGCAGATCGCCCACGACATACGCGTTGTGCACGATCTCGTGACGCACGTAAATGGGCGCGCCAAACAGCTCCAGCGCGCGCTCGACGATCTCGATGGCGCGATCCACGCCGGCACAGAAGCCGCGCGGCTGCGCCAGCAAGACCTCGGCGTCGGCCTGGGTGACAGGATCAATGGAGTCGAGCGGGGTGTTCACAGCGTTGCTCATATCAGAGGATGCCGATCAACTGGACTTCAAACACGATCGTCTGGCCAGCCAGCGGGTGGTTGAAGTCAAACAGTGCAGAGGTCTCACCGACTTCCTTGAGCACACCAGCATATTTACCGCCGCTCGGCGCATTGAACTCAACCAGGTCGCCCGGCTGGTAATCCTCTTCAAACGAAGAGTTTTCGCGCAGCGTGGCCAGCGACACGCGCTGCAACAGTTCCGGATTACGTGGGCCGAACGCGTGCTCGGGAGCCAGGCGGAACGTCGTGCGCTCGCCCTCGCGCATACCGAGCAGCGCCTGTTCCAGCGTCGGCGCCATCTGGCCTTGCCCCAGCAACAGCGTGGCCGGCTTGTCGTCGAACGTGGTGACGATGTCCGTGTCGTTTTCCAGCGCGATGCGGTAGTGCAGCGTCAGAAAGGAATCCGGGCCAACCACCTTGCCTGCGTCGCTCGGCGCCGCCGCGGACGCCTCGTTCACCAAATTTTGCACGCTTAACCTGCTTGACCAAAAAGTAACCCGTTATTGTACGTCAGCCCTCCCCGCGGCCGCAGGCGCGAAGCCCACCGCACTCTCGCTGACAGGGCCTTTCCTCCGCTAATCCCAACCCTATGGCAATCGTCGACTGGCCCGCCCACGAGCGGCCCCGTGAAAAACTGCTCGCCCACGGCCCCGCCGCGCTCTCCGACGCGGAATTGCTAGCCATCTTCCTGCGCGTGGGCATGCCAGGCAAAAGCGCTGTCGACCTCGCCCGCGAACTGCTCACGCACTTTGGATCGCTCGCACGGCTGTGCCATGCGTCACAACAGGAGTTCTCGTCGATCAACGGCATGGGCCCCGCCAAATACGCGCAACTGCATGCGCTGCTCGAAGTTGGGCGGCGCGCACTAAAAGAAGACTTCACCCAGGGCCAGACCTTTGACTCTCCACAAAGCGTGAAAGATTTCTTGCGCCTGACACTCGGCCACCGCCCGCACGAGGTTTTTGCCTGCTTCTTTCTAGATGTGCGACACCGACTGATTGCCTGGGAGGAACTCTTCCGGGGCACGCTGACGGAAGCCCGCGTCTATCCGCGCGAGATTGCCAAGCGCGCGCTACATCACAATGCAGCCGCCGTGATCCTGGCCCACAACCACCCGACCGGCAATACAGAGCCCAGCGAATCCGACATCACGCTGACCCGCGAGTTGTGCCGCGCGTTGGCCATGCTCGACGTGATGGTCCTGGATCACATGATCGTCGGTCGCACTCACGTCTACGGCTTCCGGGAACACGGCAAAATGTAGCGCCGATGCCGCATTGCACAGTGTCCAACGGCAATCCATCGATCTCGTTGATTTGTCAGCGGTTTTGTGTGTATAATCCGCGTTTCGCTGAAGTCCCACCCCTACAGTGGCGCTGCGCTTGGTTTTGGTCCCAGCGCCCGGTCGCAAACTGTAGCCAACGAATTTAGTTAGGAGTGCTCCATGGCACGCGTCTGTCAAGTGACCGGGAAAGCGCCGATGGTCGGCAATAACGTTTCCCACGCAAACAACAAGACCAAGCGCCGTTTTCTGCCGAACCTGCAGAATCGTCGCTTCTGGGTCGAATCCGAAAACCGCTGGGTGAGCCTGCGCGTCTCGAACGCTGGTCTGCGCCTGATCGATAAAAAAGGCATCGACGAAGTGCTCGTGGACCTGCGCGCACGCGGCGAAGTCTAATTAGGAGTTAAACATGGCCAGCAAAGGCGGACGCGACAAGATCAAGCTGGAATCGACCGCAGGTACGGGTCATTTCTACACGACCACCAAAAACAAGCGCACCAAGCCGGAAAAGATGGAGATCATGAAGTTCGATCCCGTCGCCCGCAAGCACGTCGCTTACAAGGAAACCAAGATCAAGTAATCCTCGCGGATTGCGCATCTTGTTTCCGTCGGCATGACCGACAGCAAAAACCCGCTCTCAGGCGGGTTTTTTGTTGCCCGCTGTTTGGCGCATGCAGCGGTGTACACTGCTCTTCTTTCCGATTGACACGCGACTGTGTTATTCACCAGCCGCGCCTGCACCGCGTCCCGCGTCTTTCATGAATTTCGATGTTGCCGTTGTTGGCAGCGGCTTGGCGGGTCTGACCGTCGCCCTGCACCTAGCCGATCACCGCCGCGTGGTCGTCATCAGCAAACGCAGCCTGCCGGAAGGCGCTAGCGACTGGGCGCAGGGCGGCATTGCCGCAGTGCTCGATTCAGGCGACAGCCATGACGAGCACGTCGACGACACGCTCATCGCCGGGGCAGGACTGTGCGATGAAGCCGCCACCCGCTACATCGTCGAAAACGGGCGCTCGGCCATTGAATGGCTGATCGACCATGGCGTGCCTTTCACGCGCGACGAGCAGGCCGAACTCGGCTTCCACCTGACGCGCGAGGGCGGCCATCGCCATCGCCGTATCATCCACGCCGCCGATGCCACCGGCCATGCCGTGGTCACGACGCTGGTTGAGAAGGTACGCAGCCACCCGAACATCACGCTGCTGGAAGACCACTTTGCGATCGACCTGATTACCGATGCGAAGCTGGGCCAGCCGGGCATGCGCTGCCATGGCCTGTATGCGCTCGACATTGCATCGGGCCACGTCAAGACGATTACCGCGAGCCAAACCGTGATGGCCACGGGCGGCGCAGGCAAGGTCTATCTCTATACGACGAATCCGGACACGGCCAGCGGCGACGGCATCGCTATGGCTTGGCGTGCGGGCTGCCGCGTGGCGAACATGGAGTTCATCCAGTTCCACCCCACGTGTCTGTACCACCCGTTCGCGAAATCATTCCTGATTACCGAAGCCGTGCGCGGTGAAGGCGGCAAGCTGATCCTGCCCGACGGCACGCGCTTCATGCCGGCGCACGATGAGCGCGCTGAGCTGGCTCCGCGCGATATCGTCGCCCGCGCCATAGACTTCGAGATGAAGAAGCGTGGCCTGGACTGCGTCTATCTGGACATCAGCCACCAGAGCCCGGAGTTCCTCAAGGAACATTTCCCGACCATCATGGCGCGCTGCCTGGAGCTCGGTATCGACATCACGCGCCAACCGATTCCGGTGGTGCCGGCAGCGCACTACACGTGCGGCGGCGTGGTGACGGACCACCTCGGGCGCACGGATATCGCCGGCCTGTACGCCGTGGGCGAGACGGCCTACACCGGCCTGCACGGCGCCAATCGGCTGGCGAGCAATTCGCTGCTGGAATGCATGGTGATCGGGCGTGGCGCGGCGGAAGACATTCTCGCGCAACCACCCTCGGACCCCACATCGGCGCAGATTCCCGCGTGGGATGAGAGCCGCGTGACCGACCCCGATGAGGAAGTCGTCGTCTCGCACAACTGGGACGAACTGCGCCGCATGATGTGGAACTACGTCGGCATCGTGCGCACGAACAAGCGGCTGGAGCGCGCGCAGCACCGCATCGCCCTGTTGCGCGAAGAAATTACGGAGTATTACGCCAACTTCCGCGTGAGCCACGATCTGCTGGAGCTGCGCAACCTCGTCGAGGCCGCCTCGCTGATCGTCGACAGTGCGCTATCACGGCATGAGAGCCGCGGCCTGCATTTCTCGCGCGACTACCCCGAGACATTGCCCAAGGCGCTGCCGACGGTCATGCAGCCGACCCATCGGCAGATCGCCCGGAAACGCTAAGGCTTACTCGACGATCCGCAAAGAGAAGTCGGTCGCGCGCACGTCCTTCGTCAGCGCGCCGACAGAGACACGGTCCACACCCGTTTCGGCAAATGCGCGGATCGTCTCGATGTTCACGCCGCCGGACACCTCCAGCAGCGCCTTGCCCGCCGTTACGCGCACAGCCTCACGCATCGCGGGCGGCTCGAAATTGTCGAGCAGCACGGACGTAGCGCCCGCCGCCAGCGCCTCCTCAAGCTGAGTCAGCGTTTCTACCTCGATCTGGATTGCCACGCCGGTGTTCAGTGCCTGCGCCGCACGCAGGGCTGCCGTCACGCCGCCCGCCGCAGCAATGTGGTTTTCCTTGATCAGGATGCCGTCATACAACGCCAGGCGTTGATTCTCGCCACCACCGATACGCACGGCGTACTTTTGCGCTAGGCGCAGGCCCGGCAGCGTCTTGCGCGTATCGAGCACGCGGGCGCGCGTGCCGTCGATGGCCGCAGCGTAACGCGACGTCGTTGTCGCCACACCGGAAAGCAATTGCAGGAAGTTCAGCGACGGGCGTTCGGCTGTCAGCAGGGATCGCGCCGGGCCTTCAATCTCGCACACCACCGAATCGGGCGCCATGCGGTCGCCTTCGTGCTGGCGCCATGTAACGCGCAGCGCCGGATCAATGGCGCGCATGCACGCATCGAACCAAGGCGTGCCGCACAGCACGGCGGTCTCGCGCACGATCACCCGCGCGCGCGCATGGCGATCGGCGGGGATCAGCAAACCGGTGCGGTCACCCGTGCCGACGTCCTCGGCAATAGCAGCAGACACGTTGGCGGACAGCGCCTCGCGCAGTGCCGGGCCAAAGCTATCGAAAATTGCCTGAGCCGGTGCGGCAAAGCTCGTCGTATTCATCTGGGTTGCCGTCATGCCGGGCCGATTCCTTGAAAGAGTTGCGCGTTGGCTGCCAGTTCACCTTGCGGGCGGACCATGGCCTTTTCCCGCGCGGCAAAATCCAGCATGCGATCGATGCAGACCACGGCCTGCTTGCCGACGGCGGGATCCACGTGGATCTCGTTGCGACCGGTCTCCAGCACCTCGGCCAGATTGGTCAGCGCATTCATCGCCATCCAAGGGCAATGCGCGCAGCTCTTGCAGGTGGCGGCGTTGCCGGCGGTCGGCGCCTCGATGAAGCGCTTGCCCGGGGCCGCCATGCGCATCTTGTGCAGGATGCCGTTGTCGGTCGCCACGATGAATTCCTGCGCGGACAACGACTGCGCTGCCGCAATCAGCTGCGAAGTCGAACCCACCACATCGGCCTGCGCCACCACCGATTCAGGCGATTCAGGGTGGACGAGAATCTTCGCGTTCGGGTGCTCGGCGCGCAGCAGGTCGAGCTCCACGCCCTTGAACTCGTCGTGCACCAAACAGGAGCCCTGCCACATCAGCATGTCGGCGCCGGTCTGCTTCTGAATGTAGCTGCCCAGGTGGCGATCGGGCGCCCACAGGATCTTCTTTCCCTGCGCATGCAGGTGCTGAACGATCTTCAGGCCAATCGATGAGGTCACCATCCAGTCGGCACGCGCCTTCACGGCGGCACTGGTATTGGCATAGACGACCACGGTGCGATCCGGATGCGCGTCGCAGAAGGCGGCGAACTCATCCGGCGGGCAACCCAGATCCAGCGAGCAGGTCGCGTCAAGATCCGGCATCAGCACGGTCTTTTCGGGGCTCAGAATCTTGGCGGTCTCGCCCATGAAGCGCACGCCCGCCACGATCAGTGTCTTGGCCGAATGGTCGCGGCCGAAGCGCGCCATCTCCAGCGAATCGGACACGCAGCCACCGGTCTCCTCGGCCAGGTCCTGCAGGTCAGCGTCAACGTAGTAGTGCGCGACCAGGACGGCCTCGCGTTCCTTGAGCAGGCGCTTGATGCGAGCCTTCAGTTCGTCGCGTTCCTCGCGCGACAGCACCGGCGGCACCTTGGCCCAGGCGTGGGCCACGCAACTGGCGCCGGATTGCGCCTCGGAAAGCATATCCGGGCGCTCAAATTCAACCGTCTTGATGTGGGTTTCCATGGTGGTCTCCGCGTCCATTCGCGCTGTTAAGGCGCCGAGAAGCTGGCGCGGCAATGAAACGGACGGCGTGTGAGGAGGACTGGCACCGCGATACATAGTCGCGGCCTATAAAAAATGTGAGTTGGGGCAGTTTACCCAAAAGAAAAGCCCCGCTGCGGAGCGGGGCTTCACCTATGAAACAAGAAACTCAGGCGTAACGGCGCAGGCGAACGGCAAATTCCTGCAACGCGTGGATGCCGCTTTCCTCAGCCCGCTTGCACCACTCTTGCAGTTGATGCAGGAGTTGCTCACGCGTGGCGTTCGAACGACCCCACAGCGCGCCAAGCTCGCGGCGCATCTCAACGAAGGTGTGCAACGCCGAATGGTCCGACACGATTTGCGAGAGCTGCTCGCGCTGCGGCGCGCCCAGCTTGGTTTCGTCACGGTGGAACCACTTGCGGGCGGGCTTCAGTGCACGGTATTCCACAGCCCGCGAGTCCTTCAGCTTGGCCAACTCTTGGCGGTAAGCCGCCTTCACAGTCTTAGCGTAGCGGGCCATCACGTCGTAGCGGTTGGCGATGATGGCTTCCAGTGTGTTCTGGTCAACCGGCTTCACGTCGCCAAAACGGGCCTTGGGCGCCACTTTCTTGACCTTCGCCAGACCAACGATCTCCAGCGCTCTGATGTAGCCCCAGCCGATATCGAACTCATACCACTTGACCGAGAACTTGGCCGACGTGGCGTACGTGTGGTGGTTGTTGTGCAGCTCTTCGCCGCCGATGATGATGCCCCACGGCGACACATTGGTCGAAGCGTCTTCGCAGTCGAAGTTGCGGTAGCCCCAGAAGTGGCCCAGGCCGTTGATGATGCCGGCGGCGTGGATCGGGATCCACAGCATCTGCACCGCCCACACCGTCAGGCCCAGCGCGCCGAACATCAGCACGTCCAGAATCAGCATCAAACCGACGCCCTGCCATGTGAACTTCGAATACACGTTCTTCTCGACCCAATCGTCCGGCGTACCGTGGCCAAACTTCTGGATCGTTTCCTTGTTCTTGGCCTCGGCGCGATACAGCTCAGCACCTTCCATCAGCACCTTGCGGATGCCACGGGTTTGCGGGCTGTGCGGATCCTCTTCGGTTTCACACTTAGCGTGGTGCTTGCGGTGAATGGCGGTCCATTCCTTGGTAACCATGCCGGTGGTCATCCACAGCCAGAAACGGAAGAAGTGTCCGGCGATGGGATGCACGTCCAGCGCACGGTGCGCTTGGCAACGGTGCAGAAAAATCGTGACGCTGGCGATGGTGATGTGCGTCATCACCAGCGTGAAAATCAGAATCTGCCACCAGGCCCAATCCAAGGTGCCGTTGGCAAGGAAAGTCAGAAAGGAGTCGATCAAAGTGTTCTCCGTGGTCAACTCGGGGTGATCAAAGCAGCCTTTGGTCCCTCAATTGATCGGGACGGTGCTGCCTCTTAAGGCCATCCGCTGTCGTAGCGTTACGACAATGGGGTCGTGTTGGCGGTGATTCGGGTGCTGGCACCCGGCTTGCGCGTCACATCGGCGAGCTTCTCGCTGCCGGTCATGTGATCTCCGCCCCAGCGCAATACAAGGTATTTGCGGTGCTTTGTCGCAAATGCTAGGCCTTTGCGACGGCCCGTCTGATCCTTTGTGGGAGCAATCGGCATTTTAACCGAATACCCCCTCTATTCCATGGGGGAAAACCGCCGTTTTGACCTCGGACAAGGGTGCACCGTTCCGCCCGCAGGTGTGTTAGGCCTTCAGGGACGCGCCGGATGAGGCTACCGCATCACCCGAAGTGCTTGAAGCGCCCTGCTGCAGCGCCAACGGCCCGAGCACACGCACTTCCCTTTGCGGATACGGAATGTCAATGCCGGCCTCTTTGAAGCGGCGATAGATGGCGCGGTTCAGGTCAGACTGCACGCCAAGCTTGCCGTTGTGCGGATCGCCGATCCACACACCAAGTTCGTATTCGATGCCGCTGTCGGCAAACAAGGCCATGAAAGCGGCAGGCGCCGGCTCGGGCAGAATGCGCGGGATGCCCTCGGCGCATTGCAGCAGCAGCGCCAGCACCGTTTCCGGATCGGCGGCATACGATGCCTGCACGCGCACTGCCACGCGCACGGTGCCACGCTCGTTGTGGTTCTGCACCGCCTGCGCGACCATCAATTCGTTCGGAACCAGCGTATCGCCATCGCCGTTGCGCACCACGGTGTAGCGCGTGCGGATCTGCGTGACGATGCCGGTGTATGTGCTGACCGTAATCTGATCGCCGAGCTTGAGCGAGCGCTCGAGCAGGATAATGAAGCCCGAGACGTAATTGCTGGCGATCTTCTGCAAGCCAAAGCCCAAGCCCACACCCAGCGCGCCGCCAAACACCGACAGCACCGTCAAATCGATGCCCACGAGCGACAGGCTCAGCAGCAGCGACACCAGCAGCAGCACCGCCTTGGTTACACGCGACAGCACCACCTTCAGGTTGGCATCAATGGCCGAAGCGCGCGTAATGCGGCTGTCCAGCCACGAGCCGAACCACATCGCCACGAGCACTGTGACGAGAATCCACACCACGCCCATCAGCATGGCGGCGAGGCTCACCTTCTGCTTGCCGCCCAGCGCAAAGCGGATGCCGTCGAGGTAATCCACCACGTCGCCCAGCACGCCCAGTACATAGAGCACCATGCCCATCCACATCAGCGTGGTCAGCACCCGCTCGGCGACGACGAGCATGCCGTGCAATTCTCCATTGCCCGACAACACACGGCGCAGCACGTAGAAGCCGAGATAGAGAATCGCCAGGCCGAACAGCGGCACGGCAGCCAGGCGGAACACGCTGATCGGCATGGTGCCGATCAGGGCATAGCGCGCGCCCACCACCAGCAGCCAGCCGATCAGCGGAAACACCGCCCGCTCCAGGCTCGACCAGGCAAAACGCAGGGCGAACGTGTCGTTCACATGGGCCGTATGCAGGCGCCGCGAAATCGGCCGCGCGATCAGCCACGCGGCAACGAGCACCAGCACCAGCACGCCCAGTTGCCAGATGAAGCGCGGGCCACCCAGATCGGAGACGATGTCGTCGATCATGTGGCCCAGCGCGATATGGTTCAGATTCAGCGGCAATCCGTTCATTGGCGTGACCGGTTATTGCGAACCCTTATTGGGTCCGATAGGGCAACGCATCACCCGCATGCTTCTGCCAGTTGGCGGCATAGCGCTGGGCAAGATCAGCGTCGCCGCGCACGATCAGCACGTTCTCAGCATTGCCGCGCTGCGCGGTCTGCGTAAAGTTGAAGCTGCCGGTGACCAGCACTGGGTGCGCGCCGCGCGGGTCAATCACGATGACCTTGTTGTGCGCGTTCTTGTAGCGCACCTCCAGCCAGACGGGGATGCCTGCATTCGCCACTTCGGGCACGCGACTGCCGCCGGAGCGCGTCATCTGCTCGCGATCGGCCAGCACCCGCACATCCACCCCGCGCTGATGCGCCGCCAGCAGCGCACGCGTAATCGCCTTGTTCGACAGCAGATACGCCTGCACCAGCACCTGCTCACGCGCCTGGTCGATGGCGTCTGCCAACAACCCTTCGATGTCATCGTCGGGGGTGAACGCAGCCTGCACCGTGCCCTTGGCCGGCTGCACCGGCGGCGTGCTGCGGGCCAGCGCCACGCCACCCGCAGCAAACGCCAGCCATGCGGCCAGCAGCCAACCCAAACGGCGCAGCATCATGCGCGGCGCTCCAGCACGGCCGCGAAGAAGCCGTCGGTCTGATGCGTGTGCGGATACAGCTCCAGGTAGGGCCCCATTTCCAGGGCGATCTTCTGCGCGGCGAGCACCTCACCGGCGGGCACGAGCACGAAGTCTTCATGCGCAGCCAGGAATTGCTCGACCACCTGCTGGTTCTCGCGCGCCAACACGCTGCAGGTCGCGTAGACGAGGCGGCCACCCGGCTTCAGCAGCCGCGCCGCCGATGTCAGGATCGACAGCTGCTTGGCCGACATTTCTTCCACGGCCTGCGCAGATTGGCGCCACTTCAGGTCCGGATTGCGGCGCAGCGTGCCCAAGCCGCTGCACGGGGCGTCGACCAGCACGCGATCGATCTTGCCCGCCAGGCGCTTGACCTTGGCATCGTGCTCGCTGTCGATGCGGCCCGGATGCACGTTCGACAGGCCGCTGCGCGCCAGGCGTGGCCCCAGGTTCGACAAACGCTTTTCCGATACGTCGAAGGCATACAGGCGCCCCGTCGAGCGCATCGCCGCGCCGATCGCCAGGGTCTTGCCACCGGCGCCGGCACAGAAATCGACCACCATCTCGCCGCGCTTGGGTGCCAGCAATTGGCACAGCAGTTGGCTTCCCTCGTCCTGCACCTCGACCGTGCCGTTGGTGAAGATGTCTAGCTTGTTCAACGCCGGCTTGCCCGCCAGGCGAATGCCCACTGGCGACAACGGCGCCGCAGCACCTTCGATACCCGCCTCGGCCAGTGTGGCAAGCACGGCTTCGCGCTCGCCCTTGAGCGTATTCACACGCAAGTCCAGCGGCGCGGGCGTGAGCCACGCTTGCGCCAGTGCCTCGGTGAAATCCGCACCGTGCTGGGCAACCAGCGCGTCGAACAGCCAGTCGGGCAGGTTGGCGCGCACGCGGGCGGCCAGCGCGGCGCGGTCGCGGTTTTCCCAGCGATCCAGCCATTCGGCCTCCGCCGGGTTCAGGAACGGCGCAATGGCCTCACGCCCGGCCGTCTGCAGCAAACCGAGCAGCACCAGGCGACGACGCGCCGGGCCAGTGCCGCTCTCGGCAAACTGGCCGAATTCCACCTTGCGGCGAAGCACAGCAAAGGCCGCTTCGGCGATGATGCCGCGCTCGCGGTGGCCAAGTTCGTGGTGCTCGCGGAAGTACTGGCTGACCACCATGTCAGCGGGCGCCGCGAAGTGGAGCAGGCGCGCAAGCACCTTGTCGAGGTGTTCCAGATGGCTGCCATGCACGCCCGTACGCGGGCGCGGAGCGCTGCGCGGTGCCGGCTTGCCCTGCGGTGCCCGATACCAGCCACCACCGCCGGAACCCGCGCGCTTGTTGGCCGACCCGCCGTTTCCATTGCCGCGCGAACGCTGACGATCCTGACTCATGCTGCCTCCCGGGCGTTGACGCCAATGACAAGCTGCGATTCATCCGGAGAGACGCGCACAACACCGTCTTCGATCGACAACCGCCCTTCCACGAACCAGCGCACGGCACGCGGATAAATTGTGTGTTCCTGCGCCAGCAGCCGCCCGGCCAGCGAATCCGGCGTGTCGTCCTGGCGCACGTCGATGATGGCCTGCAGCACGATCGGGCCGTGGTCCAGGTCAGCCGTGACGAAATGCACCGTCGCGCCATGCACCTTCACGCCCATGGCCAACGCGGCCTCGTGCGTGTGCAAACCCGGGAAGCACGGCAACAGCGACGGATGAATGTTCAGCATGCGCCCGGCGTAGCGCTTTACAAAGCCCGGCGTAAGGATGCGCATAAAGCCGGCCAGCACCACCAGATCAGGCGAAAAGCCGTCGATCACCTGCGCCAGGGCGGCGTCGAAGCTGTCGCGATCGGGGAACGCCTTATGGTCGACCACCGCGGTGGCAATGCCGTGCGAAGCGGCAAATTTAAGTCCTGCCGCATCGGGCCGATTAGAAATGACGGCGGCAATGCGTCCCGACCAACCTTCAGCCTGACAGGCGCGGACAATGGCTTCCATATTGGAACCGCGTCCGGAAATGAGAATGACGATGTTTTTCATCGCGGCATTTTATCAAGTGCGCCGGAGTTCCCCGAGAAAATCGGGTGTGATGCCTGCGCAGCCATGCCGCGGGCGCTTTTGCGGCCACCGTGGCATTTTGCCGACGCATGCCGGCAAAAACGCTGTCATGCCGGCAAAAGGAAGGGGCAACCGTTGGCGCGCTTTGGCGCGCTCTGATAATCTCAGCGCCATAATTGTCCGCGCTCCCGAGGGGTCGGGTGGGCTGCCAGCGGTGATCCGACGCGTATCAAACGTCCATTCATCCTGCGCTGCAACATCGTGCGGGCGATACCGTGACGGTCGATCGGCACAGGGTGAGACACCCGGCCCGTCGACCATCGCCCGCGCCGGGTCGACACGCGTACAACAACAAGAGGGCATTGCCCTCACCGGGGAATAAGAATGACGAGCTCGCTGCGTAGCCTGCTGGTGGTCGACGACCACCCTCTCGCCTTATCTGGCACGACCACGTTTCTTGCACACGCCTTGCCTGAAGTTCAGGTGCACGCGGCTATTGGCCGGCGCCAGGCGCTTGCGCTGGTTGAAGAAGGCGTCCGGCCGGACGTCGTGCTGCTGGACGTGTGGCTGTCCGACTGCACCGGCTTCGACGCTATGCGCGAACTGCGCGGCAAACTGCCAGAAGCACGCTTTGCCTTCATGTCGGCCGAAAACACGCCGGAAATCGTCGCCAAGGCCCAAGCGCTGGGCGCCATCGGCTTCATCGGCAAGCACGCCGATGCCCATGCTTTCTCCAAGGCGGTGGCCGGTATTTTCGGCGGCGACGCGTCGTTCCCGTCGGAAGACGATATGGGGGGCACCAACGGCAAGGGCGGTGCCTCGCATGGCATCCCCATCACGCCGGCAGAACTGGGGCTGACGCCGCGCCAAGGCTCGGTCCTGGCGCTGCTGCTCGAAGGCCTGCCGAACAAGTCCATCGCACGCCAGTTGGGCCTGACGGAAAACACCGTCAAAGAACACGTCTCGGCGATTTTGCAGCGGCTGGGCGTACGCACGCGCATCCAGATCATTTCGCGCATGGAGCGTTTCCGCCTGACGGGCGCAGCCTGAACTGAGCGTCCGGCCTCATCAATTCGGCGCCGCCATCGACGGCGCCGTTTTACATTTCCGTCAGTAAGCGACCTGCGGCTCGGCCGAGCGACCGCGCAGCCAGCGCTTGAGCAGCACGCGCAGCATGTTCGGATCCATCGGTTTGGCCAGTAGCAGGTAGCCGGCTTCTTCGGCGCGCGCGAGGGCGGCGGAGTTGCGATCGCCAGTCAGCAGCACGGCGTGGGCATCCGGGTGGCTGACTTGCCAGCGTTCGAGCAGTTGCAGGCCGTCTTCCTCGCCGGGCAGGCGCAAGTCGCAGAAGATGATCTGCGGGCGGATGCCGCGCGCCAGCAGTTGCTCGGCGGAGCGACCATCGGCGGCGCTGTGGACTTCCACACCCCACGCTTCGAGCAGCGCGTGCCAGGCCTTGCGGATCTGCGGGTCGTCATCCACCACCAGCACCACGCCGGAGAACCGCGGCTGATCGAGCACGGCGCGCTTTTGCTCGGCGCGAGGCTGCGTGGCCAGCGGCGCCTTGATCTCGGCGGGCACCGGCCGCAGCGCCATCCAGAACATCGAGCCGCGCCCCGGCACCGAGCGCACGCCAAACGTCCCGCGCAGCAGACGCACGCATTCCTTGTAGATCGACAGGCCCAAACCCAGGCCCTGACTCGGATCGCGCTCGGGGTTTTCAACCTGGTAGTACGTCGAGAAGATGTCTTTCTGATGCTCAGGCGCGATGCCGATGCCGGTATCCCAGACCTCGATCCGCAAATGCTTCTGGCGCACGCGCAGCGCCACCATCACGCCGCCGCGCTCGGTGTAGCGCAGCGCGTTCTGCAGCAGGTTGAACAGCGCCCGGCGCAGCAGCACCGGCTCGGCCATCCCGAACACGGGCAGCGGCGGGATACGGGCCGCGAGCGTCAGGCCCTTGGCACGCGCATCCGGCATGAACTGCTGAACAACCTCGGTGATGACCTCGCCCAGATCCACCGGCTCCAGCGTCGGCGAGGTCTTGCGGCTCTCCAGCTTGGACAGATCCAGCAGCGAGCGGAAGAGCAGATCGATGGTCGCGGCGCCCGAAGCGAGTTGCTCCACCAGCGGCGCCAAAGATTCCGACTGGTTGCGCGCCCGCAGCGCCTCCACCAGGAGCACGATCGCATGCACCGGCTGGCGCAAGTCGTGGCTGGCCGCAGCCAGGAAGCGCGATTTTTCTTCCGATGCCGACAAAGCGCGCTGCTTCTCGTCCTGATAGCGGCGCGCAAGCTGGCGGCTCTCGTTTTCAAGCTGAATTTCGCGCACCAGCGTGTTGTGGATGTTCACGGCATGCCGCGTCAGCAGCGCCGCAAAGAACAGCAGCACACCGCGCAAATACAGCCCGTGCCCCGGAAACGCCTGCTCAGCCAGCACAAAGTGCGGCGCCAGGATGCCCGTCCCGAGGATCAGCAGGCTGGACGGCACCGGCGCCTGCGACAACACCGCCGCCGCCGCCACACCGATGATCACGATCATCAGCAGGCTGCTGAACTCCAGTGACGGTGACATCAGATACAGCCCCGCCGAACAGCCCCACGCCACCCCGCCCACCGCCGACATGACGTGCATGCCCGTCCACCACTTGCGGGTGTGCGCCGCCAGCGTCATGCGGGTCAGGTCGTAGCGATAGCCAAAATAGAAGCGCAGACCTGACGCCGTCAGGCACAGCATGATCAGGCACCAGCCCAGCAGCACGGGGCGGTTTGAGGCATCCCAGAACGCAGCGACCGTCAAGGCGGGCAGCACGACCGAGGCAGCAATCCCCATGGGGGCCCCGCGATGCACGGCGGCGAGCAGCTTGGCTCGGGCGTCCAGTTCAAGCGGCGCGCGGCTGGCAAGCCCGAACTTGGCGAAGAAAAGGCGCAGCGAGGCGTTCAAGGAGATATCGGGTAGGAACTGGATACCGGATTGTGCCGCAAGCATGAACCGCGCGGGCGCACCGTTCGGACGATTGTGCAACACTCCGACACCTAGCCGCGTGCGCGCCGGGGATGGGGCAATCCCTTATATAATGTGCGTTTTGCTGGATTTTGGCGGCTGCCACGCCAATCCGGCACGAAAACGCACTTCTCCTTTCCTCGACCACCGACGCTTCTCGTGAAAGTCTTTCGCGGCCTGCCCAACGCCGAAAGTCGCGCGCCCTGCGCGTTGACCATCGGCAACTTCGACGGCGTGCACCGCGGGCACCAGTCTCTGCTGGCCCGCGCACGCGCGGCGGCCGACGCACGCGGATTGCCGCTCACGGTGATGACGTTCGAGCCGCATCCGCGCGAATTCTTCATGCCGGACCGCGCACCCACCCGCATTGCGCTGCTGCGCGACAAGCTGGAAAGCCTGCGCCGCCAGGGCGTCGACCGTGTGGTCGTGGAGCATTTCAACGCGCATTTCGCCGGACAAACGCCGGACGAGTTCGTGCGCAATGTTCTGGTCGATGGCCTGCACACGCGCTGGCTGCTGGTCGGCGATGATTTCCGCTTCGGCGCCAAGCGCGCGGGCGATTTCAACTATCTGCAGGCCGCCGGCGCCCAGTTCGGCTTTGAAGTCGAGCAGATGGGCTCGGTGTCGGAATCCGGCATCCGCATCTCCAGCTCGGCCGTGCGCGAGGCGCTGGCCGCCGGTGACCTTGAACACGCCCGCCGCCTGTTGGGTCACGGTTATGCCATCAGCGGACACGTGGTGCACGGGCAAAAGCTCGGCCGCTCGCTGGGCTTTCCGACGCTGAATTTGCGCATCTCGCATCGCAAGCCGGCCGTCGCCGGCATCTTTGTCGTGCAGGTGCACGGGCTGGCCGAAAAGCCGCTGCCGGCCGTCGCCAGCATTGGCGTGCGACCGACGGTGGACGACTCAGGCCGCGTGCTGCTGGAAGTGCATATCTTTGATTACCACGCCAGCGTCTACGGCAAGCTGGTGCGCGTGGAGTTCATGAAGAAGCTCCGCGACGAGGCCCGCTTCGATTCGCTCGATGCACTGAAGGACGCCATTGCACAGGACTGCATCGACGCCCGCAACTTCTTCGGCCTGCCGATTCCGCCGGCGGGTGAATCGCCCGCGTTGCGACGCGATTTCGCCACTTCCGCCACTGACCGAATTCAGTAGGCGGCTGACACACTCGCCGCCCGAACGCCGCACACCGCAAGCGCCCCTGCCCTGGCGCGCCTGCACCGATCCGATTTGCCCGAATCTGCCCCACATCACATCATGTCTGACGCCAAGAAGCCCACGCCGGAGAAGAGCAAGTACCCGGTCAACCTGCTGGACACCCCGTTCCCCATGCGCGGCGATCTGCCCAAGCGCGAGCCACAGTGGGTGAAGCAATGGCAGGACAAGCAGCTCTACAAGAAGATCCGCGCTGCGCGCAAGGGCGCGAAGAAGTTCATCCTCCACGATGGCCCCCCGTATGCCAACGGTGATCTGCACATCGGCCACGCGGTCAACAAGATCCTCAAGGACATGGTGATCAAGGCGCGCGGCCTGACCGGGCTGGACGCCGTTTATGTGCCGGGCTGGGATTGCCACGGCATGCCGATCGAAATCCAGATCGAGAAGCAGTTCGGCAAGGGCCTGCCTGTCCAGGAAGTGCAAGAGAAAGCGCGTGCGTACGCCACCGGCCAGATCGCGCGCCAGAAGGCGGATTTCGAGCGCCTGGGCGTGCTGGGCGACTGGGCCGATCCGTATCTGACCATGAACTTCCGCAACGAAGCGGATGAAGTTCGTGCGCTGGGCAAGATCCTGGAGAAGGGCTACGTCTTCCGCGGCCTGAAGCCGGTCAACTGGTGCTTCGACTGCGGCTCGGCGCTGGCGGAAGCGGAAGTCGAATACGCGGACCGCACCGACCTGTCGATCGACGTCGGCTTCCCGTTTGCCGATATCGACGCACTGGCCAGCGCCTTCCACGTTGGCGCCGACGTGCTCAAGGCCAAGCAAGGCTGGATCGTGATCTGGACCACCACGCCGTGGACGATCCCTTCCAACCAAGCGCTGAACCTGCACCCGGAAATCGAATACGCGCTGGTCGACACATCGCGCGGCCTGCTGATCGTTGCCAGGGAGCGCGTCGAAGCTTGCCTGCAAAGCTGGAAGCTTGAAGGCACCGTGCTGGCCACGTGCGAAGGCGCAGCCCTGTCGGGCGCGCGCTTCCACCATCCGCTCGCCAAGATGGACGCGGGCTACGATCGCACTTCGCCCGTCTACCTGGGCGACTACGTGACCATCGATACCGGCACCGGCATCGTCCACTCCGCGCCCGCGTACGGCGTGGAAGATTTCCAGTCGTGCAAGTCGCACGGCATGCCGGATTCCGAAATCATCAACCCGGTGATGGGCAACGGCGTGTACGCATCGACGCTGCCGCTGTTTGGCGGCCAGATGATCTGGGACGCCAATCCGAAGATCGTCGAAGTGCTGCGCGAATCGGGCAACCTGTTCGATGCGCACAAGCACCCGCATAGCTACATGCATTGCTGGCGCCACAAGACGCCGATCATCTACCGCGCCACGTCGCAGTGGTTTGCGGGGATGGACGTGCAGCCCAACGACGGCAACAGCACGCTGCGTGAAACGGCGTTGGCAGGCATCGATGCCACCGCGTTCTACCCGTCGTGGGGCAAACAGCGCCTGCACAACATGATCGCCAACCGCCCGGACTGGACGCTGTCGCGCCAGCGCCAATGGGGCGTGCCGATGGCCTTCTTCGTCCACAAGGAAACCGGCGCGCTGCACCCGCGCACGCCGGAGCTGCTTGAGCAAGTCGCCCAGCGCATCGAAAAGAGCGGCATCGAAGCCTGGCAGACGCTCGATCCGCGCGAGCTGCTCGGCGATGAGGCCGACATGTATGAGAAGAACCGCGACACGCTCGACGTGTGGTTCGACTCGGGCACGACGCACTGGCACGTCATTCGCGGCTCGCACGCGGCGGATCTGTACGACGCTTCAGCCGACCTGCCGGACGGTCGCCTGGCCGATCTGTACCTGGAAGGCTCCGACCAGCACCGCGGCTGGTTCCACTCGTCGCTGCTGACGGCTTCGATGCTGTACGGCAAGCCGCCGTACAAGGGCCTGCTCACGCACGGCTTCACGGTCGACGGCGAAGGCCGCAAGATGTCCAAGTCGATCGGCAACACGATCGCGCCGCAGGAAATCGCCAACAAGATGGGCGCCGAGATCATCCGCCTGTGGGTGGCCTCGACCGACTACTCGGGCGAACTGGCCATCTCGGATGAAATCCTGAAGCGCGTGGTGGAAGGCTATCGCCGCATCCGCAACACGCTGCGCTTCCTGCTCGCCAACCTGACGGATTACGACCACGCCAAGCACGCGCTGCCGACCGAGCAATGGCTGGAAATCGACCGCTATGCCGTGGCGCTGACGGATTCGCTGCAGAAGGAAGTGCTGTCGCACTACGACGTGTACGAGTTCCACCCGGTGGTCGCCAAGCTGCAGACGTTCTGCTCGGAAGACCTGGGCGGCTTCTACCTCGACGTGCTGAAGGACCGCCTGTACACCACGGCGCCCGATTCCGTAGCGCGCCGCTCCGCACAGAACGCGCTGTACCACATCACCCAGGCAATGCTGCACTGGATGGCGCCGTTCCTGTCGTTCACGGCGGAAGAGGCCTGGCAGGTGTTTGCACACGGCACGGAGCACACCGACACCATCTTCACCAGCACGTATTACAACGCTCCGGTGCCGCAAGGCGCCAGCGCCCTGCTGGAGAAGTGGGCCGCCATCCGCAACGTGCGCGGCGAAGTGACCAAGCAGTTGGAAGCGCTGCGCATCGACGGCAAGATCGGCTCGTCGCTCCAGGCGGAAGTGACGGTATCGGCAGGTGAATCGGTGTATGACGCGCTGGCCAGCCTCGGCGACGACCTGCGCTTTGTGCTGATCACGTCCGCGGCCAAACTGGAGCGTGCGCCGGAAGGCGGCGATCTGCTCATCACCGTGGTGCCGTCCACGCACGCCAAGTGCGAGCGCTGCTGGCATTACCGCGCCGACGTCGGCCACGACCATGCCCACCCGACCCTCTGCAAGCGCTGCACCGATAACCTGTTCGGTGCCGGCGAACAACGGAGCGCTGCCTGATGGCCACTCGCAACAACGGCAAGAGCAAGTCGATCGGGTTGAAGAAGAGCAGCGGCGGTCATGGCGTGGGCTCCTGGCTGGGCCTGGCCGTCATCTGGATCCTGCTGGACCAGTTGACCAAGATCGCCGTCCTCAAAACCTTCACTTACGGCGAGTCGCGGCCGATCACCGGCTTCTTCAACCTGGTGCTCGCCTATAACAAGGGGGCGGCATTTTCGTTCCTGGCCGCGGCGGGCGGCTGGCAGCGCTGGTTCTTCACGGGCCTGGGCGTGGCGGCGGCGCTGTTCATCGTGTGGCTGCTCAAGCGGCACAGCGGGCAAAAGCTGTTCTGCTTTGCGCTGGCGCTCATTCTGGGCGGCGCGCTGGGCAACGTGATTGACCGTGTCATCTACGGTCATGTGGTGGACTTCCTCGACTTCTACCTGCACAACTACCACTGGCCCGCCTTCAACGTGGCGGACTGCGGCATCACCATCGGCGCGGTGCTGCTGATCGTTGACGAACTGCGGCGCGTGCGTCGCTGACCCTGCGATGCCAGAACTCCAGCAGTGGAATGGTGAAGCGGTGCTGTGCCTCGACGAGGCCGGCCCGCCCATCGCCACCGAACAGGACGCGCTGGACCACCTGATCGGCGAGGCGCTAGGGCATGGCGCATCGATGGTTGCCGTGCCGGTCAGCCGCCTCGATGCGACGTTCTTTGTGCTGCGCACCGGCTTGGCTGGCGGCATCGCGCAGAAGATCACGAACTACCGACTGAAGCTCGCCGTGGTCGGTGACATCTCGGCGCATCTCCACGCCAGCAGCGCGCTGCGCGACTGGGTGCGGGAATCCAATAAGCGCGACACGATCCGCTTCGTTCCGTCGTTCGACGATCTGGCCGCCAACGCGCGGCCCTTGCCAGCGGAATGATCGCGCAGCGTCAGTAGCGCACGGCGTACCACGCCCGTTTGACGTATTCGGCAAGAATCGACCCCGCTTCATAGATCGGCATCGACTTGGCCAGCGTGTCGCCCGGGAATACGCCTTGCGCACCCCAAGTGACTTCCGGCCACACCTTGCGGAACACCGCCAGCGCCCGGCCGGTGTGATACCAGCTCGTGACCAGGATTGCGCTCTGCACCTGCTGGCCCGCCAGCGTCTCGCGCGTCATCCGCGCATTTTCCATCGTGCTGCCGGACACACATTCGTGGCCGATGCGCTCCGCCGGCACGCCGGCCATCACAAGGCGGCGCTCGATCAGCAGGCAATCGCCCTGGCCGCTGACGAACACGCGAGGCGCTACACCCGCGTGATACAGCTCGGCAGCGCCGATCACGCGCTGGCCCGACTCTCCGCCCAGCACAACGATCACGTCTGCGTGCGCGAGCCTCGGCTCCTCGCGCAGCCATGCCTTCGCCCCGCAGACGAGCACGGCAGCGGCCACCACCGCAACGATGGCGCAACCGCCAATCCAAGCGAGGACATTGCGAACTGCTGAACGACCGAAAACCATATCGGGAATGCGCATTTGAGGAAAAACCCGGGCGCCAGACGCGCCGCGGGGCAAGCCGGTATCATCGCCACTGTTGAGCAGGAAGCCCGGGCACCGGGTTGTATCCTGCCCGCGCATATCGCGTCAATCGGATTCCCAAGCGGGTTGTTATGGAACTGCAAGGCAAACATTTCGTGCTCGGCCTGACCGGTGGCATCGCGTGCTACAAGTCGGCCGAGCTGGTGCGGCTCTTGACCAAGGCGGGCGCAACCGTGCAGGTGGTGATGACCGAGGCCGCCACGCACTTCATCACGCCGGTGACAATGCAGGCGCTTTCCGGGCGACCTGTCTTCACGTCGCAGTGGGACGGCCGCATCGGCAACAACATGCCGCATATCGACCTGTCGCGCGAGGCGGATGCCATCGTCATCGCGCCGGCGTCCACCGACTTTCTGGCCAAGCTCGCGCACGGCATGGCCGACGATCTGCTCTCCACGCTGTGCATCGCGCGCGATTGCCCGCTACTCGTCGCGCCCGCGATGAACCGCCAGATGTGGGCCGCACCCGCCACGCAGCGTAACGCCGCCCAGTTGCGCGCGGATGACGTCACCCTGCTCGGCCCCGATGCCGGCGACCAGGCCTGCGGCGAAGTCGGCGACGGCCGCATGCTGGAGCCGGAGGACATCGTCGAGCAGCTCATCGGCTTCTTCCAGCCCAAGCTGCTGCGCGGTCACCGCGTACTGCTGACGGCCGGCCCGACCTTCGAGCCGATCGACCCCGTGCGCGGCATCACGAACCTGTCCAGCGGCAAGATGGGTTTTGCGCTGGCACGTGCCGCGTCGCAGGCCGGTGCAGAAGTCACGCTGGTTGCTGGGCCGTGCCATCAGGACACGCCCGCAGGCGTGCTGCGCATCGACGTGCAAACCGCCCAGCAGATGCACGACGCCGTCATGCACGAGCTGGATGGTGCCAAGAGCGACATCTTCATCGCCGTTGCGGCGGTGGCCGACTGGCGCGTGGCGCAAGCCGCGGAACAGAAGCTCAAGAAGCAGAACGATTCCGACGTACCGTCCCTTACGTTCACACAGAACCCGGACATCCTGGCCGGTGTGGCGCGCCGGGCGAATGCGCCTTTCTGCGTCGGCTTTGCGGCCGAAACCGAACGGTTGGAAGAGTTCGGCGAGGCTAAGCGCAAGAAGAAAGGCATTCCTTTGCTGGTCGGCAATCTTGGTCAGCAGACCTTCGGCCGCGACGACAACGAAGTCGCACTCTTCGATGCAAAGGGCATCACGCGCCTGCCGCGCGCCGACAAGTTGACGCTCGCGCGCCAGATCGTCGCCGCCATCGCCGACCGCGTGCATGGGGCACGATCATGAGTGCCGCGCCAATCCGCCTGTCCGTCCTGGACCAAAGCCCCGTCATCTACGGCCACAGCGCACGCGATGCCATCGCCGCGACGGTCGACCTGGCGCAACTGACGGATTCGCTCGGCTACACGCGCTACTGGTGCGCCGAGCACCACGGCCTGCGCGGCGTGAGCAACCCCGCGCCGGAAGTGATGATCGCCCGTGTGGCGAGCGCCACGAAGCACCTGCGCGTGGGCTCCGGCGGCGTGATGTTGCCCTACTACAGCCCCTTCAAGCTGGCCGAGCAGTTCCGCCTGCTGGAAGCGCTGTTCCCCAACCGCATCGACCTGGGCGTCGGCCGCGCACCCGGCGGCGACATGCGCACCGCGCAAGCCGTGGCCATGGGCGATTACAACCGCGGCGATATCTTCCCGCAGCAGGTGCAGGAACTGATCTGGCACCTGACAGGCACGCTGCCGCCAGACCACCCGGCAGCCGGCGTTCTGTTGCAACCCGAAATCGATACCCAACCCGAGTTGTGGATGCTCGGCTCCAGCGATTTTGGCGGCGCGCTGGCCGCGCGCCTGGGTATCCGTTTCGCGTTCGCGCACTTCATCAACCCGCACGTCGGGCACATCGTTGCCCAGCAGTACCGCACGGATTTCGAGCCCGGCTACGATGCGCGCCCATATAGCGCCGCCGCCATCTTCGTGATCGCCGCCGACACCGACGCCGAGGCGCGCCGCTATGAAGCCGCGATTGACCTGCGCCGCGTGCAGATGGCGCTGGGCGTAAACGGCCCGATCCCAACCGTCGAACAAGGCGAAGCCCACGTCTATACTGAGCGCGACCAGGCCATCGTCATGCGCGAGCGGCCACGCAGCATCATCGGCACACCGGAATCCGTGGCCGAGCAGATGCATGCGCTCAAGGAACGCTTCGTCGCCGATGAACTGATCGTGCTGACCGTCGCACCCAGCTACAAGGCGCGCCTGCGCTCGTATGAGCTGCTGGCGGAGGCGTTTGCGCTACCATCTCCGGCTTCTGCAACCTCTTCGGCCTGCCCCGCATGAAACTCGACGTCAAGATCCTCGACGCCCGCCTGCACGAACAGCTCCCGCAGTACGCCACCACCGGCAGCGCCGGGCTGGACCTGCGCGCCTGCATCGACGCCCCGCTCACCATCGAGCCCGGCACCACGCATCTGGTCCCGACCGGCATGGCCATCCACCTGGCCGACTCGGGCTATGCCGCGCTGATCCTGCCGCGCTCTGGCATGGGCCACAAGCACGGTATCGTGCTCGGCAACCTGGTCGGCCTGATCGATTCGGACTACCAGGGCCAGCTCATGGTCAGCACATGGAACCGCGGCAGCACGGCGTTCGTGCTCAATCCGATGGAGCGCCTCGCACAATTGGTGATCGTGCCGGTGGTGCAAGCCGAGCTGAACATCGTCGACGACTTTGCCGAGAGCGAGCGTGGCGCGGGTGGTTTCGGTAGCACGGGGCGCCACTGACAACATCGCCCGCGCATAAGAAAAAGGCCCGGAAATTCCGGGCCTTTTTATTTGCAGCAACAGACAGCCTTGTCAGGCTTCGGCTTCTTCCTGAGCGGGTGCCGGCGGCGCCTCGTTCTCGGAGAACTCCAGCTTTACCGCGTCGGCATCGTCCAGGTCCACGATCACCTTGCCCCCATTGGTCAACTTGCCGAACAGCAGTTCGTCGGCCAGCGCCTTGCGGATCAGGTCTTGAATCAACCGTTGCATCGGACGTGCACCCATCAGTGGGTCGAAGCCCTTCTTCGCCAGGAAGCGACGCAGCTTCTCGGTGAAGATGGCATCCACCTTCTTCTCGTGCAGTTGCTCTTCCAGCTGCATGAGGAACTTGTCGACCACGCGCATGATGATTTCCTCATCGAGCGAGCGGAAGCTGATGGTCGCATCCAGACGGTTGCGGAACTCCGGCGTGAACATGCGCTTGATGTCGGCCATCTCGTCGCCCTGTTCGCGCGTCGTGGTGAAACCGATCGTTGCCTTGTTCATCGTCTCGGCGCCCGCATTGGTCGTCATGATGATGATCACGTTGCGGAAATCCGCCTTGCGGCCGTTGTTGTCCGTCAGCGCGCCGTGGTCCATCACCTGCAGCAGGATGTTGAAGATGTCCGGGTGCGCCTTCTCGATCTCGTCCAGCAGCAGCACGCAGTGCGGCTTCTTGGTCACGGCTTCCGTCAGCAGACCGCCCTGATCGAAGCCCACGTAGCCTGGAGGCGCGCCGATCAACCGACTCACCGCATGGCGCTCCATGTACTCCGACATGTCAAAGCGGATCAGCTCGATGCCCAGGATGAACGCGAGCTGCTTGGCAACTTCCGTCTTGCCCACGCCCGTCGGGCCGCTGAACAGGAACGAGCCGATCGGCTTGTCCGTCTTGCCCAGGCCGGCACGCGACATCTTGATGGCCGAGGCCAGCGCGTCGATCGCCGGGTCTTGTCCGAACACGACCGACTTCAGGTCGCGCTCCAGCGTCTGCAGCTTGCTGCGGTCGTCCTGCGACACGCTTTGCGGCGGAATGCGGGCAATACGCGAAACGATGTCTTCGATGTCCGCCTTGCCGATGGTCTTCTTCTGCTTCGACTTCGGCAGGATGCGCTGCGCGGCACCGGCTTCGTCGATCACGTCGATCGCCTTGTCCGGCAAATGGCGGTCGGTGATGAAGCGCGCCGACAGCTCAGCCGCCGCAGTCAACGCCGACGATGCGTACTTCACGCCGTGGTGCTCTTCAAAACGGGACTTCAGGCCGCGCAAAATCTGCACGGTCTGATCAACCGTCGGCTCCACCACGTCGATCTTCTGGAAGCGGCGCGACAGCGCTGCGTCTTTCTCAAAGATGCCGCGATATTCCGTGAACGTCGTCGCACCGATGCACTTGAGCGCGCCCGACGACAGCGCCGGCTTGAGCAGGTTGCTTGCGTCCAGCGTGCCGCCCGAAGCGGCGCCTGCGCCGATCAGCGTATGGATCTCGTCGATGAACAGGATCGCGTTCGGGTTGTCCTTGAGCGACTTCAGCACGCCCTTCAGGCGTTGCTCGAAGTCACCGCGGTATTTGGTGCCGGCCAGCAGCGCGCCCATGTCGAGCGAATAGACGACGGACTTCGCGAGGATGTCCGGCACTTCGCCTTTCGTGATGCGCCATGCCAGGCCTTCAGCGATGGCCGTCTTGCCGACACCGGCCTCGCCCACCAGCAGCGGGTTGTTCTTGCGGCGGCGGCACAGCACCTGCACCACGCGCTCGACTTCCTGCTCACGGCCGATCAGCGGATCGATCTTGCCGGCCTTGGCCAGCGCGTTCAGGTTCTGGGTGAACTGCTCCAGCGGGCTTTCCTTGCCGTCGCCGCCTTCGCCTTCGGGGTTGCCTTCGCCCTGCTTGGCAGGCTCAGCCTGGTCCTTGCGGATGCCGTGGCTGATGAAGTTCACGACGTCCAGCCGGGTCACGCCCTGCTGCTGCAGGTAGTACACCGCGTGCGAATCCTTCTCGCCGAAGATGGCGACCAGCACGTTCGCGCCCGTCACTTCCTTCTTGCCGTTGGACGTGGATTGCACGTGCATGATGGCGCGCTGGATCACACGCTGGAAACCCAGCGTGGGTTGCGTGTCCACCTCGTCCGTGCCGGGCACCACAGGCGTGTTGTCGGCGATGAAGTTCTTCAGATGCGTGCGAAGGTCTTCGATATTGGCGGCGCAGGCGCGCAGCACCTCCGCGGCCGTCGGATTGTCCAGCAGCGCAAGCAGCAGATGCTCCACCGTAATGAATTCGTGGCGAGCCTGCCGGGCTTCGACAAACGCCATGTGCAGGCTGACTTCCAGTTCTTGCGCGATCATGCTTCCTCCATCACGCACTGCAGCGGATGCCCCGCTTGCCGTGCATGGGTTGACACTAATTCCACTTTCGTCGCGGCGATATCCCGTGTGTAGATACCGCACACGCCCCTACCTTCCCGATGCACAGTCAGCATGATCTGTGTGGCGGTCTCCCGGTCTTTGCTGAAATACTGCTGAAGAATCATCACGACGAATTCCATCGGGGTGTAGTCGTCGTTGAGCAGCAGCACCTTGTACATCGCGGGCGGTTTGAGCGCTTGCTCTTTCCGCTCGAGGACGGTGCCTGCATCGTGTTGTGGAGTGGTCGCTTGCCGGATTGCCATGGTCTTATTCTAACCACTCCTTTCGAGTTCGCAATTTGGGGAAATAACACCGACTTCAAGGTCTACAAACGGTTTGGCCCGGGGAGCGTGCGTCCGTCAGCCCTCGGGCGCGAGGCGTTTTACCGCCCCTGCGTTGGCTGGAACCGGCGCAAGCTCCGCGCCTGAGATGCCAATCGTTTTCCGTACTTGGAGGCGATCGGCTGGATTTCGAGCAAAACCTCTTCAGAAACTGACCGTTTTTCGCCACAAACCCACCCTTTGTGGCCTTGACAGTCTCTTACAATCCTCGAACAATCGAATTCAGCATGTGCGCCCTACTGCCCCGCAAACCGTTGGCAGCGAGCCGCATGAATGGTGAGCCCGGGAGGCCTCACACCAGTCGACAACAGATCGACAACCGCTTCAGGCTGTGGCGTTTGCCACAAGAAGACCGATCGCTTGCGGCGCGGTTCCACCCGCGCCATTCGTCGTGCCGTGCAGGCCGGCGGCCGGGCGATGACTGCGCGGTACCGCTCTGCACTGCCCCGACAGGCATACCTCCCGGCTCGGACTTGTGTTTTAACGGAGGGGTTTTCATGGCACTCGGTACGGTCAAATGGTTTAACGACGCCAAGGGTTTCGGTTTCATCTCGCCTGACGAAGGCGGCGAAGAGCTGTTTGCGCATTTCTCGGCCATCCAAATGGCTGGCTTCAAGACGCTCAAGGAAAATCAGCGCGTCTCGTTTGAAGTGACGCAAGGCCCGAAGGGCAAGCAGGCCACCAACATCCAGGCTGCCTGATTGGCGTTGCGCGGCACCCCGCCGGATGGCGACGGTGTCCAAATGCAAAAAACCCGGCGACATGCCGGGTTTTTTGTTGCCTCGGCGCGAGACAATGCCGGAGATATCTCGCCGCGCGCAATACTTCATTTCAGCGGGTTGTGCGCTACGGCATGGATGATCCCCGTGTCATTTCAAGGAGGCCCCCGCCCATGAAACATTCTCTGCCCCGCACCGCCGCCACGGCCACGCTGCTGATTGCCGTGCTACTTCCTGCTGCCGCCCGCGCCCAGCTTGGCGACCTCATCAAGGGGGCCACGCAGGGCAACAGCCAGGGCGCCACAGGCGGCCTTGGCAGCATCGGCAGCCTGGGCGGTGTGCCGTCGCTCGGGTCACTGACGTCGGGGAGCACCGGCAATGTAGCTGGCGTGCTGGAATTCTGCATGAAGAACAATTACCTGGGCGGCGCGACCGATGCGGCGTCGGTCAAGGACAAGCTGCTCGGCAAGCTGGGCGGTGCGCCAGCGTCCAACCCGGGTTACACCGACGGCACAAAAGGCATCCTGACCGGCTCGGATGGCAACGCATTCGACCTGAGCAGCATCAAGTCGCAGATCACCCGGCAGGCTTGCGACAAGATCCTGTCGCAGGGCAAATCACTGCTTTAAGCCGCGGCGTCGGCGAGCGCGCACTACACTGCAATATCGACTGGCCGTTCGCCTACCCTTTCCGCCCCAAGGAGCCACATGCTGGAAACCGCCGCGCTGGCCGCCGGGCTGTCCTGGACCAGCGGATTCCGCCTCTATCTGGCCGTATTTGCCGCCGGCGTGCTTGGCCGCACGGGCTGGCTGCATTTGCCGCCGGGCCTGCAGATGCTGGAATCGTGGTGGGTGATCGGCCTGGCCGGCGTGCTGGCCGTGGCGGAATTTCTCGCCGACAAGATTCCCGGTTTCGATTCCGTGTGGGATGGCATTCAGACTTTCATCCGCGTGCCTGCGGGCGCAATTCTGGCTGCGGCCGCGTTCGGGCAGCTCGATCCGCAATGGATGGTGGCTGCGGGATTGATTGGCGGGACGCTGGCCGGCACAGCACATGCCACCAAGGCCGGCACGCGCGCGCTGATCAACACGTCGCCGGAACCGTTCTCGAACTGGGTGGCGTCGTTCAGTGAAGACGTGGCCGCCAGCGGTGGTTTGCTGATGGCATTTTTCCTGCCAGTTGCGTTCTTGGTGGTGCTGGGGCTGCTGCTGTTGGTATCGGTGTGGTTACTGCCCAAGCTGTGGCGCGGCGTGCGGCGCCTGCGAGATGCGCTGCGCGGGCGATCACCTGAGCCGCCGCCGACCGGTACCACCCGGCTGCCGCGCTAAGAGTCGCTAACCAAACCTAGCGCAGCGATCCTGGCTAGGCGCGACGACGCAGACAGTACAAAGGTACGGCAAGGAGGAGCAACGACGCCAGGAAGGTTTTGTTAGCGACTCTAAGGCGCTACCCAAAGGCGCGCAGCAACCCGAACAGCGTCAGGGCCAGCGCGCACGCCCACCCGGAAAACAGCACGCGCCAGACCTTGTTGCGCGGAACAAACCCCACACCCCGCACCAGCCCCGCGCTCATCGCCCAAAACAGCAGCACGGCAAGACCGTGGTCGGCATGCCCGTCGCGATTGGCGAGGATGTACGGATACACCGTGCCCACCGCCATCACGAGCAACCCGGCTGCCAGGCTGGCGGCGTGGATGCGCGGCTTGTCGGTGGTGCTCACGTTCGCTGTGCTCATTCGCGGTCCGGGTTCGGATTGTTCGCATTGGCGGCGCGGTCGTCGCTCACCTCACCCCACATTGCATTGAGCACCGCCAGCAGCACAGCAAAGCCGACACCCAGGACCCAACTGAAGTACCACATGGATTTGCTCTCCTGTGCCGCGGTTAGTAAGCCGAGTGCTCGTTGGCGCGGATGTGCTCGACCGTCACCTTGCCGCGCATCACACGGTAGCACCAGCTTGTGTAGGCGATGACGATGGGCGTGAAGATGATCGCCGCCCAGAACATCAGGCCCAGCGTGAAGTGGCTGGAAACGCTGTCCCACACCGTGAGGCTGGCGCCTGGCATGCTCGACGAAGGCAGCACGAACGGGAACATCGATGCCCCGGCCGTCGCGACGATGCCCGCCAGCCCCAGCGACGACAGCGCGAACGCGGCAAGCGTGCGCCCCGCCCGCGACAGCACGACGGCCAGCAGCGGGCCAATCACGCCGATTGCCGGCAACGCCCAAAGCAACGGCTGCTTCTGATAGTTTCGCCACCATGCGTCAGCCGTGCGCGCGACGGTCTTGGCCATCGGGTTGGCAAGCCCAGCAGGGTCGATGGCCGAGGTGATGATGTAGCCTTCGATGCTCCCTGCATACAACCACGCGCCGGCCGCAATAAACGCCACCACCGCGACGATAGCCGCGCCAGTGGCAGCATTGGTGGCGCGCTGTTGGACAACGCCCTCCGTCCGGTGGGCGAGGTAGATGCCGCCATGCATGGTGATCATCGCGCTCGACACCACGCCCGTCAGGATGGCAAACGGATTCAGCAGTTGCCAGAACGTGCCGGTGTACGTCACCACCATGAAATTGTCGAAGTGGAACGGCACGCCCTGCAGCAGGTTGCCGAACGCCACGCCAAAGATGAGCGGCGGCACCGCGCCCCCGATGAAGAGACCCACGTCCCACACTTTGCGCCACGTGGCGTTGTGGATCTTGCTCCGGTAGTCAAACCCGACCGGCCGGAAAAACAGCGCCCACAGCACCGCCAGCATCGCCCAGTAGAACCCGCTGAACGCGGTGGCATAGACCAGCGGCCATGCGGCAAAGATGGCGCCACCGCCCGTGATAAACCAGACCTGGTTGCCGTCCCAGTGCGGGCCGATGGTGTTGATCATCACGCGGCGCTCGTCGTCGGTCTTGCCGACAAAGGGCAGCAGCGTGCCGACGCCCATGTCGTGTCCGTCCATGATGGCAAAGCCGATCAGCAACACGCCGATGAGCAGCCACCAGATGACCTTGAGGGTTGGGTAATCGAACATGGCGTTCTCCTCAGGCGTGGGCGGCTTCGAAATCGTAGCGGCCAGTGCCGAGGCTGCCCGGCCCCTGGCGCGCGAACCGGATCATCAAGTACATCTCAACGATCAGCAGCAGCGTGTAGAAACCGATGAAGCCCGCGAGCGACCCATACAGGCTGGCCTCGCTCAACGTCGACACGCTCAGATGCGTGGGCAGCACGCCGTAGATGGTCCACGGCTGACGCCCGTACTCCGCCACCACCCAACCCAGTTCAATGGCGATCCATGGGGCGGGCAGCATCCACAGCGCCCAGCGCAGCAGCCATGCCGGTGCCTTGCGCTGCGGCCGCAACGTGCTCCAGAACGACAGGCCAAACAGCGCCAGCATCAGGAAGCCCAGCCCGACCATCACACGAAAGCCCCAGAACATCGGCCATACGCGCGGCACGGTATCGTCGACAGCCTTGTCGATCATTTCGGGCGTGGCTTGCCGCACGTCGGTCACGTACTTCTTGAGCAGCAGGCCAAAGCCCAAGTCTTGCTGATGGATCTGCAGGGTCTGGAGCGCCGCCGCATCGCCGGGGTGCTGGCGCACCGTCTCCAGCGCGGCCACAGCTTCGATACCGCTCATGATTCGGCCACGATTGCGCGCCTTGATCTCGTGGATGCCCGGAATCTGCTTGGACACCGAGCGCGTGCCGATCAACCCCATCACCCACGGAATCTCGACCGCCCAGTCGTTCTTCTGCTCGCGCTGGTTGATCGACGCAATCACGTTGAAGCTGGCCGGCGCGGGCTCGGTCTCCCACATGGCCTCGATGGCGGCCATCTTGGTTTGCTGCGCTTCGCCCACGGTATAGCCGGACTCATCGCCCAGCACGATCACGGAGCACACGCTGGCCAGGCCGAACGCCGCCGCCACGCGAAAGCTGCGCCGCGCGAATTCCACATCGCGGCCGCGCAGCAAGTACCAGCTCGAAATCGACAGCACGAACATCGCGCCCGTCACGTAACCCGCCGACACGGTGTGCACGAACTTGGCCTGCGCGATGGGATTGAAGACCACGGCCCAGAAGTCGTGCATCTCCATACGCATGGTCTGCCAGTTGAATTCGGCGCCGACGGGGTTCTGCATCCAGCCGTTGGCGATCAGAATCCACAGCGCGGAAAGATTGGTGCCGATCGCCATCAGCGTCGTCACCAGCAAGTGCTGCGTCTTGGAAAGGCGATCCCACCCGAAGAAGAACAGGCCGATAAAGGTGGATTCCAGAAAGAACGCCATCAGCCCTTCAATGGCCAGCGGCGCGCCAAAGACATCGCCCACGTAGTGCGAGTAATACGCCCAGTTGGTGCCGAACTGGAATTCGAGCGTGATGCCCGTCGTCACGCCCAGCGCAAAGTTGATGCCGAACAGCTTGCCCCAGAAGCGCGTCATGTCTTTCCAGATGACCTTGTTGGTCATCACGTAGACGCTTTCCATGATGACCAGCAGCCAGACCATGCCCAGCGTAAGCGGCACGAACAGGAAGTGGTACATCGCCGTGGCTGCGAACTGCAGCCTGGACAGATCGACGAGATGCTCGGAAATCACGGTTGCCCTCCCTGCGCTGCTGACGGTGTCACGATCAGGCGATCAGCGGCCCGCTCGGCGTCGACCGGCACCCGGTGATCTCGCACGAATACCCACCACAGCGCGCTCAGCACCACCAGCTTGATGGCGACGACGATGAGCAGATGGCGGACGAGTCGGCGGTCGTTGGGGCTCACGGGCGGACGAGACTTGGCGCGCGTCGGTGCCACTTGCAGGGGGTCCCGCCAGTGGCACAGAAAGTCACATGTGATCCAGTCTAGTCACGGATGGAAGGAGTGACAAACCGTTGCTGCTGTTTCTTGATGGTCATCAAGCACCGCCGGCAAGCCAAAACCGTAAAGATTCGTGGATCTGGCCCGTGTGGACCACCGCACAGCCGCGTCACCATGGGGTTGGCGCGGTCGTCAGCAAATTCTGATTTATAGTTTCGCCCCTGCTCAGACGAAGCGGCCATCGGTACACTCTGCGCCGTCGCTTTCAGTGCCATAGAGGAAGCGATCGAGGTGTGGAAACCTTGGGTATAGCGGGCAAGCGCCGAGCATAGGTGCTTGTCCTCAAACACTATGGCTTGGCTTCGTCTCCCTCTTGGGGCGAGCCAGGCTTGAACGGCTTCGGCCGTGCCGATCGCTGTACCTCGGTTTTCCACCTTGCCTGTGCTCGCCCACCCCTCCCCCAAGGGTTGGGCGCGGTTCCGTTCATCAGATGAAGAGGAATGCCGTGACCCGCTCGATCTCCCAATCCGTCGATTCCCCGGCGGGCGATTCGCTCATCGAATATGAGAAAGGTGTTGGCGCTGCGCGTGAGTTTTTGCGTGCCCTGTCCGCGCGCGCCGCAGCCCCCAAGCATTCCGCAACGAGCACGACGGACTCGCCAGAACATCCCAAGCAACCCCGCTGATCGATGGGCGAGGCCCAGCGCATGGGCCGCGGCGCCCTTGTTGCAGCATCGGCGTTGGGGCTTGCTGGGGCTCGCCCGCCCTTTTGAGAGTACGAACCGGTCAAGCCTGCGAGCATCTGCAGACGGTCGGTTGCGGCTTGAAATAAAAAAACCCCGGTCAGCCGAAGCTGCCGGGGTTTTTTCATATCCATCGCGGCCGGAGCCGCGAGCGACGGGTAGCGGTCATTCTCGCCAGATCGCCCGTCAACGCTCCGCCCTGTCTGCCATCGATAATTTCGCCAGTGAAATCGCTCTCACAATCACCTTCACTCGGCTCTCGATGGTCACGGTAGAAAGACCAGTTCCGGTTCTCGTCGTCGTGACGTGCTCTTTTTGCTGCGGCTGCCAAATCGTGGGGCCGAAGACAGTTGAGCTACCGCCCAAGATCCTTCGCCGACACGCCCGCAATGCCCCAGTTCTCCTTTGGCACATCGTGAATCCATACGCGGACGTTCTCCTTCGGAGCACCAGTCGCCTCGACAAGGGCGGCCGTGACCTTGTCGATCACGGCGCGCTTCTGTTCGGTCGTGCGACCTTCGATCATGTAGATCTGCGCAAAAGGCATAGCTTTCCTCCTTGGTATTTGCAATGGCCAGCGATACTCAGGCCGCCTGCGCTGCAAGGATGCCGCGCTGACGAGCCATGGTGAGTGCCGTGTCCTCGATCATGTCTTCCTGACCGCCCACCATGCCGCGCCGGCCCAGTTCGACCAGCAGATCACGGGCCGGTACGCCGTACTTCTTTTCTGCACGTTTGGCGAACAGCAGGAAGCTGCCGTACACACCGGCATAGCCGAGCGTGAGCGCGTCGCGGTCGATGCGGATGGGGAAATCCATGATGGGCACCACAAGGTCTTCAGCCACGTCCTGAATCTTCCAAACATCCACGCCGGTCTTGATGCCCATGCGGTCGCACACCGCCACCAGCACCTCCATTGGCGTATTGCCTGCACCGGCTCCCAGCCCCGCTGCAGCCGCATCGATGCGCGTGGCACCGCATTCGATCGCGGTAATGGAGTTGGCGATACCCATGGCCAGGTTGTGGTGGCCATGGAAACCCAGTTCGGTCTCAGGCTTGAGCGCGTCGCGCACGGCAGCAAGGCGCGCCTTCACGTCATCGGGCAGCATGTAGCCGGCTGAGTCGGTGATGTAGATGCAATTGGCGCCGTAGCTCTCCATCAGCTTGGCTTGCTTGACCAAGCCTTCGGGGCTGTTCATATGCGCCATCATCAGAAAGCCGACGGTGTCCATGTCGAGCTTGCGCGCGTAGCTGATGTGCTGCTCCGAGACATCGGCTTCGGTGCAGTGCGTGGCCACACGGATCGTATGCACACCAAGCTCACGCGCCATCTTGAGATGGTCAACCGTGCCAATACCGGGCAGCAGCAGCGCCGACACCTTGGCTTGCTTCATGAGCGGGATAACAGCACCCAGGTATTCCTCGTCGCTGTGCGCGGGAAAACCGTAATTGAGCGATGAGCCGCCCAGGCCGTCGCCATGGGTGACTTCAATCAGGGGAACGCCGGCGGCGTCCAACCCCTGCGCAATGGAGCGCATCTGCTCAAGCGTCATCAGGTGGCGCTTGGGGTGCATGCCGTCGCGCAACGTCATGTCGTGAACGGTAATGCTCTTGCCTTGCAGCGTAGTCATGTGAGGCTCCTCGTCAGGCGGTTTCAGTGGCGGGGGCGGCCGAGGTGGCGCGCAGGGTCAGTTCACCCTTGAGGATTTCCTCGGCGAACATCTCGGCAGTGCGCGCGGCGGCGGCGGTCATGATGTCGAGGTTGCCGGCGTACTTGGGCAGGTAATCGCCCAGACCCTCCACCTCCAGGAACACGCTCACGCGGTTGCCGTCAAACACCGGGCCGTTGACGAGCTTGTAGCCCGGCACGTACTTCTGCACCTCTTTGATCATCGCGTGGATCGACGCGGTGATGGCCGCCTGATCCGGCTCAGTTTCCGTCAGGCAATGCACGGTATCGCGCATGATCAGCGGTGGCTCGGCGGGGTTGATGACGATGATGGCCTTGCCCTTTTTCGCTCCACCCACACGCTCGACCGCACCGGCCGTGGTGCGCGTGAATTCGTCGATGTTCTTGCGGGTGCCCGGCCCCACCGACCGGCTCGACACCGTGGCAACGATCTCGCCATACGCCACGGGTTGCACGCGGCTGACTGCCGCCACCATCGGGATGGTGGCCTGCCCGCCGCAGGTCACCATGTTGACGTTCATCTCGGCGCGGCCGAGGTGCTCTTTCAGGTTGACCGGCGGCACGCAATACGGGCCGATGGCCGCAGGTGTGAGGTCAATCATCAACACGCCCAGCGCATTGAGCTTGCGGGAGTTCTCCGCATGCACATAGGCGCTGGTGGCGTCGAAGGCAATCTGCACGCCGTCGGCCAGCACGTACGGAAGCAGGCCGTCGACACCGTCTGCCGTGGTCTTGATGCCCATCTCGCGGGCACGCTTGAGCCCGTCGGATTCCGGGTCGATGCCCACCATCCACACCGGTTCGAGCACGGGGCTGCGCTGCAGTTTGGCCAGCAGATCGGTGCCGATGTTGCCGGGGCCGATCAGGGCGCATTTGATCTTTTGAGTCATGGTCGCGGTCTCCAATACGCAATGTTCAACTTGGCATTCAATTCACGAAGCGCATCGACACGTTGCCCAGATCCTGGAAACGCACGCATACGCTGTCGCCTGCTGCCACCGCAATCGCCTCGGTCACGCCGCCGGTCATGATGAAGGTGCCAGCCGGGATCTCCTGGCCTCGTGCGCCGAGGTGGTTGGCCATCATGGCTACGGCGGCCGCCGGGTGGCCAAGCACGGCAGCGCCCGCCGCCATGGCGACAGCGCGGCCATTCTTCTCCAGCACCACGCCCAGGGTGCGCAGGTCCAGCTCCTCCAGATTGCGGGAACGGCCACCGACCACGAAGCGCGCGGCCGACGTGTTATCGGCAATCACGCTCTTGAGGTCGAACTTGAAATCGCGGTAGCGGCTGTCAATGATCTCGACAGCCGGGATCACAAAATCAATGGCCGCCAGCACATTGCCGACATGGCAGCCCGGACCACGCAGCGCAGCCTTGGTGACGATGCAGATCTCGGCTTCCACCTTGGGGTGGATCAGCTCCGACATGCGAATTTCACTGCCCTCCGCACGGGCCATGTCCTCGCTCACGAAGCCGAAGACCGGCGTTTCAACGCCCATTTGCTTCATCTTCGCGAAGGAGGTCAGCCCCGCCTTCAAGCCGACGATCTTCAGCCCGCGCGCTTCCTTGCGCCGACGGATCTCGTCCTGGATGTCGTAGGCATCGGCCCAGTCCATGTCGGGGTATTCGTCGGTGATCTTGGTGATGTCGCGTACGTGCAGCTGCGCAGATTCCACATGCGCAGCCAGCGCTTCAATGGTTTGGCGATTCAGTGCCATGGTGTGTGTCTCCTCGATGCTCGATTGGGTGTCAGATGAAGCGCACCGAGGTGCTACCGAGGCCGCCCACGCTGCAGTGAAGGCTGTCACCCGGCTTGACAGGCACGAGCGGCGATTGCGAACCCGACAAGATCACATCGCCGGCCTTGAGCGCGATGCCAAGCCGCCCCAGCGTATTCGCCAGCCACGCCACAGCGTTCACCGGCGAGCCCTGGACGGAGGCGCCGCACGAGGTGCTCACGATCTCGCCGTTCTTCTCCAGCACCATGCCGGCCAGCGCCAGATCAAGATCGCGCGGGCTGCGGCGTGTGCCGCCGAGCGTGAAGACACCGCACGAGGCGTTGTCGGCCACGGTGTCCTGGATCTTGATCTTCCAGTCGCGGATGCGCGAATCGACGATCTCGAAACATGGCATCACGCAGTCGGTTGCGCGCAGCACATCGGCCGCCGTCACGCCGGGGCCGCACAGGTCGCGCGAGAGCACGAAGGCCACCTCGGCCTCGGCCTTCGGAGCGATCATCTTGCCGGTGTCGACCGGCTCGCCCTCGTTGAAAACCATGCCCGAGAGCAGATGGCCGAAGTCGGGCTGGTTCACGCCAAGCATGTCCATCACGATCTGGCTGGTCACGCCGATCTTCTTGCCGATCACGGTTTCGCCGGCTTCGATGCGGCGGCTGATCATGCGCAGTTGAATCTGGTAGGCGTCGTCGATGGTGATGCCGGGTTCGCGGTCAGTCAGCGGCTCCACCGGTGTGCGCGAGCGCAGCGATTCGTAGAGCGCGTCGCCGTAGTGTTGGATCTTGAGGGCGTCCATATGAAGGTCTGCGTAAGAGAGTGGTTCAGGTGGCTGCGCCGGCATCGGCTTCGGCCAGGAAGTTGTTCACGAGCTGGGCAAAACGGGCGCTGTGTTCGATCTGTGTCCAGTGCCCGCAGTGGCCGAAGACGTGCAGCTGGCTATTGGGAATCCAGTCAGCCAGCGTGAGCGAGTTGGATACCGGGATCACCTGATCCTCCCGCCCGTGCAACACCAGTGTTTCGTGCGGCAGCGCGCGGATGTCGGCTTCGGCGCTCGCCATGGCATCCACCCAGCGCTGCCGGGGTGCGGGGAACATGGCGGCGTAGGATTCCTGCACACCCGGCACGATGGTGGCCTCGTAGCGGAGTTGCGCCAGTTCGTCGGTCACACGGCCGCGGTCGTAAGCAAACACGTCGAGCAGACCGCGCATGGCCGCCAAAGAGGGTGTGTAGCCCCACACCGCATCGAGCGCCGGCGTGATGGCAAACGGCACGCCCACCGCGCCCATCAGCACCAGCCGCCGCACACGCTCGGGCGCCCGGATCGCCAGCGCCAGTGACAGCCCGCCGCCAAAGGAATTGCCGACCAGATCGACCTGCGGCAAGCCAAGGGCATCCAGCAGGTCGATGGCTTGCTGAACCCAAACGTCCATGTTGTAGACCTGCCCCGCGGGCCGGTCGCTCAGGCCGAAGCCCAGCATGTCGGGCGCAATCACGCGGCGCTGCCGGGCCAGCGCAGGCATGACCGGCCGCCAGTTGACCCATGCGCTCACACCCGGGCCTGATCCGTGTATCAGCAGCACCGGTGCGCCCTGCCCGACATCGTGAACGTAGGTCTGTACCGCACCGGTGCGGACGTAGCGGGCATCCGCGCCCTCGAGGTTGATCGTGCTCATAGCTTCACCATCACGTTGCGCAGCTCGGTATAGAACTCCAGCGAATGCACGCCGCCCTCGCGGCCGATGCCGGATGCCTTGGCGCCGCCGAATGCGGTGCGCAGGTCGCGCAGGAACCAGCTGTTGATCCAGCACAGTCCCACCTCAACGGCGCGCGCCATGCGGTGCGCCGTGCCCAGGTTTTGCGTCCACACCGTGGTGGCCAGGCCGTAGTCCGTGGCGTTCGCAAGCGCGATGGCTTCTTCCTCGGTGTCGAACGGGGCAATGTGGCAGCAGGGGCCGAAGATTTCTTCGCGAATGATGCGGGCGCTCTCCGGCAAGCCGGTCCAGATGGTTGGCTGCACCCAATGGCCCTCGGCCAGCGCGGCAGGCATGTCGGGGGCACCGCCGCCAGTCACAACCGTGGCGCCCTCGGCCCGGGCCAGTTCGTAGTACGACATGACCTTTGCCTTGTGCTCGGCAGAGATCAACGGGCCCAGACCCACCCCCGGCTCACCTGATGGTCCGATCTTCAACGCCTCGGCCTTCTCCTTCAGTGCTTGCACAAACTTGTCGAAAATCGGCCGCTGCACGTAGACGCGCTCGGTGCCCAGACAGACCTGCCCGCAGTTTTCGAACGCACTGCGCGTAATGCCAGTGACGGCCTTGTCGAAGTCGGCATCGGCAAACACGATGCCCGCGTTCTTGCCACCCAGTTCGAAGCTCACCGGTCGCACGCCTTTAGCGGCCGCGGCCATGATGGCCTCTCCGGTGCGCGTCTCGCCTGTGAAGGTGATGCCGTTGACGCCGGGATGCCGCGTCAGGAACTCGCCCGCAGAGCCCGGCCCGAAGCCGTGCACGACGTTGTAGACGCCCTTAGGAATACCCACGTGCGCCATCACCTCGCCCAGCAGCGTGGCCGTGGCTGGCGTCTCTTCCGAGGGCTTGACGATGACGGTGTTGCCGCAGGCCAGCGCCGGGCCGACCTTCCACGTCATCAGCAGCAACGGCAGGTTCCACGGGCACACCACCGCCACCACGCCCAGCGGCGAGCGCAGCGCGTAGCTGACGGCAGTACCGCCATCGGGCGTGGCCATCTCGAAACTCTCTGTGGGCACGTTCTTCACGATGTCGGCAAACACCTTGAAGTTGGCCGCGCCGCGCGGGATGTCGATGTGTGCCGCCAGGCTGCGCGGCTTGCCGGTATCGGCCAGCTCGGCTTCAAGAAAATCGTCGAAACGCCGGTTGATCTCGTCTGCCACCGCGTGCAGCAACTCGACGCGCTTGACCACGGTCATGCGGCCCCAGTCGCCATGCAGGGCAGCCTGTGCGGCGGCCACGGCGGCATCCACCTCGGCCTGCCCCGCCTCGTGAACCAGACCGATCACACGGTTGTCCACCGGTGCACGGTTCTCGAACGTCTTGCTGGTGGCGACAAATTCGCCATTGATGAAATTGAGGAATTGCTTCACGGTTGGATTCCCGAAACAAACGGTTCTTCTTTTGATTGAGGAGAGCTCTTCATGACAGGCCGATCGCGTGCAGCCCCGCGCGGGCGCACGCTTCGTCCTGCTCCGCCGAGCCGCCAGACACGCCAATGCCACCGATGCGCTCGCCCGCGTTGATGATCGGCAGGCCACCGCCAAACATCACCAGTCGCGGGCGCTCGGCCAGCCCCAGGCGCAGCATTTCATCGCCGGCCAGCAAGTCGCCCCACTGCGCGGTGGGAAAACCGAAGCTGGCCGCCGTATAGGCCTTGTCGATGGCAATGTCGATCGAGTGCAGAAACGCGCCCGACATGCGCGCAAAAGCCACGAGCGTGCCGCCGCCATCGACCACGGCCACGTTGATACGCAGGCCCTGCGCCTGCGCCGACTCCACCGCCGCCGCAACAGCAGCCTGGGCCGCGGGGAGCGTGATCTGGCTGCGTACCTCGCTGAGGAAGGTGGCGTCGTGTGCAGTACGTGTGGACATGGCAAGACGGGACGTGGAAATGGCGGTTCAGGCGGCTCGGCAAACAGGCTCGGACAGATCAGGTGTAGACATCGGTGAACGACGGCACCGCCTCACCCGTGTGGTAGAAGATGCCGGTCCACAGCTTGTCTTCGCTCCACGTGGTGACGGGACGGTCTGGCTGCGCGAGGTAGCCCAGTCCAGCGAACGTCTCGTTGCGGTTGCCGCTGGGGTCGAAGAAGTAAATCGTCTCCCCGCGCGTGATGCCGTGGCGTGTAGGTGCCACGTCGATCTTGGTCTGGTTCTTGGCCATGACGTCTGCAGCCTTGAGCACGTCGTGCCATGAATCCAGGAAGAAGGCGATGTGGTGCAGGCCACTGCGCGGACCACCGACGAACGCGATGTCGTGCGGCGTGGTGCTGCGGGCCAGCCATGCGGCAGCCTGTACGGCGCCGCCCGGCCCGACGACGACCTGCTCCGTCAGGAAGAAGCCCAGCACCTCCTGCATGAACCGCGTGTTTTCGGCAACCGTGTTGATGCCAGCTTCCGGATTCAGCTCGCACATCAGCAGGGCATGATCCAGCCAGTGCACGCCCGCGCCCTTCAGGTTGTCCGGCCACGGGTCGGGGTTGAGACTGCCCACCTCGGTGCCGACCACCTCCTTCATCGCATAGAGCCGCATCTCGTGGCCGCTCGGCAGATTGAACTGCAGCATGCGGCCGGTGGCCGGCAGCGAGCCCTCTGGCAGCATCACCGTCTTGAGGCCCCACGCTTCAATCTTCCCCTGCAGTTCGTCGAGGTCGGCGTCCTTCTCTACCTTGTAGGCGAGATGGTTGAGGCCTGCCTGGTCCGACGGCGTGAGGATGAGCGAGTATTTGTCCCACTCGTCCCAGCACTTGAAGTAGACGTTGCCGGCGTTGTCCTGCATCGTCACCTTCAGGCCGAGCACGTTTTCGTAGTGCCGAACGGCGGCGGCCATGTCCATCACCTTTAGGCTGGCATGCCCGATTCGTAGAACACCCATGCTTGTCTCCTGGTTGATCAAACTCACTGCGGTTTTTTGTCGGACTGCGCCCCCGCAGATGCGGCGAAGCCTCTGGAAAACGGTTTTTCAAATCTGCCCAGCACAGCCAGCCGGACGGCGGTCAGCGGTGCTTCACGGCAGGCCAGCGTCACGCCCTGCGCTTCTTCGTCCGCGCTGACGTGGGCACGGCTGAGCGGCCCCAGGCGCACGGTGCTGCCTTCGAGCACGCGTACCTTGCACACCCCGCAGCCGCCATTGACACAGCCCGCGGGAATGCCCTTGCGCCCGAGGCGCAACATGCCCGTCAGCAAGCTCTCGGTGGTGGCGCATGGGTAGTGCTCCTGGGTCTGTTCCACGCACACATCCACCTTGGGTCGGGTATCCAGCATTGCGTGGCCCTCCTTTCAAACCCGCTTGAACAGCGGGCTGCGCTGCGCGTTGGCATCGGCAGCCGAGAGGAACTTCTCGGTGTAGATGTCATCCTCGAACAGCCGGCCCTGCATGAGCGCGCCGATGGCAGCCTCCACCATCGGCGGCGGCCCGCACAGATACGCCTTGTGCCCCGAGAACTGCCCGTTGAAATGCACCTTGGCAGCGTCGTGGGCAAAGCCGCGCGCACCGTCCCAGGCGCTCCCCTCGGCTTCGTTCGACAGCACCGGCACGTAGTGGAAGTTCGGGTGGCGATTGGCCAGGGCAACAAACTCCTCGTGGCCGTACAGCTCTTCACGACTGCGTTGTCCATTGACCAGCGTGATGGGCAACGTGCAGCCCTGTTCCAGCAGATCAAGGATCATCGACCGCGGGCTGGACAGACCCGAACCACCTGCGACGAACAGCATCGGCTTGGCCGCTGACTGCCGCACGAAGAACCGGCCGTACGGGCCCGTCACGTGCAGCGTGTCTCCCGCACCAACTTGCTCGTGCAGCACGCCGGTTCCGGCGCCGCCTGGGACGCGGCGCACCTGCAACTCGATCTCGCCCGTGCTCGCCACGTTGCTCGGTGAATTGGCGATCGAGAAGGCACGCCGTTGACCGAGCCCTGGAATCTCCACCATCACGTACTGGCCAGCCTGGAAGTCGATCGGCTGGTCGAGCTTCAGGCGCAACCCCTTGATGGTGGGCGTGAGGGCTTCAACGCGCGTGACCGTCGCCACAAAATCCCGCACGGGAATGACACGCGCGTCCGGCTCGTCGTCTACATCGGCTTCGACGCAGACGTCGCTCAGCGCGGTGGCGCAACACGCCAGCGTCTTCCCTTCTTCACGCTCGATGTCCATGAGCGCGAAGGGATTGGCTGGGCCGTGGTCCACCTCGCCGTGCGTGACCTGCACCTTGCACGTACCGCACAGTCCGTGGCCGCACGCATGCGGGATGTACACCCCCGAGCGCAACGCGGCGTCGAGCAGGGTCTGGCCCTCGGCCACGTCCAGCGTGGCGCCAATGGGCTCGATGGTGAGTTGATTGCACATGGCTTAACTGCAGGAACCGTTGATGCCGGTGAGGCCCGGCGTACGAAAACGGATCACGTCCTTGTGGCCCAGACCGTTCTCGGCCAACGACTTGGCCGCATCGGGCGTCCAGGGCTGGCCGGACTTGAACCACTGGGCTGCGCTCCAGTCGATGCGCGCGAAGTCCGGATGCTCGGCGTAGATGCCTGGCAGCACCTGGCTCATCAGCGCACCGAAAGGCATGTCGGGCGGCAGCGGCAGGCAGACCGGCGCACTGAACATCAGGTGGTCTTCCCACCCGATGTAGAGCAGCGGCGCAGGAAAGTTCTCGCGCACGTCCTTCATCGGAAACTTGTAGGGCGCGGCTTTCGGATTGGTCACGACGCTCATGCTGTTTCTCCCGTCCAGGCGGCGAAGTTCCTCTGATCTTCCGAGCCTTCGAAGTCGAAGTTGTCACGTCCGATGTTCATCTCGTAGTACTTGAGCACCGCCATCAACGGGTCGAACCCTTCGGCGGTCGGGTCCGTGCCCTCGGGGAAGCAATGACCCTGGTAGACCTGGTGCACAGGCAGCCAGCTCTGCACATACTTCTCGGGTTCGTCGTCGAAGATGTGTTTGCAGTGGTCCGAGCAGAAGTGATACTTGTTGCCGAAGTAGTCGCTCTCGCGATAGGCGATCTTGGTGGCGTCGCCCGGCTCGGTGAAGAACATCGGCACCTGGCAGGTCGTGCACAGCATCGGCAGCGTCTTGTTGTAGAAGCGCTGTCCTTCCTCGGCCCGCTCTCGCCAGAATTCAAAGCGCGGGCGATAGAGCTTGTCGAAGGAGTCCGGATACTTCTGCGCGAGCCACTGCATCTCGTCCTCGTTCGGAATCCACGTGTGGAACGGTGCGGCCGCGCCGTAGTTGTAGAACGTGGCCCACGCCTGGTGGCTGATGTGGTCCTTGCCTTCGCACGCGTCCTTCCAGCCCGCCGGCTCGCGGATGCCATAGCGCGCCAGATCCTTGAAGAGCGCGCCGCCGTTGCTCTCGGCGTACATCTCCCAGGCCTCCTTCCAGCTCATCACGCGCTTGGGCAGCATGTAGTCCTGCATCATCGCGACGATGGTCAGCAGCCGGTAGCCGCGCCAGAACCACTTGTCGATCCAGCGCTGAACGATGGGCACGTTGTCGGGATCCTGCTCCAGCATGAACTTGATGCATTCGATGCCCAGCGTCATGTGGCGCGACTCATCGGACTGCGCAGAGAAGCCGAAGGTGACGGTGCTCATGTCGCCGTTGTGCGCGGCGCCGGACATGAACGGCACGAACAACAGGTTGGTCAGCACGTATTCGAACGAGAAGCTGACCGCTGTCAGGAACTCGAACGGACCGGCCGTGCATGCGTCTTCGAAGAACGACTTCGGCACCGACAGGTACCAGACACGGTCGAACCAGTGGTTCGGGCTGTGCATGCCGTTGAAGTACTTGTTGTAGTGCGAGATCGCATGCGTCTCGGTCTGGTAGTGGCGCAGTTCGTCGATGGACTGCATCTGCGCAGCCACGCGCGCACCTTCGCCCGTGAACTGACGGCCCACGTGGGCAAACCCACGGTGCGCGTTGTATTCCAGTGGCGTGACGCCCTGGATGAACAGCTTGAGCGCGTTGACGTAGCGCGCATCGCTGATGCCGAGTTGACCGTTGTTCTGCGCAAAAGCCTCAATCACGGCGTAGAGCTTCTTCTCCTTCTCGCCCTGATACTTCCAGTACGCATCCATGGTCAGGCGGAACGGGTCTTGCCACTTGTCCCAGTCGTGGATCTTGATCCCCTCGTAGGTGTCGTACGGAAAGACCTTGTCCATCGGCTGGTAGGTCGTTTCCCAACCGAGGCCGCGCGTCATGGCGGCGTAACGCTCTTTCAGGCCAAGCTTCTTCTTGGCAACACGGGTGTCCATCGGGTGTCTCCTCTCGTATGTGTAGGTGTGCGAGGTCTTGCGTGTTCAGTGCTGCCAGCTCAGCGTCAACTGATCGTCGTCTTCGTCGATGTGGCCCGAGAGCGTGACGAGGTTGACGTGCAGTTGCTGAAGGTCGAAGGGCCGGCCTGTCTGCTCTTCGATGGTTTCGCGGCGGATGGTCAGGCGCCCTGGGGCGTCGATCTTGACCAGGCCAGTCGGATAGGTGACGACGGCCTCCGGGTTGTCGGTCACGATGGCCTCGATCACAGGGCGCGACTCCTCGTTGGCCTGGAAGGCAATAAAGACTTGAGACATGGGTTTCCTCTGCAAGCAATCGGAAGACGTGGAGTTCAGAGCGACAGGCCAAGCTTGGCCGCACGAGCGTCAAGGGCGGCACGCACTTCGCCCAGTGCCGCGGCGCCGTGCTCGCCCAAAGCCATCTCGGCCACGGGTGCCAGCGCGGCCTGTGCACGGTCGGCCCACTGCGCGAACCATTGCGAGAGCAAAGCGCGGTTGCCAGCGGCTTCGGGCTCCGATGCGCTCGCCATGGTCTTGATGACCGCGTCGATCCAGCGCGCGGTTTCGTCGTGCCACTCGGGCATGAAGCTGGTCAGGATGGCCACGGCCGTACCGCCTTGCAGCGCGAGGTGGTCATCGACAAAGTGCCCATAGATGAGCGGATACAACAGACCGTCCAGCGCAAGGTTCTGGGCCATGAATAGCTCGACCGGGTCCTGCACCACGAAGCTGTCTTCCACGTAGCGGCGCAAGCCTTGCCAACGGGGGTCTTCCAGCCAGGCCAGCTTGCCCGCATCGAGCACGGCAGGCTCGTCCAGTGCCAGGGCCAGACGGGTAATCAGCTGTGCAATCCCGAGATCGTCCATGGCGTGGAACATCGCGGGCGCGGTGAAGGCCGTGCCGTAGCCATACGCGCAGATCGACGCGTTGTTCATGTTGGCGCCCCACGCCACGTGGCGCAGCGGCAGCAGCACCTGCAGCGCGCGGTCGCGCAGCGCATCCCCCATCGCAGATGCCAGCCCGCGCGACTCGACAAACTGGAAGTTCGCTTCCACCGCTTCCTGTTGACGCGCGCGGGTCATGGTCCAGGTGGCGTAATAGAACTGGCGCGGATCTTTGAGCGCCTGCCAGTCAGCCAAGTGAATGCGGCTGCGGCTCGGGTCGTACAACTCGTGCGCTGGGTCCCACGTCGGACGGTAGTGAAAGTTCGCCATGGACTGCGCGCCGTAAGTCGCTTCCTGGTAGCGCGTGGCTGCCTTGCCTTCGCCGATGAGGCGGGCAACGTGGGCGAAGGTCTGCCGCTGCGGCGTGATTTCGCGGGCCTGCAAGTCGATGTTCATGCGGGTTGTCTCCTGGGTGTTTTATGGGGTGTGGCGGTGGACGGTCTGCGCCGTCTCAGGAATCCAGCCTCGTCACCTGGTGGCGCTGACAGAACGCGGTGAAGGCCGGCTCGGGCAGCAGCAAGTCGACACTCAGCTCGGGCCAGCCGATGGCGAACTCGAAGCTCACCAGCCCATCGTCGCGTCGCTCAATACGACTCACGTATTTGCGCGTGAGATCGACGATGGGCATCTCGTCGGATGACAGGTTGATTTGCGTGGTCATGGGCATATCCGCTGTTGAGGTCGGGATTGCCACCGACGCTGAGCTGTCGCCGGTGACGGCTCCTCTTTTGCAGAAGCTGTGCCAGCTGGGCGGACTTTCTTCAACAATCTCGATATTTCAAGGGAAAACCCCAACAACGAGACAGCCTTTATGCGGTGTCACGCACGCAAAACACGGGACAATGGCTGCGAATTTCGCTTGATCAGGCAGGCGAATTGATCATTTGATCGAGCCACTTGGGGCGGCTTTCATCAAATCGTCGAGCCCGACCGTGGCTTTACAGGCTTGGAATAATCGGAAAACTGGCGGACGACACGCTCATTGCGAGCCGCGCGCTCCACCTTCGAGAGAACACTCGGACGACGGATAGGCGTATCTCCGATGTCCGGGGCGTTCTACCTCCAAGCAGAATCCAGATTCTCGAGATTCTTATCAATTGATCAAATCAGACGGCCAGGCAACGGCGACCGAATCTGATCAAAAACTGAAATCGCGATGGGGACGGACGCTTCTGCACTGCACACAGGCAGCGCACAGGCGTGTCGAGGGTGTGCGTCGATACAGGCGTCACGGAATTTTGCGCTGCACCAACCCACGGCAGCCGCTGCGGTTGGCACCGCCCTTGCAATGGAGGACCGCCCAGCGCAAATGCGACCGCGCTGAGACCACCAAGCAAAAGCACTACAGACCCACCAAGGAGACATCACCATGGCGTTACTGGAACGCGCCGCGTGGTACGACATCGCACGCACGACCAACTGGACCCCGAGCTACGTCACCGAGTCCGAGCTGTTTCCCGACATCATGACCGGCGCGCAGGGCGTACCGATGCAGACATGGGAAACCTACGACGAGCCATACAAGACGTCGTATCCCGAATACGTCCGCATCCAGCGCGAGAAAGATGCCGGTGCGTACTCGGTCAAGGCTGCGCTAGAACGCAGCCGCATGTTCGAAGACGCCGACCCGGGCTGGCTGTCGATTCTGAAGGCGCACTACGGCGCCATCGCGCTCGGCGAATACGCCGCGATGAGTGCCGAGGCACGCATGGCCCGCTTCGGCCGCGCACCGGGCATGCGCAACATGGCCACCTTCGGCATGCTCGACGAGAATCGGCACGGCCAGCTGCAGTTGTATTTCCCGCACGACTATTGCGCCAAGGACCGTCAGTTCGATTGGGCCCATAAGGCTTATCACACCAACGAATGGGGCGCGATCGCGGCACGCAGCACGTTCGATGATCTGTTCATGTCGCGCAGCGCGATCGATATTGCGATCATGCTGACGTTCGCGTTCGAGACGGGCTTTACCAACATGCAGTTCCTCGGCCTCGCCGCCGACGCTGCAGAGGCGGGTGATTTCACCTTCGCCAGCCTCATCTCAAGCATCCAGACCGACGAGTCGCGGCATGCGCAGATCGGTGGTCCGGCACTGCAGATCCTGATCGCAAGCGGCCGCAAGGAGCAGGCGCAGAAACTCGTCGACATTGCCATTGCGCGCGCCTGGCGGCTGTTCTCGCTGCTCACCGGCACCTCGATGGATTACGCAACGCCGCTGCACCATCGCAAGGAGTCGTTCAAGGAGTTCATGACGGAGTGGATCGTCGGGCAGTTTGAACGCACGTTGATCGACCTGGGCCTGGACCTGCCCTGGTACTGGGATCAGATGATCAACGAGTTCGACTACCAGCACCACGCCTACCAGATGGGTATCTGGTTCTGGCGTCCGACGATCTGGTGGAACCCCGCAGCCGGCATGACGCCTGATTGCCGCGACTGGCTCGAAGAAAAATACCCCGGCTGGAACGACACATTCGGCAAAGCCTGGGACGTCATCATCGACAACCTCTTGGCCGGCAAGCCCGAGCTGACCGTGCCCGAGACACTGCCGATCGTATGCAACATGAGCCAGCTGCCGATCTGCGCAATTCCGGGCAACGGCTGGAACGTGAAGGACTACCCGCTCGACTACAAGGGCCGCACGTACCACTTCAATTCCGAGATCGACCGCTGGGTCTTCCAGCAAGACCCGCTGCGCTATCGCGACCACCTGACGCTGGTCGACCGATTCCTCGCGGGGCAGATCCAGCCACCCAACCTGATGGGCGCACTTCAGTACATGAACCTGGCGCCTGGCGAGTGCGGTGACGACGCCCATCACTACGCGTGGGTCGAGGCGTATCGCAATCAGCGCTACCAAAAGAAAGCCGCGTGAGGCGGCACGCAAACGGAGGACGACATGGCACTTTTTCCTGTGATTTCGAATTTTCAGTACGACTTCGTGCTGCAGCTCGTCGCGGTGGATACCGAGAACACCATCGACGAGGTGGCCGCAGCAGCGGCACACCACTCGGTGGGGCGCCGCGTGGCACCGCAGCCCGGCAAGATCGTCAGGGTCCGGCGTCAGGGCGGCGAGCAATTCTATCCGCGCAACGCCAAGCTGGCCGACACCGACATCAAGCCGATGGAAGCGCTCGAATTCATTTTTTGCGATGCATGAGGCCGCGATGAACTTCCAGAAAGTGTGCTCGCTCGACGAGCTTTGGGAAGGCGACATGACCGAGGTCGAAGTCGCCGGCCATGTGATCGTGCTGGTGCGCCCCGAAGGGGGTGAACCGCGCGCGTTCCAGGGAATCTGCCCGCACCAGGACATCCCGCTGGCCGAGGGCAAGTTCGACGGCCGGGTGCTGATGTGCCGCGCACATCAGTGGACCTTCGATGCCAACACCGGCAAAGGCATCAACCCCGGCGGCTGCCGGCTTGCCGAGTACGCCTTGAAAGTCGAAGGCGACGACATCTTCGTCGCTGTCGAGGGCGTTGAGCCTCTCTTCGCCAATTGCTGACATCGCCCAGGAACCCACCATGAGTATCGCCAACACCGCCGAGGCCTACCGCAACAATCGCGTCGGTCCCGTACTGCGCGCGAGCAGCATCACTGCCGGCGTCATCGAAGCCGCGCAGGAAGACAACCCGGGCAAGAGCATCCGCATCGACGACAAGCTCGCCTATGTGCGCATCGACACCGACGGCGAACTGATCCTGCGCCGCGCCACGCTCGAAGAGGCACTGGGGCGCCCGTTCAAGATGTCCGAGCTCGAAGTCAACCTCAGCTCGTTCGCCGGCCGCATCGAAACGACGGATGACTACGTCCGCTTCTACTACGAAAAAACGCTGTAATCGGAGACACACATGACAACGCAAGCTGAAGTCCTCAAGCCGCTCAAGACCTGGAGCCATCTGGCCGCGCGGCGACGCAAGCCCAGCGAGTACGAAATCGTCTCGACCAACCTGCACTACACCACCGACAACCCCGATGCGCCGTTCGAACTCGACCCGAATTTCGAGATGGCGCAGTGGTTCAAGCGCAACCGCAACGCATCTCCCCTGACCCACCCCGACTGGAACGCGTTCCGCGATCCGGATGAACTGGTCTACCGCACGTACAACATGCTGCAGGACGGGCAGGAGACCTATGTGTTCGGGCTGCTCGACCAGTTTTCCGAGCGCGGGCACGACGCCATGCTCGAACGCACCTGGGCAGGCACGCTGGCTCGCCTGTACACGCCCGCGCGCTACCTGTTCCACACGCTGCAGATGGGCTCGGCCTATCTGACGCAACTGGCGCCTGCCTCGACCATTTCGAACTGCGCGGCTTATCAGACGGCCGATTCGCTGCGCTGGCTGACACACACCGCGTACCGCACCAAGGAGCTGTCGCAGACCTTCAGCGACCTCGGCTTCGGCACCGATGAACGCCGCTACTGGGAGCAGGACCCGGCATGGCAAGGCTGGCGCAAGCTGGTCGAACACGCGCTGGTGGCGTGGGACTGGGCCGAGTGCTTCGTTGCCCTGAGCCTGGTGGTACGGCCGGCGGTGGAGGAAGCCGTATTGCGCGGTCTCGGCGAAGCGGCCCGGCACAACGGCGACACCCTGCTTGGCCTGCTGACCGACGCGCAACTGGCCGATGCGCAACGCCATCGCCGCTGGGCCGGCGCACTTGTGCGCATGGCCCTGGAACAGCCCGGAAACCGCGAGGTCATCACCGGCTGGCTCGCCAAATGGGAGCCCCTGGCCGATGAAGCCATCGTGGCGTACTGCGCAGCGCTGCCCGACGCGCCAGCGGCGCAGGCGCGCGCCACCGCTGCGGTGCGCGAGTTCCGGCACAGCATCGGCCTGTGAGACCAGACAGCCCGGGCGACATTATTCCATCCAAACCATGGCCAACGACACATCGGAACTGGCGATGACACACCAGATCACCATCGAAGGCGGCGCCGCTTTTTCCGTCGCTGCAGAAGAAGACACTTTGCTGCGGGGCGCGTTACGCGCCGGCATTGCCCTGCCCCACGAGTGCAGCGTCGGGGGCTGCGGTGCATGCCGCTTTGACCTGCTCTCGGGTCTCGTGGAATCCATCTGGCCGGAAGCACCCGGGCTGTCCGAACGCGACCGCAAGCGCGGCAAACATCTCGCCTGCCAGTCACGCCTGCTGGGCGATTGCACGATCCGCGTGCGCTGCGACGAAGCATATCTCCCGGTCGTATCACCGGGCCGCTGGCCGGCCGTGCTGCTGGCCCGGCGCGAGCTGACGCCCGACATGAGCGAGTTCACATTTCAGATACAGGCCCCGGCAGAGTTCCGTCCGGGCCAGTACGCGCTGCTGTATCCGCCGCACACGCGGGGTGCGCGCGCCTATTCGATGTCGAACCTCCCCCACGAGGACGGCATCTGGAAATTCGTGATCCGGCGCGTTCCCGGCGGTGCTGGCAGCAACGCCTTGTTCGATCACGTTGCAATCGGGCAAACCATCACGCTCGATGGCCCCTATGGCCACGCCTACCTGCGTGACGACAACGCACGCGACATTGTGTGCATTGCCGGAGGCTCGGGGCTTGCGCCCATGCTGTCGGTCGCCCGTGGAGCGCTTTCCGAGAACCGCGCGAGACGCGTGCACTTCTTCTACGGCGGGCGCTCACAGCCCGACCTCGGCGCCATGGCGGCACTTGAAGACCTCGTGGCAGACAGCCGCTTCGCACTCTCGGTCGTGCTGTCTGCGCCTGCGCCCGAGCTTGCGTGGCAAGGACCGACCGGCTTCGTACACGCCGAGGTCGAGCGGGTGTTGGCAACACCGCTGGACCAATTCGAGTTCTATTTCGCCGGACCTCCGCCCATGATCGAAGCCGTGCAGACATTACTGATGCACACGCATCACGTGCCGTTCGAACAGATGCACTTCGACCGCTTCGTTTAAGCCAGCAACCCATCAAGAATCGCGAGCCCAGCAACGCGACGAACACAGCACAGCATTGACGATCAATTTCGCAGATCGGCCATGTCGCGTATTTTCACCAATCCCCATATCTGGAAGCTGAGGTTAAGCTCATTCGATCAAACCTTGTATGACGTCCGCGGACCGTCCGACAACAACAGCCGGACGGTGCCGCGTGAGCGCCAGCCGCTCGCCGTCGCGACGGCACCCCATCTGGCCGCGATCGAGGAGACCATGGCAAAACGGCATCCGCGACAATCCAAATCCGACGCTACGGCACCGGCGCGACCCGATCGCGACCCGAAACACCCGGGAGCCACCGAGATCCGCGTGCCGGCCATCCACGACCTCGCCAAACGCTTGCGCTTCGCTCCGCAGCAAGGCCGGATCTGGTTGGACGACCAACGCATGATGCTCATGCACATCAGCTCGCTCGGCGCGCTGAGGCAAGAGCTCATCGAAAGCCTGGGCAAGGAAACGGCGCGCGGGCTGATCACCCGCATCGGCTATCAGGCCGGTACGCACGATGCCGCCATGGCGCGCAAGGTTCGCGCAGGCTTCAACAGCTACGACGACTTCCTGGCAGGCCCGCAACTGGTGTCGCTGGAAGGCATGGTGCATTGCGAGCCGGTCGCACTCGATATCGATGTACAGCGTGGCCACTATTTCGGCGATTTCTACCTGATCGACAGCTCCGAGGCCGAGGCCCACGTCGCCAGCTACGGCATCGGCAACGAACCGGTGTGCTGGATGTTGATCGGCTACGCGTGCGGATACACCAGCGCTTTCATGGGCCGCCCCATCCTCTGGCGCGAGATCGAATGTCGCGGCATGGGGCATGCGAAATGCCGCGTAGTTGGCAAACCCGTTGAAGAGTGGGAAGACGCCGAAGACGACCTGCGTTTCCTGCAGATTGGCGATTTCGTCAAATGGGCGCCCCAGCCCGAGGCCCCACTGCCGGCCACAAGCCGCATAGCCGCGCGCCTGGCCAGCGCACCGGAAAACAGCTTCGGCGTGGTGGGAATCTCGGCCGGTTTCAACACCGTCTGCCATATGGTCAACAAGGTGGCCCCCACCGAAGCCACCGTGCTGTTCCTGGGGGAAAGCGGTGTCGGCAAGGAGGTCTTCGCCAACAATCTGCATCGCCTGAGCAAACGCGCTGACGGGCCATTCGTTGCCGTCAACTGCGCGTCGATTCCCGAGCATCTGATGGAATCGGAATTGTTTGGCGTGGAGCGCGGCGGTTTCACGGGCGCAACCACGTCGCGGCCCGGGCGCTTCGAGCGCGCCGACGGTGGCACGCTCTTCCTCGACGAGATCGGCACGCTCAGCCTGACCGCACAAGGCAAGCTGTTGCGCGCGTTGCAGCAGGGGGAAATCGAGCGCGTGGGCGATACGCGCACACGCAAGGTCAACGTGCGGGTGATTGCCGCCACGAACGTGAACCTGCGCGAAGCCGCCAAGGCGGGCCAGTTTCGCGAAGACCTGTTCTTTCGGCTGAACGTTTTCCCGATCCAGGTGCCGCCACTGCGCGAACGGCGGGACGACATCCCGCTGATGATGAACTGGTTCCTCCAGCGCTTGGCCAAGAAGCACGACAAGCAGATCACCGGCTTTCGCGAACGTGCCGTCGATGCGCTGTTCGCCTACGACTGGCCCGGCAATGTCCGCGAGCTGGAGAACATGATCGAACGCGCCGTGATCCTGGCCGAAGATGGCGGGTCACTGGACTTGTGCCATCTTTTCACCAGCGGTGAGGAGATCGACACCGCCTCGTTCATCCTCAAACGCAGCGGCAATATCGGGCAGAGCAGCGAGACGGCTGAAGACGTCGCGCCGTCCAGCACCGCCATTCCCCGGCCAGGCCTGGAGGAAACCGAGGTGGCGATGTTGCGCGCCGCCGTGGTGGAGGCCAACGGCAACCTGTCGCGCGCGGCACGGGTGCTCGGCATCAGTCGCCCGACGCTGGCTTACCGGCTTCGCAAGTATCACATTCCGGTCGACGGAAGCTGATCCGTGCAAGACTGGGCGACAAGGTTTCGTCGCCCAGGCACGTGCGCCCTAGAAGCGCTTCTGGTACGCAATCACGGCGTTGACTTGCGAGTGCGTCACGCTGATCGGCACCGCCGTATTGGGCTGACTCGAATTGGCCAGCGTCTTGCGCAGCGCTACCGACAGCGCAAAGTCGATCACATCGTTCTTGCCGATTGCATAGGAAACGCCGCCGGTCAGGCTCGTCGTGGGCGTGGCGGGCACCACGGCCAAAAGCATGTTGCTGGGAATGGCCTCCTGCGCGTAATGGAACCCGCCACGGAACGTCCACTTTGCGTTGTAACGGTACTCGGCGCCGATCCCGAACACGCTGATATCGCGGTAGTTCTGCGGCAGCGACAGATCCAGATTGGCACCCGTGCCTGACTGCACGAACCCGACGTTCATGTCCTTCATCACGCTTGACCAGAACACACGCTGGTAGTCCGCTGACACCAGCAGTTGATCGTTGAACCGATGACTGATGCCTACGGTCAGTTGGGCGGGCATCTGGAAGTTCCGAACCGTCACGTCGCCCTTGAGCGGAATGTTGCCCGCGACCGAACTGACGGCGGCAAGCGTTGCTTGGCCCGTGAGGTCGCCAACATGTGTCTTCGCGTTATACGCAGCACCGATGCGGGTATCCGGCGTGACCTGATAGGTCAGACCCAGCCGCCCGCCGATGCCCCAGGCCTGAGCGCCGCCCCCGACCGGCGCATTGCGTGCGAAGTTGATGTAACCGCCGGAAAGCCCTGGCACGCCCAACAAGGTGGGAACAAGCGTGCCCGAGACGCGCCCCTGGCCGGCCAGCGTGCCGATCTGGGAAACATCCAGCAGTGTCCCGAGATTCAGCGACGTCCAGACCGCATCCAGCGATGCGCCCACGGTCAGCTTGTCGGTGACTTGGTATGCCGCCGAAAACGGCACACGCAACACCAGCAGCCGAGAGAACTGGTCCAGCCCGGTGTCCACACCGTTGGAGGTACGCGAAAGGAAGCTGCTGCCGCCGTATTGCGTGCCCAGGCCACCCTCCGCGAAAATGCCGGCCCCAAACGCGTACCTGCCCTGCCGATAAACGAACGCGGTCTGCGGCGCAAAATATGGCCCGTTGTTATTGCCGTGGTTGCCCGAACTCGCTGTCTCGCCGGTTGCCGTATTCGTGGCCTTGATGTCGGTCGACACAACATCGAGCCCCAGGCTGAAATGGCGGCCCTCGCCCATCAGGCTAAGTGTCGCGGGATTTTCCATCATGGCGGCGGCCCCGATATCGAAGGCCGCGCCCGTTCCGCCCATTGCGCGCGAGATCGGACCAAAACCCTCCAGATTGAACACGTCTGTCGCCCTGGCGTGGGTCCCACAGACCGCAACACAGATGGCCGTGGCCGCGCGAACGTAGTTGCCTTTCACGGGTGTCTCCTTGTCTATTGATTGATGCGAGATAACAAGACGGCGGCACTGCCCGGTCGCGACGAACATGCGCCGCGGACACACCGCCGGAATCGCGACCGGCAAAGCGCTGCTGCGCGGTCGCGGGGAGTCGGTTTGCAGAAGGCATGCCAGTTGCGACCGCCTCGCCAAATAATCTCGATATTTCAAGGGAAAACCATGACGTTTCGGCTCGATTTACCGCGCGTATTCCGGGCCCCAAGTAGGGTCGCCTGCTCCCGGTACGGAGACCCCCTGCTCCTTTTTGATGATTTGGTGGGATTGGTCAGCATCGGCGCTTGATCAATTGATCAAAGCCCTCGCCCCTGCCGGAAACCCCGCTGTTTCCGGTGCTTGCTGTCTCCCTGCTTATCCAGGAGAATATCGAGATTCCGGCCAATTCCGCCCTCACACAGGAGGCCGCTCGCTGTGCAAGCCAAGTTCAATTACCCCTCAGACGCCGACCTGCGGCGCCTGCTGCATTTCGAACCCGAGAGCGGCACCATCTGGCTGGGCGAGCGCCGCATGCTGTTGCTGCACACCGCCGCGCTGAGCGGTTTGCGGCAAGACCTGATCAATTCGGTAGGGCCGGTTCATGCGCGCCGCCTGTTGACCCGCATGGGGTATGCCTCCGGGCGTCGCGATGCCGAATTTGCTCGCAAGACGCGTGGAGCGCTGTCACTCGATGCCGCCTTCATGGTCGGCCCGCAGTTGCACATGCTCGAAGGGGCGGTGCGTGTCACACCGGTCCAGCTCGACTTCGACCCCGCGAGCGGGCGGTTCTTTGGCGAGTTCCGCTGGGACAACTCCTGGGAAGCACACGCCCACCGCCAAGCCTACGGCGTGGTGGACGAACCGGCTTGCTGGATCCAGCTCGGCTATGCCAGCGGCTACACCAGTGCATTCATGGGCCGCCTTATCCTCTTCAAGGAAAGCACCTGTGCCGCATGTGGCGCCGATCACTGTGAGATCGTGGGCAAACCGATTGATGAATGGCCCGACGGGGATGAGCAGCGCCAGTACTTTGAAGACGAGTCATTGCTCGACACGATTGCGGCGCTTAGCGAACAAGTGCAAGCCCTCAAAACCACGATCGAGTCGACACGTGAGCCGCTCGTGGCAGCGGGCATGCTGGTAGGCCGCTCGCCCGCGTTCCAGCGCGCCCACGAACTGCTGAACCGTGCGGCTGCCACCCACGTGACGGTGCTGCTCACAGGCGAGACTGGCGTGGGCAAGGAGCGTTTTGCGCGGGCACTTCACGAAGGCTCGTCCCGAGCAACGGGCCCGTTCGTCGCCGTCAATTGCGCCGCCCTGCCGGCCGATCTGATCGAAGCCGAGCTGTTTGGCGTCGAGCGCGGCGCCTATACCGGTGCCCACGCGGCGCGCACCGGCCGCTTCGAACGGGCGGATGGCGGCACGTTGTTCCTGGATGAAGTGGGCGACTTACCGCTGCCCGCCCAAGCCAAGCTCCTTCGCGTCCTGCAAGAAGGCGAAATCGAGCGGCTTGGCGCCGAAAGCACACGCAAGGTAAACGTGCGTCTCGTGGCAGCCACCAACGTCGATCTCGAAGCCGCGGTAGCTCAGGGGCGCTTTCGTCGCGATTTGCTGTATCGGCTGAACGTCTATCCGATCTGCATCCCGCCGCTGCGCGAACGCATGACCGATATCGAGCCGCTGGCCAATCACCTGTTGGCCCGTTTCACGGCCTTGCACCAGAAGCGCCTCGCTGGTTTTGGGGAACGCGCGATGCAAGCGCTCATGCATCACGACTGGCCCGGCAACGTCCGAGAGCTGGAGAACCTCGTGGAGCGCGGCGTCATCCTCGCACCACAGGGTGAAAGCATCGAGATCGAACACCTTTTTCCCAACCAGCCCTCAGGCATGCAATCGCAGTTGAGTCCCCAAGGTCGCCTGGCACCCGTGCGGCTCGAAAGCGAACAGACCCTGTGCGCGCGCATTCTGGACAGCGGCCTGAGTCTCGAAGCATTGGAAACGCAACTGCTTGACCTAGCGGTCGAACGCGCCAAGGGCAATCTTTCCGGCGCCGCACGCCAGCTGGGCCTCACCCGTCCCCAATTGGCCTATCGCCTCAAGCGGCATCTAGACAGAGGTAGCGAAGAATGAAACGCGCCATACAAGCCGGTGTGTCTGGCGCACAAGCGGCCAGCACAACCACGGTTGCGCATACAGAACCCGAAGTGCCTCGTACCCTATGCGAGCGCGCTTACCTCGATCTGCGGCAGGACATCATTCAGGGCCGTCTCGCTCCGGGCGAGCGCCTGCGCGTTGAACATCTCAAGGATCGATATAACGTGGGGGCCGGTACGCTGCGCGAAGCGTTGGCGCTCCTCGTCTCGGACGCGCTCGTCACGGTGGAGGGCCAGCGCGGCTATCGCGTGACGGGAATTTCGTTGGCCGACCTGCAGGACCTCACCGACACGCGAGTGATGCTGGAGACGGAAGCTGTGCGCTTGTCCATCCGTCACGGCGATGCGCAATGGGAAGCACACCTGCGCGCCACCTTTGACGCCCTGAGCGACGCGGAATCGCTGGGTCCATCGGCCAATCCCGAACACTGGGAACGTGCCAACCGGCAGTTTCATGAAGCACTCATCGCCGCGCACCGTTCACCGTGGAGCAAGTACCTGCTGGACCTGCTCTACCGCCATGGCGAACGTTATCGGCGCGTGGCCATTCGGCGGGGTAGCGCGCAACCCAGCAGCCGCAACGTGCATGAGGAACATACGGCCATATTCGAAGCGGCCATGGCGCGGCAGGAAGCACGTGCGGCATTGGCGGTTGAAGTGCACATCCGACTTACATACGAGTTACTGGCAAAGCTCGGACTGGAGACTGGGACGAGTGAATAAAGGTAGCAAACAGGGGATGTGATGACGTGGTGGGCGATTCGCACAAGGCAAAATTTGGCCTGGACATCCCTTCTGCCAGCGGTCACAGCGCCCATGCCGCCAGGGCCGTTTCGCGTACACACAGGACGCTACAAGTTGCAGGCCGCGCGGCCGCAGTGCCGGATTCTCGCTCGGAAGTGAGATTAAGGAGGGTTTTTCAAGCTCCTCCTTACCCCTCCGAATGGTCTCTACCAAGTGACGCTTGCCATGATGCCGCCTAGTACGACCTGAAAAGAAAAACCCCGGAGATCGTTGATCTACCGGGGTTTCTGGTTCGCCGTGAAATCAGGCGAAACGAGCTTACTCGATCATTCTACGTAAATCACCAGCAAACCTTTGCCACGCTTTGATCGAGGCGTTACACGAATGAAATCGCCCTCACAATCACCCTCACAATCTGCCCGGTGGGGGTCAATCGGCAATATCGTCAAAGATGCTTCTCGTGCCGTGTCTCTCGTCTGAATGCTCCACGGCGCCAAGAACTCTCGGCCCCACCTTCGACTCCGGCGGCTCAGTTTCGGAGATCCACTCGTTCACGCGAGCGATTTCTTTGTCAATGCGCTTGACCACTTGTTCGTCTTTGCGAAACTGCTTCTTGAGGGTGCCGAGCGATTCGAGGACTCCCTGCATGTGTTCATCCGGCGAGTCGGAAGACCTGTGACTGCCCTGCGCATTGATCCGGACATCCTCGAGCTTTGGGAGCAAGTTCACTCTCACCGCTTCGACCAGTTCGTCAAACTCGCTGTCCTCGAACACACTCCGCACCCCGATATCGTCCAACGCATGCAGATCTTGCCCCTCAACAGCGTAAGCGCTCACGGTCTCAACGAACGCCTTGCGCGTCTCCTCAGGAAGAAGGCCGAATTCATGCAAGCGCACGGCAAGATCAACTTCGGGAACGACGCTCAGACTTAGGCCCGGCTTAGCCACGCGCAGCAAGACATCTGGAGATTGCTCAAGATACGCCGCCAGAAAATCCTTCGAGCAGCGCTTGGCGAGAAATCGATAGAGCGTCCACCGAGCGCCCCACGAAGACATCCACTCAACCTTGTACTGGTTGCTGGCTGAAAAATCCCGTAGGCGCCCCATCATCGCCGGAAACAGCGACTTAGGGACAACGACAGCCTTCTCGACGCCAACCTTCCCACATGTGACTTGCGAAAGAAGATTCTCGGTGGAGCTACCGCTGAGAAAGATGCCAAGCAGGTCCGAGCTGAAAGCCAGGGTGGCGGCGTAGGCATCGCCGATCGTTGGATGCTTGAATCGCCATACCGGCTGGTCATCGACTTGCATGAGCGTCACGAGACTGCCATTGAGTGCATCGAGCGCCTGAATGCAGTCTCCCAACGTGCTGCCCAGCCTCTCGATGGCGCTCTGCTCAGAGCCTTGCAACATGATCGGACTTTCAAGATGGTCCTTTCTCATGTAGATCAAGCCCAGCGCCGCTTTGCTGCTCGCGTCCAGACCCTGGATCACTTCGAGAAGAAGCTGTTCCCGCTTTTCTACGAACTCGCCCAAATGGTAGCTGCCAAGGTAGAGATCTTTTGTGAAAAAGGGGTCTGCAATACGTCGTGCGGTCTCCGGAATGAAGCGCGGATGCGCCGCTATGTACTCCAAGTGAGGTCGGATGGTGGCTCGGAATTCAGTGGCCTGCTTGCCCAGCTTGAGGTGGTTGTAAAGAATCTGCTGCTTTTCCAAGTCGGACAGATCATGTACATCGATCACAACTTGGCTCTCGCTGAGCAGAGGAAATGCGCTTTCCTTGAGGTCCTGGCGGGCCTTGTTGTAGATGTAGTCTCTGGAGGTCATGACGATCTTGGCGCCTCTGCGCAACATGGTCTTGACCTGCGCAAGCGAGTGGTTCCAGCCATGCACCAACGGCGATTCGTACTGCGTCACACCGAATGCGTCGTCGATCCAGAAGAACTGCGAAGGTTCGTCAACATTCCACCGCTCCACGACTTTGGCAGGTTCGGCCAATTTGAGAACCGATGACTTCCATTTGTCGGCGGCCGCCATCGCTAGCATTGAAGCGATCGTCGTCTTGCCTGCAGCAGGCTCACCAATCAGCAAGACGAACCCATGCTTGTCGAGCGCATTGACGGCCTTGCGGTAGGACTCCGTGATGACGACCTTGGCCAACTCATCACGTAACGATTCAAGAACGGCGCGAGCCTGAGCGTAGGCCCGCTGGTCCAAAATCTGGCTCAGATCGCCGAGACCATAGACGCGAGGCACGAGCATCCGCAGCCGCGCGTTCTCTCTGATCTGGTCCTCAATCCAAGTGGCCCCGCAAATCAGCACGTCCCGCACTCCGGCGTCGTTCAGCGCAGCTTTGATCTGAGCCTCCTGCTTTGCGGACACACCGGCGTTCGTCATCAGGATGTAGACATCACAAAGTCCACTGGAAACGAGCTTGCGAACTTTGGGAATTTCATCCGCGATGCCGGACTTCGTCAGCAAACTTCCCGCTTTGCTGGAGAACTTGCATTGGATGACGAAGTTGCCGCTGAAGTGCTGTCCTGGTGACGGGGTCCAGCTTCCCGCGAAAGCACCATCGCGCCCCGCATCATTCGAATCCAAGAATGACTGCACCGTCTGCCCAAGAATCTCCCGGGCGATGGTCAGACAAAGCTGCTGGAAGCTGTTCCACCCCAATCGGTGTAGGTCATACATGTTCAAGCGTTTTCCAAAAGCGACTCAATTGAAGACAGTTGTGGCAGTTGGCCTCGTCTTTTCCCATTCCGTGCGGGCCTTTTTGTAATCCGACTTGATCGCATCGAAATTGACCAGTTCGCTCTTAACAAAATCGACTGTGAGCGGCACCTCATGAAAATCCTCCGAATGGGAATGCGCATCGATGTAGCGCGATAGCGCGACCATCCGATCATGAATGCGGGCCGCAATCGCTTCGTCGAAGTACACCTGATTCACCGTGTAGGGAATGTTCTCGCGCCAACGCCGCACCACGTTGTGGAACAGCCTCCTCTGGATGAAATCCTCATAGGCAGTTCGCAGACTGCCACAGGCCTTTTCCAAGGCATCCCGCTGCGGGTCGCCTGTCAAGGTCCGCGCCGACTCGTAGTGCCCCTTGGCCCGATCATGCGCAGCCCCCTCATAGTGTTCGTGTGGAAAAGCCAGCCGGTCGATGGCCCCCGGCAAATTGGCATCATCGCGCCATACTGTGCGTCCGGCGAATGCCACCCCCTTCTCTTGGGCAGCGGTCGCGAGGTAGTTTGTAAACAGGATGTCGTGCGTGAAGACGATGACCTGCCTCTTATTGGCTTCAGCCACCAGGCGCTGCGCGATCGCTTCCTTGCGAACATGATCCATCGACGTTACTGGATCGTCGAAGATTACGCCGGCACAAGCGCCATTGAGTTCCACCTCCGTCAGAAAGTCGGCCAGCGCAGCGGCCGTCTGCTCTCCCTCGCTGAGCACTTGCGAAGGATCGACCCCGGTCATCCCGGCGTTTGCAATTTCAATTTTTCGATCCGTGGTCCCTGCCTCGCCGGCAAACCTGAATTGCACCGGCAGTGTCAGCCGAAGCGCGGCGCAGTTCTCGTTGAATCGGGCGATGAAGCCCTGTGCAACGAGTTCCTTGGCCAAGGCCTTCTGCTTGCTTGTAACATCGCGCTGGATGGCGGGCAGGCTGCGAAGGCATGCATTCGCTTTTGCCACCCATTTCAGATCTTCGACCGCTTCCGCCATGGCAACATACTGACCGGCCAGCCACTGTCGGTCCTTAAGCAGTTGCATTTCCAGAAGCAGCGCGTCGATCAACACCTGAGGATCGCTCTGCCGGAGCCTTACGTTGTCTTGATCCAGTCGATCTGCGATCGCGGACAGGCGGTCCGACACAGCGTCACATGCGAGCAGCGACAGTGCCGGAGGCGTCTCTGCCGCCACCGCATCGGCCAGCACACCTACAACTGTCCGAAAGCCCTCCACGTGGCTAACGATGTCCGCCGCCAGTGCTGCATCGAGTTCTTCCACGGTGCGTCGCGCGGCGCTTTCCTCGCGAAAAAATGACAGTCCTACGTTACCAAGCGCCTGGCTGAGCGATTTCAGCGTGCGTCTAGTATTAGCAAGTTGAGCTTCTACATCGCTAGTAGCCGTCTGGTAGAACTTGGTCAGGCGATCCGCGCTGGCGGCATCTAGGGTCTGTTGGCATAGCACGCAGCGCGCACCGTCCATCTGAGGAGGAAATGGGGCGCCTGGATACGCTTCCTCACCATAAATGATCGCAGCGCCCAGCAGATCCAGCCATGCACGGGTTCCGACAGGTTGAACCGGCTCTCCGCCAAAACGGGCGGCTGAAAGGGCCGCACCTTGCTCCACAAGCACCGTTATCTTCGACGCCGCTTCAGCAATGCCTTGCACAAGCGACGGTTGCACCGATTGCGTCAGGGCACCGATGGACGCATGAACGGCCTTCAGGTCGGCAATGCGCTGTTCGTTCCTCTTGACGATCTCTTTCGGGTCCGTAGTCCGCAACTCGACCAATTTTTGTTCGATCGCGAAGAGCTGGGCAGCTTCGGCTTCACTATACACAGCGAGCTCGTTCAGCCGAGCAAGATCGGTCTTTGCACTGAGAGCAGAGAGTGCTATCGCGACTTCAGATGTGCTGTCCTGGATGACGTACTTGTCGGCGGCGGGCGTGCGCCGCGTGATCTGGTCTCGGAGTTTAGTCTGCACCTCGGTGAATGCCGCCACCATGCGCGGGAAGACATCGAACAGATACGGCATGACCTGGAAAGTGTTACGGCCGTCCAGATGCACACGTACACAGCTCGAGTCGAAGACCGCGAAGCCATCTCGCATTCGTTGGCAGGGTTCCTGATGAATGAAGTCCACCGTGGAACCGTCGTCGAAGGAGAACTTCGCAGTTGGCTTTGGCTGCTTGCTCTTCACAACCTTCACGTCGCCCAGGATTCCGATATCCTTTGATCGCGTAAAGCATGCGGATTTCAGCACCCTCGCATAGCCGGATTTTCCCGCCCCGTTGGGTCCGTAGATCACCGTGAGCTTGGGGCCGAAGCTTAGCGTTTCACCGGTCGTCAGCGCGTTGACACCAGAGACGCCAGTCATCCTCGTCAGGGTACTCGCCACTGCAGGAGCACCGAGCTTGAACTGAGGGAGTGCGAGGTCCCAAGCAACACGAGCGGCGTCGGGACCAGCCAGGTTCTGGTCAATCAAGTACTCAGAAAAGACCTCATCGAGCACGGCGTCCGACAGTTCGACTTCCTCCACCAATTTGCTCAGCAGAAAATGCTGCCAAGTAGGAAGTGTCTTGCCCCAAGCAGACAGGGCGTCAAAGATGTTGAACACCGGCTGAGTCATGAGGCTTCACCCTCCAGTTCAAGACACGCAGCTATGTGCAGATAAATCTGCCTGAAGACGTCCTGCTGCTCCGGGCCGCAGGGCTGCGCTCGGGGACTATCGGGCGCCCAAAACCCACGAGTTCCGGACCACACAGGCAAAAAAAACTGTGGCACCGTGGCACACCCGCTCACATTGCCCGCAAAGCCTTACGCTACAACGAATTTGCCGCCCACGGAATGCCACGAAATGGGGTGTGGCACACCTCCAATTCCGTGGCCTAAAAAATAGGCAATCCCTCGAAACCGTGGCACGCCCGTTCCTCTCTTTTTCTCCGCCTTCTTTCTCTTTCTCTTTGATTTTTAAAGGAAAAAAGAAAGAAGTAGGGACGGCAGGCAAAAATGGCCATGTGGCGGATTGGACCGAAACCGTGGCATCTTGAGGCAAAACCGTGGCACCCCTTTCTTTATAAATCAATGGGTTAGGCGGAGAACTACACGGTGCCACGGGTTTTGTCAGTTTGCGTGTATCCCGATGGAAGACCAAAGCACCAGCCAACGGCGCATGGTCGCCCGTGAAGCGATCGGGCATAGCGCTCCGCCCTCATGGGGCTGCTCGTTGGAGCTTTGTCGAATCGGCCGACGCCGTATCTGCGCTCAGTGACATTGGGCCGCTGCAGAAGCGCATGCGGGAGGTGAACGGGTGGGGAGGTGGTGGTGCGCTTTTGTCGATGGGTGCGGCATGGACGGACTGGTGTCGGCTGCCGGTGCGCAAAGGATCAGGGGCGGTCGACCGGCAGAAGTGCGGGTCGACCGCAGCACAACTCTCCTACTTCACTACGGTGAGACCAGACCACGCCGACGATGAATACTCGGCCACAAACACTTCTGGCGCCGTCGTGCGGGGAACGGTGAGCTTCACAATCGGAGCCACGCGATCGCGTACCGATTCTGCGTTGGCGGGCGTGGATGGCTTGTAGACGTACGTGGCGTCTGGCAATTGGTACCATCGACCATCGCCAGACATGACCCTACGAAGACAGCCAATGGCTTCCAGCGCTTCGTGCAGCCGTTGATAGTCCTGCTCACGACCATCATGAATGGTCACTCGAACAACAAACTTGGGCATAACAGTGCTCCTTGCCGCGCGTTGCGGCAAAAATCAGACAGTCGCCCTTCCAAAGCCGGTGATTTGCGAAAAATCTTTCGGATTAGGAGAGGTCGCACCTAAAATGGAGCTCTGAAGATCAGTCGCACTAAAAAGCGAGCGCATATACGCGACACGCGAAAAAGCGCGACCAGCGCCAGCTAGCTGGCGCCGGAATCTTCAGCGCAGTGCCTGAGGCCTGAGTAGCGCATCCATTGGCGTGGTTGCGGCGCTGCTCGGGCCTTTCCTTTTTGTTGGCGCACCAGCAACGGCACGTTTGCCGGTGGCCCTCTCAAAGTCTTTTCATAGTTCCTCTACCTGACACGCTCTGGCATAAGAGTGACAACGGGTAATTAGCGCTCATTCTAGAGCGGCCCAACAAAAGTTTGCAATGAGGCGAGTGATAGTTTGGCGAGGTTGTCGCCGGCTCGTTTGATACATGTTATCCATTCAATCTGCCGCAAACCGCTCGGCCATGCGGTTTCTAGGTTGATGTGTTACTCATTTGATAACTTCTTTAAGCGGAATTTTTTTTGCACCCTGTTGTTCCGCCGACACGGACGGTGCTGAGGAGGCAACCAAACCGTTTGCTGGTGACGTTTTGTGGGTGATGCAAAGTGTGCAAGTTGATCAAAAAAAATACTTCTTTTTTTATCAATCTCGATGCACATCCCAATTTTTGGCTGGCGCTAGAATTTTTATGATTGATGCGAAAAGTTCAGTATGAATATTTTCCGCCGAGCAATTTCACAGCGCGGAAAACGAGCGTTCAGATTGATGCGCACGGAATTGATTGCCCTTTTGAGAGGGGGCTTAAGCGTGAGTCAGAATAGGTCGCCGTTGGATGGCGCCTTTGAAGGCTTTGAACTTGTCGCTCCGCGAGGCGCCGACGCCGGAGTGCAGTCCATCAATTCCGCCGGGTAGAGCGCCAGAAGCTGCATGCTACCCCGTGCCTCCTTAAAGGCTACGTGTGGGCGGGATTCAGGTTTGACATTGGGCGTAGCTCCGCAGCGCTATTGTGACGTCCGCTCTTGGTCGAACGCAGCCCGTCTCTCGCCCCTAGATATCCTGTGGGGGATGGCGACAAGTCCGGAAGAAAACAAGCCCGCACAAGGCGGGCTCCGTTGGATAGCTGCGGCCAGGCGCTACGGCGGTATGCCGTGGTCCGATGGCGCCGGCGACGCGTACAGCCCGAGCTTCTCCATCTTGGCCAGACTCAACGCAGTCATGTGCCCGTGCCGGCGGTTGAAGATGCGCTTCTCCACATCGTCCATCTGTTTGCCGTTGTGCACGGCGACCACGCCAGACTGCAGCAGTTGCTGCTTGAACACCCGCGCCGTCTTGATCGGCAGCCCATCAAACTTGGGCCGCAGGTGCGGCGCCGTTGAGAGGTGGTCCATCACGTGGCTTGGCCGCAGGAACAGCGCCATTTCTCGGCCGCTGTCGGTCTGAATCGTGTCCCAGCAATGCGGATACTGGTAGCGGCCGGCGTCGAGCTCCGACAACAAGATTTCCATGATCCACACCCACGGCTGGCGTGAGCCGTTGGTCTCGGCGATGTGCGCGTTCATCTCGGCCAGCGCATCGTCCACAAACGCGCCTTGGTCGACGTCGATCTCTGCGAACTCCGCCAGAAGCGCCCAAGCGGTCATGATGGCAGCGTAGTTCTCCATCATGCGGCGCGCGGTGGCGTCGCTGGCTTCTGCGCGGCTGCGCTTTTTGCACACGTCCAGGAACGCAGCGTGCAGATCGCGGATGCGCGCCGGATCAATCTGCGCGATGAACTGCAGCCATTCCCACACGGGAAATTGCGGCAGGGTATGCGGGATGATGTCGCCCTGCTTGGCGACAGACAGCGACGTGCGGCAGATTTTCGACTGCAGGCTTTCCACGTCGACCTCTTCGCCGGCGAGCAGCACCGGCGCGCACATAAGGTACGGCGTGAGTGCGGCACCGACGCGCGTGAACTCGAAACGATAGGTGGACTGCAGCAAGCCGTCGATATCGGACAGCACCATCTTGGGCAGCTTCGAGAATTCATCCCACCCCACCGGGTGCGATGTCCAGGAGACGGACGCGCGGCGGCGGTGGTCGGTCTTGAGCATCTGGCCCGACAACACCTGAAAAGCGAGCGTGGTTTGCAGGCTCTCCAGGAGCTTCGATTTGCCCGAGCCTTTCTCAGCCTGCATCTGCAGATGCGGGTAGAAGCCGAGCACCGTTTTCAGGTGCGCGCCAAGCCCCCACACAAGCGCGATAGCGGCTGCGTTGTTGTGGAAAGTGGATTGATAGGCCGCGATGACGGCGCGGGCGTTCTGCCGGCTGCCGCGCGGGAATGCCATGTTGTGATACAGGCACTGCTTGTGCGGCTCCAGGAAATAGCAGTCGCTGCCCTCCATTGCGGCGAGCTCGCCGTCGCGCCATGCCACGCCGACGAAGTTCACCACGTCGCGGGCACCGAGCTCGGCAGCGCGCTCCAGAACGTTGACCATGCGTGCGAACTGCGCCGGCATCCAGATATGGCCGAACTTGCCGCGCCACCATTCCAGGTTGTAGAGCCGGTCGTTGCTGGCCACTTCGCGCTGCAACGCCGCACCGAAGCGCGGCACTTGGGCGCTGATGCCGAACACGGTTTCGGGCTGCGTGTCGGGTGTGCCGTTGATGGTGGCCAGATGGCTTTGGATACGCAGGCGTGAAATGCCCGCGACGCGGAACGAGCACAAGTCTGCGAGCTCTTCTGTGGGGCTCGTCCCTCCGTCGTCGTCCTCGGGTTCTTTGTACTTCCCCACGTAGTGCGTGAAATCCTCTTTGACGCGGAAGCGCCAGTACACGCTGAAATCGTGCAGCGGCAGGAAGATGCGACGCGTTCCCTTCATGCGCTCGCCGCCGCCTGGCATACCGGGAATAAGCCACGGCTCCAACGCACCCATGCGCGCAGTGAGCTCGCTCGCCCCATATGCCTTGAGCACGTCGTTGATATCCTCGCCCTCTTCCCAATCCTGCATGTCAACCAGCATCGACCCGATGCCGGCAGCGGTCAGCACTTCCGACAGCTTCCATGCCGCAGCCAGGCCGGGGCGCTGACCTGTGCGCTCATTCACCGCGTCGGTATGGTCGAGCGCGATCACTACGCGCTTGTCACGCAGAAACGACCAGTCGATCTTATCCACGTTGGCGGTACCGCGAATGGCAAAGGCTGCACAGCCTTCCGGCAAGTGGCAGCACTCCACCGATAGCGCGTTGATGGGGCTCTCGACGATGTACACGGTGCGTGCCCGCTGCAGGCGGCGCCAATCGCTTGTCCAGCCGTGGCCGAGCTTTTCGCCCTGGCACTGCGTCTTGACGTTGCCGTTGAGCGTGGCGTCGACATAACGCAGGTCTACGGCGACAACGGCAGCGGATGCCGCCGCACGCACGATGAACGCAGCAGCCGGCCCACCATGGCCGGGCTCGCCAGCGGGCACCTTGTTGCTGTTCCAGGTGTTCCAGCCGAGTGCGCCGGTCTGGATGGCGCGGCGGCTGACGGCCTCATCAATGCCGCGGCTGGCCAGGTAGGCGACAGCGGGCTCAGGGTTCGCCCTGCACCGCTCGGCGATGTATTCCTCTGTGCTCTTGCGGGCTGGCAGGCTGCTTTGCGCGGGCGCAGGTGCGGGGATGCCGTACCACTCGCCGAGCAGCTTTGCCGCTTCAAGCGGCGTCTCCACTTCGGGCCGGCAGTGCAGCACCAAGTCGATGCAGGAGCCGCCAACGTCTTGCGACCAATCCTTCCAGGCGCGGCCCTTTTCAAAGATCGACAGCGACGGGCTGCTGTCTGCGTGGTGCGGGCTGTGATAGTTGCCGTTGGCGGCAGTGCGGCGCAGGTCCAGGCGCTCTGCCAGGTCGTGCAGGTCGATGCCACCTTTGAGCTGGTCGAACCAGTCACGCATGGCCGGATTGTGTTGCGTCTGCATGGCGCCCCTCACAGCATGTCGTGGACGTTACACAGGGCACGGTCCAACTGTTGTTTGAGCGGAGCAAGCAAGCAATGCAGGCTTTCGTGTTCAGCCGAGCGGTCGCTCTGCAGGTCGAGAAGACGCAGGATGCCGTCAAGCCCAGCGCTCACACGCCAGAGCTCGGCGCAGCTTTGCTCGGTGGTTTGGCGGATGAGCTCGCCCACATCAAGCAATTGCTCCAGTGGTGCGCCGAACTGCGCTGCAGCGCGACTGCTTGCCTGCTGCACCTGGTGCACGAGCTGAGAAACGAGCTGGCGCTGCTGCATCATCGCGAGGCTAGGCGTGGCGTCCATGTGCTTATCCATGTGCCACCTCCGCCTTTGCGATTGCGGCCACGGCAAGAAGCGCGGCGCCAGCAACATCGAGTGATGCGCGGTCATCGGGCGCTGCAACGGCGTCGCGCAGTGCAGCGCGAACGATGGCAATAATTTGCGGGAAAGCGGTTTGCTCAGGACGAGCGAAAGCGTTAGGCATTGCGGCCTCCTGTAGAAGTGGAGACCCGCCGCTCATTTCCACATGAGGGTGGCGGGCCAGACAGCGGGGGTGGAAAACCGGCCTACAGGAAACCGGCCCAGCCGAAGCTGGCCCCGCCCGGCCCGCCATAAAAAGGGCGTGCGAAGGCGATACGGACGAAAAAAATGCCGCGAACGCGGCCTGTCCGCCTGTAGAGATCGGGTTTCCACACCCGGCCACCGCTGTTTCGGTGACAGCTAGATTTTTGGTCATCGGGCAAGTGGTGTCAAGCTGAGCTCACAACCGTTGACGTGTTGCTCTGCGCCGGCTGCTGATCGCGCTGCCAACTGCTGCGCGACTTCTGGATCGGGCGTGTTGCTCGGTGCCAGCGTGCGCACAACTTCCGTCAGCGCAACGAACGTGTGGCCGCATTCCAGGTTGCAGCACTGGCAGTAGAGCTCTCTTGTGAATCGCGTTACCCGCCGGCTGGAGCGGATGTTCGCGACGCTGCTGCAGTGAGGGCAATTGATCTTCATGGCTTCAAAGGAGAGCGCATTGCCGGCGTGGTGCCGGCAATGGCGGTGGCGTTAGCAGTCGGTGCGGATCACGTCTTGCTCGTTGCGTGCCTGGCGGTAGGTTTGGATGCTGTCGTCAGGCGCGGCGCCTACAGGCAGCGCGTGGGAGAAAACTGTGCCGCAACTGTGGCCGTTGCAGCGGTAGAGCGCTTCGCGTTGGCCGTCGGAGCGGAGGATGGTGCCGTTAGGGGCGGTCAGGCTGTTGCAGCCAGGGCAGTGGTGAATCGACATGGTTGGGCTCCGTTAGTGGTTGATGGATTGCTGCTGTTGTGCAGCGGCTAGCTGCTTTGTCACCCGCCTAAAGTGGATGGTGGCAGGGGTCATTTCTTTGAATCGGCCCAGGCCAGCGGGGCGCTGCGCAGCCTGGAACAAGGGATCCCCCTCGACATCGAACTTGAACGACTGGAGACCCCGTTGGATATGGCCGTCCATGACTGACAGAGCAGCATTGCGGGCGCTGTCGGTCCAGTGTTCCCACTGAGCCATGCCCCGCCCTGTCTGCGCCGCGAAGGCCCATTGCTGCATTCGAATCGCCCGATACAAGGGCTCCAACGTGGTGCAGGCTTGCTTAATGAGCTCATCGGCATAGGTGCTCAAAAGGGCCACGTAACATCGACGCTCTTTGTCTTTGGCGATGCCCGCTTTCTCAGCTGCCTCCTCATGTGCTGCCTCAAGCTCGGCCATCACTGAACGGTAGTCTTCGGCGAGCGTGTAGGCCGCACGCTCTTTCGCCTTGAGTCGTTGAATCTCTTTGGCTGACGTGCCGGGTTTCCGCAGCAGCTGGGCGACTTCTTCGCGGGCCTCGGTGGCCTCGCTTTCTGCTCCCTCTGCCGCTTTGCGTTGATGCTCTATTTCGGCATCGATTCGGTCGGCCTCATCGCGCGCAGTCTCGAAGCTGGCGCGTATGTCTTGGTACTGCTCCACGTGCGCCTGGAGCTCGGGCGGTAGTTGCGGTGTTGTGGTCTGCATGGAAAGGCTTTCAGGGTTGACGGGCTGCGACACGGCTGGCCATCCACTCGTGGATCTCGGATGCGAGCCACGCGACGGTCTTACCGGTGAGTGGCACGGGCTTGGGGAAGTCGCCACGGCGCATGCCGTCGTAGATGGACGACGTGGGCAAGCCGCACGTGGCGCTCACTTCCGGCAGCCGCATGAAGCGCTCAGCCAACACGCCCGCCTTGCCGTGTATGGCTGCAGTGGCGGCTCGCGTGTTGGGCGCCTCGATGTGCGAACGGATCATTTGCGTTCCTCGTCGATGGGTTGGAATCGAGCGGAATTGCTCGGCGGTGCTCGGTACTGCTCAGAGCCTTGCCAGTCTCGGCAAGCGCGCGGCTTGGGGCAATGCAGGAATGTTGTGCCCCATGGGTGGACAACGTTGCGGCGCCTGACCGATAGGCAGATGCAGCGCAAGCGCGGCGCCACAAGGCCGCAGAGGCGCTGCGTGCCGCAAGGGTTGCTCGGCATGTCGCCGCGCTTGGCGAGCGCCTGCGGGCCGCTACAGCGCCGCTGCGGCCACGTTCGTGCGTGGAGGTGGTGACGAGGCACCAGACGTGCGCGCACCTACCGCGCGCCGTTGGGACCCCGCCTCACCGGCGCGCTTCATCGAGTGGTTTTTATGCGCGTGCATAACCTTCTCGGAGCGGCACGCACCGTGGCGCTGCGCGGCATTGGCGGCCGCAGAAAACTATGCGGATTTATGCACCTGGCTTATGCACATGTGCCCTCGCATGGCCCTTCGTGCATTACGTGCCCGCGATAGCCTGTTGGGTCGCTAAGGTAAGCGCGCACGTCTTCGGCACGCCAAGCGGTGACACGCGAAGAGAGCTTTGTCGGCGCGGGGAAAGAACCGTCCTTCACTTTCCGCCAAAGAGTCGTACTAGAAAACGGCAGGACGGATGGAATTAGCTGGGACTGGCGGACATAGCCAGTCTCCGGAAGAGCACCGGTCGGGTTGCTACGGGGCTTGATGCCCTGGGGAATAGCGGCTGGTGTGCCGTTCAGGTTTGATTTCATGTCGCGTTACCTCAAGCGTTGATGCGACACGAATTGAACAGCTACGGCGACGCGGCAAATAGCCGGGCAGGTGAAGAAAACCCCTACCCTGGAGCCAAGGTTGGGGGAGGTCAGTTGTCTGCGGAGGGAGGTATGGTTGTTCCTAAGCCCGCAGCATTGGGTGACGGCCTGTCAGGAGTCTTCGGCGCTCCCCCTGTCAGCTGCCAGTTAGCTACCTTTGCCACCTCCTCAATGCCTGTCTCGTTTGGTTTGCCATTGGCGTCTGACAGGCCGAATTCGTCCGCATGTTCACGCAACCACTTCGCAATAGCCTGCTTTGGTGAAGCCCCTTTACCGTCCTCAATGGCTCGCCATGCCGAAACTGCAGCTGCTAGCTTCGGAGCGTATCGGGGATGGGCTGGATCGAGAAAATCCGAAGGCGCCGACCTGACACCCCGCCCTGCAATGGACCGCACTTGATTCAAGATCCTGTCGCAATCGGCCGGATGCAAGCGCCAGTTGCTCCACCCTGCTGCATCGTCTTCGCGGCCTGACGCGAAGTCGGAGAGGGCCAAGTCACTCATGAGCTGCTGCTTGCTGTCCCGATCTTCGCGAGGAAACCAGAGCCCAAGGACTTGATCGTCCAGGTAGAGCTCCATATCCGATTCGTTGAACGCTCGCTCGACAATGGCTGCCGCCCGTGATCGCTCTACGCCCAAGATTTCTTGAACCTCTGCCCATACGTCCACGACCTTGCGAAGGTTGCTTCCAACTATGGCCTTAGACAGATCTCTCATTGCATGCCTTACGTGATTCAAGAATTCAAAATGTCGGAGATGCGCCTCAACCTGCCCTCCACCGATTTGGATAAGGGCATTCATCGGAAGACTGGTGCCAGATGTCGGCAATAAAAGCCTGGTTGTCGGCATACAGGTCAAGCACACCCGCCGCTTTCTGCGCTCAACGCCTAAACCGGGCTCAATAGCTATCAAGCTGCTTTTTCGGCGAGATTGACTATGTTTCCCGCAGCGGAGATAGCTGCTTGCCGGTCAATCTCATCTGCCAGGTACTGCAACGCGCGTCGGCGCTCCGCTTCTAGCTCGTGATGGTGATAGCTTGCCGCCGTTTGATTACGTTCGGTGTGGGCGAGCAGCAATTCCACAACGTCACGGCCGAACCCATGTTCACGCAGCAGTGTCGCTGCTGTTCCACGCGTACCGTGCGGGGAGAATTCATGCACCCCGAACTCCAAACGCTTGAAAAGATGATTCAACGTTGCGTCCGCAAGCGGGACTGTCGGGATGGACGGCGACGGAAACGCATACTCATAGCCGCCACTCACTGCTCGCTGAATTTCAAGTAGCTCTACCGCCTGTCTAGATAGAAAGACGCGGTGCGGCCTCCGCGACTTCATCCTGTCTGCAGGAATGTCCCACTGCGCCCTGTCGAAATCGAATTCCGCCCAGCGGGCGCGCAACACCTCGTTTTTTCGGCACATGCTGTACACGAGCATGCGCGCTGCGGCAATCGTTGATGGGTGCGCCCCCTGCTTACCAAGCGCACGCCAGAACGCGCCCAGCTCGGATTCGGAGAGGTGTCGGTGGTGTACCGCCTTTGGGACAGTAATCACGCCTCGCAACGGGCGAGCTGGATTGGACTCTACCAAAAGCTTCTGCACGGCATAGTCGTAGCACTGCTGGATGATTCCGCGCACGCCCTCAGCCGTATTCGGCGTGGCACGAAGCTCCTCAATGATGGCTAATACATGGGCCGGCTTCACATCTGCTAGCGGCTTGCGCCCGATGGCTGGCCACACGAATCGAGCCAAGCGGGAGTGGATTTGCTTTCGGTAGCCCTCCGTCTTCCCTGCCAGGCGCTCATCGACCCACTTGAGAGAGAACGCCTTGAACGAGCGGTCATCCGCATCCAGCGCCTCACGTGCTGCGCGGTCAGCCTTCACTTCACGGTTATGTGCAGCCGGGTCTTCGCCGCGCGCAACCATCGCCCGATACTCTGCGTGCCGGTCACGGGCATCCGCAATGCTGACTTCTGGATAACGCCCAATAGAGACGTCGGGACGCTTACCGTCCAAGGGGTACTGGTACTTCCAATTTTTTGCCCCGCCAGGGGAGACCAACACGAACAGGCCCCCGCCGTCGGTCAGTTTGTAGGGCTTCTTTTTCGGCTTGGCGTTGTTGATCCGCGTGGGGGTTAGGACATAGTTAAAGTGGCGCATGGGATCACCCTCAGAAGTGAGGTTAGCGAGGGTTTATCACCCCCAATCAACCTCACAATTGCCCTCACTAAATGAGGGTTGCCATGATATCGCCTGGTAGGATCTGAAATGTAAAAAACCCCGGAGATCGTTGATCAACCGGGGTTTCTGGTTCGCCGTGAAACCTGGCGAAACGATCTTACATGTTGTCGATCATCACTTGACCGAAGCCCGAGCACGACACTTGGGTCGCGCCTTCCAGCAGGCGGGCGAAGTCATACGTGACCTTCTTCGACAGGATCGACTTCTCGATCGACGAGATGATCAGGTCAGCGGCTTCCGTCCAGCCCATGTGACGCAGCATCATTTCAGCCGACAGGATTTCCGAACCCGGGTTCACGTAGTCCTTGCCTGCGTACTTCGGAGCCGTGCCGTGGGTGGCTTCGAACATCGCCACCGAATCCGACAGGTTGGCACCCGGGGCGATACCGATACCGCCGACTTGCGCAGCCAGGGCGTCGGAGATGTAGTCGCCGTTCAGGTTCAGCGTGGCCACAACCGAGTACTCGGCCGGACGCAGCAGGATCTGCTGCAGGAAGGCATCGGCAATCGCGTCCTTGACGATGATTTCCTTGCCCGTCTTCGGGTTCTTGAACTTGCACCACGGGCCGCCGTCGATCAGCTCGGCGCCGAATTCCTTCTGTGCCAGCGCGTAGGCCCAGTCACGGAAACCACCTTCCGTGAACTTCATGATGTTGCCCTTGTGCACGATCGTGACCGACGGCTTGTCGTTGTCGATCGCGTACTGGATGGCCTTGCGCACCAGACGCTCCGTGCCTTCGCGCGAGACCGGCTTGACGCCGATGCCCGAGGTTTCCGGGAAGCGGATCTTCTTGACGCCGAACTCGTCCTGCAGAATCTTGATCAGCTTCTTGGCCTTGTCGCTCTGGGCTTCGAATTCGATGCCGGCGTAGATGTCTTCCGAGTTCTCGCGGAAGATGACCATGTCGGTCTTCTCCGGCTCTTTGACCGGCGAAGGCACGCCCTTGAAGTAGCGCACCGGGCGCAGGCAGACGTACAGGTCCAGTTCTTGGCGCAGCGCCACGTTCAGCGAACGGATGCCACCGCCCACCGGCGTCGTCAGCGGGCCCTTGATCGACACCACATAGTCCTTCAGGACTTGCAGGGTTTCTTCCGGCAGCCACACGTCCGGGCCGTACACCTTGGTCGACTTCTCGCCGGCGTAGATTTCCATCCACGAAATCTTGCGCTCGCCCTTGTAAGCCTTCTCAACCGCTGCGTCCACCACCTTGATCATCACCGGGGTGATGTCGAAGCCGGTGCCGTCACCTTCGATGTAAGGAATGATCGGGTTGTTCGGAACGTTCAGGGAGAAGTCTTGATTGACAGTGATCTTCTCGCCGGCCGGGACCTTGATGTGTTGATACATGGACGACTCCAGTGCAGACCGCAGGTAGCGGGTGGACGGTGGGGGTTGACAGCACAGCGCGCCGCTCACGGGTTGGCCGGCGTGGCGCGCTGCAATGAACTGGCGATTCTAACGGCCTACGATGACGCGCTCACGATGCACCGCACAAAATCTCGCATCTGGCGCAAGCCGCAACTCTTATATAAGACACAAGAGTGAATTCCGCATTATGCCGGAAAATTTCACCATCCGCCATACTTCGAGCCCCTGAGCGGGCGCCGTCAACGGCCCGTCCGGCCGGTATCGGAAGCGCACGCCATCAAGGCGCGAACATCGGCCGAGGCGGCTTCCGGATCCCGCAGGGCGCCCCAGGCGTCCACCACCCGGACCAACGCGGCACGCAGATCGCGCGCGTTGTCAGCATCAAGCAAGCGGACCAGGCGGGCAGCATCCACGCCCGGATGCCGGCGCACCAACCACGCAAGCGTCTGGATGTGCTCGATAAAGCGATCGTCACTCCGGTGCAGATGGCTGAAACAGGACAGCCCAGCGTGGCGATCCAGCGGCGCGCCGGAAATCGTCTGTGACACGAGCATGAAATCGTCGAGGGCGGAAGCGCCGTGCGAAGGCGGCCACAAACCGGGCACGGCGCCCAGCACAATCAACGCGCCGCAACCCAGGACAAAATCGCGGCGCCGGAAACGGGCCGGCAGAACCGGGGCGGCGGGCTTGGCGGGACGGGAAGATGACGGCGGGAGAGACACGGCAAGCCTTGAGCAAAATCGGCTCGCATTCTGGGGGTGCAAGCGCCGCCATCCAATCAGACCGCTCCGAAACGCGGGCGCCCAAGCTGGGGGGCGGGCATCTTTCTTGCGCAGCGCAACATGCGCCACATCGCGGATCAGGAAGTAAGGATTCTTCTGTCTGCCCCCACAAAAAATTCAGTGCAACGTGTCAACGCGCCTGTAACGGCCTGCGTTATTGCAGATGACTCATTTAGCGGGTCGTTGGTTAACTCACTGATCTATAAAAGGATTCACCATGAAGAAGCTGATCGCTGCCCTGATCGCCGGCCTGTTCGCCACCGGTGTGTTCGCTCAAGCCTCCGCTCCGGCTGCTGACGCAGCTGCTGCTCCGGCTGCTGCCGAAAAGGCTGCTCCGAAGGCCAAGAAGACCAAGAAGCACCACCACAAGAAGGCTGCCAAGAAGGCTGCTGACGCTTCGGCTCCGGCTGCTGACGCCGCCAAGCAATAAGCTTGTGTTTCTGCCGGGCCCACGCGGCTCGGTCGATACAGAAAAAGCAGGTGCTCATGCATCTGCTTTTTTTTCGCCCTCGCCTGCCGAACGGAAATACCGGCCGCGCATGCAGGGCTGTCAAAATAGCGCCATCAAGCTTGAGTACCTTGCCCGTTCCTCACAACAAGAAACAGGGATGGCGCAATGGAATTCCGATCGATGTTCGCTCCGGTGCGGCGAAAACGCACCGTGTTCACGATGCTCTCTCTTGCCGCGCTGGCCGCTGCCGCCGTGATTGCCGGCTGCGGTGGCTCGTCGTCTGATTCGACGCCGGTGTCGACGGCCACGCCGTCGGACGCAGCTACGGCTGATGCCAACATCCAGGCTGCCTGGGTGGAGATCGGCGACAGCAACCAGGCTGTCGTGCGCGCCGTCACGAGCTACACGAACAGCGCCTCGCCCGTCGACAGCTCGGTCTGCCCGCTCCTGACGGTGGACGGCACCTCCACGCGCATGACGCTGCGTGTGGCCGCCGGCACCCCCGCACAGCGCACCACGGCCAGCGCCGCCAGCGATTCGAAAGCTTCGTCCTTCCCTGTGAACGCCTGCGAAGCCACCGTGGCATCCACGGCCAAGGCCGCGTCGATCGGCGCGCGCGTGCTGCCCCTGCCCAAGGCGAACCCGCAGCGCGTGGTGATCCTGGCGGACACCGGCTGCCGCATGAAGAAGTCGAGCAACACGTTCCAGGCGTGTAACGACCCGCTGTCGTGGCCGTTTGCCAGCGCTGCCGCCACGGCCGCCAAGATGAACCCCGACCTCGTCCTGCACGTGGGCGATTACCACTACCGCGAAAACGCCTGCCCGCCCGACGTGGCCGGCTGCCAGGGCAGCCCTTGGGGCTACGGCTGGGATACGTGGCAGGCTGACCTCTTCCAGCCCGCCGCCCCGCTGATGGCCGCGGCCCCGTGGGTGCTGGTGCGAGGCAACCACGAGGAATGCGCACGCGCCGGCCAGGGCTGGTACCGCTTCCTGGATCCGCGCCCGTACTCGGCCGACCGCTCGTGCGACAACCCCACCAACGACACGGCAGCCAACGCGTCAGACCCGTACGCCGTGGCGCTGAGCAGCGATACGCAGGTCATCGTGTTCGATTCGGCCAAGGCGGGCACGACGGCCTTGGCGACGACCGACCCGTGGTTCCAGACCTACCAGAAGCAGTTCAGCACGGTGGGCACGCTGGCCGCCAAGCCGGGCGTGATGTCGATCTTCACCAATCACCATCCGATCCTGGGTTTCGTGCCCATCGCAGGCAGCACGCCGCTGGGCGGCAATGCCGCGCTGCTGTCGGTCATGAACAGCCTGAACGCCACGGCGTATTACCCGCCGGGCGTGCAAGTCGCGCTGCACGGCCACGTGCATGACTTCCAGGCCATCAACTTCACCAGCAACCACCCCGCGACCATCGTTGCAGGCAACGCCGGAGATTCGCTCGACGTGGCGTTGCCCGATCCGTTCCCGGCGATCAGCCCGGCTTCGGGCGTGACGGTTGGCAGCATCTCGCACAACAACTCGTTCGGCTTCATGGTGATGGACCGCCAGCCAGCGCCCGCCAAAGGGTGGCTGTTCAAGGCCTACACCGTGGCCGGCAAGCTGCTGACGACCTGCACGCAGAACGGCACGAGCCTGGTGTGCGACAAGACGGGCTTCGTTGCACCTTGAAGCGCCTGAGCACCGCGCTATGGGTTGCCGCCGCACTCGTCTCGGGTGCGGCGGCGGCTGAATCGATCGGCATGACGCCCAGGCTGGACGCCGTGCCGCCGCCTGCCGAGTCGACCGCATTCAAGCCTGACCCAAACCTCGTCGCGCTCGGTAAGCGGGTGTTTTTTGATCCGCGCCTGTCGGAGCCGCAAGGCACGTCGTGCGCGGCGTGCCATGACCCGGGTCGCGCCTTCGCGCCCACGCTGAAGGGCGAGGCGCTGCGCATCGGCGTACCGGCCGGCAGCCGCCCCGGGCATGTGGCGGCACGCAACGCGCCGTCGCTGCTGTATCTGCGCTACATCCCGCATCGCTATTTTTTCCAGGATGACGACGCGAGCTTCCCGTCGCCGTTTGGTGGCTTCTTTGCCGATGGCCGGGCCGATTCCATCCCCGAGCAGATCCGCGGCCCGCTGTTCAATCCCGACGAGATGGGCAACCGTTCGGTGCGCGAGCTGCAGCGCAAGGTAGCCGGCACGGACCTTGGCCTGGCGTTGACGAAACAGTTCGGCGCCGATGCGGTGCGTGAGCCCGAACGCCTCGTCGGCGCGTTGGGCAAGGCGCTGGAGGCCTATTTCCAGAGCGACGAGCTGGCACCGTTCACCTCCCGCTTCGACGATTTCCTGCGCAAGCGCACGCCGCTTTCCCCCGCAGAGATGCGCGGCCTCGCCCTGTTCCGTAATCCGGACAAAGGCAACTGCGCGTCGTGCCATCTGATGGTGGAATCGTCATCGCGTCCGGAGCGCTCGCTCTTTACGGATTTCGGCTACGACGCGATCGCCGTGCCGCGCAATCCGCTGCTGCCCGCCAACAAGGACCCGCGCCACTTTGACGTGGGGCTGTGCCAGACCGCCCACAAGCTCAAGTGGCCGGAGCCCGATCAGTGGTGCGGCTACTTCCGCACGGCTGGCCTGCGCAACGTTGCGGTGCGCCAGACGTTCATGCACAACGGCGTCTTCCGCACGCTGCGCGACACGGTGGCCTTCTATGCCACGCGCTCGACCGATCCCGCGCAGTGGTACCCCGGCGGCATGCGTTTCAACGATGTGCCGGCCAAATACCAGGGCAACATCAACGTGAATGCTGTGCCGATGAACCGCCGCCCCGGGACCACGCCTGCGCTGATGGAAGACGAGATCGACGACATCGTTGCGTTCCTGCGCTCGCTCACCGATGCGCGCTATGTAGCGCTGATGCCCGATCCGGCGGCGGACAAGGCGCGCTCGGCGCATGCGCCCAAGACTGGAGCCAAAACGGTCGCCGTCGAGCACCAAGCCGCTCCCAGTCCCAATACGCGGTAACAACTTCGTCGCCCGGCCGGCCGCCGTCTCATTGACGCCGGCTGGCCGAGTGCCGATCATGGAGCGTTTCTTTTTCGACCCGTTCGCGCCATGACTACCCTGTCCCGCATCTTTGCTGCTCTGTCGCTGGCCGTTGCCGCCACCGGGGCGCTCGCCCAGACTCCCACCGCCCCCAATGCCGGCCTGCCCGTGGCCGACCTGACCATCGGCATGTACAAGGTCAAAGCCGAAGTGGCGGCCACCCCGCAAACGCGCGAGACCGGCCTGATGTTCCGCAAAACCATGCCCGACACCGCCGGCATGCTCTTCGTGTTCGATGAATCCGCCGGCCACTGCTTCTGGATGAAGAACACTGATCTGGCGCTGTCCATCGCCTTCATCACCGACGACGGCACCATCTCCGACATTGCCGAGATGAAGCCGCAGACCGAAGACAATCACTGCCCCACCCGGGCCGGCAGCTACGCGCTGGAAATGAGCAAAGGCTGGTTCGCACGCAAGGGCATCAAGCCTGGCATGAAGGTGGGCGGGCTGCCGCGCTGAAGCCCACGCACATACAACAACAGAGAGGAGACCGCCGCATGCACGCTTTCGACAACAACCGTCGCCGCTGGATGCGGCAGGCCGGCGCGCTGGCCGTGGGTGCGGGCGCGGCGTCCGCAAGTTTGCCGCTGAGCGCCTTGGCCGCCGATGCGCCCAAGAAGGGCACGCGGTTGATCCTGCTGGGCACGGCGGGCGGGCCGACGCCGAAGAAGAATCGCTCGGCGCCGGCGCAGGTGATCGTCATCAACGGCGTGTCGTACGTGGTCGATTGCGGCAACGGTGTCGCACGACAATACGTGACGGCGGGCCTCAAGCTCAAGGACATCCGCCACGTCTTCATCACGCATCAGCACTCCGATCACAACGCCGATTACGGCACGCTGATGCTCCTGGCATGGGCCACCGACCTGACCGGCCCCGTCGACACCTGGGGCCCGCCACCGCTGGCCGCGATGACGACCAAGTTCCTCGAGCTGTACGACTACGACATCCGCACCCGCATTGCCGACGAAGGCCGCCCGCCGCTTGCGCCGATGATCCATCCACACGAAATCAGCGAAGGCGGGCTAGTGATGCAGGATGCCAACGTGAAGGTGACGAGCGCGCTGGTCAAGCACCCGCCGGTGTCGCCGGCATTTGCGTTTCGCTTCGATTCGGCAGACCGCTCCATCGTCATTTCCGGCGATACGGCGCCGAGTGAGAACCTCGTGCGGCTCGCTTACGGCGCCGATGTGCTCGTCCATGAGGTGATGCACCTGCCGTCGCTCGACAAGCTGCTGTCCACCGAGCCCAATGCCAAGACGCTGCGCGAGCATCTGCTGGCGAGCCACACCTCCACCGAAGAAGTCGGCCGCATCGCTACCGAGGCCAAGGTGAAGACGCTGGTGCTGTCGCACTTCGTGCCCGGCGGCTATCCGTTCCTGGAAGATTCAGTCTGGCTGGATGCTGTGCGCCCGCACTTCAAGGGCGAGATCATCGTCGGGCACGATCTGCAGGAAATTTAAGGGCGGCCGCTGGTTGCTTCGCTGCAATCGCGGTAGAGCTGATTGCGGCTGCCGGGCAGGGTCTCGTCGGCGAGGAAGCCGGTGGGGCCCTTCGTCCACCACACATACTGGCCCGACGCATAGCGCGCACCCGACGCGGCCATCACGTTGGCAAACACGAGCGTCTTACCGTTGAGCGTCATGGCGGCCAGCGGCGTATCGCCCACCGTCATGTATTTCACGAGGAGCGTCTTGCCGCCTTCGCACGTGTAGCGCACGTCGTGCGGGTCCTTGATCGGCAACGCGGAATACGCGCGCGCCTGATCGATCGCCTTGTTGAGACCGGCCTTGGCAAAGTCGAGCGCCGTGTTCAGATCGTCGGACGACATGCCCGGCACCGGCGACTGCTGCGCGGTGGCGACGCCGCTGAAGACGCCAGCGCCCAGCGCCAGCCCAAACATCACTGCAGTTGCAAAACGACGCATGGATCCGTCTCCTGGGAATGGTCAGCGCAAGCCGGTTAGTCCGCCGCGTCGCTGTCAGGTTCTGTGGGCTTGAGCACAAATGCTGTCGGCTCGACACGTTGGGGCAGCTCATCGGACAGCGCACGCGCGGCCTCGGCAAAGCATTGCACGAGGCTATCCGCCAGCGATGACGGCGCATGATGCTCGGCACGCATGGCGCGCACGTCAAACGTCTGCGCCGGCTCCAGCGCGAACAGCGCGATGCGCTCCATGCTGCCGGTGGCGGCGGTGAACTGATCGAGCATCGTCACGCCGAGCGACTCCTCCACCAGTGAACGCGCCAACGAATACGTCTGCACTTCCAGCGTCGACTGCGGCGCCAGACCGCCACGTGCCAGCGTCTGCCCGACCAGCGAGCCCAGCGAGATCTGGTCTTCCAATCCGATGAAAGGCTTTTCGGCAACGAGCTTGTGCAGCGCGCGGCCATCCGTCTTGCCGCCGACCCAGGCGCGCGGTGTGGCAAGCAGGATGCGGCCCTGCGCGACCGGCGTGGTGCTGATGGCCGGATGCACGGGCGGCGCAAAGGCAAAGCCGACGTCGATGTCCTGCGAGAGCAAACCCTGCACGATCTCGGCCGTGTGGTGCGTGAACACGCGCACCAGCGTATCGGGATGCCGCTGCGAGAAACGCCGCACCGCAGGTGCCAGGATGCTCGGGGCCAGGCTGGGCGTTGCCGCCACTCGCAAGCGCCCCGCCCCCTTGTGGCGCAAATTGGCCGACACGCGCCGCACGCGCTCGACCTCTTGGTACAGCCGCTCGACTTCGCTGAACAGTTCGAACGCCTCGGCGGTGGGCTGCAGGCGCCCCTTGGTGCGGTCGAACAGGCGGAAGCCGAGTTGCAGCTCGGTGTGCTGAAGCACGCGCGTCACCACGGGTTGCGACACGTTCAGCATGCGCGCCGCCTCGCTGACGGTCCCGACCAGCATCACGGCGCGGAAGACTTCAATCTGGCGCAGACGCATGGCCGCCGGTCCTCACAATCCGAATAGGGAAGCGCCGATTGTGACATCCAGCGCCGGTTTTCGGCTAGGCGGGCGCGGGTGTGGCGGAAACGCCCTCCGCTTCCAGCGCATCCAGAAACACGCGCACCTTGCGCGGCACCAGCTTGCGGGCGGGCATCAGCGCGTAGACGCGCAGCGCGGTCAGCTCGAAATCGGGCAGTACGCGTACGAGCCGGCCGGCCGCAACTTCCGTATCGCCCACGGAGCGGGCCATGCGCGCCACGCCCAGGCCACGCACGGCGGCGCGGGCGCGCATTTCGGCATTCAAGGTCTGCAGGCGCGGCTGGATCGGGACTTCGATGGGCTCGACCGCGGGCTCGCCAACGGGGCGGAAGGCCCAGCTTGCGTCGTCGGGGCCGGACAGGCACGGCCAGCCGGCAAGGTCAGCGGGCGTCTTGAGCGGCGGGCGTTCCGCCAGCAAGGCCGGCGACGCATACAAACCGCGCGGGATCAGCACCACGCGACGCGCGACAAGCGACGAATCCGGCAACACCTGATCGACCATCACGAAGACGATGTCGTAGCCGCTGGCGAGCAGGTCGGGCTGCTCCCACGAGATGTGCACCTGAATTTGCAGATGCGGGTATTTCTCGAGCGTGCGGCACACAGGTTCGGTCAGGTGCTGCGCACCGACTTCGTACGGCGCGGCGATGCGCAGCGTGCCGGCCACGGTTTCGCTGGCTGCGGTGGTGTCGGCGTGCACTTCGCGCAGACGCTCGAACAACGGCGCGATGTCGTCGTAGAAGTGCGAGCCCGCTTCGGTCAGCCGCAATTGGCGCGTGGTGCGCGTCATGAGCCGCACGCCCAGCCCGGCCTCCAGCCGTGATACGGCGGCGCTGGCGGTCGATTTGGGGATGCCCAGCGCCTCGGCGGCGGCGGTGAAGCTGCCGGCCTCCACCACACGGCAGAAGGTTTCCCAGTCGTTCCACTCCATTGTTCGCATGACTGGACAGTGTTCCTAGAGTTGGCCGTTTATCCGGCTGGCGGGCAAGTTTATGCTCGGGCACATGTCGCTGCAAATCCTCAAACCCGCGTCTCTGCGGGCGTTTCCCCACTTTTCTTCGGCGCGCGTCCACGCATTTGGGCTGGCGTTGGGCCTCTCCACAGGCCTCGATTTTGTCTCTTCGCAGATGTTCGCCGTGGCGGGCCAGCACATCCAGGGCGGTGTGCACGCGAGCCCCGAGGCGTATCTGTACGCCGTCACAGCGTATGCCGTGGCGGCCGTGGTCGCCAACCTCGCCATCGGCCGCATTGCCGCGCACGTGGGCTATCGGATGTATTCGCTGGTGGGCATCGTGCTGTTCGCCATCGGCTGCGTGGTGTGCACCCAATCCAACAACATCGGCGAACTGGTCATCGGGCGGTCCATCCAGGGCCTGGGCGCGGGCGGCTTGTTTTCGGCGTCGCGCATTCTGGTGCAGCTCACGACCGAACCCGATGAGCGCATTCCTCCAATGCTGATGTTCAGCGTCGGCCTGTTCGGACTGACCACCATTGCGCCGTGGATCTGCGCCGAGGTGCTGGAATACAGCGAATGGCGCGTGATTTTCTGGATCGAACTGGCGCTGGCCGGCGTCGCATGGGTGGCGATGTTCCTCCTCCCGCCCGAACACCATCAGCCGCGCACACGCGCTGCACGCCGCCCTGATGAAGCGCCGCCCGAAGACAGCCAGTGGGATTGGGTTGGCGTGGGTGCCATGGCTATTGGCGCGCTCTCGTTTCTGATGGGCCTGTCGGAGCTGCGCTACAGCCGGCTCACGGCCTCGCCTTTGATTCCGCTGTTGTTGCTGGGCGGTGCGGCTTCGCTGCTGCTGGCCATCCACCGCCTGCGCACGCACCCGGACCCTTGGCTCGATCTCTCACGCCTGAACGGCCGCCGCTACCTGTGGGGCATCGGTTTCTACGGCATCTATTACTTGATGAGCGGGTACTGGTCGTACCTGTTTCCGGCGGTGTCGCAAGGCGGCCTGGGCTTTACGTTCCGCACGACCACGCTGTTCCTGATGATCAGCGGGGCAGTGTCAACGGTGGTGGCCGTGGTCATGACGGTCTGGTTGCCGTTCTTCTTCCGCAAGCGCCGTTTCATTGCCATCGGCTTTGCGGTGTACGCCGCAGCAGCGCTGCTGCTGGCGACAAGCCTGATGCCGGGTGCGCCGGACTATGCGTTCTTCCCCGTATCGGTCCTGGAAGGCATCACGCCGGGCGCGGTGATGATCCAGGTGGCGATGATGACCTACCTGGACCTGGACCGCGAAGACTTCGCCCACGGCTACCAGATGAAGAACATCACCCGCCAGTTCGCCACGGCAGTGGGCACGGGGCTGGCGGCGGTATCGCTGCAGACCCAGCAGGCGGAATCGCGCTCGCTGATCGTGGCGCACGTCACGCGCTTCACGGCAGACCTGCAGGCCGCCAACCCGCTCACGCCAGAGCGCCTGGCAAGCTTGTCCGCCGAAATTGATCGGCAAGCCACGCTGCTGGCCGGTACGCAGCTATTCAGCTGGTTTGCGGTGGCGTGCGGCGTGTTTGCCGTACTGGTGTTGGTGCAGCGGTCATTGCGCTGAGCGCGCGCATCACGACTTCTGCACCGCGTATCTCCCGGGCCCTGTCGCGGCCAGCAGGAACAGCCCGCCCATGATGCTCAGGTTCTTGTAGAACTGGATCTTGTTGGCGGCTTCCATGGCGCCTTGCATATCCCAGTAGGAATGGGCGATGAACGACGTACCGAGCACGAACAGCGCCATCAGAAGGGCCAGCGGCCGCGTCCACAGGCCAATGAGCAAGGCGATGCCCACGCCAAACTCCATAACCACGGCAACCGCAGCGGCCACCATCGGCAGGGGTGCACCCGTGCTCGTCATGTAGCCGACCGTGCCTTGGAAGCCTGTCAGCTTGCCCCATCCGGACATCACGAACAGCACCATCATCAGGATGCGGGCGAGCAGGATCAATTCGTCGCGCCAGCGTTGAATGAATGCGTCCATCGCGGCCTCCGGAGCCAGTTGTGGTGGCTCCAGTCTAGGCGCTGGAATTGCCAAGTGTGGTTTCGAGCGCATCGAGTACCGCCTGAATCACACCGTGCCGCACATGCTCTTTTCGCTCGATCATGCCGACGGCGCGCACGGGCGTCTGCGGCGGCATGGGCAGCACGCGCAAGGCGGGATCGCTCTCCCAGCTCGCCCGGCGCAGGCGCGGCACCAGCGTCACCCCCACCTGCTGGCGCACCAGCTCGACAATCGCCTCGATTGAATTGACTTCGATGAATTCATTGACCGCCATGTGCGTCTTGCGTAGGGCACGGTCGATCAGCGCTCCGGTGCGCACCGCGCGGTCGAAGCGCAAAAACGGATGGGTGCGCAGAACTTCCTCGGCGCGGCCCCGCGTATGGCGGCCCGCTACCACCACCAGGGGCTCGGTATAGAGCGGATGCCAAGCAAGATTGGCAGGCAGGCGCTCCAGGTGTTCGACCACCAGCGCGCCATCCAGCTCGCCGGCTTCCACCTGGTCCGCCAGCTCACCCGATTTGCCGGTAATGAGCTTGACGTCCAGCCCCTTGTGCACCTGCTTGAGCCCCGCCACCGCATGTGCCAACGATCCCATCACCGACACCACCGCGCCAATCGCCACGGCCCCGGAGAGCTCCGTCTGCGGCTCGTCGCCGATGCGCATGGCGTCGTACAGGCCCAGCAGGTGCTCGGCTTGCGGCAACAGCGCGCGGCCGTGCGCATTCAGCGTGACAGTGCGCCCCGACCGGTCAAACAGATCACGGCGCAGTTCGGTTTCCAGCGTACGCATCTGCAGGCTCACCGCGGCCTGCGTCAGTGCAACGCGCTCGGCGGCGGCGGCAAACGAGCCATGGCGTGCCACGGCAACAAAGGTGCGGAGGAAGCGGACGGTGCTCATGGAAAGGCGCGTCGGATTCTCAAGTTTTTCTTAAGCAGCACCCAATGAATTTTAACTTTATTAAATCCAGCGCACCGCAAATAATCATTCGTCAAACATTCCCCGCTTAGTCGCGCTTGAGCCCCATGTCCCACCGCTTCGATTGGCAAAACCCGTATCCCACCGTGCGCATTCCGCTGTTTGCGCGCAACGTTGTATCCACGTCTCACCCGTTGGCCGCACAGGCCGGGCTGCGCATGCTGCTCGCGGGCGGCAGCGCCGTGGATGCCGCCATCGCGGCGGCGGCCATGCTGACCGTGGTCGAGCCCGTCTCGTGCGGTCTCGGCAGCGATGCATTCGCCATCTTGTGGGACGGCAAGGCGCTGCACGGCCTGAACGCCTCCGGCACCGCGCCGCAGGCCTGGAACCTCGACTACTTCCGCAAGAAATACGGCGAAGACGCCAACGGCAACCCCAAGCGCCCCACGCGCGGTTGGGACGCGGTGACCGTACCCGGCGCCATCTCCGCCTGGGCCGCATTGCACGAGCGCTTTGGCAAGCTGCCATTTGCCGATGTGCTGGAACCCGCCGCCGAGATTGCCGAGCGCGGCCACACCATCGCGCCCATCGTTGCACACAAATGGGCGGCGGCCATTCCCGAGCTGCACAACCAGCCCGGCTACGCGCAGGCCTTCATGCCGCACGGCCGCGCACCGGAAGTGGGCGAAAAGTTCAAATTGCCGGACGCAGCCGCCACGCTGCGGCGCCTTGGCCAGACCGACGGCCGCGATTTCTACGAAGGCGAACTCGCTGAACGAATTGCCGCGTACTCGCGCGAATGCGGCGGCGGCATGACCGCACAAGACCTGCGCGACTATCGCCCCGAATGGGTCAAGCCGATCACCAAGCGCTATCGCGGCTACGACCTGCACGAGATCCCGCCGAATGGTCAGGGCATCGCCGCGCTCATTGCGCTGGGTATTCTGGATCGCTTCGACCTCAGCGCCCTGCCCGTCGACTCGGCGGATTCTCAGCATCTGCAGATTGAAGCGATGAAGCTGGCGTTTGCCGATCTGTACAAATACGTGGCCGACCCGCGCTCGATGGAAGTCACGCCCGAGCAGATGCTCGACGACGCGTACCTCGATGCGCGAGCCAAGCTCATCGACATGGGCCGCGCGCAGATGCCGACCTTCGGCATGCCGCGCGCCGGCGGCACGGTGTACCTCACGGCCGCGGACGAGAACGGCATGATGGTCTCGTTCATCCAGTCCAACTACATGGGCTTCGGCTCGGGGGTGGTGGTGCCCGGCACAGGCATCAGCCTGCAGAACCGTGGCTTCGGATTCTCGATGGATGCGCGCTCGGCCAACGTGGTGGAAGGCGGCAAGCGGCCGTTCCACACGATCATTCCCGCGTTCCTGACCAAGGATGGCCAGCCGCAAATGAGCTTTGGCGTGATGGGCGGCGACATGCAGCCGCAAGGCCACCTGCAGACGCTCGTGCGCATGCTCGATTACAAGCAGCAGCCCCAGGCCGCGTGCGATGCACCGCGCTGGAAGGTCAACCGGGATTTCACGCTCGACGTGGAAGGCACGATGAACGCCAAGACCGTCGCCGCGCTGGAAGCGCGCGGGCACAAGCTTGAATCGGTGGCCGATCCGTACATGGATTTCGGCTCCGGCCAGTTCATCTGGCGCCTGTCGGACGACGCCGACCACGGCTACGTGGCGGCCAGCGACAGCCGCCGCGACGGCCACGCGGTGGGCTTCTAGAAAAGCCCGCCGCACCAGCGCGCTGACCCGTCGGACCGGGCGGGCAACGCGCTGCAGTTCCCATAAAAACGATCCCAGCCGGCACCAAAGGAACCCTCATCATGACCGCCCCCTCTGCGGCAGGCACTGCTGCGCCTGCTCGGCCCGCAACAACGAGTGCAGCACATGCACGCCGCATCGTCATTTCGTCGTCGATCGGCAATGCGCTGGAGTGGTACGACTTTCTCGTCTATGGCTTCTTCGCATCGATCATCGGCAAGCTGTTCTTTCCGGCCGATGACGAATGGGTCTCTCTGCTGTTTGCGGTGGGCAGCTTTGGCGTGTCGTTCATCACGCGGCCGGTGGGCGCGATCGTGCTTGGCATGTATGCCGACAGGAAGGGGCGCAAGGCGGCACTCACGCTGTCGATCCTGCTGATGATTGTCGGCACGCTGGTGATTGCCGTGATGCCGAGCTACCAGAAAATCGGCATCGTGGCGCCCATCACCATCCTGCTTGCACGCCTGGTGCAGGGCTTTGCGGTGGGTGGAGAATTCGGCAGCGCAACGGCCTTCATGGTCGAGCACAGCACGCGTGGGCGCGGCTACTACGCAAGCTGGCAATTCGCCAGCCAGGGCATTGCCACCATTCTTGCGGCGGGGCTGGGGGCGTTGCTCACGGCATCGCTCTCGCCGGCCGAACTGGAGGGCTGGGGCTGGCGGTTGCCGTTCATCTTCGGTCTGCTGGTCGGCCCGGTGGGTTTCTACATCCGCCGCCATCTGGATGAGACACCCGAGTTCGTTGCCGAACAGAAGAAGACGACGGTCGACCCGCAAGCCTCATTCAAAGCGCAGTGGACGAACCTGCTGCTTGCGGTGGGCGTGGTGGCTCAATCAACTGTGTCGGTGTATGTGCTGCAGCTCTACATGCCTACGTACGCAGTCAAGCAGTTGCATCTGCCGGCGGCGCAGTCGTTCGCGGTGGTGGTGCTCAACGGCGGGCTGCAGTTTTTGCTCTCGCCGGTGATGGGCGCGCTGTCGAATCGCATTGGCCGCATCCGCATCATGCTCACCACATCGGTGCTGATGATCCTGCTGATCTATCCGATGTTTGCGCTGTTGCGCGCGTATCCGACCATCGGCGCGCTGCTGGCGCTGCAAGCCGTGTCGGGCATCTTCAAGGCCGCGTATTCGGGCCCGATGCCGGCATTGATGTCGGAGATCTTTCCCACGCGCGTGCGCTCGACTGGCCTGTCGCTCGGCTACAGCCTGGGCGTCACGCTGTTCGGTGGGTTCGCGCCGTTTATCGTCACGTGGCTGATCCACACCACGGGCGATACGCTGGCGCCGAGCTACTACGTGCTGACCGCGGCTGCGGTAAGCGGCATCTCGCTGACGGTCATCGCGCTGGGGCGTCGCAGGCAAGCGCACGCGGGCTGAGCATTTACGCTTTCTTTACGCAGCGTCACGCCCCTTTTTCACGCTTTTTACGAGCGAATCGATACGGTGTCGTCATGTTCAACGATATGGCGACGCGGGCCGTCGCCAACTCATCATGGCGCGATCGATGCTCCTGTCTTCGCTGGTTCCGCAATTGCTGCCGCCTTCGCCGGCGACCGTGCCTCGCGCGGTTGCCCTGCCGGCACGCCAATACGTGTGCCTGCGCGTGACGGTACCCGGCGATGCGCCGCATGCAATTCGCCGGCAGTTGCATGCGCTGCTTGGCGACACGCTCGGGCTGTACATCGTCCGGCATGACGCTCGCCGCAAGGCAATCACCGTTGATTTGGAATTGGCCCATGCAGATGTGGATGCGGTAATTGGCGCGCTGCTGCGTGGCCTGCCCTGTGCCACGCTGGGCCGCATCACGCCGCTGTGCATGTCGCGCGGGCGCGCGATCGCGTCGCTGCACTGAGGCGAGCCATGTTCTCGGGAATCTGGATTCCGCTGGTCACACCGTTTCACCGCGATCGCGTCGACACCGCCGCACTGCGTCGATTGGTGCGCCATTACCAAAGCGCCGGTGTGTCCGGTTTCGTCGCACTCGGCACGACAGGCGAAGCCGCGCTGCTCTCGCAAATCGAGCGCTATACCGTGCTGGAAGCCATCGCCGACGCTTGCGACGATCGCACGCCCTTCCTGATAGGCGTGGGCGCGGCCGACACGCGCGAAGTCTGCGCGCAAATCCGACACTACGAGCGTTGGAACAGCGCGGGCTACCTGGTGCCGCCGCCTTACTACGTCTGCCCGTCACAGGCGGGATTGCGCTGGCATTACGCACAAGTCGCCGCCAGCACGACCCGCCCGGTCGTGCTCTACAACGTACCCAAGCGCACGGGCGTCTCGATCGCGCCGCAGACCGCGCTGGTACTGGCCGAGCAAGCCAACATCGTCGCCATCAAGGAGTGTGTGGCCGAGCATTTCGGCGCGTTGCAAGGCGGGCCGCTGGATGTGTTGAGCGGAGATGACGGCGCGCTGCTCGATTGCCTGGCGCATGGCGGCACGGGCGGCATCCTGGCCGGTGCGCATCTGCGGCCTGAGCTATTCGTGGCACTTGTGGCGCACCACCGCGCGGGTCGCATTGACGAGGCCCGGCACTTGGCCGATGCACTGGCTCCGCTGGCTGCGCTGCTGTTTGCGGAGCCAAACCCGGCGCCGGTCAAGGCATTGTTGTCGGCGCCGGGAAGCATTGGCGCAGATACGCGCGCGCCGATTCTGCCGGTATCGGAATCGCTGCACCGCCGCCTCGTGGCAGCGATGCACGCGTTGGAAAACGTCGATGCGGATTGCCCGCTGCGACAGGTCTAGAGAGCGACGTCCGATCAGGCGCCCTTGTACCAAGCTGCATTGAACGGCGCGCCGTGGCGCGAGTAACGCGTGCCGCGATGATGACGGCGCACGTTGGCAGGTGCCGGCGCGTCGTTGTCTTCCAGGGTCTCGCGTTCGGCCACCGTGCGGGCACGCGGCTGCTGCACTTGCGAATACACACGTTGTTCCATCCGATCACGCGCTGCCGCAACGCGGTCGGGCGATGCGGGTTGCGTGGCAGTTTCTGCGGGCGCAGGCGCCACTGCCGACGCTGGCGTGGCTGCGTTGGCAGGCCCGGCAGCCATGGCAACGCTCATCGCATCACCGGCCTGGGCGGCCGTCGGCGTGTGGCCGGCAAGGCTCTTCACCCAGGGCGCGTGGTACATCCCAACGTAGATGGCGCCGGTCACGGCAATCAACGCGGCAGCAACACTGCTGAATGCACCGCCGACTACGGCACCCGACACGCGCTCCCACCAGGGCTTGCGCTCTGCGTCGGCCTGTTCCACATCCGACACCTCGGTCGGATCAACATGGGTGGCAGCCAGATGCGACGACTCTGCGGCGTCTGGTGGTTGAGCAGTGATTGAAGCAGGCAAGCGCATGGTAAGAACTCGAAATAATGGATCGGCAGCGTCATCTGCTACCGAACGTTATTCGGGAACCGCCGCATGTCATCTGTGTGACAGCCGGACGGAGGATGAGCAGCCTTGGTTAGCAAGTTTCCTGCCGGGCTTTGTGCGATGCCGCAAATCGCCGCCAGCCCTTGTCAATGCTTGCACCGGATCTGCGTGCAGACGATTCGGCAGCGCGGCGGCATGCCCGTACGTACGCACAGCAGGTAGACTTTGCAAAGTTTACCGGGTGTGACGCCCGGGCTGACCCTGCCCTACTAGCCTCACAGGCCTCTCAAGGAGAACATCGTGCGTTGGGATGACATGCGCGAAAGCAATAACGTCGAGGATGAGCGCGCCTCCTCTGGCGGCGGCTTCGGCGGCGGCATGCGGCTGGGCATCGGCGGCATCGCAATCGTGGCCGTCGTGGGCTTGCTGATGGGCAAGAACCCGCTGGAAATCCTCAGCATGGTGATGCAGGTATCGCAGAACGCGCCGACGCAATCCGCGCAGCACAGTCCTGCCCGCCCCACCGGCGAGACCGACAACGACCGCAGCAAGCAATTGGTTTCGCACGTGCTGGGCGACACCGAAGACACCTGGACGCAACTGTTCAAGCAAGCCGGGCGCGCATACCAGCCGCCCAAGCTCGTGCTCTTCCGCCAGGGCATCCGCTCAGGCTGCGGCGACGCCACTTCGGCCGTTGGCCCGTTCTATTGCCCGGCCGACACCAAGGTCTACCTTGACCTCGGCTTCTTCGATGAACTGCGCCGCAAGTTTGGCGCCCCGGGCGACTTTGCTGCCGCGTACGTCGTCGCGCACGAGGTCGGCCATCATGTGCAGAACCTGCTGGGCGTGTCGGAGAAGGTCAGTCGCGCACAAGCCGGTAAATCACCGGCTGCAGCCAATGCGCTCTCGGTCAAGCTGGAGCTGCAGGCCGATTGCCTGGCCGGCGTGTGGGGCCACTTTGCGCAGCAACGCGGCCTGCTGGAGCGCGGCGACCTGGAGCAGGCGCTGACCGCCGCGCACGCCATCGGCGACGACACGCTGCAGCGCAACGCCGGCCGCAGCGTCACGCCAGACGCCTTCACGCACGGCACGTCTGAGCAGCGCATGCACTGGTTCCGCCAGGGCTTCGATGGCGGCGACCTTCGCCAGTGCGATACCTTCCGATCCGGAGCGAATGCCTGATCGCCGATCAGCGCCCGCCCGAACAATCCAGCAGCGCGCCCGTCACGTAAGACGCCGCATCGGAGAGCAGCCAGACGATGGTCTCGGCCACTTCCTGCGGCGTGCCGGGCCGGCCGATCGGCGTGGCGCCGCCCAGGCGCTGCGCGCGATCGGGCTGGCCGCCTGAGGCGTGAATATCGGTCTCGATCAAACCGGGGCGCACGGCATTGACGCGCACGCCATCGCGCCCGAGTTCACGCGCCAACCCTAGCGTCATGGTGTCGACGGCACCCTTGGAGGCGGCGTAGTCGACATATTCGTGCGGCGACCCCAGCCGCGATGCCGCCGACGACACATTCACCAACGAACCGCCCGCGCCGCCTCGCGACGTCGACAGCCGCCGCGCCGCCTCGCGTGCCACCAAGAAGGCACCCAGCACGTTGGTCTCGAACATCGTGCGCAGCCGGTGCGTGGTCATGTCGGCCACGTCCTGAGCCTCCGCCACGATGCCGGCGTTGTTGACCACGCCATGCAGCGCGCCAAAGCGCCCCGTCGCGGCCTCGAATAGCGCGATCACATCTTCATCGCTCGACACATCGCCCTGCACCGCCAGCGCGTGGCCGCCCGCCTGTTCGATCAGCCCCACCGTCTCTTCCGCCGCCTGCCGGTTGCCGCGATATTGCAGCGCGACAGACCAGCCGCGTTGGCCACACAGCACCGCCGTGGCGCGGCCGATACCCCGGCTCCCGCCGGTAATGACGATGGTCTTGGACATGCCGATCTCCCGATGTGTTGTTGTGTCCGCAATTGTGCCGAGATGCCGCGTTTTTGGCATCGAGGGATGTGTCCGAATCCGGCGAACCCATGCGACTCGACAGGGCTAGACTAGCTGCCAAGTCACCCGATCACTACCATGCATCTCGACCACAACGCCTGCTACCACGCCGTGCAATCGCGGGACCGTCGCTTTGACGGCTGGTTCTTCGTCGGTGTGACATCCACCGGCGTATATTGCCGCCCCGTTTGCGCCGTCCGCACGCCGCTGGAGAAGAACTGCCGCTTCTTCACCACGGCAGCCGCAGCGGAGCGCGCGGGCTTTCGGCCGTGCCTGCGCTGCCGGCCGGAACTGGCGCCGGGGCACAGCCTGGCCGAGATGTCGTCGAGCCTCGCGCGCGCCGCCGCCCGCATGATCGACGAAGGCTTTCTGCAAGAGCACGACTTGGCCGCGCTGGCTGCAGCCGTGGGCGTAACCGACCGCCACTTGCGCCGCATCTTCCGCGCCGAGTTCGACGTCTCGCCGATCGAGTACGCGCAAACGCAGCGCCTGCTGCTGGCCAAACAGCTGCTGACCGATACCGCCATGCCCGTCGGCGATGTCGCCTTTGCGGCCGGCTTCGGGAGCGTGCGCAGGCTGAACAGCGGTTTTACCGAGCACTACGGCTTTGCGCCCACGCGCCTGCGCTCGCGCACGACGGCACCGCGCGCCGAAGACGGCCCCACGCTCATGCTGGGCTACCGTCCGCCGTTTGCGTGGCAGGCATTGCTCGAATTCTTGCGCGCCCGTGCGATCGATGGCGTCGAGGTGGTCGACGCCGACAGCTACGCACGCACGATCACGGTCGACTACGCCGGCGCGCGGCACATCGGCTGGCTTCACGCGCGCAATGTGCCGCAACGCCATGCGGTGGCGCTCACGCTGTCGCCTAGCCTGCTGCACGCCATGCCGCCCGTTCTGGCCCGCGCGCGACGGCTGTTCGACCTCGATTGCCGGCCCGATCTGGTGGACGCGCACCTAGGCACGCTGGCCGCCGAAACACCAGGCCTGCGGGTGCCGGGCGCCGTGGACGGCTTTGAGATTGCCGTGCGTGCCATCGCCGGGCAGGTCATTTCGCTGGTGCAGGCGCGGCGCATTCTCGGGCGCATGACTGCCGTGTATGGCGTGCCGTTGCCGCAATCGCGCGAAGGGCTGTCGATGGCGTTTCCGAGCGCTGCCGCACTGGCAAAAATTGATGCGCAAGCGCTGTCGGCGCAGACCGGTCTGCAAGCCAGCCGCGCCGCCGCCGTCGTCGAGCTGGCCCGCGCCATCGATAGCGGGAGCCTGCGGCTCGAACCGCTGGTGCCGCTCGCGCCCACGCTGGCTGCCTTGCAAGCGCTGCCGGGTGTCGGCGAGTGGACAGCGCAATACGTCGCCATGCGCGCGCTGGGCTGGCCGAACGCATTTCCCCTGGGCGATTACGTCCTGCGCAAACGCCTCGCCAACGGCGACGGCGCGCTTCCTACGCGCCGAGCCATGGTCGAGCGCGCAGAACCGTGGGCGCCGTGGCGCGCATATGCCGCCATGCATCTCTGGCACCGCGAGGATGCGCTCACCCAACCCGCTTCGCATTGACCGACCGCCATGTACCGCCACACCTTTGCCTGCCCGCTCGGCGATCTGCTGTTGACCGCGACCGACACTCACCTGACCGGCGCGTTCTTTCCCGGCCAGAAGACGATTCCCGTGCAGGCCGCGCGCATGTCGCCGGGCGCGGAGGTGCCAGTCATCCGCGAGGCACAGGCGCAGTTCACCGCGTACTTTGCCGGCAAGCTGCATGACTTCGATCTGCCGATGGCACCCCGGGGCACGCCGTTTCAGCAAGACGTCTGGCGCCTGCTGTGCGACATCGCATTCGGCAGTCGTACCACGTACGGGCAGATCACCGCGCGCCTGGGGCTCACGCGCGAACATGCGCGCGCGGTGGGCACGGCCGTGGGCCGCAACCCGATCTCGATCGCCATCCCGTGCCACCGTGTGGTCGGCGCGGATGGCGCGCTCACGGGCTATGCCGGCGGCTTGCCGCGCAAGGCCGAGCTGCTGCGGCTCGAAGGACATCCCGCACAGGTTGGCGAACGTCTTCCCATGGCCGACGACGACCGCCAAGGCACGCTGGCACTGCTGCCTGCATAAAACCCAAATCGCGCGGACAATGCGCGCACAGCACCCCAACAACGATAACGAGACCCCTTCATGCGCCGCTCCGACGTGCTCGAACTCCTCACCCTGGCTGCCCTATGGGGCGGCTCCTTCCTGTTCATGCGTGTGGCAGCGCCGCCTTTCGGGCCCGTTGCGCTCATTGCGCTGCGCGTGGCGATTGCTTCGTGCTTTCTCGTCCCAATGCTCACCTTGCGCGGCGGCATGGGCGCGCTGCGCACGCACTGGCCGCATCTGCTGGCCGTGGGCGTGCTGAATTCGGCCATCCCGTTCTGCCTGTTCGCCTATGCCGAACTCACGCTCACGGCGGGCTTCACCTCGGTGCTCAATGCGGCGGCCCCCTTGTTTGCGGCCATCGTCGCTTTCACCTGGCTGGGCGAGCGGATGTCGTCGCTGCGCGTGCTTGGATTGGCGATCGGCTTTATCGGCGTCATCGTGTTGGTGGGCGGATCGTCTGTCATCGACGCAAAACAAGGCGGCGTGGCGGTAGCCGCAGCGCTGTCGGCCACCGTGCTGTACGGCGTGGCCAGCAGCTACACCAAGCGCTTCCTGACGGGCGTGCCGCCGCTGGCCGTGGCGACCGGCAGCCAATTGGCCGCCGCCATCGTGCTCGCGCCGCTGGCCTACTGGTTGTGGCCCGCGCAGACGCCCACCGGCAGCGTGTGGTTGCACGTCATCGCCTTGGGCATCGCATGCACGGGCGTCGCTTACATCCTCTTCTTCCGCCTTGTCGCGCACGTGGGGCCGACGCGCGCAGTGTCGGTCACCTTCCTGATCCCGGTGTTTGGCGTGCTGTGGGGCATCCTGTTCCTGGGGGAGCAGCTGACGCTCAATATGCTGATCGGCTGCGCGGTGATCCTGCTCGGCACGTCGCTGTCGACCGGTGTGTTCGCACCCGGGAAAAAAGCCCATGCAAATGCGGGGACCGTGGCAAAGGAAAAGGATCCGCTTCTGCGTTCCGGCCGCTGAGTAGCCGCGTTGATCGTGCCCCGGTGGTCGGGGCACTGCCCGGATCGATCAAAACCCATTGAAGCTGGCGCTTAAATCCGTAGCTGATTTCATAAGCAATGCAGTTATGCCCTCCTCGCCCTCACATTGCGAAGGAATTTCCCGTCGATTCCTGCCGCGCGACAAAGCGTTGGCACCACTGCGATAAATCGTCGATTTGTAATGAATACCCTGTCGCTTCGGACCCTGTGAAATTTATTCAATGGCGTCAACATTGGCTCTCCAGCTCGATTTAAAAAATCTGCAAAACTGAAGTAGACAGCTGAAACATCGGCCAGCGCGCACTCGATCTTAACGATCCGATAATCCGATTTGAGAAACTTGCATCATCGAAATCGAATTTCCGTGCGCGTTGCGCAGATTTTCTTTGTTATGCTCGCCATCGGTCGATGAGGGGCGTGCAAGGGAATGGCATATTTGCTGCAAAGCAGCCGAATTCCCAATTGCCGGCGGGTTCTCCGCTGCACAGCCGACTAAGCACGCTCCATCAAATACGTTGGATACGCGCATGCTGGACGTCTACCTGAATAAGCACCTGATCGGTCAGCTATCGTGCGGCCGCAGCGGTTGGGCGTTCGAATACGATTCTCGCTGGCAGGCTTCGTCGCAGGGCTTTGATCTGAGCCCGCACCTGCCACGCACCGCCGGCAATATCGCCGACACGGCAAAAGCCCAGCCGGTACGCTACTTCTTTGAATACCTGCTGCCCGAACCGGCACGCAACACGCCCAAGGCTGCTGCCGCGGCGCTGGAGCATCTCGCCCAAGCGGCGCCGCATCTGGATGGCCCGCTGGCCCTGGTGCCCGCCGGCCTCAAACCATGCAGCGGCCGCGCCGACGGGCTGTCCGAGCGCGATCTCGTGCTGCAGTTCCAGCAAACCGTCGGACGGCCACCCCGCAGCACGCCGCTGCATGTGGCCGAACCTCGCGCGCGCTACGGCACCGACGCTGCCGCGACGTCCGAAGAAATCAGCCTGCCCTTCCTGTCCTCAAACGGCCTGCCGGTATCGATGTGGCTCGGCCGGTTTTCCGCACCGGCCAATGCCGCGCAATCGAGCCACTTTGTTCGGCTGGATCTGGGCGAAGGCGCGCACTTGCCGTACGCCACCATCAACCACTGCTGGGCGACGCTACTGGGCCGCAGCATCGGGCTGGACACGCCGTTCATCGGTCTGCGCCAGTTTCCCGAAACAGCCGCCGTGGTGCAGCGCCTTGATCGCACCCTGCGCTGCAAGAGCGACGATACGGCGCTGGTGCAGGCACGCTATGTCGTCTCGGCGGTGCAATTGCTGGGGCTCTCACCCAAACACCGCTTCCTGCCGATTACCGTCGAGCAGGTCGCGCAATGCGCGAGCCTGTGCGCGGACCCGGCTTCCGCCACGGCCGCGCTATTCCGCTGGATGGTGTTCTGCCTGCTGATCGGCGGGCGCAATGCGTCAGCCGGCACACTGCACTTCCACATCGGTGCGGACGGCGTCCGCCTTGCGGCGCACGACCACCTCTTCTGCGCGGCGGTTTACGCCAACGAATGGAATGCCGATGAACTGGCGCCGGACGCACAAGCGCGCTATGAGGCCATCGACCAGGACGCCCTGCTCGCCCTGGCCGATCACCTCGGCTACGACGCCAGCCAGGCGCGCCGCGAGTTGCTGCGACTGATCAGCATGCTGGCGCCGCAGTCTTCATTCGTGGCGACGCATCTGTCTCAGGCGCTCGGGCATTCGCCGACACGCGCGGCGGAGATCGATTTCCTCGCGCGCATCCACCGCCATGTGTCCGAAACGGCACGGCGGCTGGGCGGCAAGACTGCCGAAGTCTGAGCTGAAGCGCGAGGCTGGCGCCCCAACAAACTTAGAGCGCAGCCAGGCTGACCGTGCCATAGCGGGCGTAGCCGTGCGCGGCCAGCGTATCCATGGCCTCAGCCTCGGCGCGGGCAAATGTCAGCGCGAGCGTATCGGGGCTTCCTGCCCCGCTGGCGAAGGCCTGGTAGGCCGCGAACGCCTCGCGCGGCGACACGCCGCTGCGTTCAAGCACCCGCTGCGCGGCCTCGAGCGCAGCACGAATCGCCGTCTCCCCAGGCGGGGCATCGCGAAACGCTAGCTGTAGACAAGACGTCGTCGGATTCATCCGCGTTTCGATGTTCGATTCACTGGAACAGCACACCTGACCCAGTCTAGGAAAGCGCCTACCGAGTGCCAAGCGTGGCGCTCGCCCCTGAGCGTGTTCCACCCATCGCGAATGATCGACCTCGGGATGCCCCCGGGTGCACATGCCGTGAATCGCGTTGCATAATCGAATCGATTGACGAAGCAACGACTTTGTTGGCGCCGCCACTACGACAGGAGACATCGATGATCACGCCCCCCATTCGGTTGAAACGCACCGCAGTTGCTTGGCTGCTGGCCAGTGCAGCCTTGCCGGCCGTCGCGCAGATTCCGTTCAGCCCTGGCGGCGCGTCATCCACGCCTGCACAGGCTGCGGGCGCCACGGCCGGCGGGATCGACGTGGCGCAGATCAAACCGGCCGTGGACGCGGCGGTCAACGCGGAATACGGTCAGCTCGACCTGCTCTACAAAGACATCCACGCGCATCCGGAGCTGGCGTTCCAGGAAACGCGCACGGCCGCCAAGCTGGCCGAGCAGATGCGCAAGATCGGCTTTGACGTGACCGAGCACGTCGGCAAGACCGGCGTGGTGGCTGTCTATCGCAACGGCGCCGGCCCGACGATCCTGGTGCGCACTGAACTCGATGCGCTGCCGATGGAAGAGAAAACCGGTCTGCCCTACGCCAGCCACGTCCACACGAAATGGCGCGGCGAAGACGTGGGCGTGGCGCATAGCTGCGGGCACGACGTGCACATGGCGTCGTGGGTCGGCACGGCCAAGACGTTGGTCTCGCTCAAGGACCGCTGGCACGGCACGCTGGTGTTCGTCGCGCAACCTGCCGAAGAAACCGTATCGGGCGCGCAAAGCATGATCGACGACGGCTTCTTCAAGCGTTTCCCCAAGCCCGACTATGCGTTTGCGCTGCATACGGGCCCGGGGCCGTACGGTTCAATCGTCTTCAACAGCGGGCCGATCACGTCCAACTCCGACGGGCTGGAAATTACGTTCAAAGGCCGCGGCGGCCATGGCTCTGCACCCGACAAGACCATCGACCCGGTAATGATGGCTGCGCGCTTCGTGGTCGATCTGCAAAGCGTGATCAGCCGAGAGAAAGATCCGCAGGAATTTGGCGTGGTGAGCATCGGGGCCATCCAGGGCGGCAGCGCCGAGAACATCATCCCTGACAGCGTGCTGCTGCGCGGCACGATTCGCTCATACAAGCCCGCGGTGCGTCAGAAGATGCTCGACGGCATCCGCCGCACGGCCAAGGCCGTCACCGAGATGTCGGGTGCGCCGGACGCCGACATCAAGATCACGGAGGGTGGCAAGGCGGTCAACAACGACCCGACCGTCGTTGCGCGCACCGAGGCGATGTTCAAGACCGCCTTTGGCAACGACCGCGTGCTGCGCGTGCCGCCCATCACGGCCAGCGAAGATTTCTCGGCGTTTGTTGACGCGGGCATCCCGTCAATGTTCTTCTTCATCGGCGTGAATGATCCACAGACGTTCTTTGCCTCGCTCAAGCCGGGCGCCAAGCCGCTGCCGACCAATCATTCGCCGCTGTTCGCGCCCGTGCCGGAGCCGTCCATCAAGACGGGGGTGACGGCGATGTCGCTGGCGGTGCTCAATGCGCTGCAATGGAACAAGGCGTCGGGCCAGTAAGCCGGCGTTGATATGGGCGCGGCCCGTCTTGGCTGCCGAAGCGGCCGCGCTTTTGATTTTTCCGGAGGGGATTCCATGTTGAACCGTTTCATCCGCACGAGCGCCCTGCTGCTGTGCGCCTGCGCCGCGGCACCCGCCCTGGCGCAAACCACGCCTGCCAACCCGGCCACCAACCGTCTCGACGAAATCATCGCGCGTGGCACGTTGCGCGTCGGCACCACCGGCGACTACAAGCCCTTTACCTACAAAAACCCCGCCGATGGCCGCTTTATCGGCCTGGACGTCGAGATGGGCGAGCGGCTGGCCAAGGCACTTGGCGTGAAGCTGGAAATCGTGCCGACCACGTGGTCGACGCTGATGCAGGACTTTGCGGCTGACCGCTACGACATCGCCATGAGCGGGGTGTCGGTCACGCTGGAGCGGCAAAAGAAGGCGTTCTATTCGATTCCGTATCAGCGGGATGGCAAGACGCCGATCACGCGTTGCGAGAACCAGTCGAAATACCAGACGCTGGCGCAAATCGACCAGCCCAATGTGCGCGCAGTGGTGAACCCGGGCGGCACGAACGAGAAATTCGCTCGCGAGCACCTGAAGCAGGCGCAGATTCGCGTCTATCCGGACAACGTGACGATCTTCAACGAGATCGTCGCTGGCCGTGCAGACCTGATGATGACCGACGCGGTGGAAACCAAGCTGCAGCAGAAGCTGCACCCGGAGCTGTGCGCCGTGCACCCCGAAGCGCCGTTCGATTTCTCTGAGAAGGCCTACTTGCTGCCACGCGACGTGGTGTTCAAGAACTTCGTCGACCAGTGGCTACGGCAGACCACCGAGAGCGGTGAGTTCGCCAAGCGCTTTGATGCGTGGCTGGCGTATCCGTGGAATACACCGGCCAAGTAAGCGGCGTGAGCCGTGCTATGCCCGTGCGGCGCGCCTGGCAGCGCCGCCCATCAGCAGCACGAGGCACACGCCGTTAAGCAGCGCGCCAAGCAGCCAGACCGTGCCGGGCCACACCGGCGCGGTCATCGAATACACCGCTGTGGCCGCCAGCGGGCCGATCATGGCGGCCACACTGGCGAGGCTGGCCAGCGCGCCCTGCAACTCGCCCTGCTCATGGTCACCGACCTGGCGCGAGAGCATGGCCTGCAGGGCCGGCATGCCAATCTCGGCCATGCAGAGCAGCACCATCGTCGGATAGACCATCCAGCCGGCGCTGATCCAGGCCATCGCCGCAAACCCGGCCACATCCATCATCACGCTCAGCACCACGGCGCGGCGCTCGCCAAGCGCACGTGAAATCGGCCCGGTCATGAAGGCCTGCGCCAGCGCATGCATCAGCCCATAAGCCGCCAATGACAAACCTGCGGCGCGCGTGTCCCAACCGAAATGCGCCTCGCCGTGAATGACCCACAGCGTTTGCGGAATCTGCCCGACGATTTCGATGATCGCCAGCACAGCCAGCAACGGCAACAGCGTCGGCACACGAGCCACTCGGCGTAGCGACTGCACCGGCAGCAGCGCGCGCCACGCAAACGGCGCACGTTCGGCGCGGCGCGACTCCGGCAATGCGAAGCAGGCAACCAGGAAATTGACGCCATTGAGCGCCGCCGCCAGCAGGAACGGCGCGCGCAGCCACCAGTCGCCCAGCAGCCCGCCCAACGCCGGCCCAGCGATGAACCCCAGGCCGAAGCACGCGTTCATCAGCCCGTACCGGCGCGCGCGATCGGCCGGCGCTGTGATGTCGGCGACGTACGCTGTCGCCACCGCATAGTTGGCCCCGGTAATGCCCGCCACCAGGCGGCCGACGTACAGCACCCACGCGTGCGGCGACAGTGCCATGAGGAGGTAATCGACCGCCGCGCCCGCCAACGACACGAGCAGCACCGGCCGGCGCCCGTAACGATCGGCCAGGGCGCCCAGGATCGGCGCAAAGACAAATTGCATCGCCGCGTACGCCGCGATGAGCAGGCCGAATTCGAATGCGATATCGCCCGTGTGGTCCAACTCGCGCAACAGGCTCGGCAGGATGGGCAGAATCAGCCCGACGCCCATGGCATCAAGCGTCAGCGTGAAGAGGATGACGGCAAAGGCAGGCATGCGAATGCGCCGCGAGCCCGTCGGGCGGCGGCGCTTCGAAAAACAGGAAGCCGAGATGATGCCGTGGAAGTGCGCGCCTTGCAGCGTCGCGCGGCGCTCAGGCGAAAGCCGCTGGCAAGCTTAGTGGAGGTTGGCCGGATCGCCGTGTTGCAAGGCCAGCGCGTCGCGCAGCAATGCGTCGGTCATGTCGCGGCCCAGGAGCGCCGGGTTGAAACGCGCCGAAAAACGCGTCGAGCAGGATTCCACTTGCAGCACCACCTGGCCCGGCGGCAGCAGTTCGATGTCGACGTGGATGACCTCGTCATCTTCGGTAAAGGAATGCAGCAGCGTCAGCGCGCGATAGCCGTCGGCGCGTTCCACAGCGGATTCCGTCCAGGACGGCGCCAGCAGCGCGCAATTGACCAGCGTTTCAGGCTCGTCAGGGCGATACAGATGCAGGCCCATCATGGTCGAAGCGGCGTCGGCCACGCCGGACCATTCGGCGGCAGGAATCAGATCCCCCAGCAGGCGGATGTCGTCGACCGCGGCGGCGGTCTGCACAAAGGCGGCGCCCAGGAAGAACGCGGTCTCGTCGCGGAAACCACCCGCCACGGTGTTGCGCCACAGGCGGTGGCTGCTCTTGCTGCCGAGCGCCACTTGCGACAGCACCTTGGCCGCACGCGCGCCGTCGGCGCCCGACCACTGCTCCACCGCGCCGTGCGAGAACAGGCGATCGGCCATCACCAGACCCACGCCTTCGGGCAGCACGCGCTCTTTCAGCCAGTTGGCCAGGACGTGCACACCGCTGAACGGCATGTCCGGACGCCCGATCGCATGCGCTCGCACGCGGCCGTTTTCCGGCACATGGAACGGCATGGCAAACAGCCTCGCCTGATAAGCGACGCCGTCGATCTCAAAACGGGCGATGGAAGCGGTGGTGATGGACATGATGGCCTTCCTGCTGCAAGGGGCGGAAAACGCCGCCCGTACCTGCATCAACGACCATCCACGCCGAATGTTTAGCCGCCACATTGGGAGGTCGAGGGGAGGGGAATCCCCATGTCTGTAATGCGACGCAACAATCGGGGACTGCAGCGCAGGAATTTTTTCCCGCGCCAGCCGTCACACCTTCGCATTAAGGGTTATCCCGCATCTCATATTTTCATTTCAATTCAATGACTTATGTGCAGATTGCGGTGCTTGAAGGGCCACAATTGTTCTTCTTTTTTGAACAAAGAGTTTAATAGAACTGCTTTTTTACCCTACGAGCAACGACTAAGCTTATGCCATCGCGTTACCGCACCGCAGCGAAACTGCCCTGCGGCAATGCTCACCCCCCTGTTGTGGAGTCCATCATGAAGACCAAGAACCTGATTCTCGCCTCGCTGATCGCTGTTGCCGCTGTTCCCGCTTTCGCTGCCGGCGTGCAAAGCAAAGACCCGTACACCAACGGCCAAGCCGTGACCAAGGCTGATCCGTATACCGATGGCGCCCGCAAGGCTGACGTCTACACCGACGGCGCCGTGCGCAAGGCTGACCCGTACACCGATGGCGCGCTGCGCAAGGCCGATCCGTACACCGACGGCGCCCTGGTCGGCAAGGCTGACCCGTTCAGCGACGGCCAATAAGTCGTCCATCCGCTGTTCGCATCACCCGTATCACTCTCCCTCCCCGATGCCGGAGCCCTCGTTGGCGCCGGTACCGGCTTACTGAAGCGGCCTTTGTGGCCGCTTTTTTTTCGGCTACACCCGCAGAGTTCACATGGCGAGCCCGGACTTTTCCCCCCTCAAGGCCGCGGCCGCACGTCCGATAAAAGAGAATGCATCCATTGGCGGGCAGCCTTTCCTTGAACCCGTTGCGCAAAAACCGTGCTTCGCCACGGACTGATCTCTGAACATCAACATGCGCAAGCGCATCGCCATCGAACACCTGCGGGTGGGCATGTACCTCGACGAATTTGTCGGCTCGTGGCTGGACCACCCGTTCTGGCGGGCCCGTTTTCGCGTGGAAGACGCCACCCAATTGCAGCGCCTGCGTGCCAGCGGCGTACGTGAGGTGTGGATCGACACCACGCGCGGCACCGACGTGGCCGCCGCCAATGCAGCGCCTGGCGCGCCTGAAGTTCTGGCACCGCCCTCCTGCTCGGCCGACGCCAATATCGCGCCACGCCCGATCACGTATGCGGAAGAAATGCGCCACGCCGCTCGCCTCATCTGCAAAGCCGAGGTGGCCGTGCAGGCCATGTTTGCCGACGCGCGCATGGGCCGCACGATCGAAGCGCGCGACGCACTGCCGTTGGTGGAAGCCATTTCGGGCTCCGTCGACCGCCACCCGAGCGCGCTGACAAGCCTGGTGCGCCTGAAAACCAAAGACCGCTACACCTTCCTGCATTCCGTAGCGGTATGCGCGCTGATGGTGTCGCTGGGCCGCCAGTTGGGGCTGTCCGATGACGAAGTCCGCGATGCGGGCCTGGCCGGCCTGCTGCATGACATCGGCAAGATCGCGATTCCGCCCGAGGTGTTGAACAAGCCCGGCGCGCTGACCGATGCTGAATTCCGTCACGTGATCGTCCACCCGCAGGCAGGACACGACATCCTGGCCGGCGACAGCAGCATGCGCGACATCGCGCTCGACGTTTGCCTGCACCATCACGAGCGCATGGACGGCACCGGTTATCCGCACAAGCTCGCGGGCGAAGGCATCTCGCTGTTTGCGCGCATGGGCGCCATCTGCGACGTATACGACGCGGTCACGTCCGACCGGCCGTACAAGAAAGCATGGGAAGCCGCCTACGCGGTGCAGCGCATGGTCGAATGGCGCGGCAACCATTTCGACCCGATGGTGTTCAACGCGTTTGTCAAAAGCGTGGGCATCTATCCGGTGGGCTCGCTCGTGCGGCTGCGTTCGGGCCGGCTGGCGGTGGTCGTGCAGCATGCGCCCGGCGCGCTGCTCACGCCCACGGTCAAGGTATTCTTCTCAATATCGTCGGGCACGCGGATTGCGCCCGAACTCATCGATCTGGCGCAGACTGGCGACCAGATCGTCTCGCGAGAAGAACCCCGCGACTGGGGCCTGACCGACCTCAACGAACTTTGGATACACGGCGACTGATCCGTAGTTCCCTCCTGTGGCGCTTGCTGGCATGGCTTGCGCTGGGCTGGCTGACGTGCAGCGCATCGGCCTTCGCTGACCCATCACTGCGGATCGGCTCCAAACGCTTCACCGAGTCGTACGTGCTGGGCGAGATCCTCACGCAGACCGCAACCCCGCACGGCCCGGCCGAACACGTACCGGGTCTAGGCAATACCGCCATCGTCTTTGCCGCGCTCAAGAACGGCAGCATCGACGTCTACCCCGATTACCTCGGCACCATCGCCGCCGAAATCCTGCATTTGCCCCCCGAGCAGGCTGCCAACCCCGATCAGGCCGCGCTGCTGGCCGACGTAAACCGTGGCCTGGCGCCGATGGGCCTGGCGGCCGGCGTGCCTCTCGGCTTTGAAGACACCTACGCGCTGGCCATGCGCGACGCCGATGCCGAACGCGAGCACATCCGCACGCTGGCCGATCTGGCGACGCACCCAGCGCTACGGCTTGGCCTATCGCACGAATTTCTCGGCCGCGCCGACGGCTGGCCGGCCATTGCTCAGCATTACAAGCTACCGCAACACCCGACGGGCCTCGACCATGGCGTCGCCTACGACGCGCTGCGCGCGAGCCAGGTCGACGTGATCGACATCTATTCCACCGATGCCAAGATCCGCCGCGAACACCTGCGTGTGCTCGACGACCCTGCACACGTCTTCCCGCGCTACGACGCCGTGCTGCTGTACCGCGCCGACGTTGCGCAACGACACCCGGCCCAATGGCAGGCCATCAGCGCACTCGCTGGGCGCATCCAGCGCGACGACATGGTGGCGATGAACGCGGCGGTTGAACTCGAAGGCCAGTCGTTCTCGCAAGCCGCGCGGCAGTTTCTCGCTGGGCATGGCAGTACGCCGGCCGCGACGCCGGCTCATGCATTCCTCACCCGGCTGACGGACGGCCTCGGACGGCTCACGCAACGACATCTCATGCTGGTGGGTATTTCGACGGGCGTTGCCGTGCTGCTGGGCGTGCCGCTCGGCCTCATGGCCGCGCGTCGCCGGATCAAGCAGCCGATCCTTGCCGTCGTGGGCGTGCTGCAGACGATTCCGTCGCTGGCCTTGCTCGCGATGCTCATTCCCATCGTCGGATCGATTGGCGTGGTGCCGGCGCTGATTGCGCTGGCGGTCTATGCGCTGCTGCCCATCGTGCGGAACACGATCGTCGGGCTGGAACAGGTGCCCGACGGCCTGCGCGATGCAGCCTTGGCGTTGGGGTTCACGCCGTCGCAACGCACGCGCGTGGTGGATCTGCCGCTGGCGCTGCCGGTCATCCTGGCCGGCGTCAAAACCGCCGCGGTGATCAGCGTGGGTACGGCGACCATCGCAGCATTCATCGGCGCCGGCGGCTACGGCGAACGCATCGCCACCGGGCTCGCACTCAACGACAGTGCAACGCTGCTCGCGGGCGCCATCCCCGCCGCGGTGCTGGCGCTGCTTGTGCAGGGCGCGTTCGAGGTGGCCGAATGGTGGCTGCGCCGACACGGCAGCGACGCCCCGCTCCGCTGACGAGCGTGCGCATGGGCGTTCCATTACCATCGCGGTCATTCCAGTCGCCTTGCATGCCCTACTTATGACCACGCTTCCGTTTTCCACAGCCCTGCTAGTCGCTGCGGCCGGCGTTTATGCCGGTGCCCAAAATGCCCTGGCGGGCGGCGGGTCCTTCATCACGTTTCCGGCCTTGCTGCTGGCGGGGCTCAACCCGCTGGGCGCCAACATGACATCGACGATCGCGCTGTTCCCCAGTCAGATCACCTCGTCGATTGCGGGACGCAAACTGGCTGGCGGCGTCGATGCTGGCGAACATCACCTCTCCCTCAAGCAGCTCATTGTCATCAGTCTGGTGGGCGGCGTGCTCGGCGCGCTGTTGCTGCTGGCGACACCGCCATCGTTCTTTGCCAGGCTGGTGCCGTATCTCGTGCTGTTTGCGACGAGCGTGTTTGCGTGGGGCAGTTTTCGCCGCAAACCGCTGCACGCGGCATCCGGCATGTCGACCACCGCGCTGGCGACCGCACAGTTTGCAATTGCCATTTACGGCGGCTACTTCGGCGGCGGGATCGGCTTCCTGATGCTCGCGGCGCTGACTGTGGCCGGCCAGCAGGTGCGCATGGCGGGCGCGACCAAGAACGTGCTCGCCATGACGATGAATGCATCGGCCGTGGCGGTGTTTGCTTTCTCGCCGCAGGTCAACTGGGCGGCCGTGGTGGCGCTGGGCATTGGCGGCATCGCGGGCGGATTTGCCGGCGCGTGGCTGCTGCACCGGCTGCCGGAAAAAGTGCTGCGCGGCTTCGTCGTCATCGTCGGCATCATCCTGACGGTTTGGCTGTTCATGCGCGCCTGAGTGCCGCATCTGAGGTTGGCTTGACAGCGTTTGTCCGACAGACGGTTCAGTGAATGTCTACTGTCTGCCGGGTTGCCGCTTTCCTATTGTGACGTTCGGGACGCGCAAGATGGCACGCCGAATGCGTGTCGTGGAGTTCGCCCCGTTTCACAACAAGGAGAACGAGCATGCAAGCACGCAAGATGTCGAGTCTGGCAGCGGCGATCGCCGTGGCCGCCTGCGCGTGGATCGGCGCGGCGCCCGCGCAGGCCCAGCAAAAGGATCACAGCGCAGTGACGGGCGTCGACAGCCAAATGGAAGGACCACGCACCCAGGTTCAGCGCAACGCCGATGCCGCTGCCAACCCCGGCTATCACAACAAGGCCACTGGCGCGCAACCCGAAGCCACGCCTGGCACGCTCAAGCAGAAAGTCCATCGTGCGCATGTGAAGACTGACAAGTGGGTCGACAAGCACGTCACGCACCGCCATGGCAAGGGCAAGACGACCGCCGAATCGTCCTCAGACCGCGCATTCTGGTCACATCGCGCCAACCAGTGTGACTCGCTGGTGGGTGAAGCCCAGCGCGTCTGCCGTGAACGCCGATCTGAAGCGGCCGGCAGCATGCAATAACCGTCTCTGCCCATGAAAAAAGCCGACGTTTATGCGTCGGCTTTTTTCATTGCGGCGATAACTGCGTCAGACGATGCCGGTGGCGTAGAACACGGCAATCACGAAGAACACAGCCAGCGTCTTGATGATCGTCACGCAGAACACATCGCGATACGCCTCGCGGTGCGTGAGGCCCGTCACGGCGAGCAGCGTGATGACGGCCCCATTGTGCGGCAGCGTGTCCATACCGCCCGACGCCATCGCTGCCACACGGTGCAGAACTTCCATCGGAATGCCCGTCGCCTGCGCGGCCTGCACAAACTGATCGGCCATTGCCGCCAGCGCGATGCTCATGCCGCCCGACGCGGAACCGGTGATGCCCGCAAGCGTGCTCACCGTCACGGCTTCATTGACCAGCGGATTCGGGATCGCGCGCAGGCCATCGGCCAGCACCAGGAAACCCGGCAGCGCGGCAATCACGCCACCGAAACCGTATTCCGAAGCGGTGTTCATCGCGGCCAGCAGCGCGCCCGACACCGCCGCCTTGCTGCCTTCGGCAAAGCGGCCCTTGACGGCGCGGAAGCCAAACACGAGCACCACGATGATGCCGATCAACAGCGCCGCTTCCACGGCCCAGATCGCGGTCAGCTTATCGGCTTCAACCGTCAGCGGCTTGGGCAACCCGGGCAACGCAACGGTGACGATCTTGCCGTACCACGTCGGGATCCAGCGCGTGAACAGCAGGTTCATCACGCCCACCAGCACCAGCGGCAACAACGCGACGAGCGGATGCGCGAGCGTGCCGGTCTCGGCGGTCTCGGGCTCGTTCACCAGCTTGGTGAGCCCGTGGTCGTAGCCGTGGCCATTGCGCAGGGCCGCGCGGCGGCGCCATTCCAGATACGACATGCCGACCACGATGATGAACAACGCACCAATGGTGCCAAGCCACGGCGCAGCCCACGAGGTGGTGTGGAAGAACGTGGTCGGAATGATGTTCTGGATCTGCGGCGTGCCCGGCAATGAATCCATCGTGAACGAAAACGCGCCCAGCGCGATCGTGCCCGGGATCAGGCGCTTGGGGATATTGCCCTGGCGGAACATCTCCGCTGCAAACGGGTACACCGCAAACACCACCACGAAGAGCGACACGCCGCCGTACGTCAGCAGCGCACACACCAGCACGATGGAAAGCATCGCCCGCTTGGCCCCCACCACGCGGATGACCGACGCGACGATCGAGCGCGAAAAGCCCGACAGCTCGATGACCTTGCCGAAGACAGCACCAAGCAGGAATACCGGGAAATACAGTTTGACGAAGCCGACCATCTTCTCCATGAAGATGCCGGAGAACACCGGCGCCACAGCCGATGGGTCAGTCAGAAGCACTGCGCCCAGGGCAGCCAGCGGTGCAAACAGGATGACGCTGTAGCCGCGATACGCGGCGAACATCAGGAATGCCAGCGCAGCCAGCACGATGATGACGGACATCGACAATCTCCTCGCATGCTTTTCTTTTAAGAGCGAAGGATTGTATGTCGCGATGCAACAGATTCCGTTACGCAATCACGCGTATTGAACTGAAGGCGGAACTGGCGTTCAACCGCACCGGATGTGCGTCTTCGTCACGTCAAGATGACGATTCAGTGACGACGCCCCCAGCCTCCTCCATGGCCCCAGCCGCGTCCGCTCCATCCCCGGCCGCCCCAGCCACGATGGCAGCCCCAGCAGCCACCCCCGCCAATCCACACACTGCCGAAGACCGGCGCCGGGTAAACCGGCGCAGGGTAATAAGCCGGCCCGTAGTAGTAATAGGGATCGTACGGATAGGACGGATAGGCTGCCACCGGCGCAGGCGCCACGGCTGCAGGCGCGATTGGGTTGCCATAAGCGTCGTAATACGGTGCGACCACGCAGCCGCCCAGCAAGATGGCCGCGCACGCGGCCACCGCGCCCGGCAGGATGGCGGCAAAACGATGGCCCGGTTGCGGCGTGCGGTTCATGATGTGCTCCGTTGGATGCATGTGCATATGCGTTCGACAGTGTTTGGCCGCCTCAATTCCACAGTCTTCCTATAGCGCTGCAGCGAATCGCTGCCGGATCACTTACCATGACCGCTTCGCCGCCCGCGCTGGGGAGAGATCGAGCAGGCGATGCCCATAAAACACTGGAGGACACATCCATGCAAGCCACGGCAGCGCCCACTCAGGGCGATCGGGCACCAGCACCGGCCATCTCTGCGGCCACCCGACGCAAGGCCATCATCGCCGCCACCATCGGCAACGGCCTCGAATGGTTCGACTTTACGGTCTACAGCTTTTTCGCCGTCATCATCGCCAAGCTGTTCTTCCCCACTGGCAACGACTTCACCTCGTTCATGCTGACAGTCGCCACGTTCGGCGTGGGGTTCTTCATGCGCCCGGTCGGCGCCGTGGTGCTTGGCATCTACGCCGACCGCGTGGGCCGCAAAGCTGCACTGACGCTCACCATCATGATGATGGCAATCGGCACCGCCATCATCGGCCTTGCACCGACGTACGCGCAAATCGGCATCGGCGCACCCATCCTTATCGTGATTGCGCGGCTCATCCAGGGCTTCTCGGCCGGCGGTGAAGTCGGTGGCGCCACGGCGTTCCTGATCGAGTATGCGCCGGACGAAAGGCGCGGCTATTTCGCGAGCTGGCAGCAAGCGAGCCAAGGCATCTCGTTCATCCTGGGTGCCGCCATGGGCGCGATCGTCACGAATGTCCTGTCGCCGGAGCAGATCGATGCGTGGGGCTGGCGCATTCCGTTCCTGTTCGGCTTGCTGATCGGGCCGGTCGGCATGTACATCCGCTCGCACCTGCACGAGCCGCCCGCGTTCGAAGCGCAGAAGGCAAAGGCCGCGAAAGAGTCGCGTCTGGCACCGCTGTCGCAAGTGCTGCGCGATCACCCGCGCGAAGTGCTCGGCGGCCTGGGTGTGACGATTCTCTGGACCGTCTGCACCTACACGCTGGTGTTCTACATGCCGACGTACGCGAAGCAACAGCTTGGTCTGCCGCTGGGCGCGACCTTCCAGTCGACGGCGCTTTGCGGCGCGATCATCTTCGTGCTGTGCCCGCTGATGGGCACGCTGTCCGACCGCATCGGGCGCAAGCGCATGCTGGGCACGGTGGCACTCGTCATTGCAGCTGCGGCGTATCCGCTCTTCCACTGGCTCAACGTCAACCCGACGGTGCAGACGCTGCTGCAGGTGCAGGTGATCCTGGGTGTGTTGCTGGCGGCGTTCACGGGCCCGGCACCGGCCGTGCTGGCTGAGCAGTTTCCGACGGCGGTGCGCTCTACCGGCCTGTCGATTTCATACAACCTGGCGGTCACGATCTTCGGTGGTTTTGCTCCGCTGATCGTGACGTGGTTGATTGCCAGTTCCGGGAGCAAGCTGGCACCGTCGTACTACGTGATGGTCGCAGCGATCATCAGCGTGTTTGCGCTGTCACTGATGCACGACCGCACGGGCAAGCCGATCGAAAAGTAATCGCTTGAAATAGCTCCCACGCGAAGCACGAGCGAAAAACGGCCGGTGGATCACCCCACCGGCCGTTCGTCTTTTGCGGCCAACAAGGCTGCGTTCTCCAACACACGCACACCCGGCGCATCCACGCGCGCCGCCATGACCAGCGCTGCCGCCACCGATTCCGCCGACACCGGTCGCCATGCCTTCGGAATCGTCCATCCGATTGCGCGCGACAGGCCTTGCGCAATGCGTTCACCAAGTCGAAATTCTGTGCGTGTGCCGAGCAGCAGCGAAGGCCGTACCACCGTCACGGACGGAAAGCCGATCGACAGGATTTCCGCCTCCACCTCGCCCTTGCAGCGGTTGTAAAAAACACGGGAGCGCGCATCGGCGCCCAACGCGCTCACCAGCAGAAAATGATGTGCGCCAGCAGCAAACGCGCGCCGCGCCAGTTCAACCGGATACTCGACATCAACGCGACGGAATGCCGCCTGCGAGCCCGCCTGCCGGATCGTCGTGCCAAGCGCGCAGATGACGATATCGGCGGCAAACGCAGACTGCGTTTCGGGCGCATCCAGATGCTCGAAATCGACCACGCATTCACGCAATCGACCGGGCGTCGCCTGCCCTGCTGTCAAGGCCCCACGCCGCCGTACAAGCGCGGTCACGCTGCCCGCCCAGGGCTGCGCGACGAGACGACGCACCACCGCGTGTCCCACCAGCCCGTTGGCGCCGGCCACCAGAACGGCCGGTCCGCGCGGTTGTTCCGGCGCTTCGCCGCCGGCCGCGAAACCTTGTCCGACAGGCATTTGCGCACTCGACATGATGTTCTCCATGAAGTTGGCACAGGGGCTGGAGCACAGTGTACGGCGTCTGGCGAACCGGTTCGCTGCCGTGCCGACTGCGCGCTTTCGGTGCGTTCCGGACGTGAAGAACGCTGGCGGAAATGCAAACAAACCGTGTCGATATCAGGTGTTTCCCGGATGCCCGCCCGCAAACCCATACGGGGCAAGTGTCGGCTGCAAGCAACGACCCGCAAACCCTTGCAGTTAGGGGATGTGCAACCCTTCGCAACGGTGATATAAAACGGGTCGCAGTACAACGCTGTCCAACAAACCTGAAGTGGGGAACTGACATGACGACCAAATCCGAACTCGTAGCCGCCATTGCGAAAGACGCTGAACTGAGCAACGCCGCCGCCGAGCGCGCGCTGAACTCCGCGCTGGAAAACATCAAGAAGACCGTCGCCAAGGGCGGCACCATCACGCTGGTTGGCTTCGGTTCGTTCTCGTCGGGCAAGCGTGCAGCACGCACGGGCCGCAACCCGCGCACCGGCGAAGCCATCAAGATCCCGGCAACCAAGACCGTGAAGTTCACGGCTGGCAAGGGCTTCAAGGACGCCGTGAACAAGAAGAAGTAATAGTCTTCTGCCGAGCCCGGCATGCATGCCGGGCCGGGAGACTTGCAAGGGACCCTACGGGGTCCCTTTTCTTTTGGTGCGTTTGATCTGGCGCAACGTCAGCCGACCGGCCACAAGGCCACCAGATAACCGACCGAACCGACACGCGCGACAACCGTGTCTGGATCGCCCTCTGCATCGAGCCAGGCAGCGGCGCCCTGCGGTACATCGTCGGCGCCGATCGACAGCAGGCCGTGCACGCAATACACCAGCCATTGCATGCCTCGATGCAAGCGCGGCAGCGAGCGACGCTCGCCGGCTGCCAGGGCAATCGCTTCGGCGTGATGTGCCCAGCTGTCGCGCCGCGTCATCACGTTGAAATCCGACAGCGGCGCGTCGAGTGTGGCATGCACATCCGCTTCGCCGGGAAAGCGCGCGGGCGCTTCGCCGGGCGCAAGCATCACGGCTTCGGCGTCGGCGCGATGCATCGTCAGCCGGCCGCCCGCAATCACGGCCAGCGATCGGTCAATGCCGACAAAGCGCGAGAACGGCCCGGCCGCATCCACCTGCGCGGTGCTTACGCGCCAGTCGAAGTTGTCGAGCGTGGCACCCGCCGGTGCGATGGCAATTTCTGTCGTGACACCGCCACCGTTCTTCCACGGCATGCGGCGCATTGCGTCTGCAGGAATCAGTTTCATGAACGGCGCAACAAGTGATACGCCAGACGCGCCGCAACGCGCACGGTGCGACGGTCCTGGTCGTACTCGGGGTTGGTCTCGGCGATGTCTGCCACGCGCACCTTGCCCGTCGCGCAGACGTGCTGCACCAGGGCCTCGAGCACCGGCAGCGTGATGCCGTACGCCGCGGGCGCGGACACGCCAGGCGCCACGGCGGCGGCCAGCACATCCATGTCGATGGTCAGGTAAACGTGATCGGCATCTGCCAGCCATGCATCGAGATCGGCCGTGCGCGCATCTAGGTGGCGCTCCTGCACGCCGGTGTCTTCCACGTAGTGCGCGTGCAGCGCATCGGCGCGATCAAACAGCGCGGGCGTGTTCGACAGGCGGCTCACACCCAGGCAGCAATACGTCAGGTCGATGCCGTGTGCGGCGCAGTCTTCGGCGATCTGGTCGAACGGCGTGCCGGAGTTGCCGGGGCGGCTCGTGCGCAGGTCGAAATGCGCATCGAAGTTGACGATGGCCAGGCGCCCCCGCCAGCCTTGTTTCTGCCAATGCCGACGCAGGCCCTGATAGGTACCGAAGGCAACCTCGTGGCCGCCGCCAAGCACGACCGGACGCGCGCCGGCTTCGAGTAGTTCGCACACGGTTTCGCCGAGTTCGGCTTGCGCGCCTTCCAGATCGCCGTCGTCACACGTGACATCGCCCGCATCTGCAAGCACCGACTGGCCATGCGCGGGCACGTTGGCCAACGCACGTCGAATTTCGCGCGGGCCCTGTGCAGCACCAGCGCGGCCGTGGTTGCGCACGACGCCCGCATCGCACGCAAACCCTACCAGCGCAGGCACGCCAGACAACGTCATCGCATAGGCGGACTGCACGACCTGGAACAGGCGCGTCACGTCACCGCGTTCGCCTGTGTCGTCACGCCCCTGCCAGATGGAAGCATCGAACGTCGTCGTCATGCGCGTGTCAGCACCGCTTGCAGGAACGAACGCGTTCGCGCTTCCTTGGGCTCGCCAAAGATGACCGACGGCGGTCCGGCTTCGACGATGCCGCCGCCGTCCATCACCACCACCACGTCGGCCACTTCGCGTGCGAAACCCATCTCGTGCGTGACGACCAGCATCGTCATGCCTTCCTTGGCGAGCACCTTCATTACCTGCAGCACTTCACCAACGAGTTCGGGGTCAAGCGCAGACGTCGGCTCGTCAAACAGCATCACCTTGGGCCGCATCGCCAACGCCCGTGCAATGGCCACGCGCTGCTTCTGTCCACCCGAAAGGCTGGCAGGCATCGCGTCGGCCTTGTGCGCCAAGCCCACTTTCTGCAGCAGTTCGCGCGCTTCGGCCTCCGCTTCGTGCTTCGACTTGCCGCTCAGCATGCGCGGGCCGACCGTGACGTTGTGCAGCACCGAAAGATGCGGGAACAGATTGAACGACTGGAACACCATGCCGACCTGCTGCCGCAATTGATTCAGCTCGCCATCGGGCAGCAACTTGCCGTTGTCGATCAGCCGCTTGCCGCAGATGTCGATGGTGCCGCCTTCGGCTGTCTCCAACCCGTTGCAGCAGCGCAGGAACGTGCTCTTGCCCGAGCCGCTGGGGCCGATGACGACCACCACCTGCGACGCATCGACTTCAAAGTCGATGCCCTTGAGCACGGTGTGATCGCCATACGATTTGGTGAGGCCGCGGATCTGGATCATTGGCACATCCAGCGCGGATTTGAGAGTTTGCGGGTGAGCCGCATTTGTCATGCTCATTGCACCATGCCTCCCGCACGGATGTTGCGCTCAAGCCGGTGCAGCAGATAGCTGGCGGCACTGGTCAGCACCAGATACACCAGCGCAATCGCCAGATACACCTCCAGCGAGCGATACGACACGCTGATGATCTTCTGCCCTTCGTGCATCAGGTCGTGAATCGTCAGCAGCGACACCAGCGCCGAGTTCTTGATCAGTGCGATGAACTCGTTGCCCAGCGGCGGAATCATCCGCACCACGGCCTGCGGCAGGATGATCGCGCGCATCGACTGCGCGGACGACATGCCGATCGAGCGCGCCGCCTCCATCTGCCCGCGATCCACCGACTGGATCGCGCCGCGCACGATTTCCGACACGTAGGCGCCCGAATACACGCCCAGCCCCAACACGCCGCACACAAACGCCGGCAGCAGAATGTCGAACTGCGGCAGCCCGAAGAACAGCAGGAAGAGTTGCACCAGCAGCGGCGTGCCACGGATGAACGTCACGTACACCGTGCAGATGCCGTAGATGAATCGGCGGCGCGGGTTCAACCGCCCGATGCCGATCAGCAGGCCCAGCACGCAGCCGAGCACCAGCGCCGCGGCCGTCACCTCAACGGTAACGAGCGCACCGCGCAGGATGTCGTGCCAGCCGGCCCAGACAGGAGAAAAATCCAGTTCCATCAGCGTGTCCGGTCGTTACTTGGCGGCGGCGCCAAACCACTTCTTGACGATCTGGTCGTACGTGCCGTCGGCCTTGATCTTCTCCAGCGCGGCGTTCAGTGCCTTGGTCAGTTCAGGCTGATCACGGCGCACGGCGATGCCGTATTCCTCGGTGGTGAGTGCCGGCTCAACCAGACGCAGACCAGGGCGTGCCTTCACGTAGTACGCGGCAGCGGGGCGGCCCGTGACTGCGGCATCGGCGCGGCCGATCTCAACGAGGTTGAACATCTCGTTGTTCTTCTCGACTTCCACGCGCTCGACCTTCGGGTAGTTCTCGCGCAGGTAGTTGACCGACTTGGTACCCACCTGCACGCTCACCTTCTTGCCGTTCAGGTCAGCCGGCGTCTTGATGGCCGTGTTGCCTTGCTTGACCAGCGCGACCAGGCCGCCGTGGTAGTACGGCACCGTGAAATCCACCACCTTCTTGCGCTCTTCCGTGATGTAGATGCCCGAGATGGCCACGTCGAAGCGGCGCGAGATCAGGCCCGGCACGAGGCCCTTGAAGTCGATGTCCGTCCATTCGACCGGACGGCCCATAGTGCGGGCCAGCGCGTCGATCAGGTCCACATCAAAGCCGGTGCGCTTGCCGTTTTCGACAAACTCCATCGGCGCGAACGTGGCGTCGGTGGCGACGCGCAGCGGCTCCCCTGCAGCGTGCGCAGCGGTTGCGAAGGACGCCGCAGCGGACAACGCCACGGCACCAGCCAGCATCGAATGCATGAAGTGACGACGATTCCCCATGAGTGGTCTCCTTGTGTGATGCATGTGGGGTGAGAAAAAGAATCGGAAAAGTTAAAAATTCAGATGTCCTGCAGCCGAGCAGAAATGGAGGCGGCCGCCGCAACGGTCATGTCGATCAGGCGTTGCTCCTTGCCGCGCACACGTGTCGCAGGCGCCATCAACGTGATGGAGCCGAGCGCGTGGCCAGGCAGACGGAATACCGGCACGCTCACGCCCCAGACACCGGGGTCGACCTCGCCTTCGGACAGCGCGTAGCCCGCGGCGCGAATGTCAGCGAGTTCAGCTTGCAGTTGCGCCTGGGTGTCGGCATCGATGGTCAGCAAATCTGCGAGGATGGCGCGCGCCGCAGCGGGCGGCATGAAGGCGAGCAACGACTTGGCGGAGGCGCCGGCCAGCAGAGGCACGCCGCGGCCTTTCTCGAATGAGCAGCGCAGCGACTGCTGGCTCTCGACCATTTCCAGGCAGACGGCCTGATCCTTGACGGCCACGACCAGCCCCACCGATTCGCCCGACTCGGCCACAAGTTTGGCCATGCCGATGCGCGCTTCCTGCACGAGGTGCGAAGCGTGGTCGAAACCCAGCGCGAGCTGCAGGCTGATCGGCCCCGGGGCATAGGTGCCCGCCGACTCGAGCACGAAGCCCCAGCGCTTGAGCATTGCGACCTGACGGTACAGCGTGCTCTGCGGCAGGCCGGTCAGTTCGACCAGCTCGCGCGCGGCAACCGGGCGGCCGTGGCGCGCGATGGTGGCGAGCACCATGAGCACGCGGTCCGAACCGCTGGTAGCGGCAGCGGATTGTGCTGGTGAAGGTGCCAGGCCCGGCTCGGTCATCGCGAAACTCCGTCGAGTGATGTTGCGACGGAGAATGCGACGATTTTCTCAATACATCAACGCGACATTCCCATTTAGCGGGAATTAATCACGAATTCGGTATTTACACCTAGGACGTCTCCGTCACATGCCAGGCCTCCTCGTCCAGGCGCGCTTCCAGAAACGCAACGACGGCGTGGGCGGAAGCCTCGCTGCGGCACGTCGTTAGCGCGGTGTAGAGCGGCGCGGCCAAGCCATTGAGGAAGTCGATCGGCGCTTCCGGACCTTCGGCCAGATAGCGCTGCAAGGCCGAGAACGCGCCGGCCTGGCTCAAGCGCCAATCGGCAATCGAGGCCTGCCGCACATGGCGCGGTGCGAATGGCTTGGCAGCCGCCGACTGGAGCGGCGGCTTGGGCCCGGGCACAACCTTGATTGGCGCGCGGCTTGCGACATAACCCTCGGCGATCAGACGCGCGAGGTCTTCGGCGCGGTCGTCAATGTCGGGGCCGGCGCTGCTCAATTGCGCCAGGATGTCCGCCGCGCAGCGTTCGCCATTGATCAGCAGCAGGATCGCCCGCTGCCGATGCGTGACGTGCCCACTGCGCGCTTGCAACTCCTGCGTGCCGCGCTCCGTGCGCGACAGGATGTGGCTCAGATCCACCGTCCCCTCCCTTGTTTTTATGCGTCTGTTCGATGAAGGGCCAGTCTAGAAAAACCCGGCGCGGCGCGGACCATTTGAACGCCGTATGGCGCGCGATACCGACTATCACGTGCGCGGCATTGCGTTCGCGCAGGCGACCGGCATGGCGACCGATCATCAAATCTGGATTGAAACCAGATCGACTCACAAGCCCTTTATCGTCTGTGATTGGAAATCTACAGTGCAGCGCTTCACCACCTACGGAGTCCACCATGCTTATCCGCCCCGCCCTGCTCGCCGCCGCCGTGCTGACGCTGCCCGCCCTCGCAATGGCACCCGCAGCCATTGCGTCAACCTCCGATGCTGATCTCATTCGCGCGGATCACGTCGCCGCGCCCGACACGCCGCAGGCCGCAGCCGCCGTGCTGGCCGCACGTCGCTACGCCACCTTCTGGCATACCGGCGATGCGCGCTATGCCACGGAAGCGCTGTCGCCTGCGTTTGTCGATCGCACATTGCCCGCTGGCCGCGTGCAGGGTGCGCAAGGCCCGCTCGATGCATCCAAGGCGTTCCGCACAGCGGTGCCCGACATGCGCGTGGAGATTGAAGACATGGTCGTTGCCGACGACCGCGTCTCGGTTCACCTGCGCTTTCGCGGACACTTCACCGGCGAGTTCGGCCGCACGCACGGGCAGAACCAGCCGATCGACTTCCAGGCCTTCGACCTGTATCGGATTGCCGACGGCAAGATCGCCGAAAACTGGCACCTGGAAGACAACCAGACGCTGCTGCGGCAGATGGGCCTTCAACCGTAATCCACACGGCTTCATTAACGCCCATTAACAGCTCAACTCCCCGCTCCCGCTATGCTTCGGCCCAGCTTGCAGACCGCCTGGCGGCGGCCAAAGCATCAGAAGAATCGAGCCAATCAACACACAAGAAAATCTTCGGGAGAAGCACATGGGAAAGGGGTTTCAGGGCGCGTTGCGCGTCTGGGCGGGCGCGCTCGCCTGCGCGGCGGTGCTGGGTGCGATGGGAGCGATGGGTGCTACCGCAGCCCACGCGCAACAGGCCAGCGATCCGCAACAGGAAATGAAGCAGGCCTGGGCTGCAGCCAAGGCGGCTGCGAAGGTCGGCCCCACGTCGATCGAACTGCGTGACCAGGCCACGCTCAAGATCGGCAAGGACGAGGTCTTCATTCCGCAGCCGGCTGCCGGGCAGCTCATGCACGCCATGGGCAACAGCAACAACCCCGACATGCTCGGCCTGGTCATGCCCACCAGCGACGATGACGAATGGATGGTCGTCGCCAAGTACGAAGCCTCGGGCTACATCAAGGATGACGACGCCCGCGACTGGAACGTCGACGATCTGTACAAATCGCTCAAGGAAGGCACCGCCGCTGCCAACGAAGAGCGCGAGAAGCGCGGCATCCCCGCACTGGAAATCCAGGGCTGGGTCGAGCGTCCGCACTATGACGCCGCCACACACCGCCTCATCTGGTCGATGGCTGCGCGCTCCAAAGGCCAGCCGGCCGACGATCCGGGCGCGGTCAACTACAACACGTACGCACTGGGCCGCGACGGCTATATCAGCCTGAACCTGATCACCGGCCGCAACCACGTCGACGCTGACAAACCCGCCGTGCAAAAGCTACTCGCCGATCTCGATTTCAAAGATGGCAAGCGCTACACCGATTTCAACTCGAAGACCGACAAGGTGGCCGAGTACGGGTTGGCCGCGCTGGTGGGTGGCATCGCCGCCAAGAAGCTGGGCCTGTTTGCCGTGATGGCCGCGTTCCTGGCCAAGTTTGCAAAGGTGGCCATCCTGGCGGTGGCGGGCTTTGGCGCGGCCCTGGCCAAGTTCTTCAAGCGCAAGCCGAGCGCATAAGCCGTGGCCAAGCTGCTGATTCTGCTGTTTTCCGGGCTGAAGTTCGGCAAGCTGCTGACCACCGGCGGCACGATGCTGCTGTCGGTGGCCGCATATGCCTTCGTGTTCGGCTGGCGCTATGCGGTGGGCTTCGTGGTGCTGCTGTTCATCCACGAGATGGGCCACTTCATGGCGGCACGCCAACGCGGGCTGGCGGTGGGGGCGCCCACCTTCATCCCGTTCGTGGGCGCGTGGATCGATCTGAAAGAACAGCCGATGGATGTCGAAACCGAAGCCCACATCGGCCTGGCAGGCCCCGTGGCGGGCACGGTGGGCGCCATGCTGTGCTACGGAATTGCGCGCTACACCGACAGCCAGTTGCTGCTGGCGCTGGCCTACGCCGGCTGCTTCCTCAACCTGTTCAACCTGATCCCGCTCTCGCCGTTTGACGGCGGACGCATCACGGCGGTGCTGTCGCCGCGCATCTGGTTTCTGGGGGTACCGGTGCTGGTGGCGCTGTTCATCTGCCGGCCAAGTCCGATCCTGATCCTGATTGCGGTGCTGGCCGTGCCGCAGTTGATGAAGGCTTGGCGTTACGACCCGCATGCGCCGGAAAACCGCGCGTATTACAGCATCTCGAACGAATCGCGCCTGACCTACACGGTGTACTACATTGGGCTCGTCGTCTTTCTGGCGATGATGAGCCACGAATTGCACGACATGCTCGGCAGCGCGCGCGCATAAAAAAACCTCCGCTTGTACGGAGGTTTTTTCTTGGGTCGCCGGAGCGGTTCGCCTTAGGCGAAGTTCTTGGCAACGAAGTCCCAGTTGACCAGGTTCCAGAACGCCTCGACGTACTTCGGACGGGCGTTGCGGTAGTCGATGTAGTAAGCGTGTTCCCACACGTCGCAGGTCAGCAGCGGCTTCGCGTCGGTCGTCAGCGGCGTGGCGGCGTTCGAGGTCGACACCAGATCCAGCGAGCCGTCGGCCTTCTTCACCAGCCAGGCCCAGCCCGAACCGAACGTGCCGATGGCCGTCTTGGTGAACTCTTCCTTGAACTTGTCGAAGCTGCCCCACTTGGCGTTGATGGCGTCAGCCAGCGCGCCGGTCGGAGCGCCACCGCCTTGCGGCTTCAGGCCGTTCCAGTAGAACGTGTGGTTCCAGACCTGTGCAGCGTTGTTGAACACGCCACCCGACGACTTCTTGACGATGTCTTCGAGGCTCAGGTTCTCGAACTCGGTGTCCTTGATCAGGTTGTTCAGGTTCGTGACGTAGGTCTGGTGGTGCTTGCCGTAGTGGAACTCCAGCGTTTCCTTGGAGATGTGCGGCGCCAGAGCGTCTTGGGCGTACGGCAGCGGGGGGAGCGTGTGTTCCATTGTTCTTGCCTTCTGTGGGTTGTACAGGTTGGGAGCGACGATTGTAGGAGACTTGCAAAACCGGCGCAAACCGCATGCCAAATAGTCGGAATACCCGCTAAACGCGTGCGGAATCGCGACCGTTGCCGCGATAAGGTCATGCGCTGGTCACAGTTCGAGCTTCGGTTGCACCCGGGCGATTTCGATATCGGCCGTGCCTAGCGCCAGCCGGGCCTCGATATGTGCCCGGGCATGCAGTGCGTTCGGATCCCGAATCGCATGGCCCTTGGCATCGAGCAGTACCGCATAACCACGCTCCAGCGTGCGCTGGGGCGCCAGCAGTTCCAGCCCGCTGTGCTGGCGGGCCAGACGCTCCTGCGCGCGAGCCAGCCTGTCCCGCATGACGCGTGCCAGCGTCGCTTCGGCTTGCTGGAGGCGCGCGCGCTCTCGCGTGGCGTCGGGGCGCGCTGCGGCCAGGCGCATTGTCAGCAGACGCTGCAGGTGTTCCGCGCGCTGCACGCGGCCGGTCAGGGCAAAGCGCAGGCGGCCTTCCAGATGGGCGAGTTGCGTGCGGCGTTCGCGCATCTGCGCCTGCGGGCTGCGCAGGCGGCGCGCGAGCCAATCGACGGTCTGCGCGCGGCGATCGAGCTGGCGGCGGAACTGTGCGGAGAGCGCATCCCAGTCGCGCTCCACATCGCGCAGCATGCGGGCACGATCGGGGCTGACGAGTTCGGCGGCCGCGGTTGGCGTGGGTGCCCGCACGTCGGCCACAAAGTCGACGATAGTCACATCTGTTTCATGCCCGACGCCCGCCACGATGGGAATTTCCGATGCGGCCACCGCGCGCGCCACCGGCTCTTCGTTGAAGGCCCACAGGTCTTCAATGCTGCCCCCGCCCCGGCACAGAATGATGACGTCGACCTCTGCCCGGGCATTGACCCGTTCCAGCATGGCCGCGATGCGCTCCGACGCACCGGCGCCCTGCACCGGCACGGGATAGACCACCACCGGCACATGCGGAGCGCGCCGGCGCAGCGTGGTCAGCACGTCGCGCAAGGCCGCCGCCTGCAGCGACGTCACCACGCCAATCGCACGCGGATGCCGCGGCAAGGGGCGTTTGCGGTCGGCTTCGAACAAGCCTTGCGCCTCCAGCGCGGCTTTCAGCCGCAGGAAAGCCTCGTACAGATTTCCCAGGCCGGCCCGGCGGATGGCTTCAACGCTCAATTGCAGTTCGCCGCGCGCTTCGTACAGCGTGACCAACGCACGCACCTCGACGGCCTCGCCTTCGCGCGGGGTGAAATCGGCGTACTGGTTGCGGCCCTTGAACATCACGCAGCGAATCTGCGCGCCCGCATCCTTGAGTGAGAAATACCAATGTCCGCTGGCTGCACGCGTGAAGTTCGAAATCTCGCCGCGCACCCAACCCAGCGGAAAGTTGCGTTCAAGCAGCCCCGCAATGCGGCGGTTGACGTCGCTGACGGTGAGCACATCCTGCGAGCCCCGACTCGGCGCAGACACAGCGGCTGGTGCGGCCGACATCTCAGGGGGGGATGCTGGCGTGGGTGCGGTGGCATCCATCCAGAATGGGCGGCGGGAAGACGGCGGCGGGGTCATAAGTGGTGCGGGGAGCGCAAAACAATGAGGCTTTGGGGCGACTTCTACCTTGAATAGGGGAGGCAATACACGCTGAGCGGGCTACCTGTCCACAGCATAACTTGCTTGTCAAGCTTGACAGAGGCCAGGTGACTCGCTCTCTGCATTTTGACGCAACCCCTTGATTCTTATGAAAAATCCACCCATGTCAAAATTTCAGCAGCGCAAGTAATTTCGTTCTGCGTCAAGCATTTAGCGCAGGCGCCCCAAGGATGTTCACAAAGTTATCCACAGCGGCGCTGGAAAACCGGGGTGTGACGCCTGGGCAGTGGATAAATCGGCCGTCGATTCTCACACGTTCGGGCCGGGTATCCCCATTTTTTCGGGTGAAACCCCGCTGCACATTTTTTAAGCGAAGCCTCGAACACCCTTTTGAATCAGTCACTTAAGGTGCTTGTCCGGGCAATGTCCACAGCCCGTCCACAAGACTGTCCCGTGTGGGTGTGGATTTCCTCGCGCTTTTTCGAGGCGCCCCCTCGTTTTTCTCCGGATCCACGCAAAAACCCCGGTTGCTTCATTTTTGAGCACATCATTGGACTTCCTTTTGGATCAAGCACTTAACGTACTTGTTGAGGCAATGTCCACAACCCATCCACACAACTGTCCCGCAGGCGTGGGGATTACTCGGCGTTTTACCGGATCCGAAAGCGCTTGTTCATGGATTGACCCCCAAAATGCCGTTTGCATATTTTTTAAGCACCGCCCCGAACTCCCTTTCGCATCAAGCACTTAGTTTGCTTGTTCGGGCAATGTCCACAACCCGTCCACAAGACTGTCCCGCGCGGCTGTGGATTGTGCGGTCAGCATCTTTCGTGACAGCGCGTTGACCATCGACTGCGGCTGTCGCGATGCCGCGCCATCGTGTTGCCGTGGCAGGTCCGACGCGCTAGAGTGCTGCCTGTTTTTGCCGCAACGGACAGCGTTCGGGGACGCGGACGGCACAAGCAGCAAACCAGAACAGAATCACACTCCTTCCACAACGACAAAACGGGTTGTCCAGTGTTTTCCATCATTCAAGCCGCCGGCTGGCCGATCTGGCCGCTATTGATCGCCTCGGTGCTCGCACTCGCGCTCATCATCGAACGCTTCGTCGCCTTGCAACGCAAGAAGATCATTCCGCCCAAGGTGTATGACGAGGCGCTGGCCGTCGCGCATCAGCGCCGCGCCACTCCAGAAGTGGTGAACACGCTGGAACAGGGCTCGCCGCTGGGCCGGCTGCTGGCCGCCGCGCTGCGCCATGTGGTGCTGCATCCGAACACCACGCGCGATGCCGCCAAGGAAGTGGTGGAGGAAGCCGGCCAGAACGTGGCGCACCGCCTGGAGCGCTATCTGAACGCGCTCGGCACGATTGCGTCGGTGGCGCCGCTGATGGGCCTGTTCGGCACGGTGGTCGGCATGATCGAGATCTTCGGCAGCCAGACCGCCGCGGGCACGAACCCGCAAGCGCTGGCGCACGGCATCTCGGTCGCGCTGTACAACACCGCGCTGGGCTTGGTGGTGGCCATCCCGACGCTGATCTTCTGGCGCTACTTCCGTGGCGTGGTCGATAACTACGTGGTCGAGCTGGAGCATCTCTCCACCACGTACCTCGACGCGATCCTGCCGCCGCGGCGCGGCTGATCCGGGCAACGCCCTACTGGAAACAGCCATGCGCTTCCGCCCGCGCCGTGCCCGCGAAGAGCCGGAGATCAACCTGATCCCGCTGATCGACGTGCTGCTCGTGATTCTCATCTTCCTGATGATCACGACCACGTATTCCCGCTACACCGAACTGAAGGTCAACCTACCCACCGCCGAGGCTGAAAAAGCCACCGAGCGCCCGGGCCAGATCGTCGTGTCCGTCACTGCCAACGGCGTCTACTCTGTCGACAAGCAAGTGCTCGACACGCGCGATGTCACCAGCCTGGCCGATGCGCTGCGCAATGCCGCGGGCAAGGCCGGCGGCCCCGAGCCCATCGTCATCGTCAACGCCGATGCGCAGGCCGCGCACCAGGCGGTGGTCAATGTCATGGAAGCCGCACGTGTGGCCGGTCTGTCGCACCTGACCTTCGCCACGCAAACCGGCAACGCCCGCTAAGAGACCGCTTCTCAACCACCATCACGCATGCCCGTCGCCCAGCACCGTCTCGCCAGCTTCGTCACCCGCCAATGGCAGTTACGCGGCTGGTTTGCGTGGGTGATGTGGCCGCTGTCGTGGCTGTTTGGTGGAGTGAGCGCCCTGCGCCGGCTGCTGTTCCGCACGGGCGTGCTGCGCTCGGTGCGGCTGCCGATGCCGGTGGTGGTGATCGGCAACGTGACGGTGGGCGGAGCCGGCAAGACGCCCGCCGTGATTGCGCTGGCGTCGGCGCTGGCTGAAGCCGGCCTGCGGCCAGGCATCGTCTCGCGCGGCTACGGTGCGCAACTGAAGCATCCGCGCCCTGTGCGCGAACACTCCCGCGCAGAAGACGTCGGCGATGAACCGCTGCTCATCGCACGCGCCACCGATCTGCCGGTGTGGGTCTTCCCTGATCGCGTGCTATGCGCGCAGACGCTGCTGGCCTCGCACCCGGGCTGCAACGTGATCGTCTGCGACGACGGCTTGCAGCACTACCGCCTGCGCCGCGATATCGAAATCATCGTGTTCGACACGCGCATGGGCGGCAACGGCTTCCTGCTGCCCGCCGGCCCGTTGCGCGAACCGATGACGCGCCGCCGTGACGCCACGCTCATCAACGATCCGAACTACCGCGCCACGCCCGACCGCCCGGACGTCTTCGGCATGCACCTCGAGCTGCAGGACGCCTACAACCTGGCCGACCCGGCGCTGCGCCGCCCGCTGGCCCAGTTCGCACGCGTCGAAGGCGGGCAATTGCTGGCCGCGGCCGGCATCGGCAACCCCGAGCGCTTCTTCGCTTCGCTGCGTGCCGCCGGCCTCAAGCCGAGCACGCTGCCGCTGCCCGACCACTACGATTTCGCCGACAACCCGTTCACCGACAGCCACGCCGAGGTCATCCTGATCACCGAAAAGGATGCCGTAAAATGCGGCCATCTCGACGACCCGCGCATCTGGGTGGTGCCGACCACACCGGTGGTCGACGCGGCGCTGGTCGAACAGGTCTGCCAGCGCGTGCGCGCCCTGGCCGATCGCGCAACGCTCAAGGCAAGCGCACAATAACGCCACCCTTCCGCTGTACCGGCGCGCCGCCCTCCACCTTGAGCGGCCGCCACGGAGCCTCTACCGCCATGGACAATCGCCTGCTGGAAATCCTCGTCTGCCCGTTGTGCAAGGGCGCGCTGCAACACGACCGCGCCAACAACGAACTCATCTGCCACGTCGACAAGCTGGCCTACCCCATCCGCGACGGCATCCCGGTCATGCTGGCTGACGAAGCGCGCCAGACCGTGGAAGGCACGCCGGTCGACCCGGCCTGATACGAAGGTCGCCGCCATGTCGCACGCGCCGTTCATCGCTGTCATTCCCGCGCGGCTGGCGTCCACGCGGCTGCCCAACAAACCGCTGGCCGATATCGACGGCAAGCCGATGGTGGTGCGCGTGGCTGAACGCGCGCATCAGTCGTCGGCCGCGCGCGTGGTGGTCGCCACCGATGCAGCGTCGGTCGCGGATGCCTGCATGCAGCATCACGTGGAAGCCGTGCTCACGCGCACCGACCACGCCTCCGGCACCGACCGTCTGGCCGAAGTGGCCACCGTGCTGGGTCTGCCCGACGACGCCATCGTCGTCAACGTGCAAGGCGACGAACCACTGATCGCGCCGACGCTGATCGACAACGTGGCCGCGCACCTGCGCGATCACCCCGACTGCGCCATCGCCACCGCTGCCCACCCGATCCACGACCCCGCCGACGTCTTCAATCCGAACGTCGTCAAGGTCGTGCTGGACGCTGCCGAGCGCGCGCTGCTGTTCTCGCGCGCGCCGCTGCCCTGGGCGCGCGACACCTGGACACCCGCCGTCATGGCGCAGTCCGCTGCGGAGCGCCCGCTGCCGGCCATGCCCGTGCTGCGCCATATCGGCATCTACGCGTACCGCGCCGGATTCCTGCGCCGCTTCCCGCAATTGGCCGCCGCCCCCATCGAGCAAACCGAGCAGTTGGAGCAGCTGCGCGCCATGTGGCACGGCGAACGCATTGCCGTGCTGACCACCGATGACGCTCCCGCCGCCGGTGTCGACACCCCCGAAGACCTCGCACGCGTGCGCGCTGCCTGGGGCGAACTCCTGGCCCAGGACGGCCCCTGAAGCCGCGATTTCTCTGAACTTTGCGCGCGGGGCTGCCAAAACCCCGGCCCCGCCATGGCATAATCGCGAGGACGACAAGCCGCATGACGGCGCCCACGCAGGCGCCACAGCGGCGACAGGGAGACAAATCGAGCCATGGGTGCCGCCGTCCGGCGGACGCCTGATTCCCCAGAGTCCGGTAAGGCTGGCGTCAACTTCGCCCGCTAGGCTGCCTGTTTGCGTCGATTGCGTCGCCATGGCTTGATCACCAGGCGTATTGGGAATCCGCCCTCTCGGACCGATTCCCAACGCGCTTTATACAGCCTGACAGCGCGACAGGATTCGAAAACTTGAGGAACTCGTCACCATGCGGTTGATTCTGTTGGGCGCGCCCGGCGCCGGCAAAGGTACGCAAGCCAAATTCATCTGCGAAAAGTTCGGCATTCCGCAGATCTCCACCGGCGACATGCTGCGCGCGGCTGTCAAGGCAGGTACCCCGCTGGGTATTGAAGCAAAGAAGGTGATGGATGCCGGCGGCCTGGTGTCGGATGACATCATCATCGGCCTCGTTAAAGACCGCCTGCAACAACCCGACTGCAAGAACGGCTACCTGTTCGACGGTTTCCCGCGCACCATTCCGCAAGCGGAAGCCATGAAAGATGCCGCCGTGGCAATCGACTACGTGCTGGAAATCGACGTGCCGTTCGACGCCATCATCGAGCGCATGAGCGGCCGCCGCGTGCACGTGGCATCCGGCCGCACGTACCACGTCAAGTACAACCCGCCCAAGACCGAAGGCGTGGACGACGAAACCGGCGAACCGCTCATCCAGCGCGACGACGACAAGGAAGAGACCGTGCGCAAGCGCCTGGACGTGTATGAGAATCAGACGCGTCCGCTGGTGGATTACTACTCGCAGTGGGCCGCCAACGGCAATGGTGCCGCCAAGATTGCGGCGCCGAAGTACCGCAAGATCAGCGGCATGGGCAACGTGGACGAAATCACGGCCCGCGTGTTCGGTGCCCTGCAGGACTAAGCGCACCTCACAAATACCCGCCAGGAAAAAGGCGCCTCGATCATGAGGCGCTTTTTTTTTTTGCGCGATCGCTGGCCGCTTCGCGCTACCATATGACGTTGACGTAAACGTCAAGTAACTCGCAATCCACAAACGAGGAGACACGGCATGGAGATTCGCGATCAGGTATTCATCGTCACCGGCGGCGCGTCGGGACTGGGTGCAGGCACGGCTCGCACGTTGGCGGAAGCCGGTGGCAAGGTGGTGATTGCAGACCTGAACGAGGCCGCTGGCACCGCGCTGGCGCAAGAACTGGGCGGCCGCTTCGTGCGCTGCGACGTCACGTCGGAAGCGGACGGGCAAGCCGTTGTGGAGGCCGCCACATCGCTGGGCACGCTGCGCGGGCTGGTGAACTGCGCAGGTATTGCCACGGCATCGCGCACGGTGGGCAAGACGGGCCCGCATCCGCTGGACCAGTTTGCACGCGTGATCAACATCAATCTGATTGGCACGTTCAACATGATCCGCTTGGCCGCAACGGCCATGGCCGGTAACACGCCCAACGCCGGCGGCGAGCGCGGCGTGATCATCAACACGGCATCGGTCGCGGCGTTTGACGGGCAGATTGGACAGGCGGCCTACGCGGCGTCCAAGGGCGGCGTGGTGGCGATGACGCTAGCGATTGCACGTGACCTCTCGCGCGACGGCATCCGCGTGATGACGATTGCACCGGGCATTTTCGAGACGCCGATGCTGCTTGGGATGCCGGCCGAAGTGCAGGACGCGCTGGGCAAGATGGTGCCGTTCCCGCCGCGCCTCGGTAAGCCGGCGGAGTATGCGCAGCTCGCGCGCGCGATCGTCGAGAACCCGATGCTCAATGGCGAAACCATCCGCCTGGATGGCGCCATCCGCATGCAGCCCAAATAATCGCTGCGGTCAGGTCACGAGGTGGCTGGCAGCGCCATCCGGCGAATCATCTGCCACGCCGCCTCGGCCGCCGGCGAGAGCGAGCGATCATGCCGCCGCGCCAGCACGATGGCACGCGTTTCCTTCGGCGACAGCGGCACCGCCACCAATGGCGACGAAGACGGTAGCGGCAACGACAGCGACGGCACCACGCCCGCGCCGATGCCCGCTTCCACCATGCCAAACACGGCGCTGCTGTGACCCATCTCCTGCGCGACGTCAGGTTGAACGCCGTGGCGCAGGAAGATGCGGTCGATGAGCGGGCGACTGCCCGAAGCATGGTCGAGCAGGACAACCGCCGTGCGATGCAGATCTTTCCAGCGCACGCTGCTGCGTTGCGCGAATGGGTGATCCTTGCGACAGACGAGGCAGAACGGATCGATCAACAGTGGCTCGGTCCATAGGCCTTCGGTATCGAGCGGCTCCACCACCACACCGAAATCTGCCCCGCCCGTGCGGATCAATTGCAGCGTGTCGACCTGCACCGAGTCCCGCACAATCATGCGGATATCCGGATAGCGCACCGCGCACTCCGCCACGTACACCGGCATCAGACGTGTCGACACGGTCGGGCTGGACGCCACCACCACGCGCCCCCGCCGTTGCTCGCCCACCTGGCGCGCCTGTTGCAGCGTGTCGTCCAGATCAGCGACGAGGCGGTCGAGCGCCGTGGCTAGCGAACGCCCCACTTCCGTCAGCACGACTTCGCGGGTAGTGCGATCGAGCAGCTTCAGGCCCAGTTCGCCTTCCAGCTCCGAGATCGAGCGGCTCACAGCCGGCTGCGTCAGGCCGATGGTGTCGCCCGCGCGACTGAAGCTGTGCGCACGTGCCACCGCAAGAAAGACGCGCAATTGGCGCAGGGTCACATTCATGCTGACGACGTATGAATTGATTCGATCAATGCATTTGTATTCTAGATAGGGATGTTGTGCAATAGCGCCTATCCCGCCATCCAACCCGCGCCCTCACGTAACGGTGACTGCGCACGCACATGAAGATTCCGCTTCTGTCTCCGTTGTTGTCCCATATCGATGGGTTCATTCGCGCCATGCTGGTAATGGTCGCGCTGGCCCTGTTCTTCCCCGCGCTTGGCGCGAGCGACGGTCCGCTGCGGCTGGACATCGTCACCATCGTCGGCGTGTCGCTGGTGTTCTTCCTGCACGGCGCGGCGCTCTCGCGCGAGAAAATCGTGGAAGGCGCGCGCAACTGGCGCCTGCATTTGTTCGTGCAAAGCTGCACATTCATCCTGTTCCCGCTGATTGGCGCGGTCATCCTGTTTGTCTGCAAGCCGTTCATTCCGGCTGAGCTGCTGTTGGGCGTGTTCTATCTGTGCGCGCTGCCGTCCACGGTGTCGTCTTCGGTGGCGATGACAGCGATGGCCAAGGGCAACGTGCCGGCCGCCATCTTCAACGCGACCATCTCGGGGCTGATCGGCATGATTGCCACGCCGCTACTGATGAGCTTCGTGATCCAGGCCTCGGGCGCGGACCTCTCGGTCGGCAAGGCGCTGCTGGGCGTGGCCGAACAACTGCTGCTGCCGTTCGTGCTGGGCCAGTTGCTGCGCCCGGTCATCGGCGGCTTCATCAATAAGCACAAGCCGATCATCAACAAGGTCGACCGCGCGGTGATCCTGCTGATCGTGTTCAACTCGTTTGCCGATTCGACGCACGCGGGTGTGTGGTCGAAGTATCCGTGGGAGACCATCGTGGCGGTGGCCGTCATGAGCGGCGCGTTGCTGTTCGTCGTGCTGGGTGCGACGACATGGCTGTCACGGCGCGCGGGTTTCAACTTGGCCGACGAAATCACTGCCGTGTTCTGCGGCTCGAAGAAAAGCCTGGCGAACGGCGTGCCGATGGCGAAGATCCTGTTTGCCGGCAACCCCGCGCTCGGCCTCATCGTGCTGCCGTTGATGATCTATCACCAGTTGCAGTTGATCGTGTGCTCGACGCTGGCGCGTAAGTATGCGGATCGCGTTGCCAACTCGGAAGCCAGTGCGGGCGCACCGGCCAGCCGCCCGGCTTGATCAGCGCAAGCTCATCAAGCTCGCTAGTTCCCCTTCCGGCCAATGGTAGGTGCGCACCCAAGCGTGCCCGCCGTCGGCCGTCTCCAGCCAATTACGGCTGACCGGCACACCGCCCAGCGCTTCGTAGAAGCCGATCGCGGCAGTGTTCGCCTCGTACACCAGCAGATGCAACTGTGTGATGCCCTGGGCTGCAGTCCAACGTGCCGCTTCGCCCATCAGGCGCTTGCCGACACCGTGGCCGCGTGACGCCGGCAGCAGATGCAGGTTGTCGACGAGCGCACCCCAAGGCGTGCCGTCTTCACGCAGGGTGCAGAGAAAACCAATGGTTTCGCCGTCCAGCTCGGCACACCACACGCATTGCCCAGCCACGGGTGTAGACATGCGTTCATGCCACTTGGCCTGCATCTCTACGTTGGCCACGTCGTCGAGATACGCATCGGACAGGATGCCGAGCCCGCGATATGCGCTCTGCCAGCTTCGCGCGTGGATGTCGGCGATGGTGCTGGCGTCAGACGCACCGCCTTCGCGCAGCACGAGCGTCGTCATGCCTCAGACGCCCGGGTTGCGCGACAACGGCGGGTTCTTGGCAAAGTAGGCCCGAATGCCGCGCAGGATGGCGTCGGCAAGCTGGTTCTGGTGGCCCAGATCGTTGAGCTTGGCCTCTTCTTCCGGGTTGGAGATGAACGCCGTCTCGACCAGGATCGACGGAATGTCCGGCGCCTTGAGCACCGCAAAGCCCGCCTGCTCGACCTGCCCCTTGTGCAGCCGGTTGATGCCGCCAATCTGGTCCAGCACCGCCCTGCCGACCTTCATGCTGTCGGTAATCTGCGCGGTGGTCGACAAGTCCAGCAGCACGCGCGTGACCTGCGCGTCTTTCGAGCCAAGATTCGCCCCGCCGATCATGTCCGCAGCGTTTTCCTTATTGGCGAGCCACTTGGCCTGCGCGCTCGAGGCGCCTCGATCGGACAGCACGAACACCGATGCCCCGCGCGCCTCCGGCGAGAGAAACGCATCGGCATGGATGGAGACGAACAGATCCGCCTGCACGCGGCGTGCCTTCTGCACACGCACGCCCAGCGGAACGAAGTAATCGGAATCGCGCGTCATCATGGCGCGCATGTTGGGCTGGGCGTCGATCTTGGCCTTGAGCATGCGGGCGATCGACAGCACCACGTCTTTCTCGTGCGTGCCGGCACCGCCCGTGGCGCCTGGGTCTTCGCCGCCATGACCCGGGTCGATGGCGACCGTGAGCAGGCGACGCATGCGCGGGCCGTTCGACAGCGCGCGTGGCACCGGTTGCTCGGGAACGATCTCCAGCGGCGGCGTGTTGGGCGCGTTGGCAAGCGTCGACGGAGGGTGCGCAGAGGTCGCCGGCGGTGTCCTGCGCGGCGGCGTGCGGTTGGCAAGCGCCGGGGGCTGCGGCTCTTCGATCGGCGTCTTGGTCGGGCTGCCGCCGCTGTTGCGGCGTGCCAGCGCGGCGATCGGATCGTCGTCATCCGACGGTTCTGGCATCGGCGTGCCGCCTGACGCAGCAAAGCGTTCCTGCTTGCCCTCGGTGGCCTGCACGAGCTGCATCAGCGGGTCAGGCGGGTTGGTCGGGTACAGATCGAACACCAGCCGGTTGCGATAGCCGGCAATCGGCAGCAGCGTGAACACCTGCGGGTTGACGCTTTCCTTCAGATCGAACACCAGACGCACGACGCTCGGCCGGTTCTGACCCACGCGCACCTGGCGGATGTACGGATCGTTCGGCGCAATCTTGGCGACCAGTTCGCGCAACGTCGGGTTCAGGTCGAGCCCGTCGATGTCGACCATCAGGCGATCCGGATCCTTGATGAGCTGATGCGTAGCCTTGAGCGCGACGTCTGATTCGATGGTCACGCGCGTGTAGTCCTCGGCGGGCCACACGCGCACGGCGACGATATTGGCCCCGCGCGCAATCTGCGGGCCCACCAGGCTCAGAATGACCGTGCCTGCGCCGGCCTTCGCCATGCGCGTGAGCCATTGGCGGCGTGCCTGGCTCGGCAGGTTGGGATCATCCGGTTGGTCGGTCGGCAGATGCTTGATCAGCATGGGAACAGGTGTTGCAACGACTGTAGAAGTTGAAGGCCGGTCTGCGTGCGCGCGGTCAGATGTGCGGCGCGCGGTGCATGCTCAACGCCGTCATCATAGGTTTCGTGCACAACGTCAACCGATAAAGCGATGTGCAGATCAGGCGCGCCAAGCAGCGCCTGGGCTTTCTCGGGCCATTCGACCAGGCACAGCGCAGGTTCGGCAAAGCAATCGCGGAACCCGGCATCAGTCCACTCTTCGGGATCGGCAAAGCGGTACAGGTCGAAGTGATAGACCTTTTGCGCGCCCGTAGTTCCGGCAACGTCGTACGGCTCGACCAGCGTATAGGTGGGACTGCGCACGCGCCCGGTATGTCCGAGGCCGCGCAGGATGGCGCGCGAGAGCGTCGTCTTACCCGCGCCCAGATCGCCCGAAAGTTGCACCTGCACAGGTCGCGGGCCCAGCGCCAGCACCGCCTGCGCGAGCGCCGCGCCAAACGCCGACGTGGCCGCTTCATCGACGAGCGAAAGCGTGCGCTCAGCGAGCGGAGGGGTCAAACCAGAAGGCGCGTCAGCAGGAAGCACGGTGGGCATTGCGTACAATTTGGGCATGTCCGCCACCCCCACGTCATCACCAGAAACGAACCTGGATGCACGCTTGCCAGCCGATGCGGCCGGCATGCACGCGCTTGTGGCGCAGATTCGCTCCTGGGGCGCCGAACTCGGTTTCGATGCGGTCGGCATCGCCGACGTCGACCTGTCGCATGCTGAAGAAGGGCTTCAGACATGGCTTGCGCAGGGGTTTCACGGTGACATGGATTATATGGCGAACCATGGCATGCTCCGCGCACGCCCGGCCGAACTTGTTGCCGGAACGGTACGCGCCATCGTCGCGCGGATGCCGTATCTGCCACATCTGGATAATCCGCGAATGGCCGGCAGCGACTGGCGTGCCGTCGAGTGGGACCGCCTGCGCCGCCCGGAAGACGCCACCGTCTCGCTCTATGCACGCGGCCGCGACTATCACAAGGTACTGCGCCAGCGCCTGCAGAAGCTGGCAGAGAAGATTGCCGGCGCTGTCGGGCCGTACGGCTTTCGCGTATTCACCGATTCAGCACCGGTGCTGGAAGTGGCACTGGCCACCAACGGCGGCTTGGGCTGGCGCGGCAAACACACGCTGCTGCTGGACCGCGATGCGGGCTCGATGTTCTTCCTCGGTGAAATCCTCGTCGATTTGCCGTTTCCCGTTGATCCGCCCGTGGAGCCTCACTGCGGCAACTGCACGCGCTGCATCGACGTCTGCCCCACGCAGGCCATCGTCGCGCCATACACGGTCGACGCACGCCGTTGCATTTCATACCTGACCATCGAGCACAAGGGCAGCATTCCGGTTGAGCTGCGCGCGGCGATGGGCAACCGCGTCTACGGCTGCGACGACTGCCAGCTCATCTGTCCGTGGAATAAGTTTGCAGTGCCGGCCAACCTGTCCGACTTTGACGTGCGCAATGGGTTGGATGCGGCCACGTTAGCTGAGCTGTTCAACTGGACCGACGCAGAATTCAACCAGCGGTTGGAAGGCAGTCCGATCCGCCGCATCGGCCACGAGCGCTGGCTGCGCAACATTGCCGTGGCGATTGGTAACGCGCTGCGCGGCCCGCTCTCGGATGCCACGCGCACGCAACTGACAGCCGCCCTCCTCGCGCGCGCAGATGACACCTCGGCCCTCGTGCGCGAACACGTCGCATGGGCGCTCGCCCAATGACGTGAGCACTTCCTGCGGTTGATCACACCCACGCATGAACATTGTGACGCGCTCTTAATCTAGTTTTTCAAGTGGCCTACCGATTGTTTTAAAAACAAAACAACGCGCGTCTAACACAAACCTGTGAATACCGCTTAAGGCTGACGTCAGCAGGGCCTTATACCGCCTAGTACGCAAACGCTTGCGCATCAGGGCAGACACTAATTGTTTACAAATAAAATATCGGGAAAATGGCGGCTTAATCTCAAACCGCCCACTTCGATGTTTTCCGCTCTTGTTCATCTCCGTCGCGCCTTGCAAGTTGCTGTGCGTGCCCGCTCATCCTGGATGGCACGTGCGTGGCGTGGCGGTGTCATAGGCGCGATGCTCTGCGCTGCGTGCGCGAGCCCGGCATGGGCAACGGTGAACGTCGAGGGCGTGCCATTCGATGACGCCGCACGCGTGGCCGGCCACGAACTGCTGCTCAACGGCACGGGCCTGCGTTCAGTATTTGTCATCAAGGGCTATGTCGCCGGCTTGTACCTGCCCGAGCGTGCGAAGAACGCGGCGGTCATCCTCGGCATGAAGGGGCCGAAGCGGCTGCAGATCCACCCGCTGCGCGATGTGGGCGCCGATACGTTCATCCACGCGCTGAACGACGGCATCCACCGCAACCAGACGGAAATTCAGTTGCAGAGGCTGGCCAACCGTCTGACGCAGTTGGAAGACGCGATGCGCCAGATTGGCTCCACCAAGCGCGGCGACACCATCAACTTCGACTACGCGCCCGATGCCGGCACCACCATCAGCATCAATGGCGTGGCGCGCACCAAAGCCATCCCCGGCGAAGATTTCTACCAGGCTGTGCTCAGCATCTTCATCGGCAACAGCCCGGTCGACCGCGATCTGAAAAGCGGGTTGCTCGGAACCTGACAATCTGACGATTGGCTTTTCAGGGTTTCCCCGGTTGCCGTGTGGCTGGCGTTTGCCGTTGTGCTATTCAGCAGTTTCCCCACAAGAACGCAGAACGCACACGAAGCTACAAGGAGGAGACGATGACCAAGGGACGACTGATCGCCAGCCTGATCGGCGCCGCAGGAATGGCGTTGTGCGGGCCGGCGCTGGCAGACAACTACCCCACCAAGCCGCTCAAGCTGATCATTCCGTTTCCGCCGGGCGGCACGACAGACATCGTGGGGCGCGGCGTGGCCGATCAGCTTTCCAAGGTGCTGGGCCAAGCCGTGGTGGTGGAAAACAAGGGCGGCGGCGGCGGTTCGATCGGCGCCGATGCCATCGCCAAGGCTGTGCCGGATGGCTACACGATCGGCATCGCCACCGTCTCCACGCACGCTGTCAACCCGGCGTGCAACCCGAAGCTTTCATACGACCCGCTCAAGGATTTCAAGCCGATCACCAACCTGGCCACCGTGGCCAACGTGATTGCGGTCAACCCGACCTTTCCGGCCAAGAACTACAAGGAATTTGTCGCGGCGCTGACGGCCAACCCCGGCAAATATTCGTTCGCGACGTCGGGCACCTGTGGCATCGGCCACATGCTGGGCGAAGAGTTCAAGGTGCTGACCAAAACGCAGATGGTCCATGTGCCATATCGCGGCGCTGGGCCTGCGCTGAACGACGTGCTCGCCAACCAGGTGTCGATCATGGTCGACAACCTGCCCTCGTCCATGCAGTTCATCAAGAGCGGCAAGCTACGGCCAATCGTGGTGGCGTGGAATAAGCGCATCGATAGCCTGCCCGACGTGCCCACCTTTGCCGAAGTCGGCCTGAAGGACGCGAATGATCCAGCGTGGTACGGACTCGTCGCGCCGGCCGGCACGCCGGACGACATCATCCGCAAGCTCAACGAAGCTTCGGTCAAGGCGCTGAAAGATCCGGGCCTGGTCGATCGATTCCGCGGTGCCGGTGCCGAGCCCGTCGGCAATACGCCGCAGCAATACATGGCCGAGATCAAGCGTGAATTCGACAAGATGCGCACGCTGGTCAAGCAGCAGAACATCAAGCTGGATCAGTAGCGCTGCCTGCCTGGGGGCCTGTGCTAGATTCGCAGGATTGTTTATAGCGCCGGCCCCCTGTCATGCCATCCCCTTTCGACGCCGTTCTGAAAGCGCCCTTCGGCAAGCTGGGCGTGCGCGTGGCCGACGGCGCCCTGCGTGAACTCGTTTACCTGCCCGATAGCACGCCCCTCGTCGATTCATCAGACGCGTTGATCGCCAGGCTGGCCCGCCAGCTCGACGCGTACTACGACAATCCCCGCGCGACCTTCGATATCCCGCTCGCGCCCGCCGGCACCGATTTCCAGCACCGCGTGTGGCGGGCCATCAGCGCCATCCCGTGCGGCAGCGTCATCACCTACGGCACCATCGCGCAACAGATCGGCAGCGTGCCGCGCGCGGTCGGGCAGGCGTGCGGCGACAACTGGTTCCCGATCCTCATTCCGTGCCACCGCGTGGTGAGTGCGTCCGGCATCGGCGGGTTTTCGCATCACACGGATGGCTACCTGTTGAACATCAAGCACTGGCTGCTGCGCCACGAAGGCGTGATGCTGATATGAGAAAGGCCGCACAGAAAGACGCCGAAGCGCCGGCCCTGCCACCACAAAGCGCAGATACCATCCAACGCTTTTGCGACGCGCTGTGGCTAGAAGATGGCCTCGCTCGCAATACGCTCGATGCGTACCGGCGCGACCTCACCCTCTACGCGCAGTGGCTCGCCGAGCGCAGCAAATCCATCGCCGAAACGGAAGACGGTGACCTGGCCGATTACTTTGCCGCACGCCATGCCGAGAGCCGCGCATCGTCCGCCAACCGGCGCCGTACGGTGTTCAAGCGTTTCTTTCAATGGGCGTTGCGCGAGCATGTGGTGAGCACCGATCCGTCGCGCCTGCTGCCCACGGCTAAGCAGCCGCCGCGCTTTCCGAAGACGCTGTCCGAAACGCAAGTCGAGGCGCTCATCAACGCGCCGGATGTCGACACGCCGCTCGGCCTGCGCGACCGCGCGATGATCGAGCTGATGTATGCGAGCGGGCTGCGCGTGTCGGAAATCGTCGCGCTGAAAACGGTGGAAGTCGGCCTGAACGAAGGTGTGGTGCGCGTAGTTGGCGGCAAAGGCGGCAAGGATCGTCTGGTGCCGTTTGGCGCCGAAGCGGGCGACTGGCTGCGGCGTTATTTACGCGATGGCCGCACGGCGCTGCTCGGCGAGCGCACGGCGGACGCGCTGTTCGTCACCGCGCGCGGCGAAGGCATGACGCGCCAGGCGTTCTGGTATCTCATCAAGCGCTATGCGCTGCTCGCCGATATCCACGCGCCGTTGTCTCCGCATACGTTGCGGCACGCGTTTGCCACGCACCTGCTCAATCACGGCGCAGACTTGCGCGTGGTGCAAATGCTGCTTGGCCACGCGGATATTTCCACCACGCAGATCTACACCCACGTCGCGCGCGAGCGGCTGCGCACGCTGCATGCGCAGCACCATCCGCGCGGATAGCGATCGTTCTTCCCTGCCCCGTATGAGCAAGTCCAAGCACGTTTCCGAGACGCCCGCCACGCAGTTCCTCAAGGCACACGGCGTCGCCTTTACCGAACACACCTACGACTATGTCGACAAGGGCGGCACCACGGAGTCGTCGCGCCAGCTCGGCGTGGACGAACACCACGTCGTCAAGACGCTCGTCATGGAAGACGAGCACGCCAAGCCGCTGATCGTGCTGATGCACGGCGATTGCTCGGTCTCGACCAAAAACCTCGCGCGGCAGACCGGCCGCAAGAGCGTGCAGCCATGCAAGCCCGAGGTGGCGCAACGGCATAGCGGCTACCTCGTCGGCGGCACATCGCCGTTTGGCGTGCGTAAGGCGATGCCGGTGTACGTGGAGGCGAGCGTGCTGGAGCTGGAGCGCATCTATATCAACGGTGGGCGGCGCGGCTTTCTGGTGAGCCTGGCGCCCAGCGTGCTGACGTCGGTGCTGAACGCGCAGCCCGTCAATTGTGCAAACCCCGATTGAAACGAACGCCGCCGCTGGGGCACGCTTGCGGCCACGCTACAATCCCGCAGCCTGATTTCTCACATTCCATATGTCACCAGTCGTCGCAACCGTCATTTTTGCCGTAGCCGCCTACCTGATCGGCTCGATTTCGTTTGCCGTGGTGGTGAGCCGCGCCATGGGTCTGGCAGACCCTCGCACCTACGGCTCGGGCAACCCCGGCGCCACCAACGTACTGCGTTCGGGCAACAAGAAGGCAGCCATCATCACGCTGCTCGGTGATGCGGCCAAGGGCTGGCTGGCGGTGTGGCTGGCGCTATTCCTGGCGCCACGCTTTGGCGTAGATGAGACCGGCATCGCGCTCGTGGTGATCGCCGTGTTCCTGGGCCACCTGTTTCCCGTCTTCCACCGCTTTGCCGGCGGCAAGGGCGTGGCCACGGCGGCGGGCATTCTGCTGGCGCTAAACGTGTGGCTCGGGCTGGCAACGCTGGCTACGTGGCTCATCATCGCCGTGTTCTTCCGTTACTCGTCGCTGGCGGCGCTGGTGTCGGCGGTGTTCGCGCCGTTCTTCTACGTGCTGATGAACGGCTTCGACTGGATTGCCGGGGCGGTTGCGCTGATGGCGGTGCTGCTCATCGCGCGCCACCGCGCCAATATCGCCAAGCTGCTGGCCGGCAAGGAAAGCCGCATCGGCGAGAAGAAAAAAGCCGCTTAATTTCGCAGCTCGGCGCGCACCGAATGCGCGCGTCGATGTTCTCCCGGCGGCCGCCCCGTGTGCCGCCGGATCAATCGTCGGAAGGCGGACATGTCCTGATAGCCGCACTGCTCGGCAATCGTCGTCAGGCTCAGCGTGCTGACTTCCAGCAAGTGGCACGCGCGCTCCACACGGAGCCGATGCAGCAATTGCAGCGGCGACATCCCCACCGTTTTCGTGAAATGCCGCAGCAGCGTCCGCTCGCTGGTCGAGGCGACGGCGGCGAGTTTCCCCAGATCAAACGGTTCGTGCAGATGCTGCTGCAGGTAACGCCTCGCGCGCAGCACAATGCTGTCGCGAATAGCCGGTTTGCTGCGCAGCCAGATGCCGATCGCCTCGCCGCGTGAGGGGTGATCGAGCGCCGTATTGCCCAGCGTGCGCGCGAGCCGCGCATCAGCCAGCCGCGCGACCACGCGGTGCATGAGCGCCACGCCATGCTCCATCGCCCGGGCGGTGATGACGTTGCCGCTGCTGACGATGGCCTGCGCCGGCGCGGCTTTCAGATGCGGAAAGTAGCCCTGCACCCAACCTGCGATGAGCCATGTCACCGTCAATCGTTGGCCTGAGGGCAGCACGTCAGCCAGCATCGCCACACCTGTGAAGGGCGACGCCACCAGCCGCCCCGCACCCAGATAACGGCGGATGATGGCGCGCTCCACTTCGAGCAGGGCCAGACGCTGCTCCAGCGTGCCGATGTGATCGAAATGCAGCGGGGGGACGATCAACGCATCACCGAGGTGCGTGTCGTCTTCTGCCAGTGCGTCACAAGGGCACGCGAGCGTTTCTGCCGCGGCCTGCCAACGCGCCGGGTCCCGCGCGATGAGTCGCCAGCCGAATACCGGCGCCTTGGCGGCATTGGCCCGCTTGCCGCCTTGCATGGAAGCCAGCGCATTGGCCACGCGAAGCGTGTCGGCGGCGGTCGCCAACATGGAGAAAGCAGCGTCCGGAAAGGTCAGAAGGTCGATTTTTGGCATGCCCGAGTATAGGCGCGGGCCGCAATCCGCGTGGCGATATTGACCCCAATTCTGGCGGGAATACCTCTTTCGGATCGGAATCGCCCGATTGACGATGCGACGGTGGCTGCGCACAGACGCAACCGCCCATAACAACACCGACATCAGGAGACAACGCACGATGCAGCGATTCATGCAGGGATTCGCATTGCGCACCACGCTTGCCACGGCCGCGCTTGCGGCGCTGGCCGGCTGCGCCAGCACAGACCGCGGCTGGACCACGCCTTCGGACACCGGCCTTTCGGCCGAAATCAGCCGCACCCGCTTCGGCATTCCGCACGTCCGCGCCAACGACTACGCCAGCCTCGGCTTCGGCATGGCCTATGCCTATGCACAGGACAACGTGTGCCTGCTGGCCGACCAGGTCGTCACCGTGCACGGCGAGCGCTCGAAGACGTTCGGGCCGGACGGCACCGTCGTGGTGTCGTTCAAGCCGGTGCCGAACACGCAAGCCGACGCCTTCTTCAAGAGTGCGTTTGATGAAGCTGGCCTGCGCGCTGGCTATGCGCAAATGTCGCCTGAAGCGCGCGAGCTGCTGCGCGGCTACATCGCGGGCTACAACCGCTATCTGAAAGACACACCGGCCGCCAACCGCCCGGCAGCATGCCGCAATGCCGACTGGGTACGCCCCCTCACGGTGGCCGACATGATGCTGATGGGCGAAGAAAAGGCCATCCAGGCCAGCGCAGGCGCCATGCTGGCGAGCATCGTCGCTGCGCAGCCGCCGGGCGGCGCGCCTGCCTCCGCCGTCATTCCACCGCATGCTGTCGACACCGCCGCGCTCGACCGCGATCTGCAGCTGCGCGACATGCCGATCGGCTCCAACGGCTGGGCCTTCGGCAAGACCGCCACCGATACGGGCCGCGGCGTGCTGCTCGGCAACCCGCATTTCCCGTGGACGACCACCAACCGCTTCTACCAGGTCCACTTGACCGTGCCCGGGAAGCTGGACGTGATGGGTGCGTCGATTGCCGCGTTCCCCGTCGTCAGCATCGGCTTCAACAAAGACGTGGCATGGACGCACACCGTTTCCACCGGCCGCCGCTTCACGCTGTTCGAATTGAAACTGGCCGAGGGCGACCCGACCACTTACCTGATCGACGGCAAGCCGCACAAAATGACGACGCGCACCGTCGCGTTTGACGTGAAGTTGCCGGACGGCCGCATCGAGCATCGCGCCCACACCTTCTACAACACCGTGTATGGCCCCGTGCTGTCGATGCCCGCCGGCGGCATGCCGTGGACCACGCAGAAGGCATACACGCTGCGCGACGCCAATCGCAACAACACGCGCTCCATCGATACGTGGCTGCATATCGCGCAGGCCAAGGATGTGGCAGGTATCCGGCAGGCCATCGGCAATCTCGGCATTCCCTGGGTGAACACGATTGCCACCGACCGCAACGGCCGCGCGCTGTTTGCCGATGTGTCGACCACGCCGGATGTGTCGGCTGAAGCGCTCAAGCGTTGCGCGCCGTCTCCGCTGGCCGACAAGCTGTTCAAGGGCGTGGGATTGGTGCTGCTCGACGGCTCACGCAGTGCGTGCAATTGGCAGGTCGATCCGGCATCGCCCGTGCCGGGCCTGGTGGCGCCCGCACGCATGCCGGTGCTGGAGCGCGATGACTACGTCGCCAACAGCAACGACAGCTCGTGGCTGAGCAACCCGGCGCAGAAACTGACGGGTTTCTCGCCGGTGCTGGGCTCGACCGACGTGCCTCAACGCCTGCGCACCCGCATCGGCCTGATCGAGATCGAGCGCCGCCTCGCCGGCACCGACGGGCTGCCGGGCAACAAGGTGAACCTGCCGAACCTGCAAGCGATGATCTTCCGCGACGCCAACCTCGCCGGCCACCTCGTGCGCGATGATCTGCTGGCCGCCTGCAAAGCCACGGACAACCTCGATGCCGATGTGCGCGATGGCTGCGCTGCCCTTGCGCAATGGAACCTCACGGACAACGTCGACGCCCGCGCTGCGCACCTGTTCCGCGAGTTCTGGATGCGCGCCAAGGACATCCCGCATGTCTACGCGGTCGACTTCAACCCGGCGGATCCGATCCACACACCGCGCGACCTGCGCATGAGCGATGCAACCGTGCGCACGGCCGTGTTTAAAGCGTTAAAGGATGCCGTGGGCGCCGTCCGCACGGCCGGCTTTGCGCTGGACGCACCGCTAGGCACGGTTCAGGCGGCACACGCGCCGGGTGGCGATATCGCCCTGCACGGCGGCGAGGAGTACGAAGGCGTGCTGAACAAGCTGCAAAGCACGCCGATTGGGCCGAAGGGCTTGCAAGTGTATTTCGGCACGAGCTACATCCAGACCGTCACGTTCGACGATCAGGGGCCGGTTGCCGATGCGCTGCTGACCTACGGTGAATCCAGCGATCCGGCCTCGCCGCATGCGTTCGACCAGATGCGCGAGTTCTCGGCCAAGCGCTGGAACCGGCTGCCGTTCTCGGAAGCCGCCATCGCTGCCGATCCGGCGCTGAAGGTAACCAAGCTGTCGCAGTGAAGTTTTGCCGCTGCAAATGCAAACGCCCCGCTCGTGCGGGGCGTTTTGCTTGGGAGCGCGACGGGCTCAGTCGCGGAAGTTGTTGAAATCCAGCGGCGTGTCGCTCACGTCCTTGCGCAGCATGGCGATCACGCTTTGCAGGTCATCGCGCTTGGCGCCGGTCACACGCACCGCATCGCCCTGAATGCTCGCCTGCACCTTGATCTTGCTGTCCTTGATCGTCTTGACGATCTTCTTGGCCAGGTCGCCCGAGACGCCCTTCTTGATCTTGACGACCTGCTTCATCTTGTCGCCGCCGATCTTCTGCTTGTCCTGGTAGTCCAGGAAACGTACGTCGACGTTGCGCTTGGCGAGCTTGTTCATCAGCACGTCGTTGACCTGGCCGATCTTGAAATCGTCATCGGCAAACAGCGTGAGTTCCTGCTCCTTATGCTCAACGCGGGAGTCCGATCCCTTGAAGTCGAATCGCGTCGAAATCTCTTTGTTAGCCTGTTCCACGGCGTTCTTCACTTCCACCATGTTGGCTTCGCATACCACGTCAAACGACGGCATCGTGTTCTCCTTGCAGACTTGAATTCGGGTTGCTGCGGCGCCTCTGGGCGGGGGCCGCGTGCGCCATGGCTTCTATAATCTCGGCTTTCCCAGCAGATTTGGCGCCATGGCGTTGCTCGACACGCATTATCCCCTAGGCCAGCACAACACGTTCCGTTTTGAGGCCACTGCGCGCTATGCCGCCCACGCTCGCACGCCGGAAGACATTCCCGCCGCACTGGCCGACCCGCGCGTGCAAGGCCTGCCTGTGCTGGTGCTGGGTGGTGGCAGCAATGTCGTGCTCACGCGCGATTTCGAAGGCCTCGTGCTGCTGATGGAGATTCCGGGCATCGCTGCCGGCCAAAGCACGGTCAACGGCCGCGAGGTCAACACCGTCACTGCAGGCGGCGGCGAATCGTGGCACGGCTTGGTGGCCCACACCATCTCGCATGGCTTGCCTGGGCTGGAAAACCTCGCGCTGATTCCCGGTACGGTGGGCGCGGCGCCCATCCAGAACATCGGCGCATACGGCGTCGAGATCAAGGACCGCTTCCATTCCCTGCGCGCCTACGACCGCCACGCTGGCGAATTTGTCACCCTCACCGCCACCGATTGCGCCTTTGGCTACCGCGACAGCCTCTTCAAGCGTGCCGGCGCCGATCGCTATGTCATCACCGAGGTCACCTTCGCCCTGCCGGTCGATTGGCAGCCCGACACGCATTACGCCGAACTCGCGCGCGAGCTGGCCGCGCAACATGTCGCCAGCCCGACGGCGGAGGACATCTTCGATGCGGTGGTCACCATCCGCCGCCGCAAGCTGCCCGATCCGGCCGAGATCGGCAACGCGGGCAGCTTCTTCAAGAACCCCATCGTCGATGCCGCCACGCGCGATGCGCTGGCCGAGCGTTTCCCGAATCTGGTCGGATATGCACAGCCCGACGGCACGTACAAGCTCGCCGCCGGCTGGTTGATCGATCAGTGCGGTTTCAAGGGCCGGCAGAGCGGAGCGGTGGGCGTATATGAAAAACAGGCGCTGGTGCTGGTGCACCGTGGCGGCGGCAGCGCGGTCCAGTTGATGACACTGGCACGCGAGATCCAGGACGCGGTTCATGCGCGCTTTGGCGTGCGCATCGAGCCTGAACCGGTCGTGGTGTAAACAGGCGGGCGGAGGAGCTCGCTGGGCATCTTGCGCCACATCGCACGCCTCAAGATCCGGGCGGCACTCGCCTGACGTACCCGCGGTCGATCCAATGGCCTAAAATGGCTGGTTTGACCCCACGACCTCCCTTTTCCCGTTCCATTTCATGACCACCGAAACCTTTGACGGCGTCCGCCTGACCACCAAGGCCAATGTGTACTTTGACGGAAAGTGCGTCAGCCACAGCTTTACCCTGCCTGACGGCACCAAGAAGTCCGTGGGCGTGGTGCTGCCGGCCACGCTGACTTTCGGCACGGCCGCCGCCGAGATCATGGAATGCGTGGGCGGTTCGTGCGAATACAAGCTCGACGGCACCGATGAATGGAAGACGTCCGGCGCAGGCGAAAGCTTCCAGGTTCCGGCCAACTCGAAGTTCGACATTCGGGTGACCGAGGCCTACCACTACATCTGCCACTACGCCTGAACCTGTCCACGATCCTACTGCGCGGCTCGATCTTGACCTTGTGATGCTCGCCGTACCCATGTACGGCTGCGCTTCTCAGGCCAACCTCGAACCGCTCGCTACGGATTCTGAACAGGTTCAAAGAACTGAAAGACTGAAGAGACACACCATGGAAACCATCCTGCAACACGTTCCCGTCGGCCAGAAGGTCGGCATTGCCTTCTCGGGCGGTCTCGACACCAGCGCTGCGCTGCGCTGGATGAAGAACAAGGGCGCGCTGCCCTATGCCTACACCGCCAACCTGGGCCAGCCCGACGAGGAAGACTACGATGCCATCCCGCGCAAGGCCATGGAGTACGGTGCAGAGAAGGCCCGCCTGATCGACTGCCGCCCGCAGCTGGCCAATGAAGGCATTGCCGCTATCCAATCCGGCGCCTTCCACATCAGCACTGGCGGCATTACGTACTTCAACACCACGCCACTGGGCCGCGCCGTGACCGGCACCATGCTGGTCGCCGCCATGAAGGAAGACGACGTCAACATCTGGGGCGATGGCTCGACCTTCAAGGGCAACGACATCGAGCGCTTCTACCGCTATGGCCTGCTGACCAACCCGGCACTGAAGATCTACAAGCCCTGGCTGGACCAGACCTTCATCGACGAGCTGGGCGGTCGCGCTGAAATGTCGGCCTTCATGACCAAGGAAGGTTTCGGCTACAAGATGAGCGCCGAGAAGGCGTACTCGACGGACAGCAACATGCTGGGCGCCACGCACGAGGCCAAGGATCTGGAGCATCTGAACAGCGGCATCCGCATCGTCAACCCGATCATGGGCGTGGCGTTCTGGAAGCCGGAAGTCGAGGTCAAGGCGGAAGAAGTCTCGATCACCTTCGACGAAGGCCGCCCGGTCGCCGTCAATGGTCGCGAAATCGCCGACCCGGTGGAGATGTTCCTGGAGCTGAACCGCATCGGCGGCCGTCACGGCCTGGGCATGAGCGACCAGATCGAGAACCGCATCATCGAAGCCAAGAGCCGCGGCATCTACGAAGCCCCGGGCATGGCGCTGCTGCACATCGCCTACGAACGCCTGGTGACCGGCATCCACAACGAAGACACCATCGAGCAGTACCGCATCAACGGCCTGCGCCTGGGCCGTCTGCTGTACCAGGGCCGCTGGTTCGACCCGCAAGCGATCATGCTGCGCGAAACCGCCCAGCGCTGGGTGGCCCGCGCCGTGACCGGCACCGTCACGCTGGAACTGCGTCGCGGCAACGACTACTCGATCCTGAACACGGAATCGCCGAACCTGACCTACGCGCCTGAGCGTCTGTCGATGGAGAAGGTCGAAGACGCACCGTTCAGCCCGGCTGACCGCATCGGCCAACTGACCATGCGCAACCTAGACCTGATGGACACGCGCGACAAGCTGGCCATCTATTCGAAGGCCGGCTTGCTGTCGCTGGGCACCGCCAACGCGCTGCCCCAACTCGACGGCGGCAAGAAGTAACTGCCTGCCGCATCAAGGCAAAAAGGCCGCTCCGACGTCAATCGGAGCGGCCTTTTTCTATGGCGTCAGGCTCGAGTTTAGTAACGACCGCAGAGCAAGTATTCCATCAGCGCCTTCTGCACGTGCAGGCGGTTTTCCGCTTCATCCCACACGACGCTTTGCTTGCCGTCGATGACGGCCGCTTCGACTTCCTCGCCACGGTGCGCGGGCAGGCAGTGCATGAACAGCGCATCGGGTTGCGCGCGCTGCATCATCGCCTCGGTGACCATCCAGTCGCCGAAGGCCTTCTTGCGCGCTTCGTTCTCGGCTTCGTAGCCCATGCTGGTCCACACGTCGGTGGTCACCAGATGCGCGCCGTCGCACGCTTCAAGCGGGCTTTCAAACACATGCACAAACGGCAAAGCGGAATCGGCCACCATGGCCGGATCAAGCTGATAGCCCTTCGGTGCAGAAAAATGGAAGCGGAAGCCGAGAATCTCAGCCGCCTGGATCCACGTGTACGCCATGTTGTTGGCATCGCCCACCCACGTGACGGTCTTGCCCTTGATGGGGCCGCGCTGTTCGATGAAGGTGAAGATGTCGGCCAGCACCTGGCACGGGTGGTATTCGTTGGTCAGCCCGTTGATGACCGGCACGCGCGAATGCGCGGCAAAACGTTCGATGATCTCCTGCCCGAAGGTGCGGATCATGATGATGTCGGTCATGCGGGAGATGACCTGCGCCGCGTCTTCAATCGGCTCACCGCGGCCCAGTTGGGAATCGCGCGTGTTCAGGAAGACCGCGTGGCCGCCAAGCTGATGAATGCCGGCTTCGAACGACAGGCGCGTACGCGTGGAATTCTTCTCGAAGATCATGGCCAGCGTGCGGTCGTGCAGCGGGTGCCACGTCTCGTAGTTCTTGAACTTGGCCTTGAGGATCGCGGAACGGTCCAGCAGGTATTCGTACTCTTCCAGCGAAAAGTCCTTGAACTGCAGGTAGTGCTTGATCGAGCTTGGTGGGTTCATAAAACAACGAAGGCGGCCTGCAGATGACGCACCGGAAGCATCCCGTGACACGTCGCCCTAGCCGCCTTGCCTGTTGAAGATTCAGCCCATCATACGGGATCGCCACCCGTTTGGCGAGTTTCGCGCCTGCGCGGGCCGCTACCACAAAGGCCCGGGTGAAAGGCCGATGAAAGTCTTATATAAGATATAATACTCGCTGCTTCGGATGCCCCAACCGCCCGCAAACCGGCACGACGAGCCGGTCCGTCCGGTTCACGAATCGGCAACCAGGCAGGCGCATCATCCGCACCACAAGTGCACCCCGCTCGAACGTTGCAGCACCCGCACGGTCGAAGTCGTTTGCAAATCTCCACAGCCCCACGCAGTCCATGGCAGCCAACCCTCGCCAATTCTTTATCCAGGGCGTCACCCGCGACGGAAAGACCTTCCGCCCGAGCGACTGGGCCGATCGGCTGTGCGGCGTGATGGCGCAGTTCCGCCCCGCCGGTGATACCGGAGATCCGCGCTTCACCTATTCCCCCTATGTGCGCCCCGTCATGTCGGGCGGCATCCGAAGCGTGTTCGTGGACGAGCGCCTGCGCGACATCGAACCCAAGGCGCTAGATTTCGTGCTGAACTTCGCGCACGACAACAACCTGCAACTTGTGGAAGCCTGCATCCTGCCCGAAGGCGGCGCTCCCACGAAAAGCTAATCCGCCAAGAACATCGCTCCGCGTAGCGCCTCGCACATTGCAGGCGCGCAGAATGCAAAAAGCCCGTCCGAAGACGGGCTTTTTTATCGTCGGAGCGCGACGTTGCGTGTCGCGCCATGCCGGCTAGGCCGGCATCACCCGAACTTAGGCAGCCATTGCCTTGATGGCAGCGGACAGACGCGACTTGGCGCGTGCAGCCTTGTTCTTGTGGACGATCTTCTTGTCAGCGATGCTGTCGATCGTGCTTTGAGCAGTCTTGAATGCAGCAGCTGCGGCAGTCTTGTCGCCAGCGGCCACAGCTTTGCGGACGCCCTTGATTGCGGTACGCAGACGCGAGCGCAGAGCCGAGTTGTGAGCGTTCTGAACGACGGCTTGGCGTGCGCGCTTGCGTGCTTGTGCGGTGTTTGCCATGGAAAAATCCCTGAAGAAACGGTAGCAAGCGCCCCGGGAGACACGGAAGGCCGAAGCGCGCAAATTGGTGAAAGACGGCAATTATACGCAGACTTCCGCGCCCAACGCAAACCCTGTTGTGAAATCACCCGGATAAAGGCAGTTTGCGGCTTTTGCGGCACTTTTGGGCACATGGCGAGCCGGTCCCTATAATACGGCCGCAATTGTGCCCTCCGGCCACGTCAGTCACGCGGGCGCGAACCCCGCATGGCGCCGTCGGTCAGACCGCCATCGCCGTGTTTGCCTCCCAGGCGGCGCCCAACCACGCATTCATCTTGAATCTCCTCAAAACACTTGCCACGATCAGCGGCCTGACGATGCTCTCGCGCATCACCGGGCTTATCCGCGAAACGCTGATCGCCCGCGCCTTCGGTGCCTCGGTGTACACCGATGCCTTCAACGTCGCCTTCCGCATCCCGAACCTGCTACGCCGGCTTTCGGCCGAGGGCGCGTTCTCGCAGGCGTTCGTGCCGATCCTGGGCGAATTCAAGAATCGCCAGGGGGAAACCGAAACACGCGCATTGGTCGACTCGGTGGCCACGGTGATGACGTGGTTCCTGGTGGTCATCTCGGCGCTGGGCGTGATCGGCGCCCCGTTGATCGTCACCGCTGTCGCGACGGGCTTCAAGGCGCACGAGAACCAAGCCTATATCTCGGCGATCTTCATGACGCGCGTGATGTTTCCGTACATCGGGCTCGTGTCGTTGGTGGCGCTGGCATCAGGCATTCTCAATACGTGGCGACAGTTTGCGGTGCCCGCTTTCACGCCGGTGCTCCTGAACCTGTCGTTCATCGTGGCAGCGGTGTTTGTGGCGCCGTACCTCGAAACCCCTATCTACGCACAGGCCTACGCGGTGATGGTGGGCGGCATCCTGCAGCTGGCCATTCAGGTCCCGTCATTGCGACGCGTGGGCATGCTGCCACGCGTGTCATTCAATGTGCGACAAGCGTGGCACCACCCGGGCGTGCGGCGCGTGCTTAAGCAGATGCTGCCGGCCACGCTGTCGGTGTCGGTCGCGCAGATCAGCCTGATCATCAACACCAACATTGCATCGCGCCTACCAACGGGTAGCGTGTCGTGGCTGAACTACGCCGACCGGCTGATGGAATTCCCGACCGCGCTGCTGGGCGTGGCGCTCGGGACGATCCTGCTGCCAAGCCTGTCGAAGGCAAGCGCCGACAACAACCGTGAAGAGTACTCGTCACTGCTCGACTGGGGCCTGCGGCTGACCGTGCTGCTGGCGGTGCCTTCTGCGGTGGGGCTGTTCGTGTTTGGCGCGCCGCTCACAGCCACGCTGTTCCACTACGGCAAATTCACCGGCATGGACGTCGAGATGACGCGCCAAGCGCTGACGTCGTACGGCGTGGGACTCATCGGGCTGATTGTCATCAAGATTCTGGCGCCGGGCTTCTATGCGCGGCAGGACATCCGCACGCCGGTGAAGATTGCGCTGGTGGTGCTGGTGGCGACGCAGTTGTCCAACTATGTTTTCGTGCCGATTTTCGGACACGCCGGGCTGGCGCTGTCGATCAGCTTTGGCGCAACCATCAATGCGGCGCTGCTGTTCTTCGGCCTGCGCCGGCGCGGCTATTACCATCCGCTGCCGGGCTGGGGACTGTTCATCGCGCAGGTGATGTCTGCCGTACTGCTGCTGGCGGGCGTGCTGCTGTGGCTTGCGCACAATTTTGATTGGGTGGGACTGGGCTCCAAGCCACTCGTGCGCATCGCGCTGCTCGGGGCAAGCCTGGTCCTGTGCGCGGTGGTCTATTTCGGTACACTGTGGCTCACCGGATTGAAGTTTTCCACGTTCCGAAAAAAGGCCATCTGATGACCACTAAAGTCCTCGATTATTTTTCGGCCCTGGTCGCGGACGACGACAGCATTCCCCTCACAGAAACCGCCCTGTCGATTGCGCAGGACGCGTATCCGGATCTGGACCTGCAGGCAGAGCTTGCCGCCATTGACGTGCTTGTCGCGCGAATCAAAAACCGCATCGCCGATGGCACGCCGGCCATCCAGCGCCTGCGCCTGCTTAATCAGTTCTTCTATCGCGAGCTGGGCTTCGGGCCCAATGCAAACGATTACTACGATCCCGAGAACTCCTATCTGAATGCGGTGCTGCAGAGCCGGCGCGGCATTCCGATCTCGTTGGCCGTGCTGCTGATGGAGATCGGCCAGCAGATCGGCCTGCCGCTCAAGGGCGTGTCTTTTCCGAACCACTTCCTGGTGCGTATGAGCATTCCTGCGGGCGAGGTCGTGCTGGATCCGCTGACGGGCCAGACGTTGTCGAAGGAAGAGTTGCAGGACATGCTCGACCCGTACCTGGAGAAGGAAGGCATCGAAGACCCGAACACGGTGCCGCTCGGGGTGTTCCTGCAGGTGGCCACGCACCGCGAAATCATCGCGCGCATGCTGCGCAATCTGAAGGCGATCTATCTGCAGGAATCGCGCTGGCAACGCCTGCTGGCGGTGCAGCAGCGTCTGGTGATTCTGCTGCCTGACTCGATCGAGGAAGTGCGCGACCGGGGGCTGGCCTACGCCAACCTGGAGTGCTTCCGGCCTGCGCTGGAAGACCTGGAAGCCTACGTCGATGCCCGGCCCGATGCAGCCGATACAGCCAAGCTCAAGGAGCGCATGCCAACGCTGCGCGCCATGAGCAAGAACTTGAATTGACGCCTATTTCGGGGTCACAGCGCCCCGACGGCGCCTGAGCAGCTTCCACAGCCCGCCCAGCGCCAGCGGCACGATCGCCGCGCCCAGCCCGATGAGAACAATCGTGTTCAGGTGGTCACGAATGATGGGTACGGCGCCAAATGCCTCGCCCGCCAATACCAGGATCGCCACCCACAGCACAGCGCCGATCATGTTGAAGAGCTGGAACTTGGCAAACGTCATCTTCGACACGCCGGCCACGAAGGGCGCGAATGTTCGCACCACCGGGATGAAGCGCGCCATCACCAGCGTTTTGCCGCCGTGGCGCTCGTAGAAGCCATGCGTTTTCATCAGCGCTTCGTGATCGAGGAAGCGGATGTGACCGTCGAATACCTTGGGGCCGATCCAGGAGCCAACGAAATAGTTGACGGTATTGCCCGTGACGGCGGCAGTCACCAGCAGCACGATGAGCAGCCAGGCGTCCATCTGACCCGTGGCGCACATGGCGCCTGCAATGAAGAGCAGCGTGTCGCCGGGCAGGAAGGGCAGCACCACCAAGCCGGTCTCGGCAAAGACGATGGCAAACAGCAGCACGTAGACCCACGCGCCGTACTGCTGAATGAGCAGTCCCAACGATTTGTCGACATGCAGAACGATGTCGACCAGTTGCATCACGATATCCAAACCAACCCCCGATTGAGCAGCGGGGAATGATACCGGATGTCAATTAATTTTCCCCTTGCGCTTGCCGGGCTTGCGTCGGTGCGCCACACAGGGCGTGACATTTATAATGCCGCGATGACTTCCGCCTCGACTTCCCGCCGCCCCATCCGCCCGCTTCCCGACCAGCTGATCAGCCAGATCGCGGCCGGCGAGGTGGTCGAACGGCCCGCGTCCGTGGTCAAGGAGTTGCTGGAAAACGCGCTGGATGCCGGTGCCACGCAGTTGCAGATCAAGCTGGAGGAAGGCGGCGTGCGGCGCATTGCCATCACCGACAACGGCGGTGGCATTCCGGCGGGCGAATTGCCCGTCGCGCTGATGCGGCATGCGACCAGCAAGATCGGCTCGCTGGAAGAGCTGGAATCGGTGGCGACGCTGGGGTTTCGAGGCGAGGCGCTGGCCTCGATTGCCTCGGTGGCGGAACTGACGCTCACGTCGCGTACGGCCAACGACGCCCACGCCACGCAGATCATTGCACAAACCGGGCGGGCGCAGCCGGCTTCGGGCGGCGTCGGCACCACGGTCGATGTGCAGCATCTGTACTTCAACACGCCGGCGCGCCGCAAATTCCTGAAGACCGAGCAGACCGAGCTGGGCCACTGCATGGAGGTGATCCGCCGCACCGCGCTCGCGCGGCCGGACGTGGCCATCTCCGTGCATCACAACGGGAAACCGCTGGAGCATTGGAACGCCACGCAGGCGGACTCGCGCACCGCCGCCGTACTCGGCACCGAATTCGCCCGGGCGCGATTGCCCTTCGAAGAATCTGCCGGCGAACTGCGTTTGTTCGGCTTCGCGGGCCTGCCAACCGCCTCGCGCGGCCGGGCTGATCATCAGTTCTTCTACGTCAACGGCCGCTTCGTGCGCGACCGTTTGCTCACACACGCCGTGCGCAGCGCCTATGAAGACGTGCTGCACGGTGACCGTTTCCCCGCCTACGTGCTGTGCCTGGAGTTGCCGCCCGAAGCGGTGGACGTGAACGTGCATCCGTCCAAGATCGAGGTGCGCTTCCGCGACAGCCGCGCGGTGCACCAGTTCGTCTATCACGCGGTGCAACGCGCGCTGTCCCGCCACGCCGGCGAACAGGGCGACAGCCTGCGCACCGACATTACCGATGCGCCCGAGGTTGCCGGGGTTACGGCAGCGCCTTCGCCTACCGACAACACCACGCGCTGGATCAACCAGATGGCTGCGCGACAGACGTCGCTCGGCATTGCGCAGCCGCGTGCGGAATACCTGTCGATGATGCGCGGCGATAGCGCGCCCATGCCGGCGAGCCGCCCCGCGTGGATGACCGACGTGCCGAGCGCCGCAACGTTATTCGACGGCGGCACCGCGACTGTCCAAGCGCCCGCCGCCGTTGCAGAGCAGGCTGCAGCGCCACAGGCCGATGACGATCATCCGCTCGGTTTTGCCGTGGCCCAGTTGCATGGCATCTACGTGCTGGCGCAGAACACGCGCGGCATGGTGCTCGTCGACATGCATGCCGCGCACGAGCGCATCCTCTACGAACAGCTCAAGGCCGCGCTCGAAACCAAGCGCGTCGAAGTGCAGCCGCTGCTGATTCCGGTCACGTTTGCCGCAAGCCCGGTGGAGATCGGCACCGCGGAGGAATTTCGCGACACGCTCACGCTGCTCGGCTTCGATATCTCCGCCGTGTCGCCCACCACGCTGGCCGTGCGATCGGTGCCAACCCTGCTGCAGAAGGCCGATGCGCAGGCGCTCGCCCGCGACGTGCTGCGCGATCTGCACGCCTACGGCGGCTCGCGCGTGTTGGCCGAACGCCAGAACGAACTGCTCGCCACGCTGGCGTGCCACTCCGCCGTGCGCGCCAATCGCCGCCTGAACCTGGACGAGATGAACGCACTGCTGCGCCAGATGGAAGCGACCGAACGCGCCGACCAATGCAACCACGGCCGCCCGACGTGGATTCAGTTGACCGTGGCTGACCTGGATCGTCTCTTCCTGCGTGGCCAGTAAATTCCGATGATTGCTTCTGCTGCAAGCGCCCCGCGCGCGATTTGCCTGCTGGGGCCCACGGCGTCCGGCAAGACCGCCGCCGCATTGAAGCTGGCCGAGCGCTGGCCGGTCGAGATCATCAGCATGGATTCCGCGCTGGTGTATCGCGGCATGGACATCGGCACCGCCAAGCCCAGCGCCGAAGAACAGGCCGTCGCGCCGCATCACCTGATCGACATCATCGATCCGCTCGATGCGTATTCCGCCGCGCAGTTTGCCAATGATGCGAGCGCGCTGATCGACGCCATCCGCGCACGCGGCCGGCTGCCGCTGATCGTCGGCGGCACGATGCTGTATTACAAGGCGCTCACACAAGGTCTCTCCGATTTGCCCGGCGCCGATCCTACCATCCGCGCAGAGATCGATGCCGAAGCCGCCCGCGACGGCTGGCCGGCCCTGCACGCGAAGCTCGCAACGGTCGACCCCGTAACGGCCGCGCGATTGCACGCGACCGATGCACAGCGCATCCAGCGCGCGCTGGAGCTGTATCGGCTGACGGGCCAACCGATGTCCGCCCTGCTCGCCCGCGAGGTCGGCGCGAATGCGTTCCAGCAGCACGATGCGGCGGCGCCGTATCTGACGATCGCGCTTGAGCCCTCCGACCGCCTCGTGCTGCATGCGCGGATTGCGCAGCGCTTTGATGCGATGCTCACCGGCGGCCTGCTCGACGAAGTAGAGCGCTTGCGCCGCCGCGGCGATCTTTCGCCCACACTGCCGTCCATCCGCTGCGTCGGGTATCGCCAGGCCTGGGCTTACCTCGAAGGCGAAATCGACATGGCCGCCCTGCGCGAACAAGGCATCGCCGCCACGCGCCAGCTCTGCAAGCGCCAGATCACCTGGCTGCGCAGCACGCCCGAGCGCCACGTGGTCGATTGCCTCGCGCCCGATTACGTCGACCAGGTCGCGCGCCTGGTCCAAACCTCACTGGAATCGCAATCACAATGACCGCCACCACAGCGACTAGCTTCACGCTGCGCCCCGCCACCCCCGATGACTGCGCCTCGCTCGTTCGCCTGATCTCTGCGCTGGCCGAGTACGAAAAGCTCACGCACCTCGTGCAGACCACGCCTGACGCGCTGGCGACGATGCTGTTCGGACCGCGCCCGTATTGCGAGGCGGTGCTGGCGGAAGTCGATGGCCGGGCCGTGGGCTTTGCGCTGTTCTTCCACAACTTCTCGACCTTCCTGTGCAAGCCGGGCCTGTATCTGGAAGACCTGTTCGTGGAGCCCGAATACCGCGGCCTGGGCATCGGCAAAGCACTCCTGATCCACCTCGCGCGTCTGGCGCAAGAGCGGGACTGCGGCCGCTTCGAGTGGAGCGTGCTCGACTGGAATGCGCCGTCCATCGCCTTCTACGAAGCCATGGGCGCGGATGTGCTGCCCGAGTGGCGCATCTGCCGCGCCACCGGCGACGCGCTGACCAAGCTGGCCGCCACGACCATGCCCGCCAGCCTGGCCGCACAGGCCTGAATTTGACCGCAAGCTCCGGAGTGCCGCGCGCACTCCCGTGAGCGTAGGCTTGGCATATCGAATCTCCGAGCGGAGCGCATATGCCGCATTCCACTGCCGCCGCGCATGTCAGCGCGGGGGACCATCCCAATTTTGATGACATCGACTGGCATGCCGTTGAGGACGCCCTCAATGAGGTCGGCAGCGCCGTGTTGCCCAGCCTGCTCACGCATGACGCGTGCGACGCGCTGGCCGCACTGTACCCGCAGGATCACCTGTACCGCTCGCGCGTGGTGATGGAACGCCATGGCTTCGGGCGCGGCGAATACCAATACTTCGCCTATCCGTTGCCGGAACTGATCGCGCAGTTGCGCGCGTCGCTCTACCCTCCGTTGGCGACCATCGCCAACCGCTGGAACCAAGCCATGGACATCGACGTGCGCTATCCGGCCAAGCACGCCGATTTCCTGCGCCGCTGCCACGAAGCCGGCCAGTTGCGCCCCACGCCACTGATCCTGCGATACGGCCCCGGCGATTACAACTGTCTGCATCAGGACCTCTATGGCGAGCACGTCTTCCCGCTGCAGGTGGCCATCCTGCTGTCCGAACCGGGCCTGGATTTCACCGGCGGCGAGTTCGTCATGACGGAGCAGCGCCCTCGGATGCAATCGCGGCCGGAGGTGGTGCCACTGCGCAAAGGCGATGCAGTGGTCTTTGCGGTGCACCATCGCCCCGTACAAGGCACGCGCGGCACGTATCGCGTGAACATGCGCCACGGAGTGAGCCGCTTACGTTCAGGCCAGCGGCATACTGTGGGCATCATCTTCCACGACGCACTGTAGCCAGCTCATCATGACGACCGGCGATCTGTTTGCCGACCACGCACCCGTTGACGACGCGTGCATCGCGCTCGGCGAGGCAGCGTTTGTGCTGCGTGGCTTTGCGCTGGCAGATGCGCCGGCCCTGCTGGCGGCGGTGGACGCCATCGCGCAGCAGGCAGCGTTCCGTCACATGGTCACGCCGGGCGGCTTCGAGATGTCGGTCGCGCTCACCAACAGCGGCACGCTGGGCTGGACGTCAGACCGCCGCGGCTACCGCTATTCCACGCTCGACCCGCTCACGGGCAACGCGTGGCCACCGCTCCCCGATGTCTTCCTACGCCTCGCACGCAACGCCGCCGCTGAATCGGGCTTCCCCGGCTTCACGCCGGACGCCTGCCTCATCAACCGCTATGTGCCAGGGGCGCGCCTGTCACTGCATCAGGACAAAGACGAGCAGGATTACGGCGCGCCCATCGTCTCCGTGTCGCTCGGCATGCCAGCCGTCTTCCTATTTGGCGGACATCGCCGCGCCGACAAAACGCAGCGCATTCCGCTTTTTCACGGGGATGTCGTCGTCTGGGGTGGCCCGGACCGCCTGCGCTATCACGGCGTAGCGCCGCTCAAAGACCACCCGCACGCACTGCTGGGCAGCCAGCGCATCAACCTCACGTTCCGCAAGGCCGGCTGACCGGCAAATCAGCGCATGACCATCGCCGCAGACCTGTCCGAAAGCGCCTACCGGCAAGCCGCAACCTTTCTAGCCACGCTGGACGAAGACTGGGCCCGCCATATCGCCGCCATCGGCCCGTGCCGCCATGCTGCCAAGCCTGCGCGCGAACCTTATGAAGCGCTGATCCGCGCGATCGCCTATCAGCAGTTGCACGCCAAAGCCGGTGGCGCCATCCTCGGACGTTTTCTCGCGCTCTACCCGACCACGGCTTTTCCTGCACCGCAGCAGGTGCTCGCCACAGACGAGGCAGCCCTGCGCGCCTGCGGTTTCTCTGCGACCAAACTGGCGACCATTCGCGGCATTGCACAAGCCGCGCTCGACGGTGTCGTGCCCACGCGCGAACACGCGCTAGCCATGCCAGACGAAGCGCTCGTCGATCGCCTGGTGACGCTGCGCGGGGTTGGCCGGTGGACGGTCGAAATGCTGCTGATCTACACGCTGGAGCGCTCGGACATCCTGCCTGCAGACGACTTCGGCGTGCGCGATGGCTACCGACGTCTGAAGCGGCTCGACGCCACGCCCACACGCAAGCAGATGGAGACGATTGGTCTTGCATGGAGCCCGTATCGAACCGTTGCGGCTTGGTATTTATGGCGTGTGCCTGCCAACGCTTCAGGCCCGTGAACGCGTAGGACGGGTGACTCGTGCGGCGCTTCGAATTTGACAGCAAGACGCGGAGTGCCCGGCCAGACGGACGTACCTACAGTACAGTCATCGCAGTCCACTGGATGACGCCATGCAAACCTCCGCCCGCCCCGTACCGGACACCACCCTCGTTGAACACGACCCGCGCTGGACTCGCGTGCTGGCGCGCGATGCCTCTGCCGACGGGCAATTCGTCTATGCGGTGAAGACCACCGGCGTGTATTGCCAGCCGAGCAGCCCGTCGCGCCTGCCGCGCCCGGAGAACGTCGAATTCTTCGACACGCCGGCCGACGCAGAAGCCGCCGGTTATCGCCCGAGCCGCCGCGCCGCCCCGGATCAGACCACCGTGCGCACGCAGCAAACCGCGCTGGTCGCACAGGCCTGCCGCCGCATCGAGGCAGCCGACACGCCGCCCACGCTCGACGCGCTCGCGCAAGACGCTGGCCTGAGCCCGTATCACTTCCATCGCCTGTTCAAGAGCGTCACGGGCCTCACGCCCAAGGGTTACGCCGATGCGCATCGCGCCCGCAAGCTGCGCGCGCAACTGGGACGCGGCAGCACCGTCACCGAGGCCATCTACGACGCCGGATTCAACGCCAGCAGCCGCTTCTACGAGGCGTCCGACAACGTGCTCGGCATGACGGCCAGCCGCTACCGCGCCGGTGGCGCCCAGACGACGATCCGCTTCGCGGTGGGCGAATGCTCGCTCGGTTCGATCCTGGTGGCGCAGAGCGATCGCGGCATCTGCGCGATCCTCATGGGCGACGATCCCGACGCCCTCGTGCGCGATCTGCAAGACACGTTCCGGAAGGCCGAACTCATCGGCGGTGATGCGGGCTTTGAGGACTTGGTTGCCCGGGTGGTGGGGCTGATCGAGGCGCCATCCATCGGGCTGGAACTGCCGCTGGATGTGCGCGGCACCGCGTTCCAGGAGCGCGTGTGGCAAGCGCTGCGTGAAGTGCCGCCGGGCAGCACCACAAGCTACGCTGAGATTGCCGCGCGCATCGGCGCGCCCAAGGCGGTACGCGCGGTGGCGCAAGCCTGTGCGGCCAATCACATTGCGGTGGCGATCCCGTGCCATCGCGTGATCCGCAGAGACGGCAACACCTCGGGCTATCGCTGGGGGGTGGAGCGCAAGCTGGCGCTGCTGGAGCGCGAAGCGCAATCCGCCGCATAAACCGCGTGAGAACGTGGACCCTCATCGGCGCGGATGGCCAGCCCTATGAGAGCGCCGCGCCCGGCACGCTGGGCGGGCATCGGCGCGCGCGCATCTATGGTCGGCTCGATTGCGCAGCAGCACGCCGGGCCATCGAGCGCGGCGGTTATATACGCCACCGCGTGTTCTTCCTCAACGAAGCCGACGCGCGTGCCGCCGGCTACCGGCCGTGCGCGGTGTGCATGCCGCAGGCGTATGCGGCATGGAAAAAATCCGCCAGTTGCGGGTAAAGTCGTGGGCTGAACATCGCCGACACGCTCCGCACATCATGACCAAATTCCTGCTGCTTGCCGCGTTCACCGCTCTCGCGCTGGCGGGCTGCGGCCGCTCCGACGACGCGCACAAGCCTGCCGCGCCCGCTCCAGCTTCCGCACCTGCGGCCCCCGCCCCTGGCGCGTCCAACGCGGCCAATGCGCCGACTGCCAGCGCGCCCGCCGTCAGCGAGGCCGAACAGGCAAAGGCCGTCGATCTGGCCCGCGCCGCCATCGAAAAGTACAAGCTGACCACCCTGCCGCAGGAGTGCCTGTCGTTCCTGGTAGACCGCGCCGACGACACGCACAACAGCGTCGAAGTGCTGGAAAACCACACTCCCGCGTGCGGCGGCGACCCGAACACCGCGCCGCGCGTGGTCACGCTGCTCATCGACAAGAACACCGGCGCGCTGCAGAAGGACGACCCGGCCAGCGGCGAATATGTCCCGCTCAAATAAGCGCCCCCAAGACAGCGCGCATAAAAAAACCGCCGAGGCATTCGGCGGTTTTTTGTTGGCGCGAACCTCGCGTCAGACCACGATCGTCTGCGCTTCGCCAGCCTGGCGGGTGCGGATTTCGCCGATCTGGTAGACCGTCTCGCCCGCGTCCTTCAGGTGCGCGATGGCGGCCGGTGCATCGGCTGCCGACACGATCACCACCATGCCGATGCCGCAGTTGAACACGCGGTGCATTTCGTCATCGGCCACGTTGCCGGCCTTCTGCAGCCACTGGAACAGCGGCGGCAGCGTCCAGGCGTCTTTGTGCAGCACGGCGGTCAGGTTGTCTTGCAGCACGCGCGGCACGTTTTCGGTCAAACCACCGCCGGTGATGTGCGCCATGCCCTTGACGGTCAGCTTGTCGATCAGCGACAGCAGTGGCTTCACGTAGATGCGCGTCGGCGCCATGATGGCGTCCTGCAGACGCTGGCCGTGGAAATCGGCGTTCAGATCCGGGCGCGACACCTCAATGATCTTGCGCACCAGCGAGTAACCGTTCGAATGCGCACCCGACGAGGCCAGGCCCAGCACCACGTCGCCCTCGGCAATGGTGGTGCCGTCGATGATCTTGCGCTTTTCGACCGCGCCGACGGCAAAGCCGGCCAGGTCGTATTCGCCGTCCGGATACATGCTCGGCATTTCAGCGGTTTCGCCGCCGATCAGCGCGCAGCCCGCCAACTCGCAACCCTGGGCGATGCCCTTGACCACGGTGGCAGCGGTATCGACGTCGAGCTTGCCGCAGGCGAAGTAATCCAGGAAGAACAGCGGCTCGGCGCCCTGCACCAGGATGTCGTTCACGCTCATGGCGACCAGATCCTGGCCAACCGTGTCATGGCGGTTCAGCGCAAAGGCCAGCTTGAGCTTGGTGCCCACGCCGTCGGTGCCGGACACCAGTACCGGCTCCTGGTACTTCTTGGACAGCTCGAACAGCGCGCCGAAGCCGCCGATGCCGCCCAGCACGCCTTCGCGCATGGTGCGCTTGGCAAACGGCTTGATGCGGTCGACAAGGGCGTCACCCGCCTCGATGTCGACGCCCGCGTCGCGGTAAGACAGGCCGGTCGATGCGGATGGGGTTTCGGAAGCGCTCATACAGTCGTCTGAATTGAAAAAACCGGGAAAGAAAGCGAGACGGCGGCGGGAAGTCACAAAAACCAGACCCGCCGGTCCAGTAAAATCGCGATTTTACCGGATGCGGCCGTCCCGATGGCCGCTTTTCCGACTCATCCACCCCGCTATCGGAACCATCGCCTGCCATGAACGCCCCCGTGCTGTCTCAGGAAACCAAGCGCACGCTCGCCTGGATCGCCGTGGCGCTTGTCTTCCTGGCCCTGCTCAAGGCGCTGGCGCCGACGCTGACGCCCTTCGTCTTCGCGTTCATCCTGTCGTACATCCTGCACCCGGGCGTGGAATGGCTGCAGCGCCATCGCGTACCGCGCGTGCTGGGCGTGTTTTTGATGATTCTGGTGCTCTCCGTGGTGGGCGTGGCGCTGATGCTGCTGATCCTGGCGGTGCTGCAGCGGGAGATCCCGGCCATCCGCGAGCAATTACCCGGGATGCTCGCCAAACTCAACGCTTTTCTGTCGCCCAAGCTGGACGAACTGGGCCTGCATGTCAGCTTTGATTTTCCGGGCCTGCGCGCGCTGCTCACCGAACAACTCGCCGCCAGCCCGGACGACGTAGTGGCCCGGGTGCTGACTTATCTGCGCGTGTCGGGCTCGGCGGCCATCCAGGTGTTGGGCATCTTCTTCCTGGTGCCGATCGTGATGTTCTACCTGCTGATGGACTGGAACATGCTCATGCGCCGCATCGAAACCGCCGTGCCGCGCCGCTGGCTGCCAAAAACGCGCGAACTGGCCACCGAAACCGATGGCCTGCTTTCCCAATACCTGCGCGGTCAGATCATCGTGATGCTGGTGCTGGCGGTGTACTACTCGGCGGGGCTGGCGCTGGCCGGCTTTGACGTGGCGCTGCCCGTAGGCATCTTCACGGGGCTGGCGGTGTTCATTCCGTACATTGGCTTTGGCGTGGGGCTCACGCTGGCCATCCTTGCCGCACTGTTGCAGTTCGGCAACCTCTACGGCTTGCTGGCAGTCGCCGTGGTGTACGGCATCGGCCAGTTCCTGGAAAGCTTCTACCTGACGCCGCGCCTGGTCGGCGAACGCATTGGCCTGCACCCGCTGGCGGTCATCCTCGCCTTGCTGGCTTTTGGCCAATTGTTCGGATTTTTCGGTATCCTGCTGGCCCTACCGATCAGCGCAGTGCTGCTCGTCGGTTTGCGGCAGATTCGCCAGCTCTATCTGGGCAGCAAGCTGTACCGCGAATAACTCACCCGCCGCCTCACGTTTCATGGCCACACCCGAACAGCTCCCGCTCGAACTCGGTGCGACGCCCGCCCCGACCTTCGACAACTTCGTCGCCACCGGCAACGAAGAGGCGGTGCTGCGCCTGCGCGCCCTGATTCCGCAGGTGGTGGACGGTACCGCCACAGACCGCCTGGTCTACCTCTGGGGCGAGGAAGGCAGCGGCCGCAGCCACCTGCTGCAAGCCATCTGCGCCCAGACCGAGGCTGGCGGCTACGAAGTCCGCACGCTGGAACCCGACGCCCCGCCCGAAGCTTTCGAATTCGACCCGACCATCACCGTCTGGACGATCGACGACGCCGAGCGCCTGGACGAATGGGCGCAGATCGCCGTGTTCAACCTGGTCAATGAAGTGCGCGCGCATCCGCATGCCGCCATTGCCATCTCCGGGGCCGCCGCGCCGATGTCGATGCCGCTGCGTGAAGATCTGCGCACCCGCTTGGGCTGGGGCTTGGTCTACTGGCTGCGCCCACTGTCCGACGCCGACAAGGTGGAAGCCCTGCGCCAAGCCGCCCGCGAACGCGGCATGCAACTTTCGGCTGATGTGCCGCAGTGGCTCGTGACGCACTCCTACCGCGACATGCCGAGCCTGATGGCGTTGCTGGACGCTCTCGACACCTATTCGCTGGCCCGCAAGCGCGCCGTCACCCTGCCGCTCGTGCGCGACATGCTCGCGCTGATGAAGTGAATCCCGGGGCTCGCGCGGCCGGTGATGTAACGTTCGGGTAAAATCGCGCCCCATGAATCTGGCCCTCTTCGACCTCGATCACACCCTCATCCCCACCGACAGCGACCACGAGTGGGGACGTTTCCTCATCCGCCGCGGCGTGGTGGATGAAGCCGAATACCAGCGCAAGAACGATCAGTTCTATGCGGACTACAAAGCCGGCACGCTGGATATTCATGCGTTTCTGCGCTTTGCCTTGGCGCCGCTGGCCGCCCACCCGCGCGACACGCTCGCCCAGTGGCACGCCGAGTTCATGCACGACGTGATCCGTCCGAAGATCACGCCGCAGGCGCAAGCGCTGGTCTACAAGCACCTGGACGCCGGCGACCTGTGCTGCGTGGTCACCGCCACCAACAGCTTCGTCACCCGCCCGATTGCCGAGGCCTTCGGTATCGACCACCTGATCGCCACCGAACCGGCCACCGCCGACGGCAACCCGGACAGCGCCTTTACCGGCGACGTGGCCGGCACGCCGAGCTTTCGCGAGGGCAAGGTCGCGCGCGTGCACGAGTGGCTGGCCAACATGGGCCGCGGCTGGAGCGATTTCGAGCGCAGCACCTTCTACAGCGATTCGGCCAACGACGTGCCGCTGCTGGAGGAAGTGACCGACCCCGTCGCCACCAACCCGGACGACACGCTGCGCAATCTGGCAGCCGCGCGCAACTGGCGCATCATGGATCTCTTCTAAGCAAGGCGCGGCGTGATCAAGAAACTCATCAATCGCCTGCTGGGCAAGACCTCCGCAGAGCCCCACGCTCCGGCTGAACCGGGAGCACCCGCCGCCAGGAAGGCCCGCACGCCCAAGGCACCCAAAACGGCCAAGGCGCGCGCCAAGTCCGCCGGCGGCGTGCCGCGCCAGGCGCGCGTGTGGAGCGTAGACGAGCACGGCATCGATCCGAAGCTGCTCTCGCGCAACGCGGTCAAGGTCACGTCCACGCTGCAGGAAGCCGGCTATGCCGCCTTCATCGTGGGCGGCGCCGTGCGCGACTTGCTGCTCGGCATTAAGCCGAAAGACTTCGATGTGGCGACCAACGCCACGCCCGATCAGGTCCAGGCGCTGTTCCGTCGCTCGCGCATTATCGGACGCCGCTTCCAGATCGTGCACGTCACCTTCTACGGCGGACGCGATCAGGAAATCATCGAAGTCTCGACCTTCCGCGCGCTCGTCGACGCGGTCGACGCCGAGCAGGTGCCCGCCGGCAAGCGCGTCAAACGCACCGAGCTGGACCACCACACGCATGCTGTCGACGCCAGCGGCCGTGTGTTGCGCGACAACGTCTGGGGCACCCAGGCCGAAGACGCCACCCGCCGCGACTTCACCGTCAACGCGATGTATTACGACCCCGCCGACGAAACCGTGCATGACTATCATCACGGCATGGAAGACATGCGCGCACGCACGCTGCGCATGATCGGCGATCCGCACACCCGCTACCGCGAAGATCCGGTACGCATGCTGCGCGTGGTGCGCTTCGCGGCCAAGACCGGCTTCGACATCGACCCCGACACGCGCGCGCCGATCGCGGAATTGGGCCCGCTGATCCACAACGTGCCGGCCGCCCGCCTGTTCGACGAGATGTTGAAGCTCCTGATGTCGGGCCACGCCTGGGCATCGCTGCAGGAGTTGCGCAAAGCGGGCCTGCACAGCGGCCTGCTGCCGCTGCTTGACGTCGCGCTGGAGCAGCCGATGGGCCAGCGCTTCGTGCAGCTGGCCCTCGACAACACCGACGACCGCGTCAAGGCTGGCAAGCCCGTCTCGCCGGGCTTCCTGTTTGCCTCGCTGCTGTGGCATCACGTGGTCGAGCACTGGAACCGCCGCCGCTCTGCCGGCGAGCCGCTGATCCCCGCGCTGCACACCGCCATGGATGAAGTGCTCGACCGCCAGACCGAACAACTCGCCATCCAGCGCCGCTTCACCTCCGACATGAAGGAAATCTGGAGCATGCAGCCGCGCTTTGAAAAGCGCTCGGGCCGCATGCCGTATCGGCTGCTGGAGTCGCCGCGCTTCCGTGCCGGCTACGACTTCCTCGCGCTGCGCTGCGCCTCGGGCGAATTGCCGCAGGAACTCGCCGACTGGTGGACCGACTTCCAGAGCGGTGACGGCGAAGCCCGCGAAGCCCTCATGGCACAAGCCAAGCACGCCCCGAGCCCCTCCTCAAATGCCGGTCCGGCCAGCCCGGGCAAACGCCGTCGCCGCAGACGCGGTCCGGCAAAATCGGATACAGTCGGTGACGTCAATCCGGGAAGTTCGGAGGAAACGTGAAGACAGTGGCGTACATCGGCATCGGCGCCAACCTGGGCGACGCGCGCCAGGCTGTGAAAGACGCCGTGGTCTGCCTCGCACAGCAGGTCGGCATCACCGTCACCGGCAAATCGAGCCTGTATCGCAGCGCGCCCGTGGAATCCAGCGGCGATGACTACATCAACGCCGTGGTGCGCATCGACACGCATTTCACTGCCGACCAACTGCTCCGCATCTGTCACCACATCGAAGACCAGTTCGGCCGCGAGCGCCCGTTTCACAACGCGCCGCGCACGCTTGATCTGGACTTGCTGCTCTACGGCGACCACGTCCTCACCTCACCCGAGCTGACGGTGCCGCACCCGCGCGTGGGCCAACGCGCCTTCACCCTGCTGCCCCTGCATGAACTGGCGCCCGATCTCGTGATTCCGGGCATTGGCGCCGTGGCTGCACTGCTGCCCGGCGTGGCCGACCAGCGCATCGAAAAGACCACGATGTGCCAGTGCATGCGCGCCAAGCAGCCCGCCGCCTGATCACCCGCACCACGCACAATCACCCGCTGATGGCATTGGATCACCTGCGCCGCATCGTTGTCGAAGGGCCCATTGGCGTGGGCAAGACCGCACTGGCCCAGCGTCTGGCCGATCATCTGCGGGCGTCGACGTTGTTCGAAACACCCGCCGAAAACGCCTTCATCGCCCGCTTCTATGAAGACCCCGCGCGCTATGCGCTGCCGGTGCAACTGCGTTTCCTGCTGCAACGCGCCGAGCGCCTGAAGACGTGGCACAAGGCGACGCTCGCCGGTGAGCGCATCGTCGCCGACAGCTTCCTGCCACGCGACCGGCTGTTCGCCCAGCTCACGCTGCCCGCCGATGAACTCGCGCTGTACGACGCGATGGCCCATGCGCTGGCCCTGCCGCAACAGCGCATTGATCTCGTCATCTGCTTGCAGGCGCGCGCCGAGGACCTGCTGCCACGCGTCACGCGTCGCGCCGTTCCTTACGAAACCGGCATCGATGCGGAGTATCTCGAACGCATCTGCGCCGCATACGGCGAGCTGTTTCTGTATTACGATGCCGCACCGACGATGATCGTCGACACCGCTGCCTTCGACCCCGCAGGCAACAACGACGATTTCCGCACCTTGCTCGCCCGCATCGACGCGATGCGCGGGCCCAAGGAATTCATCAAGCTGGCAACGCGCTAGTCGACGCACCGCATGGTCTGCGTGGGCGCTCGCGATGCCCCAATGAGTCTCAGTCCATGAGCTACCTCCAGGAATCGAACCGCAAGGCCGTCACGGTGACTTCGTTGCAGGCCATGCGTGCCGCCGGCGAGCGCATCGCCATGTTGACGGCCTACGACTCCAGCTTCGCCGCCCTGATGGATCGCAACGGCACCGACGTGCTGCTCGTCGGCGATTCGCTCGGCAACGTGATGCAGGGCCAGAAGACCACGCTGCCGGTAACGCTCGATCACATCGTCTATCACACCGAATGCGTGTCGCGCGGGACGACCAAAGCGCTGCTCGTGTCGGACCTGCCGTTCGGCACATATGGCACACCCGAACAGGCCTTCCATAGCGCCGTGCGCGTCATGCAGGCCGGTGCGCAGATGGTCAAGCTTGAAGGCGGCGTGTGGCTCGCGCCAACGATCAAGTTCCTCGTTGAGCGCAGCATTCCGGTGTGTGCGCACATCGGCCTGACGCCGCAATCGGTGCATGCGTTTGGCGGCTTCAAAGTGCAGGGTCGCGGCGATGAAGCGGCCGCGCAACTGAAGGCCGATGCGCTGGCGGTGCAGGATGCCGGCGCGCAGCTCGTCGTCATGGAAGCCATCCCGGCCGACCTGGCCGGCGAAGTCACACGCCTGCTGGCCATTCCCACCATCGGCATCGGCGCCGGGCTGGAGTGCTCCGGCCAGGTGCTCGTGATGCACGACATGCTGGGCGTGTTCCCCGGCCATCGCCCGAAGTTTGTACGCAACTTCATGGACGGGCAGACCACCATCGATGGCGCCGTCGCCGCCTATGTGGCAGCCGTCAAGGACGGCACGTTCCCCGGCCCGGAACACACTTTCGCCTGAGCGGCACCCGCATGGAAATCTGGTCGGCCACCGTCGACGCCTTCGCCCTGCTTGCCAGCGGCGATGCGGCGTTGTGGCTGATCGTCTGGGTGTCGTTGAAGGTGGCGATCGCGGGGCTGCTGCTGTCGGTGCCCCCAGGTCTGCTCATCGCCTACCTCATCGCCATGCACCGCTTTATGGGACGCCGTGCGCTGGTGGTGCTGGCGCAGGCATCGCTGTCGTTTCCGACCGTGCTGATCGGGCTGCTGCTGTATCTGCTGCTTTCGCGGCAGGGGCCGCTGGGCGGCTTCGGGCTGCTGTTCACCCAGGGGGGGATGATCCTCGGGCAAGCGGTGCTTGGCCTGCCGGTGATCGTCGCGTTTGCACTGACGACGCTTGAACGCGCGGATCCGCGCCTCGCCGAGACAGCGCGTGTGCTTGGCGCCGGGCGCCTCCGGTTACTGCTGACCGTCTTTCGTGAACTGCGCTTCGGTCTGATGGCGGCCGTGGTGGCCGGCTTTGGGCGCGTCATTGCCGAAGTGGGCTCGGCGCTGATGGTCGGCGGCAACATCGAAGGCGTCACGCGCACCATGACCACGGCGATTGCGCTGGAAACAAGCAAGGGGGAGTTTGCACAGGGAATCGCACTGGGCATCGTGCTAATCGTGCTGGCGCTGCTCGTCAACCTCGTGCTGGCGTGGTTGCAAGGGGCTGGCAACTATCGCAGGGAGCCGGCATGAGCGCGTCGTCGCAGCCAACCATGGTGTTTGAAGGCTTGCGCTGCCAGCACGGCGCGCGCGTCCTGTTCGAGATTCCGCGCCTGGCGCTGTCGGCAGGACATGCGATCGTCATCACGGGCGCAAACGGCGTCGGCAAGACAACGCTGCTGCGCATGCTGGCCGGGCTCGCACCCGCCAATGGTGCGACCGTTGATATGGGCCACGGGCAGCAGGCGCTGTCGCCCTATCCGGCCGAACTGCGCGCCCGGCTGACCTACGTGCACCAGCATCCGTATCTGTTCCGCACTTCGGTACGCGCGAATCTTGCCTATGGGCTCACCACGGGCGCACATCGCGTGGCACATGCGGAGTTGGCTGACCGAGTTGACGATGCCCTGCACTGGGCTGGCCTGCAGCACGTGGTGGATGTGCCGCCCGAACGGCTGTCCGGCGGCGAAACGCAACGCCTCGCACTGGCGCGGGCTCGTGCGCTGCACACGGATGTGCTTCTGCTCGACGAACCGACGTCGAATCTGGACGGCGCCGCACGCGAGCAAGTCATTGCACTTGTGGGAGAACTGGCAGCAGAAGGCCGCACGCTGCTGATGGTCTGCCACGACCGCGAACTCATCAACCTGCCCGGCGTGGCGCGCTGGAAGCTAGAGCACGTCGGCGGCCAAGGCCGGCTCGAAATGCGCGGGCACCACGCCGCGTAGAGCATTGCATACGGCGACGGCTTCGGCGCGAGCAACATCGGTGCGCGTGAGCGAACGTTCCTGCAGCGGCCCATCAAGCCACGGCGACGCGTCTTTCAACAGCACCGCACGCATCACTCCCGGCAAGACACCCGCGGACAGCGGCGGCGTCCACCACGCGCCATCGAGCTTGACCAGCAACGTGCTGCGGCCGCCTTCGGCCAACGTGCCATCGGCGTTGAAGAACACCGTATCGAATGCACCTTCGCGCTCGGCCGCCTGCCAGGCAGCGTCGTAGCCTGCCCGCAACGTGGTCTTGTGCGTGGGCAGACTGTGCGTGACCTCGCGCGGTTGTGCGGCAACGAGCAGGCGGACCGGCGCATCCCAGCTCGCATGCAGCGGCGACAGGGGCACCGCCGATACGTTTGCCGCACCCTCCGGCGTGAGCAACAGGCGCATGCGATAAGCGCCCTCGCCTTCGAGCGTTGCGCACGCAAGTGCCACGTCATTCGTCAGCACAGTTCGGTCGAAAGGGAAACCGAATGCAGCGGCCGAACGTTCCAGCCGCGCCAGATGCCAATCCAGCAGCGCCACGCCATCGCGTGTCGCGCGCATCGTCTCGAACAACGACAGCCCTGGATCGAGTGCCGTCACAAAACGCGCCTTCAGTTGGCACTCCGCGTACTCCTCGTCGGCGATGCTGTCGTGCACGATGCCGGAGCCGATACCGAGTTCGCCGTTGCGCAGGCCATCAGTGCCGGGCGGGCCGAGCACCAGCGTGCGGATCGCCACAGAGAAGCATGCGTCGCCCATCGCACGATCATCGACAGGCGCATCGATCCAACCGATCGCGCCGGTGTACAGGCCACGCGGCTCTGGCTCCAGCGTATCGATGATCTCCATCGTCCGCCGCTTGGGCGCCCCCGTAATGGAACCGCACGGGAACAGCGCTCGCAGGCAATCAGCAAGGCCGGTGGCGGGCGGGATCTCAGCCTCCACGGTCGACGTCATCTGGAGCACGCTGCCGAACGGCGTCACCTCGAACAACGCCGGCACGTGCACCGAACCGGCACGCGCGAGACGGCCAAGATCGTTGCGCAACAGATCGACGATCATCAGGTTCTCGGCGCGGTTCTTCTCGTCGGCGGCCAGCGCAGTGGCACGGGCTTCGTCGACTTCGACATTGCCGGTGGCAGGCGCGGTGCCTTTCATCGGCCGCGCGACAAGCTGGCCCGCGTGATGGGAGAAGAACAGCTCCGGCGAGCACGACAGAATCGCACCGCCCTCCGGTAGCGCGATGAAAGCGCCGTAAGGCACCGGCTGGCGCGCACGCAGACGCCGATACAGCGCCGCCGGCGCGCCAAACGCTGTCATGCGCAAGCGGTACGTGTAGTTGACTTCGTAGGTATCGCCCGCCGCAATCCAGTCGTGTATGCGCGCGACGGCGCCGGTGTAGGTGGCGTGATCGACGCTGGCGGCACAGTCGAACAGGCCCGCTCCGCCCGTTGCATCGGGCCACGCGTCGAACAGCGCATCGACCTCTGCCGACGACAGCACCCGCATCGTGCGAAACAGCAGCACACGCAAGCGGCCATCGTGGCCAGGCAATGAGGAAGAGATTTCGGTGGAAGCCGGCAGGCCGACCAGCGGCCCACCAAACTCATACGGCGCAACGATCAGGGCATGCAAACCCTGGCGCCAGGCTGCACGAAGATCGTCATCCAGCCCATCCAGCATGCCAGCCGGCCGAAAAAACTCGCCGGCGTAACCGGTGTACCAGCGCGAGCACGGTGTGCCGCCCGAGGTGGCATCGTCCAGCAGCGCGAACGGCGCGCCGGCCTTTGGCGCTTGGAGCGGCTGCATGACGAAGTCCTGATTGAAGAGTTGGTGTTTAAGAAGCCTCGAAAAGCGTAGCGAGCGGCCCGAGGTCGGTACGAGAAGCGCAGCCGTACATCGGTACGGCGAGCATCACAGTGCCAAGATCGGGCCGCGCAGTAGCTTTGCGCGGCTTCTTACGAGGAGAAGAAGTTCTTTACCTTGTCCATCCACGACTGCTCTTGCGGGCTGTGCCGCGAGCCGCCTTCGTGCACGGACTTGTCGAACTGCTTGAGCAGCTCCTTCTGGTGCTCCGTCAGCTTGACGGGCGTCTCGATGTTGATGTGCACATAGAGATCGCCCGCATAGCCGGAACGCACGCCCTTGATGCCCTTGCCACGCAGGCGGAACGTCTTGCCGGCCTGCGTGCCTTCCGGCACCGTGAACGAGGCGCGACCGCCCAGCGTCGGCACTTCGATGTCGCCGCCAATGGCTGCCGTCGCAAACGAGATCGGCATCTGACAGTGCAGGTCATCGCCGTCGCGCTCGAACACCGGGTGCTGCTTGATGTGGATTTCCACATACAGGTCGCCCGGGGGGCCGCCGTTGATACCCGGCTCGCCGTTGCCCGACGAACGGATGCGCATGCCTTCGTCGATGCCGGCCGGAATCTTCACTTCCAGCGTCTTCTGGCTCTTCAGCTTGCCCTGGCCGTGGCACTTGGTACACGGCTTGGGGATGTACTTGCCGCTGCCGTGGCACTTCGGGCAAGTCTGCTGCATCGTGAAGAAGCCCTGCGACACACGCACCTGACCGGCGCCGTGACACGTTGGGCAGGTCTCCACGCTGGAGCCGGGCTCGGCGCCCTTGCCGTGGCAGTGGTCACACTCGTCCCAATGCGGCACGCGGATCTGCGTGTCGTAGCCATGCGCGGCCTGCTCCAGCGTGATCTCCATGCTGTAGCGCAGATCGGCGCCGCGATACATCTGCGGGCCACTACCGCGGCGTCCGCCCTGGCCCTGGGCCTGACCAAAGATATCGCCAAAGATGTCGCCAAAGGCCTCGGCAAAGCCGCCGCCAAAACCTGCGCCGCCCGCGCCAAAGCCGCCGGCCATGTTCGGGTCGACACCCGCGTGGCCGTACTGGTCGTAGGCAGCCTTCTTCTCAGCGTCGGAGAGCATCTCGTAGGCCTCTTTGGCCTCCTTGAACTTGTCTTCCGCTTCCTTGCTGTCCGGATTGCGGTCCGGGTGGTACTTCATCGCGAGCTTGCGATAAGCCTTCTTGATCTCGTCGTCGCTCGCGTTCTTACCCACCCCGAGCACTTCGTAGTAATCACGTTTTGCCATGGTGGCTTCAGTCGTCGCCTGTTTTTACTGCGTGTCGAATAGCAAAAAAGCCGAGCGTGACATCAGGTGCGTCCCGCACAACCCGATGATCACTGCCCGGCGTACCGCAACGTCCGCCTGGCGGACGAGTTGGCTTACTTCTTGTCGTTCACTTCCTTGAACTCGGCGTCGACGACGTTATCGTCGTGCGGTGCGCCTTGTCCGGCTTGCGCGCCAGCTTGGGCGCCAGCAGCGGCTTGTTCAGCACCGCCGGCTTCGCCCTTGGCTTGCATGTCAGCGTAGACCTTCTCGCCGAGCTTCTGCGAGGCGGTTGCCAGCGCTTCGGTCTTGGCGTCAATCGCGGCCTTGTCGGTCCCCTTCAGGGTCTCTTCAAGTTCCTTGATCGCGGCTTCGATCTTGTCCTTCTCGCCAGCTTCCAGCTTGTCGCCGTACTCGCCCAGTGCCTTCTTGGTCGAGTGCACCAGCGCTTCACCCTGGTTACGGGAGTCGACCAGTTCGCGCAGCTTCTTGTCTTCCTCGGCGTTGGCCTCGGCGTCCTTCACCATGCGCTCGATCTCGGCTTCCGACAGGCCGGAGCTTGCCTTGATCGTGATCTTGTTTTCCTTGCCGGTCGCCTTGTCCTTGGCGCCCACGTGCAAAATGCCGTTGGCGTCGATGTCGAACGACACTTCAATCTGCGGCGTGCCGCGCGGTGCCGGCGGAATGCCCTCAAGGTTGAATTCGCCCAGCATCTTGTTGCCGGAGGCCATCTCACGCTCGCCCTGGTAGACCTTGATCGTCACGGCCGGCTGGTTGTCGTCGGCGGTCGAGAACGTCTGCGAGAACTTGGTCGGGATGGTCGTGTTCTTGCCGATCATCTTGGTCATCACGCCACCCAGCGTTTCGATGCCCAGCGACAGCGGCGTCACGTCCAGCAGCAGCACGTCGGTACGGTCACCGCCCAGCACCTGACCCTGGATGGCGGCGCCCACGGCAACAGCCTCGTCCGGGTTCACGTCCTTGCGGGCTTCCTTGCCGAAGAACTCCTTCACCTTCTCCTGCACCTTCGGCATACGCGTCATGCCGCCGACCAGGATCACGTCATGGATGTCCGACACCTTCACGCCGGCATCCTTGATGGCGGTGCGGCACGGATCGATCGTACGGGCGATCAGGTCTTCGACCAGCGCTTCCAACTTGGCGCGCGTGATCTTCAGGTTCAAGTGTTTCGGACCCGAGGCATCAGCCGTGATGTACGGCAGGTTGATTTCAGTCTGTTGCGTGCTCGACAGCTCGATCTTGGCCTTTTCAGCGGCTTCCTTCAGGCGTTGCAGCGCGAGCACATCCTTCGACAGGTCGACACCCTGCTCCTTCTTGAACTCGCCGATGATGTAATCGATGATGCGCTGGTCGAAGTCTTCGCCGCCTAGGAACGTATCGCCGTTGGTCGACAGCACTTCGAACTGCTTCTCGCCGTCCACATCGGCAATCTCGATGATCGAGATGTCGAACGTACCGCCGCCGAGGTCATACACGGCGATCTTGCGGTCGCCCTTCTCGTTCTTGTCCAAGCCGAATGCCAGCGCAGCCGCGGTCGGCTCGTTGATGATGCGCTTGACGTCCAGACCGGCGATGCGGCCGGCATCCTTGGTGGCTTGGCGCTGCGAATCGTTGAAGTATGCCGGCACCGTGATCACGGCTTCGGTCACTTCCTCGCCCAGGTAATCCTCGGCGGTCTTCTTCATCTTGCGCAGGGTTTCAGCCGAAATTTGCGGCGGTGCCAGCTTCTGGCCGCGCACTTCCACCCAGGCGTCGCCGTTGTCGGCCTTGGTGATGGTGTACGGCATCAGGCCGATGTCCTTCTGGACTTCCTTCTCTTCAAACTTGCGGCCGATCAGACGCTTGACGGCGTACAGCGTGTTCTTCGGGTTGGTCACCGCCTGGCGCTTGGCCGGGGCACCGACCAGGATCTCGCCGTCTTCCATGTAGGCGATGATCGACGGGGTGGTGCGAGCGCCTTCTGCGTTCTCGATCACCTTGGGGGTGTTGCCCTCCATGATGGCGACGCAGCTGTTGGTGGTACCAAGGTCGATACCGATGATTTTGCCCATGTTCTTGCTCCTCGAATCTGGTGTCAGGACTGCACTGAATACAAACTTGGATCGGATGTGGGAGTGCCGTCCGGCTTTTCAAGGCCGAATTTTGAAAAGTTGAGCATTTTGGCCGGTTTTTCTTGGGAAAGCACCCGAAAACGTGCGCTACCGGGCAAAAACGTCCGTTTCGAACGCCCACCGCCGCCAACCCGGCACAAAAGGCGTGGGTGTTACCCTTGCGCGCATTGCCACTCGCCGGACTCCAACCCGGCTTTTGCGCCCATGCCTTTGCATCCTCTCCGATCCATTCTTGGCGCTGCTCTGCTTGCCGCATGCGCCGTGCCCTCTGCCGATGCCGCCGTTGCCCTGCTCCAGCCCTCCCGCCGCGTCAACGCCAACCAGCCCTTCACCCTGACCCTCGTCATTTCGGGCGATGCCGCCCAGCGCAGCTATGCCGTGCCGGCCAAGCTACGCGTAACGGCCAGCGCTGACCTGCAGGGCCCGGTAGAAGTGATTCTCGATCGACATAATGCCGGCGCTGAAACCCTGCACCTGCGCCCGGGCCAGGTCCACACCGTCGCCTACACCGGCACGCTGCCCGAGGTGCTGCGCGGCACAGTTCGGATCGATGTGCCGGATCTGGATGCCGCGCCCGTTCTGGTGACGCTCGTGCGCGGCGCGGACGCCCCGCAGATTGCTGCCGATGGAGCCCCCACCGGCGCCGCCCGCAACGCAGCAGCCGAAGCGACCCGCCCCGGAGGTGCGCTGGGCACCAATCCGAATGCGCCCGCTGCCAACGCAGCCGCTACAGAGCCCACTCCCCTGATGGTGGCCGGCAACGGCGAGGCATCCCGCCCGCCCGAAGAAACCGCACGCCTGACTTTCCACGAACCCATGTTCGCCGCCGTGGGCGCGCACGGGGGCCTGAACGCCAAGTTCCAGTTGAGCTTCAAATTTCGGATCTTTCAGCCAGAGAATCCGGCATCGGCAGCGCCGCTGGATAACGTGTACTTCGGTTATACGCAGTTCTCGCTCTGGGATGTGGGCAAGGAATCGGCGCCGTTCCGCGATACCAACTACCGGCCGAGCGTGTTCTATTACCGCCCCGATACGGGCATCCACGGCGGCGCCCTTACGCGGCTGTCGTTCGCGGGGGGCATCGAGCACGAATCGAACGGCCGTGACGGCGACGCCTCACGCGCCATCAACACCGTGTTCGTGCGCCCGACGTTCCACTTTGGTGACCTGAACGATTACCACTGGAAGTTCGAGCCGAAGCTGTACGCGTACCTCACGCGCACCGGCAACACGGACATCGCGCACTACCGTGGTTTTGGGGATTTCCGCGTGTCCTACGGTGCCCCCAACGGCTGGGAATTGGCCGCCACGCTACGCAAGGGCACCCGCAAAGCCTATGGCAGCGTCGACGCGCAATTGACGTATCCGATGAGCCGGATCTTCACCGGCACGGCCGGCTACCTATTCGTTCAGTATTTCACCGGCTACGGCGAGAGCCTGCTCGACTACAACCACAAGCTGGGCTCGCAGTTGCGTGTCGGGTACAGCCTCTCGCGATAGGACGCGGCCGGCTTACAGGGTGTGCTGGCCACTGGCCTCGGGCTGGAACGCAACGCGATCGATGCGCAAGGAACGCTCGGCACCATTGGGCGCCGAGTATTTGACCGACTTGCCCGCCCGCGCGCCCAGCAGCGCAGCGCCCATTGGCGAGAGCACCGACAGCTTTGCTGACGTCACGTTGGCCTCCTCCGGGTAGACGAGCGTCCACTCTTGTTCGGCGCCGGCTTCATCCACCACGCAGACGACGGAGTTCATGGTCACCACATCGGCGGGAATCTTGTTGCCGGGCACCACGTTGGCACGAGTAATCAGGTCGTCGACCAGATCGGCCAGCGGCGAGTTGCTGCCCGCGCGGGTGGCGGCGTTTTCCAGGCGGGTGAGGTCCAGCTCAGTCAGGTAGATGGCGGCTGCTTTGGACATGACGATCTCCTACAGGTCAATGTTCAACACTAGGCAAAGCCGCTGCCCATAGCCTTCTGGGCCAATGCAACGCAGCGGCAAGAAAACCAGCGGGCACACAGGCCGGCCGGCGGTGATACGAAACTGAAACTTCTGGTGGGAGTGAAGAGAGCCCGGCGGCAACGTGCCGCAGGGGCACTAGAACAACCGCCGGGCGGCGGCAAGGGCCGCGGTCATCGCCTGGGCGGCGCGCGGCGAGGTGCGCGCCACACGCTTGCGGCGCACGGCACGGACGGACGAAACGATAAGGAAGGCCGCAACCATCGGCATCGACGTCATGATGGTCGCTGCCTCAGATCAGCGGCTTGCCCGCCAGCTTGTTGCGCGCATTGGCAACGGCGGCGGCAAACTGCGCGTGGCCATGCCAACCGGTCGCCCGGCCTAGCTTCTTGCCACGATGGAAGAACATGAACACCGGAATGCCATGCAGGCCAAAGCGCTGGCCCAATTCCGGGTGTGCGTAGACGTTGGCATGGAGCCAGTTCAGCTCATGCTCACGCACAGCGGCCGGTTGCGCGAGCATGGCTTTCTTGGCCATCTCGCAGTTGAAGCAATCCACGCCCCAGAAGAATACGCACACGAGCGCATCGCCCGCCGCCGCAATGGCCGCGTCGAAGGTCTCGGTGTTCACCTCGCGCATGCCAAACGCCGCGAACGCGGTCTTATCGACCGGGATCGCGCCGTTGGCGTCTTGCGAAGTGGTGGTGTTCTGGAGGATCACAGGGCGTCAGCTTACTTGGGCGCCGCCACCGTCACGAGCGCGGGGCGCAGCACGCGGTCGGCCAGCGTGTAGCCGCGCTGAAGCACCGCCACCACTGTATTGGCTTCCTGATCAGCGGGCACCATCGAGATGGCTTGATGGCGATGCGGATCGAACTTTTCACCCACGGGGTTCAGCTCGGTCACACGCCCCTTTTCGAACGCGGCGTAAAGCTGCTTGAGCGTAAGTTCAACGCCCTCACGCAGCTTGGTGGCGTCGCCCGACGTGTCGGCCAAAGCGGCCTGAAGGCTGTCCATTACCGGCAGCAGGTATTCCGCAAAACCTTCGATTGCGAACTTGTGGGCCTTCGCCACATCGTCCTGACCACGGCGGCGGATGTTCTCGCCTTCGGCCGTGGCGCGCGCCCAGTTTTCGTAATTCTGGCGCGCCTTTTCTTCAGCGGCTTCCAGCTGACGGCGCAGTTCAGCGATATCCATGTCGGCCACGGCTTCTGCCACGGCGGCTTCGTCACCGGCGACAGCCTGGGCGTCGGCGCTTGCGCGCTGAGCCTGGCTCGAATAAGCGTGGGCCGCCTGGCCCGTCGCCGACTGGTTCGGCTGGGTGGCTTGGGTGTCCGCTGGCATGTCCGAGTTCGAGGGGGTGTCCGGAGTGTGTTTCATAGCGCTGGATAAAAGGGAATCGACGCACGGCATGTGCCTGAAGACGATCCGCTGGATTTTTACAAACGATTTGTCCCCGTTATTGGGCATTTGGCGCGCTTTTCAAGGGCGCCGGATGCGCGACAACTGTGCGCCGTGCATCACGAAATATGGGGTTACAACTTTCATCAGACTGCAACGGCACAGCAATTGCGGGGCCCTTATGGGCCGCCTATGATGCAAGAAAAAACTGGGGGGCGCGAGCTTCTTTGAGGGTTCGTACCATGCACAACAAGCTGCCCGTTCTGACCGTGCTCCTGCTGTTGACCCTGACCGCAGCCACAACGTTCATTTGCCTGTCTGGGGCCGTCACACCGCGTTATACGGAGTACGGTAGCGGCAAGGCATTCTTCAAGCACTACATCATCAAGCCTGCGCAGATGCAGCAGATGCCGCGCGGCTTGAGCGTATTAAGTTAGCACACACTCGCGCGGTATACCCCACTCTCCGGTCACTCTCCGCCGAGTTTGTCGATGCGCCGTCGGTCTCGCTTAGTTGGTCGGCCAGCAATTTGTGTGGCGGGTTCTCGATACAGCCGGCGTTTGTCGGCGTTCTCTTCGCGTTTTAAGCGACTGGTGTCCGTCTCGGCGTAGAGCGTCTGTGCAACGGAGGCCGGGCCGCGTACTTCGGCCAGCGCCAACACCTCCACCTCCCACTGCTGCTCATGCGCGTGCACTCGCACGTGATCACCAATTTTGACATCCTTGGCGGGGCGAACCGGCTGGTCGTTGATCTGGACGCGCCCCCTCTCCACCGCATCTGTCGCCTGCGAGCGTGTCTTAAAGAAGCGCGCGGCCCACAGCCATTTGTCGATGCGCACACGACCAGCTGCGTCGGTGCTCACTTTCATGCGGCCGCCCCCTTGCTCTGTGCACGCGTGCGGCTGGCTTCCAGCACATGCGGATGCGTCAGCGTGAGCGGCCAGCCCTGAAGATGCGCCAGCCCAATGTCTGCAATGCCGGCGATCCACGCTTCGCTGTCATTCAGGCACGGGATGTAATGGAATTCCTTGCCGCCGGCGACGCGGAAGGTCGACTGCCCTTCCATGGCGATCTCTTCCAGCGTCTCCAGGCAATCGGCCGGAAAGCCCGGGCAAAACACGTCGACGCGGTTGGTGCCGACGCGGCCAAGTTCTTCCAGCGTGGGCGCGGTGTACGGCTGTAGCCATTCGGCGCGCCCAAAGCGTGACTGGAACGTGACCAGGTACTGCCCCGGCTGCAGGCCGAGCGCTTCGCCCAGCAAGCGGCCTGTCTTCAGGCATTCGCAGTGGTAGGGATCGCCCAACTCCAACGTACGCCGCGGCACGCCATGGAACGACAGCAACAGTTTGTCGCCGTGCGCAAAATCGGGCGCGCCATGCTGTGCCCAATACGCCCCCACCTGCTGGTGCAGCGCATTGATGTAAGCGGGGTCATCGTGAAAATGCTTGACCAGTCGCAACTCCGGCTGATTGCGCATTTCGCCCAGCACGCGGAAGACCTCATCGAAGGCAGTCGCAGTGGTGGTGCCGGAATACTGCGGATACATCGGCAACACGAGGATGCGCTCGACGCCCTGCTTGCGCAGCGCCTGCATGACCGAGGGGATCGACGGATTGCCGTAACGCATCGCGCAGGCAACCACCACATCGTGGCCCTGAGCGTTCAGCAACTGCTGCAGCGCATGCGCCTGCCGCTCGCTATAGACGAGCAGGGGCGACCCCGTCTTGTTGGCCTCACGCAGCCAGATGCTTTCGTACTTGTGCGCCGACGCCCGCGAACGCAGCGGCACGATCAGCACGTTGAGGATGAACCACCATGCGGCGCGCGGAATCTCGACCACGCGTGGGTCCGACAGGAACTGACGCAAATAGCGGCCCACCTCGCGCGGCGACGTGCCGTCGGGCGTACCGAGGTTGACGAGCAGGATCGCCGTGCGATCGGGCTGACCGTGCTGGAAGAGGGGTTCGGGCAGAAAAGGCATGGGCGCGGGGAACGCGAGGGCGCGGATAAGCGGTCGATTATACGAGCCGAAGTATTGCGTTCCTCTTGGCAAGCAATCCGGTACTCAAGCAGCGTAATAGGTGCAACCGCGTCGGCTACACTCGCGAGTCGAGTGACGGCGGCCTCACAGTGTTCGAGAAGAATGAACGGCTTCGCCAAACGACCGCGATGCAATCCACCACTCTGTCGACCCTAGAGTTCAATAAACAAAAATAAGGTGATTTATGGGAGTAACAAAAACAGCTCGTATGCTTCTGCTGATTGCGCCGTTGGCGTTGTTCGGATGTGCAAGCAATACGGCGCCCGTGTCGATGCAGTTTGCAGCAAAAACCGAGGCAGCCAAATATCGCCGCGTAGCCGTGCTGCCGTTCGATGGTGACGCCGGGGCGAAGGCCACCATCGACTTTGAAAGCATGCTGGCTTCCGTGCGGTACGAGCAGAAGCCCTATTTCACGATCGTCGATCGGACGCAATTGCTGAATGTAATTGGCGAACTCGCACTGCAGCGCAGCGGGCTTGTCGATCCCCGCACAGCCGCAAAGATTGGACGTCTCACCGGCGCCGAAGCGCTATATGGTGGTTCGGCCATCATTTTGCCGGTTGCATACAAGTACTCCACCGAGCCACGCTCCGTCTGCCCAAAGGACGGGAAGTGTTATACAAGGCAGATTCGCTGCACGACAAAAACCGCCCGATTTGAGCTGACCCCGCGACTGGTTGAAGTCGCGCGTGGCACCGTCGTCTACAGCGATACCAAGATTGGTTTGGCAAGTTCGTATCGATGCGACGACCAGGCGACGGACGATCCCGAACAAGTTCTGGTAACCAAGGCCGCCGCCAATGCCTTTCAGCAGGCCCGGGAAGATGTGGCGCCGTACGAAAGGAACGTACTCGTGAAATTCCAAAGCAGTACGGACGGCGTCAGCCCGCAGTCGGTTGAGAACTTCAAGGGAAGCCTGGAATTTGCGAACGCTGGACGATTTGACCGTGCATGCCCGCAATGGGCGGACTTGGCGCGCGCCAACCCATCCAGCTTTGCGCTCCAATACAACCTTGCCGTGTGCGATGAGGTCAGTGGTCACCTCGATGCAGCCCTGGTGAAATACCAACAGGTGGATGCTGCGTTGACGAGACCGGATGCAGACGTCAATGCGGCCCTCGCCCGTGTACGCAACGGAATCGCAGAGCAGGAGAAGCTGAAGAATAAGCCGGTCGACTCGCGCAACTCAGCTACGCAGTCAAAGCGACGTTGAGCGACGGCAATGGCTGGACCGCTCAACGCTGCGCGAATCTGCACACCGTTGAGCGTCTGCTTCTATACCGCCACCCCATCCTTGACCACGCCCACACACGGGTTGAGCCCCATCGCATACGCCAGATCGGCGGGCCGGTCGATGCGCCACAGGGCGAAATCGGCCGCACAGCCCGGGGCCAGCACGCCACACGTGCCGGACAGGCCCAGGGCTGCGGCAGCATGACGCGTGGCGCCGGTCAGCGCTTCCAGCGGCGTCAGGCGGAACAGCGTGCAGGCCATGTTCATCGCCAGCAGCAGCGACGACAGCGGCGATGTGCCAGGGTTGCAGTCGGTGGACACGGCCATAGGCACACCGGCGGCGCGCAGCGCGGCCATCGGCGGCAGGCGCGTCTCGCGCAGGCAGTAGAACGCACCGGGCAGCAGCACGGCCACCGTGCCGGCTTGCGCCATGGCGGCAACACCTGCATCGGTCAGACATTCGAGGTGATCCGCAGAAAGGCCACCGTAGCGTGCGACCAATGCCGCGCCACCCTGATCGGAGAGCTGCTCGGCGTGCAACTTTACCGGCAGGCCCAGGCGCTGCGCGGCATCGAACATACGCGCCGTCTGTGCGGGCGTAAAACCGATGGTTTCGCAGAAGGCGTCGACGGCATCGACGAGACCTTCTGCAGCGAGCGCGGGCAGCACATCGGCGCAAAGGTGATCGATGTAGTCATCCGCGCGGCCGGCGAATTCAGGCGGCACGGCATGCGCACCGAGGAACGTTGTCCGCACGCGCACCGGCAACGCCTGGCCGAAGCGGCGCGCAACCCGCAGCATACGACGCTCGGTTTCCAGGTTCAGGCCGTAGCCCGACTTTATTTCGACGGTGGTGACACCTTCGGCGCGCAGTGCATTCAGGCGTGGCAGACTGGCTTCGGCCAACGCGTCTTCGCTGGCCGCACGCGTGGCGCGCACGGTGGAGAGGATGCCCCCGCCCGCCCGCGCGATCTCTTCGTACGGCACGCCGTTCAGGCGCGCTTCGAATTCATTGCTGCGGTTGCCGGCGTAGACGAGGTGCGTGTGGCAATCGATCAGGCCGGGCGTGAGCCACGCGCCGCCGCCATCGTGCTCGCTTGTCGCGCGGGCATTGGCAGGCAGATCGACGCGGTAGCCAAGCCACGCAATGCGCCCGTCCTTGACAGCGATGGCGCCGTCGCGAATCTCGCCGTAGCCGTCGGCATCAGCGGCGAGCGTGGCGAGGTGGACGTTGGTCCAGAGCGCGTCCCAGTGCGGGTTGGCCGGATCAGTCATGTGCGGCTCCCTGCAGGCCAATGCCGTCTGCAACGCGCGCCACGAGACGGGCAGCAACACGTGCCGTGTGGTTGTCGATGTCGAGCGACGGGTTCAGTTCCGCCACATCCGCCAGCCGCAGCTTGCCCGAGCTGACCACGCGATCGACGATGGGCTCGATCACGTCCATCCCCACGCCGCGTGCGGACGGCGCGCTTACGCCCGGGGCCACCGCGGCCGGCAGCACGTCCAGACACATCGTCAAATAAACGTGATCGACCTGGCTCAGGAACACCTCCACCACCTTCAGCACGTGGGCGAGTTGCATGACGTCCATCTCGTCGTCGTGCATCCAGCGCACGCCGAGCTGGCGCGCACGCGCGAACAGTGCTTCGGTATTGGCGTAGGTGCTCACGCCCAGGCAGGCGTAGTGGAACGGCCAGCCGCGCCGCGCGCAGTCTTCGGCGATCTGGCGGAATGGCGTGCCCGAGCTGCCGCGCTCGCCGGCGCGCAAATCGAAATGCGCGTCAAGGTTGAGAATGCCGATGCGCGGGGGCTGGTCGGATTTCGCCGCCAGATGCCGCGCCAAGCCACCGAACGAAGCCCATGCGATCTCGTGCCCGCCGCCGAGCGCGATCGGAAATGCGCCGCGGTCGAGCAGATCAAGCAGCACACCGGACAATTCGCTCTGCGCGTCTTCCAGCGCATCGCCCTGGCAAGTCACGTCACCCGCGTCGACGACCACACGGCCGGCACGCGCGGGCAAGTTCGCGAGCATCTTGCGGATGGCGGCGGGGCCCGCCTGTGCACCGGTTCGCCCGTGATTGCGTGCGACACCCGCATCGCAGGCAAAGCCCGCCAGGGCGACGGTGTTGGCCAGCGGCGTCGATGCATCGATACGGCGCACGGTCTGGTGCCAACGCAAGCCCAGCGGGCCTTCTTCCGCATCGACGCGGCCTTGCCAGACGTTCGGTTCGGCTTGGGCGAGCATGGTCAGACGAGTGCGAGTTCGCCGACGTGCGCGCGGCACGAATCGCCCAGATCACCGTCGAGCACGAGGCGGCGGGCGCCTTCGATGTCCGGGGCGAACAGGCGATCTTCACCGTAGTACGCCACGCGCGCGCGGATGCAGCCATGCGCTTTCTGCAGCGTGTCGGACGTCGCCAGCGGCTTGTGGAAGTCAATGCCTTGCGCTGCCGCCAGCGCTTCGATACCGACGATGGTGGCAGTGTTCTCTGCCATGTCCTGCAGACGGCGGCCGGCAAAGGTCGCCATGCTGACGTGGTCTTCCTGGTTGGCGGAAGTCGGCAGGCTGTCAACGCTGGCCGGGTGGGCAAACGTCTTGTTTTCCGAAGCCAGCGCAGCCGCAGTGACGTGCGCGATCATGAAGCCCGAGTTCAGGCCCGGTTGCTCGACCAGGAACGGCGGCAGGCCAGACAGCGTGGAATCGATCAGCAGCGCGATGCGGCGCTCCGACAGCGCACCAATCTCGGCAATCGCCAGCGCGAGCATGTCGGCGGCAAACGCCACCGGCTCGGCGTGGAAGTTACCGCCCGAGATGACTTCACCGGCGTCAGCGTAAACCAACGGGTTGTCGGTCACCGCGTTGGCTTCGGTGAGCAGCGTGGCGCCGGCCTGACGGATCAGGTCGAAACACGCGCCCATGACTTGCGGCTGGCAGCGCAGGCTATACGGATCTTGCACGCGCTTATCGCCCACGAGGTGCGACTGGCGGATGGCACTGCCGGCCAGCAGGTTGCGGTACACCGCGGCCGTGGCAATCTGCCCGGCTTGGCCACGCACCGCGTGCACGCGCGGATCGAACGGCGCATCGCTGCCCTTGGCGGCATCCACCGACAACGCACCCGACACGGTGGCAGCTTGCAGCAGACGCTCGGCCAGGAACAGGCCGTTGAGCGCCAGCGCGGTCGACACCTGCGTGCCGTTGATGAGTGCCAAGCCCTCCTTGGCGGCCAGCGCAATCGGCTCGATCCCGGCCGCAGCCAGTGCCTCACGTGCCGGCGTGCGCACGCCATTCACGCGCACGTCGCCCTCGCCCAGCAGCGCCAGCGTCATGTGCGCCAGGGGTGCCAGATCGCCAGACGCGCCCACCGAACCCTTGGACGGAATGCACGGCACGATGCCGGCGTTCAGCAGTGCCAGCAGCGTGTCGATCACGACACGGCGCACGCCCGAATAGCCGCGCGCCAGGCTCGCTGCCTTCATCAGCAGGACCAGTCGCGCCACGTTGTCGCTCAGGTCTTCACCGGTGCCGACGGCGTGCGACAGGATCAGGTTGCGTTGCAGGCGCTCCAGTTCGTGCGTGGGGATCTGCGTCTTGGCCAGCAGGCCGAAACCGGTGTTGATGCCGTAGGCCGGGTCGCCCTTGGCAACGATGGCCTGCACGGTAGCCGCAGACGCTTCGATGGCGGCCGCGCAATCGCCCGACAGCGCTACAGGCGTGGGCGCGAGCCAGATGCGGCGCAGGTCGGCAAAGGACATTTCGCCCGGCTGCAGCGTGACGATGGGGGGCGTGGTCATGGTGTTCATAGCAATGCGAGAGGATGTCTTTAACTTAGCCGATCATCGGCAGGTTCAAACCGTTGCGCTTGGCGCAGGCGATGGCGGTTTCGTAACCGGCATCGGCATGGCGCATGACGCCCGAGCCGGAATCGTTGACGAGCACACGGCCCAGGCGCTTTGCCGCAGCGTCGGTACCGTCGGCCACGATGACAACGCCCGAGTGCTGCGAATAGCCCATGCCGACACCGCCGCCGTGGTGCAGCGACACCCACGTCGCGCCGCCGGCCGTGTTGAGTAGCGCGTTGAGCAGTGGCCAGTCCGACACGGCGTCGGTGCCGTCGCGCATGGCTTCGGTTTCGCGGTTGGGGCTCGCCACGGAGCCGGTGTCGAGGTGATCGCGGCCTATCACAATCGGCGCCTTCAACTCGCCATTCTTGACCATCTCGTTGAAAGCCAGACCGGCCAGGTGACGCTCGCCCAGGCCCAGCCAGCAGATGCGTGCGGGCAACCCTTGGAAGGCGATGCGGTCACGCGCCATGTCGAGCCAGCGATGCACGTGCGTGTTGTGCGGGAAGAGTTCCTTGATCTTCGCGTCGGTCTTGTAGATGTCTTCCGGATCGCCCGATAGTGCCACCCAGCGGAACGGGCCCTTGCCCTCGCAGAACAGCGGACGGATGTAGGCCGGCACGAAGCCTGGGAAGTCGAAGGCGCTTTTCACGCCCTGGTCGAACGCGACCTGGCGGATGTTGTTGCCGTAGTCGACGGTCGGAATGCCCATGGCCTGGAAATCGAGCATGGCCTGCACGTGCACGGCGCAGGACTTCGCGGCCTCGTCGGTCAGGCGGGCGTGCTGCGACGGATCGCGTTGCGCAGCACGCCATTGCTCGACCGTCCAGCCAACCGGCAGGTAGCCGTTGACCAGATCATGTGCCGAGGTCTGGTCGGTCACCAGATCCGGCTTCAGGCCGCCGGCGCGGGCACGCTTGACCAGCTCCGGCAGGATTTCCGCCGCATTGCCGAGCAGCCCAATGGACACAGCCTCGCCGCGCTCGCAATGGTGGCGAATCAGGTTGAATGCGTCGTCGATGTCCTTGGCCTGCTTGTCGAGGTAGCGCGTACGCAGACGGAAATCGATGCTCGATTGCTGGCACTCGATGTTCAGCGACACCGCGCCGGCCAGCGTGGCCGCCAGCGGCTGCGCGCCACCCATGCCGCCCAGGCCCGCCGTGAGAATCCAGCGGCCAGCCAGCTTGCCGTCGTAATGTTGACGACCGGCCTCGGCAAACGTCTCGTACGTGCCTTGCACGATGCCCTGGCTGCCGATGTAGATCCAGCTGCCGGCAGTCATCTGGCCGTACATGAACAGGCCCTTGCGATCCAGCTCGTTGAAGTGTTCCCAGTTCGCCCACTTCGGCACGAGGTTGGAGTTGGCGATCAAGACGCGCGGCGCATCCGGATGGGTCTTGAACACACCCACCGGTTTGCCCGATTGCACGAGCAGCGATTCGTCGTCGTTCAGCTCGCGCAGCGTTTCCAGGATCTTGTCGAAGCAGGCCCAGTCGCGTGCGGCACGACCAATGCCGCCGTAGACAACGAGGTGCTTGGGGTTCTCGGCCACGTCCGGGTCGAGATTGTTCTGGAGCATGCGATACGCCGCTTCGGTCAGCCAGCTCTTGCAGTGCAGCTCGGTGCCACGCGGGGCGCGGATTTCACGTGAGGCGTCGTAGCGGGGGTCGTTGGTCAGGTGGGCAGCGTTGGTCGGGGCGTTCATGTGAGGTCTCCTGCGAACTCCTTTGTCATGGAGCGCATCTTATGTTGTATATACAACTTAGGCAAGAAAACTTTACAAGCTAAGAGCAAACCCTGATGATGGCCGCCATCCGCACATCACATCGGCCGCCCAAACCGCACCGCAAGCCACGTCCATGCCACATGACCCGTCCGCCAGCACCCCGGCCTTCCAGCGCATCAAGGAAGACATCCTCATGCGCATCCGCAGCGGCGAGTGGCAAGAAGGCGAAATGATTCCGGGGGAGACCACGCTCGCGCAGACCTTTGGCGTGTCGCGCATGACGGTCAACCGGGCGCTGCGCGAGCTGACCGCCGAGCAGATCCTCACGCGCGTGCAGGGGTTGGGAACGTTCGTCGCGCAGCAGAAATACCAGGCGACGCTGGTGGCCATCCGCAACATCGCCGAGGAAATTGCAGCGCGCGGTCATCAGCATCGCGCCGAACTGCACAAGTTGGAGCGCGCCCGCGCCAACGAAGCAATGGCGGCTTCGTTTGGCGTGCCGGCAGGCCGCGTGCTGTTTCATTCACTGATCGTGCACTTCGAAAACGACCTGCCGATCCAGGTGGAAGACCGTTGGGTGAACGCGGCGTTGGCGCCCGAATACATGGAGCAGGATTTCACGCAGACCACGCCAAACGCCTACCTGATGCGTGCCGCCCCGTTGCAGGGTGTGGATTACGGCATCGAGGCGCGCCTGCCCACCCGCGAGATTGCGGAGATGCTGCACATGGACGTGCGTGAGCCCTGCCTGATGCTGCGGCGGAAGACGCTGTCGCAGGGCCAGGTCGCCTCGGTGGCGACGATGTGGCACCCAGGCGGGCGGTATCAGTTCACGGGCAGTTTCTGAGCGCCTCGTTGCGCTACATCATGACCTTGTCCCTAGGTGCGGACGAGAATGCTCGAAAGGGAAAGGATGCGCGGCAGGTTGCTCCAATACGCCCTGCCCGCTACTCCCACACTCCACACCCGGCCCAGGAGAGCACTGTCATGAGCGGCATGCCCGAATTCAAAAGCGTGGTCAAAGATGTGTCTGCGCACATGCGCAACTTGCGCGAATCGCAGCCAGAGCTGATGGCTGCGTTCAGCCAACTGGCGGCGGCCGGCACAAAAGACGGTGCACTGAGCAAGAAGACGCGAGAACTGGTGGCGCTGGGAATCGCCATCGCCAGCCGCTGCGACGACTGCATCGGCTTCCATGTCCAAGCGCTGGTCAAACTCGGCACAACCCGCGCTGAACTGGAAGAGGTACTGGGAACAGCCGTCTATATGGGAGGTGGCCCTTCGATGATGTACGCCACGCATGCGCTGGCGGCGTTTGAGCAATTCTCGGCCTGAGACATTGGCGGGCCGCTTCGCCCGCCGCAGGCCGCCCTGCCTCAATACTGGCTGAGCGTGCTGGACAGCAGCTTGGCCGTGATATCCACAATGGGGATCACGCGCTCATACGCCATGCGCATCGGCCCAATCACGCCCAGCGTGCCGACGATCTTGCCGTCCACCTCGTAGGGCGCGGTGATGACGGCCATGTCTTCGTGCGGCACAAGGCTGCTTTCGCCGCCGATGAATATCTGCACGCCCTCGGCACGGCTCGATACGTCCAGCAGTTGCAGCAGGCCAGTCTTCTGCTCGAACACGGCAAAGAGCCGGCGCAGCTTGTCCATGGACGAAGACAGGTCCTCTACATCCAGCAACTTGCGCTCGCCCGAGATGACGACCGGTTCTTCCTCCGACGCCGCGCTGCTGCCCGCCTCCACGGCCGCCTGCATCAGAGCGGTCATATCGGCCTGCAGCGCAGACAGCTCGCCGCGCAGGCTTTCGCGCACCGCATCGAACGTCTGGCCGCCGTAATGCGCGTTGATGTAGTTGGCCGCTTCCACCAATTGCGACGGGGTGTAAGGCGTATCGGTATGGATGATGCGGTTCTGGACGTCGCCTTCGGGCGTGACGACGATCAGCAGGATGCGGGACTCCGACAACCTCAGGAATTCGATCTGCCGGAACGTATGTGTGCGACGCGGCGTCATCACGATGCCGGCAAACTGCGAGAGGTTGGACAAGGTCTGCGCCGCCGCCGCAATCACCCGCTGCGACGATTCCGACCCATGCGACGCCAGTTGCGTGCGTACCTGCTCTGCAATCGCACCCACCATCTGCTGCGCCATGCGGTCCTGCGTGCTTAGCACATCCAACGGGCTGGCCGTCAACATCGTATCGACAAAGAGGCGGTAGCCGCGCGGCGTCGGCACGCGTCCGGCCGAGGTGTGCGGGCTGGCGATGAAGCCCATCTCCTCGAGGTCGGACATCACATTGCGGATGGTGGCCGGCGAAAGATCGAGCCCTGAATACTTCGACAAGGTGCGCGAGCCCACGGGCTGGCCCTCGGCGATATACCGTTCGATCAGGGTCTTGAGGAGGATGGTGGCGCGCTTGTCCATGATTCCTCAATTTTACGCAAAATCGGGGCCAATCTACGGGTGATGTCGGCGTTTCTCCACTAAACACGCGCTGACGTGGCGACGGTCATATCGATATGGTGTAATGCGCGCATGTCGATTCCCCCGTCTGCCGTGGCCCCGCAAGCTCCCGCCGCCTCGTCTTCGCCTGTTTCGCCTTTCAAGACCGTTGCGCTGGTCGGCCGGTATTCGGCCGCCAACATTGCCGGCCCCCTCATGGAACTGGCGTCGTGCATTGCCGCGCGCGGGCATGACATCGTGTTCGAGCGCGAAACGGCGCTCAACATCGGCGTCCAGGATTACCCTGCCCTGCCGCCCGAAGAGATGGCGCGCCACGCCGATGTGGCCGTCGTGCTCGGCGGTGACGGCACGCTGCTCGGCATCGGGCGCCACCTGGCCGGTGCCAGCGTCCCCGTGATCGGCGTCAACCACGGGCGTCTCGGCTTCATGACCGACATCCCGTTCGACGACGTGCACACCGTGCTGCCCGACATGTTGTCCGGCCGCTACGAGGCCGAAACCCGCACGCTGCTGCAGGCCCAGGTCGTGCGCGACGACGAAATCATCTTCTCCGCCCTCGCCTTCAACGACGTGGTGGTCAACCGCTCGGGCACCTCGGGCATGGTGGAACTGGCCGTGTCGGTCGACGGCTTCTTCATGTACAACCAGCGTTCGGACGGCTTGATCGTTTCCACCCCCACGGGCTCGACGGCGTATGCGCTGTCCGCAGGCGGGCCGATCCTGCATCCGGCGCTCTCGGGTCTGGTGCTGGTGCCCATCGCCCCGCACTCGCTGTCGAACCGCCCGATCGTCATTCCGCAAGACGCGGAGGTGGTCATTCAGGTCACCAGCGGGCGCGATGCCAGCGTCAACTTCGACATGCAGTCGCTCACGTCCTTGCTACCCGGTGACCGCATCGTGGTGCGCCGCTCGGAACGCACGGTGCGGCTGCTGCACCCGATCGGGTACAACTACTACGCCACGCTGCGCAAAAAGCTGCACTGGCACGAGTACCCGACCGAAGACAACCGGCTCTAACACCTCTTCCATGCTGCGCAGCCTCACCATCCGCGATTTCGTCATCGTTCACGCGCTGGATCTCGATCTGGCCGACGGTTTTACCGTGTTCACGGGCGAGACGGGCGCGGGCAAATCCATTCTGATCGATGCACTCGCACTCACGCTGGGCGAGCGCGCCGATGCGGCCGTCGTGCGCGAAGGTGCGCCGCGCGCTGACATCACCGCCGAGTTCGACGTGCACCCGCATGTGGCCGCATGGCTCGAGGCGCATGAACTGCACGACGACGAGGGCGTGATTCTGCTACGCCGCACCGTCGATGCAGCAGGCCGCAGCAAAGCCTTCATCAACGGGGCCGCCGTTACGCTGGCGCAGCTGCGCGAAGTGGGCGAGCAACTGGTCGACATCCACGGCCAGCACGCGCATCAACTGCTGCTCAAGACGGATGCGCAGCGCAGCCTGCTCGACGCTCACGCCGGCCTGGAAGGTGCCGTGCGCGTGGTCGGCGAACGCTACCGGGAATGGCACGCCGTGGTGCGCGCACGTGAAGCTGCCGAGCAGCAGTCGCGCGAAGTCCAGCTCGAGCGCGAGCGCATCGAATGGCAGGTCAACGAATTGCAAAAGCTTGGCCCCCAGCCGGGCGAGTGGGAAGAGGTGCAGACCGAGCACCACCGCCTGTCGCATGCGGCCAGCCTGATCGAAGGCACGCGCGCGGCGCTGGATGGTTTGTCCGAGTCGGAAGGTGCGGTGCTCACGCAACTGGGCACAACGCTCCATACGCTGCGTGAACTGGCCGAGATCGACCCGGCGCTGGCCGATGTGCTGGCCGCGCTGGAGCCGGCCGAGGTGCAGATCCAGGAAGCCGTGCACACGCTTGCCCGCTATGCCGATCGCGCGGAGCTGGACCCGGACCGCCTGGCCGAAGTCGATGCACGCATGCAAGCGTTGCACACCATGGCGCGCAAATACCGCGTCGCGCCCGAAACGCTGCCGGCTGAACTGGCGGAACGCCAGGCGCAACTCGCTGCGCTTCAAGCTGCATCCGATCTTGAGGCGCTGCAGGCGCAAGAAGCCCAAACCCACGCCGCGTATATGACGGTCGCGCAGTCGCTGTCGCGCGACCGCGCAAAGGCCGCGCGCGAGCTGGCCGACGCGGTGACCGGCGCTATGCAAGGTCTTTCAATGGCCGGTGGCCGCTTCGACATCGCGCTGCATGCGTTGGAGCACGGCGGCGCGGCGGGGCTGGAGCAGATCGAATTCCTCGTCGCCGGGCATGCGGGCGTTTCGCCGCGGCCATTGGCGAAAGTCGCCTCAGGCGGCGAGCTGGCGCGGATCAGCCTGGCCATCTCAGTGATTGCCAGCGAGGCGAGCCCGACGCCCACGCTCATCTTCGACGAAGTGGACTCCGGCATTGGCGGTGCAGTGGCAGAAGTCGTGGGCCGGCGCCTGCGCGAACTCGGCATGCGCCGCCAGGTGCTGTGCGTCACGCACCTGCCGCAAGTGGCCGCGCTCGCCAATCACCATATTCAGGTCGCCAAGCAGACGGTGGCAGGCAGCACGCGATCCGACCTCGTGGTGCTGGACGCCACGGGCCGGGTGGATGAGATTGCCCGCATGCTGGGCGGCGCGTCGCTCACCGACACCACGCGCCGTCACGCAGACGAGATGCTTGCCGCGGGCCGTGCCCAATCGGTACCGGAATCCTCAGCGCGGAAATCCCGCCGCGCGGCACAGTGATCATCTATACCGGAACCATTGCTGCCAGGGTTGGCACGACGGTTCCGGCTGCAGACGCGACAAACATCCTCTACCGAATCCAAGGAGAACTTCATGGCCCGCATGGCCCGCACGATCCAACCGGCTGCCCGCCCTCGATCCCTGCTGTCGACCGTCAAGCCCGCGCTGGCGGTGGCTCTAGGCCTGTGCCTGCTGGCCGCGTGCAAGTCCGTGCCGGCCATTGACCCGGGCAAGCCGCCTGCCATGGATCCGGCCTCGGTCAACACCCAGCCTCCGGCTTCCGTGTCGGCTGCACACAGTCTGGGCGACATCATCATCGGCCTGAGCACGCCGACCACCTCGTCCGCCACCGTGCAAGGCGTGTTGGATGCTGCGGGCGCACGCGCAACGCCACGGCTTGCGTTTGCGGTGGTACGTCCGATGTCGGGTGGATTCTGGGTGGTGCGCGCCAGCTCGGGCGACGCATCGGCCACGCTGGATGGCGCGGTGGCAGCGTTGCGCGGCACGCCCGGCATCGCCTCGGCCGACCCGGATCGCATCATGAAGATCCAACGCTGAACTGCGCGGCGCCACTCCACACTGTGAATGATCGGGCGCTGCTGGGCGCCCCACTCCCATCTCATTTCCCCTGGCAAGCCTGCATTCTGCTGGGGCCGGCGCGCAGACCGGCCTTTGCCCCCTCGCAAACGTGATCGGCCACCGCCATCACACCAAGCGGGCGAGTCGCATGCTACCTTTGGTTTTGTGTAACGGTCTGTCAACGATCACATCCTGACGACGTTTCTCATTACAACGAGACACCACGGAGCACGCGCTGATGACCCCCTCCCTCTTCCGGTTGAAGTCTTGGCTGTGCGCTGGCGCCGGCCTTGTCTGCCTTGCCTCGGTGATGGGCAGCCAAGTCGCCGCAGCTGCCACACCGCAGCCGCAATACACCGGTGACCTGATCATCAAATGGCGCGACGACACGAGCGGCACGCGCAAGACGCTCTCTGCCAACGAGGCGAGCAACCGCTTGCTTTCGGTAGCGCAAGCGGCGGGGAGCACGCTGCAGGTCAAGCGCACGCTGGCTACCAATGCGCAGCTCATGCACACGGGCCTGACCGATGCCGCCAGCATCCAGGCGACCGTCGACAAGATCGCGAAGGACGCCCGCGTGGCCTATGTGGTGCCTGATCGCATCCTGCGGCCCAACACCATTCCGAACGATCCGCTGTTTGCCACGCAGAACAACCTGGCCGCACCGGCGCTGGTGCCCGGCGGCATTAACGCGGCCGCGGCGTGGAGCATCACGCAGGGCTCGACGGGCATCGTGGTGGCGGTGGTCGATACCGGCTACACCGATCATCCCGATCTGTCAGCCAAGATCCTGCCGGGCTACAACTTCATTTCGGACCCGGCGCGGGCCGGTAACACCTTCGGTCGCGGCACGGACGCGCATGATCTGGGCGATGGCGTAACCAGCACGCAGTGGCAGAACATTTCGGGCTGCACCAGCAACGACGTCGCCAACAGCAGCTGGCACGGCACCGAGGTCAGCAGCGTGCTCGCCGCCCAGACAAACAACACGCTGGATATCGCAGGGGTCGGCTGGAACACGCCGATTGTGCCGGTGCGCGTGTCCGGCAAATGCGGCGCGTTGCTGTCTGACACGGTAGACGGCATGTTGTGGGCAGGCGGCATCAACGTGTCAGGCGTGCCGACCAACGCCAACCCGGCCCGCGTGGTGAACGTGAGCCTGGGCAGCACAACGCAGTGCTCTGCGGCAGAACAGGACGCCGTCAACCAGTTGGCCGCACGTGGCGCCATCGTAGTGGCCGCCGCCGGCAACGAAGCCGCACAGACCGTTGACGCGCCGGCCAATTGCACGGGCGCCATCGCCGTCACCGCGCACGTCGACAGCGGCGAGAACGCCAGCTACGCAAACGTGGGGCCCCAGGTGGCGTTGTCCGCGCCAGGGGGCGGCTGCGGCAACTCGAAGGTCGTCACGACGACCAACCCGGCCACTTGTGCAGAGCCCGTTTCCGTTATCCAGGCGGACTCCAACGACGGTGCACAGACTGTCGGCAACCCCACGGTCAAGTCGGTGGCAGGTACGAGCTTCTCGACACCGGAAACAGCCGCCACCGTCGCGCTCATGCTGAGCGTGCAACCACAGTTGTCGAACGCGCAGATATTGGCCGGCCTGAAGCAGACCGCGCGGCCACATCCGAGCGGCACGTTCTGCGCAGTGAACACCGGCATCTGCGGAGCGGGCCTGCTGGATACCGCAGGTGCCGTCAGTTATGCCCAGAACACGGCGCCTGCCGGCACGGGTGGCGGCACGACGGGATCGGGTGGATCGACCGGCGGTACTACCGGCAGCGGTGGTGGCGGAGGCGGCGGGGCCATTCCGGTGGTTGGCGCAGCGCTGTTGTTGGCGGCTGGTATCGCTGGCGGTCGCCGTCGCCTGAAGGCGCATTAAGCGCCCGTAGCCAAAAAGGCGCCACTGCTTTTCGCGTGCACCGCTGCGCGGTACGCGGCTCTTGGCTGGTTACGCCACTTGACCGTACCGCGCGTGTGATTTCAGCCAGATGTAAAAATTACTAAACAACGCAGTTAGCCTGTTTAAGGTGGGAAACGCGCCATTCTTGTGATAATTGCGCCTCCGTTTTCTACAACAACAGGTCCATTACATGAAATTGATTGCCCAGGGGGGTATTGTCCGCGCGCTCGCCGCGCTCGGGCTGGTCTCGTATCACGCTGTCCCGGCGTTCGCCGTAGGTCAACCGGCAAACGTTGGCGCCCAAACACAATGGGTGTCACAGTTGATCGTCAAGGAAAAGAGTGGCGGAAGCAGCACACCCCAGCTGCAATCCGCGGAGACGGCAATGCGGACGGACGTTGCGACAGTGCAACGCTGGTCGGCCGCAGCGCAGTTGCCGGTGACGTACAAACGCGCCATGTCGGGCGGCGCTCATGTGGTGACACTGCCTAGCACCATGACGCTGGATGACGCCCAAGCCGTGGCGCAGCGCATGGCCGCGACCGGCCAGTTCGAATACGTTACGCCTGACCGCATCCTGCGCCCGGCCTTCACGCCATCTGCTGCGTGGTTCAGTTCCCAATGGAACCTGATGGCCAAGAACGCAGCGATCACCACCATCCCAAATTCCAGTGGCCCGCTGCAGCCCGCCAGTGGAACCGCTGTGGGCGGAGCCAACCTGACGACTGCGTGGGACACAACCACGGGATCGAACACGGTCAATGTCGCAATCGTCGACACAGGTATCCTCAGTCATACCGACCTCACGGGCGCCAGGATAAACCTGGGTTCTAACTTCATCACCAACACGTTTAGAAACAACTCGGGCGACAGCATCGGGACAGACCCCGGTGACGTCACCACGGCTACGGACATCACCAATAATCCGACGGTTTGCAACGGTGCGACGCCCTCCAATAGTTCCTGGCACGGCACCTTTGTGACGGGCCTGATCGCTGCCCAACACAGCGGGACTCGCGTCGCAGGCATTGCACCAGGCGTCGGTGTCCAAATGGCACGCGCACTCGGCCGTTGCGGCGGCGCGGAGTCGGACATCATTGATGCCGTTACGTGGGCAAGTGGTGGCATCGTGGGCCGCATCTCCCCTAGCATCAACCCGACCCCCGCGAAGGTCATCAACATGAGCCTGGGCGGCACCGGTAGCTGTGACGTGCCCATGCAAGCCGCCATCACGAACGCGCGCAACCGCGGTGCGGTGATCGTGGTCGCTACCGGCAACGAGAGCGCTTCGGCGATCGATTCACCGGCCAACTGCGCGGGGACCATCGCCGTCACGGCCCACACGCTTGAGGGCGACAAGGCGACCTACGCCAACGTAGGGACGGGTACCACGCTGAGCGCTCCCGGCGGCGGCAATGGTTCCGTGGTCACCGGTTTGGGGGCTCTGATCGTGTCGCTCTCGAACAGTGGCACCACCAGCGCCGGTTCCGACAACTACTCGGGCGAAGCCGGCACCTCGATGGCCACGCCGCACGTGGCAGGCGTTGCGGCGCTGATGCTGTCGGTCAACAGCTCGCTGACGCCTGATCAGATTGCCACCGTCCTCAAGCAGTCGGCTCGACCGTTCCCGGCGGGCACATACTGCGCAACGCATACGGGCGTCTGCGGCGCCGGTATGCTGGATGCGGGTGCCGCCGTTGCGCTGGCGAAGGGCAATCCGACTGTGCACGCATCGACGTCGGCAAGCACCGTGGTCGCAAACAACGCGGTCACGCTCACAGCAACCGGCAATGCGGGCCTCGTCAATACCATTACGAGCGTGCAGTGGGCGCAGACTTCTGGACCGTCCGTCAGCCTCACGACTGCCGGCCCCGATAGCAACGGCAATTACACCGCCACATTCACGCCGTCGACCGCAGGCACCTACGCCTTCAACGTAACGTTGACGAGCAACACCGGCGCGACCGCCACCGATACTGCCAACGTGACAGTCACTGCTGCTGCAGCAAGCACCGGCACCACCACGCCTGCGACGACGTCCAGCGGCGGTGGCGGCGGCGCTATCGGCCTGGGCGGCGCAGCATTGCTGCTGGCCGCCGGTTTGGCCGGCCGCCGTCGTCGTGTGAAGTAAGCCTATCGGTACTTTCGGCCCGCGCCTTGATTGGGCGCGGGCCTTTTTCCCACTCCCGCTTTGTCCCGTCGAGCTTTCCGCTGCTTACCTAGGCAGCCGATTATCGCGATGGCGCCACTCCCCCAACACCCAAATCAGCAATCCGCTGGCCGCGCCAAAGGCATGCGCGATGCGCACCACGCCAAACCCCCAATGCGGGTCATAGGCGATGGGCGATAGCCACGATTGTTCGAGCCACACCTTCACCAGCACGCCCACACACAGCGCCACGCCAATCCAGCGTGAGAAACGATCCTCTGCCCCGTCCGCAGATGGCTTCAGCAGCCGTAGCCCGCCCCATGCCGCCAAACCATGCAGTGCCCCGGAGAGCCCGCCGTACCACTGCACCGTCGGCTGATTGAGCAGTGCGATCTGCACGAGCACCCCGCACACCACCAGCGCTCCAACGATGACATGCGGCCGCAACACACGCGCCAGCAGCAAGATGAGCCCTGCCGCCGCCATCGCATCCGCCAACCAATGCCAGGTGTCCAGATGCACCCACATGGCGGTCACGATGCGCCACCACTGACCCGCGCGCACGGCCTCGCGTTGATACAGACCAACCGCGTACAACCACGGCACGAACGAGAACGCCGCCGACAGCGCGGCCGCACCGGTGCACGCGCCCCACGTGTGCAACGTGTGTCGATGCACCCTCATTGCGCAGACCCGAACACCTGCTCCCACAACGCACGTACGTGAGCGGCCTCGTGCGCGCAGGTGCCGACCGGTACGCGCGCAGCGGGTTGCCCGTCGAGCCGCAGCTTGTGCTGGCGCGCGCGGAAGTCCCGATAGGCATCGGCCACTTGCGCGGCTGCCGTCGCATCGATCAACCCGAGTTCGCCAGCCATGCGCAGTAGCGCGATGTTTCCCTTGTTGAGGGTCAGCTCGGCATGCGCCGCGCTGTGCAGAAGCACCAGGAATTGCACGGTGAATTCGATATCGACCATACCTCCGCGATCGTGCTTGAGATCAAACAGCTCCGTGGGGTTCGCATGGCCTTCTGCCACGCGCTCGCGCATCGCCACGATTTCGTCGCGCAGCGGGCCCGGCTCGCGCTGCTGGCGCAATACGGCGGTGCGCAGCGCCTCGAAGCGCGCGCCGATTTCCGCATCGCCCGCGCAGAAACGTGCGCGCGTGAGCGCCTGGTGCTCCCACACCCACGCCGCGTTGTCGCCCTCGCGCATCTGATAACGGCGGAAGGCTTCGAAGTGCGTGACCATCAAACCCGCGGCACCATTCGGCCGCAGGCGCGTATCGACGTCGAACAGCATGCCCGCGGCGGTATGGCTCGTCAGCCACGTGATGAGCTTGCGCGCAAATGACGCGTAGACATCGGGCGCGCGTTCGTCATCGTCGTCATACAGGAAGATGATGTCGAGGTCCGACGCATAGCCCAGTTCCTTACCGCCGAGCCGCCCATAGGCAACCACAGCAAAGCGCGGCACCTCCCGGTGGCGCGTTGCAACCTGCTGCCAAACGGTCTCCAGCGTAAGGTCCAGCACGGCATCGGCCAGGTCGGAAAGCCGGTCGCTGATGTGCTCGACACTCAGCATCCCCTGCAGGTCCTGCAGCAACACGCGGAATGTTTCTGCATGGTGCTCCTGACGCAGGATGTCCATCTGCATCTCGACATGGTCGGAGGCGGCCTGCAGACGTTCTCGCACGCGCGCCCGGAACGCGGGCCAATCGGGCTCGGCCGACAGCGCCTCCACGTCGAGAAGCTCGTCAAGCAGTTGCGGATGGCGCGTGAGGTAGTCCGCCGCCCAGCGCGACGCGTGCAGCGTGTGGGCCACGCGCTCCATGGCCTGCGGATACTCGCTCAGCAGCGACAGGTACGAGGAGCGCCGGCTGATCGCATCAAAGAAATCGAGAAAACGCGCGATGGTGACATCGGCATCGGTCTGCCGAGATGCCTGATCCAGCGCACGGTTGATCAGCAAGTCAAAACGCTGGCGGCTGACTTCAGACAACGCGCGATAACGCGGCGAATTGCGCGTCGCGCGCAGGCGCTCCAGCACGCTCTCCGGATTTGCATAGCCCAGTTCGGCGAGTTGTGCGCGAGCGGTTTCCGTGTGTTCATCGTCGAGCAGGTCGGCGTGCCAGACGGCGGCGCACGGTGGCTGGCTGTCCTGCTTGTCGGAGAAGGTCTGCTCGAAATGCTGGGCGACTTCGTCCTGATACCCCTCGAGCTTGGCGACCAGCGCCACGTAGTCGTCAAAACCCATCATGCGCGCCACGCGCAACTGGTCTTCCGGCGAGCCCGGCAGGTTGTGCGTCTGCGCGTCTTCGATGTACTGCAGGCGGTGCTCAAGCTGGCGCAGGAAGCGATAGGCCTCGGTCAGGCGCGCCACGGCTTCGGCGTCGATCAGGCCGCGTTCCGACGCCGCCCGCAGCACCTCCAGCGTGGGCCGCACACGCAGCCCGAAGTCCTGTCCGCCGCGAATGAGCTGAAACACCTGCGCGACGAATTCGATCTCGCGGATACCGCCGCGCCCGAGCTTGATGTTGGGCGAGCGCGCCTGCACGTGGCCCGCGTTATCGCGCTGCTGGTTGGCACCATTGCTGCGCTTGGCGGCCTCGCTGCGGATCTGTGCATGCAGCGCGCGAATGGCGGAGATCACGCCGTAATCGAGATAACGCCGGAAGACGAACGGGCCCGTCACGCGCTCCAGCTGTTGAATCACCCGGGCCGCATGCGGGCTGGCCGGGTCGGTGATCACGCGGCCCTTGATCCAGGCGTAGCGCTCCCACTCGCGGCCCTGCACTACGAAATACTCCTCGAGCATGCCCAGGCTGCACGCGAGCGGCCCCGCATCGCCATTCGGGCGCAGGCGCATGTCGACGCGGAAGACGTAGCCGTCCTCCGTCACATCGGCCAGCGCGTTGATCAGCCGCCGGCCAAGCTTGGTGAAATATTCGTGGTTGGAGAGCGGTCGCGGGCCGCCCTGCGTGTCGCCGTCATCGTCGTAGAGAAAAATCAGGTCGATGTCGGACGAGACGTTCAGCTCGCGCCCGCCCAGCTTGCCCATGCCGACCACCACCAGTTCCTGCACCTCGCCGGAGGATTGCCCGATCGGCTGGCCGTGCAGTGCGCTTAGTTCCTGGCCGATCACGGAAATGGCCGTGCGCACGGCAAACTCGGCCAGGTCGGTCATCGTGCCCGTGACCTCATCGAGCGTCGCGGCGCCGGACAAATCACGCTCGACCAGTGTGCCGAAGACTTCATTGCGCAGCAGGCGCAAGGCGCGCTTGAGCGCAGCCTCGACCTCCACGGTCTGGATGTCGAACAGCTCGGTAAACCGCCCGGATAGCCACGCCACGTCAATCGGACGGCCTGCGCCGGCCTGCACGCGCTCGGCCCAGCCCTCGCGCGCTTGCGCCTGGCGCTGGAGATAGCGCGAATACGCAAGCGCAAAAGGCAGTGCAGCAGCGGGAGCCTCCGGCGCGCGGGCTGGAGCTTGCAAAAACGGCTGGGCGGACAAGGCGGAATCAGTCATGCGGGCGCGTCGAGCATTGGCGGAAACATCCATTCTCGCTGAAATGCGCGCCGGTATACGTAGGCCAATCCGTGATCACCAACGTTCACTGGCATTGGGCGTGCTTGCCGCTGGGCAGGCGCGACGCCTCACTCCAAATATGGCGCCGCCTCCTGAATATCGGATAATCCGCATCATGCCCCGCCCGTCCCAGCCCCCAGAATCGCCGAAGTCCGATGGTGGACACGCCAGCACCCTGTCCACACGCGGGGTGGGCCGGCCCACGGCCTGGGCGTGGCTGGTGCGATTCGTCAGCCGGATCGGCACGGGCATTGGGATTGTTTTCCGCGCCCCGATCTGGCGCAAGCTGTGGCGCGTGCTCTGGAAGACGGCGGCAGCGCTGGCCGTCCTGGCCGTCGTGGGCATGCTGGCGGTGCGCTTCATCCTCTGGCCGCGCGCAAGCCTGGCGCGCGACTGGATGGAGCGCGAGGCGTCCAGTGCACTGCACGCCACCGTCGGCATCGGCTCGCTTGAGACCTACTGGGAGGGCTGGCACCCGGCCTTCCGCGCCCAGCGCATCGACGCACACGACACCGCGGGCCGTCGCACCTTCGCGGTACAGGACGTGCAGGCGCGGCTGTCCTGGCGCTCGTTGCTGCGCATGCAGATCACCTTTGCCTCCCTGCACGCCAGCCAGGCCGACGTGCTGGTACGGCGCAATGCTCAGGGTGCGTTGCTCGTCGCGGGCATGCCGCTCGGCCCGAACACCGGCGGCGACAGCGATTTCCTCGACCAGCTCCTCTCCCAAGGCGACATCGATTTCCAGCAAGGTGCCCTCCGCTGGCTCGACGAGCAGCAGAAGCTGCCCGAAGTGGCGCTGGGCAATGTGCGGGTGCAGCTACGCAGCGGCCCGACCCGCCACCGGCTGGAGGCCAGCGGCACGTCGCCCACGCTGTTCAATGGCCCCATCAAACTGCACGCGGATTTCCGTCACGACCTGCTAGCGCGCCCCGGCGACTGGCGCCACTGGCACGGCCAGGCCTCCTGGCAGGTCGATACGCTTCAGTTGGCCTCCGTACAGCGCTATGTGCCCGTGCTGGCCGCCGCCAACAGCGGCACGCTCACCTCCGACGGGTCGGTGGAGTTTGCCGACGGCGTGTTTACGCGCAGCCAGGCACGGCTGACGGGGCAGCAGCTCGATCTGCAGGTCCGCAAGGATCTGGACCCACTGCAGCTGCGCAGCCTTCAGGCGCTGGCCACGCATCAGCGCAATGCGCGCGGTGAGCACACCTTGCGCCTCGACACGCTGCTCTGGCAGCCGCTGAACCCGCCCGCACAACCGCCGTCGGTGCCCGAACTGGCAGGCCCCGGCATCCAGGCGCCGGCCAACCCTGCCGGCACGCCGCGCGGCTTGCGCAATGTCACCGTGGGGTGGGCGCTCGACTCGCGCGATGCCCTGCGCAGCCTGCAAATCAAAGCCACAACGCTGGATTTGGCGGACCTGCGCAACATTGCCACCGCGCTGCCGCTGCCTGCCGGCGTGCTCGAACCGCTGCGTTCGAAGCAACCATCCGGCCGCATCGACGATCTCGACATCAACTGGCAGCGCGATGTCTCCCGCTGGCGGCCAAATGCGCCGGCGCCCGTGCACTTCACGGGCCGCGCCACGATGCGTCAAGTGTCGTTTGGCCCCGGCGCACTGCCCGCGGTGCCGCCGGGCCAGCACCCCGAGCCCGCTGTGCCCGGCGTTGAAAACATCTCCGGCAACGCCGTCTTCTCCAACGACAAGGGCACGCTGCGCATCGAGTCCAACGACACCGCCCTGCTGCTGCCCGGCACCTTTGCCGACGCCCGCGTGCCGCTGGACCGGCTGCAAGGCACGTTCAACTGGACATATCGCAAGCAGGAACTGGTCGTCAGCAGCGACAACCTTGCGTTCTCCAACGATGACCTGTCGGCGCGCATCACGGGCAGCTATCGTCACGCGCCAGACACCAGCCATCTCGGGACCATCGACCTGAAGGGCACGCTGGACCGCGCCAACGTTCCACGTGTGCCGCGCTACCTGCCCCTGTCGATCGGCCCGCATCTGCGCGACTACCTGGGCGGTGCGTTGCAAGCCGGTACGGCCAGCAACGTCGATTTCGCACTGGCGGGCGATCTGCACGACTTCCCGTTCCGGCCGCCGCACAAGGGCGTCTTCCGTGTGGAAGTGCCGATCCAGGACGTGACATACCAATCGGCACCGCCCGAAGCCGCGCACAACCCGCCGGGCCGCGTGCCCACGCACCCGGGTGACTGGCCGGCGTTCACCAACATCGACGGCACGGTCATCTTCGATCGGGCATCCCTGGCGTTCAAGGTGGCGCGCGCCAAGGTGATGGGCGTGAACCTGCAGGACGTGAATGGCAGCCTGCCCGACATGGGCGACCACAACCCGCTGCTCACCATCGACGGCCGCGGCGACGGCGCCACGCAAAACTTCCTGCAATACGTCGAGGCCAGCCCCATCGGCCAGTGGATCGGGCATTTCACCAAGGACGCACGCGCCCAGGGCAACGCCACGCTGGCGCTCAAGCTGGACCTGCCTCTGCACGAGATGCATTCGACGCGCGCCCAGGGCAGCGTCACGTTCGTGCGCAATGACGTCACGCTCGTGCCGCAGGCGCCGCCGCTCACCGATGTGAACGGCGCGCTGACCTTTACGCAGAAGGGCATCGGTTTCGATAACCTGCGCGCGCGCTTTGCCGGCGGCGAAATCCGCCCCACGGGGGGCACCGCGCCCGATGGCACGATCCGCATCCAGGTGGCGGGCACCGCTTCCGCGCAAGGATTGCGCGAGACGACGCCCGAGAACAGCCCGGTGGCCGCTGTCGCCCGCTCGCTGGAAGGCAGCGCGCCTTACAGCGCGACCATCAGCGTCAAGCAGCATCGCCCGCTCATCCAGGTGCAGTCCGACCTCACGCCGATGACGGTGCGTCTGCCGGCGCCGCTCAACAAGGCTGCCGGACAGCCGCTGCCGGTGCGCTTCGAGATGCAGCCGCTGGCTTCGAACAACGCCATCGACGAAATCGTTCTGCAGGTCGGCAATATCGTCAGTGCGCGTTACGAACAACGCAGCACAGGCAACGGCATCGAGGTGCTGCGAGGCGGCATCGGCGTACGGCAGCCCGTGCCGCAGCCGCAGGACGGCGTGCAGGCTAACCTGGCGCTGGATCAATTGGACGTCGACGCCTGGCGCCATGTCTTTGCCGCGCCCGCCGCTGACAAGAGCGCCAGCCAGGTTGCCGCCGAACATGCGGCCAATGCCATCAACGCCTCCGACAGCCATAGCGCGTATCTGCCCAGCCGCCTGAGCGCCCGCGCGCAAACGCTGCGCATTCTGGGCCGCGACTTCAACGCCGTGCGCATCGATGCCACGCGCGACGGCGCCAACTGGCAATCGACCATCGATTCGCGCGAAATTGCAGGCAGCGCGCGCTGGCACGCCGAAAGCGCCGCCGTGCCCTTCGGCGAACTGACGATGCGGCTGTCGCGCATGAGCATCCCAGACGCGAAGGAAGAGACGGCGCTCACCGAATCGCTGGCCAGCAGCTCGCAGGAAATTCCGTCGCTCGACCTCGTCGCCGACAAATTCGACTTGCGCGGCAAGGCGCTCGGTAAGCTCGAGATCAAGGCGCGCAGCCAGATCACCGAGGGCGCGCCCGTCTGGACGCTTGAGACGCTGAAGATTGAGCAGCCCGCTGCCACGCTGACGGCGCATGGCACGTGGCGCATCCCGCGGCGCCTGCGCGGCGGCGGCGATGATCCCGAGCGCCGGACGCTGCTCGATTTCAACCTCGACCTGCGCGACACCGGCGACCTGCTGCAGAAGATGGGCTTCGCCAAGGTCATCGACGGTGCCAAGGGCAAGCTGGAAGGCCGCGTGGTCTGGCGCGGCTCGCCCATGTCGATCGACTATCCAACCCTCAACGGCCGCATGGCGTTGAACCTGGAGCGCGGCCAGTTCCTGCCGGTCGATCCGGGCCTGGCCAAGCTGGCCGGCGTGCTGAGCCTGCAGGGGCTGCTGCATTTCGCAACCGACCTGCGCAGCGCCACAGGCCGCGGCACGCCGTTCGAGAGCGTGGCGGCCACCGGCACCATCGCCAGCGGCGTAGCCCACACCGAAGATTTCGCCGTCAAGGGCCCGCAATTCCAGGTAGCCATGCAAGGCTCGGCCAACATCCTCGATGAAACGCAGGACCTGCGCGTGAAGGTCACGCCCAAGGTGGACGCCACGTCGGCTTCGCTGGCGGCGGCATTCATCAATCCGGCCCTCGGGCTGGGCACGCTGGCCGCGCAGTTGGTCCTGGGCGATCAGTTGTCGAAGGCATTCGTCACGCAATACCACGTGACCGGCAGCTGGGCCGATCCGAAGATCGAGAAAGTCGCATCCAACGGTAATTCGGGCAGCCAATCGCAAACCTCGGCAAAATAGGCGCCATGACTTCGACCACCGTTGCTCCGGCCCCCGTCGCATCCGGTATGGATGCGCCTTTCGATGCACCTTTTCGCGTTGCCGCCATCCAGACCGTGACGGCCATCGACGTAGACGCCAACCTGGCGCGCGCAGACGCGCTGCTTGCCGAGGCGGCCGCCCAGGGCGCGCAACTCGCGTTGCTGCCTGAATATTTCTGCATGATGGGCCGCAAGGACAGCGACAAGGTCGCCATCCGCGAGGACGACCAGGATGGCCCGATCCAGACATTTCTCGCCGATGCCGCGCGCCGCCACAAGCTGTGGCTCGTCGGCGGCACGTTGCCGATGTGGTGCGAAGACGAACAGCGCGTGCGCAATACGTCCCTCGCATTCAACCCGGCCGGATTGCGCGTCGCGCGCTACGACAAGATCCACCTGTTCAACTTCGTGCGCGGTGAAGAGCGCTACGACGAGGCCCGCACCATCGAGCCCGGCGCCACGCCGGTCGCCTTCGATGCGCCGTGCGGACGCGTGGGCATGTCGGTGTGCTACGACCTGCGCTTTCCGGAGCTGTACCGGGCGCTCGCGTCGCAAGGCAACCTGAACTTGATTCTGATGCCGGCGGCCTTCACCTACGTGACAGGCGCCGCGCACTGGGAAATACTGCTGCGCGCCCGCGCCATCGAGAACCAGTGTTACGTGCTCGCCGCCGCTCAGGGCGGGCGCCATGAGAACGGTCGCCGCACGTGGGGGCATTCCATGCTGGTCGACCCGTGGGGCGAAGTCATTGCCTCCGTGCCTGAGGGCGAAGGCGTTGCCATCGGTGACATGGACCCCGCCCGTATCGCACAAGTGCGCCGGGATTTGCCGGCGCTCAAGCACCGCGTGATGTAAGCCAATCGAATTTTTTTGCGAGAACCGATCATGAACGCAGGCGACATCGCCATCCAGAATCTGTCCATCGCGCGCCGCGTGCTGCTCGATCCGTACGGCCTTGATGAAGCGCACCTGCAGCGCGCGCTGGCCGACATCTTCACGCACCGCGTGAACTACGCCGATCTTTACTTCCAGTACACCCGCAACGAGGCGTGGAGCCTGGAAGAAGGCATCGTCAAATCCGGCAGCTTCAGCATCGACCAGGGTGTGGGCGTGCGCGCCGTGTCGGGCGACCGCACCGCGTTTGCCTACTCCGACGACATCAGTCTGCCCGCGCTGATGCAGGCCGCCGGCGCCACGCGCACCATCGGCAAAGCCGGTGCCGGGCGCGTGAAGGTGGCGAGCAGCTTGGCCACCACCCCGGGCAGCCACTCGCTGTATGCACCGAACGACCCGCTCGATTCGATGACCGCCTCGGAAAAGGTTGCCTTGCTCGAGCGAATCGAAAAGCTCGCCCGCGCCAAAGACCCGCGCGTCGTGCAAGTGATGGCCGGCCTGGCCGGTGAATACGACGTCATGCTGGTGGCGCGCAGCGACGGCGTGATTGCCGCGGACGTGCGCCCGCTGGTGCGCATCTCCGTCACCGTCATCGCCGAGCAGAACGGTCGCCGCGAAATGGGGAGTTCGGGCGGCGGCGGCCGCTATGCCTACGGCTACTTCACCGACGACCTGCTGCGCGAATACGTGGACGAGGCAGTCTCCTCCGCACTCGTCAACCTGGAAGCCAAGCCGGCCCCGGCTGGCACGATGACCGTGGTGCTCGGCCCGGGCTGGCCCGGCGTGCTGCTCCACGAGGCCATTGGCCACGGGCTGGAAGGCGACTTCAACCGCAAGGGCTCGTCGGCGTTCTCCGGACGCATGGGCGAGCGCGTGGCCGCCAAGGGCGTCACCGTGGTGGATGACGGCACGCTTGCCAACCGCCGCGGCTCACTGAACCTCGACGACGAGGGCAACCCCACGCAGTGCAACACGCTCATCGAAGACGGCATCCTCACGGGCTACATGCAGGACACGCTCAACGCGCGCCTGATGAAGATGCCCGTGACCGGCAACGCCCGCCGCGAGAGCTACGCCGCCCTGCCCATGCCGCGCATGACGAACACCTACATGCTGGGCGGCGACAAGGACCCGCAAGAAATCATCGCCAGCGTCAAGAAAGGGCTGTATGCGGTCAACTTCGGCGGCGGTCAGGTCGACATCACCAACGGCAAGTTCGTGTTCTCGGCCAGCGAGGCCTACCTGATCGAAGACGGCAAGATCACGGCCCCGGTCAAGGGTGCGACGCTGGTTGGCAGCGGCCCGGAATCGCTCAAGCACGTGACCATGATCGGCAACGACATGCGCCTCGATTCGGGGATCGGCGTGTGCGGCAAGGAAGGTCAGAGCGTGCCGGTGGGTGTCGGTCAACCGACCCTGCGCATGGAGAACATGACCGTGGGCGGCACGGCCTGACTGCCCTGAAACCGTCGTTTTGACGCCGCAGGCCCGGAAAATCCGCGCTTGCGGCCCTCAAAAAAAGGGTTTATAAAGACGGTTCGATTGGTGCGGCGCAGTAGTTTCAAGTCACCTGTGCGCCACAATTTTTCCTGCATCGACGCATTTTCCTCTCATGTCCTTCGCCAAGTTTTTTTACTTTTACTTTTGGCATCTCGCACCGCTGGCGGAAGGAGAGGGGCGCTTGCAGCAAAAATAAAGCACCCAGCAGATACCGAAAACCGCCAGCGACCCTGGCGGTTTTTTTTTCGCCCAGTCACCTGCCCCACCCCGGCATCGACGCGAAACATGATCCGAACACAGTAGACGTTTCCAATAGAACTCAAGACACATCCCCGGAGCATTCCATGCCGAAGAACACCGATGATTTGCGCATTCGCGAACTGAAAGAGCTGACGCCGCCGTCGCATCTGATCCGCGAATTCCCGTGCAGCGACACCGTGTCCGACCTGATCTACCAAAGCCGGAACGCGATGCACCGCATCCTGCACGGCATGGATGATCGCCTGATCGTCATCATCGGCCCGTGCTCCATTCACGACACCAAGGCAGCGATGGACTACGCCCGCCGCCTGGTCGAGCAGCGTGAGCGCTTCAAGAACGAGCTGGAAATCGTGATGCGCGTGTACTTCGAAAAGCCGCGCACCACGGTCGGCTGGAAGGGTCTGATCAACGATCCGTACATGGACGGCAGCTTCAAGATCAACGACGGCCTGCGCACCGCGCGCGAGCTGCTGATGAACATCAACGAGCTGGGCCTACCCGCTGGCACCGAATACCTCGACGTGATCAGCCCGCAGTACATCGCTGATCTGGTGAGCTGGGGCGCAATCGGCGCGCGCACGACCGAAAGCCAGGTGCACCGCGAGCTGGCTTCCGGTCTGTCGTGCCCGGTCGGCTTCAAGAACGGCACCGACGGCAACGTGAAGATCGCCGTGGACGCCATCAAGGCCGCATCGCAGCCGCACCACTTCCTGTCGGTCACCAAGGGCGGTCACTCGGCCATCGTTTCGACAGCCGGCAACGAGGATTGCCACATCATCCTGCGCGGCGGCAAGGCGCCCAACTATGACGCGGCCAGCGTGCAGGAAGCCTGCGACGCCATCTCCAAGTCGGGCCTGGCTGCACGCCTGATGATCGACGCTTCGCACGCCAACAGCAGCAAGAAGCACGAGAACCAGATCCCGGTGTGCGAAGACATCGGCCGCCAGATGGCTGCCGGCGACAACCGCATCGTCGGGGTGATGGTGGAATCGCACATCAATGCGGGGCGCCAGGACCACGTGCAGGGCACGCCGGTATCGGACCTGGCGTACGGCCAGAGCGTGACCGATGCCTGCATCGGCTGGGACGATTCGGTGAAGGTGCTGGAAACGCTGGCCGACGCCGTGCGCAAGCGCCGTCTGGTGCCGGGCAGCGGCAACTAAGACGCCATCGACCTGATTTGGGAAGGACGCCTGCGGGCGTCCTTTTTCTTTGCGCGCGCATCAACGCGCAGATCTATAACAAATGTGAGCGCAACGTATCAAAGTCACACAAGTGCGTTGCCTTTGACATATCGTAGGTGGATTCCCCCTGCTCTCCCGGAGGCATCCATGGCAGACACCCTGGCGGACACCGCCGTCAACACCGCAAACAAGTACCAGGCGATCGTGGCGCAATACGCCGCCGACGTCGGCATGAAGATCCTCGCGGCCATCGTCTTCTGGGTGGTCGGCCGCTGGCTGATCAATCTGGCGGTGCGCATGGTGGAAGGCTCGTTGAGCCGACAGAAGGTCGATCCGACCGTGCTGCGCTATGTCGGCTCCATCATCACCGTCACGCTGAACGTGCTGCTGGTGATCGGCATCCTCGGCTACTTCGGCATCCAGACGACGACGTTCGCGGCGCTGATTGCCGCAGCCGGTGTGGCGATCGGCATGGCGTGGTCGGGGCTGCTGTCGAACTTTGCGGCGGGCGCATTCCTGATCGTGCTGCGGCCGTTCAAGGTGGGCGACTTCGTGACGGCCGGCGGCGTGACGGGCACGATCAAAGAGATCGGCCTGTTTGCCACGACCATCAACACGCCGGACAACGTGGTCACGATGGTCGGCAACGGCAAGATCTTCGCCGACACGATCCAGAACTACACCTCCAACCCGTTCCGCCGCGTCGAGCTGAAGGCGCAACTGGCCGGCAGCGCCGACCACCGCGCCGCCATCGCGCTGCTCAAAGAGAAGGTTGCCGCCATTCCCAACGTGCTGACCGATCCGGCGGTCGATGTGGAGATCCTGGAGTTCAACCTGGTCGGGCCCGTGCTTGCCGTGCGCCCGTACACGCACAACGACAACTACTGGCAGGTCTATTTCGACACCAACCGCACGATCAAGGAAGCGCTGGCCGAAGGCGGCTTCCCGGCGCCCACGCCATCGCAGGCGCTGACCATCACCACGCCGGGGCAATTGGCAGGCTTGGCTGCCGTGGCACAAAGCACGACCACGCCGACCAGCGTGAACTGATCCACGCGCTGCAAAGCAAACGGCCCGGCCGAGGTGGCAACCTCGCCGGGCCGTTTCTTTATGGTGTGGACGCCGATCAGGTCGGCTTGTGCTCGTCGCGTTTCCACAGAACGTCCGTGCCGCCGTCCGCACGATTGAGCACGCGTGCCAGCACGAACAACAGGTCCGACAGGCGATTGACGTACTGGCGCGGCGCCTCGCCGATGGTCTCTGCGCGGCCCAGCGCGACGATGCTCCGCTCGGCACGGCGCGCCACGGTGCGGCACACATGCGCCTGCGCCGCAGCGCGGCTGCCGCCTGGCAAGATGAATTCGGCCAGCCGGGGAAGATCGGCGTTGTAATCGGCCAGCCATTGGTCGAGCCGCAGCACGTGCGCGGTCGTCACCATCGTGTAGCCGGGAATGCACAGTTCGCCACCCAGATCGAACAGGTCGTGCTGGATGGCCGTGAGCGCGGCGCGCACGCCGTCGGGCAGCGTATCCGTGAGCAGCACGCCGATGTGCGAATTCAGCTCGTCGACGTCGCCGATGGCGGCGATGCGCAGGCTGTCCTTGGCCGTGCGGCTGCCGTCGCCGAGGCCGGTGGTGCCGTCGTCGCCGGTGCGGGTAGCGATTTTGGATAGGCGGTTGCCCACGGTGCGTCTCCCTGTATTGCGTCAATGTTGGTGGCGCCATTATCGCAAGGGCGGCATGGCCCCGGCGTTAGAATGACAGCCCGAGCCGGCTTCAGACCGCCGCCCCACGCGAGACGCCATGAACCATCCAGCCCCTCCCTCCCAAAGCATCCGCAAGCCGATTCCGCCTGCAATGCTCGACGCGCTGCGCACCCGCTTCGGCGACCGCATCTCCACCACCGAAGCCGTGCGCGCCCACCACGGCCGCGACGAATCCGCCTACGACCCGATGCTGCCCGACGCCGTCGTCTTCGCGCAGACCACCGAGGAAGTCGCCGCCATTGCAAAGCTCTGCTTCGAACACGAAATTCCGCTGATCCCGTATGGCGCTGGCTCGTCGCTCGAAGGCCATCTGCTGGCCGTGGCCGGCGGCGTGAGCCTCGATCTCTCGCAGATGAACCACGTGCTGTCGGTGCACCCGGAAGACCTGACGGTGACGGTCGAGCCGGGCGTCACGCGCAAGCAGCTCAATACCGAAATCCGCGATACCGGCTTGTTCTTCCCGATCGACCCGGGCGCGGATGCGTCCATCGGCGGCATGTGCGCGACGCGTGCGTCCGGCACCAACGCCGTGCGTTACGGCACGATGCGCGAGAACGTGCTGAACCTGACGGTGGTCACCGCTGACGGCCGCATCATCAAGACGGCCAACCGCGCGCGCAAATCGTCGGCGGGCTACGACCTCACCCGCCTCTTCATCGGCAGCGAAGGCACGCTTGGCGTCATTACCGAGATCACGCTGAAGCTGTATCCGCAGCCGGAAGCCGTGTCCGCGGCCGTGTGCGCCTTTCCGACCATGGGCGATGCGGTGTCCGCTGTGATCGACACCATCCAGATGGGCGTGCCCATTGCGCGCGTGGAGTTTGTCGACGCGCTGGCCATCCGCGCGATCAACCAATACGACAAGCTCACGCTGCCCGAGATGCCGACGTTGTTCTTCGAGTTTCACGGCTCGGAGCACGGCGTGCAGGAGCAGGCCGAGACCGTCCAGCAGATCGCCGCTGAGCACAAGGGCCAAGGCTTTGAATGGGCCACGCGCCCCGAAGACCGCAGCCGCCTGTGGAATGCCCGCCACAACGCCTACTTTGCGTTCCTGCAGCTCAAGCCCGGCTGCCGCGCCGTCACCACCGACGTGTGCGTGCCAATCTCGCGTCTGGCCGACTGCGTGGTGGAAACCGAGAAGGACCTGCTCGCCAGCGCGCTCCAGCTGCCCGCTCCCATCGTCGGCCACGTGGGCGACGGCAACTTCCACGTCGCGCTGCTCATCGACCCGAACAAGCCGGAAGAACTGGAAGAAGCCGAGCGCATCAACCAGCGCATCGTCGCGCGTGCAATCGCCATGGACGGCACCTGCACGGGCGAGCATGGCGTGGGCCTGCACAAGATGGACTTCCTCATCGCAGAACACGGCAACGATGCGATCGACCTGATGCGCAGCATCAAGCAGGCGCTGGACCCGAAGCACATCCTGAACCCCGGCAAGATCTTCCACCTGTAACCGACTCACCCACCAGCGACCGCCCGCATGTCTTCCGTCTTCAAGCGCGTTCCTCCGCTGCATCTGTTGATTGCCTTTGAGGCGGGGGCGCGCCATGCGAGCTTCGCGCGTGCGGCCGAAGAGCTGTCGGTCACGCCCAGCGCGGTATCGCACCGCATCAAGAACCTGGAAGAACTATGGGGCGAAGACCTGTTCGTGCGCACCGGCACGGCGCTGCGGTTGACCGCCGCGGGCACACGCTACCTGCGCAGCGTGCAAGTCGCGCTCGACACGCTGCACGAACTGGCGCGGCCGGAGTTCAGCAAGCAGCGCGCGCGGCTGCGCGTGGCGATTCCGCCCACGTTCGGCCGCCAGCACCTCGTGCCGCGTCTGCCGGAATTCAACGCGCTGTACCCGCACATTGATCTGGAACTGCATCTCTCCATCCCGTTCCTCGACGTGAAAGCCGAGGACACCGATGTCGAGATCCGCTACGGCACCGGCCGCTATCCGGACCTGAAGACGACGCTGCTGCTCAACGAGCCGGTGTTCCCGGCGTGCGGGCGCGGCTACTTCGAGCAGATCAGCGGCAACACCATCACCGAAGCATCGCAGTTGCTGAACCTCACGCTGCTGCGCAGCCCGCTGGAGCCGTGGCGCCCGTGGTTTGAGGCGGCGGGGCTGGACGCACCCGAGCCCGCCACCGGCTCGCTGTTCAACGACATCGGCTTGATGCTGGAAGCAGTGGCCTCCAATCAGGGCGTCGCGCTAGTGCGGCAGGCGATGGCGCGCAACTGGCTGGCCTCGGGGCAGATCGTCCGGCTGCTGGACATCGAATCGGCGTCGCCACATGCTTATTACATCGTCCAGCGCGAGCAGGCGCCGATGAAGCCCGAGGCGCGGCAGTTTGTGGATTGGTTGCTGGGGCTGGATTGGTAAACCGGTCAGCCGTGGGCAGCCAAGCCTCGTAACTGGACCTCAAACCACCGGATTCGAAACTTTTAGTATCGACGTTGAGGCTCTGAAGCCTCAGCGTTGATGAAAAAAGCAGCAACGTCGGACCAAAAAGGGGCATGGGCCGAGCCTCCGGGCCTCGAAGGCGACGTTCTGAACCTCATCGTTGCTGCTTTTTTCATCAACGCTGACCCTATTTGCCTCACGCGTGAGGTACCCGAACCTCGGATTCGAAACTTTTAGTGTGAAGCTCGATGGTTTGAGCCCCATCATCGACGGTCGAAGGCTCGATCATGGAGGTCGGAGCTCCACGAACGAGCGGTAAAACCTTGCCGCAACGCGATGAACCGCATTGGCCGCCTCGGCGAGCCAAATTCATCGCAGCAAAAGTCCTTAACACGCCGCATGGCGCGGCGGCCGGGCTATAGTGCCTCCCACCCCGGCCACCGCTGCCGGGCACAACGATGAGAGACACCCCATGAACGCGTCGCTGCCCGCCACCGCCCGCGATCAATCTGCCCTGCAGGCCGAGCTGACCGCTGCGCTGTCCCAGATCGTGTCCGACGACGCGCTGCTCTGGGAGCGCGAAGACACCACCCCGTATGAATGCGATGGCCTCGCCGCTTACCGGCAGGTGCCGCTGGCCGTGGTGCTGCCGGATACCGAAGCGCAGGTCGTCGAAATCCTGCGCGTGTGCCACCGCATGGGCGTGCCCGTGGTGCCGCGCGGCGCCGGGACGAGCCTGTCGGGCGGCGCGATGCCCACGCCGGGCGGGCTGGTGCTGTCGCTGGCCAAGTTCAAGCGCATCATCAAAGTCGACCCGTCTACGCGCACGGCCGTCGTGCAGCCGGGCGTACGCAACCTCGCCATCTCGGAAGCGGCCAATCCGCACGGGCTGTACTACGCGCCCGATCCGTCCTCGCAGATCGCCTGCACCATTGGCGGCAACGTCAATGAAAACTCGGGTGGCGTGCACTGCCTGAAATACGGCCTGACCGTGCACAACGTGCTGCGCGTGCGCGCGGTGATGATGGATGGCGAGGTGGTCGAATTCGGCAGCGAAGCGCCCGACGCACCCGGCCTGGACCTGCTGGCCACGGTGATCGGCTCCGAAGGCATGCTGGCCGTGGTGACGGAAGTGACCGTGCGCCTGATCCCCAAGCCGCAGTTGGCGCAGGTCATTATGGCGAGCTTCGACAACGTGGAATCGGGCGGCAACGCCGTGGCCGACGTGATTGCCGCCGGCATCATCCCGGCTGGGCTGGAAATGATGGACAAGCCCGCCACCGCGGCTGTTGAGGAATTCGTCTGCGCCGGCTACGACCTCGATGCAGCCGCCATCCTGCTGTGCGAGTCCGACGGCACCCCCGAAGAAGTGGCCGAAGAAATCGCGCGCATGAGCGAAGTGCTGCGCGCATCGGGTGCCACGCGCATCCAGGTGTCGCAAAGCGAAGCCGAGCGCCTGAAGTTCTGGAGCGGCCGCAAGAATGCCTTCCCGGCCGCAGGCCGCATCTCGCCGGACTATTACTGCATGGACGGCACCATCCCGCGCAAGCACATCGGCACGCTGCTGCGGCGCATCCAGCAGATGGAGCAGAAGTACGCCCTGCGCTGCATCAATGTGTTCCACGCAGGCGACGGCAACATGCACCCGCTCATCCTCTTCAACGGCGAAGACCAGGACGAATGGCACCGCGCTGAACTGTTCGGCTCCGACATTCTGGAGACCTGCGTCGAACTCGGTGGCACCGTGACGGGCGAACACGGCGTGGGTGTGGAAAAGCTCAGCTCGATGTGCGTGCAGTTCTCGGCGGAAGAACGTGACGCCTTTTTGCGCGTGAAAGCGGCCTTCGACCCGGTGCGCCTGCTGAACCCCGACAAGGCCATCCCCACGCTCGCGCGCTGCGCCGAATACGGCAAGCTGCACGTGCGCAACGGCCTGCTGCCGCATCCCGACCTGCCGCGCTTCTGAAGCCCGCAGCCATGAAGAATCCGCCCCGTACCGCCCGGAACCGCTGGCACGCCCACAACGCGCGCCTTGGCGAATATCTCGGCAAACCCGAGAGCGGCTGGCGCGCGCGTTGGTACACCATCATCTTTGAAGCCGAAACACGATCCGGCAGGCTGTTCGACCTGACCCTGCTGGGGGCCATCCTCGCCAGCGTGCTGGTGGTGATGCTCGACAGCCTGCCGAGCGTCAGCGGCCGCGCGGGCACGCTCTTCACGGTGCTCGAGTGGCTCTTCACGCTGCTGTTTACGGCGGAATACGTCATGCGCATCCTCGTGGTGCGCAGGCCCTGGCGTTACGTGCTCAGCTTCTACGGCATCATCGATTTCATCTCGATCCTGCCGACGTGGCTGGCGATCTTTGTGCCCGAGCTGGCCTACCTGCTCGATGTGCGGCTGCTGCGCCTGCTGCGGATCTTCCGGATACTGAAGATCACGGTCTACTTTGAAGAGGCGCAGATCCTCCTGCGTGCGCTGTTGAACGCGCGGCACAAGATCTTCGTGTTTCTGGGCACCGTCTTCATCATCACCATCATCCTGGGCACGGTGATGTACGTGGTGGAAGGGCCGCAGCACGGCTTCACCAGCATTCCGGTCAGCATGTACTGGGCGGTCGTCACGCTCACCACCACAGGCTTTGGCGATCTTGTGCCGCGCACGCCGCTGGGCCAGTTCATTACCTCGCTCACCATCCTCCTCGGCTACAGCATCATCGCGTTCCCGACCGGCATCATCGGCGCGGAACTGGTGAACACCATGCGCGAAGGATCTGCCTCCGCCGTCCCACCGCAGACCCGCGCGTGCAGCGGCTGCACGCTCGACCGTCACGATACAGACGCCGCATTCTGCAAGCGCTGCGGCACCAAGCTTCCGCTCCACCCCACCGAGACCGCGCACAGCCAGTGAGCTGCGCACCTGAAGGTTCGCCATGCCAAGCACGCCAGATACCGCCCTTTCGCCCACGCTCGCACGGTTTCGTGAGGCCATCGCGCACGCGGCCGACAGCCACACGCCGCTGACCTTGCGTGGCGGCGGCACGAAGGATTTCTACGGCCGCGCACCTGCACCCCACGGCACGGTGCTCGACACACGCGAATGGTCCGGCATCGTCGACTACGACTGCGCCGAACTTGTCGTCACCGCACGCAGCGGCACGCCGCTCGTCGAGATCGAAGCTGCGCTGGCCGAGCACCGGCAGATGCTGGCGTTCGAGCCGCCCCACTTTGCTGCGGACGGCAAGCAGGCGACCGTCGGCGGTGCGTTTTCATCCGGCCTGTCCGGGCCGCGCCGGCAGTCGGTGGGTGCGCTGCGCGATTTCGTGCTCGGCGCCGTCGTCATGGACGGCCGCGGCGACATGCTCAACTTCGGCGGCCAGGTGATGAAGAACGTGGCCGGTTACGACGTCTCGCGCCTGATGGCCGGTGCGCTCGGCACGCTGGGCCTGATCGTGCAGGTGTCGCTCAAGGTGCTGCCGATGCCGTTCTGCGATGCAACGCTGCGCTTTGCCATGGCGCAAGGCGAAGCCATCGATACCTTGAACCGCTGGGGCGGCCAGCCGTTGCCGATCGCGGCGTCTGCGTGGATCGACGGTGCGCTGTGGGTGCGCCTGAGCGGTGCCGATGCGGCCGTGCGCGCAGCCATTGCCAAGCTTGGCGGCGAACGCGTTGACGACGCAGAAGGGGCCGCGTTCTGGCACGACCTGCGCGAGCAATCACATGCGTTTTTTGCGCGTGCCGTGCAAGGCAGCCTGCCGCTATGGCGCATCGCCCTGCCCCCGGCCACGCCGCCGCTGGCGCTCGGACATGCTTCTGCCGACGAACAACTCGTCGAATGGGGCGGCGGCCAGCGCTGGTGGATCGACACCGCCAACACCTCGGCTGACGTCATCCGCGATGCAGCACGCAAAGCCGGCGGCCACGCCACGCTGTTCCGCAACGGCGACCGCGCCAGCGACATCTTCACGCCCGTCGCCGCGCCGTTGATGGCCGTGCACAAGCGCCTGAAAGACAGCTTTGATCCGCACGGCGTCTTCAACCCGGGCCGTCTGTATTCAGCGTTCTGACTGCCGACTTCTAACGCAAGCCCATCATGCAAATCACGCTCGCGGCGTTCCTGCGCAACACCCCTCAGGGCGAAGAAGCCCAAAGCATCGTGCAGAAGTGCGTGCACTGCGGTTTCTGCACGGCCACCTGCCCAACCTACCAACTACTCGGCGATGAGCTGGACGGCCCGCGAGGGCGCATCTACCTGATGAAGCAGGTGCTGGAAGGCCAGCCCGCCGGCGCCGCGACACGCCTGCACCTGGACCGCTGTCTGACCTGCCGCAACTGCGAATCGACCTGCCCGTCCGGTGTGACCTACGGGCGCCTGGTGGAGATCGGCCGCAAGATCGTCGATGACCAGCTCGACGCGAAAGGCGAATCACGCCCGCTAGGCGAGCGCGCCGTGCGCTGGGCGCTGCGCGAGGGGCTGACGCGACCGGCGCTGTTCGGCTCCGCGCTCAAGCTCGGACAGGCGGTGCGGCCAATGTTGCCGCAAGTGCTGCGCAACAAGGTTCCGGCCAAGCAGCCTCACGCCGGCATGCGGCCAAGCACCGCGCACGCACGCAAGATGCTGCTGCTCGAAGGCTGCGTGCAACCGGCCATGTCGCCCAACATCAATGCGGCCACAGCGCGCGTGTTCGACAAGCTCGGCGTGCAGCTCATCAGCGCAGACCGGGCAGGCTGCTGCGGCGCCATCCGCTATCACATGAACGACCACACGGGCGGCCTCGGCAACATGCGCGCCAACATTGATGCGTGGTGGCCCCATATCGAAGCCGGCGCCGAGGCCATCGTCATGACCGCCTCGGGCTGTGGCGCGATGGTCAAGGAATACGGCCACCTGCTGCGCGATGACCCGGCCTATGCCGAGCGTGCGGCGCGCGTGTCCGCCATGACGCGCGACCTGTGCGAGGTGCTGCCGGCGTTTTCGCCGCAGCTTCTGCAGAAGGCCAAACCTGAAGCGCAACGGCCGCGCGTGGTGTGGCACCCGCCCTGCACGCTCCAGCACGGTCAGCAGATTCGCGGTGCGGTCGAAACGCTGCTCGCATCGCTGGGCGTAGACGTCAAGCTCTGCGCCGACAGCCACCTGTGCTGCGGCTCGGCCGGCACGTATTCGGTGCTGCAACCGGAGCTGGCCTACCGCCTGCGCGACGACAAGCTCGCCAAGCTGCAGGCGACGCAGCCCGAGCGCATCGTCACCGCCAACATCGGCTGCGTGACGCATCTGCAGAGCGGCACGGACACGCCGGTTGAACACTGGATCGAGTTGGTCGACCGCATGCTGGCCTGAAGCGAACGCGGCCGGGTTCTATACTTGGCGCTTCGTTTTACCCGGAGGCCCCATGCTGCAAACCTTCGCGATCCTGTTGACGTTCCAGTCGGTGGGAGAGCTGCTCACGTATTCGCTGCACCTGCCGGTGCCCGGCCCGGTGATCGGCATGGTGCTACTGGTCATCTACCTGCTGGTGGACAAAGGCCGCGTGCTCGAAGTCATGCAAGGCACCGTCAGCGAGTTGCTGCGGCATCTGACCATCCTGTTCGTGCCGGCCGGCGTGGGCGTCATGACGCAACTGAACCGCATCGGGCAGGAATGGCTGCCGATCGTGGTGGCGACCGTGGTGTCGACGTGGCTGTCGATTGCCGCCGGTGCACTCGTCACCCGCGCGCTGATGCGCCGCATGGGCCGCATTGACCACGGCGGCGGCGAAGGCCACGAGGAGCTGGCCCCATGAACACGATGGCTCCCAATCTGCACCAACTCTGGGTCTACCTGGCCGCCAGCCCGCTGCTGGGCCTGACCGCCACGCTCATCGCTTACCTGATTGGCGTGCGCCTGCACGAACGCAGCCGCTTCAACCCGATGGTCAATCCGCTGCTGATTGCGGTCGTCATCCTGGGCACACTCCTGACACTCACGGGCACGCCGTACAAGACGTACTTCGACGGCGCGCAGTTCGTGCACTTTCTGCTGGGCCCGGCCACCGTCGCGCTGGCCGTACCGCTGTTCCAGCAATGGGCGAAGCTGCGCCGCCACGCGCTACCGCTGATGGGCGGGCTCCTCGCGGGGTCCGTCGTGGCGGTGGTGTCAGCAGTGGGAATCGCATGGCTGCTGGGCGCATCGCCCGAAACGCTGCGCTCCATGGCGCCGAAATCGGTGACGATCCCGATCGCCATGGGCATCTCGGAGAAGATTGGCGGCGCACCGACCATTACGGCGGTGCTGGTGCTCATTACCGGCATTGTCGGTGCGACCACCACGACGCGGCTGCTGAACCTGCTGCGCGTGCGCGAATACAGCGTGCGTGGCTTTGCTACCGGCATTGCGGCGCACGGCATCGGCACAGCGCGCGCGTTTCAGGTCAATCCGGAGGCGGGTGCGTTCTCGGCGCTGGGCATGGGCCTGAATGGCGTGCTGACAGCGGTGCTGGTGCCGCTGCTGGCGGGCTGGATTCCGCACTGAACTGTTTCCCCCTCCGCCCGGCCTTCACTGCCTGGGCAACGTGCAACACACTCCGCAGTCCTCCTGAATGCTCCTGACAGAACGCTGTCAGGAGCCCCCCGCCAGAATCGCTCCACCTTAACGAGACAGGTTCCCCCAACCACCTGCCTCATCAACCGGAGCGACAACATGGCAAGCGTGATCAACTGGTTTGAAATCCCCGCCAACGATTTCCCCCGCGCGGTGAAGTTTTACGAGAACGTCTTCGACACGCAGCTCAAGCAGGAAGACATGGGCGACCTGACCATGGGCGTGTTTCCGGCGGGTGAGACGACCATCCACGGTGCGCTGGTCAAGGGCGAAGGCTTTGCGCCGTCCGACAAGGGCAGCGTGGTGTACCTGAACGCGCCCAACCTGGATGCCGTGCTCGAGCGCGTGAACGGCAGTGGCGGCCAATGCGTGTTCGGCCCGATGACGCTGCCCGACCACATGGGCCGCATCGCCCACATCGTCGACACCGAAGGCAACCGCGTCGGCCTACACGAACCGGACGCCAAAACACAGGCGTACCTGCTACAGCAGTAACGCCCCCAAGGCCGGTGCGCGGGCGCCGGCCTTTACTACGAGACAGAGAAGAAGAACACCATGCCGAGTCAATCCCCGTATCTCATGCGTGCCGCGGATATCGCCGCGCGCACGCAGTCGTTTTCGCACCCCTGGAACAGCCTGTCGGAAATCCACGGCACCATGATGGGCCGGCTGCTCGGGCTCAAGCGCACCGGCGTGAATTTCGCGCGTGTGCCGCCGGGCAAGGAATCATTCGTCTATCACTCGCACCAGCGCGAAGAGGAATGGATCTACATCCTCTCGGGCGAAGCGCAAGCTGAAATCGCCGACAGCATGTTCACCGTGCGCGCCGGTGATTTCATGGCGTTCCCCACGGGCATCGCGCACCACCTGCGCAACTGCGGCAAGGAAGACCTCGTCTATCTGTGCGGTGGCGAACATCTGAATATCGAGATTGCCGATTTCCCGCGACTGGGCAAGCGCATGCTGCGCCGTGGCGAGCAGGTCGACGTGGTCGACATCCACCCGCAACGTGAGCTGACGCCCTTCGGCGCGTAGGGGATATGGCGCGCATTGCACCCGGGCCGAAGCCCACTACAATGCCGCGCATGACCCGCCGCGCCGACCGCCTGTTCCAGATTGCCCAGATCCTGCGAGGCCGCCGTTTGACCACGGCGGCCATGCTGGCCGAGCGCCTCGGCGTGTCCGAGCGCACGGTGTACCGCGACATCCGTGACCTGTCTGTCTCGGGCGTGCCGATCGAAGGCGAAGCCGGTATCGGCTACCGCATGCGCGCTGGCTTCGACCTCGCGCCGCTCATGTTCACCACCGATGAAGTTGAAGCCCTGGTGGCCGGCGCGCGGATGATCAAGGCATGGGGCGGCGGCACCATGGCCGACTCGGTGGAAGCGGCACTGGAAAAACTGATGGGCGCCCTGCCCGCGGAGCGCCGCAACGAAGCCGAGACCACGCGCATCTTTGCGCCGGGCTACGGCATGGGCAACGAGGTCAAGCAGGTATTCGACACGCTGCATGCGGCGCTTGGCCGCCACGCCGTCGCGCGACTCTCCTACCGGGATGCGCAAGGTCAGTTGACCGAGCGCTGCATCCAGCCGCTCGGCCTGTTTTTCTGGGGACAAGTCTGGCTGGTGGCCGCCTGGTGCGAGCACCGTCAGGACTACCGCACCTTCCGCCTCGACCGCTGCGTCAAGGTCGACATTCTGGAGCGCCACTTTGCCGAATCCGCCGAGCGCTCGCTGGCGGATTTCATGCGCAAGGTGCGAGGCTCGTCGGATTAACGATCCGCAACGTCAGGCGGGATCCGGCTCCGCCAGCAGCCGTTCAATATCGTCGGCGATCTCTTCCGGCTTGGTCATGGGCGCGTAGCGCTTGTAGACCGTGCCGTCGCGGCGCAGCAGAAACTTGGTGAAGTTCCATTTGACCGCTTCGATGCCGAGCACACCGGGCTTTTCCGACGTCAGCCACTTGTAGAGCGGATGCGCGTTCGAGCCATTCACGTCGATCTTGCCGAACATCGGAAACGAGACGCCGTAGTTTTTCTCGCAGAACGCGCCGATTTCGTCTTCGCCGCCCGGCTCCTGCTTGCCGAACTGGTTGCACGGAAAGCCGAGCACTTCGAGACCTTTCTCATGCAGCCGCTTGTACACCGCCTCCAGACCGGCGTATTGCGGCGTGAATCCGCACTTGCTCGCCGTATTCACGATCAGCAGGACCTTGCCTTTGTACTGCGACAGCGGCACGCGCTGGCCGGTCAACGAATCGGCCTCGAATGCGTAGACGTCACTCATGGCTACTCTCCGGATGGTTGCGGGAACGGGGTGCTCCGGCATCTGTCCGGAATTGTAACGGCCCGCGCTGGGCGGGCCGTTGAGGGGCGATGCGGGTCAATGTTTGTCGGTTTCTGAGAACCAGAACGTGCGCTTGCGTTTGCCGAGGCCCGTGGGGGTGACCTTGATCGGCGCCAGCGACGATCCACCGCCCGTGCCCGTTTGGTTACCGCAGCCAAAGCACACCGGAACCGGCGTCGTGCCGCCATTGCCATTGTTCACAAGCACCACGCCGTACACAGAGGACGGCGGGAATCCGCCGCCATCGAGCATGACGGAGCGGTCGGTGTTTTGACCGGCGCCAGTCAGGAAACTGACGGAATAGGTGCGCGCCACCCCAAGGTTCGGATAGCACATGCCCGCCTTTGGCACGGCTGGCGTGTTGGTGCCGAACGTCGTGTAGCCCGCCACGGTCAGCGGCGCATTCACAACTTTCTCGCCCGGATTCGGCAACGTGATGAAGAAGCCGGAGCCCGTGCCGTTGTACGCCACCGAGGTCGCATCGACGAGGTTGGCTTCGGTCAGCGGTGTCCACCCGGCCGGCACCGGCCCGAGGTTCGGATCCTTGAGCATGTAGAACCGGTTGACCACGTTGTAGGCAGTACCGGGCGTGTTCGAGGCCGAATACAGCGGATGCTCGCGGTCTCCAGTGCCGGCGAGGATTGCATTGAAGCCGGCCGTCGGCACCACATCCGGCGCATAGAAGAACTTGCGCGCATTGTTGGTATTGGCTGCGCCGCCAAGCGCGGCGAACTGCGTCAACGCCCAGTTGGCGGGAGTGTTGCCGGCAGCGCTCTGGAAGTCCACACGCCAGATGTTGCCGCCCACATCGCCCACGTAGGCCATCTGGATGTAGCCGCTGCCTGTGCGGTCGACCGCCGTGACGTCGGAGGCAATCGAACGCGTGAGGCTGGTGTTCTTGACGCACACGCCGGCCACGCCGGTGCAGTTGGCCAAGGCGCTCCACACCGGCACGCCGCTGTACGCATCGAGCACGACAATGCCGCGGCCCATGGTGTCGGTGCCGGGTGCCGGGTCGCTGTCTTCGGAAGCCGCATCGTAGCCCGCGCCCATGATCAGCACCGGGTTGGCATAGCCCGCCACACGCATCAGGCGAGGCTTCGACCACGTCTGACCCAGCTCCGGAATGTCGGTGTTGCTCCTCGACCAGAGATAGCGCGGATTGACCGGATCAGTCACGTCCAGCGCATAAACGAGGCTGCCACCACGGCGCGCTGTCAGGTAGATGACGGTGCGCGGGCTGCCGGCTGTGCGCTGATCCTGCATGACGGTCGTGCTGCCGTCGAAGAAATCGTCGCGCGGTGTCGGCTTGGGCGTGATGCCGCCCGGTGTGGTAGAGAGGGCCACCTCCGGCGTGTTGGCGTAGAGCCGGCTCAACTTGCCGATGAACTCGGGTGGGATGAAACCCCACAGCTCGCCGCCAGGACGCACGGTATTTGTCGACGAGGTCTTGATGCCGGTTGTCTGGTTTCCGTTGATGGCATGGAACACGCCGTCGTTGGTGCCGTAATAGACGACGACATTCGGCGTGGTCGATGTTCCGTAGTTGATCACCACCGGCCGTGAATGCAGTACGTCGCCGTGGATCGACGGACGAATCGTCACTGGAGACCCCGGACCCGTCTCGGCTTCCTGCCCCACCGTCGGCGCTTTCGTGGTTCCGTCCATCGCATAGACGTCACGGCCGCGCACCCAGTTGATGAAGTAGGTCTGCTCGGTCGAGGTGATCGCCGGGGCGCCGTTGACGCTGTTGTATGAATTGATCGCGTCCAGCCCCTTGCCGGTACCGCCCGTCAGCCAAGTGTTGCTGGTGTCGAACGTCGGCATGGCGCCGCTGGTCGGGCAGGTACCGATGCCGTTGCATGTGTACAGCACGCGGGTGCTCTGATCTGTCAGGAGCTGTGCCCGCATCATTTCGCCGGCGCCGCCCTTCTCGACCACCTCACCGTCGGGGGAATCATTTGCACCTCCGACACCGGAGGGGCTGTTGATCCAGAACCCATTCTTAGGCCAGTTCGTCACGCCGGATCCGTAACCACTGGTGCCAAAAGCGAGCGGAGGATCAGCCGTCCAGAAACTGATGGCGTTGGGTGAAATGAAACCTGTACCTGCGCTGCTGAGCGCCGGTTTACCGACCGAATCAAGCAGTTGCAGGCTGCCGTTGGTGTCGTAGCCCACCTGGTACTGCTTCAGGTTGCCCATCCAGCGCGGCGCGGCGGTCGCGTCCGGACGGAACATGCCGACATAGACCTGGTTCAGGAACTGTCCCTGTGCATTCACGGCGGCCGGCAAGCTGACAGACGCAAACACGCTGTTCACGGCCTGAATTTCGTTGAAGATCTGCAGCAGGATGTCTTTCAGCTGGTCCGGTTTCCCAAGCTGCGCGACATACGCTTTGCCGCCACCGTTCGTGGCCATGCTCTGGTCGAACGCGACGTAGTCCGGGTTGTTTCCGTCCGTGACGGAAATCGTGTAGGTGATGATGTTCTGCGGCGGGTGATCCTTCGGGATCGTCTTCGTCTGCAGGTCGTAGCGGTACATGAACTGCGCCCACTCATCGCCCCAGTTGGCCTGGTACTTGTTATAGGGCGACGGTATGACGATCTGTGGCGGCGTCGTATTGGCTGACAGGCCCAGCGCAGTCGCCAGATCGCTCTGGATGTTCTTGCCGGTGTCCTGCGGTTTGCCGTTGTTGACGGCATTGCCGATGTAGATGACGTACGTCCGCTGGCACGGGTTATTGATCGGACGCACAGACGAATAATCCGTCCCTGAAGGGCCCGTCCCGCTGTTGAAGTAGGCCCATGCCTCCTCCATGCCGCCGCCAACCTGCGAATTGTTCGAGTTATTTGCCTGGCGATCGATCGTCAACACATAGTTGAGAAAGCTGTTGATCCCGTTGAGATCCATCAACGGCAACTGCGACGGCGGCGTCGACGGAAACTGGAACTGCGCGCCGACGTTGTTGCCGGAGCCGAACATCATCAGGCCGAGATTCAGGTTGCCCAGCAGCGACGGTGAATTCTTGAACGCATTCACCGCGTCATAGAGCGCGCACTGCTCGGCACCCACATCGGTGTTTGCATTGTTGCTCGACACGACGCCGCTGGTGTCGCAGGTGAACGGCGCGGATGCATTCCACGTGGACGCGTTGTCCATGACGATCAGCACGTTCGGCTTGCCCGCCTGCGGTTGCAGCCCCGTGTACAGGTCAATATCCTCGGCCCCTGCAGGCTGGACACACGCCAGTGCGAGCGCGGCGGTTGCCGTGGCGGCAAACGCAAATCGTTGAGCAAATGAGCGCATATGAGTTCTTCCTGGCTTTGCGCGTTGGCTTACGGACACGCCGCGCCGGTCAGCACGCGAACCGCAACGCCCTGATGCAGCGTGGTGTTCACGGCCGTGCCGTTCACATCGTTGACGGTGGCGGCGACATCCCACTGCGTCGCACTGCAATTCGACATGCCACCCGGTGTACCGGCGGCAGTCAGGATGCCGGTGTCGGAGTTGTTGTTCACGCCGCTGAAGCAGGACGAGTCGGCGGCGAAGTTGGGACTGGTCGTATCGGTGGTCAATTGCGTGTTGGCAATCGCCTTGGTTGCTACGCAAGCGGGCGCCGCAACCTGCGCGGTGTAATCCGTCTTGCCATCGCCGTTGACGTCCACCGGCACGCTGGTGGCGACCGGGTTGGAGGTGAAATCCGCGCTGATGACCTGTTCAATGCCCTGCTGCGCAGCGCTGCGCGCTTCGAGGCCGTATTGCTGGTTGGCGGCGATCTTGGTGTTGATCACGCCCGAATTCATCATCATCACGACGATGCCCATGAAGATCGCCAGGAAGATCAGCGTGACAACAAGGGTCACGCCCGACTGACGCGCCGATTGGCGAACCGATAAGCGCCGCATGGCTACTCCCGTGGGCCGGCTACATTGGCGACGCGTGCGAGTTCCGCATAGACGTGTCGCTTGTAGCCATCGTTGAAAGGGGCGGTGAGCGTGCCGCGGCCCATGTCGTAAGACCGCGTGTCCGTCCAGCCCGGCGACACGCCCAGCGTGCGCGCGAGCACGTTGATGCGCACGGCGGTCACGTTGCTCCAGTTGGTCGCGGCGGATGCGAGCCAGTTGTAGCCGCTCACGGTGGTACAGGCGGCGCTGTTATCGATGCCTGGATTGGCCACGTAGCAATCGGGCGAACCGTTGCCGTCCATATCCACGCCATAGACGAAATGCACGTCGTCGATGCCTTGGGCGATCGAGTTGGGCGGTTGCATTGCACCGCTGGAAAACTCGACCATCTTGAGCGTGGGAATGCTGTCGCCACCCGTGCCGCAGCGGTCGCATGTGGCGAGGTAGAACGCTCGTACGCTGACCTGGCGCAGGTCTGCGGGCTTGCTGCAGGTCTTTTCCTTGAGCGTGAAATCCGTTGCGGTCGCGCTGAACACAAAGGGCGACGTGTCGGTGCTGCAGAACGAGTCCTGCAAATAGGCCTGACCTGCCGCGACGGCGCTCGCCGAGGTGACGGTGCTCGACACGCGACGCACCACCAGGATTTCCGAGTTGGGGGACAGGTTGGGCAGGCATGGCGCCGCATTCGCACCGGGCACGTAACCGTAGATGGCCACCGGCACCGTCGCAGGGCTGTTGGTAAAGCCAAGTGCGTTGGTGGCGCTTGCGCACACATCGGGCGTTGCCACCGCTGAGGTTCCCAGCAGATTCAGATCGCCAAGGAAGCCTCCGAGCGCGACTTCCTGGCTGATGATGTCGAGCGCATAGCGTCCATTCTCGATCTGCGTGGCGCTGTTGCCGAGTTGCACGCGCGATTGCGAGGTCGATGCATACAAGCTCGCCAGCGCGGTCAGCAGCAACAGCCCCAGCGTCATGCCGACCATCAGTTCGACCAGCGACATCCCGCGCTGCAGACGGCGCAACGTGCGGTTCGGCGTCATGACAGCACCCCCATGCGCACCTGCACGCTGATGGCGCGCCGATAGGCGTCGTTACCGTAATTGCCGCTGCCGCTGCCACAGGGCAACGCCGGCGCTACGGTCTGCACCATGCCTTGCCATGCGACGGTCACGCGATAGACCTGGTTGACCGTGTCGACAGCCTCGATACAGCCGCGCGCCCCGATCATGGCGCCCAAGGCCACGGTGCCGCTGGCGGCGGTCTCCGTATTGCCGAGCAGCGCATTGTTCCAAGCCGCGAGATCGGTGGTGACGGTGGCTTGCTGTGCGGCCGTGCCGGTCGTGCAACTGGGTGCCGAGACACCGCCCGTGCCGACGGTGGTCATCGCACCGGCCACGGCGTAGCACGAGGCCACCTGGCGGTTCGCGTTGAGTCGCGCGGCCATGTCCTGCAACAGCGTCAGGGCCTGCACGCGCTGGTAAGACTCCATCTCGGACTGGTTCGAGCGGACCATCATGCCGGCCGCGCCCAGCAGCGCGACCAGCAGGATCACGACCGAAATCAGGATTTCGATCAGAGTCGACCCGCGCTGCGCGGCCTTGCGCGGCCTGCGATGGTGAAAGCGTGCGGCGGCGCTCATGAGCACGTCCCCGACACCACGGCGACGCGGCCGGTGCCGCCCACCTGTACGCAACTCGAGGAGACCGATTGCGACGCGCTCGTCGGCGTGACCTGGAACGTAACGCCGCCTGCAGTCGGTCGGCCATCGTTGCCGAACGACAGCGTATTGCCGTTGCTCGCCGCAATGGTCACGCCGCTGTAGGGGCCGAAGGTGCGGATCACTGTGGCGGGCGTGCCTACCGTCAGCGTCCAGCCAGTCGCCCAGTTGCTGGTGGTTGAGACGGTCGCGATGGCGTTCTGCTTGACTGCCTCCGCACGCGCCAACGACACGGCGGACGACAGATCGAACGATGCATTGCGCGTGGCCTGTGTCGCAATCATTCCCGAGAACGACGGCACGGCAATCGTCACGAGAATGGCGAGCACGGCCAGCGTGACCATCAGCTCGGTCAGCGTGAAACCTTGAATGGGCTTGCGCAGGGGATTCATGGCTCGCCTCACTTCCAGCAGTTGGCGGCGCCAGTGGACGCTCCCTTGGCACCCGTGTTCGTCAGGGTGAGCGTGCCGCAGGCGGTGTCATTCACCTGCTGCGACCCCTGCGGGCTCGCCGCCAGTTGGTAAGACGGCGGCACACTGCTCGCGCTCAACGTGAAGGTGTAGTTGGGCGAAACGTTGGCCGGCACGTTGCTGGCGTATTGCAACGTGGTCAGGTTCGGCGCATAAGCGCGGTTGTCGAGCAGGAAGCGCTCCTGCGCGGCCGCGACTTCCTGCATGAAGGATTCCGCCGCTGCCCGATTGGAGCGGACGATGTACTGGACGTAGCTGGGATAAGCAATGATCGCCAGGATGCCCACAATGGCCACCGTGATCATCAGCTCAATCAGCGTAAAGCCACGCGCCGCCTGCGCGCGTTGGCGTATCGGCTTGCTTGCCACGTTTTCTACCCACCCGTATTTGCTGAAGCAATTTCTTTGTTATCCACGCCTGCCAAGTGACTTGGCAGGCGTGCTTGCCGGTCTATACGGCAATTCTCAGCAAATATTAAGGAAAGATCATGACGACCGGGTGGACATTCCGACGACGCAAACGTTGTGCGCCGCAAATTACCTCAAATGATGTAGCGCGTTCGACACATCACACGACGTTGAGATGCTCGGTGCCGGCAGACAGATCCGTCTGTCCGCCACGCTTGCTGTGCAGCTTGATCTGCAAGCGCAGATCGTTGAGGGAGTCCGCGTTGCGCAGCGCGTCCTCGTAAGTGATCTTGTTTTCCTCGTACAGCTCGAAGAGCGCCTGATCGAACGAGATCATCCCCTGCTCGCGGGATTTCTTCATGACCTCCTTCAGCTCGTGCACCTCGCCCTTGAAGATGAGGTCTTGCACCAGCGGGGTGGCCAGCATGATTTCGACGGCCGGCACGCGCCCCTTCCTACCCTGACGCGGCAACAGGCGTTGCGCGATCATCGCGCGCAGGTTCAGCGACAAGTCGATCAGCAGCTGCTGACGCTTCTCCTCGGGGAAGAAGTTGATGATCCGGTCGATGGCCTGGTTTGAGCTGTTGGCGTGCAGCGTGGCGAGGCACAAGTGGCCGGTTTCCGCGTACTGGATGGCGTATTCCATCGTGTCGCGATCCCGGATTTCGCCGATCAGGATCACATCCGGCGCCTGGCGAAGCGTGTTCTTCAGCGCCACGTGCCAGGACTCGGTATCCACGCCCACTTCACGCTGCGTCACCACGCAATTCTGGTGGGTGTGCACGTATTCCACCGGATCTTCGATGGTGATGATGTGGCCATACGAATTCGCGTTGCGATAGCCCACCATCGCCGCCAGCGAGGTCGACTTGCCCGAGCCCGTGGCACCCACCACGATCACCAGCCCGCGCTTGCTCATCACGATCTCGTTCAGGATCGGCGGCAAATCCAGCTCGCCCAGCGTCGGGATCTTCGTGTTGATGGTCCGCAGCACCATGCCGGCGCGGCCCTGCTGCATGAACGCCGACACGCGGAAACGCCCCGCACCCGGCGCCGTGATGGCGAAGTTGCATTCCGAGCTGTCTTCGTACTCGCGCAGCTGCTTCTCGTTCATGATCGACTTGACCAGACCGACGGCCTGCACGGCATTCAGCGGCTGCTGCGAAATCGGCGTGACCTTGCCGTCCACCTTGATCGCGGGCGGAAATTCCGACGTGATGAACAAGTCCGAGCCACGGCTGTTCACCATCAACTGCAAGAGTTCGTGGATGTATTTGGTGGCGGCTTCGCGGTCCAGCATGGCGTGCCCCTCCTGAAGAAAATTGGAAAGCGCGCTGACGTATCAGTCAGCGCATCAGTTCGCGTATCAGCTCGCGAACGCGTCCGGGTTCTTGGCGATGGCGCGCGCGTCTGCGTAGTTGATCGCCGAGCGCTTGATCAGCTCCGACAGACATTGGTCGAGCGTCTGCATGCCCATGCCGCTGCTCGTCTGCATCATCGAGTACATCTGCGAGATCTTGTTCTCGCGGATCAAGTGACGGATGGCCGGCGTGGCAATCATGATTTCATGCGCCGCAATCCGGCCCGAACCGTCGCGCGTCTTGAGCAGCGTCTGCGAGATCACCGCCTCCAGCGATTCGGAAAGCATGGTCCGGACCATCTCTTTTTCGTCCGACGGAAACACGTCGACAACCCGGTCGATGGTCTTGGCGGCCGAGCTGGTGTGCAGCGTGCCGAACACCAAGTGGCCCGTTTCTGCGGCGGTGAGCGCCAGGCGAATGGTCTCAAGATCACGCAATTCGCCCACCAGCACCACATCCGGATCTTCACGCAACGCCGACTTCAGCGCATTGGCGAACGAATGGGTATGGGGCCCGAGTTCACGCTGGTTGATCAGGCTCTTCTTCGATTCGTGCACGAATTCGATCGGGTCCTCCACCGTGAGGATGTGGCCCATATCGTTTTCGTTGCGGTGGTTGACCATCGCGGCAAGCGTGGTCGACTTGCCCGAGCCGGTCGGGCCCGTGACGAGCACCAGGCCGCGCGGCTTCATCGCCAAGTCCGCAAACACGGCAGGCGCCTTCAGGTCGTCCAGCGAGAGCACCTTCGACGGAATCGTCCGGAACACGGCCGAAGCGCCGCGGTTCTGGTTGAACGCGTTGACCCGGAAACGCGAGAGGCCGGGGATCTCAAACGAGAAGTCGACTTCCAGGTTTTCTTCGTAGACCTTGCGCTGCCCGTCGCTCATGATGTCATACACCATGGAGTGCACGTCTTGGTGCGTGAGCGGTGGCACGTTGATCCGGCGCATGTCGCCGTGGATCCGGATCATCGGCGGCAGTCCGGCCGACAGGTGCAAGTCCGACGCCTTGTTCTTGGCGGAAAACGCCAGAAGCTGCGCGATGTCCATCTTATAATGACCCCCGACTTTTTTATGTCGCCCGGGCGTCGCAATGGCGCCTCCAGACGCGCTCCGAGCCGTTGTTTTGACGTGCCGGAACCTTGTTTATTTGTAACAAACGTCGCCGGATTATGTCTGTAATCGCCGCCAACTTGCAAGCCGTGCGTCAACGGATCACAACGGCCTGCACACTGGCTTCGCGCGATGCTGCGGGTGTCACATTGCTGGCCGTTTCCAAGACGTTCGACGCCGATGCCGTACGCGCCGCACATGCCGCAGGGCAACGCCTCTTCGGCGAAAACTACGTGCAGGAAGGCATCGCCAAGATCGACGCGCTGGCCGACCTGCGCACGGGTGCCGACCCGGTCCGCTGGCACTTCATCGGCCCCCTGCAGAGCAACAAGACGCGTGCCGTGGCCGAACAGTTCGACTGGGTGCACAGCGTTGACCGCCTCAAGATTGCCGAGCGCCTCTCGGCCCAGCGCCCCGACACCTTGCCGCCGCTGCAGGTCTGTCTTGAGATCAATATCAGCCGCCAGGCCAGCAAACATGGCCTGCTGCCCGATTTCGATGAGGTGCTTGCCGTGGCACAAGCCGTCTCGGCACTGCCCCGTCTGCAATTGCGCGGCTTGATGGCCGTGCCTGAGCCGAGCGATGACCCCGCCGCGCAGCGCAAGCCGTTTGCTGATCTGCGTGCGCTGGCGGGCCGGCTTCGCGAGGCCGGCATCCCGCTCGATACGCTCTCGATGGGCATGTCCGCCGACCTGGAAGACGCCATTGCCGAAGGCGCCACCATTGTGCGCGTCGGCAGCGCCATCTTCGGGGCACGGCAGTATGCCAACGCCTGAATTCCTGTTTTCTCTCACACCACCACTCTCATGCTCGACACTCTGAAACTCGGCTTCATCGGCGGCGGCAACATGGCGGCGGCCCTCATCGGCGGCCTGATTGCCAAGGGCGCGCACGGCGCCAACATCGTGGTGGTGGATCCGACCGAGCCTGCCCGCAGCCGCGCCGAACAAACCTGGGGCGCCCACACCGCTGCCGCCCCGGGCGCAGAACTGGCCGACCGCGACGTGATCGTCCTGGCAGTCAAGCCGCAGCAGATGCGTGAAGTCTGCGCGCAACTCGCACCGCATCTGGGCGACAGCCTGGTGCTGTCGGTGGCGGCAGGCATCCGGATCCAGGATCTGTCACGCTGGCTGAATGGCCACGCACGTGTGGTTCGGGCGATGCCGAATACACCAGCGCTTTCCGGTCTGGGTATGACGGGCCTGGCCGCCAACGCTGGCTTGTCCGGCGACGACCGCGTGACCGCCAGCGCCATCGCCAATGCCGTCGGCAAGAGCGTGTGGGTGCCCGCCGAGGCGCAGATTGATGCGGTGACCGCCATCTCGGGTAGCGGCCCGGCATACGTGTTCTATTTCATCGAGGCGATGCAGCAGGCGGCGCAGGAGCTGGGGCTGTCGGCCGAGGATGGGCGCACGCTGGCGGTGGAGACGTTCATTGGCGCGGCCACGCTGGCAGGCCAATCGACCGAGCCGGTTGAGGTACTGCGCGAGCGCGTGACATCCAAGGGTGGGACGACCTACGCGGCGCTGACTTCGATGGAAGGGGCCGGTATCAAGGCTGCCTTTGTACGCGCGATGCATGCTGCAGCGGCACGCGGTAAGGAGATGGGCGAGGAATTCGGGCGGGATTGAACCTGTCGGTCCATCCCCGGCTGAGTATGAAGCGCGGGATGGACCAGCAACGCCCTAGCGCAGCAAATACGCCCCCGCCACACCGGCAAACAAACACGCCCCCAGCCAATTGTTATGCCGGAAAACAAAAAAGCACTTCATCCGATCGCGCGTCTGCAGCATCGGGTAATACCAAAGCGACAACGCCACGGCAGCGGCAAACCCAATCCAATACGCCACGCCTAGCGCCATCACGTGGCCAGCCCAGGCCATGATCCCGAAGAACCCCACGTAGCACAGCATGATCGCCGCCACGTCATAACGTCCAAAGGTAATGGCTGACGTTTTGATGCCGATGAGCAGATCATCATCGCGATCGACCATGGCATACGCAGTGTCGTAGGCGATCGCCCAGAACACATTGCCTGCGAGCATCAGCCACGCCAGCACAGGCACCTGATCCTGCACTGCCGCGTACGCCATCGGGATCCCGAACCCGAACGCGATACCCAGGTACGCCTGCGGAATCGCGAAGAACCGCTTGAAGAACGGATACGTGCCGGCAATCACGATGGCCGCCACCGACATCCATTTGGTCAGCGCATTGAGCGGCAGGATCAGCGTGAAGGCGATGAGCGACAGCACCGCCGCAACCGCCAGCGCTTCCCACGGGGCAATCAGGCCAGCGGTGAGCGGCCGCTCCTTGGTGCGTTTGACGTGTTTGTCAAAGTCGCGATCTGCCCAGTCGTTGACGGCGCAGCCAGCCGAGCGCATCAGGAATGTGCCGACCGTGAAAATCACCACCAGCGACACCGGCGGATGGCCATCAGCGGCCATCCACAGCGCCCACAGCGTCGGCCACAGCAGCAGCAGCGTGCCGATCGGTTTGTCCATGCGCATCAGGCGCGCATAGAGCATGAGGCGGCTGGGTTGGGCGGCGGACGATTGCATGGGAAATCACCAAAGAAAAATGGCGCCTGCACGAGGCAAGGCGCCATTTTAGTCCCGCCGAAAGCAGCTTAGGCGGCGGCCAAATCGAACCGGTCGAGATTCATCACCTTGACCCAAGCGGCAACGAACTCGCTGATGAAGCGCTCTTTACCGTCGGCGCAGCCAAACACCTCGGCCAGTGCGCGCAGGATCGAATTCGAGCCGAACACCAGATCGACGCGTGTGCCGGTCCACTTGAGTTGACCCGTCTTACGATCGAACCCCTCGTAGATGTTGCCGGCGGCCTTCCATTCGGTGCCCATGTCGAGCAGGTTGACGAAGAAATCGTTGGTCAGCGCGCCCGGCGTGGCGGTAAGTACGCCGTGCTGGCTGCCATCTGCGTTGATGTTGATGGCGCGCAGGCCACCGATCAGCACCGTCAGTTCAGGCGCGGTCAGCGTCAGCAACTGAGCCTTGTCGAGCAGCAACACTTCGGCCGGCATCGCGTAGTCGGCTTTCTGGTAGTTGCGGAAGCCGTCGGCCACCGGTTCGAGCGGCGCGAACGAAGCGGCGTCGGTTTGCTCGGCCGTGGCATCGACGCGGCCCGGCGTGAACGGCACGGTGATCGTCGTCCCGGCTGCCTTGGCGGCCAGTTCGATACCGACGCTGCCCGCCAGCACGATCACATCGGCCAGCGAAGCCTTGCCGGAAGCGCGTTGAATCTCCTCCAGCTTGGCCAGCGTGCCGGCCACCGGCTGGTTGACTGCCCAGTCGTTCTGCGGGGCCAGGCGAATGCGAGCACCGTTGGCACCGCCGCGCTTGTCCGAACCGCGGAAGGTCGAGGCGGATGCCCATGCCACCGCAACCAGCTCGGAGGCCGACAGACCGGAAGCAGCAATCTTCGCCTTGAGGTCGGCGATGTCGGCCTCGGTCGGCTTGTGCGTGGCAGCCGGCAGCGGGTCTTGCCAGATCAGGTCTTCACGCGGCACTTCGGGGCCGAGGTAACGCGACTTCGGGCCGAGATCACGGTGCGTGAGCTTGAACCAGGCGCGCGCAAAAGCTTCAGCAAATGCCTGCGGGTTGTCGAGGAAGCGGCGCGAGATCTTTTCGTACGCCGGATCGAAGCGCAACGACAGGTCGGTCGTCAGCATCGTCGGGCGACGCTTGGGCGAATCGGGCGTGGGGCCCGGAATGATCGCCTCGGCGTCCTTGGCCACCCATTGCAGCGCCCCGGCCGGGCTCTTCTCCTGCACCCATTCGTACTTGAACAGGTTTTCGAAGAAGAAATTGCTCCATTGCGCAGGGGTCTGCGTCCAGGTGACTTCCAGCCCGCTGGTGATGGCGTCGGCACCCTTGCCGGTCCCATATGTGCTGGCCCAGCCCAGGCCTTGCGCTTCCAGCGGAGCCGCTTCGACATCAGCGCCAACATGGCTTGCCGCGCCCGCGCCGTGCGTTTTGCCGAAGGTGTGGCCGCCGGCGATCAGCGCGACGGTTTCTTCATCATCCATCGCCATGCGGGCGAAGGTGTCGCGGATATCGCGTGCGGCAGCCAGCGGATCTCCGTTGCCGTCCGGGCCTTCCGGGTTCACATAGATCAGGCCCATTTGCACGGCGGCCAGCGGGTTCGCAAGATTGCGGTCGCCCGAGTAGCGGCTGTTGGGATTGTTGGTGGGCGCCAGCCAAGCGGTCTCGCTGCCCCAATAGACGTCGTTGTCCGGTTCCCAGGTGTCCTCACGGCCAGCGGCAAAGCCGAAGGTGCGGAAGCCCATGGTTTCGAGTGCCACGTTGCCTGTCAGGATCAGCAGGTCGGCCCACGAGATTGCCTGGCCGTACTTCTGCTTGATCGGCCACAGCAAGCGGCGCGACTTGTCGATGTTGACGTTGTCGGGCCAGGAGTTGAGCGGTGCGAATCGTTGCTGGCCGCGCCCTGCGCCGCCACGGCCATCACCCGTGCGGTACGTGCCGGCAGCGTGCCATGCCATGCGGATGAACTGCGGGCCATAGTGCCCAAAGTCTGCCGGCCACCAGTCTTGCGAGTCCGTCATCAGGCGGCGCAGATCGGCCTTGAGCGCGTCGTAGTCAATCGCATTGAACGACTTGCGGTAGTTGAAGCTCGACCCGAGCGGATCGGACTTCTCGGAATGCTGGTTCAGCAGATCAACACGCAGCTGATTGGGCCACCAATCCTTGTTGGCCGTACCGCCACCGAAGGTGTGCGAAGCAGCGGGAGCATGGCCGGAAAACGGGCATTTGGCTTCAGTCGTCATGATTCTCTCGTCTAGGTCATGGGGTTGATGCCGCCCCCTCCGCAACACAACGGGCTCGCGGGTGGGGCGCAATTCGCTGCTGTCGAAACGCCTGTCGCAAACGTGGCGAACGGCCGTCAGGTCAGCCTTAAGCCAGGAGCGAACGCAGCATCCACGCGGTCTTTTCGTGAATGTCCATGCGTTGCGTCAGCAGGTCGGCGGTCGGTTCGTCGGCGGCCTTGTCGACGTCGGGGAACAGGCTGCGGGCGGTGCGCGTCACGGCTTCGTGACCGGCCACCAGTTCGCGCACCATGTCCATCGCTTCGGGAATGCCCTTCGATTCCGGAATCGACGACAGCTTGGCGAACTCCGAATACGAGCCCGGTGCCGGATAGCCCAGGGCGCGGATGCGTTCGGCCACGGGGTCGACGGCATTCCACAGTTCGTTGTACTGCGTCTCGAACATCAGATGCAGCGTGTTGAACATCGGGCCGGTGACGTTCCAGTGGAAGTAATGCGTCTTCAGATAGAGCGAGTAGGTATCGGCCAGCAGGCGCGACAGGCCTTCTGCGATCTTCTTGCGATCCTTGTCAGCAATGCCGATGTTGATCTGGGCTGCGGCAGGCGCGCCGCTGTTCTTCTTTGCCATCTGGATTCCCCTATGAAGTGGTGTGCAAAAACGCGATGCCGTCCGCTGGATTCAGCGTCGGGACACGCGTGCTTGGAGCCTTCTTTCGGTTGCCGCTCGCGCAGCAAGTTCCGATCGTCGCATCGTCCTATGACGAAACGCAGAGCGGCTGGCAACCGAGCATCAGGCCGGTCATCAGACCATGAGCTGCACCGTACCGTGCAGGAGCACGATCATAGCGCCGGCAGCCACGATCGTTAGACCGATCTGCTTGCGCACCCACTTGCGTTGCAGGCGGGCGGATTCAGCAGCGCGGGTGCCGAGCCCACCAGCCGCACTGCCGGGCATACCGGACAACGTCGGCACCTCTGCCTGCGACGCGCGCACGGCGCCCGCAAACCCCTGCCATTCCGAAACAAACATCCGCACCATTGCCATGCTTTTTCTCCTTGCGACCCCGCGCGTTCCTGATGCCCGAACGACAAGCGCGGGCAGCTTCATGCATCCATCAGGTCAGTGCGATTCCCCATAGGCAGCGAGCCATTCCAGCACGGTCGCGACGGTGTTCGAGGCAAGCGGCAGGGACATGACGGGCTCCACGGTGATTGGGCAGTGAGCGATGCGCTCACCATGGAAAACAGTCTACCTTTGCGCTATCGATACGTATATTTGATTGTTTTTATCTATCAATTAGACGTGCGCTATGGCCGTCATTGAATGACGACCAACGGCTACTTCAGAGGATCAATGAATCAGCGGGGTGGGCGGCAACAGCTTGATGCCGGGCAGTTCGCATTGCGCGACCGCCTTGGCCACCGCTTCAATCGCGGCAATGCGGGTGAAGCTCTTGCGCCAGGCCAGAACAACGCGGCGGTCGGGCACAGGCTCCTGGAAGGGCACGTAACTGAGCAGATCGGTGGCGGCGGGCTGCATGCTGGGCACCGACGTGCGCGGCAGCACCGTAATGCCCACGCCGCTGGCGACCATATGGCGGATCGTTTCCAGCGACGAGCCTTCGAACGTCTTCTGAATACCGTCCGCGTTCTGCGAGAAGCGCGACAGCTCCGGGCACACGCCCAGCACGTGATCGCGGAAGCAATGCCCGTTGCCGAGCAGCAGCATGGTCTGCTGCTTGAGCGCTTCCGGGTCCACCGACGACGCCTTGGCCAGTTCGTGACCGCGCGGCACCGCCACGACAAAGGGTTCGTCGTACAGCGGCACCGTCATCAGGCCGGCCTCCGGAAACGGCTCTGCCATGATGGCGCAGTCGATCTCGCCCTGCTTGAGCAGCTCCACCAGCCGCACGGTGAAGTTCTCCTGCAGCATCAGTGGCATCTGCGGGACGGTGTCGATCATCTGCTTGACGAGCGCGGGCAGCAGGTACGGCCCGATCGTGTAGATCACCCCCAAGCGCAGCGGCCCGGCCAGCGGGTCCATCCCCTGCTTGGCAATCTCGCGGATCGCCATCGTCTGTTCAAGCACGCGCTGCGCCTGTGTGACGATTTGCTCGCCGACGGGCGTGACGCTCACTTCAGATGCGCCGCGCTCGAAAATCTGCACGGCCAGTTCGTCTTCCAGCTTCTTGATGGCGACCGACAGCGTCGGCTGCGAGACGAAGCAGGCCTCGGCGGCACGCCCAAAGTGGCGTTCCCGCGCGACGGCGACGATGTATTTCAGTTCAGTGAGCGTCATGACGATCAATCGGCTTGGGGATATCGATAGATTTTACCAAGGGACGTGCAATGTTGCTTGAGGTTCGAACGGCGGCCTGGCATTGACAACGCTGCCAGCCGCCCCATCTTCCGGGGATACGCCCCACCGAGACAAAAGGAGCCGCCCCCACATGAGTGACGAACCTAACGGCAGCCGATCCCTGCCCCGCGGCAGACGCCGCTTCCTGATGACGACGGTCGGGCTCATGGCAGCGCTGCATCTCTACATCGGATGGCGGCTGCTGCCGGATCTGGGCTGGAACAGTGCGGGCTGGGCTGCAGGCGTCCTCTTCCTGCTCGTATCGACGGTGATGATTCCAACCGGGATGGCAGCGCGCTTCGTGATCCGTCCCATCTCGCTGGCCGATCGCGTGACCTGGGTCGGCGCCTTGCTGATGGGCCTGTTTTCGTCGCTGCTGGTCCTGACGCTGCTGCGCGACGTCGCGCTGATCGTGCTGCCGCAGACTTATCGGCACGACTCGGCCCTGCTCGTCGTCGCCCTCACCTTGCTGGTGACGTTGATCGGCTATGTCAATGCGCGCCGCATTCCCCGCGTCGCACGGGTGACGGTGCCCATTGCAGACCTGCCTGCCGCGCTGCACGGCTTCACCATCGCGCAAATCACCGATCTGCATGTCGGGCCCACCATCAAGCGTGCCTATGTAACCGGCGTGGTCGAGCGGCTCAATGCATTGCAACCGGATGTCATCGCCGTGACGGGCGATCTGGTGGACGGCGAGGTCGACGTGCTGCGTCCGCATATCGCGCCGCTGGCCGGCATGTCGGCTCGGCACGGCGTTTTTGCGGTGACGGGCAATCACGAGTACTACTCCGGCGTCGGCCCTTGGGTGTCGGAGTTCGAGCGGCTCGGCATGCGCGTGTTGATGAACGAGCATACGGTGCTTGAACACGACGGCGCGTCACTGGTGATCGCGGGGGTGACGGATTTCAGTGCAGTTAAGTTCGACGCCGCGCACGCGAGCGATCCGACGCGGGCGCTGGCAGGGTCGCCCCCCGGCGTCACGCCCACCATCCTCCTCGCGCATCAACCGCGCAGCGCTCCTGCCGCAGCAGAGGCCGGCTTCGACCTGCAACTGTCGGGGCACACGCATGGCGGCCAGTTCTGGCCGTGGAGCCTTTTTGTTCCGCTGCAGCAGCCCTTTACGGCGGGGTTGCACAAGCTCGGGCGCCTGTGGATCTACACCAGCCGCGGCACAGGATATTGGGGCCCACCCAAGCGGTTCGGCGCGCCGTCGGAGATCACGCTGATACGGCTGGAGCCGACCGTGGGCTGAACCGTAGGCGCGGGCGTCCGGCCAAGACCATATGGCGTCAACGTCTTGCGGCTTGCCGAGTCGGCCCGCACCGTCGCAGTGCATCCGAAAGTTGTAACGGCGCCTCACACCGGCGACATTTCGGTCTATGTCGTTCGGGTGACGGGCTAGAATCGCCCGACTCACAGCCACACCCGCGCCGCGCCCCATGTCGTTCGACCACCCGCCTCTGCAAAACCCCGCCACGCTCCTTGAAATCGTGCGAGCGCAGTCAGAGATCGCCAAACTGGGCACGGATCTGGGCGCGATCATGGCGCTGGTCACCGAGCGGGCCCAGCATCTGACGTGCGCGACGGGCGCGGTCGTCGAATTGGCGGAAGGCGATGAGATGGTCTACCGCGCCACCTCGGGCCTGACCGAAACGCTGCTGGGCCTGCGGCTGGCGCGCAAGGGCAGCCTGTCGGGCCTGTGCGTGCAGACCGGCGAAATTCTGCAATGCACAGACTCCGAAACCGACGCGCGTGTCGACCGCGAAGCCTGCCGCCGTGTGGGTTTGCGCTCAATGGTGGTCACGCCGCTGCGGCATCTCGACACCACGGTCGGCGTGCTCAAGCTGGTGGCGCCGGAAGTGGACGCCTTCAGCGAAAGCGACATCAGCGTGTTGGAGCTGATGTCCGAGCTGATCGCCGCAGCCATGTTCCACGCCGCCAACGCCGAGCGCGATCAGTTATATCTGCGCGCCACGCACGACGCGCTGACCGACCTCCCCAACCGCGCGCTGTTCTATGACCGCCTGCGGCAGTCGATCCACCTGGCGCAACGCGCGCATGGCGGCTTGGGCGTGCTCAATGTCGACATGGACAATCTCAAGCTCATCAATGATCGCCATGGCCACCGTGCCGGCGATGCGGCGATCCGGGAGACCGCACAGCGCATGGGCCGCACGGCACGGCGCTCCGACACGGTGGCGCGCGTGGGCGGCGATGAGTTTGCCGTGATCCTGCCCGGCGTTGGCGCGCGGGCGGATGCGCAGGCGCAAAGCGAGCGGCTTATCGAAGAGGTGCAGCAACCGTACGTGTTCGAAGGCCAGCCGCTGGACCTGCGCGTAAGCATCGGCGTGGCGGTGATGCCAGAAGACGGCACCGAGATCACCGCCCTGCTCGATCAGGCCGATCGTGCGATGTACACCGCCAAGCGCTTGCGCAAGCAGGCGCAGTTGGCGCACTAAAAAAGGCGTGCGCCGCCGGCCTTAGACGCGCAGGTAGTGCTCGCGCTCGCCCAGCCAGCGCTTGAGATGGGTGTCGACGGCTTCCGGAAAGCGGGCGAGCATGTCGTCCGCCGCTCCTTGGGCAAATTCGACGAGCCACGCATCGTGGTTCAGATCGGCAAAGCGCAGCATCGCTTCGCCCGACTGCCGCGCGCCCAGGAATTCGCCGGGGCCACGGATCTCCAGATCGCGCCGGGCGATTTCGAAACCATCGGTGGTTTCGCGCATGGTCTGCAGACGCTGCTTGGCCGTCGGCGACAGAGGCGCCTGATACAGCAGCACGCATACCGATTCCGCCGTGCCGCGGCCCACCCGCCCGCGTAGCTGATGCAGCTGCGCCAGGCCAAAGCGCTCGGCGTGCTCGATCACCATCAACGAGGCATTGGGCACGTCCACGCCGACTTCAATGACGGTGGTGGCCACCAGCACGTGCAGCTCGCCGCCGGCGAAGGCGCTCATCACGGCGGCCTTCTCGGCCGATGGCAGACGTCCATGCACGAGACCGACCTTCAAACCTTCCAGGCTCTGGGAAAGCGTCTCGAAGGTTTCGACGGCAGTCTGCAGCTGCAGCGCTTCGCTCTCTTCGATCAGCGGACAGACCCAATAGACCTGCCGACCTTCGCGTGCTGCGGCGTAGATGCGCTCAATCACCTCGTCGCGGCGCGCATCGTTTACCAGGCGCGTGACGATGGGCGTGCGGCCAGGCGGTAGTTCGTCGATGGCTGAGACGTCGAGATCGGCGTAATACGTCATCGCCAGCGTGCGCGGGATGGGCGTGGCGGACATCATCAGTTGGTGCGGCACCTGGGCGTTGGCGGCAGGTGCATCGCCATTGCTCGCCTTGCCGCGCAGAGCGAGCCGCTGTGCCACGCCAAAGCGATGCTGTTCATCGACCACCGCCAGACCCAGCCGCGCGAACGTCACGGCGTCCTGAATCAGCGCGTGTGTGCCGATCACGAGTTGCGCCGTGCCGGCCGCCACGCGCGCCGCCGCCTCGTCCTTCTGCTTGCGCTTGAGGCTGCCAGCCAGCCAGACGATGTCCACGCCCAGCGGTTCCAACCAGGCAGAAAGCTTGCGGTAATGCTGCTCGGCCAGCAGTTCGGTTGGCGCCATCAGTGCTGCCTGCCAGCCGGCATCGATGGCCTGGCACGCTGCCAGCGCGGCAATGACGGTCTTGCCGCTGCCCACGTCGCCCTGCAGCAATCGCTGCATCGGGTACGGGTGCGCAAGGTCGGCGCGGATCTCTTCCCATACGCGAGCCTGGGCGCCGGTCAGTTTGAACGGCAGCGCATTCATGAAGCGCGCGAGCAGTCCATCCTTGCCGCTGTCGCGCAGGATGGGCGCATTGCGCATGCGGCGCGCGGCCTGCGCACGCTTGAGCGACAGCTGCTGCGACAGCAGTTCATCGAACTTGATGCGCAGCCACGCCGGGTGCGTGCGCTCGACCAAGCTGTGCTCGTCGACATCGGGCGTCGGTTGATGCAGCAGGCGCACGGCATCGGCAGGCGTCATCAGCTTGAGCGGCGCGAGCGGGCCGCTGACGAGGCTGTTCGGCAGCGTTTCCGGCAGCGGCGTGCGCGTGAGCGCGTTGAGGATCGCCTTGCGCAGATAGGCCTGCGCCACGCCAGCCGTGCTCGGATACACCGGTGTCAGGCGGTCGGGCAGCGGTTCATCTTCCGCCACGGCGCGCACGGTCGGGTGCACCATCTCGGCGCCGAAGAAGCCACCGCGCACTTCGCCGCGCACGCGCAGGCGCACGCCTTCGGCCATCTGCTTGACTTGGCTGCCGTAGAAATTGAGAAAACGCAGAACCAGCTCGCCCGACTCATCGGCGATATGCACAACGAGTTGCCGGCGTGGCCGGAATGCCACTTCATTGCGCGTGACCGTGCCTTCCACCTGCGCGGCCCAGCCGGTATTGGCCCGCGCCGTGGCTTCGGCAATGGTCAGCAGCGTGGTTTCGTCCTCGTAGCGCATCGGCAGATGCAGAACGAGATCGACATCGCGGTGCAGGCCAAGTTTGGCGAGTTTGTCGGCCGGGCGGGCGGTCTTGGCTGCTGCCTTGGCTGGCTTGTCTGCCGGGGCTGCGCGTTTTGGCTTTGGCGCCGGCGCGGTATCAGCGTCGGGCATAGGAGCAGCATCAGTGGCGGAACGGGCGCGAGGCGGCACAGGGCGTTTACAATGGCGAACTTTGCGAGTCGCCCGATTGTACCGGCGCCCGCCACCATCACTTGGCGCAATCCACGTCTGCGCCACTTTTCATGCTGACGCTGTCCGATTTCGACTTCGATCTGCCGCCCGAGCTGATCGCACAAACCGCCCTGCCCGACCGCACCGCGAGCCGCCTGCTGGCCGTCCGCCGTACGGAGGATGCCGTGCATTTCGAAGACCGCCAGTTTGCCGATCTGGTCGACTACCTGCGCCCCGGCGACCTGCTCGTCTTTAACGACACCCGTGTCATCAAGGCACGCTTTTTCGGCCACAAGGCCAGCGGCGGCAAGGTGGAGGTGCTCATTGAGCGCCTGCTGGACGAGCACACCGTGTTGGCGCAAATCCGCTCCAGCAAATCACCGGTCGAGGGCACGACACTGCGCCTGGCCGACGCCTTTGACGTGACGGTCGGCCCCCGCGCCGAGCCGTTCTTTACGTTGCGTTTCCCAAAGCCGGCGCTGGATCTGATCGAGCAATACGGCCGCCTGCCGCTGCCGCCCTACATCGAGCACGACCCCGACAGCTTTGACGAGACGCGTTACCAGACCGTGTATGCGCGCAATCCGGGCGCCGTCGCGGCGCCCACGGCGGGCCTGCATTTTGACGATGCGCTGTTCGCCAAGCTGGACGCGATGGGCGTCAAGCGCGGCTTCCTTACGCTGCACGTGGGCGCCGGCACGTTCCAGCCGGTGCGCGTGGAAAACATCGCCGAGCACCGCATGCACAGCGAGTGGTACGAAATCACGCCCGAACTGGCCGAAGCCATCCGCGCCACGCGCGCAGCCGGCGGCCGCGTGATCGCGGTGGGCACCACGTCGATGCGCGCGCTTGAATCGGCCGCGCAGCCAGACGGCACGCTCAATGCCTGCAGCGGCGAGACCGACATTTTCATCACCCCCGGCTACCGGTTCCGCGCCGTCGACCTGCTGGTGACCAACTTCCACCTGCCTAAATCGACGTTGTTGATGCTGGTATCGGCATTTGCCGGCATGAGCGCCATCCGAGGCGCCTACCAGCACGCCATCGCCCAGCGCTACCGCTTCTTCAGTTACGGCGACGCCATGCTGCTGACGCGCGCCTCTACCGAACCCGGCGAACCCGGCGAAACCCAATCGCTCTGACCATGCTCAAGTACGAACTGCTCACCACCGATGGCCTCGCCCGACGCGGCCGCATGACCCTGAACCACGGCGTGGTCGAAACGCCCATCTTCATGCCGGTGGGCACCTATGGTGCGGTCAAGGCGATGTCCCCGGCGGAGCTGAAGGACATTGGCGCGCAGATCATCCTGGGTAACACGTTCCACCTGTGGCTGCGCCCCGGGCTGGAGGTGATGGACGCACACAAGGGCCTGCACGGCTTCAATGGCTGGGATAAGCCCATCCTGACCGATTCCGGCGGTTTTCAAGTGTTTTCGCTGGGTGATCTGCGCAAGATCACCGAAGAAGGGGTGACGTTTGCATCGCCCATCAATGGCGACAAGCTGTTCCTGTCGCCGGAGATCTCGATGCAGATCCAGCGCCGGCTGAACTCGGACATCGTCATGCAGTTCGACGAATGCACGCCGTACAAGATTGGCGATCGCCCTGCAACCGAGGCCGAAGCTGCAGCCTCAATGCGCATGAGCCTGCGCTGGGCACAACGCTCGCGCAACGAATTCGAGCGCGAGAAAAATCCGAACGCACTGTTCGCCATCGTCCAGGGCGGCATGTTCGAGAACCTGCGTGATGAATCGCTGGCCGGTTTGCAAGCGATTGATGCCGATGCCGGCGGCGAAGGTTTCGGCGGCTACGCCATCGGCGGGCTGTCGGTGGGGGAGCCCAAGGAAGACATGATGCGCGTGCTGCAGCACGTGGCGCCGCGTCTGCCTGCCAACAAACCGCATTATTTGATGGGCGTCGGCACGCCGGAAGATCTGGTGGCAGGCGTTGCCAGCGGCATCGATATGTTCGACTGCGTGATGCCGACCCGCAACGCGCGCAACGGCTGGCTCTTCACCCGCTTTGGCGACATCAAGATCAAGAACGCGGTACACCGCAATGATCCGCGCCCGCTGGACGAGACCTGCGGCTGCTACACCTGCAGCAATTTCTCGCGCGCCTACCTGCACCACCTGCAGCGCGTCGGCGAAATCCTGGGGGCCCGCCTGAACACCATCCACAACCTGTATTACTACCTGGAATTGATGGCCGAGATGCGCACCGCCATCGAGTCGCACGGCTTTGCCGCATTCCAGGCCAGCTTTGCCGCAGACCGCGCGCGCGGGGCGCTGTAACCCCGCTCAACAGGGCGCCAGGCGCGCCCATTTGCCGCGGCACCGCAATGGTAGAATGTCGGGTCCGATTTTTGACCGATTGACGAACCATTACGGAGTTCTGACGTGTTCCTGATTTCCGACGCTTACGCGCAAACTGCACCGGCTGTTGGTGGTGCCGCGGGTGGCCTGATGAGCTTCCTGCCCATCATCCTGATGTTCGTGGTGCTGTGGTTCATCATGATCCGCCCGCAAATGAAGCGCCAGAAAGAAACCAAGGCGATGCTCGAAGCCCTGGCCAAGGGCGACGAAGTCGTCACCGCTGGCGGCATTCTGGGCAAAGTTAGCAAGGTGGCTGAGCAATATGTCACCGTGGAAATTGCTGCCAACACCGAAATCACCGTCCAGAAGAGCGCCGTGACGACCGTGCTGCCCAAGGGCACGCTCAAGGCACTGTAAATCGGCCCATCCCGGCGCCGCGCACGATTGCGCTGGCGCCGGAACCCCAGGCAGCGCCTATTCTAAGAATCCGCGCCCGCGCCCCTCGGCGTCGCCTCTCTGCATTCCAAGATGAATCGCTATCCGCTCTGGAAATACATTGTGATCCTGGTGGCGCTTGCCATTGGGTTCCTCTATACGCTGCCGAATTTCTTCGGTGAGGCGCCTGCTGTGCAGGTGTCTTCGGGCAAGGCCACCGTCAAGGTCGACCTGAACGTGCAAAAGCAGGTCGAAAGCCTGCTGGCCGCGGCCAGCATTCAGCCAAACGGCGTGTTCTTCGACAATAACGGCACCTCCGCCAGCGTGCGCGTGCGTTTTGCCGACACCGACACGCAGCTCAAGGCCAAGGACGTCCTGGCTCGCGGCCTGAACACTGATCAAGCCGATCCGACCTACATCGTGGCGCTGAACCTGCTGCCAGGCTCCCCGCGCTGGTTGAGCGGCGCTCCGTTCTTTGCCAAGCCGATGTTCCTGGGCCTGGACTTGCGCGGTGGCGTGCACTTCCTGCTGCAGGTCGACATGAACGGCGCCGTGACGAAGAAGCTCGACTCGCTGGCCGGCGACATCCGCACGCAACTGCGCGACAAGGGCATCCGCCACAGCGGCATCGACCGCAACAACAACACGATCACGATCAAGTTCAGCACCCCGGACGAGGCCGACCGCGCCCGTGCACTGCTGGCCGATTCGACCCGCGAACTGGCCTACACCGTGGACAAGAGCGCCGACGGCGCCACGCTCACCGGTACCTTTACCGCCGCTGCGATGAAGGAAGTGCAGGACAACGCGGTCAAGCAGAACATCGTCACGCTGCATAACCGGGTGAATGAACTCGGCGTGGCTGAACCGGTGATCCAGCAGCAGGGTCCGGACCGCATCGTCGTGCAACTGCCCGGCGTGCAGGACACGGCCAAGGCCAAGGACATCATCGGCCGCACCGCCACGCTGGAAGCGCGCCTGGCAGATCCGAACGCCCCGCTCGTGCCGCGTGCAGGCGATCCGGTGCCGCTGGGCGACGAACTGTTCACGCAAGGCCGCAGCGCTCCGGTGCTGCTGCAAAAGCAGGTGATCTTCACGGGCGACCGCATCACCAGCGCCTCGGCCGGCTTCGATCAGAACCACAATTCGTCGGTCGACATCACGCTCGACGGCCAGGGCGGCCGCATGCTGCGCGATGTCTCGCGTGACAACATCGGCAAGCGCATGGGCATCGTGCTCTTTGAAAAGGGCAAGGGCGAAGTGCTGACGGTGGCGACCATCCAGTCAGAACTGGGCTCGCGCTTCCAGATCACCGGCATGGGCTCGACCGAGGCGGCGTCCGACTTGGCGCTGCTGCTGCGTGCAGGCTCGCTGGCGGCGCCGATGGAAATCATCGAAGAGCGCACCATCGGCCCGTCGCTGGGTGCGGACAACATCAAAAAGGGCTTCGATTCAGCGCTGTACGGCTTCCTCGCCATCTCGGTGTTCATGGTGCTGTACTACATGCTGTTCGGTGCGTTCTCGGTGGCAGCCCTGGGCGTCAACGTGTTCCTGCTGATCGCCCTGCTCTCCATGCTGCAGGCCACGCTCACGCTGCCGGGTATCGCGGCTATCGCACTGGCGCTCGGTATGGCCATTGATGCCAACGTGCTGATCAACGAACGCGTGCGTGAAGAGCTGCGCAGCGGCGCATCGGCACAGATGGCTATCGCTGCCGGTTTTGACCGCGCCTGGGCAACCATCCTCGATTCGAACGTGACCACGCTCATCGCCGGTCTTGCGTTGATCGCCTTTGGTTCGGGCCCGGTACGCGGCTTCGCGATCGTGCACTGCCTCGGGATCGGCACATCCATGTTCTCGGCGGTGTTCTTCAACCGCGGTCTCGTGAATCTCTGGTACGGCCGCAAGAAGAAGCTGCAGAGCGTCGCCATCGGGCAGGTGTGGAAACCGGGCAATACGGACACGCAATCGCCCGCCAAGTAATCACGCCACCCACAACGAATCTCGCATAACCGGCACCGCCCCGGCACAAAAGGGGCGGTCGCCACAAAGGGCAGACCATGGAGTTTTTCCGCATCCGCCGCGACATTCCGTTCATGAAGCACGCGTTGATTCTCAACGCGCTGTCGTTCCTGACGTTTATCGCTGCTGTCTTCTTCCTGTTCCACAAGGGGCTGCACCTGTCGGTGGAGTTCACTGGCGGTACGGTGATGGAAGTCGCTTACACCCAGGCCGCCGATCTGCCGAAGATCCGCGGCGACGTTGAGAAGCTCGGCTATGCCGATGCGCAGGTGCAGAACTTTGGCACCTCGCGCGACGTGATGATTCGCCTGCCGCTCAAGACCGGTCCGGATGGCAAGCCCATCGCCTCGGCCGTGCAAAGCCAACAGGTGATGACGGCCCTGAACGCCGCCAACCCTGACGCCAAGCTGCAGCGCGTTGAGTTCGTCGGCCCGCAAGTCGGGAAGGAACTCGCCACCGACGGCCTGCTGGCGCTGCTGTTCGTGGTGGTCGGCATCGTGATTTACCTGTCGATCCGCTTCGAATGGAAGTTCGCCGTGGCCGGCGTGATCGCCAACTTGCACGACGTCGTGATCATCCTGGGCTTCTTCGCCTTCTTCCAGTGGGAATTTTCGCTGTCGGTGCTGGCGGGGGTGCTGGCGGTGCTGGGCTATTCGGTCAACGAATCCGTGGTGATTTTCGACCGGATCCGCGAAGCGTTCCGCAAGTACCGCAAGATGAACACGCACGAGGTGATCGATCACGCGATTACCAGCACCATCTCGCGCACGATCATCACCCACGGCTCGACCGAAATGATGGTGGTGTCGATGCTGGTGTTCGGCGGCCCGACGCTGCACTACTTCGCCCTGGCCCTGACGATCGGTATTCTGTTCGGCATCTACTCGTCGGTGTTTGTGGCTGCTGCGCTGTGCATGTGGCTGGGCGTCAAGCGCGAAGACTTGGTCAAATCTGAAAAGAAGGCCGGTGGCCCGAAGGAAGACGATCCGAACTTCGGCGCGCAGGTTTGAAGATCCTGCTACACGCTGCCCGGAGGACTCATTCCTCGGGCAACAAAAAAGCCCCGCAATTGCGGGGCTTTTTCTTTGGCTGTGGCGACCGCCTGGCTTACTGCTGTGCGACGTTGGCGTCTTGCTTGATGCCTTCCGCCTGAATCTTCAGCTTGGTTTCCATGTTGAAACCGTAGGCCTTGCCGTAGTCGACGCCGAAGTCGTCGCGCTTGAACTTCATCTCGGCATCGGCGCCGCACACTTCACGCTTGAGCATCGGATGCGGCATGCACTTGAAGGCATCGATTTCCAGCTTGGCCGGCTTGGTCACGCCGTGCAGCGTCAGTTGGCCTTCGGCTTCGGTCGGCACGTCGCCCTTGAACTTCGTGAAGTTGCCCTTGAACGTGGCGGTCGGGTACTTGGCCACGTCGAAAATCTCGGCGCTCTTGGCGTGCTCGTTCATCTTGGCGTGACCGAAGTCGAGGCTGTCGGTCTGCACGGTCACATCGATGCTGCCGGTCTTGGCGGCGCGATCCAGCGTCACGGTGCCGCTGGACTTTTCGAACTTGCCGCGCCACTTCGACAGACCGCCCATGTGGTCGGCTTCAAAGCTCGGGTAGGTGTGGTTCGGATCCAGTTGGTACGTGGCCGGTGCAGCAAAGGCGGCGGTGGCGGCAACAGCGGACAGGGCAGCAACGAGGGTACGCAATTTCATGAGAACTCCTGCGGAATAAAAGCGGCACACGAGGGCCGGGAAAACGTTGGTTGGGGCTACTGATTACTTCTTGGCGATGACGATGCGGAACTTGATCGTTACGTCGTCCGACACAACCGACGTGTCCTTCCATTCACCGTCGCCCACCTTGAATGCGTTGCGCTTGACCGGCAATGCGCCTTCAAAGACCTGATTGGCACCTTCCTGCTTGAACGTCACGGGTGCCGTCACATCCTGCGTGACGCCCTTGATGGTCAGCTTGCCGACCACATCGACCTTGCCGCCCGCGCCGGGCTTGAACGTCGACGACACGAACGTTGCCTTCGGATACTTGGCGGTGTCGAACCAGTCCTTCTTCTTCAGTTCATCGTTGTATTCCTTGCTGCCGACGTCGACGCTAGTGACATCGATGTCGACCTTCGCCGTCGAGGCAGCCACATTGGCCGCGTTGTAATTGACGGCGGCGTCGAACTTGCCGAACTTGATATCCATCGGCACGCCAAGCTGCTTGCCGGTGGCGGTGACGCTGCTCTTGGCGGCATCCACTTGGGCGATGGCCGATACCGATACGGCAGCAATCGACAGCGCGCCGGCGGCAACCAGGGCAATCGCGCGGGGGCGCACAAAACGTTTCATCATCAGACTCCTTCGGTCAGGCCGGGTCATGCCGGCAGTCTTGGTCAGGATGGAAAGGCAGGGGCGCCAGCGCACACCGTGCGCCAGCGCGTTGGGAAATCAGCGGAGGAACGGCACCATGCGGCGCAGGGTGCCGTCGCGATCGACGACGTGGTGCTTGAGCGCAGCCAGAATGTGCAGCACGACGATGGCCGCCATGGTCCAGTTCAGCCATTCGTGCGCCATGCCGAAGATGTCTTTCAGCGCATCGCTCTTGTCGAACGGCATCGGCAGTTCCCACAGGCCAAGATAGACAACCTTGACGCCGGCCGCGACGCTCAGCAGATAGCCGGTCAGAGGCACCGCCAGGATCAGCAGATACAGCCCGAGGTGCGCGGCTTCGGCGGCGGCGTGCTGCCATTTCGGCATACCGGGGACGGGGCCCGGCGCCGGGTGCGTCAGGCGCCACAGCACACGCAGCACCGCAAAGATCAGCACCGTGATGCCGATCCACTTGTGATACGAGAACAGCTTCAGCTTGGTGGGCGTAAAGCCCGGAATATCGGTCATGTACAGACCGAGCCCGAAGGCCGCGAAGATCAACAGCGCGATGATCCAGTGCATCGCAATCGCGGGCTTAGCATAGGCGCCGTGGTCAGCGGCGCCGCGCGTGGCGAAATTCGAGTGGGCGGCTTGTGACATCGGTTCCCTCGGTGTTTTGGAGCGCTCAGTAGGCGGCGTCTGTGGGTATGACCACGGCGCCAAACGATTGTGCATTATTTGCGCGATCCGACCGGTCAAGGCAGCCCGAAGTTCATCAAGCGATTCAAATTTTTTGATTGATCAGGCAGCTTTTCAGAGATGGCGCGGCAGACCGTTCTATGGAGCGTAATAAACAAAACGGCCCGCCCTCCGATCTGAGAGCGGGCCGTTCCTAAGACGGAACCACCAAATTTTTGCAACAATCAGGCGATACGGCGGGCCAGTTCTTCTGCCTTGCCGATGTAGCTGCCAGGCGTCATGTCCAGCAGCAGCTTGCGGGCGTCTTCGGGAATCGCCAGCGTGCCGATGAATTCACGCAACGCTTCGCGGGAGATGCCCTTGCCGCGCGTCAGTTCCTTCAGTTGCTCGTACGGATTGGCAATGCCATAGCGGCGCATCACGGTCTGCACGGGCTCGGCCAGCACTTCCCAGCAAGCATCCAGGTCTTCAGCCAGTCGGGCCGGGTTGGTTTCCAGCTTGCCAAGGCCGCGCAGGCAAGCGTCGTAGGCCAGCAGGCTGTAGCCAAACGCCACGCCAATATTGCGCAGCACGGTCGAATCCGTCAGGTCGCGCTGCCAGCGCGACACAGGCAGCTTCTCCGACAGATGGCGCAGCACCGCGTTGGCCAGGCCAACGTTGCCTTCTGAATTTTCGAAATCGATCGGGTTGACCTTGTGCGGCATGGTCGACGAGCCGATCTCGCCGGCCTTGGTCTTCTGCTTGAAATAACCCTGCGAGATATAGCCCCAGACGTCGCGGTCCAGATCCAGGATGATCGTGTTGGCGCGCGCCACGGCGTCGAACAGCTCGGCCATGTAGTCGTGCGGTTCGATCTGGATGGTGTACGGGTTGAACGTCAGGCCCAGGCGCGTCTCGATCACGTTCTTCGAGAAGGCTTCCCAGTCCAGCGACGGATACGCCGACAGGTGCGCGTTGTAGTTGCCCACGGCACCGTTCATCTTGCCCAACAGTTCAACCGCTTCGATGCGGCGGATGGCGCGGTCCAGGCGGGCGGCCACGTTGGCCATTTCCTTGCCCAGCGTGGTCGGGCTTGCCGGCTGGCCGTGCGTGCGCGACAGCATTGGCACGTCGGCGTTGGCGTGAGCAAGTTCCACCAGGCGAGCCTGCACGCGGCGCAGCGTCGGCACGATCACCGTGTCGCGCGCGCCTTTGAGCATCATCCCGTGCGAGGTATTGTTGATATCTTCCGACGTGCAGGCGAAGTGGATGAACTCGCTGGCGGCTTCCAGCTCGGCGTTGCCCTTCACGCGCTCCTTCATCCAGTATTCGACGGCCTTCACGTCATGATTGGTGACGGCTTCGATCTCTTTGATCCGGGCGGCGTCTGCCTCGGCAAAGTTCTCGACCAGGGCCAGCAGTGCGCCCTCGGCAGCAGCGGAGAAACGCGGGATCTCGGCCAGGCCGGCCTGCGACAGGGCGATCAGCCAGTGCACCTCCACCTTCACGCGGTTGCGCATGAAAGCGGCTTCCGACAGCCACTCGCGCAGCGGATCGGCCTTGGCAGCGTAGCGGCCATCGATGGGAGACAGAGCGGTCAGGGCAGAAAGCGACGACATGGCAGGCGGGGAAAAATGTGAAGGGAATCTCAATCCGGACAACCCGGACGCGGCGTTGCGCGTTGAACCAAGGTGCATACGCGCACCCAAGCGAGCCCGCGATTTTACCACCCGGCACCTGTCTTTCACGGCCAATCCGGCCTAAAGCAAGCCTCCGTTTGGTTGAGTTGGGTTCAGGCGCCGCGCAGCGCACTCGGGAAAGTGCGCAGCTATACTTCCGCCTCCAACATGACATGCCTATGAAACTGATCGGATCGCACGCCAGCCCGTACACCCGCAAGGTGCGCGTCGTCTTGGCTGAAAAGAAAATCGACTACCAGTTCGTGCTGGAAGACGTGTGGAGCGCAAGTACGCAAATCCACCAGTTCAACCCGCTGGGCAAGGTGCCCTGCCTGGTGATGGACGACGGCGGCGCCCTATTCGACTCGCGCGTCATCGCGGAATACGCCGATACGCTGTCGCCGGTGGCGCGCCTCATTCCGCCTTCCAGCCGTGAACGCGTGGAAGTGCGCTGCTGGGAGGCGCTGGCCGACGGCCTGCTCGACGCCGCGCTCATGCTGCGCATCGAACATACGCAGCGCACGCCGGAACAGCGCAGCGAAACATGGCTCGCGCGCCAGACCCACAAGATTGATCAGGCGCTGCAAGCCATGTCGCAAGGCTTGGCCGACAAGACCTGGTGCAACGGCAACCACCTGACACTGGCCGACATCGCCGTCGGCTGCGCGCTTGCCTACCTGGATTTCCGCCAGCCACAGATCGATTGGCGCGAACGTCACGCCAATCTCGCTTCGTTCTACGCGCGCATTGAAAAGCGGCCGAGTTTCATGGAAACCCAGCCGCAGTAATCAATGGAAATTCGCGAGCGTTACACGGCCACCGGATCAAACCGTTCGGCCTGGGCCATCGGCCAGTAGCGTTCGTACAGCTGAAAGCGATACCGCCCGGCCAGCAGGTCGCCGGGTTCCAGGTACTTGAGCAGCGCGGAGAGCAACTGCACCTCGTTGCCCGACACGCGGCGCACGATGTGGTGCGCGCGGAAATCTGCCGGATGCTGCAAGCCGGCTGCCTGCGTCAGCTCCAAGAGCGCATGCAGCGTGTGCGCGTGATATTGATGCACGCGCTCGGCCTTGTCGGGCACGACAAGCGCCTTCTGCCGAGACGGGTCTTGTGTCGCCACGCCGGTCGGGCAACGGTCGGTATGGCACTTCTGCGCCTGGATGCAGCCCAGCGCAAACATGAAGCCGCGCGCAGCATTGCACCAGTCGGCACCCATTGCGAGCGTACGGGCAACGTCGAACGCCGTGACGATCTTGCCTGAGGCGCCAATCTTGATCTTGTCGCGCAGGTTGGTGCCGACCAGCGTGTTGTGCACCAGCAGCAGCCCTTCCTGGAGCGGCGTGCCGACGTGGTCCGTAAATTCAAGCGGAGCCGCGCCCGTGCCGCCCTCCGCGCCGTCGACAACGATGAAGTCCGGCAGGATGCCCGACTCCAGCATCGCCTTGACGATGCCGAAGAACTCCCACGGATGCCCGATACACAGCTTGAAGCCGGTCGGCTTGCCGCCCGACAGCGTACGCAGGCGATCCACAAACTGCAGCAACCCCAGCGGCGTGCTGAACTCCGAATGCGCGGCTGGCGAAATACAGTCCTTGCCGATCTGAATGCCGCGCGTAGCGGCAATCTCGGGCGTCACCTTGGCGGCAGGCAATACGCCGCCGTGCCCTGGCTTGGCACCCTGCGACAGCTTCACCTCGATCATCTTCACCTGCGGGCTGCGCGCCTGTTCGGCAAAGCGGTCCGGATCAAAGCGGCCGTTCGCGTCGCGGCAGCCGAAGTAGCCCGACGCCACTTCCCAGATCAGGTCACCGCCTTCTTCGCGGTGGTACGGCGAAATCGAACCCTCGCCCGTGTCATGGATGAAGTTGCCGAGCTTCGCACCGCGGTTGAGCGCGCGAATGGCATTGCCCGACAGCGCCCCGAAGCTCATCGCCGAGATGTTGAACACCGACATCGAATACGGCTTGGCGCGGCCCTCGCCCACCATCACGCGAAAATCTGACGAGGCAATGCGCGTGGGCGCCAGCGAGTGGCCGATCCACTCGTGCCCCGCTACCTTCACATCGACTTCGGTGCCGAATGGGCGGCTATCGACTTCACCTTTGGCGCGCTGATAAACGATGCTGCGCTGGGCGCGCGAGAACGGCTTTTCGTCGGTGTCGTCTTCAACGAAATACTGGCGAATTTCCGGACGAATGAACTCGAACAGGAAGCGGAAATGGCCCCAGAGCGGGTAATTGCGCAACACCGAGTGGCGCGTCTGCGTGATGTCGTGCACGCCCAGGATGACGAACATACCTGGAATGACCGCGCACACCCAATGCAGACGACCCGCTATCGCAAACCCGGCGGTGACGGCAAACAACAGCACAACGCCCGCGAAGGCCCAGTAGCGACGTGGCAGCATGACCAACCCTGTGTGGAGACAAATCAGGGCGCAAGCTTAAACGAGTGCTGCAACAGCCGCAGCCGGCACAACGCAGTGTTGCAAAAACCGATCAGGCGACCGCTTTTTCCACGACAGCCGGTTCAGCGGCCGAAATAATGCCGCCACCCAGGCAGATTTCACCGTCATACAGCACGGCGGATTGGCCTGGCGTGACGGCCCACTGCGCTTCGGGGAAGGTCAGCGTGAGCGCGCCATCGGCCGCGCGTGCGACCGTGCAAGGTGCATCCGCCTGGCGGTAACGCGTCTTGGCGCCAAGGTGGGTGCCTTCGGCGGGCGCGTGGCCGGCCACCCAGCTCAGATCATCGGCGTGCACGGTGTGCGCCAGCAGCCACGGATGGTCGTGGCCCTGCACCACATACAACGTGTTGGCCGCCATGTCCTTGCGCGCCACGTACCAGGCATCACCGTTGCCGTCGCGGCTGCCGCCGATGCCGATGCCCTTGCGCTGCCCCAGCGTGTAGAACGCCAAGCCGATGTGCTCGCCGATGGTCTTGCCGTCGGGCGTCTTGATCGGGCCAGGCTTGGTCGGCAGGTAGCGGTTGAGAAAATCGCGGAACGGCCGCTCGCCAATGAAGCAGATGCCGGTGGAATCCTTCTTCTTGGCGTTCGGCAGGCCAATTTCGGCGGCAATCTCACGCACCTTCGTCTTCGGCATCTCGCCCAGCGGGAAGAGCGTGCGCGAGAGCTGTGCCTGGTTCAGCCGGTGCAGGAAGTAGCTTTGATCTTTCGTGTGATCGAACGCCTTGAGCAGCTCGAAGCGGCCATCGATCTCGCGCACGCGGGCGTAGTGTCCGGTCGCGATCGTGTCGGCGCCCAGGGCCATCGCGTGATCGAGGAAGGCTTTGAACTTGATCTCGGCGTTGCACAACACGTCGGGATTGGGTGTGCGGCCAGCCGAATATTCACGCAGGAAGTCCGCAAAGACGCGGTCCTTGTATTCGGCGGCAAAGTTGACGGCTTCCACGTCCACACCAATCAGGTCGGCCACCGATACCACGTCGATCCAGTCCTGGCGGGTCGAGCAGTATTCGCTGTCGTCATCGTCTTCCCAGTTCTTCATGAACAGGCCGACGACGTCGTAACCCTGCTGTTTGAGCAGCCACGCGGTGACGGACGAATCCACCCCGCCGGACATCCCGACAACGATGCGCTTCTTGCTCATGACTGCGCTCCCAGCCCGTACACGCTGGCGTGCGTGTGGATGACGTCGAGCGGGTAGCGCTTGCCGGCCAAGTAATCTTCGACGCAGGCGAGCAGCAACGGGCTGCGATGGCGCTCGCGGCTGGCGCGGATTTCATCCGGCGTCATCCACACGGTGCGGACGATGCCGTCGTCCAGGGCGCGGCGCGGGTCTTGGGGGCCGAGCTCGCCGGTAAATGCCATCCGCACATAGGTGATCGGATCCCCCTGCGGCGGTTGGAACTGCGCCATGTAACAGCCCAGGAAGGCGGTCGGCACAAAGCTGTACGCGGTTTCTTCCATCGCCTCGCGCGCGACGGCGTCGACCAGGCTTTCATCTGGGTCGAGATGGCCGGCGGGCTGGTTCAGGCGCAAGCCGACATCGGTGTGCTCCTCAACCAGCAGAAAGCGCCCATCTTGTTCAATGACGGCGGCAACGGTAACGCTGGGTTTCCAGCGGACAGCTTGGTTCATGGCAAAAAGGCAACAAAAACAAGGCGTTATTGTAGCTGGAGGCTGTGCTCCACGCTTGCCCAGCGCGTTGGAGCAGACGCATATCGCCGCGCGCCGCTGTTGTGAGCAATTGAGCACACGTTTGCGCAGGATCGGCCCGCATTCCTTGTTGGTTCGGATATTCGACATGCCATTCGACGAGCGTCCGTGCGCCAAAAAGTTCGGGTAAGCTGCACGTCGATCCTGATCCAGCGCGCCTTCGTTCACTTCGCGCGCATCCTAAACATAATCAGCGAGGAGAGAACACGATGCACATCGGCATCCCGCAGGAGACGCGGGCGGACGAGACGCGCGTTGCCGCGACCCCGGAAACGGTGAAAAAGTACGTGGCGCTTGGCCATCAGGTGACGGTGCAATCGGGTGCCGGTGTAGCCGCCGCCCAGCCCGACGACGCTTACGTGGCTGCCGGCGCCAAGATCGGCACCGCTGCCGAAGCGCTTGGCGCGCAGATCGTGCTGAAGGTGCGCTCACCGGAAGCGGCGGAACTGGCGCAGATGCAGCCGGGCGCGGTACTTGTCGGCATGCTCAACCCCTTTGATGACGAAAATACGGCCCGCCTCGCCGCCGCCAACGTCACCGCGTTTGCGCTGGAAGCCGCGCCGCGCACCACGCGTGCGCAGAGCATGGACGTGCTTTCCTCGCAGGCCAACATCGCCGGCTACAAGGCCGTGATGGTGGCGGCCAACCATTACCAGCGCTTCATGCCGATGCTGATGACGGCCGCCGGCACCGTAAAAGCCGCGCGCGTCCTGATCCTTGGCGCCGGTGTGGCCGGTCTGCAGGCCATCGCCACGGCCAAGCGCCTCGGTGCTGTCATTGAGGCGTCCGACGTGCGGCCGGCGGTGAAAGAGCAGATCGAATCGCTGGGTGCGAAGTTTCTCGACGTGCCGTTCCTGACGGACGAAGAGCGCGAGATCGCGCAGGGTGTGGGCGGCTATGCCCGCCCCATGCCACCCGACTGGATGCGCCGCCAGGCTGAACTCGTACACGCGCGCGCAAGCCAGGCCGACATCGTCATCACCACGGCGCTGATCCCGGGCCGCCGCGCGCCGACGCTGCTGTCCGAAGCCACCGTGCAGGCAATGAAGCCAGGCTCGGTCGTTGTCGACCTGGCAGCGGCGCAAGGCGGCAACTGCCCGCTGACCGAAGCCGACCGCGTCGTCGTCAAGCACGGCGTCACTCTGGTGGGCTACACCAACCTCGCGTCGATGGTGGCGGCTGACGCCTCTGCCCTCTACGCCCGCAATGTGCTCGATTTCCTCAAGCTGATCATCGACAAGGATGGCGGCCTGAACATCAACCGCGAAGACGACATCGTGGCCGCCTGCCTGCTCAGTCAGGCCGGCCAGGTGGTGCGCGCTCCCGCAGCCACGAGCGCCGCCAAATAAGAACGGAGACGGCGGCCCGGCCGGGAGCGAAACCCGGTCTGGCCGCCAGTGGCGATTTCATTTTTGTTTCAAGGAAAGCTTCATGCAACGCAACATGCTTCGCGCCAAGCTGCACCGCGCGACGGTCACCCAGGCCGATCTTGACTACGAAGGCTCCTGCGGCATCGACGAGGACCTCCTCGACGCCGCCGACATGCGCGAATACGAAAAGATCGAGCTGTACAACGTCAACAACGGCGAGCGCTTTTCGACCTACATCATCAAGGGCAAGCGCGGTTCGGGCGAAATCTCGCTCAACGGCGCTGCTGCGCGCCGCGCTCACGTGGGCGACCTGCTGATCATCTGCACCTACGCGCCGATGAACGAAGAAGAAGTCGCCAGCTACAAGCCCAAGGTCGTGCTGCTGGGCGAGGGCAACAAGATCAAGGCCATCAAGGAAACCTGACGCGCCAGGCGGCCCATGTCTGCATGACAGGGCCGCTTCGCACATCGACCAAGAAGCGAGGAGGAGCACTCATGGAGCTGGTCAATCACACGGTGATCAACCTGATCATCTTCGTGCTGGCGATCTACGTCGGCTACCACGTGGTTTGGACCGTCACGCCAGCGCTGCATACGCCGCTGATGGCCGTGACGAATGCCATCTCGGCCATCATCATCGTCGGCGCCATGCTGGCAGCCGGCCTGACACAGACGGGCCTGGGCCGCACGATGGGCGTGGTGGCGGTGGCACTGGCAGCGGTCAACGTGTTTGGCGGCTTCCTGGTCACCCAGCGCATGCTGGAGATGTTCAAGAAGAAAGAGCCGAAGGCCAAGGGCGGACAATCTGAGGGAGCCAAGCAATGAGCATGAACCTCGTCACCCTGCTGTACCTGCTGGCATCGGTCTGCTTTATCCAGGCGCTCAAGGGGCTTTCGCACCCCACCACGGCGCGGCGCGGCAACGCCTTCGGCATGACCGGCATGGCGATCGCCGCTGTCACGACCATCGCGCTTATCTACAAGCTCAAGGCCGAGATGTTTGCCGGCACCGAGAGCGGCACGTCCACCGGTTTCATCCTGATCTTCGCGGGCCTGGTGGCTGGCGGCGGGATCGGCGCCTATGTGGCACGCACGGTCGAAATGACCAAGATGCCCGAGCTGGTGGCGGCCATGCACTCGCTGATCGGTCTGGCGGCGGTGTGCATTGCCGTGGCCGCCGTGGCCGAGCCGTCGGCGTTCGGCATCACGATGGCTGGTGACAACGTGCTGCCGCTGGGCAACCGCGTGGAACTGTTCATTGGCACGTTCGTCGGCGCCATCACGTTCTCCGGTTCGGTGATCGCGTTCGGCAAGCTGTCGGGCAAGTACAAGTTCCGCCTGTTCCAGGGCGCGCCGGTGCAGTTTGCCGGCCAGCACATGCTGAACCTGCTGCTGGCGGTGGCCATGCTCGGCTTCGGCATCCTGTTCTTCCTGAGCCAGAACTGGCTGCCGTTCATCATCATGACGGCCATCGCCTTTGTGCTGGGCGTGCTGATCATCATCCCCATCGGCGGCGCCGACATGCCGGTCGTGGTGTCGATGCTGAACTCGTATTCGGGCTGGGCGGCGGCGGGCATCGGCTTCTCGCTCAACAACCCGATGCTGATCATTGCCGGCTCGCTGGTCGGTTCGTCCGGTGCAATTCTGTCTTACATCATGTGCAAGGCGATGAACCGGTCGTTCTTCAACGTGATCCTGGGCGGCTTCGGTTCGGAGGCTTCCGCCGGAGCAGCCGCGGGTGGCGCGGGGCAGCAGCGCCCGGTCAAATCGGGCTCGCCGGACGATGCGGCCTTCCTCATGGGCAACGCCGAGACGGTCATCATCGTCCCCGGCTACGGCCTGGCGGTGGCGCGTGCGCAGCACGCCCTGAAGGAGCTGACCGAAAAGCTGTCGGACAAGGGAGTCACCGTCAAATACGCGATCCACCCGGTCGCAGGCCGCATGCCGGGCCACATGAACGTGCTGCTGGCCGAAGCCGAAGTGCCCTACGACCAGGTGTTCGAGATGGAAGACATCAACGGTGAGTTCGGCCAGGCCGACGTGGTGCTGGTGCTGGGCGCAAACGACGTGGTCAACCCGGCGGCCAAGAACGACCCGAAGTCTCCCATTGCTGGCATGCCGATCCTGGAGGCCTACAAGGCCAAGACCATCATCGTGAACAAACGCTCGATGAACGCCGGTTACGCCGGGCTCGATAACGAGCTGTTCTACATGGACAAGACCATGATGGTGTTTGGCGACGCCAAGAAGGTCGTCGAAGACATGGTCAAATCCGTCGAGTAAGGCAGGGCACTGACGGCCGTCAACGCGTCGTCAGGTCCGACGGGTTCCCCTTGCCCCCGGCGGCGGCAGGCAGTAACGTAGTGCAAACGGGCAGCGTCGGCCACACCGGCCGTGCGCTGCACCCTGCCCTCTTCCGATTCCTCCCGACGTATGCAACAGGACAGCGCCCTGCCGGTCTATTTCCACCCCACCCTGACGGTGGTGGTCGACGACAGCCAATCGTTCGTGGAAAGCCTCGGGTTCCAAATGGACCCCTCGCGCGCGCTGTTGGCCTTCAACGATCCGGAAGAGGCGCTGGCGTGGCTGCGCCAGTGGCATTCGCTTCGCATGCCGGGTTTCCTGCCGGTGCGCGTCACGCACGATGACCTGACGTTCTCCACCGAGCGCCGCACCATCCAGCTTGACGTCGACCGCGTCTACCGCCAGATCCACGAGGTCAATCGTTTCCTGCAGCCCTCAGTCATCGTGGTGGATTACTCCATGCCGCGCATGAACGGGCTGGAGTTCTGCGCCAAGCTCAAAGATCTGCCGTGCATGACGATCCTGCTCACGGGCATGGCCGACGAGAACATCGCCGTGCAAGGTTTCAACGATGGCCTGATCGACCGCTATATCAAGAAAGACAATCCGGCAATGGCCGAGCGGCTTAGCGCGGAAATCGAAGCATTGCAGGTGCGCTACTTCAGCAATCTGTCGAGCACACTGCGCGATCTGCTGTCGCGCCACTCGTTCAGTTTTCTGTCCGACCCCGCGATCACACGGCTCGTGCGCGAGCTGTCCACGCGCTACCGTTTCATCGAGTACTACTTGTATCCGCACCCCGCCGGCGTGCTGCTGCTCACGGCCGACGGGCGCGCCACGCTCATGGTCATCGAGACCAATGCGAGCATGCTCACGCACCTGGAAAACGCCGAGGCGTACAACGCGCCCGATGCGCTGCTCAAGGGCCTGCACGACAAGCAGATCGTCCCGTTCTTCTGGCCTGGCGATGGCATGTACACCCCGGCATGTGTGGAGTGGGAACAATATTGCCTGCCCGCAGAGGTGTGTCAGGGGCGAGAGCCGTACTACTACGCGCTGTTCGACATGCCTAGCCATCTGCTGCCGGCACAGGTCTACAGCTACACCCAATTCCTCACCAACTACAAGCAGGATCCGGACGCGCTCACCGGCCGCAAATCACGCTGAGATGGTGTTTCCGCTTTGCTCTGCCCTGCGGGTTTCCACATTGTGTGGGTCACATTCGGCAAGTACAATCGATTGCATCATTCGGCAGCCATGACGTCAGAGCATGGCCCGGCTGAATCGCCCTGATGCATGCGTGGCATAGCTGCGGCATCATGGCGAACGAGGGTGCCGGCACGCAACATTCAAAGCGGCGCCCCGAGTTCATTACTGTGCGGGATTCTCCTTGAGAGACGATTTGGGATGCAGCAGCGAGCCGCGCGTTCAAGCAGCGCGCGTTACGGATGTCAGGGGAGTGCATCGTTCCAATCTGGTCATGGTTCACGGTTGCACGATTCCCGTTGCACGCTGTTGATCGGCGAGCAGTAGAGGTGCCTCGGTAGCAGTACTGAAGGCGCCGGCTGCAGTCGGTCATCTTCCCCGATCTTCTCGGAGCGGGTTTGGGCGAGAGACGCCCGGGCTAGCGCGTATTGCGCACGGCCAGCGGACGGCTTCAAGCACGCTTTCACGACTGATGCGGCGGCATGCCCGGCAGTGTCGGCGGGGCGCGTCGTATTCGCGGTGCCCGGATTCGCGGCGCGACCCCGGGTGCGCGGTTGTTGGAGTGAGCGTCCCGCTTGGCAGACGTTTTCCCTGAAGTCTCCGGCAAATTCGCACCGTGTACTCACCCAACCAAATCGATCCCGCGGTCAGCTTCCGTAACTCACAGGGTCAGCAGGTCCGCGGCACCATCATCACGCTGCAGCGGCGTGCCCTGGTGATGGAGATCTACAACCCGTACTCGATCGTGCAGGTGAGCGAGGTGCTGTCCGAACTCGCGATCAAGATGGGGACGCGGCAAGCCTATCTTGGCAAGGCGGTGGTGATCAGCCTGGTGAACACCGGCCTGACCGCCGTCGTCTCGCTCACGCTGATCGACGAATGGCGCGAGCTATCGGAAGTGGCCGACACGCCCGCCTCCGTGGGCGAAGAAGCGCGAACGTTCGTGCAGGAATGGCAGGAACGTTTCCGCATCCATCGCGACTACCAGATCGTCGTCAATGAGATGCGTGCGTTCCTGGCCGAAGTGTCACGCTGGGTAGAACAGGTGGATCTGTCGAAGACATTACCGCGCGAAGACAACAAGCTGCGCATGGATGTCTTCCAGGAGCTGGCCGAGCCGATCATGCTCAAGCTCAAGGGCTACATGGACGGCCTGGAATCGGAAGCCGGCAAGGTCGAGGCGGAGCTTGCGCCGGCACACCGCACCTTCGCGCAAGCCGCACTGCATCCGCTGCTGTTGCGCGCGCCGTTCATCTATCGCACGTACACCAAGCCGCTGGGCTACGCGGGCGATTACGAGATGGTCAACCAGATCCTCTCCGACCCGCGAGAAGGTCCGAACACCTATTTCCAGATCGTCAACGCCGCTTTCCTTCGTACCGACGTGGCCGAGGCGCACCGCAACCGCATCGACATTCTTGTGCAGTATCTGAGCGACCTGGCCGCGCAGGCGAAGGCGGCAGGCCGAACGTTCAAGGTGTTGAACGTGGGCTGCGGGCCGGCGGTGGAAATCCAGCGCTTCATTCAGCAGCATCCGGAGCCGTCGTTACTGTCGTTCGAACTGGTGGACTTCAGCGAAGAGACGCTCGACTACACCCGCGAGCAGATGCGCCGCGCGATGGATCGCGCGCGCAAGACCGTCACCGTCGATTTCTTGCACGAGTCGGTACATCAACTGCTCAAGCGCCGCATCACGGCCGACAGCCCGCAAGCCGGAGATTGCGATGCGGTGTATTGCGCCGGCCTGTTCGACTATCTGTCCAACAAGGTCTGCCAGCGCCTGCTCTCCTACTTTGCAGCGCGCACGCGGTCGGGCGGCGCCATTCTTGCGACCAACGTGCACGGCAACAACCCGATGCGCTTTGTGATGGAGCACGTGCTGGAGTGGTATCTCGTCTATCGCGATGAACCGCTGATGGCCGAGCTGCTACCCGAAGGCTCGCGCGACGTGCGTGTCTATACCGACGTGACCGGCGTCAACGTATTCGCCCAGGCCAGCGTGGCCGGGCCTGCCACATCTGCCGCTTAATCCGCTGCCCAGGAACACGCATGGAGCCCATTACACATCGCGGATACCAGGCCGAGCTGAAGCAGTTCCGGCTCGTCTTCAGCCGCATGGCCGCCGTTACGGGCATCGTTCTGGTGCTGGCAGGGGTCGGGCTGGACTATGGCATGTATGTGGACAGGCTTTGGCTGTTCGCTTCGCTGCGGGTCATCACCTCGCTCATCATGCTGGGCGCACTGCTCGTGCTGTATACGCGCTGGGGCGAAGAGCATGTGCAGAGCCTGACGTTCTTCTGGCTGATCTGTCCTCAGATCATGATCTCGTGGATGATCTACGACACCGAGGGCGCCAGTTCACCGTATTACTCGGGGCTGAACCTGGCGATCTATGCCGTGGGCATGGTGATGCCGATCGGCTTTCTGCAGGCCGTGCTGTTTGGCACCTGCACGTACATCTTCTGGGTGATCGCGTGCACGCTGCATCCGGGCGGCATCCAGTCGCGTGAGATCTTCATCGTGCATTCGATGTTCATCCTGTTCTCCATTGCGACGAGCACGCTCTACACATACTTCAACGAACGCGGGCGCTTCCAGCTCTTTCGGCTCAAGGAAGAAGTGGCGCAGAAGAACGCGCAGTTGGCGCAGACCAATCAGAACCTCACCGACATCAAGGGCCAGCTTCTGCAACAGGAAAAGATGGCCGCCATCGGTACGCTGTCTGCGGGCCTGCTGCATGAGATCAACAACCCGGTCAACTTCTGCCTGATGGCGATTGCCGTGGCGCAGGAAGACCCGACCGCCAAGGGCAGCCCGATGCTGCTCGAATGCCTGACCGATGCCAAGGAAGGCATGCAGCGCGTGCAGCATATCGTGTCCGACCTGAAGACCTTCGCTTATCGCAGCCCAGAGAAGGGCGAGGCCGATGCGCCGTTCCTGGTGGAGAAAGCCATCGACTCGGCGATCCGCCTGACCGGCCATGAGCTACGCGGCGTGACCCTCGAACGCAAACTTCCGCCGGACACGCTCGTGCGCGGCGACGAGGCGGCCATCATCGGCGTGCTTATCAACCTGCTATCGAACGCAGCGCTTGCCATGCAAAAGGTGCAGCGCGAGAACCCGCGCATCGAGATTGCCGGCGAGTGGATCGACAACCGCCTGCATGTGGTGGTGACCGACAACGGCCCGGGCATATCTGAGAAGAACCTGTCACGCGTGTTCGAGCCGTTCTTCACCACGCGCGATGTCGGCAAAGGCCTGGGCCTCGGCCTATCGATCAGCTACAGCGTCATCCAGCGTCACGGCGGCACCCTGGCCGTGACGAGCCAGGAAGGCGAATGGGCGCGCTTCACGTTTGATCTGCCGCGCTCGGAGTAGACGCATCATGGACACCACGCCGGACACCGTCACCATCCTCTACGTCGACGACGAAGCGCAAGCCTGCAAATGGTTTGCGCGCACGATCGGCACCGGCTACGAGGTGCTGACGGCCAACAGCGTCGAAGAGGCCAAGACCGTGCTGCACGATTCGCACGAACGCATCAGCGTGGTCCTGACGGACTTCCGCATGCCGGGCGGCGACGGCACTGAACTGCTGCGCTTCATCGATGCGGAATACGGCGACATCGCCACCATCCTCGTCACCGCGTATGCCGACAAGGATTTGTTGATTCAGGCCGTGAACACCGGGCGCGTGTTCAAGATCCTGGAGAAGCCCTATCAGCCCGAAGACGTGCGGCGCTCGCTGCAAGAGGCACTGGCACTGCGCCAGGATCGTCTCTTGCGTACCCAGCGCCTCATGGCAATCGACGAAACGCTGGCTTTTCTTGCGCACGAGCTGAACACGCCATTGGCCGCCATCTCGAACTTTGCACGCGGCATCCGCATGCGCATAGACCAGACCGAACCCACGCCCGGGGCACTTCCCGAAATCGGCCGCGCCGCCGATCGCGTGCAGGACAACGCGCGCTACTGTCTCTCGGTGATCGCCACGTTTCTGAATTCGGTGCGCAACACGTACGGCAAGCCCGGCACAGCAGCCACGCCCAACAGCGCGGGTGGGCTGATCCGCTCGTTGTTTGACACATACCCGTTCACGAACGCGCAGCGCGAATGGGTGTCGTATCGCGTGGAAGACGATTTTCCGATCCAGACGCTGCCCAACTGCGTGATGCTTGTGCTCTCGTCGCTCACGAGCAACGCGTTGCAGGCATTGCGGCACACCAATGCGCCGAAGCTTGAAATTGTTGCCAGCCGTGTGCCGGACGCCGGAACTACACAGCACATGATCCGCATCGAGGATAACGGCCCCGGTATCACGCCAGACGTTCTCGCGCGGCTGACCATCGACCCCGTGACGACGCGCGCCGAAGAAGGCGGCAACGGCATGGGCATGATTTTTTGTACGCGGATCATGCAATCGTTCGGGGGAGCGATTGCGATTGATTCCGCACCCAGCGCAGGCACGCGCGTGACTCTCACGTTCCCATGACAAGACCACAAGACTTACGAACCAGGCCGCACGTGATCCGCGCGTTTGCCGTATCGGCTGCAATTGCTATGAGGAGTGACGGATGACCAATCCCGGGGGCAACGAGCCCAAGATCCTGTACGTGGACGACGAGACATTGGCGCTGACTTACTTCGGCCGTGCCATCGGTTCACTGGCGCCGGTCGTCACCGCCACCTCGGTCGAAGAAGGCAAGCGCATGCTCGACGAGCACGCCGCCACGCTCGGCGTGCTCGTGTCGGACCAGCGCATGCCCGGTGAACTCGGCAACGAGTTGCTGCGCTACGCACGCGAGCGCTATCCGCACCTCGTGCGCATCCTGACGACCGCCTACTCCGAAATCGAAGACACGGTGGAAGCCGTCAACCAGGGGCAGATTCACCGCTACATCAAGAAGCCGTGGGACATCACCGCGCTGCGCGTGGAACTGAAGCAGGCATTGGAATTCTCCGATCTGCGTCGCGAACGTGACGCGCTGCTGCGCGAGAAGATGACCGTGCGTCAGAGCCAGACGCTCACACATCGCATCGGTGCGCTGCAGACGCTGTACCTCGCGGTGTCGGGGCTGTCTTCGTTCAGCGCCGTCAACGATTACCTGCGTGCCGCCGCCGCCGTGGGCCTGCAATCGCTGGCACAGCCCGACTGGGCGATGAAGGACTACACCGAGCTGGTCGGCGAAGAAAGCCTGCGTACCGGTGAGTTCAGCCACGCGGTGCGGCAGGCATACGTGGACTTGTCATCGCGCTTTGACAGCAAGCCCGCGGCGCAGGCGTTGGAAATACTGGCCGAGGTGCTGCACGGCAAGGTTTCGCCGTCGGGTAGCGATGCTGCGGCGGTGGTGGATCTCACCACGCTGACGGAATTCCTGGAAGCCGCATCCACGCACAAGGTGTCGGAATCGCATGCCAAGTGGCTGGCGTTCCTGCTGTGGCTCGACGGCAAAGGTTGGTCGCTCACGGCCGAGCGCGATAATGCGACGGTCAAGCTGCGCCTGCTCGACAACCAGACGCAGCTCACGCCGGATCAACTCGCGGCGTGGATGGAGCATTTCCAGGATCTGCAGGCCGCCTGAAACGGGCCCGCAGTTGTCACACAACGCCGATGCCTATGCGTCGGCGTTGTCGTTTGAAGCATCGCCCTGAGCGGGCCGCTCAGGGCGATCGCGCATGCCGCCCTTCACCATATCGAAACGGAACAAACGGCATTCGATGTTGCCGTTGTAGAGCGGCGTGCGCTGCGATTCCTTCAGCCGCATGCGACGCGGCATCGAGAGATCACCGGTAAAGACGAACGCCTTCCAGCCCGCGAAGTCGCGCTTGAGCGTGCCGGCAAAGGCCTGCGCAAACTCGTTGGCGGCGGCCTCTTCCTCAGGGTCGACGGGCGGTTGCGGTTCGGGCTGACGTAGCTCACGCATCGGACGACGGCCATCGTCGCGCGGGGCGTCCATAGCGCGGCTGGCGCGCTCGAACACGGTGCCATCCTCGTCGCCTTCACCTTCCGGCCGGCGGCGGCGCGAACCGTGTGCACCACGCACGACAATACGCTCGCCGTAAGGTGGATTCATCAGCAACACACCGGCAGTCTCGAACGGCGGCTTGCCGAAGCGCGCATCGACTTGCTTGAGCACAGGCTCGCCGGGCAGACCGGCACGCTGCCAGTTGGCGGCGGCATAGGCAAGCATGTCGGTGGAAATGTCGGCGCCGGCCACCAGCGGCGGCGTACGGCGCATGGATGCGGCAGCCGCGTCGGCAGCGGCTTCGCGCAGGCGCTTGAAGCATTTGGCGTCGTGGTCCTGCAACCACTCGCAGGCGAAGGCGCGCTGGCCGCCCGGCGCAATGCCAAGCGCGCGCTGCGCAGCTTCAACGAGGAATGTGCCGCTGCCGCACATCGGATCGTAGAACGGCATGCCGTGGGCACCCGTCCAGCCCGTCAGGCGCAGAATGCCGGCTGCAAGGTTTTCCTTCAGCGGCGCCTCGCCCTTTTCCTGGCGCCAGCCGCGCTTGAAGAGCGGCTCGCCGGTGGTGTCGAGGTAGATCGTGCAGTCGGTCTCGGTCAGGTACGCGTAGATGCGCACGTCCGGCGAGACGGTGTCAACGCTGGGCCGCGCGCCCATGCGCTGGCGGAAGCGGTCACACACCCCGTCCTTCACGCGCAGGCCGACAAACTTCAGGCTCTGCAACGGCGATTTGTGCGCGGTCACATCCACGCGAATCATCTCGTCGGGCGTGAAGTAATCCTCCCATCGCTGCGCGGCAGCCAGCGCGTAGATGTCGTCTTCCGAGCGATACCCGCGCGAAGCCAGGCGCATCAGCACACGGCTGGCGATGCGGCTGTGCAGGTTGACGGCATACGCCGCACCCTGCGTGCCGAAGAAGTGCACGCCGCCCGGCACCGTGCGGCCCACCTCGAACGCGGCCAGCTCGTCCACCTCGGGGCGGATGGCGATTTCGGCCAGTTCATCGGCCAGCGCCTGTTCCAGCCCACGGGGGCATGGCGCGAAGTAAGCAGTTGCCATCGGAAAACTAAATAGTTAGAGATCGCTGCAAACTGAAGCGACGCGGTTCTGACGGTTCAACGCCGACGCAGACGGTACAAGACGTACGGTAATGACGGGTTGGATCGTCAGAATCATTTTGCAGTGGTCTCAGAACGGCTTGACGACCACCAGGATCGTAATCGCCAGCAACAACAGCACCGGCAGTTCATTGAACCAGCGGTAGAACTTGTGGGACCGTTTATTGGCGCCCGCCTCGAACTTGCGCAGTAGCACGCCGCAACCGTGGTGATAACCGATCGTCACGAGCACCAGTGCGAGCTTCGCGTGCATCCAGCCATTGGGCGGATACAGCCCGATGCGATATCCCAGGAACAGCCACAGCCCAAGCAGGATCGCGACAATCGCCAGCATGGTCGTGAAGCGGAACAGCTTGCGCGCCATGATCAGCAGGCGCGTGATGGCCGCGCGCTCGGTTTCCATCGCCAGGTTGACGAAGATGCGCGGCAGATAGAACAGCCCGGCAAACCACGACGCAATGAAGACGATGTGAAAGGCTTTGACCCAGAGCATGCGAACAGTCCCGTGATTGGTGAAGCGCGAACGGTAAACACATCGCGCGCCGCTCGCGGCGGCGCTCAACGTGCAACAAGCGATATCAGGAGCGGATCTCGCCGTGTCCGAACACGACGTACTTCAGCGAGGTCAGCCCCTCCAGCCCGACCGGTCCACGCGCGTGGAGCTTGTCGTTTGAGATGCCGATTTCGGCGCCCAGGCCGTACTCGAAACCATCGGCAAAGCGCGTGGACGCGTTAATCATCACGCTGGCCGAATCGACCTCGCGCAGGAAGCGCATGCCGGTCGAATAATTCTCGGTGATGATGGAATCGGTGTGCGCAGACCCGTAGGTATTGATGTGCTCGATGGCGGCGTCCAGGCCGTCGACAGTGCGGATCGACAGGATCGGCGCAAGGTATTCGGTGTGCCAGTCGGCCTCAACGGCGTCCTTCAGATTGCCGAAGCCGGCAGCTTCCAGCGTAGCGCGCGTGGCCGGGCATACGCGCAGTTCCACGCCCTTGTCCTGGTAGATCTTTGCCAGCGGCGGCAGCGCGCGTGCAGCAACGTCGCGCGACACGAGCAGCGTCTCCATCGTGTTGCACGGCGCATAGCGCTGCGTCTTGGCGTTGTCGCACACGCGCACGGCCTTCTCGATGTCCGCATCGGCGTCGATGTAGACATGGCAGATGCCGTCCAGGTGCTTGATCATCGGCACCCGGGCTTCTTCGATCAAGCGTGCGATCAGGCTCTTCCCGCCGCGCGGCACGATCACGTCGACATACTCCGTCATGGTGATGAGCTTGCCGACCGCCGCCCGATCCGTGGTGGCCACAACCTGCACGGCGTTGGCAGGCAAGCCGACATCGGCCAGCCCTTCCTCGATGAGCGCGGCCAGCGCGCCGTTCGATTCGATTGCTTCGGAACCGCCGCGCAAGATGGTCGCGTTGCCCGACTTGATGCACAGCGCCGCGGCGTCCACCGTCACATTCGGACGCGACTCATAGATGATGCCGATCACGCCAAGCGGCACGCGCATCTGGCCGACCTGGATGCCGGTCGGGCGGAACTTCATGTTGCTGATCTCGCCGATGGGGTCGGGCAGCGCGGCGATCTGCTCCAGGCCAGCGGCCATGGTATCGATGGCGCGGTCGGTCAGCGTGAGGCGGTCGATGAAGGCGGCATCCTGGCCGTTGGCGCGGGCGCGCTCGACGTCGCGGGCGTTGATCTCTTTGAGCTTGGCGGCATCGCGACGGACGGCGGCCGCAATATGCAACAGCGCGCGGTTCTTTTGCGCGGTGCCGGCGCGGGCCATGCCGCGCGAAGCGGTGCGCGCCTGACGGCCGACCAGGGCCATGTATTCGTTCACGTCGAGCTGCTTCATGATGATCGCGACCGGCGAGCTGCCGGCAAATTCAGTGTGAGGACAATTCGGAGGCTTGCGCCGATAGGCGGATCAGACCGGCACCGGCAGGCTGCCCGGCCGCGCGATGCGCATCGCCAGTTGCAGCAGACCATCCCAAGGTTCGGCGGGCAGCGATGGTTCGCGCAATCCCTTGACCTGCCGATCCAGCTTGGCAGCCATGGAGAGCGCTCCCTCCAGCTCGCGCTGCGACAACCGCTGCGCCGCCTGCGGCACCAGCCGCTCGCGCGGGCCCCAGACCCGAAGTTCCCGCAGCATGGACGCCACCGGCTTGCCCTGGGCCGCGCCCGAGGCGATTTTTGATAATACGCGAATTTCTTCCGTCAACGTCCAGAGGACCAGGACCGTGGCTTCGCCCTCGCCGCGCAGCCCTTCGAGCATGCGGACCAGCCGCGGCACATCGCCTGCCAGCATGGCTTCGGACAGCTTGAACACGTCGTAACGCGCCACGTTGAGCACCGCATCGTGCACATCGTCGAACGTCAGCACACCGGGCGGATGCAGCAAGCCGAGTTTCTGGATTTCCTGATGCGCGGCCAACAAGTTGCCTTCCACGCGGTCGGCAATGAACTGCAGCGCGCGGCGGCCAGGATCACCGGGCTCCACGCGTTGCTGCTGGCGCGCCAAGCGCTCGCCAATCCAGCCGGGCAGCTTGGTGCGATCCACCGAATCGACCTTGATCGACACGCCCGCCCCTTCCAGCGCCGCAAACCACGCCGACTTGGCGGTCGCAAAATCCAGACGCGGCAGCGTGATCAGCGTGACGGTGTCGGTGGCCGGCCCGGACGGCGTGCCTGCAGCCAATGCGCGCAATGCTTCGCCGCCATCCTTGCCGGGCTTGCCGGACGGAATGCGCAGCTCGACGATCTTGCGATCCCCGAACAGCGACATCGATTGCTGCGCCTCGGTCACGCGCGACCACGAAAAACCGCGCTCGACACTCATCACCTCGCGCTCGGTAAAGCCCTGCGCGCGTGCGGCCTGGCGCAGCGCATCGACCGCTTCCAGTGCCAACAGGTGCTCGTCACCGTGCACCAAATACAGCGGCGCCAGGCCTTTGGCGCCGGCCTGCTTGAGGTGCCCTTCGAGCGCGTCGAGCCGCAGTTGCATGACCAGCCGGCCGCTTATGACGGCAGCTTCACGGCACCGAGGCGCCGCACGAGCTGGTTGATCGTATCGCCCTGCATGTCTCGGTAGAGCGCCGCTTCTTCGTAGTCCTTGGCGAGCACCTGCGTCTCGTTGTACGAGAGATCGCGGAACTGCGTGATTTCCGACGGCGGGATCAGCAGGTTGTCGTGCGCATCGCGCAGCTGGAACCGGAAGCGATACGTGATGCGGTATTCGCGCACCACACCTTGCGGCGTGAGCGACGAGATGGTCTTCACGCGGTCTTCGGCCAGCACGTCGAGCAGCGCATCGGCGTCCTTCTTGTCCGACACGATAACGGTATCGGAGCCGTTGTCGATCAGCCGGCGCAGCTGCGCGCGCATCTGCGAGTTCTGCGGCAGGTTGATGTACAGGCGCTTGAACGCGAAGTCGGTATTGCCCCGCATGTGGAAGCCGCAGGCAGACAGCGCCGGCAGCGCGATCGCCAGGGCAAGGACAGAGCGACCAAAGCGGCGGCGGGACAAACCTCGGGACAACGACATAACCATGCGTTCCTTGAGTGGGATGGCCGATCAGGCCACCACGTTCACCAGACGGCCCGGCACCACGATGATCTTCTTGGGCGGCTTGCCTTCAGCAAACTTCTGGACCGCCTCATCCTTGGCGGCAATCGCTTCGATGGCGGCACGGTCGGCATCGGCCGGCACGACGATGCTGCCGCGCACCTTGCCGTTGACCTGCAGCACGAGTTCGATCTCGCTCTGCACCAGCGCACCTTCGTCGACCTGCGGCCACGGGGCGTCGAGCAAGTCGCCATACGCACCGGCGTAGCCCAGTTCTGTCCACAGCACGTGCGTGATGTGCGGCACCACCGGATACAGCACGCGCAGCAGCAGCCCCAGGCCTTCGCGGCGCGCATCGTCGCCCGCGTCCTTGGCACCTTCCAGCGCGTTGAGCATCTTCATCGTCGCCGAGACGACGGTGTTGTACTGCAGACGCTCGTAGTCGTAGTTGGCTTGCTTGAGCACGGTGTACAGCTCGCGGCGCAGCGCGCGATCGGCGTCCGTTGCACCCGCCACGACGCCATTACCGTGACCAGCGCGAATTGCGTCAGCATACGCCACGCCAAAGTTCCACAGACGGCGCAGGAAGCGCGAGGCGCCTTCCACACCAGCATCGTTCCACTCGAGCTGTTGCTCGGGCGGCGCTGCGAACATCGTGAACAAGCGCGCCGTGTCGGCACCGTATTGGTCGATCAGCGCTTGCGGGTCGATGCCGTTGTTCTTCGACTTCGACATCTTTTCCACACCGCCGATCACCACCGGCTGGCCGTCGGCCTTGAGCGTGGCGCCCATCGGACGGCCGCGCTCATCGGTCTGCACGTCAACATCGGCCGGGTTGATCCACTGCTTCTTGCCCGAGGCATCTTCGCGGTAATACGTCTCGTTGAGCACCATGCCCTGCGTGAGCAGGTTGGTGAACGGCTCGTCGAACTTGACCAGGCCCAGGTCACGCATGACCTTGGTCCAGAAGCGCGCGTACAGCAGGTGCAGGATCGCGTGCTCGATGCCGCCGATGTACTGGTCCATCGGCATCCAGTAATCGTTGCGGGCGTCGACCATGGTGTCGCCGTCCGGGCACGTATAGCGCATGTAGTACCAGCACGAATCGATGAACGTATCCATCGTGTCGGTCTCGCGGCGCGCGGGCTTGCCGCACGACGGGCACGTGCATTCCAGGAAGCGCGGGTCCTTGTTCAGCGGGTTGCCCGTGCCATCCGGAACGAGGTCTTCGGGCAGGCGCACCGGCAGATCCTGTTCGGGCACCGGCACGACGCCGCAGCTCTCGCAATGGATCAGCGGGATCGGCGTGCCCCAGTAGCGCTGACGCGAGATGCCCCAGTCGCGCAGGCGCCAGGTGGTCTTCTTCTCGCCCAGGCCTTGTGCAGCCAGATCGGCAGCCACGGCGTCGACAGCCTGTTGATAATTCAGGCCGTCGTACTTGCCGCTGTGGAACAGCACGCCGTGTTCTTTGTCGCCGTACCAATCGGCCCAGGTGGTCGTGTCGTACGACTGCCCCTTCACGTCGATGACTTGCTTGATGGGCAGGCTGTACTTGTTGGCGAAGGCGAAGTCGCGCTCGTCGTGCGCGGGCACGCCCATCACGGCGCCATCGCCGTAGGTCATCAGCACGTAGTTGCCGACCCACACCGGCACGGATTCGCCCGTGAGCGGATGTGTGACGGTCAGGCCCGTCGGCATGCCCTTCTTTTCCATGGTTGCCATGTCGGCTTCCATGACGCTGCCGTGCTTGCACTCTTCGATGAAGGCCGCAAGTGCCGGGTTGGTCTGAGCGGCGTGCGTAGCGATGGGGTGTTCAGCGGCCACGGCGCAGAAGGTCACGCCCATGATGGTGTCGGCGCGCGTGGTGAAGACATACAGCTTGCCGTCGTTGATCAGCTTGCCGTCATCCCCGGAAATGTTGTGCGGGAATGCAAAACGCACACCCTCGCTCTTGCCGATCCAGTTTTGCTGCATGAGCTTGACGCGCTCCGGCCAGCCCAGCGGATCAAGGTCGGAGAGCAGCTCCTGCGCATACTTGGTAATGCCCAGGTAGTACATCGGGATCTCGCGCTTTTCCACGATCGCGCCCGAGCGCCAGCCGCGCCCGTCGATCACCTGCTCGTTGGCGAGTACGGTCTGGTCGACCGGATCCCAGTTGACGGTGCCGGTCTTGCGGTAGGCGATGCCCTTTTCGAGCATCTTCAGGAACAGCCACTGGTTCCAGCGGTAATAGTCCGGGCTGCAGGTCGCCACTTCGCGCGACCAGTCGATCGCCAGACCCATCGACTGCATCTGCTTCTTCATGTAAGCGATGTTGTCGTACGTCCATGCAGCCGGTGCCACGCCGTTGTTGAGCGCGGCGTTTTCCGCCGGCATGCCGAAGGCGTCCCAGCCCATCGGCATCAGCACGTTGTACCCCTTCATGCGCAACTGACGCGTCATCACGTCGTTGATCGTGTAGTTGCGCACGTGGCCCATGTGCAGCTTGCCCGACGGATACGGCAGCATCGAGCACGCGTAGAACTTGGGCTTGTCCGAGCCGTCAGCAGCGCGCGCGTGTTCGGTCACGCGGTAGGCATCCAGGGCCTGCCAATGTTGCTGCGCTTGCTGTTCAACTTCAGACGGGGAGTATTTGTCTTGCATGGTGATGGGTCGTCCGGGTACCCCGGGCGATTGCAGCCGCGCCACCAACGCGCGCAGCCGGATTGAATAACGGAAAAGGCCCGATTATACCGTCGCCACCCGCCCCATCCGGGCGATCGCGAGCGGAGAAAAAAGGCGCCGGACAGGCCTGCCGGCGCCCTTTCCTGCCCGCCTGATTTACAGGCCGAGCACGTCGTTCATGTCGTACAAACCTTTCTTGCCAGCCACGTACACCGCAGCGCGCACGGCGCCTTCGGCATACGACTGGCGCGTGTTGGAGCGATGCGTGATCTCGATGCGCTCGCCGTCACCGGCAAACAGCACGGTGTGGTCGCCTACGATGTCGCCGCCGCGCACCGTGGCAAAACCGATGGTGCCCAGCTCCCGCGGGCCGGTCTCGCCTTCGCGGGCATAGACCGCGCGATCGGCCAGTTTGGTGCCCTGTGCCTCGGCTACGATCTCGCCCATCTTGAGCGCGGTGCCCGACGGCGCGTCAATCTTGTGCTTGTGGTGCGCCTCGATGATCTCGACGTCGTAGCCCTGCGCCAGGATCTTGGCGGCGACTTCGATCAGCTTGAAGGTCGCATTCACGCCCACGCTCATGTTCGGGGCCCAAACCACGCCGATCGATTCACCGTAGGTCTTGAAGCTGGCCTTCTGCTCTGCCGTGAAACCGGTCGTACCGATCACGACGGCAGTGCCCAGCTCACGCGCCACATTCAGGTGATTGAGCGTCGCGTCAGGGCGCGTGAAATCGATCAGCACGTCGGCCTGGGAGAGCCCCGCGCGCACGTCGTCGGTCACAATCACGCCAGTGGTCTTGCCAAGCTTGGCGCCGGCATCCTGTCCCACGGCGTCACTGCCGGCGCGATCCAACGCGGCGCCAAGCGTCACGCCCGGCGTGCGCAGTACGGTGTCGATCAGCATCTGGCCCATGCGGCCCGAGGCGCCTGCAATCGCAATTTTCATGTCGGTGGAAGCGAAAAGCTGCAAAAGAGAAAGCGGTCTGTAAAACGCACAAGCGGCGGAACCCGTCCGCCGCTCGCTCGAAGATGGTGTGCCGATGCTCTGGCTACGTGCGCCCCTGGACGTTCAGGGCGACGTGGTGGCCGGCGGCGGAACGCTGGTGTCGGTCCCGCCACCGCCGGTGCGGCGCTCCGGCAACGTCACGTCAACATTGTTTTTGGAACCGGTAGTCGACTGCACGCGGTCAGTGACTTCAGCCGACGGAATCGACGGTGCGCGCGCTGCCGGAGCGGCGCCCGCAGCGGCGGCAGCTTGCGCGGCATCCTTCTTCGGGCGCTTGATGCCATCGATCTCGGAGATCAGCTCCGATTCGGACGGCAGCTCATCAGCGCCCACCCACTTGGAGAGACGATCGCCGTCAAACCACACGGTCAGCTTGCGTTCCTGCACAACGGCCGTGTTGCCACGCTTGAACGAGAAGATGTAATCCCAGCGGTTGGCATGGAACATATCCGTCAACAGCGGCGTGCCAAGTACGAAGCGCACCTGGTCGCGCGTCATGCCTTCCTTGAGCTGCGCCGCTTGTTCGCGCGAGACGAAATTGCCTTGCACGATATCGATGCGATACGGCGTGATGGCATTGGCGATCTTGCGCGTGGTGCTGTCATAGGTGCCGCATCCGGCCAGCAACGCCGACGCAGCGAGCATGGCACCCACCAACAGGCCGCCGCGACGGGCGACGTGGGTAAAACGGACAGGACTGCGCGCAAAGGAAAAGGTCATGAGCGATCGGCCTTCAAACGGTTCCGGACATGCCGGTACGGGAGGAATCGGCGACGGCTGGGCACATCGTGCATGCCCGTCAATAGGACTTTTGCCGCCAAAACCCTTATGATTGGAATCCGAACATTGTACTCTAGGGAGCCTGGCGCATGCCGAGTCCTGCAGACCTCAAGAACATCGGTCTGAAAGCCACGGTGCCGCGGTTGAAGATCCTCGAGATCTTTCAGACCAGCGAAGAGCGCCACATGAGCGCCGAAGACGTGTACCGCATCCTGCTCGCCGAGCACCTGGACATTGGCCTGGCCACGGTCTATCGCGTGCTGACGCAGTTCGAACAGGCGGGCCTGCTGTCACGCAACAACTTCGAATCCGGCAAGGCGATCTACGAACTCAACGAGGGCAAGCACCACGATCACCTGGTATGCCTCGATTGCGGCCGTGTGGAAGAATTTTTCGATGCCGAGATCGAGCAGCGCCAGCAGAGCATCGCCCGTGCGCGCGGCTTTGCGCTGCAAGAGCACGCGCTGTCGCTCTATGGCAATTGCACGAAGGAAGCCTGCCCGCATCGACCAAAGCGCTGAAGCATCACATCGCAAAAGAAAACGGCCGCATCGCCTGCGGCCGTTTTTCATTGAAGCGGCGAGATGGCGGATGTCAGGCGGACAGCCGCGTCTCGTCCTCCTTTTCTGCGTCGCCCTGGCCGCCTTTTTCTGCCTTGCCGTGCTCATTGGCCTGCATGGGCGGATGCGCCGGAGCACCTGACGCCTGCCCAGTGTATTCGGCCACGACCTGCTTGAAGAGCTGACGCGCCCAAACAAGCATCGGATGCGTGTTGCGGCTACGGTGCCACAGCATGTTCAGGCCCAGCACGGTTTCGAGCTCTGCGGGCAGCGGGAACGCGTTCAGGTCGTACATCTTGCAGACCATGTCTTTCATCAGCGAGTTGACCGTGAAGATCATGTCGGTCTGAGCAGCCACTTCGCCTTGCGTGCGCCAGCTATGCACAGTCATGGTCGAGTTGCGCTTGAGGCCGCGCTGCTGCAAGGCGTAGTCCAGCGGAATGAGCGACGGCGCAACACGACTGCCGGGGCTGCCCTGCGCGATGAAGATATGCTCGCAGTCGAGGTATTGCTCGAGCGTGCAGCGTTCCCCGAGGATCGGGTGGTCCTTGCGTGCACAGACCCACATGTTGAAGGAGGTGACGACCTCTTCCATGATCTCGGGGTGGCGCGTGGGGAACGGCGAGAACGCTAGGTCCAGCTCGTTCGCGCGCATGGCCGCCACATCGGCTTCCCACGAAGACGACTCAGTCAGGCGCACCTGCAATGCCGGCGCCAGACGCTTGATGCGCAGCAGGAAGCGATCGAACAGCGCATCCCCCAACGTGCCGGCAAAGCTGACGTTGAACGTACCGGTGGCTTCGGCCGGGTCAAACGTGGCGATATCGCCCTCGTTGATGGCGGCCCAGAGGTCGAGCATCTCACGCACCTTGGGACCCAGTTCGAGCGCCTTGGGCGTCGGCGTCAGGCCGTGCGGGACACGGATAAAGAGGGGATCGTCGAAAATTTCGCGCAAGCGGCCCAGCGAATGCGAGACAGCCGGTGCGGTCATGTGCATCTTTTCAGCCACGTAGGTGGCGTTGCGCTTGCTGAGCAGCTCAACAAAAATCACCAGCAGCTTGGTATCGACGTTGACCATGGGACGCCTTGGCTCGAACACGTTGGAAAACTGGAAAGGCAACCATTGCCAAGGCAATGGGCCGGACGCGACGTAAAAGCCCGCCACATCACAATGTAGTAATTGTTCAGTGTACGGACTGCAACCCGATTTTCAAAGCGAATTCCTGTAGCCCGAATTCAAAATTTGCGCATCCGCAAACGTTTTCTTTCCGGTCGGTAACAAACGTCGAGCAGGCCCCCGATGAGCGTCGTGTGGCCGTGACGACTCCTCCGCTTCGCCTGTCTATGAAAAAACGCGCCCAAAGGCGCGTTCTTCCGGGCCGTTAAGCAGGATTACTTGCCGACCACGCGCGCCATTTCCAGGCACTTGTTCGAGTAACCCCACTCGTTGTCGTACCAGCTCACGACCTTGATGAACGTGCCGTCCAGTGCGATGCCGGCTTCGGCGTCGAAGATCGAGGTGCGTGCATCGCCGCGGAAATCCGTAGCGACGACCTTGTCTTCGGTGTAGCCCAGCACGCCCTTCAGCGCGCCTTCGCTTTGTGCCTTCATTTCGGCGCAGATTTCAGCGTACGTGGCTGCACTTTCCAGCTCGACGGTCAGGTCAACGACCGACACGTCCGACGTCGGCACGCGGAACGACATGCCGGTCAGCTTCTTGTTCAGCTGCGGAATCACCACGCCCACGGCCTTGGCAGCGCCGGTGGACGACGGGATGATGTTTTCCAGGATGCCGCGGCCGCCGCGCCAGTCCTTGTTGGACGGGCCGTCAACGGTCTTCTGCGTGGCAGTGGCAGCGTGCACGGTCGTCATCAGGCCCCGCTTGATGCCCCACTTGTCGTTCAGCACCTTAGCAACCGGTGCCAGGCAGTTGGTCGTGCACGAAGCGTTGGAGATGATCGCCTCGCCCTTGTACGTTTCGTGGTTCACGCCGTACACGAACATCGGGGTGTCGTCCTTGGACGGGGCCGACATGATCACCTTCTTGGCGCCCGCATCGATGTGCTTCTGCGCGCCTTCCTTGGTCAGGAAGATGCCGGTCGATTCGATCACCACGTCGGCGCCGACTTCGCCCCACTTCAGTTCAGACGGATCCTTCACGGCGGTCAGGCGGATCTTCTTGCCGTTGACGACGAGCGTGTTGCCGTCGACCGACACTTCACCGTCGAAGCGGCCGTGTACCGAGTCGTACTTCAGCATGTACGCCAGGTAGTCGGGCTCGAGCAGGTCGTTGATGGCAACAACTTCGATGTCCTTGAAGTTGGCGGCGGCGGCGCGGAACACCATGCGTCCGATGCGGCCGAAGCCGTTGATGCCGATCTTGATGGTCATGGTCAGTCTCCTGATAGCAGAAAAGAAATCGACGATGCGATAAAAACCAGCGCGGCACCTCGTGGGTGCCGCGTACGCAAATTCAGTTAAACAATGACGCTCTTGGCGGTGTTCACCACGTTTTCGACGGTGAAGCCGAAGTGCTTGAACAGCACGCCCGCCGGGGCCGACTCACCGAACGTGTCGATACCGACCACCGCTTGTACCTGGTACTTCCACCAGAAATCGGTCACGCCCGCTTCCACGGCGATGCGCGGCACACCGGCCGGCAGCACGCTCGCCTTGTAGGCGGAATCCTGCTTGTCGAACACGGTGGTGGCGGGCACCGACACCACGCGCGCATGGATACCCTCGGCTGCAAGCTGGTCTGCTGCACCAACCGCCAGGCCAACTTCCGAGCCGGTGGCGATGATCACCACGTCCGGCTTACCGTTGGAGGCATCGCGCAGCACGTAGCCGCCGCGAGCGATGGCTTCGCGCGTGGCCGGGTTGCGCGCCTGGAACGGCAGGTTCTGGCGGCTGAAGATCAGGCAGCTCGGGCCGTTCTGGCGCTGGATGGCAGCGGCCCAGGCGACGGCGGTTTCGGTGGTGTCGGCGGTGCGCCAGACATCCATGTTCGGGATCAAGCGCAGGCTGGCAACGTGCTCGATCGACTGGTGCGTCGGGCCGTCTTCGCCCAGGCCGATGGAATCGTGCGTGAAGACGAAGATCGAGCGAATCTTCATCAGCGCGGCCATGCGCAGCGCATTGCGGCTGTAGTCGGAGAACGTCAGGAACGTGCCGCCGTACGGAATGTAACCGCCGTGCAGCGCAATGCCGTTCATGATGGCGCTCATGCCGAACTCGCGTACCCCGTAGTTGATGTGGTTGCCCCAGGCGTCCACACGCACGGCCTTGCTGCCGCTCCAGTTGGTCAGGTTCGAGCCGGTCAAGTCAGCCGAGCCGCCCAACAGCTCGCCCAGCACCGGGCCATAGGCTTCGAGCGTGTTCTGGCTGGCCTTGCGCGTGGCAATGGTCTCAGCCTTCTGCTCGCACTTCTCAATGAACTCGGCGACGGCCTTGTCGAAGGCTTCCGGCAGTTCACCACGCATGCGGCGCTCGAATTGCTCGGCTTCGGCCGGGTGGCGCTCGGAATACGCATCGAACAGTGCGTTCCAAGCCTTTTCCAGTGCCTGGCCTTGGCCCTTGGCATCCCACGCGTCGTACACGGCTTGCGGGACTTCAAACGGGGCGTGCGGCCAAGCCAGCGCCTCACGCGCGGCAGCGATTTCAACGCCGCCCAGCGGTGCGCCGTGCACGTCGTGACCGCCTTCCTTGTTGGGCGCGCCCTTGCCGATGAGCGTGCGGCAGCAGATCAGGGTCGGTTTGTCCGACTTCTTGGCTTCGGCAATGGCGGCGTCAACGGCGTCAACGCTGTGGCCATCCACGGCGCGGATCACGTTCCAGCCGTACGCTTCGAAGCGCTTCGGGGTGTCGTCGTTGAACCAGTGGACAACGTCGCCGTCGATCGAGATGCCGTTGTCGTCCCACAGCGCGATCAGCTTGTTCAGTTTGAGCGTGCCGGCCAGCGAGCATGCCTCGTGGCTGATGCCTTCCATCAGGCAGCCGTCGCCCAGGAAGACATAGGTGTGGTGGTTGACGATGTCGAAGCCCGGGCGGTTGAATTCCTGGCCCAAAAGGCGCTCGGCCAGGGCCATGCCGACAGCGTTGGTAATGCCTTGGCCCAGCGGGCCGGTGGTGGTTTCCACGCCCGGGGTGATGCCGTATTCCGGGTGGCCGGCGGTCTTGCTGTGCAGCTGGCGGAAGTTCTTCAGTTCCGACATCGGCAGGTCATAGCCGGTCAGGTGGAGCAGCGCGTAGACCAGCATCGAGCCGTGGCCGTTGGACAGCACAAAGCGGTCGCGATCAGGCCAGCGCGGGTTCAGCGGGTTGTGGCGCAGGTGGCGGCTCCACAGTGCCACGGCGATATCCGCCATGCCCATCGGCGCGCCGGGGTGGCCCGAATTGGCTTGCTGGACGGCGTCCATGGCAAGCACGCGAATGGCGCTGGCCATCAACTGGGTAGGCTGGGTGGTATTCGAGTGGAGGGCGGGGGCGGTCATGCGAACCTGCGGCAGGAGATAGGCGGGAAAACCGCGATTTTACCAGACGGGAATGACCCGGCTGGGGTGATCGCGGTCAGTAAAACGTGCTACGACGTCCCCTCCCCCGCCCGGCTTACCACTCCGCGACGGAACCGTCGGCGTGGCGCCACACCGGGTTGCGCCAGTCGGGGGCTTCCTTGCTGCGCTCGATGACCAATGCCTCGTCAATATCCACGCCCAGGCCAGGCAGGCGCGGCGGGCGGATATAGCCGCCTTCCAGCGCAAAATCAGCCTTGTTCCGCACGTAATCGAGCAGTTCAGCGCCCTTGTTGTAATGAATGCCCATGCTCTGTTCCTGCAACGTGGCGTTCCAGCTCACGAAATCTACGTGCAGGCAAGCGGCCAGCGCGATGGGGCCAAGCGGGCAATGCGGCGCCAACGCCACATCGTAGGCCTCGGCCATGGCGGCGATCTTCACGCATTCTGTAATGCCGCCGGCGTGAGACAGGTCCGGCTGCAGGATCGATACCCCGCCCGCTTCCAGCACGCGCTTGAAATCGAAGCGCGAGAACATGCGCTCACCAGCGGCGATGGGCAGATGCGTGTGGGCGGCCAGGCGGGCATAGGTTTCTGCCTGCTCGGCCAGCACGGGTTCTTCGATAAAGAGCGGGCGATACGGCTCCAGCTCCTTGATCAGCACCTTGGCCATCGGCGCAGAAACGCGGCCGTGGAAATCGAGCCCGAATTCGACGGTGTTGCCGAACGCCGAGCGAATCTCGGCGACCTTGGCGACCGCCGCGTCGACGGCGCGGGACGTGTCGATGATGCCCATCTCTTCGCAGCCGTTGAGCTTGAAGTGATCGAAGCCGCCGGCCTGCAGCGCCTTCATGCCTGCAATTACGTCGGCCGGACGGTCGCCGCCGACCCAGCTGTACGTGCGCATCTTGTCGCGTACGAGACCGCCGAGCAGTTCGTATACCGGCACGCCCAGCACCTTGCCCTTGATGTCCCACAGCGCCTGATCGATGCCGGCGATGGCGCTCATCAGGATCGGGCCGCCACGGTAGAAACCGGCGCGGTACATGGTCTGCCAGAGGTCGTTGATGCGGCTCGGGTCTTGGCCGATGAGGTAATCGGACAGCTCGTGCACCGCCGCTTCCACCGTGCGCGCGCGGCCTTCGATGACGGGTTCGCCCCAGCCGGTGACGCCCTCGTCGGTCTCGACTTTCAGGAACATCCAGCGCGGCGGCAGGCGGTACGTGGTCAGGCGGGTGATTTTCATGGATCGAATCGATGGTGCGTTCAGGTGCGGACGGATCGGGCGGTGCGGTAAGCGGTGACGAAGGCGCGTGCGCGTTCGGCGGTGCGCTCGACGGGCTGGCCAGGGCGATACAGGTCGCTGCCGAGGCCTGCGCCGATGCAGCCGGCGGCAAGGTAATCGGCGAGGTTCTCCGGCGTGATGCTGCCGACGGCAAACACCGGCACCTCGGCGGGCAGCACGGCCTTGAGCGCACGCACGTAGCCCGGGCCAAGCGCGCCGGCCGGAAAAATCTTCAGCGCCTGCGCGCCCGCGTCGAGCGCGGCAAAAGCTTCGGTGGCGGTCATGCAGCCGATGCAGGTAACGAGCTTGCGTGCGGCTGCGGCACGGATCACGTCTGCATTCGTATTGGGCGTCACGACCAGCTTGCCGCCGGCCGCGACCATCAAGTCAACGTCTTCGGGGCGCAGCACGGTGCCCGCGCCAATCAGCGCGCGGTCGCCAAAAGCACGTGCGGCAAGCTGCACGCTCTGCGCCCAGTCGGGCGAGTTCAGCGGAATTTCGATGGCATCGAAACCGGCATCGACGAGCGCCTGCGTGTGCGCCAGCACCTCGTCAGGCCGGATGCCGCGCAAGATGGCGATCAGCGGAAGGTGGGTTGTCCAGGTCATTCGTGATAGAGCTGCGAGCGCCCGCCATCGATCAGGATGTCGGTCGAGTTGATGAAACGCGCCTCGTCGGAAGCGAGGAACAGCGCGGTGTAGGCCACCTCTTCGGGCTCGCCGATGCGCTTGCACGGCAGCAGCTCGGCCTGGCGGCGGCGTTCGGCTTCGGGGTCAGGTGCGGCGGCAAAGCCGGCTTCGGCAATTGGCGTGAGGATCAGCCCTGGCGAAATCGAATTCACGCGGATACCACGCGCCGCATATTCAATGCCCAGCGCCCGCGTGAGCCCGATCAGCCCATGCTTGGCCACCGGATACGGAAACGCGCCCGGAATGATCTTGTGCCCATGCACCGAGGCGATGTTGACGATGCTCCCCGCCCCGCGCGCCAGCATGTGCGGCAGCACGGCGCGCGCGCAGTGCCACGCGCCTTCCAGATCGACGGAAAGGCAGCGCGCCCAATCGTCCTCGCTCAACTTGAGCGGATCGGCAAACACGTTGATGCCGGCGTTGTTGACCAGCACGTCAATCCCGCCAAAGCGCTCGACACCTGCGGCGACCATCGCGTCGATCTGCGCGCGGTCGCGCACGTCGGCTTGTACGAGGAGGATGTTGTCGTCGTTGCCAACGCTGTTGCCAATTTCGGCGGCGAACGCCTCGGCGCGCTCGTCACGCACCAGCGCGTTGACGATCACGCGTGCGCCGTGCTGCGCGAACAGCTTGGCAATCGCCCCGCCAATGCCTTGCGTGGCGCCCGTCACCAGGGCGACTTTGCCTGCGAGACGCGGCGGAAAAGACGTCGGAGAAGCGGTCATGCGTTGGGTTGATTCACGGTGAATTGATAGCTGCGCTGCAAGCTCTGCCCGGCGCCGAGAATGGTCAGGCCGTGGTCTTGCGGCAAGCCCGGCAGGTTGTGCGCATTGATCGCGTGGTCAACCGGCTCGAAGCAGAAAAAGTCATGCGACACCGGCGTATACAACACATAGCGCGACGTGTCGGCGGCAATTTGCACAGACGTGCGGCGGCCGGGCCAGACGATCTCGGCACGGCCGTCCCAGCCTTCAAAGCTGTGATTGATGGCGGCGTTGGTCTCCAGCATCCGAAGCTCGCGAAAGTCTGCCTCCGAAGAGAGCGCCTGCAAGGCCGTCGGCAGATAGTCCGGCGCGGATTGCCACATGGCCGTTGCGCCAGCACGCAACCGAACATCGGGCGTGCGCGGAAAGAACGGATGCACGCCCAGCCCGAATGGCAGCGGCGCACCTTCGTTGCGTACTGTCAGCGCGATGGTCAGCGTGTTGCCCATCAGCGTGTAGCGCTGCACCGCCTGATAGCGGAATGGGCGCCCCTGCTCGACCACCGCAGCGAGTTCAACGGACGTGTCTGTTTGCGACACGGCATGCCACGGCATCAGCCAGCCGTGACCATGTAGGGGATACGGTTCGTCGTCACGCGTGCGCGGCACTTCGATGGTCTGCCCCTGGAACGGGAAGCGCCCGCCGCCGATGCGGTTGGACCACGGCACCAGCGAATAGCAAGCCAGCGTTCTCGGATCGCGCAGGGCAGCGTCTGCCTCGCCCGGCCGGAAGATGGGCACAACATCGCCATCGCGCAGCAGATCAAAACGCAGCAACCCGCCGCCCGCCTCGGGCAGCACCTCGGCGCGTAGCACGCCGTTTTCAAGCCGCAACGTAGGCATGGCCGAACCGGCCCTCCGGCAATCCTCGTACGTTGGGTACGGCAAGCTGCAGCGTCGCGCCAGCGTTTACGTCTTCTGCCAGGCGGCGCGCCGACAAGCCGTCGCGCGCCGTCGTCAGATAGAGCGTGTCGAGCGCCTCGCCGCCAAATGCCGGGCACGTGGGCTGCGATGCCGGCACGGGCAAGCGCGCCAGCACACGCCCATCCGGTGCGTACCGCGTCAGCCGGTTGCCGCCCCACTCTGCATTCCACAGGCAGCCGTCTGCGTCGACGGTGGAGCCATCGGGCGAACCCTTGTGCGCACCCTCCGCATCCTGGTCGCGCAGATCGGCGAAGACGCGAATATTGGCGACTGCGCCGGTCTGCCCGTCGTAATCGCACGCGTGGATGCGACGGCTGTTCGTATCGCACCAATACATGGTCTCGCCGCCGGGGCTGAAGGCGATGCTGTTGGCGATGGCGATGTGCGGCAGCGCCAGACGTTGCAGCGTGCCCATCGGCGTGAACCGATAGAAGCTGCCGGTGGGTTCGGGGCCACCTTCGTGCATGGTGCCGAAGACGTAGTTGCCGGAACGATCGGCGCGGCCGTCGTTGACGCGCGTGGTCGGGTTGTGGGGCTCAACCTCGGCCAGCAGCGTAAGCGCGCTGGTGCGCGTGTCGAAGCGGGCGATGTTCTTGGCAAGACCCAGGATCAGCACGCCAGGTTCGTCCGTCAGCACGAAAGAGCCCACGCGTTGCAGCAGCGGCCATTGGCGCTCCTGTCCCGTCGCCGGATCGTGCTGCCACAGCAGCGATTCCTGGATGTCGGTCCACCAGAGCAGGCGCTGGGCGTCGTCCCAGAGGATGCCTTCGCCGAGCGTGCAGCGCAGATCGGACAGCGTGGTTGCGGTTGTCATCTGCGTAGCCTCACTCACGGCCGCCGCGGTTCTTCAACTGATCGACCAGCACCGCCGCCAGCAGAATCGCACCGCGCACCAGGTACTGGTAGAACGCGTCGATATTCAGCAGGTTCATGGCGTTCTGCACGGTGCCCATGATCAACACGCCGACCAGCACCCCGCTGATGGTCGCGCGGCCGCCGAGCAGCGACACGCCGCCCAGCACGCAGGCCGAGATCACATTCAGTTCAAAGCCTTGCGCCGCATTCGGCTGGCCGCTGGTGATGCGCGCCGCCAGAATCACGCCCGCCAGCGCAGCAACCACGCCCTGGATCAGGAAGATGACGATGCGCGTCATGTTGACGTTCACGCCCGCCAGCCGCGCCGCTTCCGGGTTGCCGCCAATCGCCAGCGTATTGCGGCCGTAGATCGTTTTGTTGAGCAGCACGCCAAACACCACGAAGCACAGCCCCGCCACCCACACCGGCGTCGGCACGCCAAAGACGATGGTGTTGCCCAGGTCGAAGAAATCCATGTCGGACACGCCCACCGCCTGCCCGTGCGAGGCAATGAAGGCGAGGCCGCGCACGATTTCCATCGTGGCCAGCGTGGTGATCAGCGCGTTGATCTTCAGCTTGGCGATCACGAAACCGTTGACGCCACCGATGATCGCGCCCGCCACCAGGCTCCCGCCGATGCCAAGTGCGATGCTGCCGGTGGCGTTGATGATCATCGCGCACAGCACGCCGGCAAACGCCACCGTGGAGCCGATCGACAGGTCGAAATCACGCGACGCCAGACAGAACATCATCGTGCAGGCGACCATGCCGATCTGCGAGACGGAGAGCGCAAGGCCCACCATGTTCTGCCACGAGAAGAAATACTCGACTGAGAACGACAGCGCGGCAAACAGAATGGCGAAGATCAGCGGCAGGCTGAAATCGTCCAGCAGGCGAAGTAGGCGCGTCTTGTTCATGGCAGAGCGTGCCGATGCGGCGAGCGCATCGGAATGTTGCAGGGGTTGAGACTGGGACATCTTGGACTCCGGGGTTCTCAGGCGGCCAACGGCGGCATGGGCGCAGACGGCAGCGGCGCAGATTCAGGGCGTAGCGCGAGCTTGAGCACTGCCTGCTCATTGGCCTGCTCGCGCGGCAGTTCGCCGGCGATGCGGCCTTCGCTCATCACGAGCACGCGATCGGCGACGCCGAGGATTTCCGGCAGTTCGCTGGAAATCATCAGCACGGCCACGCCGCGTTCGGCCAGCTCGTACAGCACCTGGTAAATCTCGTTCTTGGCACCGACGTCGATGCCGCGCGTGGGCTCGTCGATGATCAGCACGCGCATGTCGTCTTCCGCCAGCCAGCGCGCCAGGATGGCCTTCTGCTGGTTGCCGCCCGACAGCAGGCGGATCGGCTGCTCGCGGTTGGGCGTCTTGATGCGCAGGCGCGTGATGTAGTGATCAGCCGTCTTCGCTTCCTGCCTGTCATTGACGAACAGGCCGAAGCGACGCTGGTTGCGCCGGCAGCTGATGTTGATGTTTTCCGACACCGAGCGGCAGCCGATGATGCCCTCTTCCTTGCGGTCTTCCGGGCACAGCACGATGCCCTGGCGGATGGCATCGGCCACATCGCGGATGCGGATCGGCGCGCCGTCGAGCGTAATGCTCCCGGCCATCTTGCGATCGGCTCCGTAGATCAACCGCGCCAGTTCCGACCGCCCCGCGCCCACCAGCCCGAACAGGCCGACGATCTCGCCGCGGCGCACGGACAGGCTTGCCGGCTCGGCCAGCTTCGGGCCCACCAGACCATCCACCTGCAAGCGCACGTCGCCCAGCGGCCGCGCGCGGTAATCGAAGATGTCGTCGATCTGGCGGCCGACCATCTGCGCGACCAGCTCGTCGCGCGTAACGTTGGCCATCGATGGGAAATCCGCCACCTTGCGGCCGTCGCGGAAGATCGTGCAGCCGTCGCACAACTCGAAAATCTCATCCAGCCGGTGCGAGATGTAGATCAGCGCACGGCCCTGCGCGCGCAGGTCTTTCACGAGGCGGAACAGGATGTCGGTCTCGCGGATCGACAGCGAACTCGTCGGCTCGTCCAGCGCAATCACACGCGCATCGCGCAGGATCGCCTTGCAGATCTCGACCATCTGGCGCTGGCCGATCGACAGGTGCTTCAGCTTGGCGCGCGGGTCCAGATCGACACCGATGCGGCCGAGGTGCTCGCGCGTCCAGGCCATCGCCTCGCGCTGACGGATAAACCCGCCGCTGGCCGGCAGGTGGCCGAGCAGCAGGTTGTCCATCACCGTCAGTTCGGGCACCGTCTGCAGCTCCTGGTGGATGACGGCAATGCCGGCATCCAGTGCCGCCCGCGTGGTCGGGAACGACGTCGGCTGGCCCTCGACGACGATCTGCCCGCCATCGGGCTGGTAATCGCCGCCCAGGATCTTCAACAGCGTCGACTTGCCCGCGCCGTTCTCGCCCAGCAAGCCGTGCACGCGGCCGCATTCGATGCCAAACGACACATCGGACAGCGCCCGCACACCCGGAAACACCTTGCTGATGCCACGAAACTCAAGAAACGCCGACATGGCAAGTCTCCTTCAACAACGTCATCCGCAAGATCACAGACCCATCTCTTGGCGGACGGCCTTTTCGTTGTCGCGCGTCATCAGGCGGCCGCTGGTCAGGATGAGCGGGTCCGGCGCCTTGTTGTTCTTGATCCACTCGTACATGTTGAGCGAGGTTTCATAGCCATGACGCTTCGGGCTGATCAGCACGGTGCCGAAGAATCCGGTCTTCTCCGGCTTGGCGAACTCGTTGAGCGCCGACTGGCTGCCGCCGATGCCCACACCGATGATGTCTGCCGGCTTCACGCCGTGGCCTTCCGCTGCGCGCACGGCGCCCAGCACGGCTTCGTCATTCAGGCCAAAGGCAATCCAGTGCTTGAACTTCGGGTTCTTGGTCAGGGTGATGTTGGCGGCGTTGAACGCGGCTTCGGTATCGGTCTTGGCCTGCGGGCTGGTCAACACGTTGGCGGCCGGGAAGCCTGCCTTGGTGAGCGCGGCGACGGCGCCGTCGGTGCGCTCCTTGGCAGTCGGCAGCTGGTCATAGGCGATGCGGATGGCGCCCACTTCCGACAGGTTCCAGCCGCGCTTCTTCATCTCCTGCGCGATGGCATCGCCCACCTGCTCGCCGATCTTCGTGGCCGAGATGCCCATGTGCGGCACCGACTCGATCGGCTTGCCGGCACCGTCGACCAAGCGGTCATCCACCGTCATCAGCTTGAGGTTGTTCTGCTTGGCCTTGGCCACGACCGCCGGTCCGAGCTTCACATCGGGCACGCAGATCACGAAACCCTGCGCGTGCTGCGCGCCCAGGTTGTCGATGGCGGTCAGCACTTCGCCGCCGCTGGGCACGCCGATCTTCACCAGCTTGAAGCCCTTTTCCTTGGCGGCCTGGTCTGCGAACTTCCATTCGTCCTGGAACCATGGCTCTTCGGGTTGCTTGACCAGGAAGCCGATCTTCACGTCATCGGCTGCATGGGCAAACACCGAAAGGCCGCCGGCCATGGCGAACAGCGTGGCGGCAGCAATGGCCTTGAATGTCCCGCGTCGTTGTTGTTGCATGTTGTCTCCTTGCGATGCCGTCTTTGCGGCATCTGTTCTGCGTTGGATGAAAGATGAGATGGCGTGGGCGCCCGCTTACGCCACCTTCAAGGTTTTGACCAGACCGCGCTCGCGTGCGATGGCGATCGCGCCGCTGCCGGCCAGGTGTTCCTGCTGTTCACTGCTCGTAACGGTGACCTTGCCTGAGAAGAAATCGTCGTCCGACACCAGCACAGCCAGCGCTTCGCGCAGCAGCGGCTTGCCCGTGATGACGAACTGCGTGCCCGGGTTCATGCGAATCGCGCTGCTGTTCTTGAGCGTGAGCAGATCCGCGCCCAGCACCGCGCCCAGCAGGAAGTTGGCCCGCGCATTACGCTCGTAGATCGTGAACTGACCCAGCGTGCGCACCATGAAACAGGCGCGCCCCAGTCCGATGCTGCTGGCGCTGCGCGCGCCGGACAGCAGCATTTCCGAGTCGACCTCGGTGGCAAAGTCGGAGTCGAGCGCGTCAGCCAGGATGGTGTTGTGCGTGATCACGTGCAGCAGCTCGCCGGCCAGCGTCGTGACACAGCCGGTGATGCGCTGATCCGCGTCCAGATGCACAAACTTCGAGTGCGAACCCGGCAGCACGATCACCGCCGGCTCTGTGATACCGAGGCGCGAAACCAAACCCATGGTCTCGACCTCTTCGCCGCGCATCATGTCCATCGACTCGATGTTGTGCAGACCAAGGTTGTCTACCGGATTGCGCACGCCCGGCACAAACCAGATCGGCTGGGGACAAACCTCGGGGATGGTCGCCTGCACCATCCCCGCCGCCAAGTCGCGCAGGCCGGCCGGCGCCATCAGGTGCGGTACTTCGTGCAGGCCGACGTTGGAGGTGATCATGCCGGACGCCAGCACCAAGTCGACCTGGCTCATACCGAAACCAGCCTTCTGCAGCGCAGCTTCAATGGTGTCCTGCACGCCGCGCTGCAGCGTCGTCCGGTTGCCGGTGATGGCGGTGTCGCGCACGCCAACCTGGCGCGCAGCCTGGCAGAGCGCAACGTCATCGCGCCAGACCGTGACGCGTGTGTTGGTGGTACCGGTATCGATGGTGAGGATGTTCATGCGTGGCATTGCTTGGTGTGACGTGGGACGGGGCCCGGGGTTAAAACCGTTTCATGATCCGCAACGAGCGGCCCGTGGTTGACTTGGAAAGCGCAGCAGGATCATGAGCGGTCTTTTTTAGAACGAGTGAACGATACCGGTGTACGCACCCAGTTGGTTCTTACCCACCGCCGGGTTGTTGTTGGTTGCTTCCACCGAGAAGTTGGCGGTAGCGCTGTTCTGCACCGTGCCGACGCTCGCGTACAGCATCGTGCGCTTGGACAGGTTGTAGTTCGCGCCCGCCATGAACAGATTGGCGTTGCCGCCGCCGTGGTTCACGTTGACGCGATAGGCCGCGCCGATCAGCGTCAGCGCCGGCGTCACTTCGTAGTTGATGCCCAGCCAGTAATGATTGGCCTTGGTCGGGGCGCCCGCTGCCGCATCCGGCGCCGACAGGTTTTCATACGCGGCAAACAGCTTCGCCTTGCCGATGGTGTACGTACCGCCGATCGTCGCTTCCTTCGAGAAATTGAAGATGTCGCTGAACTTGCCATTGCCGTCGCGGATCACGTCGTAGATCGCGCGCACTTCCAGCGGGCCGGCCGTGTAGACGGCAGACACGCCATCGCGGCGGCTGTTCGTGAACGAGCCGGGCTGTTCGCCCAGGCCGGTCTGCAGGCCGATCTGGAAGCCGCCCCAGGTCGGGCTCTGGTATTCGACGACGTTGTTGGCGCCCGGCCAGTTACGTCCACGCACCAGTGTGGCCGAGCCGATGAACTGCTGCCCGGTCGGGTCCAGGAACCAGACGTCGTTGCTGATGAAGAGGTTCTTGCCGGCGGTCAACGTGCCCCAGGTCGGGCTGGACAGGCCGACGTACGAACGGCGGTTGAAGAGCGCGTCGCCGTTGGTTTTGCCCTGGGCCGCGCCAAAGCCGGACTCGAGCCGGAAGAGCGCCTGCAGGCCACCGCCGAGATCCTCCTTGCCCATGAAGCCGAACATGCTCGTGCCCCACTGGTTGTCGGCGGCGCGCCAGAGGCTGCCGCCCGGCGAGGTCGCGGTGGGGGCGACGTTGTTCTGGTAGTCGATGCCGCTGGCAACACGGCCGTACAGCGTGACGTTGGTTTGTGCGAGGGCGGGAGCGGTCCAGCCAGCGAGCGCAAGGCCGCACGCCAGCATCCCGCGAACAGCGGTGGTTCGATTCATGACGTCTCCTGAAATGTTTTTGTAGGCGGGGTCCGGTGCGTCGCGTGGTTTGAGATCGCTGGAGGCACACACCAAGCATCGTCACCGTCCCCAGGCGCATTTGTAGTCGGGCCGCCCTTAACGTGGCAAACTACAAATTCTTCGTTGGACGTTAAATTTTTCTTAACGAGAATGCATGCCACGGCGCCTCCCTCCCCTCAATGCATTGCGCGTCTTTGAAGTTGCGGGCCGCCATTTGAGCTTCAGCCGGGCTGCGGACGAGCTTTGCGTGACCAACGCCGCTGTCAGCCACCAGATCAAGCAGCTCGAAGATCATCTGGGCAAAAAGCTCTTCGCGCGCCGCAACAACCAGCTCACGTTGACAGACGCGGGCGACAACTACCTCCCTCGCGTGCGCGACGCGCTGCGTGCGCTCGAACAAGCCACCGACCTGTTGATGGACACCGCCGATGCGCCGCTGCGCGTGGCTGTGCCGCCAACCTTCGGCGCAAAATGGCTGGTGCCGCGGCTGTACCGGTTCTTCAACCAGCATCCGCACGTGCGTGTCGAAGTCTCGACCGCCGACGTGCAAGACCACGGCCAGTTCGATCTGTGCATCGACGACCGGCAAGTCAACGCGCCCAACCTGCGCGTCGAGTGGTTCACCTCCACCGATTTCTTTCCCGTGTGCAACGCCACGCTGCAGGCGGCTATCCGCATGCCGCAGGACCTCGCCACGCAAACGCTGCTGCACGAGCGCGGCGGCCGCCATCTGGCGCACCATCCAACGTGGCGGCAATGGCTCGACGAGGTCGGTGTGCCCCACATCGATGCCACGCGCGGGCCGGCGTTTTCCGAAGCCCTGATGGCGCTGCAAGCGGCCATTGACGGCCAAGGCGTGGCGCTCGGCCAGGGCATCCTCGTCGAATACGACATCGCCGCCGGACGCCTCATGCGGCCGCTGGCGACCGAAGCCTCTTTGCGCCTGTCGTACTACCTGATCCATCCACACCAGGCGGCGGAGCACGCGGGCTTTGCATTGTTCCGCCAGTGGCTCGTCGATGAAGTTGCGCGCAGCGGCGGCCGGGCGCGCAACCAGCCCCCGGCAAGCGAGGTGTTTTGATTTCTTTTTGATTGTGGCGTGGCGGGCGCTCTACACTAGTCGTCCCTGGCTGCATTGCGCCGAAGAAGGAGCCCGTCATGAGCTTCCCCCGCCCCGCCAACACCCCCTGGCTTGTCCCGTACCTGACCGTGCGCGACGCATCGGCCGCCATCGCCTTCTACCGCAACGCGTTCGGTTTTGATGTGCAGGATGAAATGCACGACCATGGCCGCCCGATCCACGTCGAGATGACCTACCAGGGCCAGCTCATGCTGATGTTTGCGCCCGAAGGCGTCTTTGGCTCCACCGCGAAAGCCCCGGCCGGCGCGGGCTTTGAATGCCCGCAGAGCTTCCACCTGTATTGCGACGATGTCGACACCGTGTATCAGAACGCGCTCGACCAGGGCGCCGCGTCCATCATGGCGCCGCACGATGCCTTCTGGGGCGAGCGCTACGCCGCCGTGCGCGATCCCGACGGTTATCGCTGGGGCCTCGCCTGCCGCCCAGCGGCAGCCTGATCGCTCCATCGCCTGATCGCCTGACCCGATTCACCACAAGGATTGCTGTAATGGGGCTTCCCCGTTTTTTCGTCGATACGCCGCTTGCCCCCAACACCACCGTCACGCTGCCCGAGGCCGTCACGCGCCACATCCACGTGCTGCGGCTGGCCATTGGCGATGACGTCTGCCTGTTCGATGGCTCCGGCAACGAATTTCGTGCTCGGCTCGACGCCATCAACAAGCGCGACGCCGCCGCCAGCCTTGCGGATGCCACACAGCCCGACACGGAGGCCCGCTACGCCATCACCCTCGCGCAAGGCATTGCCGGCGGCGACAAGATGGATTGGCTGATCGAGAAGGCCATCGAACTGGGCGTCAATGCCGTCACGCCGCTGCAGACCGAACGCGGCGTGGTGCGCCTCTCCGGCGAGCGTGCCGCCAAGCGCGTGCAGCATTGGCAGGCACTGGTGCAGGCCGGGTGCGAGCAATGCGGCCGAGCTCGCGTGCCCGTGGTCGCACCGGTCGCCACGCTGCGTGAATGGCTTGCCGCCGCAAAGTCGACCGACGCGCCGCGCGTGTTGCTGTCGCCGCGTGGCACGCAATCGCTCACCCAATGGGCTGTGCAATCGCGCACGCGCATCGAAGGCAGCGGCATCGTCCTGCTGATCGGCCCCGAAGGCGGTCTCTCGGCCGACGAAGAAGCGCTGGCCGAGGCCGCCGGTTTCTTACCGCTGACACTCGGGCGACGTATTCTGAGAACGGAATCGGCGGCGCTTGTTGCCGTGTCCGCGCTGCACGCCGTGCTCGGCGAGTTCTAACTTCTGACGACGAAACACTGACCGTTTGATCCCCCGGCGGGCCTTTCCCCCGTGCCCGCCACTGACCAAAGGAGCTTCATCATGGGTCTACTCGATTCGATTCTCGGCGGCGGCAATGACGCCAGCGGTGCGCAATCGTCCTTGCTGGGCAACAAGAAGGTGCTGCTTGCTGTGGGCGTGCTGGCCTACCTGGCGATGAAGCACAAGTCGCAAGGCGCGGGCGATGCGGCCGCGCCGCAAGGGCAGGAAGATCAGGGCGGCGGCCTGTTCGGTTCGCTGGGTGGCTTGCTAGGTGCAGCAGGCGGCGCCGGCGCGCTGGGCAGCCTGCTCGGCGGCGCTGGCGGAGCGGGTGGCCTTGGCGGTCTGCTCGGCGGTTTGCTCGGCGGCGGCAGCGGCAATGCGGACCAGGCGGCCGTCGGAGGCCTCGGGCCGCTGCAGCAGATCCTGGAGCAAGCCGGCCTGGGCGAACAGGTCAAATCGTGGATCGGCAACGGCCAGAACCTGCCGGTGTCCGGCGAGCAGATTACCCAAGCACTGAGCGACACGGGTGCGCTGGAGGAGGTGTCGAAACTCGCCGCCAACTTCGGCATCAACGAGGGCGATCTCGCCAACCAGCTGGCCGAAGGCCTGCCCGAAGCCGTCAATCACCTCACGCCGCAGGGCGCAGTGCCCGCTGCCTGAACGTCATCGAAGCACAGAGAAAAGCCCGCAATTGCGGGCTTTTTTAACGAGGGCGATCAACCCGCGCCGTAAGCTGTTCGGCCCGCGTCGCGCAGCGCCTGCACCACATGCAACGCCGCGGGAGACAACAACCGGTCCGTGCGCGTGATGATGCCGAAGTCATCCATCTGGCACGGCATCGGCAACGGAAGAATCGCCAGCATCTGATACGACGCGTAGTACTGCGCGACGTCGGCGCCGATCACGGCCAGCATGTCGCTCTGCTCAAGGATCCGCGTCAGGAACAGCAGCGCGGAGGTTTCCACCACGCTGGAAGGCGCTGTCAGGCTCTCCCGCTGGAACATCAGGTCGAACCGGTGACGCAGCACACTGCCGATGGGCGGCACCACCCAGGTGGCCGGCTGCACGTCCGCCAGCGTCAGCGACGGTTCCGCCAGCAGCGGATGTCCCGGCCGCGCCACCGCAACCACCGGCTCGTCGGCCAGAGGCTCGTAGCGCAGGTGCAGCTTGTCGTGCTCGGCAAACAGGCGGCCGACCACCAGGTCGAGCTTGTCTTGCGCCAGGCGTTCCAGCAGCACGTTGCTGCTTTCGATTTCCAGCGACACCCGCAGCCCCGGATGCTCGCGTGTGATCTGCGCTACCACCGGCGGCAACAGCCGCACGCCCGGCGACGTGATGGTGCCCACCGCCACGTGTCCGAGGTGTCCGGCCTTAAGCCCGAGCACTTCCTCCTGGGCCTGGTCCAGGCTGCCGACCACGGCCCGCGCGTGCCGGATCAGCGCATCACCGTACCGCGTGGGCCGCATGCCGCGCGGCATGCGCTCGAACAATTGCACATCCAGCATGGCTTCCAGCTCGCGCAGCAGCTTGGAGGCGGCGGGCTGCGTCATGTTGAGCGCGGCGGCGGCCCGGTGGATGTTGCCCTCCTCGGCCAGCGCAATCAGCAGCAGCAGTTGTCGCGTCTTCAGGCGCGCGCGGACGTACCAGGGGCTGTTCGACATCGGGTCTTCCTCGAAATATCAAATCGGATATCGGTCACGGCCAATATTTCATTGGAAGGATATCAGGGCGCTCCGTACACTCGGTCCGATCAAAAAACCACAACCACACCGGAGACAACGGACGTGCCGCGCGGCCCGCAAGTGCCACGCAGCCGATCGATGCGCGCGCGCCTCGACAACCACGTCCGTGACACACGCACCCATGTCGGAATCGAAACCCAAGCTGCGCTCGGCCCAATGGTTCGGCACCGCCGATAAGAACGGCTTCATGTACCGAAGCTGGATGAAGAACCAGGGCATCCCCGATCACGAATTCGACGGCCGCCCGATCATCGGCATCTGCAATACCTGGTCGGAACTGACGCCGTGCAACGCGCATTTCCGCAAGCTTGCCGAACACGTCAAGCGCGGCATTTACGAGGCGGGCGGGTTTCCGGTGGAGTTTCCGGTGTTCTCCAACGGCGAATCGAACCTGCGCCCGACCGCCATGCTCACGCGCAACCTCGCGGCCATGGATGTTGAAGAGGCGATTCGCGGCAACCCGATCGATGCCGTGGTGCTGCTCACCGGCTGCGACAAGACCACGCCGGCCCTGCTGATGGGCGCGGCAAGCTGCGACGTGCCGGCCATCGTCGTGACGGGCGGGCCGATGCTCAACGGCAAGCTCGACGGCAAGAACATCGGCTCCGGCACGGCGGTGTGGCAACTGCACGAATCGCTCAAGGCGGGCGAGATCGACCTGCATCATTTCCTGTCGGCGGAAGCGGGGATGTCACGCTCGGCAGGCACGTGCAACACGATGGGCACAGCGTCCACCATGGCATGCATGGCCGAAGCGCTCGGCACATCGCTGCCGCACAACGCGGCCATTCCGGCGGTGGACTCGCGGCGCTACGTGCTCGCGCATATGTCCGGCATCCGCATCGTCGAGATGGCGCTGCAAGGGCTGACGCTGTCCAAGATCCTCACGCGCGCCGCGTTCGAAAACGCCATCCGCGCCAACGCAGCCATTGGTGGTTCGACCAACGCCGTGATCCACCTGAAGGCGATTGCCGGGCGCATTGGCGTGCCGCTTGAGCTGGAAGACTGGTCGCGCATCGGCCGGGACACGCCGACCATCGTTGACCTGATGCCCTCGGGCCGCTTCCTGATGGAGGAGTTCTATTACGCGGGCGGCCTGCCGGCGGTGCTGCGCCGACTCGGCGAGGCGAACTTGCTGCCGCATCCCGATGCGCTGACCGTCAACGGCAGGACGCTGTGGGACAACGTCAAGGACGCGCCCATCACCGACGACGAAGTCATCCGCCCACTCACCAACCCGCTGATCGACGATGGTGGGATTCGGGTGTTGCGCGGCAATCTGGCGCCGCGTGGCGCGGTGCTCAAGCCGTCTGCGGCGAGCCCGGAACTGCTCAAGCATCGCGGCCGCGCCGTCGTCTTCGAAAACCTGGAGCACTACAAGGAACGCATCGTCGACGAGTCCCTGGAGGTCGATGCCAGCTCCGTGCTGGTGATGAAAAACTGCGGGCCGAAGGGATATCCGGGCATGGCCGAGGTCGGCAACATGGGCCTGCCGCCCAAGCTGCTGCGCCAGGGCGTGAAGGATATGGTGCGCATTTCCGACGCACGCATGAGCGGCACCGCCTACGGGACGGTGGTGCTGCACGTGGCCCCCGAAGCCGCGGCTGGCGGCCCGCTGGCCGCGGTGCAGGACGGCGACTGGATCGAACTCGACTGCGAGGCCGGCACGCTCCACCTGGACATCTCCCCCGAAGAACTCGCGCGCAGGCTCGCGGCCTACCAGCCCCAGCGTTCGCATGGCGAGGCCGGCGGTTACCAGCGCCTGTACGTCAACCACGTGCTGCAGGCTGACGAAGGCTGCGACCTCGATTTCCTGGTCGGCTGCCGTGGCGCCGCCGTGCCGCGCCACTCGCACTGAGCCGAGGAAAGACCGATGGAAATCTCTCAAACCGCAGGCGCCGTTCCGGCTTCGGCCGATGCATCGGAAGAGCAGCGCATCATCCGCCTGCTCACGCGCAAGCTGATGCCGTTTCTGGCGCTGATCTACGTGGTGGCGTATATCGATCGCTCCGTAGTCGGCTTCGCCAAACTGCACATGAACGCGGCAGTAGGCATCGGTGATGCTGCCTACGGGTTGGGAGCGGGCCTGTTCTTCATTGGCTATTTCCTATGCGAGGTGCCGAGCAACCTGGCACTCGAACGCTTTGGCGCACGCCGCTGGTTCGCGCGCATTCTGTTCACGTGGGGCGTCATCACCATGGCCATGGCGCTGGTCAGCGGCCCGGTCAGCTTCTATGTGCTGCGCTTCCTGCTCGGTGCGGCCGAGGCCGGCCTGTACCCCGGCATTCTGTATTTCCTGACCAAGTGGTTTCCGATGCGCCATCGTGCACGCATCGTCGGCTTGCTGGTGCTGGCACAGCCCGTCGCGCTCATCATCACGGGGCCGATGGCGGGGTGGTTGCTGTCGGTGCCAGGGCTCTTTGGCATGTCGAGCTGGCAAACGCTGTTTGTGGTCAGCGGCCTGCCGGCCACGCTGCTGTGCGTGCCGACGCTGCGTATCCTGCCGGAATCCCCGGCGCACGCACGCTGGCTGCCCGCCGCAGACCGCGCGTGGATCGAGCGCGAGCTGGCCGCAGACCAGGCCGCTTATGCGCTGAAATCGCACGGCAGTCCGCTCAAGGCACTCAAGGATGTGCGGGTGCTGTTGCTGGCGCTGCTGTTTCTGCCGTTTCCGCTGAGCATCTACGGCCTGTCGCTGTGGCTGCCGACGATCATCAAGCAGTTTGGCGTGAGCGATGTCGCCACCGGTCTGCTGTCCGCCGTGCCCTATCTGTTTGCCGTGGTGGGCTTGTACCTGGTGCCGCGCCATTCGGACCGCACGGGCGAGCGTTACTGGCACATCGCCATTCTCTCGGCGCTGGCCGCGCTCGGCATGGCGGGTAGCGCGTGGGTTCAAACGCCCGCGCTGCAATTGGGCTGCCTCTGCCTGTTCGCGTTTTCGGCCTATGCAATCCAGGCCGTGCTGTGGACGCTGCCGGGACAGTTCCTGACCGGCACGAGCGCCGCCGTGGGCATAGCAACCATCAACTCGCTGTCCAACCTGGGCGGTTACCTCGGCCCCTATGGCATGGGCATCCTCAAGAACGCCACAGGCAGCCTGTCTGCCGGTCTGTACTTCCTTGCCGCCGCGCTGGCATTTGCCGTGGTGATGACGTTCATCGTCCGCGCCGTGCTGGGCGCACGCCAGCATCTTTCCTGACACCCGCTCCCGACTTCACGATTTCATGACCCGCAACAGCAAGCCGCGCTACCAAGGCATCTTTCCGGTGGTGCCCACCACGTTCAATGAAACCGGCGAGCTTGACCTCGCCAGCCAGAAGCGCGCGATCGATTTCATGATCGATGCCGGCTCGGATGGTCTGTGCATCCTCGCGAATTTTTCCGAGCAGTTCTCGCTGTCCGACGACGAACGCGAAGTGCTCACGCGCACCGCGCTGGAACATGTGGCTGGGCGCGTGCCGGTGATCGTCACCACGTCGCACTACAGCACCCAGGTCTGCGCGCAACGCAGCCGCCGCGCGCAGGACATGGGCGCCGCCATGCTGATGGTGATGCCGCCCTACCACGGCGCCACCTTCCGCGTGCCGGAAGCGCAGATCTACGAATTCTTTGCGCGCGTGTCGGACGCCGTGGGCATTCCGATCATGATTCAGGATGCGCCGGCCAGCGGCACGGTGCTGTCTGCGGCGTTCCTCGCACGCGTGGCGCGCGAGATCGAGCACGTGGCCTACTTCAAGATTGAAACGCCCGGTGCGGCGGCCAAGCTGCGCGAGCTGATCCGCCTCGGCGGCGACGCCATCGAAGGCCCGTGGGACGGTGAAGAAGCCATCACGCTGCTGGCTGATCTGGATGCCGGCGCCACGGGCAGCATGACCGGCGGCGCGTATCCCGACGGCATCCGGCCAATCATTGAGGCGCACGCGAAGGGGCAGCACGATCTCGCCTTCGATCTGTATCAACGCTGGTTGCCGCTCATCAATCACGAGAACCGGCAGGCCGGCATCCTTGCCGCCAAAGCGCTCATGAAGGAAGGCGGTGTGATTGCCTGCGAGGCGTCGCGCCATCCGTTGCCGCCGATGCATCCGGACACGCGCCGGGGCCTGATCGACATTGCCCGGCGGCTCGATCCGCTGGTCTTGCGCTGGGGCGATAGCCATGCACGGTGAACGCACCCCCGTTTCGATCGGTATTGTCGGCGTCGGCAAGATCGCGCGCGATCAGCACCTGCCGGCGCTTGCCGCAGAGCCCGGATTCGAGCTCGCGGCCTGCGCGAGCCCGCATTCACGCATTGACGGCCTGCCGCACTACACGACGCTCGACGCCATGCTGGCAGACGAACCCGCGCTGCAGGCCGTGTCGTTGTGCACACCGCCGCAGGTGCGATTTGCGCAGGCCCGCGCGGCGCTCGCCGCCGGCAAGCACGTGATGCTGGAGAAGCCCCCGGGCGCCAGCGTGTCGGAAGTTGCGATCCTGGCTGAACTGGCGCGGGAACATCGCAGCACGTTGTTTGCCTCGTGGCACTCGCGCCATGCGCCTGGTGTCGAGGCGGCCCGCGACTGGCTTGCAAGCCGCGCCATCGTCTCGGTCGACGTGCAGTGGAAAGAAGATGTGCGCCGCTGGCACCCGAACCAGGCATGGATCTGGGAACCCGGCGGCCTGGGCGTGTTTGACCCGGGTATCAACGCGCTTTCGATCCTGACCCGCGTGCTGCCGCATGCGTTCTTTCTCACGGCGGCCGACCTGTGGGTGCCTGCCAATCAGCAGACGCCGATTGCCGCCCACCTGGCATTCACCGATGCGTGCGGCACGCCGATCCAGGCGGAATTCGACTGGCGCCATGACGCAGGTGAGCTATGGCAGATCGACGTGGCCACGCGCGACGGCACCTTGCGGCTGGCACAAGGCGGCAAGCAATTGACCATCGACGGCGTTGAGATCGACGTCGGCCCCGAACGCGAATACCCAAGCCTGTACACACGCTTTCTCGAACTGATCGCCAGCGGCGAAAGCGATGTCGATGTCCGCCCGCTTCAGCACGTGGCCGACGCCATGCTGCTCGGTCAGCGCCATCTGATTGATCCGTTCGTGCCGTGAAGCACGCCCGACTCACGTAGTGCCATAAGAGCCATTCCAACGAGGAGACAACCATGCAACGCAAACTTCGCCGCCTGACCCTATCCGCCCTGGCAGCCACCCTGTGCCTGGGGCCGCTGGCCGCCGCCCTGCCCGCCCACGCCGATGAGCCGCTCAAGATCGGCTTCCTGGTCAAGATGCCCGAGCAGGCGTGGTTCATCAACGAACAAAAAGCTGCCACCGCGCTTGGCCAGAAAGACGGCTTTTCGGTGGTGAACATTGGCACGCCCGATGGCGAGAAGGTGCTGTCCGCCATCGACAACCTGGGCGCACAAGGTGCCAAGGGCTTCGTCATCTGCGCGCCGGACGTGCGCCTGGGGCCGGCTATCTCGGCACGCGCCAAGCACTACAACATGAAGTTCGTCACGGTTGACGATCAACTCGTTGACTCGTCCGGCAAGCCGCTGGCCAACGTGCCGCACTTGGGCATGTCGGCATTCAAGATCGGCAACCAGGTCGGACAGGCCATCTCCGACGAGATGAAGCGCCGTGGCTGGAAGCCCGAGGAAGTGGGCGCGCTGCGCATCACCAACTACGAGTTGCCGACCGCCAAGCTGCGCACCGACGGCGCCACGCAGACGCTGCTGGCCGGCGGCTTCAAGAAGGAAAACATCTTCGACGCGCCGCAAAAGACCACCGACGACGCAGGTGGCTTCAATGCCGCGTCGCCGGTGCTGGCACAGCATGCAGGCATCAAGAAGTGGGTCATCTTCGCGCTCAATGAAGAGAGCGTGCTGGGCGGCGTGCGCGCAACCGAGCAGTTGCACATTCCGGCAGCCGATGTGATCGGCGTCGGCATCAACGGCGCCGGCGAGGCGTTTGCCGAGTTCCAGAAGAAGGAGCCGACGGGCTTCTTCGGCACGATTGCGGTCAGCTCGACCAACCATGGCAAGGACAGCGCTGCAAACCTCGTCGATTGGATCAAGACCGGCAAGCAGCCGCCGGCCGATACGCAAACCACCGGCAAGCTGATGGTGCGCGGCAATTGGCAAGACGTCCGCAAGGAACTGGGCATTTGATGCAACACGCGGCGCGGGCCGGTCCCGCGCCCCATGTGCATCCGCAGAGAGCAACCGATGACAGTCCAATCACTTGATGAGAGCGGCCCACTCGACGCTTCCGCTGGCGCCTATCTGAAGCTCGACGGCATCACTGTGCGCTTTCCTGGCGTGCTGGCGCTCGACCACGTCTCGCTCGACATCCGCCGCGGCGAGGTGCACGGCCTGATGGGCGAGAACGGCGCGGGCAAGTCGACGCTGCTCAAGGTGCTGTCGGGCGTCAACCAGCCGGAGGACGGCACGCTGTCGCTCGACGGCGTGCCGCAGCAGTTCACAAACACGCGCGCAGCCATTGCGGCGGGGATCGCGATCATCTATCAGGAACTGCACCTCGTGCCGGAACTGACGGTGGCAGAAAACCTGATGCTCGGCGCGTTGCCCAACCGCTTTGGCGTGCTCGACGAGAAAACGTTGATCGCGCGCGCGCTGCGCGAACTCGAACGGCTGGGCGAGAAGCTCGATCCGGCCCAACCCGTCAAGCATCTGTCGATCGGCCAGCGCCAGATGATCGAGATCGGCAAGGCACTGATGCGCGACGCGCGCGTGATCGCGTTCGACGAACCAACGAGTTCGCTCTCCTCGCGCGAGACGACGCAGTTGTTCCGCATCATTCGCGCGCTCAAGGCCGAGGGCCGTGCGGTCATCTACGTCACCCATCGCATGGAAGAGGTGTATGAACTGTGCGATCGCGTGACCGTGTTCCGTGATGGCCGGCATATCGACACGTTCAACGCCGGCGCGAGCCTCGATCGCGAACGGCTGATCCGCTGCATGGTCGGACGCTCGATCCAGGACGTGTACGGCTACAAGCCGCGCCCACTCGGCGAGGTGAAGGTCGACGTGCGCGGCCTGATGGGGCCTGGCTTGACCGAACCCGCATCGTTCCGCGCGCATGCAGGCGAAATCGTCGGCTTCTTCGGGCTGGTCGGCGCGGGGCGCTCTGAGCTGATGAAGCTGCTCTACGGCGCGGTCAAACCCACAGCGGGCGAGGTTCACCTCAAAGGCAAGCGCGTTCAGTTCAACACGCCGCGCGATGCGGTGCGCGCAGGTGTCGCGCTCTGCCCGGAAGACCGCAAGCAGGAAGGCATCGTCGCGATCGCCTCGGTGTCCGATAACCTGAACATCAGTTGCCGCCGCCACTTCAGCCGCTTCAGCGTGCTGAACAACCGGCAGGAAGCGCGGACCACCAAGTCCTTCATCGACAAGCTCGCAATCAAGACACGCAACGGTGAAACGCCCATCGGCAAGCTGTCGGGCGGCAATCAGCAGAAGGTGATCCTCTCGCGCTGGCTTGCGGAAGACATCGACGTCTTCCTGATGGACGAGCCCACGCGCGGCATCGACGTTGGCGCCCGCAGCGAAATCTACAGCCTGCTCTACGCCCTCGCCGAAGCGGGCCGCACCGTCATCGTCGTGTCGAGCGACCTGGCGGAAGTCATCGGCGTTGCCGACCGCGTGCTCGTCATGAAGCAGGGCCGCATCGTCGGCGATCTGCCCAGAGAGCACGCCTCGCCTGACACCCTCATCAAACTCGCGCTGCCACGTTAGCGCGCGATTCACGCCCTCATGGAAACCGATCCTATGCAAACGCCATCCACCGAATCCGTGCCGGGCGGCCCGCCAATGGCCACCCCCGGCATCCCCAGCCGCGCCGCCCTCACGTGGGAGCTGGTCAACCGATCGGGCATCGTCGTGGTGTTCCTCCTGCTGTTCACCGCGCTGGCGTTCACGGTGCCCGGCTTCGTCAGCAGCCGCAACATCCAGGGCCTGCTGCTCTCCGTCACCTTGATCGGCTCCATCTCGGTCACGATGATGTTCGTGCTCGCGCTCGGCGAGGTGGACCTTTCCGTCGCCTCCATCGTGGCGTTCGCGGGTGTGGTGGCCTCCACGCTCATCACCGCAACCCACAGCGTGGTGCTTGGCGTCGGGGCTGGTGTGCTCGCGGGCGGCCTGGTCGGGCTCGTCAACGGCGTGCTGGTGGCGCGCTACCAGATCAACTCGCTGATCGTCACGCTGGCCATGATGGAAGTCGTGCGCGGCCTCGCCTTCATCACCTCCAACGGCGACGCGGTGATGATTTCCGAAGAGAGCTTCTTCGACCTGGGCGGCGGATCCTTCCTCGGCATTTCATACCCCATCTGGAGCAACATCGTCGGTTTTGCCCTCTTCGGCTTCCTGCTCAAGAAGACGGTGTTCGGCAAGAACGTGCTCGCCGTCGGCGGCAATGAAGAAGCCGCGCTGCTTGCCGGCCTGCCTGTGACGCGCATCAAGATCGCCGTGTTCGTCCTGCAGGGCCTGGTGACGGGTTTTGCGGGCGTGATGCTCGCCTCGCGCATGAGCCTGGGCGATCCGAAAACGTCGGTCGGGCTTGAACTGGGCGTGATCTCTGCCTGCGTGCTGGGTGGGGTTTCGCTCACGGGCGGGGTGGCAACCGTGTCCGGTGTGCTGGTCGGCGTTCTGATCATGGGATCGGTGCAGAACGCAATGAGCCTGATGAACGTGCCGACGTTCTATCAATACCTGATTCGGGGCGGCATTCTGCTGCTGGCGGTGTGGTTCGACCGGATTCGCCGCAACAAGCGGGCGGGCTGACAAACCAGTCAGCACATTCACAAGGCAACAAAAAAGCCCGCATTTGCGGGCTTTTTCATTTCCGGGCCGATCAACCGGCCAAGCGGCCTAGTTGTTCATGCGAACGAATAGAAGACGCGGAACTGGACCTTGCGTTCGCCCCAGAATTCGGCCGCGTCGCGGAATACGTCCAGCAGCACTTCGCGCGCTTCCTTGTCGAACTTGGGCTGGCACGGCAGGCCCTCGAGCACGATGACAAAACCCGGCTGCGGGCCGGCCTTGTAGATCATGTCGGTCAGACAGTCAGCCAAGGCGTCGAAGTTCTTGCCGAAGTGCTTCGGGAACAGGAACTCGCGGGCAATCACGTCGAGCACTTCGCTCTTTGTGGTCGCGGCCGCGCAGTTGGCGTACAGGAAATGCTGGCCAAGGCTGGCCGCCGACTCGGCCAGATCCGCCACGCGAAACGCGCGGATCGACTGCACGATATTCGGACGCACCGTCTTGAACAGGTTCATGGCGTCTTCGCGAGCTCCGTCGTCGTCCGTCTGAGTGTTGTCCTGCGTCATGATGTTCTGCGGTGCGCTTTGAGGCAACTTGGCCGCTCCGCCGACGCGTGCGCCGAGAGCTTGCATCCCAACCACACCGTCGTACAGATTTTGCGCTTTGTGCCACGCCTCGCGGGCCACGCGCTCATCGCGTGCGGTGAGCGAGTCGTCCAGCCCAAACATGTTGGTCGTCATCGCTGTATCCGTTGAAAACTGTTGTAGTGATCTTCCGTGTAGTAGCAATCGTTAGCCGCTTGCTGATTGCCGCCGCAAATAATGCGTCGGGCGCCGCGGTTGCGAGCCCCCCGCGTCTTCACGGTGTACTCGTGGTAATAACCACGCCGCTGCGCAGGCAAACGTCGTTCATAGTTGCCGAACGTGGTGCCATCTTTTGCATAGGGAAACGGGCCGCCCTGCTCAATCAGCGCCAGCGTGCGCTGCGCTTCATTGGGCAGGTCTGCCGGGCGAATGGTTCCCACGGCGGCAGTCATGCCGGTGGTGTCCCGCGCAAGCGCATTGACCGGCAAGCCGGTCACCGACAACGCAAGCGTTGCCGCCAGCGCGCCACGCGCCATCGCCTGAGATACGGAGCGGCCGATCCACGCTCCAAGTCGCTTTGTCATCAGCAGGCCCTAACGGAAGAATCGCGCCGACCGAAGCCCGGCGCAGGTCACAAGCGCAGGTAGCTGTCCAATAACGATCCGGGCAGCCGGTTTGCAGCTGAAAGCGAAGCGGCTCAATGCGTAAGAGGCCTAGCAGGGAATGACAAGTCGGGCGACTGCCGGAGACTTGGGGAATCCTTCCGCCTGCAAAAACCACTCATTGCGCGCACCGAATAAGGTGAACCAGTCAGACGTATCTACGGAAAACCGCTTTTTTCGACGCCGTCGGCCCGGTTCGGACCTTATGTGCTCAGAAGCACCCCTTTAGCCCGTAAGGGTACGCTCATCGATGACAACAATCAACCGAAGGTAAAAGTCTAAAGGGTTTTTCCATACAGACATTAAGTTTGCACAAATGTAAGCGCACGCAAACTTAGTGGACAAAAAAAGGGAGCGCAGCATCGTGCGCTCCCTTTTTTGGTGCGGTGACGATCAGCGTTGCGCTTGTGCAGCAGCATCCACAACGGTCAACGCCGTCATGTTGAGAATGCGTCGCACCGTAGCCGATGGTGTCAGGATGTGCACCGGCTTCTTTGCGCCCAGCAGGATCGGGCCGATGGCGATGTTGTTGCCGGCAGCCGCTTTCAGGAGGTTGTAAGCGATGTTCGCGGCGTCGATGTTCGGCATTACCAACAGGTTCGCCTCGCCCTTCAGGGTCGAGTCCGGCACCAGCGATGCGCGCAGCTTCTCGTCAAGCGCGGCATCGCCATGCATTTCCCCGTCCACTTCCAGGTTCGGGGCGCGTTCGCGCAAGATTGCCAGCGTTTCGCGCATCTTGACGGCCGAAGGCGCCTCCGACGAGCCGAAGTTCGAATGCGACATCAATGCCACCTTCGGCTTGATGCCGAAGCGGCACAGCTCCTCGGCGGCCATGATGGTGATCTCGGCCAACTGCTCGGCAGTCGGGTCGATGTTGACGTGCGTGTCCGTGAGGAAGACTTGGCGACCCGGCAGAACCAGACCGTTCATGGCCGCGTACACGCAGTTCGTGCCGCCCAGAATCTGGTCGATGTAGCGCAGATGCGCAGCCGTATTGCTGATGGTGCCGCAGATCATGCCGTCCGCTTCGCCCTTGTGGACCATGAGCGCGCCGATCAGCGTATTGCGGCGACGCATCTCCAGCTTGGCGTATTGCGGCGTCACGCCCTTGCGCGCCATCAGCTTGTAGTACGTCTCCCAGTAGTCGCGGAAGCGTTCGTCATGCTCGGGGTTGACCACGGCAAAGTCCACGCCTTCGCGCAGGCGCAGGCCGAAGCGCTCAATGCGGTGGGCGATCACGTTCGGGCGGCCGATCAGGATCGGGCTGGCGAGCTTTTCGTCCACGACGATCTGCACGGCGCGCAGCACGCGCTCTTCTTCGCCCTCGGCAAAGACGATGCGCTTGTTCTCCATTGGCACCTTGCGGGCTGCCGAGAAGATCGGCTTCATCAGGGTGCCGGAGTGGTAGACGAACTGCTGCAGGTGCTGACGGTAGGCGTCCATGTCTTCAATCGGACGCTGCGCCACGCCCGAGAGCATGGCGGCCTGCGCCACGGCCGGCGCGATCTTGACGATCAGGCGCGGGTCGAAGGGCTTCGGGATCAGGTATTCGGGGCCGAACGACAGGTCCTGGATGCCGTAGGCGGAAGCAACGATGTCGCTTTGCTCCTGGCGGGCCAGTTCAGCCACGGCGTGCACGGCGGCAACTTCCATCTCTCGCGTGATGGTGGTCGCGCCCACATCCAGCGCGCCGCGGAAGATGAACGGGAAGCACAAGACGTTGTTGACCTGGTTCGGGTAATCCGTGCGCCCTGTGCCCATGATGACGTCGGGGCGCACCTCCTTGGCCAGCTCTGGCAGGATTTCCGGGTTCGGGTTGGCCAGCGCGAAGATGATCGGCTTATCGGCCATCTTCTTGACCATGTCCTGCTTGAGCACGCCAGCGGCGGACAGGCCCAGGAAAATGTCGGCGCCGTCGATGACTTCAGCCAGCGTGCGCAGGTCGGTCTTCTGTGCGAAGTGCGCCTTGTCCGGGTCCATGAGTTCGGTGCGGCCTTCGTAGACCACGCCGGCCAAGTCCGTCACCCAGATGTTTTCGCGCGGCAGGCCCAGATCGACCAGCAGGTCAAGGCAGGCCAGCGCCGCAGCGCCCGCGCCCGAGGCGACCAGCTTGACCTTCTTGATGTCCTTGCCGACGACCTTGAGGGCGTTGGTGATGCCCGCGCCCACCACGATGGCGGTGCCGTGCTGGTCATCGTGGAAGACGGGGATCTTCATGCGCTTGCGCAATTCGCGCTCGACGAAGAAGCACTCCGGGGCCTTGATGTCTTCCAGGTTGATCCCGCCGAAGGTCGGCTCCAGCGAGGCGATGATATCGACAAGCTTTTGGGGGTCTTTTTCGTTGATCTCGATGTCAAACACATCGATACCGGCGAATTTCTTGAACAGGCCCGCCTTGCCTTCCATGACCGGCTTCGAGGCTTCCGGGCCGATGTCGCCCAGGCCGAGCACGGCCGTGCCGTTGGTCACCACGCCGACGAGGTTGCCGCGGGCGGTGTAGCGGAAAGAATTGGCGACGTCTTCGACGATCTCTTCACAGGCTGCGGCGACACCCGGCGAATACGCCAGGGCGAGGTCGCGCTGGTTCGACAGCGGCTTGGTCGGCGTGACGGAAATCTTGCCCGGAGTCGGAAACTCGTGGTACTCCAGCGCGGCCTTGCGCAAGGCGGCGCGCTGCTGCGCCTTGAGTTCTTCATCCGTGCGGGCGGGCTGCTGAGGCTGGGTATCCACCGTGGTCATGGGTCTCTCGTATCGGGTGGCCAGCGCGCGCGCCGGCCGTCGCATCTAGCGGGCCACCGGGATACCCTCACGAGCGCCACGGGAATACGGTCCGCCTCCTTGGGCCCGTCATTTTATATAGTGAAAAGCGATCTCACAACGGGATTTTGGGTGGGGGTGACATGCGTATTCGCTACAATATTCCACCGTCCTGTCACGGCACCATCGGGCTTGCCCCATATTCTTCCATCGCCGCTGCCGTGTCCAAGCCCGCAAATTCCCGCAACTCCACCGATCCCGCGGCAAATTTATCCGAATTTGAGCTAATCCGGCGCTATTTCACGCGACCAACGCCAAAAGCAACCTTAGGCGTGGGCGACGACTGCGCCTTGCTCACGCCCCGCCCGGGGCACGAACTGGCGATCTCCACCGACATGCTGGTCGCCGGCCGTCACTTTTTTCCACATGCGGAGCCGCGCGCACTTGGGCATAAAGCGCTGGCTGTCAACCTGTCAGATCTGGCTGCCATGGGTGCGCAGCCGCGCGCTTTTACGCTGGCCGTGGCGCTGCCAGAAGCCAACCCGGCTTGGCTCAAACCCTTCTCCGAAGGCCTGCTCGCTCTGGCAGATGCCTTTCACTGTGAACTCATTGGCGGCGACACCACGCGCGGGCCACTTACGCTGAGCCTGACCGTCTTCGGTGATGTCCCCGCTGCTGCGGCGCTGCGCCGCGACGCTGCCCGCCCCGGTGATGACCTTTGGGTCTCGGGCACCGTAGGCGACGCGCGGCTCGCGTTGGGCGCCCTGCGCAACGAATGGGCGCTCACGCCCGATGCCCTCGCACAAGTGCAGCCGCGCATGGACATGCCCACGCCGCGCGTCGCGCTTGGACTGGCATTGCGCGGTATCGCCCGTGCAGCGCTCGACATATCGGACGGCTTGTTGGGCGATCTTGGCCACATCCTCACGCAATCTCGCGTTGGGGCGACGATCACCGTCGACGATGTCCCGCGCTCGGTGACGCTCGCGGCGCAGTCTCCGGCGCTGCAGTTGCAATGCACGCTGGCCGGCGGCGACGACTACGAACTTTGCTTCACCGCCCCTGCCGATGCACGCGACGCCGTGGTCGTTGCGGGCCAGCGTGCGGGCGTGGCCGTCACACGCATCGGCCGCATCGATGCTGAAACGGGCTTGCGGCTCGTCGACGCTCAAGGCGCGCCCGTCCTCTTCATGCACAGCAGTTTCGACCATTTCTCTTCCGCCTCATGATGTCTTCCGCTCCCTTCCCGCCCTCCAATCCGCCGGGCCAGTCTGAAAGCGTCGTCCTCGAGGCAGGCCAGACCGTGCAGGTGCGGCGCCCGACGGCGCGCTTCATGTTCGGACATCCGGCACGCATCCTGGCGCTCGGCTTCGGTTCGGGCCTGTCGCCCATCCTGCCGGGCACGGTCGGTACGCTGTACGCGTGGCTGATCTACGTGGTGTGTGCACGCTGGATTTCGGGGCCGGCTTGGCTGCTGATCGCAGCAGTTGGTTTCGTGATCGGCATCTGGGCATGCGCCCGCACCGCTCGCGATCTGGGTGTGGCCGATCACGGCGCCATGGTCTGGGACGAGATGGTCGCGTTCTGGCTCGTGCTGGCTTTCGTCACGCCAACCACGCTGGGCGGGCAGTTCGCCGCGTTCGTGTGGTTCCGTTTCTTCGACATGGTGAAGCCGGCTCCCATCCGTTATTACGACCGCTCGCTCAAAGGTTTTGGCGTGCGCGGCGGCTATGGCGTGATGGTCGATGACATTCTCGCGGCGTTCTACACGCTGCTCGTGTTTGCGCTGTGGCGCTCGTTTTGACGTCTAGGTATTGCAATGGCTGAATCCCGCGCCCTGGCCCAACTGGCCGAACTGGTGGCTGACACGTTGAACAAGCGCAGCCTGATGATGGCGTCCGCCGAGTCGTGCACAGGCGGGCTGGTGTCTGCCGCCGTCACCGATGTGTCAGGCTCGTCCGCGTGGTTTGAGCGCGGCTTCGTCGTCTATTCCAACGAAGCGAAATCGCAGATGTTGGGCGTTCCGGCGGCGCTGATCCGCGAACATGGCGCCGTGAGCGAGCCGGTGGCGCATGCCATGGCCGAGGGTGCAGTGCTCAACAGCCGCGCGCAGGTGGCCGTCGCGATTACCGGTGTAGCCGGCCCAACCGGCGGCACGCCCGACAAGCCGGTCGGCATGGTGTGCTTCGGCTGGGGCAATCGCCTGCAAACGCGCGTGGAAACGCGCCACTTCAAGGGCGATCGCAAGCAGGTCCGCCTGCAGGCAGCGGAGCATGCGCTGCGCGGCCTGCTCGACTTCCTCGATTCAGCGGAGTCCTGATCTAGATTTCGCTGGGATGATCCGGCCGGCGACGATCTCCGTGATCATGTTCCGGCTGGTGCTCGTGGTCGTGCTCGTGGCGACGGTCGCGATCATGATCGCGACGCGTCGTCTCGTGCTCGTGGGTGTCGTCGCGCTCTTTCTCGAGCTTGCGATCCGGGTCCTTGCCGGTCTCTTCCCGGTGCGTGCCGGCAACGGGGCGGTGCGGATGCGTGGTCATGGCGTCCTCGCTCTCACCGCAACCGGACCGATAAGGCGGATCAGTTGCGGAACTGGTTGATCTGGTCCCGAGTGGCAAGTGCCACGCGGCGCGCCGCGTCAGCGAAATCGCTGTCGGTGCTGGCGTAAAGAATGGCCCGCGACGAGTTGATCATCATGCCGGTGCCGTCGGCTGTGCGGCCTGCGCGCACCGTGGCCTCGATGTCGCCGCCCTGGGCGCCCACACCCGGAATCAGCAGCGGCATGTCGCCGACAATTTCTCGCACCTTGGCAATCTCTTCGGGGAAGGTCGCGCCCACCACCAGGCCCATCTGGCCACTGGTATTCCACACGTCACGCGCGCGTTCTGCCACGACTTGGTAGACGGGGCGGCCATCGGTTTCCAGAAACTGCACATCGCTGCCGCCGGCGTTGGACGTGCGGCACAGCACGATCACGCCCTTGTCGGCATGCGCGAGATACGGCTGCATCGAGTCAAAACCCATGTACGGGCTGACGGTGATGGCGTCGGCCTGATAGCGCTCGAAGGCTTCCTTGGCGTAGTGCTCGGCGGTCGAGCCGATATCGCCGCGCTTGGCATCAAGAATGACGGGGATGCCCGGATATGCCTCGTGGATGTAGTTGATGAGCTGCTCGAGCTGGTCTTCTGCGCGCTGCGAGGCGAAGTAGGCGATCTGCGGCTTGAATGCGCAGACCAGATCGGCGGTCGCGTCCACAATGGCGCGGCAGAACGAGAAGATCGCTCCGCCCGTGCCCGTCATCGACGCCGGCAGGCGCGACGGGTCAGGATCGAGCCCGACGCACAGCAGGGAGTTGTTGCGTTGCCAGGCGGCAGCCAGTTGTTCGGTAAATCGCATGGTGTCGGGAATGTGAGAGCGGCCGGCCGGCCGCATGACTTGTCTGCATTTTACCCGTCGGGCGGCCCGGTGGCGGCATCTTCCGGACGTGGCATCAACCCCACGCGTGCGCGCCAAGCCACCGTTTGTGGCTGAACCTGCCGGCTCTTTACGCTACACTCGGCGCGATTTTTCGCCGCCCGTTCAACGCCTGCTTCAAGGAAACGCCCCATGATCAACCTGTTCGTCGTGCAAAAAGGCCGTCTCGCGCAGGAACAGGTCGAAGAACGCAGCGAATTACTGCAGCACAAGCCGATCTGGATCGACGTGATCGACCCCGACGACGAAGAGCTGGCGTGGATCAAGGAAGCCTACGGCGTGGTCCTGCCCGAACTGGAGCAATTGGGGGACCTGGAAGCCTCGGCCCGTTACTTTGAAGGCGAAGACGGCCACATCCACATCCGCACCGATTTCCTGCTCGACGAAGAAACCACCTCGCGCAACGTGCGCGTGGCCTTCGTGCTGACCAAGGATGTGCTCTTCTCCATCCACGACGAGGATTTGCCCGCATTCCGGCTGGTGCGCATGCGTGCGCGGCTTCGCCCGGGCTCGGTGCGCAACGCCAAAGATGTGCTGATGGATCTGTACGCCACCGACGCGGAATATTCGGCTGACTCCATCGAAGAAGTCTACGAACGTCTGGAAGATGCCAGCAAACGCGTGCTGGCCGATGAGGTGACCGACGCTGCCGCTGCCGACGTGCTGGAGATCATCGCCCGCGTGGAAGACTTGAATGGCCGGATCCGCCGCAACGTGATGGATACGCGCCGCGCGGTGTCGTTCCTGCTGCGCAGCCAGTTGCTCTCGGCCGACCAGCAGGACGAAGCGCGCCAGGTGTTGCGTGACATCGATTCCATTGAGAACCACACGGCGTTTCTGTCGGACAAGGTCAACTTCCTGATGGACGCCACGGTCGGCTTCATCAACATCAACCAGAACAAGATCATCAAGCTGTTCTCGGTGGTATCAGTAGCGCTGATGCCGCCCACGCTGATCGCCTCGATCTACGGCATGAACTTCAAGGTGATGCCGGAGCTGGATTGGGCAGAAGGCTACCCGTACGCGATCGTGATGATGGTGGTGTCGGCGGCGATTCCGCTGGTGTACTTCCGCCGCAAGGGCTGGTTGAAGTAGCCCTACGCCAAATCAATCCGGCAGCGTGGCCGAGCCCATGCGGTTGGCGATCACGGTGGCCTTGCGCGTGAAGTTGACGTGCACGTTGGCGCAGTAGCTCTTCTTATCGAAGCACTTCGGCGCGGGCAGCGCCGCAGCCAAGCGCGCCGCCTGACCTACGGTGAGCTGCGAGGCCGGGCGCTTGAAGTAATGCTGCGCTGCCGCTTCCGCGCCGAATACGCCTTCGCCCCATTCCACCGAATTCAGATAAATCTCGAGGATCCGTTCCTTGTCGAGCCAGAACTCAAGCATCCATGTGATGACGAGTTCTTCACCCTTGCGCAGGTAGTGGCGCTCGCCCGAGAGGAACAGATTCTTGGCCAGTTGCTGCGTGATGGTCGAACCGCCCGCGACCACGTGGCCGCGTCGCTTGTTTTTCTCCCACGCGTCGAGCATGGCGTCGACTTCCCAGCCGCTGTGCGAGACAAAATCTGCGTCTTCACTGGCGATGACCGCGCGCTTGAGGTTGCGTGATATCTGGTCGTAATTGACCCAGCGGTGGTCGACCTTGCAGGTAAAGACGTTGGCGCCGCACAGGCGCATGCGCTCGGCGCGCATGAAACAGGTAGACGACGGATCGAACACCTGCCAACTCGCGATGGCGGCAAAGAAGTACAGATTGAGCGCGACCACGCCCGCAACGAAGCAGCCGGTCACGTAGCCGAACCAACGCATCATCGCGGGGCTTCGCTCCAGGTTCAGCGAGGCGCGCGCGCCGCGACGGCGGCTTCGCCCTGCAGCCCCTCGCGCATGGCGAGCAGCACTGGAGCGGTGTCCGGACGCACGTTGCGCCAGACGAAGAACGATTCCGCCGCCTGCTCCACCAGCATGCCCAAGCCGTCCCATGCGCGGGCGCCGTTGCGCCGGGCAAACTCCATGAACACCGTCGGCCGCGGTCCGTACATCATGTCGTAGGCCAGTGCGTTGGGGCCAAACACCGTGGTCGGAATGGGCGGCACTTCGGCCTGGAGGCTGCTCGCCGTAGCGTTGATGATGACGTCGAAAACGTCGTCCGCAGCAAGTTCGTCATAGCCGCCGCCCACGAGCTCGACCTCGTGCAGCTTGGCCGAAACCTCGAAGCGATCGACCAGCTTGTTGGCGCGATCGGCCGTGCGGTTGGCAATGAACACGCGCGCGGGCTTGTGTTCCAGCAGCGGCAGCAGCACGCCACGCGCCGCACCGCCCGCGCCCAGGAGCAGCACGCGTTCGCCTTCGAACGAGTTGCCGATGTTGTGGGTGATGTCGCGCATCAGCCCGACGCCGTCGGTGTTGTCGCCAAAGATCTCTTCGCCATCGAACTTGAGCGTGTTGACCGCGCCGGCCGATTCCGCCCGCAGCGACAGCGACGTCGACATGGCATACGCATCGAGCTTGAACGGCACCGTGACGTTGAGCCCGCGCCCGCCTTCGCGCACGAAGTTCATCACGGTTTCGTCAAACGCGATCAGTTCGGCGTAGATGCGGTCGTAGCGGATGAGCTGCCCGGTCTGCTGCGCAAACGCAGCGTGGATGGTGGGCGACTTGCTGTGCGAGATCGGGTTGCCGATCACGCCATAACGATCTGTGGGCGGGGCGCTCGCAGCAGCGAGGATGGCCTCTTGAAACGACGACGGCATGGACGACGAAATCAGCGAGTCTGCAGGTGGGTTTCCAGGCCTGCTCGGGTGAACTTGAACGTAGCAACGACATCCTGGATGTCGACGCGCTTGCGCATCTCGGCCGGGAAGCCGCCAAACGGTGAAGACGAACGCACGATAGCGACGGCCTGCCGATCCAGCGCGGGGTTGCCCGAGCTTTTGGCGATCTCGATGCCCTCGATCTTGTAGCCGTCCTGGTTGTAGCCGAGCTGCCCTTCGCGGTTGATGCTGATCACGACGATCAGCTCGCCGTACAGCGGGCGGCCGTTCTGGCTGGGAAAATTGGCGGTGCCGCGCGCTTCGATCTTGCGGCGCACAGCATCGTAGTAGCGGGCGTAATCCACTTGGCGCGCACTGGCGGCTGTCAGCACATTGCGGCGCGGGCGCTTGGCGTAGTTCTCGAGATTCCGGTCGATCTCGGCCTGCAGCCGGGCGATTTCGTCTTGCGTGGTGCGATCGTCGGTGCCGTTGGTGGGCGACGGCTGCGGACGCTCGCCAGGCTTGACCTGACGATCGTTGACCAGCGGTGCACGCTCGGTCGATTGCGTGAGCAGGCGGCGCTGCTCTTGCTCAAGATATTCAACGCGGCGCTGCGTGAGCTTGATGGCGTCGCCGGTCTGCTCGTTGGTGTCCGCGGGCAGCGGCGTGGTGGCGCGTTGTTGATCGTATTCGCCACCGCCGTTCAGGTTGACCTGGGCCACGGCCGTCGCCTTGGACGGTGCCGTCGACGATTTGGCGTTCACCAGCACCACATCCAGGCCCGGATCTTCGCGCTTGATGTCGAACGCCTCGGGGGCCACCACACGCACGAACAGCAGCAGAACATGCACGGCCAGCGACACCACCAGTGCCTTGGTGAGCGTGCTGCTGCCGGACCAGTCCGGACGGTTTGCAAGGGCGGCCATGGGGCGATTCCTGGTCGATGCGCGAAGAATGAAGGTCAGACAGCGATTGTAGTTAGGCAGCGCCAGGCGTTCCACCGCTCTCGCCGTCGTGCGGCGGCGGCGCCACAGCTGCCTCGGCTTCCGCACGTGCCTCTTCCCCATCAGCGGCCGGTTGTGGTTCAGCCGGCACATCGGCTTCAGTCTCTGCCTCGGCCAGTTCTTCTTCGATGGCTTCGGCTTCAGCTTGTGCGTCGGCTGCGGGTGTGAGGATTTCGACCACGCGGCACGACACTTCCAAGCTGATCTCGTCGGTGTCCAGAATATCGAGCACGACATGCGTGCCGCGTGGCGTTTGCGCCAGTTCGGGCACCTTCGTCACCAGCGGAATGTCCGCGAAGCGCACGGCGCCTTCCTTGAGCACCACGGCCTGCATGCGCGTGCGGTTTTCCTGCTTGAGCCAGCGCAGGCACCAATAGCGCTCCATGGTCGACTGGTGGTCGGCGTAGGCGGCGTAGGTGGCTTCGAAGTCGGCCACGGCGGCCAGCAGGTCGGCATCTTTGGGCTTGAACGGCGCGATCAGCTTGGCCGTCACGCCGTGCTGCGCCACCGCTGCGATCTGCCATTGGTTGACCAGATCGACGTAGCGGCGCAGCGGCGAGGTGCTCCACGCGTACTGCGCCACGCCCAGACCTTCATGCGGCGCCGGATACGTCTGCATGCGCGTGCGATGCATGCCCCACGCCTTCTGCGTGCGATAGATGCCGGGCACCCCGGCGTCGGCCAGCATGCGGCCCCACGTGCTGTTGGCCAGGATCATCAGCTCGGCAACGATCTTGTCCAGCGGCGAGCCGCGTTTGCGCTGTTCGATCCGCACGCGCTCGCCACCGCCTTCCGCCTCGGGAATCGGATCGATGTAGAACGAGTAATCGCCCTTCTGCGCGCCCTCCGGCTTCAGACCGCTGGCGATGCGGGCCTGCTGGCGGCCGTCATACAACGCGCACACAAACGGCCACAGCACAGCCAGTTCGGCCTTGAACGGGTAGTCGCCCGAGCCATCGGCCAGCGCGTCGGCGGTAATCACGTCGTCGAGCAGGTTGTGACGCAGGTTGGCAGCCACGGTCACGGATTCACAGCGCGTTTCGCTGGCGGTGACCGTCCACGTGGCGCGGTCGACCGTCGCATACAGCGACAGCGCCGGGCACGCGCGCCCTTCCTGCAGCGTGTAACGATCCACCACCGACTCCGGCAGCATCGTGATCTTGTCGCCGGGGAAATACACGGTCGACAAACGCTGGCGCGCAATTACGTCCAGCGGTTCGCCGCGCTGGATGCCAAAGCCCGGCGCGGCAATATGGATGCCGATGCGCACGGTGGCGTCGTCAATCGGGGTCACGGAGATGGCATCGTCGATTTCCGTGGTGGTCACGTCGTCGATCGAGAATGCGCGCACGTCGGCGGCCGGCAGTTCCATCGCCGGTTCCGGCACGGTCACATCGGGGAAGCCTGTGCCCTTCGGGAAACACTCCGACAGAAAGCGCGCCTCGTGCAGCGCGCGGGCGTTGGCAATGCCGCCCACTGCCACTATCAGGCGCATCGGCGACAGGCCCAGCGCCGTGCACGCCGCGTCGAGCGCCTTGTATTCGAGACTGTTCTTGTCCGGTTTGAACAGCAGTTGCAGTGTCTTGCCGCGGAAGGCCTCGGGCAAGCGCATCGCCTTCAGCTCAGCTTCGTATTCGGCCTGCAGAGCGGCTTGCTGCTTCTTGCGCTCTAGGCCCGCGAGCGCGGCTTTCAGTTGATCTTCTGGTGCGCGCTGATAGCGGCCGCGGCCCTTGCGGCGGAAGTAAATCGGCGAGCCATGCAGCGCGATCGCCAGCGCGGCTTGCTGCGTGGCATTGGCGCCAGCGCCGAAATATTCACCGGCCAGATCGGTAAAGCCGAATTCTTCGGCCGAAGCGCATTCCCAGAGGAAATCCAGGTCGATCTCTGCCGACAGCGCCTGAGCGGCCTGCGACAACTCGCCGGCAGACGGCTGCGCGAATTGCAGCAACACGTCGCGCGACTTGACCTTGGTGCGCTTGGCGCTCGGCAACTCGACCTGATAGGCCTCGCCCTGTTGGGACAAGACGGTGCCCGCGCGGATCTCGCCGCCTTCTTCAAACAGCAACTGCATGGATTTGTATGGATTGCGGCACTCGCACAACCGGGCACCGCTTTGAATGAGGTGGAATGGCCGCGCACCCTGACGTTACAACGTAATACGCGGCGATAAAAAGTTGGGGGCGATGATACCGCACTGGCTGAACGCCCGGCCCCCGAAATACGCCTACCGCGGCGGGTGGAAGTTGGCCAGCGCAGGCAGGAAAACCTCTGTCACCAGCATCGCACTCGCGCCACGCCGGAACACCGATCGGCGGGCCGGCAACCGGGCGGTCCCGGCAACAGGCGCGTCGCCGAGCGCCCCCTGCGCCCGGCACACCAGCGGGTGGCGCGCGTCCAGCAAGGCGAATTCGAAATCCCCGCGCTCGACACGGGGATCAGCAAACAGCGAATGCCCCAGCGGCTGCGTCCCCAGTGCCTTCAGGAACGGCCAGTCAAGCGCCACGCTGCGCGGATGGACGATGGTGTGGGCATAGACTACCGGGATGTCGTCGCAGACGAGCAAAACCTCGCGGACCAACGTGTCGGCAGGACCTGCCATGCCGAGGGAACGCCACTCGTCGCGCAACGGCATCGCACGGCGCTGGCCCAGCAATTGAACGCCGAAGCGCGAGGATGCTGCACGAAGCCGGGCAGTCAGGGAATCGACACCCACGGCCCAGCGCGCCCAATGCCGGTCGTAGACGACAGCCGGAGGCAACGCGCTGCGCCAGAGGCTGCGCGGGTAAGACGGGAAATCGGTCATGCGGCGCTAAACAGATGCGCGGCCAATAGCTCGGCAGGAACGCCACAAAAGACAAGCACTTCGTCCATGTATTGAGCGAAATCGCTGATGCCGTGGTCACTCCCGTCAAGGACGCGCGTGACGGCGCCTGGAAAGTGGTCGAGCATTTCGCGGTAGTCGAGCACCTCGTCGCCGGTGGCTGCGAGCAGGTAGTAGCGCGCGGGTTGCGTGATGGCAGGCACGACGAGCGCGCGCAGCTCATCAAGGTGATACGGCTCGACGCGAATCGTGCCGCCACCATGCCACAAGGGCTGCTCGCCAACGTATTTGGCGAGATCGCGCTCTGGGCGCGTAGCAGGATTGAGCATTGCCGCGCGGAGCCCGTGCCGCTCAGCCAGCCAAGTGGCGTAAAAGCCTCCCAGAGAAGAGCCGATGAGCACAGGTTTGATGCCGTCACGCGTACCCAACTCAGCGATCAGCACCTCTGTTTCGACCATCGCCTCGCGCGGTGACACGGGCAGTGTCGGGCAAACGTATTTGTCTGCCAGCCCCACAGAGGCCATCCGCCGGCCTAGCAACTGCGCTTTGAACGAGCGCGGCGAGGAACGGAATCCGTGCAGATAGACGATGGATGCCGGCATATACAGATCAGTTGGAGGTGCCGACGCGTTCAGCCAAGGCGCTCAGCAGCTTCTGATGGACGCCGCCAAATCCGCCGTTGCTCATCACCAGGACATGGTCCCCCGGGCGAGCGGCAGCCGTGACATCTGCGACCAGGGCGGTCAGATCAGAGAATGCCTTCGCGCGCTCCCCCAGCGGGGCCAGCGCGCCAGCCAGATCCCAGCCGATTGCGTCGCGGCCGTCGGCAGCCCCGTAGGCGAAAACTTGATCCGCTCCGGACAGGCTGTCCGGAAGCGCCTGTTTCATCACACCCAACTTCATGGTGTTTGAACGTGGCTCTAACACCGCAAGGATGCGGCCCTTGCCCACGCGACGACGCAGACCCTCGATCGTCGTACGAATGGCAGTCGGATGATGCGCGAAATCGTCGTAGACGGTTACGCCATTGACCGTGCCGCGGACTTCCATGCGTCGTTTCACATTCTCGAAACGGGCCAGGCTTTCAATGGCTTGAGCTGGCGGCACGCCCACGTGGCGCGCAGCTGCAATGGCCGCCAACGCGTTCATGCGATTGTGGTCGCCCTGAAGGCCCCACCGGACGCGGCCCTGCGATTGGCTGTTGAAAACCACCTCGAAACTGTCGTCCTCACTCAGGTTCGCGATTTCCCAGCCGAGGCCGTCTTCTGCACCGAATTGCTCGACTTCCGACCAGCATCCGCGCTCAAGTACACGCTTCAGGCTATCTTCGCGACTATTGACGAGCAGACGCCCCTGACCGGGCACCGTGCGTACCAAGTGGTGAAACTGGGTTTCGATTGCCGCAAGATCAGGAAAGATGTCGGCGTGATCGAATTCCAGATTATTCAATATGGCCGTACGGGGGCGGTAATGGACGAACTTGCTGCGCTTGTCAAAGAAGGCCGTGTCGTACTCGTCGGCCTCGATCACGAAGAAGTCGGATTCCGTCAGCCGCGCCGACAGCCCAAAGTTGCGCGGCACACCGCCCACCAGGAACCCCGGGTTGTAGCCTGCGTCCTGCAGAATCCACGCAAGCATCGACGTGGTGGTCGTCTTGCCATGCGTGCCTGCCACGGCAAGCACCCATTTCTGACGCAGTACGTTGTCGCCCAGCCATTGCGGGCCAGAAATGTAAGGCAGATTGCGATCCAGGATGGCTTCCATCAGCGGATTGCCGCGGGAGATCACGTTGCCGATCACGTACAGATCGGCGCCGATGGAGAGCTGTTCGGGGTCGAAGCCCTCGATCAGCTCGATACCTTGCGCCTCGAGCTGCGTGCTCATCGGCGGGTAAACGTTGGCGTCGCAGCCGGTGACTCGGTGACCGGCCTGGCGGGCGATCAGGGCAATGCCGCCCATGAAGGTGCCGCAGATTCCAAGGATGTGGATATGCATGGGAGCCATCTCAACTTCGTTGCGCCGCATTGTACCTGCGGCTTCAGACCGGCCCCTGCGCTTCAGTAAAATAGAGCCATGTCTAAACGCCCCACCCTCGACCCCGCCCGCGTGCGGGAAGAAATCGCCGTCACCGCCGCCCGCATGATCGCGGAAGACGGCGCCGACTACGCCACTGCCAAGCGCAAGGCCGCGCGCCAGGTGCTTGGCACGGAATCCCGCGCGCCCGGCGAGTGGCTACCAGACAACGAACAGGTCGAAACGGAAGTCCGCGAATACCAAGCGCTGTTTCAGGCCGAATCCCAGCCGCGCGTGCTGGCGTTGCTGCGTCGCATCGCGCTGCTGCTCATGGAGGGGCTAGCGGTCCATAACCCGTACCTGGCGGGCGCGGTCTTCAACGGCACGGCCAGCGAGCACTCCGACATCCACCTGCAGGTCTTCTGCGACAGCCCAAAGGACGTGGCGATCTTCCTGCTCAACGCCGGCGTGGATTTCGACACAACAGAGAGCGCTCACTTCGCCGGTCGAGATGAAGTGGAAACGCTTAGCTTCCTGTGGCGCGGCCAATGGCCCGCAGGGGCTGAATCCCGTGAGCTTGCGCGCGAGCTACGGGCCGAAACAGGCACACCCGTGGGCGTCCATATCGCCCTATATGACATGAACGATGTGCGCGGTGCGCGGCGCGCAGACGCCACCGGCAAGGCCCAACGCGGCGACGCGGCGGCGGTGCGAGCCCTACTGTCGCAGGGGTAATCAGCCGACAGGAGTACAATCCCGCACGCTCCGCCTCTGTATATATAGAGACCTCCGCAAAACCATGTCCCGCCGTACCCCTCTGATTGCCCTGTTGATCGCCGGTCTGCTTGCCGCGGCGGCGGGCATCTATTTTGGACATCGCGCCACCGAGCCCAAAACGCCGGCTGACAATGCCGTCGCTGCGTTCTACGGCAGCAAGCTCCCAGACGCCAATGGCGCCCCCCTGGATCTGGCAGCTTTTCGTGGCCAGCCGGTGGTGATCAATTTCTGGGCACCGTGGTGCGGTCCTTGCGTGGAAGAAATGCCAGAGCTGTCCGCGCTGGCGCAGGAGCAGAAGGCCAAGGCAAAGTTTGTCGGTATCGGCATTGACTCGGCATCCAATATCCAGACGTTCTTAAGCACGGTACACGTCACATATCCCATCGCGGTGGCTGGCTTTGGTGGGACAGAACTGGGGCGTCAGTTCGGTAACGAAGTCGGCGGCCTTCCGTTTACTGTGATTCTCAATGCACAAGGCGAAATCACGTTCCGAAAGATGGGCCGTGTGCATGCCGACGAACTGCGTGAGGCCCTGCACCGCACGTGAATATGTAAAAACGTCATATGACGTTCATGTGCACGCAACTCCCCTTCTTCTCCGGCAAAAGCGTCGATGGCGCGCCCAAGATCGGTGAAAACACCGATTTGTTGAGAGTTTTTCAGCAAAAACTAGACAAAGCATTCTAAGTTGCTGTAAATTGCGCCCAACTTCGCTCAACCGGTCAAACCGTGGCTGATAAACCTGTCGCCAAAGCGCTTCGCAACGTGCTCGTACTGCACGGCCCGAACCTCAATTTGTTGGGGACGCGCGAGCCTGAAGTCTATGGTGCAACCACCCTGTCCGACATCAATGCCGCCTTGGTCGAACGCGCCACGGCGCGCGGCGTGACGCTGACGCACTTCCAGTCGAACCATGAAGGTGCGCTGGTTGACCGCATCCACGCTGCCAAGAGCGAAGGCGTCGAATTCATCATCATCAATCCGGCGGCCTACACGCACACAAGCGTGGCCCTGCGCGATGCACTGGCCGGCGTGGTGATCCCGTATATCGAAGTGCATCTGTCCAACGTGCATCGTCGCGAGCCCTTCCGCCACCATTCGTATCTGGCAGACCAGGCGGTAGGCGTGATTTGCGGACTTGGCTGGCGCGGCTATCTGGCGGCGCTGGACTTCGCAATAGACCAACACGGCGGCTGATCAGCCGTCTTCTTCCTTTTATTTCAACCACCTAACCAACGCAACGACGCCAGCGCCTGGAGCGCTTTTGACCGATGCGCGGCTGAAGAGCCATTCGCGCGCATCCACTGCCCCAGACCGCCGACGCTGCAGGAGAACGCTCATGGATTTGCGCAAGCTGAAAACGCTGATCGACCTGGTGGCCGAATCGGGCATTTCGGAACTCGAAGTGACCGAAGGCGAAGGCAAGGTCCGCATCGTCAAGTCGGCGCCTCAAGTGGTGGCGCCGATGCAATATGCGCCGATGCCGATGCAAGCCGCACCGGCTATGGGCGCACCTGCCGCAGCGGCTCCGGCCGCCGTTGGCGCTGAGGCTGCCGCCCCGGCCCTGCCGGCTGGCCACATTGTGACGTCGCCGATGGTCGGCACGTTCTACCGCTCGCCGTCGCCGGGCGCGGCCGAGTTCGTCAAGGTGGGCGACACCGTCAAGGAAGGTCAGACGATCTGCATCATCGAAGCGATGAAGCTGCTCAACGAGATCGAAGCGGACAAGGCCGGCGTCATCAAGGAAATCCTGATCGAGAACGGCCAGGCTGTGGAATACGGCCAACCGCTGTTCGTGATCGGCTGATCTTCCGGCATCTGACCCTCATCGTGCGGCGCGCAGCGTGCCGCATCCGAGCGCGAGCCGGCGCACAAGGGCTGCCATTAAGCGCGGCCCAGCCACAGCGCCCTCGCCTCTCCTTTTTGTAGCGAGAACACGATGTTCGACAAGATCCTGATCGCGAATCGCGGCGAGATCGCTCTTCGCATCCAGCGCGCCTGCCGCGAACTCGGCATCAAGACCGTGGTGGTCTATTCCGAGGCGGACAAGGAAGCCAAATACGTCAAGCTGGCCGACGAAGCCGTGTGTATCGGCCCGGCACCGTCGCCGCTGTCGTACCTGAACATGCCGGCCATCATCTCGGCCGCCGAAGTCACCGACGCCCAGGCAATCCACCCGGGCTACGGCTTCCTGTCGGAAAACGCCGACTTTGCCGAGCGTGTGGAGCAGTCTGGCTTCACCTTCATCGGTCCGACGCCCGAGTCGATCCGCCTGATGGGCGACAAGGTTTCGGCCAAGCAGGCGATGATCAAGTCCGGCGTGCCGTGCGTGCCGGGCTCGGAGGGCGCCCTGTCGGAAGATCCGAAGGAAATCCTGGCAACGGCCAAGAAGGTTGGCTATCCGGTGATCATCAAGGCGGCTGGCGGCGGCGGCGGCCGTGGCATGCGCGTGGTCCACACCGAGGCTGCCCTCATCAACGCCGTCAACATGACGCGCGAAGAAGCCGGCCGTGCTTTCGGCAATCCGGAAGTCTATATGGAGAAGTTCCTGGAGCATCCGCGCCACGTGGAAATCCAGATCCTGGCCGACCAGCACCGCAACGCCGTCTGGCTGGGCGAGCGCGATTGCTCCATGCAGCGCCGCCACCAGAAGGTGATCGAGGAAGCGCCGGCGCCGCACATTCCGCGCCGCCTGATCGAGCGCATCGGCGACCGCTGCGCCGAGGCCTGCAAGAAGATCGGCTACCGTGGCGCCGGCACGTTCGAGTTCCTGTACGAAAACGGCGAGTTCTACTTCATCGAAATGAACACGCGCGTGCAGGTTGAACATCCGGTCACGGAAATGATCACGGGCGTCGACATCGTGCAGGAGCAGATTCGCGTGGCAGCCGGCGAAAAGCTGCGCTTCCGCCAGAAGGACATCGTGCTCAAGGGCCACGCCATCGAGTGCCGCATCAACGCGGAAGATCCGTTCAAGTTCACGCCGTCGCCGGGTCGCATCACGTCGTGGCACGTGCCGGGTGGCCCGGGCGTCCGCGTGGACTCGCATGCTTACAACGGCTACTTCGTGCCGCCCAATTACGACTCGATGATCGGCAAGGTCATCACGTACGGCGCAACGCGTGAGCAGGCCATCGCCCGCATGCGTATCGCCCTGTCGGAAATGGTGGTGGAAGGCATCCAGACCAACGTGCCGCTGCACCGCGACCTGATGCTCGACGCCAATTTCGTGGAAGGCGGCACCGACATTCACTACCTGGAGCACCGTCTGGCGCAACAGGAAGTGGCCAAGGGTGGCGGCAAGTGACGTACCGCGAATGCGTGCTCGAAGTGGCGCGTGACGACGCCGAAGCGTTGTCCGAAGCCCTGTTTGATCTCGGCGCGCTGTCGGTCTCGGTGGAAGACGCCGATGCCGACACGCCCGAAGAGCAACCGCTCTTTGGCGAGCCCGGCCATGAGCCGACACGCCTGGCGTGGAACCGCTCGCGCGTGGTTGCGCTGCTCGCTGACGATGCCGACCCGGCACTGCTGGTGGCAGCCGCGGCCAACGAGATCAAGCTGACGCCGCTGCCTGCGTACACCGTGCGCGAAGTCGAAGAACAGGACTGGGTTCGCGTCACGCAGTCGCAGTTCGAGCCCATTCATATTGGTGAGCACATCTGGGTCGTGCCGTCCTGGCACGACGCGCCGGAGCCCGACGCCGTGGTGCTGGAACTGGACCCCGGCCTCGCGTTCGGCACCGGCAGCCACCCGACCACGCGCCTGTGCATGGAATGGCTGGAGCAGCACGTGCAACCCGGCGAACGCACGCTGGACTACGGCTGCGGCTCGGGCATCCTGGCCATCGTCGCCAAGAAGCTCGGCGCCGGTGAAACCGTCGGTGTCGACATCGATCCGAACGCGGTGGAAGCCTCGCGCTACAACGCCGAGCGCAACCACGTTGAAGCCACCTTCGCATTGCCCGACGATGCACCGGAAGGCACGTTCGATCTGGTCGTCGCCAACATCCTGTCGAACCCGCTCAAGCTGATGGCAGCCATGTTGTGTGCGCGGGTGCGCCCGGGCGGTCGGCTGATTCTGTCGGGCGTGCTTGAGCGCCAAGCCGAAGAAGTGGCCGCCGCGTATGCCTCGGTCATTCCACTCACCGTGTGGCGTGCACGTGACGGCTGGGTCTGCCTGCACGGTGTGAAGCCCGCGTAATTTCAAGGTATTGCGCGCCAGTGTCGCCTGCAAAGGTCGACGCTGGCGCCGCTGTCTGCAATACTCGCGCGGTCGGCCTTTTTTCTCCTCGTCCCGCATGGCAACTGCGCCACAAGCTGCGCCACGTTTGGCCGCCCGCTGCCCCAACTGCCAAACCGCATTCCGCGTTGTCGCCGATCAGCTTCGGCTGCGCGGCGGCCTCGTCCGTTGCGGCCGCTGCAATCACGTCTTCGATGGCCGCGATCATCTGATCGAGCTTGGGGCTGTGCTCACGGCTGCGGCGCCGCCCGCCGAAGCACCGCAGCCACAGCAATCGCCGGAACACGCCGCTCGCATCGCGCCGCTCTCAACGCCCGTCACCCCTGAACCGGAAACGCCCGCGGCGCCGCCTGCCGCAGAGGACGATCACGGCTTTGGCATGACGCTGATCTGGGAAGAAGACGTTCCGGGAGAAGGCGTCGCGGAGGTGCATCTGGGGGAAGTGGAAGGCGCAACACCCGTGCCCGACGTGCAATCGACCGCACCAGACACGCGCCCGCTACCGGACGAGGCGCCGATCGAGCACACTGCCGAGCCCGCGCAGCAGACATCGCAACCCGAACCGCCCGCCGCGTCCGTCGCTCCCGCCGATCCGTTCCACGGCCTGCCGCCCATCCGCGACCTTGACGATGAGGAAGACGCGTTCGCCGCCGCGGTGCCCAAGCAGCCGTCGGCAGATCTGCCGGTAGAGCCGGCCATCGCGCCCCCGGCGGTCCCGGCTGTGACCGCATCTGCGCCGGCAGTTGTCGCATTGCTAAAGCCCGAGGCGGAAAAGCACGATTCGGTCTGGATGCGCCACGAAAGCGATCCCCACACGCTTTTTGCGCCGGTGCCGCGCCGCCACCACGGCCACGCACGTCACAAGCAAGCCGAGCCGACCGGTCCGACGCCGCAGCGCACGCTGACCGGCGCTCCACGTCCGCGCAAGGTGCGTGGGCCGAATCATGGTGTCTCTGCCGCGACGCTGGATTTTCTGCGTGCCGCGCAGGCCCGCGAGCAAGCACGCAAGACGACCGGACGCCGTGCCCTGGCGCGCATCGCGATCGGCTTGATGGCGGCGCTAGCGGTGGCGCAGATGCTCTTCCTCGCGCGCGCCGAAATCGCTCGCCGCGCGCCCTCCACACGCCCGATGTTGGAGGCTCTGTGCCAGCCACTGCACTGCACGATCGCGCCGCCGCGTGATCTCGATGCATTGCAGATCGAATCGTCGCAACTGCAGCGGCAAGAAGGCGATGCATCCGATCAGTACGTGCTGACGGCTACGTTGCGCAACCGCGCCGGCGGCCCCATTGCCCTGCCGGCCATCGAGCTGATAACGACCGACCTGCAAGACCAGTTGCTCTCGCGCCGTGCCCTGCTACCCGCCGACTACCTGAACCCGAGCGACAGTGCATACGGCAGGTCAGGGCTGCCCGCCCGCGCCGAACTACCGATTCGGGTACGATTCCAGTCCCAGCGCCCGACGGCCAATTACCGGGTCCTGATTTTTTACCCCTGAATCTTCACCCCTGGCTTAGAGCCGCTAACAAGACCCTGCCGGCCAAGCGTGCCGACGCAGATGCCAGCAGGGTCCTGTTAGCGGCTTTTCCCAACACGTATCAAAGGAAGGAGTAACACCATGGCAAACGTGACCCTTGGCGGCAACCCCATCGAAGTCGGCGGCCAATTCCCGACTGCAGGCTCGAAGGCTCCGGCATTCACGCTGGTCGGCGCAGACCTGAAGGACGTCTCGCTTGCTGACTTTGCAGGCAAGCGCAAGGTCCTGAACATCGTGCCGAGCCTGGACACCCCGGTGTGCGCCACCTCCACGCGCAAGTTCAACGAAGCCGCTGCCAAGCTCGACAACACCGTCGTGCTCTCTATCTCTGCTGACCTGCCGTTCGCCGCCGGCCGCTTCTGCACCACGGAAGGCATCGCGAATGTGAAGCCGCTGTCGACCTTCCGCGACAAGGGTTTCAAGCAAGCCTACGGCGTCGACATCACGTCGGGCCCGCTGGCCGGCGTGACTGCGCGTGCCGTGGTTGTGCTCGACGCCAACGACAACGTCCTGTACTCGCAACTCGTGCCCGAAATCAAGGACGAGCCGAACTACGACGCGGCCCTGGCTGCGCTGAAGTAAGCTGAATAGATTGCATCGAGACCGGCTTCCGGTCTCTCGTTCATCACACGGCCGTCCACTGGGCGGCCGTGTCATATCTGGAGTGTTTCAATATGGCCAGCGTGATCTGCGGCTCGGTTGCCTACGACACCATCATGACGTTCGACGGACACTTCCGCGAACACATCCTGCCCGACAAGATCCACATCCTGAACGTTTCCTTTCTGGTGCCGACCATGCGCCGGGAGTTCGGTGGCTGCGCAGGCAACATCGCCTACACGCTGAAGCTGCTCGGTGGCGAGCCCATCATCATGGGCACGGTCGGCCAGGATGCAGGCCCTTACCTGGACTACCTGAAGAAGCTCGGTATCTCGACAGCGCATGTCACGGAGGTTCCGGACACGTTCACCGCGCAAGCGATGATCACGACCGACCGCGACAACAACCAGATCACCGCGTTCCACCCAGGCGCGATGAGCCATTCGAGCATCAATTCGGTCAGGAATGCACTGCCGGCCAGGCTCGGCCTCGTTGGCCCCGACAGCCGCGAAGGCATGCTGCACCACGCGACGCAATTTGCCGAATCCGGCGTGCCTTTCATCTTTGACCTGGGCCAGGCAATGCCGCTGTTTGACGGCGCTGACCTGCGCCACTTCGTTGAACTCGCCAGCTACGTGGTGGTCAATGACTACGAAGCGCAGGTCATGCTGTCACGCACGGGCTACAGTGCGGCAGAACTTGCGCAGCGCGTCGAGGCTTACATCGTCACGCGCGGGGAAGAAGGGGCGGAGATTTACGCCGGCGGCAAGCAGTACACTATTCCGGTCGTGCCGGCCGAACGTGTGGTCGACCCGACCGGTTGCGGCGACGCGTTCCGCGGCGGCCTGCTCTACGGCATCGAGAACGGTCTGGACTGGGACACCACCGGCCGCCTCGCCAGCCTCATGGGCTCACTCAAGATCGCTTGCCAAGGCCCGCAGAATCACGGCCTGCCCGTCGACGAGATTGCCCGGCGCTTTGAATCCGCTTTCGGGTACCGGTATCAATAAGGAATCAACATGAAACCCATCTATCGCATCGGCGCCGCGACTCTGCTGGTCGCCGCCCTTGGCCTGCAAGGCTGCGCCATGGGCACCAATTCCAACAGCGCTTACACCTCCGGTCAGGCGCAGCGCGAGCAGACCGTGCGCTTCGGTACGGTAGATTCCGTGCGCAATGTCGTGATCGACCGTGAGCAGACTGGCGTTGGCACCATTGCCGGCGGCGCGATCGGCGGCATCGGTTCGGCAGCAGCCATCGGGCGCGGCAACGGCTCGGTGGCGGCGGGTGTGCTCGGTGCGATTCTCGGTGGCGTTGCAGGCAGCGCGCTGGAGGGTCAGATGAACAAGCGTCCGGGCCTGGAAATCACGGTCAAGCTCGACAACGGCGAGTACCGCGCCATCACGCAAGACGCCGACGAGGCCTTCCGCCCTGGTGAGCGCGTGCGCTTGCTCTCATCGGGTGGCGTGACGCGCGTCACGCACTGATCGACAACGCCCGGCCGATAGGCCAAGGGGTTTAGCGGAAACACCGCATCGGCATCGCGCCGGTGCGGTTTTTTTATTCCCGCGAGAAACGTATGCGCGACGCTCGGGCAAGAAAAAGCCCGCCGGGGCGTAAGCCGATCGGCGGGCGGTGCAAGACACTGAGGTCTTGCGGACCGGATACGCAGTATCCGATCAGGTGGGCGCGACCTGCGCGCCGCTGTGGTCCCGGAGGATCACCGTCGTAAGAATGGCTTACGGACGGTTGCCGGTCGGGAACGGCCATGCCGCAGCCGGGTTCAGCGCGGTCTTGGCAGCAGGTGCAGCAGGTGCAGCGGCCGGAGCAGCAGCGGGCTTGGCAACAGCCTTCTTCGCGGGGGCCTTCTTCGCAGCAGGCTTGGCAGCAGCCTTCTTCGCAGCCGGGGCCTTCTTGGCGGCAGCCTTCTTCGCAGCAGGCTTAGCAGCAGCCTTCTTCGCAGCCGGAGCCTTCTTGGCGGCAGCCTTCTTCGCAGCAGGCTTAGCAGCAGCCTTCTTCGCAGCCGGAGCCTTCTTGGCTGCAACCTTCTTCACTGCGGCTTTCTTGGCCGGAGCCTTCTTGGCTGCAACCTTCTTCACTGCAGCTTTCTTGGCCGGAGCCTTCTTGGCTGCAACCTTCTTCACTGCGGCCTTCTTGGCGGGTGCCTTCTTGGCAGCGACCTTCTTAGCTGCAACCTTCTTGGCCGGAGCCTTCTTAGCGGCCGGAGCGGCCTTCTTCGCAGCAGCCTTCTTGGCGGCCGGAGCCTTCTTTGCAGCGGCCTTCTTGGCCGGGGCCTTGGCGGCCGGTTTCTTCTTAGCAGCAGTTGCCATGGGAAACTCCTTCAAGATTGGGTATCGAACTATCGAGATTGAGCAACCCGACCGGTCCGATCCCACGATGCATTGGCATCGCCAGACCAACCGAGCGAGCGATTCATCGGCGCACCACCCAACGGCAGTCGCACGCTAATGAATTCGGTAGGAAGATCTGCGCCTTGCGCGGCAAACACACGCAGCAAGTTGCACGCCTCGGTCGCGCGCACAAGCGCAACCGCAGCCGGCCAGACAGATTGCATCCGGCGAGTCTTCATCAATTGAGAGGACCGGGGCATCGTGGCCACACCGGTCGAAATCTGATCTTGCGCGAATCGCTGCGTGGACCGCAAAGCCGCGTGCAGCGTGACTTTACAGACAGCGAGAAACTGGAGAGCGCGCGTTTTCTTTTGGGGGTAGTACGCCCATCCCGACGGGGGGATCGCAGAGACGGCACCGAGTTCGAACAGCCCTGTCGGCGTGGCGTGCATCAAAGTGGTTACGCTCCTCGACTACCTTTCACTTGCCGCTTGGAACTTCATCGTCGTTGATCGCGCGAAGCTTCCTTGCATCGAAGTCAACGTCTTGTCAAGGCGAATCATAATTCGTTTGCGCGGTGATGTTAAGAGATTTATGCAAAAAGCGCGGTGAGTTTTGGTGAAGGATTGCGCTGCGTCTGTGCGTCGCTGCGATTCGAATCGCGCATGCACGCAGATCGATCTCGCGAATGCGCATTTTCTTGCGTCGTGACATCACGTTACGGCGTTGCTCCACGTTGACACACGCGTCCCGCAAACCCAGTGGTCATGCCGGTTTACAGCAACACGCGATGTTGCGCGCGTGTGCATCGCGAACACGCACACGCTTCTCGCGCGCATTCGGCATCGTCGTGCGCACCGATGTGCGAGCAGCGCGATGCGTGTCGAAAAAAACGATGCGTAGATGCGACAACGCGCGCGAATTTTTCACGCTCAACTCGTCGATACGCATGCAATCGATGCGCTCGACACATGCGTATCGATGTGTTGAACGTGTCGACGACGCTGCCGACATGCATCTCGAACACCGTCGATGCGCGCCGCGCGAAGTCGATGCGATTGCGATGGCCAACAGCATGCGTTCAGCTACCGCAAATCGCGTGCCGCGCATCCGACGAGCGAGGTGGTTGCGATACGGTTCAACGCATCGATGCGTGCGTGAGCGCGAATCGCATCGGCGCATGCGGAGTTGGTGTCGACGCATGCGAGACAGACGGCTCGGCGTGACGACGCCGAACTGCAGGCACGCATGACTGCGCTCGCAGCACGTGGTGCACGAAACCGATCGCCGATCGCGGGAAAACCCTGCTCAGCAACCGCTGAAAACTTCACGCAATCGCGTTTGAAACGACGCTGTTTTACGACGATAGAAGGATTGTTCTACGGCAATCCAGAGGCCAATTTTGCTGCGGTGTTGTTGCCCGAAAAATGGCGTGCTGTGGCGTTTTATTCGGAATCATGTTCGCGAATTGCTGCAACCGCATATCCGGGTGTCAGGTTGGCGCTGATTGTCATGTCATTCGGTTTCACTTCACGATCCGCTCACCACATGAGCACGGCATCGATCGCGCGGTGTGGCACGGACCTGCGCGTGGCCCGTGACAAGACAGGGAGGTCGTCGCCAACCCCACATGGCTGACGACGACAAACCCGACGAGCAAAGAGCGCAAGACAGAAGGGGTCCAACACAAGCGTTCTGTTCTGAGTAGTGGAGGCACAAGATGCGCGATCGAGCGTTCTTGTCGAAATCGAATCCGCCGAAGCGCGGAGTGTTCCTGCAGTGCGTACTGGCGACGGCATCGCTCGCCATGCTGGCGGGCTGCGCGAATTCGGGCAGCGGCGACATGGGTACGTCGCTGGGCGGCGGCAGCGATTCGCAATCCAAGCCGGCGATCGCGGCATCGACATCGCCCACGTGGTCGAACGACAACGGCAGCAATGCAACGGGTGGCACCGGCTCGACCGGCAGCACGCCCATCGCGACGCTGACCGGCCCTGTCGAGCAGGTGACGACCACCACCATCACCGCCATCGTGCCGCTCACCAGCACGCTGACTTCCGCCACGCAAACGCTGGGCGCCACCACGGGCCTGGGCGCACCAGTGAGCAACGTGCTGGCGACGCTGGGCGGCGCGCTCGGCAGCGAGGGCCGCACGATCACGACGGCCGGCAAGGGTGATGCGCTGGTGTCGACGTTGGGCAACACGGTCGGTGCGCTCGGTTCGCTCACCACCGGGTTGTCGACGATGGTCTCGCCAGCGGCGCCGTCTGCCGCAGGTGGTACGCCGGGTAGCGCGCTGACCGGTGCACTCGGTGGTGCGCTGTCGCCGGTCACGACGGCAGTCGGTTCGCTCACGGCGGGATTGCCGGGTGCGGGTGCGCTCGGCTCGGTTGGCGCGGTCAGCAGTGGTGGTACGGCTGCGACCGGTCCGCTGGGCGGATTGGGCAGCGTCGGCACAACGTTGGGCGGATTGGTTGGCGGTGTGCTGTCGGGTGCGACATCCGGCGTGCATCACTAGCCACTGCTCTGTAGAACTTTCTTTGCATTCGACAGCAAACGCAGGCGGATGCTACCCGCTGGACGCCAGATGCGCGTTCTTCTGACCCGGCGGTGACACGCGGTACGGGCCGCGCTTACAAGGAGACTCACCATGAAAATTCAGAACCCGCTCCACACTTCTTCTTCCGCTTCGTTGTCCGCCGTTGCGGCATCGCGCACGCTGTTGGCAGCGGCCGCTGTGGCCGTGCTGACGCTGGCCGGTTGCGCTTCGGGTGGCAACCCGAACGGTGATACGACGCCCTCGTCGTCGGCCAACAACGACCCAGGTGCAGTGCCGGTCGGCAACGTGGCCGGCGGTGGCGGCAACGTGGTCACGCAGACGGGCAAGACCGTCAGCGACCTTGGCACGACGATCGGCACGGCGTCGGTGCCCGTCATCGGCGGCACGGCGGCGCAGAAGGATCTGGGTGCGACGGTCACGTCTGCCGGCAATACGGTCCAAACATTGGGCGGCGGCATCAGCAATGGGCTCGGCAAGATCGGCTCGACGCCCGACCCGGTCGGCACCACGGTGCAAAGCTCGGGTGACGTGATCCGCTCCGCCGGGGTGACGGTCGGCAACGCTGGGCAGACCGTCTCGGATCTGGGTGCCGCCGGCAGCCCGCTGGCGCCGCTGAATCCGGTGACGTCGCCGGTGGGCAGCGGTGTGTCTGCGCTGGGTCAGGTGATGCAGGGTGCTGGCGGGCTCGTCACGATTGGCACGTCGAGCGGCCCGGTGCAGCAGATCACGCAGCAGACCAGCAACGCGATCGTGCCGCTGTCGTCGCAGGTGGTGAAGGGCACGCAGACGGTCGGCAGCACAACGATGCTCGGTGGCCCGCTGGCCGGTGCGCTCAACACGGTTGGCAGCGGTCTGCAGAGCGCTGGGGCGCAAGTCGGCGCGGCTGGCGGCAACCCGCTCACGGCTGACGTGGGCGGTGTGGTCGGCGCCGTCGGAGGCACGGTGGCCAGCGCCGGTGGCCTGGTCAATGGCGGTAGCGGCGGCTCAACGAATCCGCTGGCGCCGATCACGGGCGCGCTCGGTGGCGGCCTCGGCGGCGGAAGCAATCCGCTTGCCCCCGTCACCGGTGCGCTCTCGGGCGGCGGCAGCAATCCGCTGGCGCCGGTCACGAGCGCACTGAGCGGCGCAGCCGGCAGCGGCAACCCGCTCGCCCCGATCACAAATGCGCTGGGTGGCGTCACGAACGCCGCCGGCACCTCCGGCAGCAATCCGCTGTCACCCCTGACCGGTGCGTTGAGCGCGCATTGATCCCTGCGCCGACATCATCGATCAGCCCTCACCGATTCTTTTGACTGACAACAAGGAGACTCCACGATGCAACATACCCCCCACTCTCTCGCGCGCCTGGCTGGCGCACTGGCCCTCGCACTGGCAGCCGGCAGCGCTTTCGCGCAAGCCAGCCCCGCCGGCACCTGGAAGACCATCGACGACAACACGGGCAAACAGAAAGGCGAAGTGACGATCGTCGATAACGGCGGCACGTTCTCGGGCAAGGTCAGCAAGATCCTCGTGCCTGGCGACGAGAACAAGACCTGCACCAAGTGCACGGACGACCGCAAGGACCAGCCGATCAAGGGCCTGACGATCCTGACGGGCCTGAAGCCGAACGGCAACAACAACTGGGATGGCGGCCAGATCCTGGACCCGGAAAACGGCAAGGTCTACAGCGCCAAGATGTCGCTGTCGGAAGACGGTCAGAAACTGAATGTGCGCGGCTTCCTGGGCATCAGCCTGCTGGGCCGTACGCAGACCTGGATTCGCGAGCAATGATCGCCCGTCGATAACAGAACCTCCCAACGCGCGGCGGTGCCCCTCCTTGTGGGTGGGCGCCGTCTCTTCGGGCGCCGGTGCAAGCCGGCGCCTTCTTTTTGCGGAAATCCGCACACTGCGCGCGCGGTATGTCCACTAAAGAAGGCCACTCCCTCGCCGTTACACCGTTGCGGAGTCGTCAAACAATAAGTGGAGAAAACGCGACATGCGACAGTGGACACTCAAAGCAAAGCTGCGCCTGGCGCTCGCCCTGATGTGGCTGGGGCTGATTGGCGTTGGCATCTGGAGCGCGATGGAGACCCGCGCGACCATGCTCGACGAACGCAAGGTCGGGCTGCAAAACCTGGTGGATGCCGCCGAAGGCATCGCCAAGCTGTATCACGGCCGCGCACAAGCTGGCGCCATGAGCGAAGCCGATGCCAAGAAAGCCGCGCTGTTGGCGCTCGCGTCGATGCGCTTTGGCTCGACCGGCTATCTGTTCGTGGTCGATTCACAGTTCATCCTGCTGATGCATCCGACGCTGGCCGACATGGTCGGCAAGAGCACCGCGGACTTCAAGGACCCGACCGGCAAACTCGTCTACCCCACGATCGTCAATGCCGCCAAAGACAAGGGCTTCGGCTTTGCCGAATACCAAGGCCGCTTGCCCGGCAGCGAGACTGCATTGCCGAAGATCGGCTACGTGAAGCACTTTGCGCCCTGGGACTGGAACATCTCCAGCGCCGTCTTTCTGCAGGAAGTGGATGCGGCGTATCGCCATTCGCTCATCGCCAACCTGATCGTCATTCTGCTGGTGGGCGGTGCGGTGTCGCTGGCCATGTCGATCATCATCCGCAACGTGCAGCGCGGGCTGGGCGGTGAACCCAGCTACGCCACCGAGGTTGCACGCCGCATTGCCGGTGGCGACCTGGCCGTGCACGTGCAAACCCGCACCGACGACCGCGACAGCATGCTGGTCGCCATGGCGCAGATGCAGCAGCAACTGACCGGCACCATCAGCCATATCAAGACATCGGCGGACTCGATCGCGAGTGCCACCAAGCAGATCGCAGCCGGCAACGCCGATCTGTCGCAGCGCACGGAAGAGCAGGCTTCGTCGCTGGAAGAAACCGCGTCGAGCATGGAAGAGCTGACGAGCATCGTGCGTCAGAACGCCGACAACGCGCGCCAGGCGAGCACACTGGCCGTCAACGCGTCGGACATCGCGGCCAAGGGCGGTGAGGTGGTCGGCCGTGTGATCGACACCATGGCGGGCATCAACGAAAGCAGCAAGAAGATTGCCGACATCATCGGCGTGATCGAAGGCATCGCGTTCCAGACGAATATCCTGGCGCTCAATGCGGCGGTGGAAGCCGCACGCGCCGGCGAACAGGGCCGCGGCTTTGCCGTGGTGGCCGGTGAGGTGCGCAACCTGGCGCAGCGCTCGGCGGGGGCGGCCAAAGAGATCAAGGAACTCATCGGCGATTCGGTTGGCCGCGTAGAAAACGGCACCACGCTGGTGGCCGAGGCGGGCAGCGTGATCGACGAGGTGGTGATCGCCGTCAAGCGCGTGACCGACATCATGGGCGAGATCAGCTCGGCCTCCGAAGAGCAAAGCTCGGGCATCGAGCAGGTGAACCAAGCCGTGAACCAGATGGACGAGGTGACGCAGCAGAACGCCGCGCTGGTCGAGCAGGCCGCCGCCGCTGCGCTGTCGCTTGAAGAACAGGCACAAGTGCTGCGCGACGCGGTGGCGTCGTTCCGCACCGCCTGATCGCCGAGATTTCACGTTCCATTCCCCAACGAGGGGAGGGACGCCGCGCCGTTCTCTGGCGTGTCGCATGGTGCTATGCTGCGCGCCAGAGAAACGATAAAACCATGTTGGAATAGCCATGCCCGAGCGCAACCGGCCGCCATTCAGGGGCCCTTTTGGCGCGATTGCCGGGTCGACCACCAGCGTCTATGCCGCAGCAGGAGACACTGCCGGCGACGCCCATGAGCCGATGTCCGGCGGCCGCTCCAGTGCCGTGCGCGATGTCGCTGCACAGGATCTGGCCAGCGACACCGCGCTGTGGCGCTTTGCGCTGGCCGCAGAGCACGGCGGCCGCGCGCCCCACCCCGACGCTGCCTTGCGCGACGATCTTTCCGTCCTGCGCATCCTGCGCCACGCCGATGGCCTGCGCCTGCTCAGGCAAGGATTGCGAAGTGCGTTCCCGGGTTCGGCCCTGCGCTTGACCACCTTCTGGCCCGAAGAGCAGCCGCACGCCTACCCGGCTCGAGCGGAAGCCCGCCCGGCGGAATTCGGCGATCTGCTCGTGCTGCTGCGCCTGCGCGGCGCGGTGCCCACGCTCGATTGCCGCGCGCTGTTTCTCACCAGCCGCCGCATCGACCAGCCCGACGATGCGCTCGACAAGCACCACGCGCTGCCGCAGATCAACCTGTATGAAGGCTGGCCCGACTTCAACGTCTATGCGCGTTCGCCGATCAAATCGCGCAACGCAACCTTCCTGGGCAAGTTCGACCTGTCGGCCGAGCTGGACCCGCTGCGCCGCGTTGGCCGCGACCAGCGCCAGTGGCGCTACCTGACGCCCTGCACGGGCCTGCAGCAGTACGCGCAATGGCCTGGCGCACGGCCGGCCTCGCCGCTGCAATGGCGCTGGCCCTCGGGTGCGCAAGCCGGCGGCGCACGGCCCAGTTCCGGTTCGTTCACCGGCCTGCTGCGCCAGCTCGCCCGCCCGGAAGGCCCCGGCGAAGATTGCTCCGCCGGCACCGACGTGCCGACCTGGGGCCGCCTCATCAACAAGCTGCTGGACCACAGCTGGGAAGTCGCTCCGAGCCACGCGCTCAAGAGCGGGAATATCAGCTCGCTGGCGTTCTGGACGCGGCTGCGCGGCTTCCTGACGGCGGAATATCTGCTCGGATCGCACTCGTTGCAGAAGGGCTTTGGCGCGTCGTTGCAGTTCGAGATGGCCAACGGCCTGCAGGACATCGCCCGCGACGACTGGACGGCCACCACCGGCTTCGATCCCGAAGACCTCGACGTGCCCGGCGTGCGCGGCACGCTGCAGCGCATCGCGGCATCCAAACTGGCCGTCTTTGGCATGAGCGCCGAAGACCCGGCACCGCTCGCCGCCCCGCGCCCGCAGCGCGGTGTGACCCCGCGCCCCGACGGCGAACGCGAAGGCCAGCGCGTGTTGCTGATCGACGTGATCCGCCCCAGCGCAGCCGCCCTGTAAGCACGCCAATTCGATAAAAGGCGACGCCCGCGCCGCCGAGAACGCAACGATTTCTCGGCGGTGCGCGGCTATGCTGTAGCGTTGCCCTGCCGCGCTTTCTGCCGTCCCTCCGCTGTCGCTCATGTCTTCCGCTGCTTCCGCCTCCACCGCTTCCACGACGACGACCTCCCCCTGGATGCCCATCCTTGCACTGATGGGTTCGATGGCCTCCGTGTGCCTTGGTAACTCGTTTGCCAAGACGCTGTTTCCGGTGCTGGGCGCCGCGGGCACAGTCACGTATCGCGTAACGATTGGCGCGGTGATCCTGCTGGCGTTCTGGCGGCCGTGGCGCCTGCACCTGAGCCGCGCCGATGCCGGCCGCATCGCGCTGTACGGCGTCACGCTGGCGAGCATGAACCTGCTGTTCTACCTGTCGCTGCAGCGCCTGCCGATCGGCATTGCGATCGCCATCGAGTTCACGGGGCCGCTGGTGCTGGCCGTGCTGCTGTCGCGCCGCGCGCTGGATTTCGTGTGGATCGGGCTGGCGGTGGTCGGCTTGCTCATGCTGACGGTGGCAGACAAGTCGGTCGGTCAGGTTGACCACCTGGGCGCTATTTATGCGCTGGCCGCTGGCGTGTGCTGGGCGCTCTACATCCTGACCGGCAAGAATCTCGGCGGCCTGCATGCGGGCCAGGCGACGTCGATCGGCATGCTGGTCGGTGCGCTGTTTGCGATCCCGTTTGGGGTGGCGCAGGCAGGGTCGGCGCTGCTTGCGCCATCGCTCATTCTGGCGGGACTGGGCATCGGGCTGCTGTCGAGCGCGATCCCGTATTCGCTCGAGATGGTGGCGCTCAAGCATCTGCCGGGCAAGACGTTTTCCGTGTTGCTGAGCCTGGAGCCTGCCATCGGCGCCCTAGCCGGGGCGATCGTGCTGCACGAGCAACTGACGGGGCGCCAGTGGGTGGCAATCCTGGCCATCATCGCTGCGTCGGCGGGGTGCGCGCTGACGGTGCGGGCGCCCAAGCCTTCGCCTGATCCTGCCGGCGTCGCCTGACGCCCTAGCCGGAAAACCGCGCCGCGGCTTGCAATACAGCCATGCGCGTCTGCGCGTAGACCATCCCTTTCCATTCCGGCACGTCGCAATAAAACGCATCACGCAGCGTCTGGCGAATGCCGGCCCGCTGCGCGGCTCCCTGCTCCGGGCGGCGATGCAGCCAATGGTCGGCACGCAGCGCCTGCAGCACCGCCAACGGTGCGAGCGTGCCGAACTCCAGCGTCACGCAGGTCTTCTCGATGCCGGGCAGCAGTTCGTATGCGATGCCGACCAGATCGCCCTTGACCACCGAAGAGACCGAACCGGCGGCGGCAATCGGCCGAACATCGGCGCCCCAGGTGCGCATGGCGCGCTCCAGTTCGGCTGGATCGGGGCTGTTGAAGATCTTCTCACCGTGGCCGTAGTGGCCGAGCCCGGTATGCAGGTCGATCCACACCAGGCGGGACATGCCGGCCGCATGCCGCGACACGATCCCGCGCATCTGCAGCGTGCTCCAGCACGGCGCGCTGCCGCCGTAGAACATGCCGTCTGGCACGCGATACTGGCCGCTCGTTGCGGCGTCTTGGAGGGCTTTCTCGCCGCGGGTGACCATGTAGTGCTGCAACGCTGCCTGATCCGCCTGGCTGGGCGGCCACGTGCGCGGCAGCAAGAGCGGATCGACTTCCAGGTAGGCCGGATTGGCGGAAGCGGCCTCCGCAAAGTCGACGCTGTTGCGGTTCAGGTCAACGTTGTCTTCATTCACGCGCCGCAAGTGTGCAAAGCCGTACGGGTTGACCGCGTGCACCATCAGCAGCGCCACGTTGGCAGCCGCCAGCCGCGCGAACAGTTCTTCGTCTTGCAGCAGGCCGGTCTGGCAGCCGGAGCCGCAGAACCCCTCCACACCATGGACGCCGGAGGTGACGATCAACAGCGTTTGCGCCTGCGGCGGCACAAGCAGCGCGGTATCGATGGAAAGCTGCTCTCCGGATGGCCCAACCACATCCGGAAGCAGGTGGCGCTCGATGCGGAGCCCCCGGGCCTGCGCAGCGGCGAGGAACTTGCCGCGGGCTTCATCGTAGGTCTGCGAGAAGAAAGCTTCGACCGTCATGGCGGGAATCCGGGTGCAGTGGTTGCCGCAGCCTGCCACGCCTGACAGGTGCGGCGCAATCGCACGCACGTGAATCGATCGCCCCAAATGCAAACAGGCGACGCGTGGTGCGTCGCCTGTTTGCGTTGATGCGGGTCGAGCCCGTGGCTCAGATCACTCCCAGGACAGCGCGCCGCCGGTCTGGTACTCGATCACGCGCGTCTCGAAGAAGTTGCGCTCCTTCTTCAGGTCGATCATTTCGCTCATCCACGGGAACGGGTTTTCTTCGTTCGGGAACAGCGCGTCCAGGCCGATCTGCTGGCAGCGACGGTTGCAGATGAAGCGCAGGTAGCCCTTGAACATCGGTGCGTTCAGGCCCAGCACGCCGCGCGGCATGGTGTCTTCTGCGTAGCGGTATTCCAGGTCGACAGCCTTCTTGAACAGCTCCGTGATCTCAGCCTTGAACTCGGCCGTCCACAGGTGCGGGTTCTCCAGCTTGATCTGATTGATCAGGTCGATACCGAAATTGCAGTGCAGCGACTCGTCGCGCAGGATGTACTGGTACTGCTCCGCAGCGCCGGTCATCTTGTTCTGACGGCCCATCGCCAGGATCTGCGTGAAGCCGACGTAGAAGAACAGGCCTTCCATGATGCAGGCGAAGACGATGAGCGACTTCAGCAGCTTCTGGTCGTTCTCGGGCGTGCCGGTCTTGAACGACGGATCGGTCAGCGTGTCGATGAACGGGATCAGGAACTCGTCCTTGTCGCGGATCGACTGCACTTCGTGGTACGCGTTGAAGATCTCGGCCTCGTTCAGGCCCAGCGACTCAACGATGTACTGGTACGCGTGCGTGTGGATCGCCTCTTCAAACGCCTGGCGCAGCAGGTACTGGCGGCATTCCGGCGCGGTGATCTGGCGGTACGTGCCCAGCACGATGTTGTTGGCAGCCAGCGAATCGGCCGTCACGAAGAAGCCCAGGTTGCGCTTGATGATGCGGCGCTCGTCTTCGGTCAGACCGTTCGGGTCTTTCCACGTCGCGATGTCGCGCGACATGTTGATTTCCTGCGGCATCCAGTGGTTCGCGCAGCCGGCGAGGTACTTTTCCCAGGCCCACTTGTATTTGAACGGCACCAGCTGGTTGACGTCGGTGGCGCCGTTGATGACGCGCTTGTCGGCGGCGTTCACGCGGCGGTTGCTCTGTGCGGCAGCGGCGTTCGGATTGTTGCCGAGGATGCCCGTGCCGGCGGCCTGCGTAGCCGACGGGGGCAGCACGCCGCCCTGGTCAGCGGTGGCCGTTTGCAGTTGCGGCTGCGGTTGATACACCGGCTGCGGTGCAGCCGAAGGTTGTGCGGCAGGTTTGACGTCGTCGTCCCAGCTCAGCATATGTGTTTCTCCTAATTCTTTGCTCGTCGCTCCCGCTCTTTTGGAGCGCGAGTCCAGTGTCGTTCAGGTCACGGCGCCCCCGCTTGCGCGGGAGCAACCTCAGACACTGTTTTGACTTATTGGCAGGCTTCGCATTCCTCGAAACCGGGGTCGCCCGGGCGCATCGTGCACACGGCACCTTCGGCTTCCGGCATGGCCTGCGCAGTGGCAGCTGCGGCGTCCAGTGCGCTGGTCGGTGCGGCCGAAGTCACGCCGGATGCACCTGCAGCCGACATACCACCCGCATCGCTACCCGACGACACCGCATTGAGCGTGCCGCGCGACACGGTCGACTTCTCGACGTGCGTGGCGCCGATCGTGCGGAGGTAATACGTGGTCTTCAGGCCACGCAGCCACGCCAGCTTGTACGTGTCGTCCAGCTTCTTGCCCGACGCGCCGGCCATGTAGATGTTCAGCGACTGAGCCTGGTCGATCCACTTCTGGCGGCGCGAGGCAGCTTCCACCAGCCACGTCGGCTCCACTTCGAAGGCCGTTGCGTACAGGTCGCGCAGGTCTTGCGGAATGCGGTCGATGCGGGCCAGCGAGCCGTCGAAGTACTTCAGGTCGGCGACCATCACTTCGTCCCACAGGCCGCGTGCCTTCAGGTCGCGCACCAGGTAGTCGTTGACCACCGTGAATTCGCCCGACAGGTTCGACTTGACGTACAGGTTCTGGTACGTCGGCTCAATGCAAGCGGACACGCCGATGATGTTGGAGATCGTTGCCGTCGGGGCGATCGCCACGCAGTTCGAGTTGCGCATGCCGAACTGTTTGATACGGCCACGCAGGCTGTCCCAGTCCATCGTCGACGACATATCCGTTTCCAGATAGCCGCCGCGCTCTTCGGCCAGCAGCTTGAGCGAGTCTTGCGGCAGGATGCCGCGATCCCACAGCGAGCCCTTGTAGCTGCTGTAGCGGCCACGCTCTTCAGCCAGCTCGGTCGACGCCCAGTAGGCGTAGTAGCACACGGCTTCCATCGAGGTATCGGCAAACTGCACCGCTGCATCGCTGGCGTACGGCACACGCAGCACGTGCAGCGCGTCCTGGAAGCCCATGATGCCCATGCCGACCGGACGGTGGCGCAGGTTGGAGTCACGTGCCTTCTTGACCGCGTAGTAGTTGATGTCGATCACGTTGTCGAGCATGCGCATGGCCGTGCGCACGGTCTTCTTCAGTTTTTCGTGATCGAGCACCACGCTGCCGTCCGCCTGCTTGATCAGGTGAGCGACCAGGTTGACCGAACCCAGGTTGCACACGGCGATTTCGCTGTCGTTCGTGTTCAGCGTGATTTCCGTGCACAGGTTGGAGCTGTGCACCACACCCACGTGCTGCTGCGGGCTGCGGATGTTGCACGGATCCTTGAACGTGATCCACGGGTGGCCGGTTTCGAACAGCATGCCCAGCATCTTGCGCCACAGTTGCAGCGCCGGCATCTTCTTGAAGAGCTTGATCTCGCCGCGCGCGACCTTGTCTTCGTAGCCCAGGTAGGCCTGCTCGAATGCCTTGCCAACCTTGTCGTGCAGGTCCGGGCAGGTGGACGGCGAGAACAGCGTCCACTCGCCACCTTCCATCACACGCTTCATGAACAGGTCGGGAATCCAGTTCGCCGTGTTCATGTCGTGCGTGCGGCGGCGGTCGTCGCCGGTGTTCTTGCGCAGTTCCAGGAATTCTTCGATGTCCAGGTGCCACGTTTCCAGGTACGCGCAGACAGCGCCCTTGCGCTTGCCGCCCTGGTTCACGGCCACAGCCGTGTCGTTGACCACCTTCAGGAACGGCACCACGCCTTGGCTCTTGCCGTTGGTGCCCTTGATGTGCGAGCCGAGTGCGCGCACGTTGGTCCAGTCGTTGCCCAGGCCGCCGGCAAACTTGGAGAGCAGCGCGTTTTCCTTCAGTGCCTCGTAAATGCCGTCCAGATCATCCGACACGGTGGTCAGGTAGCACGACGACAGCTGCGAACGGCGCGTGCCCGAGTTGAACAGCGTCGGCGTGCTCGACATGAAGTCGAACGACGACAGCAGCTGATAGAACTCGATGGCGCGGGCTTCACGGTCGATTTCGTTCAGCGCCAGGCCCATCGCCACGCGCATGAAGAATGCCTGCGGCATCTCGATGCGGGTTTCGTTGATGTGCAGGAAGTAGCGGTCGTACAGCGTCTGCAGGCCGAGGTAGTTGAACTGGAAGTCGCGCGAGGCGTCCAGCGCCGCGCCCAGGCGGGCCAGGTCGAACTGCGCCAGCTTGTCGTCGAGCAGCTCGGCGTTGATGCCGCGCTTGATGAACTGCGGGAAGTAGTCGATGTAACGCGCGCCCATTTCGGCTTGCGTGACTTCTTCGCCGAGGATCTCGCGGCGGATCGTGTGCATCAGGATGCGCGCCGTGACCTGGCTGTACGCCGGGTCCTTTTCGATCAGGGTACGCGAGGCCAGGATGGCCGAGTCGTACACCTGCGTCATCGGCACGCCTTCATACAGGTTCTTGACCGTTTCCTTGAGGATCGGCTCCGGGTCCACGGCTTCGCCCAGACCTTCGCAGGCCGAGACGATCACGTTGCGCAGCGCTGCCATGTCCAGCGGGCGGGTGATGCCGCCGTCGGTCACGTTCAGGCCGATGAAGGCCGGTTGCTGCTGGGTTTCGCCGGCTTGTGCGCGCTCCTGGGCGCGGCGCTCACGGTACAGCACGTAGGCGCGGGCCACGTCGTGCTCGCCCGAGCGCATCAGGGCCAGTTCCACCTGGTCCTGCACGTCTTCGATATGGAACGTGCCGCCGTTCGGGCGGCTGCGCAGCAGAGCGCGCACGACGTTCTGCGTTTGTTGGTCGACCAGCTCGCGCACACGCGCGGAAGCAGCACCCTGCCCGCCATTCACGGCGAGGAAGGCCTTGGTCATGGCCACGGCGATCTTCGAAGGCTCGAAGCTCACCACGGCGCCGTTACGGCGGATGATCTTGTAGTCCGCGTAGCCAGTGCTGGGGGCAGCGGCCGTGCCGCCAGCGGTTTGCGCAAATTGAGAGGGATTGGCGGTGCCGGAGTGGATTTCTGGTTGGGCCGTCTGCATGTGGACTCCTGTTGAACCGTTCGTTTTATTGGCTCGCCGACGGGTGAAACACCCTTGGCGAACCCTTGCGCCATGCGGAGAAATGAGACGGAAAAGACCCTTGCCTTTTCTCAGCTCCCAAGCGTCGGCTTGACCCGCCGTACGCCCGCCCCCGCGTGGCGCCGAAATAAGAATCCCGGAAAGTCACCACTATATCTAGTGTGTTACCCCGGGATTGGCCCTAAGTATAGTGGATCGATCAAACAAGACCAGTCTTGACAGATGGCGTCGAAGGAGGGTTTTCTCAACCCAAATGCAGTGCCGCAAACCCGCGATCCCAGGCGGCACAACGGGTCGGCGGGACTGGCGTGCGGCGTCGCAATGACCGTCTCTTCAGAATAATTCTTTCTATCGACCCTGCAAGTTCAATAGACGTCACCTCATCCACGGTAGGGGCATGTGTGCGGCGCACTGCACCGGTGCACGCGTGCCGCGCCCCGGGGCATTCCTCCACATTCCCCCGCTCAAGAAATCCGAATAGCGGCATCAGCATTCTTGCCGCGGCTGTCACTTGAGCGACAGGCCCCAACCCTACGCTTCGGTCGCATTGCAGGGAGCGCAATCACAGCGGCAACACATCGCTGCGTACAACGACCGAGGAAATCGACATGGCCTGGAATCACCCCGCGCGCCGCCTGCTGACGGCCGCGCTGAGCACGACCGTCGCCGCGACGCTGGCGACCACATTGACCGCATGCGGCGGTAGCGACAGCAGCCCCATCGCCAATCAGGGCAACACGGATACACCGACCACCAGCGCCAGCAAGAAAGTGCTGCTAGTCGGCGTAGACGGTGCCACCTATGCGCAGGTGCAGAGCGCGCTCCTGCAGCGCAGCTTGCCGAACCTGGGCGCCCTGGCGGTGATGCCGGCTTCGACTGGCGGCGCGCTGGGCACCACCTCCGCCCAACCGCCGCTGGACACGCCAAGCTGGGCCACCGTGCTGACCGGCACCTGGCAGAACCGCCACAGCGTGATGGACGACACCGTCACCACCCTGGCCGCCCCGAGTGTCTTCAGCTACACGCGCAGCGCCGCCAAGGCGGCCGGCACCACGCAACGCCTGGGCGCCGCCGTCAGCTCGGCCACGCTGCCCGCGCTGCTCAAGGCGGATCAGCAAGCCGGCAATCTCGACACGCTCGTCGATTGCGCCCAGGTGGACACCTGCGTGACGCAGAACAGCGTGAAGCTCGTGCAGTCCGGCTACGACGTCGTCTTCGCGCAATACACGGCGCCGGCAGCCGCTGCGCTGGCCTCGGGCCTGCAAAGCGATGCGTACGCGGCTGCGCTGGCCAACGTCGATCAGGCGCTGGGCACCTTGCAAGCCGCTATCGCCCAGCGCCGCACCGCCAACCCGAACGAAGACTGGCTCGTCGTCGTGACCACCAGCCACGGGCTGGATGCCACGGGTGCCACCACGTCGGCGCCGACGCTGGAAAACCGCACCGCCTTCATCGCGCTGAACAAGAGCGTCAATCCGGTGCTCGGCAAGAACGGCATGGCCGCGCCCACGTCGGAAGCCACGCTGGCGGCCCTGCCGAGCGAGGCTGACATCGTGCCGACCGTGCTGGCGCAATTGAACGCCGCCGTGCCGGCTACCGCCCACAAGCTGGATGGCGCGGCGCTCACCGCCAACGCGATCGGCGTGCGCAACGTCCAGAGCACTGTGGGCGCGTACAACGCCTCGCTGGTGCTGAACTGGCAGAACCCGACAGCGGCGAGCGGCCCCATCACCGTGCTGCGCGACGGCAAGCCGGTTGCCACGCTGCCCGCCACGGCCACGCAGTACACCGACAGCAACATCGCCACCGCAAGCGGCATCTACCGCATCAACTACACGCTGGTGCGCAACAACGTGCCGGTGTCGATGCTTGCGCAGATCGCCTACGTTGCGCCGACGCCGCTGGCGACGTCGCTCACCAACGGCCTGGCCACGTATTACAGCTTCGATCCGCTGCCGCCGACTGACCGTAAAGCCAGTTCGACGATCGGCCCGTGGGTGGCAGGCACCGACGGCGGTTCTGCGGCAACCGACCCGTTTGGCGGCACGGCGCTTTCGGTCGATTCGCGCATCGACGCCTACAAGCTCACGCAGAACGGCGCCGACATTGCGCAGAGCCCGCAGTTCACGATTGGCTTCTGGTTCAAGTCGGATTGCACGCAGGGCAACGGCACGGGCGAGCCGATCCTCGCCAACAAGGACTACTACTCCGGCTCCAATGCCGGCATCGCCATCGGATTGTGGGGCGGCTGCGAAGTGCGCTTCAACCTGGGCAGCGGCGGCAAGCGCGACGACATCCAGGGCATGAAGTTCAGCGCCAACCAGTGGGCCTATCTCGCCCTCTCGGTCGACGCGCAGGCCAAGCGCTTCAGCGCTTACATCCTCGACCCGGTACTCGGCGTGCAGAAGGTGGAAGACAAGGCCATCGCCAATACCGACGTCACCAAGCTCAATGGCCTGGCCACCAAGGTCTGGGGCCTGAACGACGACGCCACGCACAACTACGTGCCCAACAACCCGGGCTCGCTCAAGGGCGTGATGGCCTACGACGACCTTGCCATGTGGACGCGCCGCCTGACGCTGGACGAACTCAAGACGATCAACGGCTCGCACCAGCCGCTGTCGACGCTGAACCCCTGATCCCCTCCCCCAACCCGAACGAGACCGCTCATGAAGCCCTTCATCCACCCTCTCGCGCGGCCGCACCGGCTGGCCGCCGTGCTGCTGTGCGCCGCCACCTTGTCGCTGTCGGCCTGCGGCGGCGATTCGAACGACGGCACGCCGAGCACGGGCCCCGGCGCCGCCCAGCCCGACCAACCCGGCCAGCCGCCGGCCAACAAGCCGACCCTGCACTGCGCTCCGTAACGCGCGGCTTCCCATCGACTTGCGTTTGAGACCGACATGACTTCCGACACGAACCACGCCAACAACGGCAGCCGCCGCAACTTCCTCAAGATGGCCAGCACGGGGGCGATTTCCGCCGCCGCGCTCGCCGCCTTCCCGCCGTCGATCCGCCGTGCGCTGGCGATTCCCGCCAACAACGCCACCGGCACGATGCGTGACGTTGAACACGTGGTGATCCTGATGCAGGAGAACCGCTCGTTCGACAACTACTTCGGCACGCTGCAAGGTGTGCGCGGCTTTGGCGACCGCTTCCCCATCCCGCTGGCCGGTGGCCTGAACGTCTGGCAGCAGACCTACGTGCCAAGCAGCGGGCCGAGCCGCACGGTGCTGCCGTATTACCTCGACAGCAGCGCCGGCAACGCGCAGCGCGTCTCGGGCACGCCCCACAGCTACCCCGATGCGCAGAACGCCTGGGACCTGGGCCGCATGAGCAAGTGGCCGACGTACAAGCAGACGCAGTCGATGGGCTATTACAAGCAGGCCGAGCTGGACTTCCAGTTCGCGCTGGCCAACGCCTTCACGCTGTGCGATGCGTACCACTGCTCGTTCCACGGCGGCACCAACACCAACCGCCTGTTCCACTGGACGGGCACGAACGATCCGACCGGCGCTGCGGGCGGCCCGGTCATCGACAACAGCGGCGACCACCTCGACGCCGGCGTCACGTACAACTGGAAGACCTACCCGGAACGCCTGCAGGCTGCCGGCGTGTCGTGGAAGGTCTACCAGAACATGCCGGACAACTTCACCGACAACCCGCTCGCCGGCTTCAAGGCCTACCGCGACGCCAACGCCGCACGCGGCAACCTGGCCGACGGCACGCCGTTCCCGCCGTACACGCCGGCCGACGAAACCGTCAGCCCGCTCATCAAGGGTGTCGGCAACACCATGCCCGACGGCGGCTTCCTGCAGGCCTTGAAGGACGACATCGCCGCAGGCCTTCTGCCGCAGGTGTCGTGGATCGTGGCGCCGGCCACGTATTCCGAGCACCCCGGCCCGTCGAGCCCCGTGCAGGGCGCGTGGTACACGCAGGAAGTGCTCAACGCACTCACCGCCAACCCGGCCGTGTGGAGCAAGACCGTGTTGTTCATCAACTTCGATGAAAACGACGGCTTCTTCGACCACGTACCGCCGCCCGCAGCCCCGGCCTATGACAATGGCGTGCTGGCCGGCAAATCGACGGTCAGCACGGCCGGTGAATACCACACGGACCAACACCCGTATGGCCCTGGCCCGCGCGTGCCGATGTACATCGTTTCACCGTGGAGCCGCGGCGGCTGGGTCAATTCGCAGGCGTTCGATCACACGTCGGTGCTGCGTTTCCTGGAGCTGCGCTTCAACGTCAAGGAAACCAACATCAGCGCATACCGTCGCGCCGTGCTGGGCGACCTGACCAGTGCCTTCAACTTCGTCAACCCGAACAACGAGACGCTGCCGACGCTGCCCAGCCGCGACAAGGCGACGGCCGACTCGATCCGCACCGCGCAAGGGTTGCAGCCGCAAGTGCCACTGCCCTCGGTGACGGCGCAGCAGATGCCGACACAAGCCACCGGCACCCGCCCCTCGCGCGCCTTGCCGTACGAGCTGCACGTCAGCGCGCGCGAAGACGCCACCAACCGCGCGCTGCGCCTGATTTTCAGCAACACCGGCACGGCCGCCGCCGTCTTCCACGTGTACGACCGCCTGCATCTGGACCGCGTGCCGCGCCGCTATGCGGTCGAGCCCGGCAAGATGCTCGACGATGCGTGGGACGTGTTCACCGCCGACAAGGGCAAATACGACCTGTGGGTGCTCGGCCCCAACGGCTTCCACCGCGCGTTCTCGGGCGATGTAAGTGCCGTGTCGGCAGCGGGCTCAAGCGCGCCGGAAATCCGCGTGTGCTACGACCTAGCCAACGCCGAGGTCTACGTCACGATGATGAACACCGGCACCGCCGGCTGCACCTTCACCGTCAAGCCGAACGCGTACCGCAATGACGGTCCGTGGACGTTCGACATCCCGGCCGGCAAGCAGCTCGACCAGCACTGGCCGATCGCGCGCCAGGGCAACTGGTACGACTTTACGGTGACGGTGCCGCAAGGCGGCTTCACGCGGCGCTTTGCCGGTCGCATGGAAACGGGCAAGGACGGCGTGTCCGACCCGGCGATGGGCGCCTGAGGCAGGTCGCGAAGTAGAAAGAGAAGCAAGGGAAGATGCGGGCGGCCCTCGAAAGGAGGCTGCCCGCTTCCGTTTCGGCGCGTGCGTAGGGCGTGCGGCCTGCGACGTGTCGGCCTCGGAGGGTGGAACGCCGCGGTTTCACCCCGACGCTTGAGCCTTTCATCATGACGTTCGAGGCGTTTACCCCCGCTCGCGCGGCTCCGACCACCGTGTTCGGAGGTTCAACTGTCGTGCGCGAGCCTCCGGCCCTGGAATCGTTCACGGATGGATCGACGAAATGACCCTCGGACGGTCGCGCTTCACGGTTTCACACTCGCACGCGAACCTCAGACCGTGACGCTCCACTGTTTTACTGTCGTGCGTGAGCCTCAAACAGTGGAGACATCGACAGTTTGACCCTCGTGCGCGACCCTCGGACTGTGGCATTCCACAGTTTTAGGCTCGCGCGCGATGCCTGGACATTGACGTTCCACAGTTTCACCCTCGCGCCTGAGTCTTGGAGGGTGACACTCCACGGTTTTACCCTCGCACGTGAGCTGCAGACTGTGAGGCGTCAGAGGGTTGTTGCGTCAGAGCGCGTGCTGATACGGAAACAAGGCCGCGTTGAACCCGCCGAGCGCACGCAGATGCGCCCAGTCGAAATGCGGCCCCGGATCGGTCTTGCGGCCCGGTGCAATGTCCGAGTGCCCGGCAATCGCCGTAATGGGATACGCGGCGCAGATCGCCCGCACCAGCGACGCCGTGGCGGCGTACTGCTCGGGCGTGAAGGGCAGATCATCCGTGCCCTCGATTTCGATGCCGATCGAGAAGTCGTTGCAGCGCGTTCGGCCGAAAAAGTCCGACGCACCGGCATGCCACGCGCGCGCGTCGCACGGCGCGAACTGCACGCACGCTCCTGTGCGACGAATGAAGAAATGCGCCGATACACGCACGCCACGCAACTGATCGAAGTACGGATGCGCGTCGCAGTCGAGCGTGTTGGCAAAGAAGTCGAGCACGTGCTCGGTGCCGAAGTCCGCCACGGATTGCGCCGGCGGCAGGCTGATGTTGTGCAGCACGATCAGGTCGATCGGCATGCCTTCGGGCCGCGCGTCGATATTCGGCGACGGATACCGGCGCGCGCCATCGACCCATCCGTCAGCGCCGATATGCACCCGATCAGGCATCGCCGTTCAGCCCATTTCCGGCAGGTTCGCCCACGTTGCCAGGGGCTTCGATGTCCCGCGGGTCACGAATGCCAAGTTGCTGCATGCGATAGCGCAACTGGCGGAACGACAGTCCGAGCAGCTTGGCGGCCGCCGTGCGGTTGAAGCCCGTCTGGTCCAGGGCGGCCAGGATCACGTTGCGCTCAACCGACTCCAGATAGGCCGGCAGATCGATCGGCAATGCCACGCTCGGCAGCGACGGCTCCGCCGGCTGCGCTACGGGTGCCGGCTCGGGCGGTGCCACCGGTTGCGGCATCCCCAAGGGGCTTGGCACCGGCGCAGGCATGTAGACGGCATCAGGCCAGCTCGCCATCGGCGGCGACATCGGGTGATGGGCCGCTGCGGCTGCCTGCGCCTCGCGCGTGCGGTGGAACAGCGGCGAGCGCTCGATCTCGGCGCCCAGCGCGCCAAGGTCATCCACGTCGATCGACTCGCCTTCCGCAAACGCGTAGGCGCGCTCCAGCAGGTTCTCCAGCTCACGCACGTTGCCCGGGAACGGGTACGCGCACAGTTGCTGCAGCGCCGGACGCGTCAGGCGCTTGGGGCGCGGATCGCCGTAGCGGCTGGCGAGCTGTTCGAGCAGCACGCCGGCCAGCACGGGCACGTCTTCGCCCCGCTCGCGCAGCGTGGGCATGCGCAGCTCCAGCACGTTCAGGCGGTAGAACAAGTCTTCGCGGAAACGGCCGGCGGCCACCAGACGGGCCAGATTCTGGTGGCTCGCGCACACGACGCGCACGTCGACGGGGTCTTCACGGCTTTCGCCGATCTTGCGCACGCGGCGCTCTTGCAACGCGCGCAGCAATTTCACCTGCATCGTGAGCGGCAGGTCGGCCACCTCATCGAGCATGAGCGTGCCGCCGTTGGCCGCCTGGAAGAAACCCTGGCGATCGCTGTCGGCGCCGGTAAAAGCGCCTTTCACGTAGCCGAAAAACTCGGCTTCCATCAGGTTCTCAGGAATCGCACCGCAGTTGACCGCCACAAACGGCCGCGATGCACGCGCAGACAGCGCATGCACGGCGCGCGCCGCACGCTCCTTGCCGCTGCCGGATTCGCCGCTGATCACCACCGGCGCCATGCTGCGCGCCAGGCGCATCAGCGAGCGGCGCACTTCCTGCATGGCGGCGGAATGGCCGGGCAGCAGGTCGTTGGTGCGTTCGGCCAAGTCGGCATTGCCGGGATCGGGATCGCGTTGCTGGCGGCCCAGCGCGTTGAGCACGAGGCTGCGCAACTGGTCCAGCGAGAGCGGCTTGGCGATGTAATCGAACGCGCCGGCCTTGAGCGCTTCGACCGCGTTCTCGGCGCTGCCATAAGCGGTGATGACGGCCACCGGCGTGCGATCTGCCGTGGCAGAAAGCTGGCGCACGAGTTCAATGCCCAGGCCATCGCCCAGGCGCATGTCGGTCAGCACGAGTGCGAAGCGCTGGCGGGAGAGCGCCTCGCGCGCCTCGGCCAGTCCGCTGGCGAGCACGACGTCGTGCCCCATGCGGCGCAGGGAAATCTCCAGCAGCTCGCGCAGGTCGGCTTCGTCATCGACGACGAGAATGGGTTCGCGAACGATGGCGGCTTTGGACATGGTTCAGCAGAAGATCGGCAGAAATTCGCGGCCAGCGGATCATTCCGCGATCGGCCCGGCAGGTTGGTCAAACATCAGGGTGATGACGAAGGCGCGGCGCGGCAATGTGTCGCGCGCCTCCATGGTCAACGCTCCGGTGCGATCGAGCAAGGATTCCAGTGCGATGGCGCCGTAACGGATCTGCGCATCGTTGGCGCTACACAACTCGCGCGCCATGTAGAGGCCCAGGCCAGTGCCTTGGGCGTCATTCGTGAAGAACGGCTCGAACAGGCTGCGCTGCTGCTCGGTCGGCACTTCCGGGCCGTCGTTCCAGATCACGAGCTCGGCGTGGGTCTCGTCCAGCGCGTAGGCGGCCAGCTGGATCGAACCGGGCACACGGCGGCAATAGCGCAGCGCGTTGTCGAGCATGTTGCCCACCACCTGCTGCAACTGCGCCGGGTCGAACAGCACGGGCTTGTCCAGGTCGACCGCCACGCGCACGAGGTTCGGGTTGATCTCGGTTGCTTCACCTGCGCGGCGCAGAGCCTCGGCACGCCAGCGTTCGACGACTTCCGGCAGTACCTGCGCCAGTTGCACGCGCACGCGTTCGCCACGCGGGCGGCGCGAGAGCATCAGCACGTCGGCGACCACCTGGTCGAGCCGGCGCACGTTGTCACGGATGATGCGCAGCAGGCGCGTCTCCACGCCGGAGTTTTCCGGGCGCACGTGTGCGCCGCCATCCTGGCCGTCGCCCGGATCGTCCAGCAGTTCCGCAGCTTGGCTGATCGCGGCCAGCGGGTTGCGGATCTGATGCGCGACGCTGGCCACCAGCCGCCCCATCGAGGCCAGCTTTTCCTGCTGGGCCTGCTCCGCCACACGCTCCCAGCTTTCCACGTGGACGAGCACGGTGTCATGCAGCTCGTGACGCAGAAACACTTCGTCATCCGCCGACCAGCCCTGCGGGATGGCCTCGGCCGATGGAATACGCGGACGCATCTCGGCGCCCTCACCCAGCAAGCTCAGGCCGATCGAGCTGACAAGGCTATCCATATAGACACTGCGCAGGTTGGCCAGGCTCGGCAGGATGAAGCGCAGGCGCAGGCGGGCGCTCAACATGGCGCGGCCAGCCCGGCCACCCGAGGCGATGGGCAGCAGGTCGAGGATGCGCGGTGCGTCGTCGTCACCGGTGCCATCGGAGGGACGGCTCTTGCGGCGCAGCCACTGGCGCAGCGTTTCGAGCAGCGGGCGCAGGTGCGGCACGTCCTTCAGGTCAAACAGCGTCGCACCGCTGCCGACAAACGCGCTCTGCGGCACGCCCAGCAGCATGGCTGCAGCCGGGTTGGCGGCAACGACACGGCCGTCGGCACGCACCAGCATCACGCCGTCCTGCATGTCGTAGACCATCAGGCGGTTGACGAGCTGTTGCAAGCGCAACTCGCGCTCGCGGGCCATCGTCAAACGTTCCTGCGCAATCTGACGATGCGACAGGCCGTACATCGTCGACGCGGCCATCATGTAGACCAGGCCGTACAGCCCGGCAGACGCCAGCCCAGGCGCAATCACGCCGTCGCTCATCATCTGCAGGAACGGATCGGCCAGCACCACGATCGAGGCCACGGCCGCCGTGAACAGCGCAAACAGCAGGCTGGTGAGCGCGCCTGCGGCCAGCACGGGCACCAGCAGCACCATCGCCACGCTGGCTGACAGGCGCGAAAGCGTGGCATACGCCAGCCCCAGGAACAGCAGGTCGAGCACCACGTCCAGCCGCACGCGGAATTGGAATCGCGTGCGCCACCAGCCGGCCGCCGCCAGGATCAGCAGGGCCATCGCCAGATACGGCAGCGTCAGACTGAGCAGGGCGTCACTATTGGGCAGGCCGACTGCGTCGTTGTGCTCGCGCGGCACCATCACGAATAGCAACAGCACCAGCGCCACGGCTGCGCGGCTGAAGGCGAAATAGCGCAGCAGGCGCCACTGGAATTCAGGCGGATCGGGCTCCAGCCAGACCGATCGGATTGCGCGCCAGGCGTTCAGGCGCGAGAGCAGGCTGCGCGCGGCGGACGGCGTTGCCCGCGCGGCACCCGACGCTTCGGGTGTCATGTGTTGCCCCGGTCAGCATGCTCGGGGCAGCGATAGCGGCCGCCCGGCAGCGCGATCATGCCGGTGCGCGGCGCATGCACGCCGCACACGGCACATTGCTCGATGGGTTGCGAAGCCTTGGGCTCAGGCGTGCGATTGGGCGCGCCCTGCCCGCGCGAGGCTGTCTGGCCCTGCCCCGAAGAGCGGGAGGAACGCGTCCCGAGGCGGCTCAACCACCACCAGCCAGCGAGCAGCATCAGGATCAGCAGGACAGGACGGGACATGGGGAACAGACAAGGACAGGTAACGGCGCTGGCGCCAGGAACGCGCTAGGCGCGATGCAGGATGACTTCGAGCACGAAGCGGCTGCCCACGTATGCCAGCAGCAGGATCGCAAAGGCCGCCATCACCCAGCGCAGCGCCACACGTCCGCGCCAGCCGCGAAAACGTCGGCCGATCAGGATGCCACCGAACATCGCCCAGGACAGCACGGCAAAGATGTTCTTGTGATCGAAATGGAAGGCGCTGTGGAACAGCTGTTCGGAGAACAGCACGCCCGAGGCAATCGTCAGCGTCAGCAGAACGAAGCCCGCCCCGATCAGCCGGAACAGCAGTTTTTCGAGCGTGAGCAACGGCGGCAGCAGATCCAGCCAGCGGCTGAACCAGCTTGCCTCCGGGCGATTGATGGTGTGCAGGCGACGCTCTGCAGCCAGCATGAGGATCGCGTGGAATGCCGCCAGCGTGAACAACCCGTAGGCGACGTTGGCAATAGCGAAGTGCAGCTTGAACAGCGGGCTGGCCGCATAGCCGAGTATTTGCGTGCCGGGGAAGGCCACCGGCAGCAGGCTTCCGACCAGCGCCACCGGCATCACCAGCAGGCCGAGGCCGGCCAGTGAGAAGAAGAGGCTTTCGATCCAGAAAATGCCCACGCCCAGCCAAAGCATGGCCGACAGCGCATAGGCAAAGCCAAATACCATGGCGCTGGCCGGGAAGATCGTCTCGTGCAGCAGGAACCCGTGCGCGATCAAGGCCGCCAGCAAACCCCAGCGCCACCAGGCCGGGACCGTGTCGGCGGCGCCAGGAGGCGGCGGAACGAGCACCGTGGCGCCCGGCGATTGACCGCCTGCCGCCATGGCTCCCGCCGGGGCCTGGGCCCCCAGTCCACCGCGTCGCGCCCACGCTACCGAAGCGAGGATGCCGTAGAGAAGCGCCGTCAGCGCATACAGTACAATTGACATTTGCACAGTTTACCGCAGCGCACCCCGGTTTTGGCTGGGGCCCGCCCCCGCCGAAAGCCTCGTTGGGCGGCAACGCAACATGCGCGCATTAAGCACATTCCCTGCCGGTGCAAACCAAACGCGCGCCGGCCTCCTCTTCATCCCGTCCCCAATTCCGGATCTCTGTCACTGTCATGCTGGATAACCTGACCCAACGGCTCGCGCGCGTGGTCAAGACCATGCGCGGCGAAGCGCGCCTGACCGAAGCCAACACCGCCGAGATGCTGCGCGAAGTCCGCCTGGCACTGCTCGAAGCCGACGTGGCGCTGCCGGTCGTGCGCGAGTTCATTGCCCGCGTCAAGGAAAAAGCGCTCGGCGAAGACGTCATCACAAGCCTTTCGCCTGGCCAGGCGCTGGTCGGCATCGTCCAACGCGAACTGACGGCCATCATCGGCGGCCAGGAAGCGCTGGAAGGCGTCGGCAACAACATCATGGGCGGCCGCGCGGCGGAGTTGAACCTCAACGTCACGCCACCCGCGATCATCCTGATGGCCGGTCTGCAGGGCGCGGGTAAGACCACCACGGTCGGCAAGCTCGCCAAGTGGCTCAAAGAGAACAAGAAGAAGAAAGTACTGACGGTGTCGTGCGACGTGTATCGCCCCGCCGCCATCGCGCAGTTGAAGACCGTTTCCGAGCAGGTCGGCGCGGACTTCTTCCCCTCGCAGCCGGACCAGAAGCCGGTGGACATTGCCGCCGCAGCACTGGACTGGGCCAAGAAGCACTACCACGACGTGCTGATCGTCGATACGGCCGGCCGCCTCGGTATCGACGAGGCGATGATGCAGGAGATCGCCGCGCTGCACGCCACGCTCAAGCCGGCTGAAACGCTATTCGTAGTCGACGCGATGCTCGGCCAGGATGCCGTCAACACCGCCAAGGCCTTCAACGACACCCTGCCGTTGACCGGCGTGGTGCTGACCAAGCTCGATGGGGATGCGCGCGGTGGCGCGGCGCTGTCGGTACGTCACATCACGGGCAAGCCGATCAAGTTCGTCGGTGTGGCCGAAAAGCTCGACGGGCTGGAGCCGTTTTATCCCGACCGCATGGCCCAGCGCATTCTGGGCATGGGCGACATCCTTGCGCTGGTGGAAGAAGCCCAGCGCGGTGTCGACATGGAAGAGGCGCAGAAGCTTGCGGCCAAGATCAAGAAGACCGGCGGCTTCGACCTCGAAGACTTCAAGGCGCAGATCGGCCAGATGAAGAAGATGGGCGGCCTGGGCAGCCTGATGGACAAGCTGCCGGCACAGTTTGCGCAACAGGCGCAGGGCGCCAACATGGACCAGGCGGAAAAGCAGGTCCGCCGCATGGAAGGCATCATCAACAGCATGACGGCCGCCGAGCGTGCCAAGCCCGAACTCATCAAGGCGAGCCGTAAGCGCCGGATTGCCGCTGGTGCGGGCGTGCAAGTGCAGGAAGTCAACCGTCTGCTCAACCAATTCGAGCAGATGCAAGGCATGATGAAAAAGCTCAAAGGCGGCGGCATGATGAAGATGATGCGCGCCATGGGCGGCATGAAAGGCGGCATGAAGGGGATGTTCGGCGGCCGCTGAGCGGGCTACCCTCCTTCCTGAATCGCACCTTTGATCCACACACCGAACCGTTTCACCGAACTGACAAGATGCTGAGCGCAGAACAGGCCCGCGAACTCTGGGCCAACTCCGAAGAAATCGTCAGCGAAGACGCCGTGCGCGGCTCGCTGGACCGCATGGCCGAACAGATCACCGAGAAGATCGGCGACACCTTCCCGATGGTGCTGTCCGTGATGGGCGGGGCGGCCGTCTTTACCGGCATGCTGCTGCCCAAGCTGGCGTTCCCGCTGGAGTTCGACTACATCCACCTCTCGCGCTACAACAACAAGACGGTGGGCGGCGAGATGCAGTGGCGGGTGGCACCGCGCGAGTCGGTCAAGGGCCGCACAGTGCTGGTGCTGGACGACATCCTCGACGAAGGCGAAACGATGGCCGCCATCCGCTCGCGCATCATCGACATGGGCGCCGCCGAGTTCTACTCCGCCGTGCTGTGCGAGAAGACGCTCAGCAAGTCCAAGCCGCTGTACCCGGACTTCTGCGGCTTCAACGTGCCTGACCGCTACGTGTTCGGCTGCGGCATGGACGCCAAGGGCTACTGGCGCAACCTGCCGACCATCCGCGCGCTCAAGAACACCTGAGGCGGCACCGCGGCAAACAAAAAAGGGCGACTAATGTGTCGCCCTTTTTGTTTGCCCACGCCCTGCGGTCAAAGCTGGTGCGCGAACGTGCGGATGCCCTTGAGCAGCATCTCCACCGAGATCGCCACCAGAATCAACCCCATCAGCCGCTCGAACGCCATCACCGTGCGCTCCCCCACGAGGCGCTGGATATGCGTCGCGCTCAGCAGCACCACGGCGCACACGGCCATCGTCGCGCATAGCGAGCCGACCCACGTCCACATGCGCCCGGGCGCCTGTGACACCAGCAGCATCACCGTGGCCATCGCCGACGGCCCCGCGATGGCTGGAATCGCCAGCGGCACGATGAAGGGCTCGCCGGTGGGCTGCGACTCGGCAGCCCCCTCACGCGGGAAGATCATCCGCAGTGCGATGAGGAACAGCACGATGCCACCTGCAATCTGCAGCGACATGTCGGTCAGGCTCATCATGCGCAGGAAACTCTCGCCAAAGAACATGAAGACGAGCAGCAGCACGAACGCAATACCGACCTCGCGCAGCACGACGCGGTTGCGGCGCTCGGGCGCCACCGGCCGCAGCGCCGAGATGAAGATGGGAATGTTGCCGAGCGGATCGGTGATCAGCACCAGCAGGACGGTCGCGGAGAGGAACGTATATTCCATCGCCTAACTTCGATCAGGCGCCGCGACGGTATGGGCGTTCACGCAGCCATTTGGTGGCGATCCATTTTTCACCGCGCTCGACCGGCAGCCCGGCATGCAGCGTGTCTTCGTCCAGCGTGCCGTCGGGGCGTTTGTAGACGAAAAAGACAGCGTTGCCCTTGACCGGCGCCACCTCTAGCCCGAGCTTTGGAAAGCCCGTCGCGCCGCCGGCCTGCACGCTGTTCAGATAGATGACCATGGTGGCCACGCGCTGGCCACCGACTTCAAGCTGGCGCGCCTCGCCGCTGCGGCCCGGGTTGAAGAAGTCGAAGTGCGGCTGATATTCGCCACCCGGCTGGTAGTTCAGGACCTGGAAGCCTTCGCCGTGTTCGACCGGCACGCCCACGGCCTGCGCAATGCGTGCCTCGATCTTGGCGATCAATGGATGCTCGCCCACCTGGAACATGCCGCCTTGGCTGGTGCGCGCCGAAATGAGGTTCTCCTCGCCCGTATCGGGGTTCACCACGGGCGAACGTTTGAGGCGGTTGCGCCCGATCGCGATCAGTTCGTCACACTCCTGGTCTGACAGAAAGTGCTGGAACAGCACGATGCGCGGCGTTTCGATCGCAAACAGGATGGGGATGTCGCCATCAGCGGTATGCACTGCGTTGCTGTTTTCGACCGCCTGATCGGTGACGGGTGTGGGCGCAGGCGCAGCAATCGGGGCAGGCGCGCGGGCGGTCAGCGCCTCATCGACGACGCGGCGCGCGAAGGCGCGGTCGTAACCGGATTGCACCATCGACGCCACCAGGGATTCGGCTTCGAAACCTTCGGTCACGTGACGCTGCAGCCAGTCGCGCAGCGCGTCAGACATCGTCGCGTACGGTTGGGTGGTGGACATGCGGGATGGGGATGCGGGCGAGCCAGAGATGGCCCTATTGTAGGCCGACCGCTCGCCGACGGAAGATCACGAACCGCCGGCCGGACCGCCAGCAATACGCAGCGGGGAGAACGGATTGCGCGCCGGAACTTCTGGCAACGCCTTGGCGCGCGGCGTTGGCGAGGCGGGCTCGGCAGGAACCGGCGCAGACACCGTCATCGCGCTCGACTCCTGATACTGCCAGCGCTTCCAGGCGGCCAGCACGGCATTCGGATATTGCGGCTGCCCGCGGCTGCCGTTGTAGCGGCCCAGCGCCAAATACAGATTGCCGCCTTCCATGTCGAGGTAATGACGCAGGATCGTGCAGCCGTAGCGCAGGTTGCTCTGCAGATGGAAGAGCTTGCGCGCGTCGTTGTCGCCGATGCTGCGTGTCCAGAACGGCATCACCTGCATCAGCCCCATCGCGCCGGCACTGCTCATGGCGTACTTGCGGAAACCGCTTTCCACTTGGATCAGGCCGAGCACCAGCGCCGGGTCGAGGCCCGCACGCTTGGCTTCGTAATACGCCGTCTCGATCAACTCGACACGCACCGATGCCTGAGGAATCTTGCCCGACATGCGCACCGACATCTCGGCCAGCCAGCGCAGGTAGCCGAGTTGCTCGTCGTTGCTGGCAAATACCGGGCGCAGCGGGCGGCTGTCGGCCACCGCGGCAGACAGCGCGCTGCGCACGGAGTCGGCCAAGTACTCCTCTTTCTGGGCGCCCGCCCATGCCACCTGCGCGCCCGCGAGCAACGTCCCTGCGCACAGCACAGCGGCGATCAGGCGGAGGGAAAACAAGCGGGGCATGCGTGGCAGGTCCTGTCGTTGCGTTACTGCGCGAGACGCGCCTTCAGCGTAGCCAGCACGTCGGCCGGCGCTACGGCGGTGGCAGCTTCGTCGCGGCGGCCCTGGAATTCCAGCTTGCCTTCCTTCAGGCCGCGGTCGCCCACCACCACGCGGAACGGCACGCCGATCAGCTCCCAGTCGGCGAACATCGCGCCGGGGCGCTCGCCGCGATCGTCCAGCATCACGTCGATGCCGGCGGCGACCAGCTCGGCATGCAAGCGATCGGCCTCGGCGCGCACGGCGTCGGAGCGGTCGTAGCCCACCGGGCAGATCACCACCTGGAACGGGGCGATCGACGCCGGCCAGATAATCCCGCGCGCATCGTAGTTCTGCTCGATGGCCGCACCCAGGATCCGCGTGATGCCGATGCCGTAGCAGCCCATCACCATCGGCTGGGTCTTGCCGTTTTCATCAAGGAACGTCGCGTTCATCGCCTCGGAGTAACGCGTGCCCAGCATGAAGACGTGGCCCACTTCAATGCCGCGGCAGACGGCGAGCGTGCCCTTGCCGTCCGGCGACGGATCGCCCGCCACCACGTTGCGCAGATCGTAGACCTCGGGTTCGGGCAGATCGCGGCCCCAGTTCACCCCGGTGAAGTGGTAGTCCTCTTCATTGGCGCCAATGACAAAGTCGCTCATGACCGCAACGGCGCGGTCCGCCACCACCTTGATCGGCTGCTTGGTGCCGATTGGGCCCAGGTAGCCCGGAGGCGTACCAAACGCGCGCAGGATTTCCCCTTCCGTGGCGAAGCGGAATTCGGCCAGGCCCGGCACCTTCGATGCCTTGACCTCGTTGAGTTCGTGATCGGCACGCAGCAGCAGCATCCAGATCTGCGGCTCAGCACCCTCGACTTCCGTGGCCAGCACGATGGATTTGACGTTGCGCTCCAGCGCAATGCCCAACTGTTCGGCAACCGCCTCGCACTTGGTGCGGCCCGGCGTGTGCGTCTTGGTGAACGCCTCCGTCGGCGCAGCGCGCGGCGTGGCCGGTGCGAGCGCCTCGGCGGCTTCGATATTGGCGGCGTAGTCCGAATCGGGGCAGTAGATGATGGCGTCTTCTCCCGTCTCGGCGATCACGTGGAATTCCTGCGAACCCGATCCGCCGATGGCGCCGTTGTCAGCCGCCACCGCACGAAAATCCAGCCCAAAGCGCCGGAAGATGCGCATGTAAGCGTCAAACATCTTCTGATACGACGCCTTCAGACCCTCGGCGTCGCGGTCGAAGGAGTACGCGTCCTTCATGGTGAATTCGCGGCCGCGCATGATGCCGAAGCGCGGGCGACGCTCGTCGCGGAACTTGGTCTGGATCTGGTAGAAATTGACCGGCATCTGCTTGTACGAGCGGATCTCGGTGCGGGCGATGTCGGTCACCACCTCTTCCGAGGTCGGCTGGATGACGAAGTCGCGGTCGTGGCGGTCCTTCACGCGCATCAGCTCGTCGCCCATCTTGTCCCAGCGGCCGGTTTCCTGCCACAGCTCGGCCGGCTGCACCACCGGCATCAGCACTTCCACCGCGCCGGCGGCATTCATTTCTTCACGCACGATCTGCTCGACCTTGCGAATCACCCGCAGGCCCACGGGCATATACGTATAGAGACCTGCGCCGAGCTTCTTGATCATGCCGGCACGCATCATCAACTTATGCGAGACGATCTCCGCGTCGGAGGGCGCTTCTTTGAGCGTGGAAATGAAGAATTGGGACGCTTTCATGCGACTGACAATAAGGGATGACGCAGCCAACCAAAGCCGCGAAAACAAGGGCAAAAGCCACCGGAATCAGGAGATGAGACGAGGCGCCAGACGCACATTCGCGCGATCAGCACCCCTCCCCCAGGAGGCGCGAGTGAGCGGCAACATTTCGGCTTCTGTGACAGCCGAGCGACGGGCCGCTCTATAATCGGCGTAATTCTAAAGTATTCGAGGTGCAGTCATGCTCGATCGTGAAGGCTTCCGCCCGAACGTCGGCATCATCCTCATCAACGCAAGAAACGAGGTGTTCTGGGGCAAGCGCATTGGCGAGCACTCCTGGCAGTTTCCACAAGGCGGCATCAAGTACGGCGAAACGCCCGAACAAGCGATGTTCCGCGAACTGCACGAAGAAGTCGGCCTGTTGCCAGAACACGTCCGGATCGTCGGTCGCACGCGCGACTGGCTGCGGTATGAGGTGCCGGACAAGTTCATCCGCCGCGAAATACGCGGCCACTACCGGGGCCAGAAACAGATCTGGTTCCTGCTGCGCATGGTCGGTCGCGACTGCGACATCCAACTGCGTGCCACCGAGCATCCGGAATTCGATGCGTGGCGGTGGAGCCAGTACTGGGTGCCGCTCGAAGCCGTCATCGAGTTCAAGCGCGAGGTGTATCAGCTGGCGCTGTCGGAGCTTTCGCGCTTCGTGCAGCGGCAGACTCGCGCACCGCTCTCGCCTTACGGGCGCGGCGGGCAGCACCGTGAGCGCGACGGACGTGATGGGCGCGAAGGCCGCGAACGTTCCGGCGGCCAAAGCGGCCGAAACGAGCAGTATGCCCAGCCGGCCCTGACGGTCACCACCACGACGGTCATCGTCGAAACGGTGAGCGTATCCGCACCTGCCCCCTCCCTTCCCAACCCTGACGACACGGCTCCCAAGGACAATTCGTGAATCTGATGACGACGACACGTGGAGCGCGCCGCGCTCTCGTGCCGCTCGCGCTGGCGGCTGCGCTGGCGTTGACGGCATGTGGCCATAACCGCACCGGCGACCTCGAAGACAAGCTGTTGATGGACCCGTTCAACGACAAGCCCTTCAAGGAAGACGCCGTGACCTTCCCGGCCCCGCCGGTCGATCGTGATGCCGTGCCGTTCGATGTGGGCGGTCGCACTGATTCGCCGCTGCGTTTTGCCATCGATCCGAAATCGGTGTCGATCGGCAAGGACAACGTGGTGCGCTACACCGTGCTGATCACCAGCAAGACCGGCGCGCGGAACGTGAACTATGAAGGCCTGCGCTGCGACACGGCCGAGCGACGCATCTATGCGACGCTGCGCAATGACTCCAACCAGTGGGTCGGGAACCGCGCGGTCGACATGAATGAAACCGCAAATGCTGAATCCGCCAGCATGAACGCCTACAAACCGGCCACCGATTGGCAGCGCGTTGGCAATGGCGGCCCGACGGACTATGCGTCGGCGCTGATGCGCTCGTACTTCTGCGACGTGCGCTCAGTAGCGGGAGATGGAAAGGCGTCTACGCTGGTGCAACGGCTGGGCGGCAGCGGGCGCTATTTCGGGCCGTAAACGCCTGGAGATTTTGATTGGACGTTGGTGGCCCAACCTCTCCTTTCGCCCCCCCTGCCGGGGCCGAAGAGGGCAAGCCACCAACACCCCAACTCAGAGCAATACCAGATTGTCCCGGTGCACCAACTCGGCAGCACTCACATACCCCAGCACCGCCTCGATCTCCGAAGAAGACTTCCGCGCAATCAAGCGGGCCTCAGCTGACGAATAGTTCGTCAACCCACGGGCGACTTCCAGCCCCGCCGCGTCCACGCACGAGATCACTTCGCCGCGCGCAAACTCCCCCTGCACTTCGGTCACGCCAATCGGCAGCAACGACTTGCCGCCGGCCGTGAGTTTTTCTACCGCCCCGGCATCCAGCACCACGCGACCGCGCAGCTGAAGATGATCGATCATCCACTGCTTGCGCGCCGCCATCCGCCCGGTCGGCGCGCGAAGTTGCGTGCCGATGGCCTCGCCGCTCGCCAGCCGCGCAAGCACATCAGCCTCGCGGCCCGACGCGATGATTGTGTGCGCGCCGGATTTTGCCGCGCGCTTGGCCGCCAGAATCTTCGTCAACATGCCGCCCTTGCCGATGCTCGAACCGGCGCCGCCAGCCATCTGCTCAAGGTCAGGCGTGCCGGCCTGCGCCTCGTCGACAAAGCGAGCACCTGGGTCCTTGCGCGGGTCAGCGGTATACAGGCCGCGCTGGTCTGTCAGGATGATCAGTGCATCGCCTTCGATCAAATTGGTGACAAGCGCGCCCAGCGTGTCGTTGTCGCCGAACTTGATTTCATCGGTGACGACGGTGTCGTTCTCGTTGATGATCGGCACGACACCGAGGCTCAGCAGCGTGAGCAGCGTGGAACGTGCGTTGAGATAGCGCTCGCGATCGGCCAAATCGCCATGCGTGAGCAGCACCTGCGCTGTGCGGATGCTGTGCCGCGCGAACTCAGATTCGTACACCTGGGCCAGCCCCATCTGCCCGACCGCGGCGGCGGCCTGCAACTCATGAATTTCCTTCGGGCGCTTGGCCCAGCCCAACCGCTGCATGCCCTCGGCGATGGCGCCGGAGCTGACCAGCACGACTTCCTTGCCCGCCGCCCGTAACGCCGCGATCTGCGCGGCCCAGCGGGCAATGGCGGCCTGGTCGAGGCCACGACCATCGTTGGTAACCAGGCTGGAACCGACCTTGACGACAAGGCGGCGCGCATCGGCAATCAGCGAATGCAGGGCCATGGTGGGCGTGTCTCCGAAGGATGTTGTGTTTAGGCTTGACCGTCGTGGTCGACGTTGTGCAGGCTCGGGTCTAGACGCTGGTCGGGCGCGGCGGCGGCCGCATCCTCTTCGGCGCGCAGCTCGTCGAGGTATTCCTGGATCGCGTGGACCAGCGCCTGCGTGCCATCGTGCGTCAACGCAGAAATGCGGTGCACCGGACCCTTCCACTTGAAGCGCTTCACGAAGTCTTTCACGCGCGCTTCGCGTTCGTCCTCGGGCACCATGTCGAGCTTGTTGAGCACGAGCCAGCGCGGCTTGTCGAAGAGTTCAGCGTCGTATTTCTTCAGCTCGCCGACAATCGCCTTGGCTTCGGCCACCGGGTCGACGTTCTCGTCGAACGGGGCGAGATCCACCACGTGCAGCAACACGCGCGTGCGCTGCAGGTGCCGCAAGAACTGGTGGCCCAAACCGGCGCCTTCCGCTGCGCCTTCGATCAGGCCGGGAATGTCCGCCACCACGAACGACTTCGATGGGCCACTCCGCACCACACCCAGATTCGGGTGCAGCGTCGTGAACGGGTAGTCCGCAATCTTCGGACGCGCATTGGAAATGGCGGTGATCAGCGTCGATTTGCCCGCATTGGGCATACCGAGCAAGCCCACGTCGGCCAGCACCTTTAATTCGAGGCGCAAGTTGCGGCGCTCACCGGCCTTGCCGTCGGTCTTCTGCCGCGGCGCGCGGTTGGTGCTCGACTTGAAGTGGATGTTGCCCCAGCCGCCCTCGCCGCCCTGCGCCAGGCACAGGCGCTGGCCGTCGACGGTCAGGTCGGCAATCAGCTCTTCCGTGTCGGCATCGTAAATGGCCGTGCCCACAGGCATGCGCAGCGTGATGTCGTCGCCAGCGGCGCCGTAGCAATCGGCACCACGGCCGTTTTCACCATTGCGCGCGAGGTGCTTCTTGGCGAAGCGGTAGTCGATCAGGGTGTTGATGTTGCGGTCAGCCACGGCCCACACACTGCCGCCACGCCCACCGTCGCCGCCGTCCGGTCCGCCAAACGGGACGAATTTCTCGCGGCGCATCGAGGCGCTGCCGTTGCCGCCGTCACCAGCGATCACTTCAATCCGGGCTTCGTCGATGAACTTCATGGAGGTCTCCGCCCGTGCGGCGTACGCACGGCAGGTAAAAAGAAATCGGCGCCACTCGCGCCATCGCTAACAGAACGCGCCTGGAATCGTGCGCCGAGAAGCTGCGTACCGCCCAGGACCAGGGTCGCGTTTTGTTAGCGGCCAGAAACGAAAAAGCCCCGCACGGGTGCGGGGCCTTTCTACTACAAGGCTGAATCAGGCCGCCGGAACAACGTCGACGAACTGCTTCTTGCCTTCGCCGCGGTTGGCGAACTTCACGTGGCCATCGACCAGCGCGAAGAGGGTGTGGTCCTTGCCCATGCCCACGTTCACGCCAGCGTGCGTGCGGGTGCCGCGTTGGCGAACGATGATGCCGCCAGCGTTGATGGCTTGACCACCGTACACCTTCACGCCCAGGCGCTTCGACTCGGAATCGCGGCCGTTCCGTGTGGAACCGCCGCCTTTTTTCTGTGCCATGACTGAACTCCTATCCGGTTACGTAGACGACGCAGCCTTAGGCCACGATCGAGTCGATACGCAACTCGGTGTAATTTTGACGATGCCCTTGGCGCTTTTGATAGTGCTTACGACGGCGCATCTTGAAGATGTGCACTTTGTCGTGACGACCGTGGGAGATGACGGTGGCTTTGACGGCAGCCCCGCTCACCAGCGGCGCACCAACCTTGAGTTGGTCGCCGGCGCCCACTGCGAGCACCTGGTCAAGCGTGATTTCTGCGCCAACGTCCGCCGGTATCTGTTCTACTTTCAGTTTTTCGCCAGCAGCAACCTTGTATTGCTTACCGCCGGTTTTTACGACCGCGTACATTGTCGGACCTCGATAAAAGAACTAAAACGTGACTCTTGTGCCACTCGACGCCCGCATGCGCGGACAACGGACACAGAGAACTCGCAACTATACAAGAAAAACCCAAGCAAATCAAAGGCTAATGCGTTACGGGCGTGCTGCGCCCGCGCAACGCACCCGCCACGTCAAGCGTGGTGCGCCGGGCCATCGGGCAAACCACCTTGTTGCTCTATAATCTCGCGGTTTTTTGCGCAGCATCGTACGCGCGCAAGTTGACCACCAGCCACACGCTTTCTGTCGGAATTCGCCTTGACCCAGACCTCCGCCTCCGTCCTGCTCGCCCCTGTCGCTGAAGACATGCGCGCCGTCGATGCCGTGATCCGCCGCCGCCTGGGCTCGGAGGTGGTGCTGATCAATCAGATCGGCGAATACATCATCAGCGCTGGCGGCAAGCGGCTGCGCCCGGTGATTCTGCTGCTGGTGGCGAATGCGCTCGGATACAAGGGCGAGCATCAGCACGAACTGGCCGCCGTGGTCGAGTTCATCCACACGGCCACACTGCTGCACGACGACGTGGTTGATGAATCCGACCTGCGCCGCGGCCGAAAGACCGCCAACGCCGTGTTCGGCAACGCAGCCAGCGTGCTGGTGGGCGATTTCCTGTATTCGCGCGCCTTCCAGATGATGGTGCAGGCCAACAGCATGCGCATCATGCAGATCCTGGCCGACGCAACTAACATCATTTCCGAAGGCGAGGTTCTGCAACTGCTGAACATGCATGACCCGGACGTAACGGAAGAGCGCTACCTGCAGGTCATTCGCTACAAGACCGCCAAGCTGTTCGAGGCAGCTGCCCAGATCGGTGCAGTGCTCTCGGGCGCAGACGCCGCCACTGAAGAAGCCGCCGCCGAGTACGGCCGCCGCATCGGCACCGCGTTCCAGATCGTCGACGACCTGCTCGACTACACGTCCACCGCCGACCAGATGGGCAAGAACGCTGGCGACGACCTGCGCGAAGGCAAGCCGACCCTACCACTCATCCACCTGCTGTCAAACGGCACGGAAGAACAGCGCGCACTGGTGCGCCAAGCCATCGAGCAAGGCGGCACGGAGCATTTCGACGCCATCTTCGCTGCCATTCAGGCTTCCGGCGCGCTGGAGTACACGCGCCAGGCCGCCGAGCGCGAAGCCGCCGCAGCTGAAGCAGCAGCAAACGCATTACCCCCTTCCCTTTTCCGTCAGACGCTGATAGACTTGTGTGCTTTCTCGCTGCAACGTCAGTCCTGACACGCACGAGATCTGCGAAGAAGCATCGGGGTGTAGCTTAGCCTGGTAGAGCGCTACGTTCGGGACGTAGAGGCCGGAGGTTCGAATCCTCTCACCCCGACCAGAAATTCCCTTGTCGATCAAGGACATCAAGCCCAGCAATTGCTGGGCTTTTTTGTTTCTGAACGACCATCTGAGGGAGCCTGCGTTAGCGGCATGCGCAACGGCTGCCCGCATCGGCGCGACAAACCCCTCTGTTATAGTGGGCACTTCGCCGCCCCTCCTCTCCTGCCTTGGACTCTTGGCCGCTCTGGGCACAAATCGGCGCCGTCGTGCTGCTGTTGTGCTGCTCCGCCTTCTTCTCGATTTCCGAAACCGCGATGATGGCCCTCAACCGCCATCGCCTGCGGCATCTTGCCAAGTCCAACGTATCGGGCGCGCGCAATACGCAGCAGTTGCTCGGTCAGACCGACAAGCTGCTCTCGCTCATCCTGATCGGCAACAATCTGATCAACACCGCTGTGCCGGTGCTGATCACCACCCTGGCAATCCACTACTTCGGCAACAACGGAACGACGCTGTCGATCGCCACGGCCATCGTCGCGTTTCTCATCATCGTATTTGCGGAGATTGCCCCCAAGATCGTAGGCGCGACCTACCCCGAACGCGTGGCCTTCCCGGCCAGTTTCATCATCAAGCCGCTGCTGCAGATTTCGACGCCGCTGGTCGCGGTGGTCAACGCGTTTGCCATGGGTGTCCTGCGATTGGTGCGCATCAACACGCGCAAGGCGCCGGAGCAGCGCATGTCGACCGAGGAACTGCGCACGCTGGTGCTGGAATCAGGTAACTTCATTCCGCACAAGCACCGCAGCATCCTGCTCAACCTGTTCGACCTTGACGTCATCACCGTGGACGACGTGATGACGCCGCGCGCGCGCGTGGAATCGCTCGATCTGTCACGCCCGATTGAAGAAGTCATCCAGCAGCTCGAAACCTGCTATCACAACAAGCTGCCCGTGTTCGAGCAGGATAGCGATCAGGTGATCGGCATCCTGCATGTGCGCAAGGCGCTGTCACTGCTGGGGCACACCGAACTCACGCACGACGATTTCCGGGGCTTGCTCGCCGAGCCGTATTTTGTACCGAGCGGCACGCCCGTTTTCCGCCAGCTACAGTACTTTCAGGAGAACCGCCGCCGTCTCGGCCTGATCGTCAATGAATACGGCGACATGCTGGGATTGGTGACGCTTGAAGACATCATCGAAGAGATGATCGGCGAGTTCACCACCACGCTGCCCAACGCCGGCAAGCTGGCCTGGGACAAGGAAGGCACTTATCTTGCGGATGCGGGAATGTCGTTGCGCGATCTGAACCGGCGTCTAGGCTTGGGCCTGCCGACCGACGGCCCGAAGACGCTCAACGGGCTGTTACTGGAAGTGCTGGAAGAGATTCCCGAAGCGACTGTGAGTGTGAAGATTGCGAGCTGCGTGATGGACATCGTCCAGATGGACAGCCAATCGATCCGGACGGTACGCCTGCACCAGCCGCCGCAATCAAAGCGCAGTTGACGCCACACTCAAGCGCGAACGCTTCAGTTGGAGCGGTTTTCTGCCGATGTGGCACAAATGCAAGCTGCGCTTTGATGTGCGCTTTACAAATGCAGGGGCGGTCGGCAAACTGCCCCGGTTCCGGACACCACCCCCCACGAATGGGTGGGGTACCGGCTGCAGAACATAAAACAATCGCCTTGGGGGGCGAGCGCACGCTGGAGGCGGTGGGGCCCGGCGCGCGCTGAAATGGTCAGCTTCAGCCTGACGGACTGGACTCATGACACTCGGACTCGCTCTAGCGCAGAGCCGGCGGATCGCGCCGACGCTACTCACCCAGCTCGAACAGAGCGCGCGTGAAAAACGCACGCAACTGATCGACGAACTGGTGGGCAGCGGGATCATGAGTGCGCACGACCTCGCGGTGTTCGTGGCCGGCAAGTATCAGATGCCGCTGCTGGACTTGGCTCAGTACAAGCTCGACACCGTGCCGGCCGTGCTGTCAGCCAACAAGCACTTTGCCCAGTTGCGCCTGTTGCCGCTGGGCCGCCGCGAAAACCGCCTCATCCTCGCCACGTCCGACCCGAGCGATCCGAAACCGATCGAAGAGCTGCGTCAGAAGATGAACGTGGCCATCGAAACGGTCATCGTCGAGCACGACAAGCTGGTGCGCCAGTTGAGCCTCGCCAATGAGGCACCGGCCGAGATCAAGTCGCTCTTCACCAAGCAGGAAGCCACCCAGATCGAGTACGACCCGGGTGCTGCTGCCGCCACGCGTCGCACGACCGCCGATGGCATCGACGATGCCCCCGTGGTGCGCTTCCTGCAGAAGCTCTTTACCGAGGCCTTGTTGCGCGGCGCATCGGACTTGCATTTCGAGCCCTTTGAAACGTTTTACCGCGTGCGTTTCCGTATTGACGGCATCCTCGCGCAGGTCGCGCAGCCGCCGCTGGATATCCGCGACAAGATCGCGACGCGCATCAAGGTGCTGTCGCGCCTGGATATCTCGGAAAAGCGCGTGCCGCAAGACGGCCGCATGAAGCTGCTGATCACTGTTCCGAAAGACCGCAAGGACAAGGACAACAAGGAGACGATCGAGCGCGCCATCGACTTCCGGGTATCGACACTGCCGACGCTGTTCGGCGAGAAGATCGTGATCCGGATTCTGGAGTCGTCCACCGAGCGGCTCGATATCGATCAGCTCGGCTACGAGCCGGAACAGAAGCAGTTGCTGCTCGACGTGATCAAGCGCCCGTACGGCATGGTGTTGGTGACGGGGCCAACGGGCTCGGGCAAGACCGTGTCGCTATACACCTTCCTGAACAGGCTGAATCAGGGCGACATCAATATCTCTACCGCCGAAGATCCGGCGGAAATCCAGTTGCCCGGCATCAACCAAGTCAACGTGAATGACAAGGCGGGGCTGACCTTTGCAGCGGCTCTGAAGTCGTTCCTGCGGCAGGATCCGGACATCATCATGGTGGGCGAAATCCGAGATCTGGAAACGGCCGACATTTCGATCAAGGCCGCGCAGACCGGGCACTTGGTGTTTTCCACGCTGCACACCAACGATGCCCCGACCACGCTGACTCGCCTGATGAACATGGGGGTGGCGCCGTTCAACATCGCGTCGTCGGTGCTGCTGATTACGGCGCAGCGTCTGGCACGCCGGTTGTGCAAGGATTGTAAGAAGCCGGGGCCGCTGCCCAAGGAAACGCTGCTCGACGCGGGCTTTACCGAAGCGGACGTCGACGGCTCCTGGCAGCCGTATCACCCGGTCGGTTGCGAAACCTGCAACGGCAGCGGCTACAAGGGCCGGGTCGGCATCTACCAGGTCATGCCGATCACCGAAGCGATCCAGGAGATCATCCTTACGCACGGCACGGCGCTGCAGATCGCTGAGCAGGCGCGTAAAGAGGGCGTGCTGTCGCTGCGCGAATCGGGCTTGCGGAAAGTGAAGCAGGGGCTGACTTCCCTTGAGGAAGTGCTGGCCACAACGAACCAATAACCTTCTCGATCAATCGTTCCCATACCGGGGGGTAGGAACCAACCATGGCCACACGAGCACCCGCCGCGAACCGCGCGGCCGCCGCGCCAGCGCGAAAGACTGCCAAGACAAAGGCGCCCACGCAGTACATCTTCGAGTGGGAAGGCAAAGATCGCAAAGGCAAGATCTTCAAGGGCGAGATGCGCGCCGAGAGCATCACGGAGGTGAACGCCATCCTGCGCAAGCAAGGCCTGTCGATCACGAAGTCCAAGCGCCGCCGGGCGGCCCGCGGCAAGAAGATCACGCCGAAGGACATCGCCTACTTCACGCGCCAGCTCTCGACCATGCTGAAGGCCGGCGTGCCGCTCCTGCAGTCGGTCGACATCATCGCGAAGGGCCATGCCAACCCGAACTTCACGCAACTGCTGACGGAAATCCGTGTCGACATTGAGTCGGGCAGCAGCATGGCGCAAGCCTTCCGCCGTCATCCGAAGTACTTTGACACGCTGTACTGCAACCTGATCGACGCTGGTGAGCAGGGCGGTATTCTCGATGCCCTGCTTGAGCGGCTTTCGCTGTACATGGAGAAGTCGATCGCGCTGAAGGCGCAGATCAAGTCGGCGATGATCTATCCGATCTCGGTGCTGACGGTGGCTTTCCTGGTGACGGTGGTGCTGATGATTTTTGTGGTGCCAGCGTTTAAGGGCGTGTTTTCCAGCTTCGGTGCTACGCTGCCGGCCCCGACACTGGTGGTGATGGGCATCTCCGACTTCTTCGTGCAATGGTGGTACATCATCGTTTTTGCCCCCATCATCGGCATCGTGCTGTTCATGCGGGCATTCAAGCGCTCGGAGAACGTGCAGCGCTCCACGCACCGCTGGATTCTGCGCATGCCGATCTTCGGCAGCATTATCCGCAAAGCCACCATCGCCCGCTGGACGCGTACGCTGGCCACCATGTTTGCCGCCGGCACGCCGCTCGTGGAATCGATGGAATCGGTGGCTGGCGCCGCCGGCAACTGGATCTATCACGACGCCACGATCGAGATCCAACAAGCCGTGCGCATCGGTACCAGCCTGACCAACGCCATGCAGGCCACGCACGTGTTCGACAACATGGTGCTGCAGATGACGCAGATCGGAGAAGAATCCGGTGCGCTCGACAGCATGCTGCTCAAGGTGGCCGAGTTCTACGAGCGCGAGGTGGACGATGCGGTGGCTAACATCTCGGCGCTGATCGAGCCAATCATCATCGTGATTCTAGGCGTGCTGATTGGCGGCATGGTGGTGGCAATGTACCTGCCGATCTTCAAGTTGGGGCAGGTGGTCTGATGCCGGAGTTGTTTGTCATCCCCACGCTGGCACAACTGCCAGCGTGGTTTGTGATTGCAGCGGGGGCGCTGGTGGGCTTGCTGGTCGGCAGCTTCCTGAACGTGGTGATCCACCGCCTGCCGCGCATGATCGAGCGAGAGGAAGCCAACTACATCGCCGAGCTGCGCGAAGAGCCGCTGCCTCACCCCGACGCATACAACCTGGTCGTCCCGCGCTCGGCATGCCCGTCGTGCGGTCATCAGATCAAGGCGATCGAGAACATCCCCGTGTTGAGCTGGCTTGCGCTACGCGGCCAGTGCAGCGCATGCAAAACACCCATCTCGTGGCGCTATCCCGCTGTTGAACTGGTTACCGGCTTGCTGACCGCGGCCTGCCTGTGGCACTTCGGCCCGACGTGGGTGGCAGTCGCATCGGCGGTGCTGCTGTGGTTCCTGATCGCCGGCACGATGATCGACGCCGACACACAACTGTTGCCCGATGCCATCACCCAGCCGCTGCTCTGGCTTGGGCTGGGCGTGAACCTGTTCGGCATGTTCACGCATCTGCACGACGCGGTGATTGGCGCGATGGCCGGCTACCTGTTCCTGTGGTCGATCTACTGGGCCTACAAGCTGCTGCGCGGCCGTGAGGGCATGGGCTACGGCGACTTCAAGTTGATGGCCGCACTCGGCGCCTGGTTCGGCTGGCAGGCGCTGCCGCTGCTGGTGCTGCTGTCCTCAGTCGTGGGACTGGTGTTTGGGCTGGTGCGCATTGCACGCGGCGCGAAGAGCGAATCGCCGTTCTCGTTCGGACCGTTCATTGCCGGGGCCGGTGTGATCGCACTGCTGGCCGGCCCGCAGCTGCTCATGATGGCAGGGCTCGGCCCGCTGCTTGCGCCATAAGGACACGATCGGCATGCGCGTGATCGGCCTGACCGGCGGCATCGGCAGCGGCAAGAGCTACGTGGCGGATCGCCTTGCTGAGCGCGGTGCCGCCATCATTGACACCGACGCTATCGCCCATGAAATCACCGCACCGGGCGGCGGCGCCATCCCGAAGCTGGTCGAAACATTCGGCGCCGGCATCCTGCGCGCGGACGGTGCCATGGACCGCGACGCCATGCGCGCCCTCGCGTTTTCGGACGCCAGCGCCAAATCGCGGTTGGAGCAGATCACGCATCCGCTCATCCGCAAGATCGCGTTGTCGCGCGGAGCCGCCGCGCAGGCATCGAGCGCGCATCCGTACCTCGTCTACGTGGTCCCCCTGTTGGTGGAATCCCTCGCCGGGCATCACAGTTGGCGCACGCTGGTCGACCGCATTCTGGTGGTCGACTGCCCGGTGGAGACGCAGATTGCCCGCGTGATGGCCCGTAGCGGACTGCCGCGCACGCAGGTGGAAGCCATCATCGCGCGCCAGGCTTCACGCGAAGCGCGCCTTGCCGCAGCCGACGACGTGATCGACAACAGCGGCACGCTGGCTGACCTCCTGCCGCAGATCGACCGTCTGGACCTAACCTACAGGGCGAACTGAAACGGTCTGAAAGCGGTCGTCACAGCCCTTTGCATTGTGATGAACGAGGGTCTCGCATAGAATGCGGGCAGATCGAGGCCAAATGGGCTTCGGGGCCGCATATGCCAGCTGGCCAGCAAACCGGGCACCCAAGTTTTGATCCTGTACGAATATCCCTTCAACGAACGCATTCGGACGCTGCTGCGCCTCGAAGACCTGTTCGAGCGGCTGGATTTCTTTCTCGTGCAGGAACACCCTCTGCAGCACCATGTGGCCCTGACCACGCTGTTCGAAGTGGTGGACGTAGCCGGGCGTGCCGACCTCAAATCCGATCTGCTGAAAGAACTCGATCGCCAGCGCCAGACGCTCACCGCGCTGCGCGCCAATCCGCAGATCGACCAGGACGCGCTTGATGCCGTCATCAGCGAGCTGGAAACCGCCTCGGGCAATCTCACTGCCACGCATGGCAAGGCCGGCCAACTCATCGCCGACAACGAGTGGCTGACGAGCATCCGCAGCCGCGCGATCATCCCCGGCGGTACGTGCGAGTTTGATCTGCCCGCGTATTTTGCATGGCAGCATCACCCCGCCGAGCGCCGCCGCGCCGACATCATCAAATGGGCCCAACCGCTGGTGCCGCTGCGCGACGCCACGATGATCGTGCTGCGCCTGCTGCGCGAATCGGGCCAGAGTGGCAAGGTGATTGCTAACGCTGGCAGCTATCAGCAGATGCTGTCGGGCCGTGTGTACCAGCTGATGCAGGTGCGCCTGGACGAGTCGGCGCTGGGGTTCATTCCCGAGATCAGCGCCAACAAGTACATGCTCTGGGTGCGTTTTACCCAGCAGGATGGCGACCTGCGACCCAAGCCGGTCGATGCGGATATCCCGTTCCAGCTGAAGCTCTGTAATTTCTGAGCCGCACCATGAATGTGAAGACCGTCAAATGCCCCAACTGCGGCAAGCCCGTGCCCTGGGTGCCTGAGAGCCGCTACCGCCCCTTCTGCTCCGAGCGCTGCAAGCAGATTGACCTGGGCGCCTGGGCCGCCGAGCAGTACACCATCCCCGTGGTCGAAGAGGACGACCTGCCCGAGGCACCCGGCAACGATACGAGCGGCAAGCTCAACTAGCCGTCGCTTCCTCGCGCATCCACTCGAAGACGGGCAACGTTGCCGGCAACACCGGATCAACGTTGATCGGCAGCGTCTGCCAGGCGAAATCCTGGCCTTCCAGCGCACGCAATGTGCCGTCCCATGCTGTTACCTTGCAGAAGTGCAGGCGCACGTACGCGTGCGGGTAGTCGTGCTCGATGGTGTGCCAGGGCACGCAGGTGCGCAGCGTAACGTCCAGCTCTTCCTTCAGCTCACGCGTGAGCGCAGCTTCCACCGATTCGCCCGCCTCCAGCTTGCCGCCAGGGAATTCCCAGTAGCCCGCGTACGGCTTGCCCTCGGGGCGCTGCGCCAGCAAGAACTGGCCGTCCGGCTGCACCAGCACGCCAACGGCCACTTCGGTGATCCTGCGGCCGTCGGGCGTGTGCGTGGGTGGCACTTGCGTCAGATTGTCAGTCGACATGCTGCCGCCCATGTTTGCCGCCCCAGTCGCGGGCGAACTGCCATGCCACGCGACCAGAGCGCGAACCGCGCTCGAGCGCCCAGACCAGCGCATCGCCACGCGCAGCGGCGATGTCCTCGTCGCTGCAGCCGAAATGCCGGAGCCAGTGGCCGACGATGGTCAGATATTCGTCCTGCTTGGGCGGGTAGAACGACAGCCACAGCCCGAAGCGCTCCGAGAGCGAGATCTTTTCTTCCACCACCTCGCCCGGATGGATTTCGCCGTCCGATGTGTGCTGATAGGTCTCGTTGTCCTTCATGTATTCCGGCAGCAAATGGCGCCGGTTGGACGTCGCGTAGATCAGCACATTGTCCGACTGCGTTGCCACCGAACCGTCCAGCGCAGACTTCAGCGCCTTGTAACCCGACTCGCCCTCTTCGAACGAAAGGTCATCGCAGAAGATCGCGAAGCGCTCCGGGCGCGTCGAAAGTTGCTCGACGATATCGCCCAGATCAGCCAGATCATCCTTGTCGACTTCGACAAGGCGCAGGCCTTCCTTCACGAATTCGTTCAGGCACGCCTTGATGAGCGATGACTTACCGGTGCCCCGCGCACCCGTGAGCAGCACATTGTTGGCCGGCAACTTACGCACGAATTGGCGAGTGTTGGCGACGATGGCGTCTTTCTGGCGCTCGATGTTGTGCAGATCGCTCAGACGGATCGGCGGCAGTTGCCGGATCGGCGCGAGATAGCCGATGTTGCCGAACAAGCTCTGGCGTTTTCGCCAGCGGAAAGCCACGGCTTCGTTCCAGTCAGCTTCGGTCAGTTCAGGCGGCAGCCATTGCTCAAGCCGACCGAGAAAGCGGTCGAGCCGTGCGGAAAGGTCGGACGACATAGCGGCTGACTCCGAATTACGAACGGTAGTCCGCATTGATGGACACGTAATCGTGCGAGAAGTCGCACGTCCACACGGTGGCGGTGGCGTTGCCGCGGCCGAGTGCAATGCGCACGGTGATCTCTGCCTGCTTCATCACGCGCTGGCCGTCCTCTTCGCGGTATTCGGGGTTGCGGCCACCGTCACGCGCAACCCACACGTCGTCGAGCCAGAGGTTGACGCCGTTCACGTCGAGGTCCGTCACACCGGCGTAGCCAACGGCGGCCAGGATGCGGCCGAGGTTGGGGTCCGACGCGTAGAACGCGGTCTTGACCAGCGGCGAGTGAGCGACTGCGTAGGCGATCAGTCGGCACTCCTCAACGTTGCGGCCGCCCTCAACCTGGATGGCCATGAACTTGGTCGCGCCCTCGCCGTCGCGCACGATCTTCTGCGCCAGGTCTTGTGCGAGGCCCGTCAGCGCATCGCGCAGCGCCGCGTAGTCGGGGTGCGATTCGGAATCGATGCGCGGCGTGCCGGCGCGGCCCGTGGCGATGACGACGAACGAGTCGTTGGTGGAGGTATCGCCATCCACCGTCACGCTGTTGAACGAATGATCGGCGGCGTGGCGCACCAAACCTTGAAGCACGGCTTCATCCACATTGGCATCGGTGGCGATGAAGCCGAGCATCGTCGCCATGTTCGGGCGGATCATGCCTGCGCCCTTGCTGATGCCCGACATGCGTACCGTCTTGCCCGACAGCGTGCACGTGGCGGACGCTGCTTTGGGTACGGTGTCGGTGGTCATGATGGCTTCGGCGGCGGCCAGCCAGTTATCGGGCTTGGCATTCGCCTGCGCGGCGGGCAGCCCAGCGACGATGCGGTCTACGGGCAGCGGCTCCAGAATCACGCCCGTAGAGAACGGCAGCACCTGCTCCGCCGACACGCCCAGCAGCTTGGCCACGGCATCGCAGGTCTGGCGTGCGTGCGCGAGGCCCGGTGCGCCCGTTCCGGCATTCGCGTTGCCTGTGTTCACGACGATCGCACGTGCGCCCTTGCCGCTCGCCAGATGCTCGCGGCACACCTGCACAGGTGCCGCGCAGAAACGGTTCTGTGTGAACACACCGGCCACCGTCGAGCCCTCGGCGATACGAACCAGCAGCACGTCCTTGCGATTGGCCTTACGCACACCGGCCTCGGCCCAGCCCAGGTCCACACCGTCGATCGGCAACAGGGAGTCAGCGGCAGGCGCGACGAGATTCACAGCCATGGAGCACACCTTTCAAAATGAGGATGCCCGCATTGCGGGCATCGTGAATCAACAGAAAACGGGTCTAAACAGCGTCAGGCAAGTTTGCCGTGGCACTGCTTGTACTTCTTGCCCGAACCGCATGGGCACGGGTCGTTGCGGCCAACTTTCGGCACTTCGCCAGCCAATGCGGCAGCAGCGGCAGATGCCGCCGAACGCGGTGCGGCCATAGCCGGTGTCGCGCCGTGAATCTCCGCATCACCCGCGGCCACTTCGGCCAGCTCGCTGAATTCGTCGTGCTTGTACTGCAGGTTGCTCAGCGCAGAAAGATCTTCTTCGATCTGCTCGGACGCCTGCTCCAGCTCTTCCTGCGACTGGATTCGCACCGTGAAGACAATACGCGTGACTTCGTTGCGAATGGTATCGAGCAGGCGGCCGAACAGTTCGAACGACTCGCGCTTGTATTCCTGCTTCGGGTCCTTCTGCGCATAGCCGCGCAGGTGGATGCCCTGGCGCAGCATGTCGAGCGCCGCCAGGTGCTCACGCCAGTGCGTATCGAGGCTTTGCAGCATCACCGAACGCTCGAACCCTGCGAATGACTCGCGGCCCACCTGCGCCACTTTGCCTTCGTACACCGCTTCGGCGGCGTCCAGCACCATCTTCAGCAGATCTTCGTCTTCGATCGACTGCGCATCTTCCAGCGTCTTCACCAGCGGCTGATCGACACCCCAGTCTTCACGCAGGGCCTTCTCCAGACCGGCGACATCCCACTGCTCTTCCATGGTCTCGGCCGGCACATAGGTGCGGAACAGCTCGATGAACACGGATTCGCGCAGGTTCTTGACCAGATCGCCCACGTCCTGCGCTTCGAGAATCTCGTTACGCAGCTTGTAGAGTTCCTTGCGCTGATCGTTGGAGACGTCGTCGTATTGCAGCAGTTGCTTGCGGATATCGAAGTTGCGGCCTTCGACCTTGCGCTGCGCCGATTCGATCGAGCGCGTGACGATGCCGGCTTCGATCGGCTCGCCTTCGGGCATCTTCAGGCGATCCATAATTGCGCGGACGCGGTCGCCTGCGAAGATGCGCAGCAGTTGATCGTCCAACGACAGATAAAAACGCGACGAACCCGGGTCGCCCTGACGGCCGGCACGGCCACGCAGCTGGTTGTCGATCCGGCGCGACTCGTGGCGCTCGGTGCCCACGATGTGCAGACCGCCGGCGGCCTTCACCTGCTCGTGCAGCGATTGCCATTCGTCCTGCAGTGTCTTCACGCGCGAGGCCTTCTCAGCGTCGGAGAGCGACTCGTCGGCCATCACGAAGCCAGACTGCTTTTCCACATTGCCGCCCAGCACGATGTCGGTACCGCGGCCAGCCATGTTGGTGGCAATGGTGATCATCTTCGGACGACCGGCCTGCGCGATGATCTCGGCTTCACGTTCGTGCTGCTTCGCGTTGAGCACCTGGTGCGGCAGCTTGGCCTGGTTCAGCAGGTTCGACAGCAGTTCGGAGTTTTCGATGGACGTTGTGCCCACCAGCACCGGCTGGCCCCGCTCGTAGCAATCGCGAATATCGCGAATGACGGCGTCGTAGCGCTCCTTCGAGGTCTTGTAGATCTGATCCTGCAAGTCCTTGCGCTGCGGCGTGCGGTTAGTCGGGATCACCACGGTTTCCAGGCCATAAATCTCCTGGAATTCATACGCTTCCGTGTCAGCCGTGCCGGTCATGCCCGACAGCTTGTTGTACATGCGGAAGTAGTTCTGGAACGTGATGGTCGCCAGCGTCTGGTTTTCCTGCTGGATCTGCACGCCTTCCTTGGCCTCCACGGCCTGATGCAGACCGTCGGACCAGCGGCGGCCCGCCATCAGCCGGCCGGTGAATTCATCGACGATCACCACTTCACCGTTCTGCACCACGTAGTGCTGATCGCGGAAGAACAGGCTGTGCGCACGCAGGGCGGCGTACAGGTGGTGCATCAGCGTGATGTTCTGCGGCGCGTAGAGCGATTCGCCCTCACCGATCAAGCCGGCTTGCAGCAGAATCTGCTCGGCTTTCTCGTGGCCCGATTCGGTCAGGTAGACCTGGTGCGACTTTTCGTCGACATAGTAATCGCCCGGCTTCTCGACGCCTGTGCCATCCGACTTCTCTTCACCGATCTGGCGCGTGAGCTGCGCCGGGATGCCGTTCATGCGGCGGTACAGGTCGGTGTGGTCTTCTGCCTGGCCAGAGATGATCAGCGGGGTGCGCGCTTCATCGATCAGGATCGAATCCACCTCATCGACGATCGCGTAGTTCAGCGGACGCTGCACGCGCTGGCCGGCGTCGTACACCATGTTGTCGCGCAGGTAGTCGAAGCCGAACTCGTTGTTCGTGCCGTAGGTGATGTCCGACGCGTAGGCAGCCTGCTTCTGGTCGTGGTCCATGGTGGTCAGGTTGACCCCCACCGACAAACCCAGCCAGTTATACAGACGACCCATCCACTCGGCGTCGCGCTGGGCGAGGTAATCGTTGACCGTCACGACGTGCACGCCCTGACCCGAAATGGCGTTCAGATACACAGCCAGCGTTGCGGTCAGCGTCTTGCCTTCACCCGTGCGCATTTCGGCGATCTTGCCGTCGTGCAGGACCATGCCGCCGACAAGCTGCACGTCGAAGTGCCGCATCTTCATCACGCGCTTGCTGGCCTCGCGGCACACAGCAAACGCTTCGGGCAACAACGCGTCGAGGGTCTCGCCCTTGGCAAAACGTTGGCGGAATTCTTCGGTCTTGGCCTGCAGCTCGGCATCGGAGAGCGCTTCGAACTTGGGCTCGAGCGCATTGATCTGCGCCACCTTGCGGCGGTATTGTTTGATCAGCCGTTCATTACGGCTGCCGAAAATCTTCTTGAGAAGGCCCGTGATCATCGATGGCTAGGGCTGGTGAGCCACCCGGAAAACGCGTCGGAGAGACCGCGAAACACAGGCAGCACAACGGCCCAGAAAGGGTTGGCGCAAAGGCGGGAGTTTAGCATGTGCAAAACACCCGCTTGATGGCAGCAGAACCGCCGGATGTGGCAGGAACGCTGCACTTTAGGGCCGCACGAACGTCGTCCGGGCGGCTACACACTCACGCTGAACTGGGGACGGGCGCCCCGATTGCAACCCACGCTAGATCAATGGCCGGCCGCCGCCATGCTCTTTCCGATATCGGCCGCCGCAACCTTCGGCGCGGGCGCCTTGTTGGTTGCCATCTTGGGTTGACCGGCGTTCTCCAGGAAGGCCACCGGATTCTGCGGAACGTCGTTGACGTGCACCTCGAAGTGCAGGTGCGGGCCAGTGGCGCGGCCGGTGCGGCCGATTAACGCAATGCGCTCGCCCGCCTTCACGATGTCGCCGACCTTCACAAACACCTTGGACGCATGCGCATAGCGCGTCTTCAGGCCGTTGCCGTGGTCGATGTCGATCATGTTGCCGTATTCGTGGTGGAACTCGCTGGCCACCACCACGCCACCGGCAGCGGCCACGATGGGCGTTCCAACCGGACCGACAAAGTCGACGCCGTCATGCTGCGTGCGCCGGCCCGTGAACGGATCGATCCGCGTGCCGAAGCCCGAGGAATCGTAGCCCGTGGCCACCGGGCGCACGGTCGGCATCATCTTGGCGTGGATCTGCCGGTCCATCAGGGTGCTCTCAAGCACGCTGAGGTAATCGTTGCGCTGGTCTGCCGAGCGCGTCAGTCGATTCAGCTCGGACTGAATTTCCGGCATCGACATCGGCCGCGAGAATGCACCCTCCGGCCCGCCGCGGCTCGGCTGTGATTTGAAATCGAACTCGCGCGGCGGCACACCTGCCAGCCCCGACACACGGGCGCCCAGCGCGTCCAGGCGCGCGATCTGCGCCTGCATTTCGCCAATGCGCGCGGCCATCAGGTTGAGGTTTTCGCGGGTGACGCGCTGGTCGGCGCCGGGAACCGCGGAAGCAGCCGCACCCGGCAGCAGCCCCTGCTTGGCCGCCAGCCACGTCCCACCGACGGACAGAGCCGCCACGGTCAGCAACGCCGCGCCAATAGCCACGAAGACGCCGCGTCGCGACAGGTGCATCGCGCCGGCCTTGCGCGGGTGAATCAGGATGATCTGCATCGCTCGTTTTCCGGACAAAAAAGCTGCCCACCGGCACGAAAGCGCGAGGAAGCGCCCTACAATGCCGGCATGCGAATCTTTGTTCATCCCGCCCTCAAGACGCCTGTGGCAAAACCCGTCCAGGATTGGCTCTCGGGTGCCGGTTCGGTCGGCCCGCTGATGCAGGCGGCCAGGCAATTGGCGTCGTTGGAAGCGGAGGTGTTGTCGCTGTTGCCGCCCGGCTTGGGCGGCGGCGTGGCGATCGGTGGCATCAAGAACGATGCGCGCGATAGCCGGGAAGCGACTCTGGTGTTGCTCGCCGCACATAGTGCGGCTGCGGCGCGCTTACGGCAGGTGGTACCCACCTTGCTGGAGCGTCTGCAACGCCGGGGATCGCAGATTACCGCAATTCGTGTACGGGTACAACCGCAGGGCGGCAGCGACAGCTTATGGCCACAAGAGACCGAAAAGCCGCCTAAACGCGCCAAGATGACGGCAGTTGGGGTCAATAGCTTGGCGGCGCTGGCCAACGAACTGCCTGATTCGCCACTCCGCCAAGCGTTGGCTGAAATGATTGCCCGGCACGTGCCCCCTGTCGCAGGACCTAAATAAAAAGCGCCCCGTGGGGCGCTTTTTCATGGCGACGATCGCCTCGGCCGGTCAAGAAAACGCTGGTTGCAACTGGGGCAAGAACGCGCGCGGCGCCTCTTCCACCTTGTCGAACGTCACCATCTCGTAGGCCGTTTCGTCCGCCAGCAGCGCGCGCAGCAGCGCGTTGTTCAGGCCGTGGCCCGACTTGTGCGCCGTGTACGCGGCAATCAGCGGATGGCCGACCACATACAGATCGCCAATCGCGTCGAGAATCTTGTGACGGACGAACTCATCGCCATAGCGCAGTTCGTCGTTGTTCAGCATGCGGTGCTCGTCGAGCACGATGGCGTTGTCGAGGCTGCCGCCGCGCGCCAGACCGACCTCGCGCAGCATTTCAACTTCATGCGCGAAACCGAACGTACGGGCGCGGGCGATTTCGCGCGTGTAGCTGGTGTCAGCAAAGTCGATCTCGAACGTCTGGCCGGTCTTGTCGACAGCCGGATGGCGGAATTCGATCGTGAACGACAGCTTGAAGCCGAAGTATGGGTCGAGGCGGGCAAGCTTGTCGCCCTCGCGGATTTCCACCGGCTTGAGCACGCGGATGAACCGCTTGGCCGCGCCCTGCTCTTCGATGCCCGCCGATTGCAACAGAAACACGAATGAGGCCGCGCTGCCGTCCATGATGGGGATTTCTTCGGCGTCGACGTCGACATAGAGATTGTCGATGCCGAGGCCGGCGCAAGCCGACATCAAATGTTCGACGGTCGACACGCGGGCGCCGTCCTTTTGCAGCACGGACGCCAAGCGGGTGTCGCCGATGGCGCTGGCGGTAGCGGGAATCTCGACGGCCGGCTCGAGGTCAACGCGCGTGAAGACGATGCCGGTGCCTGCGGCTGCCGGGCGCAACGTCAACGTCACCTTACGGCCCGAGTGCAACCCGATGCCGACGGTCTTGACGAGGGACTTGATGGTGCGTTGTTTCAACATGGCCGCCCTCAACTCACGAAATTTCTACGATTGTTTTTATCTATGCGGTCTGCATAGGTGATAACCCTAAGCATACCATTTTCACGTCCCTGCCTTCAAAACGACTTTTGTATCGGGATGTTAGGGGTGCTCACACTCTGCTTAACCTTAGTGCACGCAGATTCGGCGCCACGGTCTCGTCGGCCTTGAGGCGGGGCGGGATAGCGGGCGGTACTCCGCCATTTGGGGGAGCCGTTGGCGGGGCGTCAGAGTATCGCCAGGATGGATTCGGCGCTGCTGACGGCGAACTGCCCGGGCGCTTCCACCTGTAGCGCTGTTACCACACCGTCCTTCACGACCATCGCGTAGCGCTGCGAGCGCACGCCCATGCCGCGCTTGGAGAGGTCCTGCTCCAGGCCGAGCTTGCTGGTGAACTCCGCGCTGCCATCACCCAGCATGCGGATTTTGTCGTCGGTGCCTTGCGCGCGGGCCCAGGCCCCCATCACGAAGGCATCGTTGACGGACACACACCAGATCTCGTCGACACCCTTGGCGCGCAGCGCGTCGAAGTGGGCGAGGTAGCCGGGCACATGCCGCGCCGAGCAGGTCGGCGTGAACGCACCGGGCAGCCCGAAGATGACGATCGTCTTGCCCTCGGCCAGATGCTGGACGGAAAAAGCATTGGGGCCGAGCGCGCAGCCGTCCTTTTCCACTTCAAAGAACTCGTAGAGCGTTGCGTCGGGAAGCGGTTGACCAGGCTGGATCATGATCGTCAGGAAGCGTGCGTGGATATCGCGATCATAGAACTTGCCGCGCGACCGCGCAGCCGGTTCGTAAAACGAGACCGCCCGCGTGAACGAATCACGCGGGCGGTCTTGGGAGACAACACCATCAGGCCGCTTGGCTCGGAACGCAGCGCGCGCGGCACAACGAACGGATACACCCGCCGGGCGGGGTGAACCCTTCCGGGGAGGCGGCCAGAGGCCAACCTGCCCGGCGGCAACGACTGTGTCCGGTTCGTCGAGCGCTGTCGACTTGCGAGCAGCGGGCCATCACACAACGGCGATCACGGGAGGGGAGCCGTGAACCGCGCGCGGCGTGCGGTGCCGCAGGCAGTCGGACGTGCGCGAGCGCTATCGAACCAACGCAGGCCCGATCAGTCCGCCTGCTTACGCAGGAATGCCGGAATGTCGTACGTGTCGACGCCCTTCTCTTGCAGTGCCGCCACGTGAGCCGATGCCGACTCACGCGAGCTGCGCCACACGGCGGGGGTGTCGAAATTGCTGTAGTCCGGCGCGGCCGCCACCGAGTGACCGGCGCTACCGCCGAAAGCCACCGGCTGGTTGTCCGTACCGGTCTTCAGCAGCGTCATCGTCTGTTGCTGTTGCTGCTTGTTGCGAGCAGCGCGACCCAGGCCCGTCGCAACCACGGTCACACGCAGTGCGTCGCCCATGGCGTCGTCGTAGACCGTACCGAAAATGACGGTGGCATCTTCCGCAGCATAGCTGCGGATGGTGTTCATCACTTCCTTGGTTTCGGACAGCTTGAGCGAACGGCTGGCCGTGATGTTGACCAGCACGCCACGCGCGCCCGACAGGTCCACGCCTTCCAGCAGCGGGCTTGCCACGGCCTGTTCAGCGGCCAGACGCGCACGGTCGACGCCGGACACGGTGGCCGTGCCCATCATCGCCTTGCCTTGTTCGCCCATCACGGTCTTCACGTCTTCAAAGTCGACGTTCACCAGACCATCGACGTTGATGATTTCCGCAATGCCGGCAACCGCGTTGTGCAGCACGTCGTCGGCGCACTGGAAGCACTTGTCCATCTCGGCATCATCGCCCATGACTTCGAAGAGCTTTTCGTTGAGCACGACGATCAGCGAATCGACGTTACCTTCGAGGTCGTTCGCGCCGTGCTCGCCAACCTTCGAGCGGCGTGCGCCTTCGAATTCGAACGGCTTGGACACCACGCCCACGGTCAGGATGCCCATTTCCTTGGCGACCTGTGCAACCACCGGTGCTGCACCCGTGCCCGTACCGCCGCCCATGCCGGCCGTGATGAAGACCATGTGCGCGCCGCGCAGTGCGTCGGCGATCTGCTCACGGGCTTCCTCTGCGCAGTGCTTGCCCACTTCCGGCTTGGCGCCAGCGCCAAGGCCAGTGCTGCCGAGCTGCAGCACGCGCGATGCGGTCGAGCGCTTGAGCGCCTGCGCATCGGTGTTCATGCAGATGAATTCCACGCCTTGTACGCCGCGGTTGATCATGTGCTGCACGGCATTACCGCCCGCGCCGCCGACGCCGACCACCTTGATGATGGTGCCGTCCTGCATTTCCGTTTCAATCATGTCGAAGTCCATCATTGCCTCCAGAAGTGATCAGTCCCAGACGATGCAGCCTCCCCGCCGCAACTCCTGGTTCCTGAACAAAAAACATCAAAACAAGAAACTCAACTTGCTCCCCCCAGGGAGCACATCGTCAACACCCAGCACACACGTGCTTAGAAATTGCCGATGAACCATTCCTTCATGCGCGTCCAGATCTGCTTGGCCGATCCGGACTGCACCACAACCTTGCGCCCACGCACCCGCTGCACGCGACCTTCCTGCAGCAAGCCCATCACGGTGGCGTAACGCGGGCTCTTCACCACCTCGTGCAGGTTGCCGCGGTACTCAGGCACGCCCACGCGCACGGGCTTCAAGAACATGTCTTCACCCAGCTCGACCATGCCCGGCATCATTGCGGTACCGCCAGTGAGGACCACGCCGCTGGAGAGCAGTTCCTCATAGCCGGATTCGCGCACTACCTGATGCACGAGCGAGAACAGCTCTTCCACACGCGGCTCGATCACGGCGGCCAGCGCCTGGCGCGAGAGCGTGCGTGGGCCGCGGTCGCCGACGCCGGGCACATCGATCATCTCGTCCGGATCGGCCAGCACCTGCTTGGCGATGCCGTACTGGATCTTGATGTCTTCAGCGTCCGGCGTCGGCGTGCGCAGGGCCATCGCGATGTCGTTGGTGATCTGGTCACCGGCGATGGGGATCACGGCCGTGTGGCGGATCGCGCCTTCGCTGAAGATGGCGATGTCGGTCGTGCCGCTGCCGATGTCGACCAGCACCACGCCGAGTTCCTTCTCGTCTTCGGTCAGCACCGCTAGGCTCGATGCCAGCGGCTGCAGAATCAGGTCGTGCACTTCCAGCCCGCAGCGGCGCACGCATTTGACGATGTTCTGCGCCGCACTCACGGCACCGGTCACGATGTGCACCTTCACCTCAAGCCGGATGCCGCTCATACCGATCGGCTCGCGCACGTCTTCCTGACCGTCGATGATGAATTCCTGCGTGAGGATGTGCAGGATCTGCTGGTCGGTCGGGATGTTGACGGCCTTGGCGGTCTCAATCACGCGCGCCACGTCGGTGGAGGTGACCTCCTTGTCCTTGATCGCCACCATGCCGCTCGAGTTGAAGCTGCGGATGTGGCTGCCCGCGATGCCGGTGAAGACCTCGCTGATCTTGCAGTCAGCCATCAGCTCCGCTTCTTCGAGCGCTTTCTGGATCGACTGGACGGTCGCCTCGATGTTGACCACCACGCCCTTTTTCAGCCCCTTCGATTCGGTCTGGCCCATGCCAATGACCTCGTAGGCGCCGTCAGGACGCAGCTCGGCGACCACCGCCACCACCTTGGAGGTGCCGATGTCCAGCCCGACCAGAAGATCCTTGTATTCCTTGCTCATCGCGTTTTCTCTGTGCTTCGCGTTGCTTTGTTGTTGGCCGCCGGCTTACCCCCCAGCGTGGCTTTCGGCTTTGCAGCACTGCTGGTGCCATTCGCGGTGCCAGGCAGCTTGCCCCCCTTGGCCAGCACCGCAGCCTGCGCATCGGTCAGGAAGCGCACACCCGCCGCCCGAACTGCGAATCCGTTGGGATACCGCAGATCGGCGTATTCGATCTGACCGCCCCAGCGCTTCGTCACCTCGGGCCACGCACGCACAAAGCGGCGGGCACGCGCGGCCAGCGCTGTGCGGTCATCGTCATTCAGTTCGCGGCCCAGCTCGATGACCGTGCCGTTGGACAACCGCGCGCGCCAGGCGTAGCGGTCGGTGAGCGTCACGCTCAGCGGCTCGACATTCATCGGCTTGAACCACTCGGTCATGGTCTCCAGCTTGTCGACCACGTCCTGCTCGGTTCCTTCGGGGCCAGCCAGCGCAACCAAATCGGTGTCATCTTCAGCTTCGGCCAGGTTGGCCACGAAGACTTCGCCATACGTGTTGACCAGCTTGCCGGACTCATTGCCGCCCCAGGTGCCGAGCGCTTCGTGCTCCTGCACTTCCACCAGCAGCCCGTTCGGCCACACGCGGCGTACGCTCGCACGCCGCACCCACGGCACCGATTCGAATGCGGCACGCGCGTCGTCCAGATTCAGCGAGAAGAAATTGCCGCGCAGCTTGGTCAGCGCGTTGGCGCGCAGACTCGGCACATTTACGTGGCGCAACTCGCTGCCGGCCATCGGCATCACCCGCACCTGCTGCAGCTGGAACATCGGTCGCTGCATCAGCCAGACCGTCCCAACGCCCAACGCGCCAAGCGCGAGCAGCGCATAGAGCGCGCTCGCGACGGCGTTGAGGAGACGGGTGTTGTGCCACATAACGTTGTGCTGTCCGGTTTCGCTGACGTTGCGTTGATTACTCTGGTTTCCAGTCGGTGCTCGCGTGCAGCTCCAGCGATGCACTCGCCGCCAGTTGCAAGACGAAATCTTCATAGCTGATGCCGGCCGCGCGCGCGCCCATCGGCACCAGCGAATGGCCAGTCATGCCCGGCGACGTGTTCATCTCCAGCAGGAACGGCGCGTTGTCGGACTTGCGCAGCATGATGTCGGCACGGCCCCAGCCACGGCAGCCCAGCCCGCGATACGCCTGTACCACCAGCGCCTGCACGCGCGAGGCCACGTCGGCGGGAATCGGTGCCGGGCATTCGTAGCGCGTGTCGTCGGTGAAGTACTTGTTCTGGTAGTCGTAGTTGGCCTGCGGCGCGACGATGCGGATAAGCGGCAATGCCGTGGCGCTTTCGCCTTCGCCGATGATCGGGCAGGTCAGTTCGTCGCCTTCGATGAACTGCTCAGCCATCACGTCGCGGTCCAGGCGTGCAGCCTTTTCGTAGGCGGCGGGCAGCTCGGCGGCGCTCGTGACCTTGGTCAGACCGATCGACGAACCTTCGCGCGCCGGCTTGACGATCAGCGGCAGGCCAAGGCGGTCGGCCACGGCTTGCCAGTCAGCGCCGGCGTGCAACATCACGAAGTCAGGCGTGGGCAGGCCGTGGGTCTGCCATTGGCGCTTGGTGGCTTCCTTGTCCATCGCCAGCGCAGACGCGAGTACGCCGCTGCCGGTGTACGGAATGCCGAATTGTTCGAGCAAGCCCTGGATCGTGCCGTCTTCGCCAAAGCGGCCGTGCAGCGAGATCACGACGCGGTCGAACCCTTGCTTGGCCAGATCGGCCACGGCCTGCAGGCCCGGGTCGAACGGGTGCGCATCGACGCCGCGCGCACGCAGAGCAGCCAACACGCCGTTGCCGGACATCAGCGAGATTTCGCGTTCGGCGGACCGGCCGCCCATGAGCACGCCCACCTTGCCGAGGGACTTCGGATCAATCGTCGGATTTGGAACAAACGGACCGGTCGTCATGCTGCGGCGCCTCCGTTCAGATCCACGACATTTGTGCTGCGCGCCTGCGCCTGCAACGCAACCACTTGACCGGGCACCTGCCCGATCGAACCTGCGCCCATGGTGATGACCACGTCGCCGTCCTGCGCCGCATTCAGAATCGCTTGCGGCATGTCTTCGATCTGCTCGACGAATACCGGCTCGATCTTGTTGGCCACGCGCAGCGCACGCGTCAGCGCGCGGCCGTCGGCGGCGACGATGGGAGGCTCACCGGCGGCGTACACCTCGGCGAGCAGCAGCGCATCTACGGTACCGAGCACCTTCACAAAATCTTCGAAGCAATCGCGCGTGCGGGTAAAGCGGTGCGGCTGGAACGACAGCACAAGGCGACGACCGGGGAACGCGCCGCGCGCAGCGGCCAGCGTGGCAGCCATCTCGACGGGGTGGTGGCCGTAGTCATCGATGAGCGTGAAGCGGCCCTTGCCGTCGGCGGTCGGCACTTCGCCGTAGCGTTGGAAGCGGCGGCCCACGCCGTTGAATTCGGCCAACGCCTTGACGATGGCCTCGTCCGGCACTTCCAGTTCGGTAGCGATGGCGATGGCGGCCAGCGCGTTCTGCACGTTGTGCAGGCCCGGCAGGTTGAGCGTGATCGACAGCGGCGGCTCGGCATGGCCGTTGATCTGGCGGATCACGGTGAATTCCATGCGGCCATCGACGGCGCGCGCATTGACCGCACGCACTTGCGCATCTTCGGCAAAACCGTAGCGCACGACAGGCTTGGAGACGAACGGCAGAATTTCGCGCACGTTCGGATCATCCACGCACAGCACGGCAATGCCGTAGAACGGCAGACGCTGCGTGAACTCGATGAACGCCTGCTTCAGGCGCGAGAAATCGTGCCCGTAGGTCTCCATGTGATCGGCATCGATATTGGTGATGACTTCGATCACGGGGAACAGGTTGAGGAACGACGCATCGGATTCGTCGGCCTCGGCGACGATGAAGTCGCCCGTGCCCAGCCGAGCGTTGGCGCCGGCAGAGTTCAGGCGGCCGCCAATCACGAAGGTCGGGTCCAGGCCGCCTTCGGCCAGCACGGAGGCGACGAGGCTGGTGGTGGTTGTCTTGCCGTGCGTGCCGGCAATGGCGATGCCCTGCTTCAGGCGCATCAGCTCGGCCAGCATCACCGCACGCGGCACGATGGGGATGCGTTTGGCGCGCGCCGCCAGCACTTCGGGGTTGTCGCCGCGCACGGCGGTGGACACGACCACAGCATTGGCGCCGATTACGTGCTCCGGCGCGTGGCCCTGCATGATTGTCGCGCCGAGGGTTGCCAGCCGCTGCGTGGTCGCGCTGCTGCCCAGATCTGAGCCTGTCACGCGGTAGCCGAGGTTCAGCAGCACCTCGGCGATGCCGCTCATGCCGGCCCCGCCGATGCCTACAAAATGGATGTTCTTGACGATGTGCTTCATATCGATTCGATTCCCTATGCCCGTGCCACCGCTACACACACGTCGGCGACACGCTCGGCCGCTTCGGGCCGTGCCTGCTCACGTGCTTTAGCCGCCATATCGGCCAACTGCGCACGCGTCAGGGACGCGAGTGTATCTGCCAGCGATGCCGGACCCAGTTCCTGCTGCGACACCAACAGCGCCGCCCCGCGTTCCGAAAGGAAGCGCGCGTTGGTGGTCTGGTGATCGTCCACGGCGTGCGGGAACGGCACGAACAGCGCCGCGACACCCGCCGCGGCCACTTCTGAAACGGTCATTGCGCCCGCGCGGCAGATCACGAGATCGGCGTGCGCATACGCGGCCGCCATGTCGTCGATGAAGGGCACGGGTTGCGCGTGGGCATCTTCAATGCCCGCGGCGGCATAGTTGGCGCGCAGCGTGTCGATCTGCTTGGCACCAGCCTGATGGATGACGATCGGGCGCGTATCAGCCGGCAGCAACGCCAGCGCCTTGGGCACCACGTCGTTGAGCGCCGCCGCGCCCAGGCTGCCGCCAACGACCAGCACGCGCAGCGGGCCGGTTCGCTCGGCGTAGCGCGCTTGCGGCGAAGCCAGCATGGCCAGGTCGGCGCGGATCGGGTTGCCGACCCACTCAGCACCGGACAGTGCATTCGGAAATGCGCACAGCACGCGATCCGCCACGCGCGCAAGCACGCGGTTGGCCAGACCTGCGATGGAATTCTGTTCGTGCAGCACCAGCGGGCGCCCCAGCAGCACGCTCATCATGCCGCCCGGGAACGTGATATAGCCGCCCATGCCCAACACCACGTTTGGACGCACGCGGCGCACCACACCGAGGCTCTGCCAGAACGCGCGCAACAGGTTGAGCGGCAGCAGAAACTTGGTGACGAGGCCCTTGCCGCGCAGGCCACCAAACTGCACCGACTCCAGAGGGAAGCCATGCTTGGGCACCAGCTGGCCTTCCATGCCGTTCGCGTTACCAAGCCACACCACTTTCCAGCCACGCGCGGCCAGCAGCTTGGCCACCGACAGCGCGGGGAAGATGTGACCGCCCGTACCGCCGGCCATGACGAGGAGCGTGCGGGGCGCCGAGCCTACCGTCATACCTTGCCCCCACGCATCAGCACGCGGTTTTCATAATCGATACGCAGCAACAGCGCGAGCGCCACGCAGTTCATCAGGATGCCCGAACCGCCGTAGCTGACCATCGGCAGTGTCAGGCCCTTGGTTGGCAGCAGGCCGAGGTTCACACCCATGTTGATGAAGGCCTGCCAGCCGATCCAGATACCCAAGCCTTTGGCGACCAGGCCGGCAAACGTGCGGTCGAGCTGCAATGCGGTGCGGCCGATCTCGAATGCGCGCCGCACCATCCAGTAGAACAGCAGGATCACGATCAGCACGCCGACAAAGCCCAGTTCCTCGCCGATCACGGCCAGGATGAAGTCGGTATGTGCTTCCGGCAGGTAGTGCAGCTTCTCGATGCTGCCGCCCAGGCCGACGCCGGTCCACTCGCCACGGCCGAAAGCGATGAGCGAGTGGGTGAGCTGGTAAGCCTTGCCCTGTGCGTATTCCTCTTGCCAGGGGTTCAGGTACGCGAAGATCCGCTCACGCCGCCACGGCGACGCCACGATCAGCAGTGAGAAGGTGGAAACCGCCGTCAGCACGAGGCCGCCGAACAGCTTGCCGTTCACGCCGCCCAGGAAGAGGATGCCCATGGCCACGGCCGCGATCACCAGGAACGCGCCCATGTCCGGCTCCAACAGCAGGAGCGAGCCCACAAACGCCACGGCCACGCCCATCGGCAGGAAGCCCTTGCGCACGCTCTGCATCCAGTCCTGCTTGCGCACGGTGTAGTTGGCGGCGTACAGCACGACCGCCAGCTTCATCAGCTCGGACGGCTGGAAGTTCATGACGCCCAGCGGCAGCCAGCGGCGCGCTCCGTTCACGCCCTTGCCCACGTGCGGAACGAGCACGATCACCAACAGCACCAGCGCGATGATGAAAAGCTTCGGTGCGTATTTGTCCCAGAACTTGACCGGAATCTGGAATGCGACGATCGCACCGATGAGCCCAATCACCAGCGAGAAAATGTGGCGGATCAGGAAGTGGCCATTGCTGTAGTTGGCGTACTTGGGCGAATCCGGCAACGCGATGGACGCCGAATACACCATCACCAGCCCGAGGCCGAGCAGCACAATCGCAACCCACATCAGCGGCTGGTCGTACTCCATCATCTTGGAGCGCGTGGGCTTGACCCCCGAAACGGCATCACGCAGGCCATCCCACGCATTGCCGATGGTCGCGCCGATGAAGCCGCTGCGCTTGATCTGGGTGTCGCTCATAGGAGGACTCCTCGGTCTGCCGCCAATGCGGCCACGGCCTCGTGGAACACCTGGGCGCGATGTTCATAGTTGCGGAACATGTCAAAGCTGGCGCACGCCGGCGACAACAGCACGGCATCGCCCGGTTGCGCATGCGCGGCGGCTTGCGGCACGGCGGCCTCCAGCGTCGGCGCATCGATCAGCGCGACACCGGTATTGGCCAGCGCCTCACGAATCAGCGGTGCATCGCGGCCGATGAGGATCACGGCGCGCGCGTACTGCGCGACCGGCTCGGCCAGCGGCGAGAAGTCCTGACCCTTGCCGTCACCACCGGCGATCAGCACGACATGCTTGGACAAGCCCGAGAGTGCAGCCACCGTCGCGCCGACGTTGGTGCCCTTGCTGTCGTCGAAGAATTCGATGTCGTCAAATGCGGCGATCAGTTCGACGCGGTGCGGCTCGCCGGCGTAGTCGCGCAGGCCGTGCAGCAGCGCGCTCACGGGTAGGCCAATCGCGCGGCACAGCGCCAGTGCGGCCATCGCGTTGGTGGCGTTGTGCAAGCCGCGGATGCGCAGCGCGTCGGCGGGCATCAAGCGCTTGAGGCGCACCGGCACCGGGGCGGCGGGCGCGTTGTCGCCCTTCTTGCGGCGCGTGGGCTTGGGCAGATCTTCCTCGTCGGCTTCGGCCAGGACGATCCACGGCATGCCGCCATCGCGCAGCAGGCCGAGCGCATCGGGCGTGCCCGGCTCATCGATGCCGAAGGTGATATCGCCGCCGTTCTTGCTTGCGAATGCCATCACGCCCGCGTCCTGACGGTTCAGCACGCGCACGGTGTTGGCGCCGAAGATGCGGCCCTTCGCAGCGGCATAGGCCTCCAGCGTGCCGTGCCAGTCAAGGTGATCCTGCGTGATGTTGAGGACGGTGGCGGCGTCTGCGTCCAGCGTGTGCGTGGTTTCGAGCTGGAAGCTGGAAAGCTCGAGCACCCACACTTCAGGCAGCGTGCCGGCGTCAATGCATTCGCCGAGCTTATCGAGCGCCGACGGGCTGATGTTGCCTGCCACGCCGACAGTCTTGCCGGCGCGCTCCACCAAGGCGCCCGTGAGCGCCGTGGTGGTTGTTTTGCCGTTGGTCCCGGTAATGGCTAGCACGCGCGGCGTGTAGCCTTGCGCGGTCTTGAGACCCGCCAACGCGCGGGCAAACAATTCGATCTCGCCCCACACTGGCACGCTGCGCGCATTGGCGGCGCTCAGCAGTGCGGCGACGTTGGCATCCAGCGGCGACAGCCCGGGGCTGATGGCCACCAGCGTCACATCGTCCAGCAGCGACACGGCGAATGGGCCGCTCACGAATTCGGCATCCGGCACGTGCGCACGCAACGTCGGCAGGTTGGCCGGCGCCTCGCGCGTGTCGGCCACGCGCACTCGCGCGCCATGACGGGCACACCAGCGCGCCATTGCCAGGCCGGATTCGCCAAGGCCGAGCACCAGCACCGCCGGCGCGTCGAAGTCGCCGAACATGCGCGGCTCCTGGGCGGTTTCGGCAGCGGGCATCGGTTCGGTGGAATCGAGCGTCGCGACAACGGCGTCCACGGCCGCTTCCGGCTGTGTGGCGTCCATGTCGTCCGGGCTGATCGATTCGGTCATGTCGGTCATGTGCGTGCTCACCGCAGCTTCAGGGTCGACAGGCCGATCAGCACCAGCATCATGGTGATGACCCAGAAGCGCACGACCACTTGCGTTTCCTTCCAGCCGGACAGCTCGAAATGATGGTGCAGTGGCGCCATGCGGAACAGGCGCCGGCCCTCGCCATAACGTTTCTTGGTGAACTTGAACCACGTCACCTGCAGCATCACGGAGACGGTCTCCGCCACGAAGATGCCGCCCATGATGAAGAGCACGATTTCCTGACGCACGATCACAGCGATGGTGCCCAGCGCCCCACCCAGCGCCAGCGCGCCGACGTCACCCATGAACACCTGTGCCGGATGCGCGTTGAACCACAGGAAGGCAAGCCCCGCACCTGCCATCGCCGAGCAGAAGATCAGCAGCTCGCCCGCGCCCGGAATGTGCGGGAACAGCAGGTACTTGCTGTAGACAGCGCTACCCATCACGTAGGCGAACACGCCCAGCGCGCTGCCCACAAGCACGACCGGCATGATGACGAGGCCATCAAGGCCGTCGGTCAGGTTCACCGCATTGCTGGAGCCGACGATCACGAGGTACGTCAGGATGATGAAACCGAACACGCCCAGCGGGTAGCTGATCTCTTTGAAGAACGGCACGATCAGGTGCGACTTGGCCGGCAGGTTCAGTGACAGGCCGCTTCGCACCCAATCCATGAACAGCTCAAGCACGCGCATGTTGCTCGTCTCGGACACCGAGAACGCCAGGTATGCCGCAGCAAACAGACCGATCACGGTCTGCCAGAAGAATTTCTCGCGCGAGGACATGCCCTTCGGATCACGGTGCACGACCTTGCGGTAGTCATCCACCCAACCGATCGCGCCGTAGCCGAGCGTGACGAGCAGCACGATCCAGATGAAGCGGTTGCCCCAGTCCGCCCACAGCAGCGTCGACACAGCAATACCGATGAGCACCAGCACACCGCCCATCGTGGGCGTGCCGGCCTTGACCAGGTGCGTTTGCGGGCCATAACTGCGCACAGCCTGGCCGACCTTCAGCTCGGTCAGGCGACGGATCACCCACGGCCCGAAGCCGAGGCCGATCACCAGCGCCGTGAGAGATGCCATCACGGCGCGGAACGTCAGATAGTTGAAGACGCGCAGGAAGCCGTAGTCGTTCTGCAACCATTGCGCCAATGCCAATAACATGGGTTCTTGCTTCCCTTAATGCTGCTGTTGTGTGCTGGAACCGGTCGGCAAATCCGCACCCGGGTCTTTCAAGACCAGCGCTTCCACAATGCGTTCCATCCGCATGAAGCGCGAGCCCTTTACCAATACCGTCGCGGCCGGCGCAATGGCGGGCACGCCGTGTTCAATCAAGTCCTCCGCCGACGCAAAATGCTGCGCGCCTGCGCCGAAAGCGTCGACGGTGTGGCGCGCAAGCTCGCCGGTCGCCAGCACCGCGTCGATGCCGTGCTCGCGCGCATAAGCGCCGATTTCCTCGTGGAATGCCGGACCCTGCGAGCCAACCTCGCCCATGTCACCCAGCACCAGGCAGCGCGGCGCGGGCAGCGTGACGAGCGCATCGATCGCCGCGCGCATCGAATCCGGGTTCGCGTTGTACGTGTCGTCGATGACAAGGCCGCCGTGCGTGCCGTGCTTGCGCTGCAACCGACCCTTGACCGGAGCAAAGTTGCCCAGCGCTTGTGCGATCACCTCCGGGGCAACTCCGGCAGCCAGCGCGCATGCCGTCGCGGCCAGCGCATTGCGTGCGTTGTGCAGGCCGAGCAGCGGCAAGGTGATGACGAAGCGCTCGCCAGGGGCCTGCACATCGATGCGTTGCCCGTCGGCGGTGTCCACCACCGTGCCCGTCACAGCCCCGGCCTCGATACCGAAATCGAGCACGCGACGCGAACCGGCCACGGCCTGCCACACCGGCGCATATTCGCCGCCGTTGGCCGTATCGCGGGGAAACACCGCCACGCCATCTGCCGGCAACGCGGCCAGCACGGCGGCGTGTTCTTCCGCAACCGCTTCCACGCTGACCATGAATTCCTGGTGCTCGCGCTGGGCGTTGTTGATCATCGCCACGGTGGGCTGGGCAATGGCGGCCAATACGGCCGTCTCGCCCGGATGGTTCATGCCGAGTTCGAGCACGGCCAGCTTGTGTTGCGCGTTCAGGCGGAACAGCGTGAGCGGCAGGCCGATGTCGTTGTTGAAGTTGCCAGCCGTCGCCAGGCGGGCGTCTTCACCCACGGCCTGCGCGAAGATCGCGGAGATCATTTCCTTGACCGTGGTCTTGCCGTTGCTGCCCGTCACGGCGACGACGGGAATTGGAAACTGGCGGCGCCAGCCGGCGGCAAGTTGGCCGAGTCCGATACGCGTATCGGCAACGGTCAGCACGGCCACCTTCGTCACATCCAGCGTGGCAGCCGGCGCGCGCGACACCAGCACGGCGGCAGCGCCACGCGCCACCACCTCGGGCAGGAAATCGTGCGCATCGAAACGCTCGCCGATCAGCGCGACGAACAGGTCGCCAGGCTGCACGGCTCGGCTGTCGGTCGTCACGCGCAGGATGGCCGCATCGGGACCCGTCAGATGGGCTCCAGCCATCCATGCAGCGGCGTCGGTGGCGTGCATCATCACGGTCGGGGCGCTCATGCGTTCACCCCGCGGGCTGCAAGCGCCAGGCGCACATGTTCCTGATCGGAGAATGGCCGCTTGCGACCAGCAATCTCCTGCGTCGATTCATGCCCCTTGCCGGCCACGACGATCACGTCATGCGAATCGGCGTGGCGCACGGCATGCAGGATGGCGGCCGCGCGGTCTTCGATCTGCGTGGCGGCGCGCGGGTTGTCCATGCCGTCAGCGATCTCGTCGAGGATGTGCTGCGGATCTTCGCTGCGCGGGTTGTCGGAGGTCAGCACAACGTGCGGTGCCAGGCGCTCGGCGATGGCACCCATCTGCGGACGCTTGCCAGGGTCGCGGTCACCGCCGCAGCCGAACACGGCCCACAGCTTGCCGCCGCGTGCCTCGGTAATCGGGGCGAGTGCGCGCAGCGTTTGCTCCAGCGCATCGGGCGTGTGGGCGTAATCGACCACCACGAGGGGCCCGTCTTCGCCGCCGAAACGCTCCATGCGGCCGCTCACGGGTTGCAGCTTTTCGAGGCGCGCGATGGCGCCTTGCCACGGCACACCTGCCGCCAGCAGTGCGCCCAGCACACCGAGAAGATTCGATACGTTGAACAGGCCGACGATGGGCGCATGGATGGTCGCGTGGCCAAAGCTGCCATCCACGTCGAATGTCGTTCCGGTGCGATGCGCGCGCACGTTGCTGGCGCGCAGCCATTGTTTGGCACCGTGCTGCGCAGCGGCTTCGCCGTCGATGCCGTATTCGATGGTTTCAACATCGGCGCGGGCGTTCTGCAGCAAGCGCGCACCGGCCGCGTCGTCGCGGTTGATGACTGCGGCGCGCAGGCCCGGCCAGCCGAACAGACGCGCCTTGGCGAGTTCGTACTCAGCCATCGTGCCGTGGTAGTCGAGGTGATCCTGCGTCAGGTTGGTGAACACCGCGATGTCGAAGCAGGTGCCATCCACGCGGCCTTGCTCCAGACCATGCGACGACACTTCCATGGCGATGGCGCGGGCACCCGCACGGTGCAGGTCGGCAAGGCTGTGCTGGAGCTGGATGGCATCCGGCGTGGTAAAGCCGGTAGCGGCCAGCGCATCGACAAACCCGGTGCCGAGCGTACCCACCACTGCGCAACGCTCGCCGTGTTTGGTCAGCGCCTGCGCAATCCATTGCGAACATGAAGTCTTGCCGTTGGTGCCTGTCACGCCAATCACGCGCAGGGCGTCCGCGCCCGGCACGCCGTACCACTGAGCGGCAAGCGGACCGGCCAGTTCAGCCAGGCCGTCCACCGGCAGGATGCGCACGGGCGCGTCTGCGGGCATGGCGTAGCCATGGGCTTCGGCCAGCACGGCGGAAGCCCCAGCCTCGATCGCCTGTGGAATATGCGGACGGCCATCGCCGCGCTGGCGCACATTGCCGAGCACGTAGGCGACGAACACATCGCCAGTCTTGAGCTTGCGCGTGTCGCTAGTGAGGTCGGCGCCGGCTGGCGCTTGGGCGCGCAGCCAATCCACCACGGGCGCAAGGCGCGCGGCGATGGTCGGGCGGTCAGAAGTGGGCTTGGCTGTCATTGCAGGCCCCCGACCGGCTCTTCCGGCACATCCGGCGTCATCACCAACTGGCGCACCGGCGAATCCGGCGGCACGTTCAACGCGCGCAGGGTGCCGCCCACGATTTGAGAGAACACGGGGCCGGCCGCGCCACCGCCATAGCGGTTACCCACGGTCGGCTCGTCCACGCTCACCGCCACGATGATGCGCGGGTTCGACATCGGCGCCAGGCCAATAAACGAGGCGCGATACTTCGAGCGGTCATAGCCGCGCCCGGTGTGCTTCCAGGCCGTGCCGGTCTTGCCGCCGACGCGATAACCCATCACCTGGGCCTGCGGTGCGGTACCGCCGGGCGCCGTCACCGTCTCGAGCATCTGACGGACCTGCCGCGCCACCTCCGGCGAGATCACGCGCTCGCCCTGCGGCGGCTGGCCGTCGGTGCGGTACATGGTGATCGGAATCAGCTCGCCATCGTGCGCAAAGATGGTGTACGCATGCGCAATCTGGAACAGCGACACCGACAGGCCGTAGCCGTACGACATGGTCGCCTGCTCGATGCGGCGCCATTTGTTGGCCGGCCGCAGCCGCCCCGCCACCGCGCCCGGGAAGCCGATCTTCGGCGCCTGCCCCAAGCCCACGCTGGTGAACATGTCCCACATTTCCTGCGGCTTGAGCATCATCGCGATCTTGGTCGTACCGATGTTGCTGGAGTGCTGGATCACCTGAGCGACCGTCAACGTGCCGTAGTTGCCGGTATCGGAAATGGTCGCGCCTTCAAAGTTGTATTTGCCGTTGGTCTGCACCAGCGTAGTGGGCGTCACGCGCTTGAGCTGCAACGCCAGGCTGATGGTGACCGGCTTCATCATCGAGCCGGGCTCGAAGGTGTCGGTCAGCACGCGGTTACGCAGTTGCTCGCCAGACAGGCGGGTGCGGTCGTTCGGGTTGTAGGTCGGGTAGTTAGCAAGCGCCAGCACCTCGCCGGTCTGGGCATCCAGCACGATCGCACTGGCGGCCTTAGCATGGGTACGCTCGATGGCGGCCTTCAGTTCGTTGAAGGTCAGGTACTGGATCTTGGCGTCGATCGACAGCGTCTGATCATGCCCATCACGCGGAGCCTTGAGCACGCCCACGTCTTCCACCACGCGGCCCAGCCGATCCTTGATCACCTGACGCTGCCCGGCGGCACCCGCGAGGTCGGACTCGCGCGCCAGCTCCATACCCTCCTGGCCTTTGTCCTCGACGTTGGTGAAACCGACGATGTGCGCCATCGCCTCGCCTTCCGGGTAGAAGCGCTTGTATTCACGCGTCTGATAGATGCCATCGATCTTCAGCGCGGCAATCTGGTCGGCCACCTCGGGCAGCACCTGACGCTTGAGATAGACGAAGCCCTTGTCTTCGCCCAGCTTGCCCGAAAGCTCCTTGTTGTTCATGCCGAGCAGCTTGGCGAGCTTCTTCATGTCTTCGCCAGGCACGTTGTTGGGCACGTCTTCGGGCACGGCCCAGATGGCCTTCACCGGCAGGCTCGTGGCCAGCACCAGACCATTGCGATCAAGAATCTTGCCGCGCGTGGCCGGCAACTCCAGCGTGCGTTGGAAGCGCTTCTTGCCCTCGGCCTCATAGAAACGGTTGCCGGGACCTTGAATCCACAGCGCGCGTCCGATCAGCGCCAGGAACGCCGCGAACATCAGGAACACGACCAGCTTCGAGCGCCACATCGGCAGGCGCAGGCCGAGCACCGGGCTGGCGGAGAACTGGCCCAGGCGCGCGCGCGCCGTGGTGCCGTTGGATTTGCGTGCGCCGCTCATGGCTGTACTCCGGAAGCCGTGGGCGCGCTCGCCGCCGCCGAGGACGCCCCGGAGGCCCCCCCTGCTGCCGGCAGATCGGCAAACCCTTGCAAATACTGCGTACGGCCCGCCTGCGCGGGCGACATCTTCAATTGCCTGCTGGCGATGTCGGCAATGCGAGCGCTCTTGCCCAGCGCGCTCTGCTCATATTGCAGGCGCGACCAGTCGGTGTTCAGTTGCTTCTCTTCCGCCTGCGCGCGATCCAGCGCGACAAACAGTTGCCGCGCCTGATGCTGTGCGTTGACCAGCGACAGCGCGCACAGCACCAGCGCAGTCAGCAGGAACATGTTCAGGCGGTTCATGGCGTGCGGCTCCGTCGGCTCAGCAACGCTCGGCCACGCGCATGATGGCCGAGCGCGCACGCGGGTTGGCCGACACCTCGGCCTCCGACGGCTTCACGCGGCCAAGCAGGCGCAACTGCGGCGCCGGCAATTCATGCGCACGCAGCGGCGCCCGACGCAGTTCCGGCGCGGCGGATTGCTCCGGGCGCGCCAGGGCCTGCATGAAGCGCTTGACGATGCGGTCTTCCAGCGAATGGAAGCTGATCACGACGAGACGTCCCCCCTGTTCCAGGCGTTCAAAAGCGGCCTTCAGACCGGTTTCGAGGTCCGCAAGCTCTTGATTGACGTGAATCCGTAAAGCTTGAAAGGTGCGGGTCGCAGGGTCTTGGCCCTTCTCGCGTGTTTTGACGGCTTGCGCCACGAGCGCGGCAAGCTCGGATGTGCGATCGAGAGGACCTCGATCCCCGGATTGGCCCCGGCGAGCAACAATCGCCTTTGCAATCTGTACAGCAAACCGTTCTTCCCCATAGTCCCGTATCACCCTCGCAATGTCGCGCTCATCAGCCTCGGCCAGCCATTGGGCTGCGGTGATGCCGCGCGTGGTGTCCATCCGCATGTCGAGCGGGCCATCCATCCGAAACGAGAAGCCACGTGCGCCTTCGTCGATCTGCGGCGAGCTGATGCCGAGATCGAGCAGCACGCCGGCCACTCGCTCCACGCCACGCGCGTCCAGGCACTGGGCCATCTGCGCGAAGCTGTCATGCTCAATAGCGAAGCGGGCATCCTCTACGGTGCCCGCTTCGGTGATTGCTGCCGGGTCCTTGTCGAAGGCGACAAGTCTGCCGCCGGGCCCCAGCCGTTCCAGGATGAGCCGGCTGTGCCCGCCTCTCCCGAAGGTTCCATCGATATAGATGCCGTCGTCGCGCCAGATGAGCGCGTCGACCGCTTCGTCTAAGAGCACCGTCTGATGGCGCAGTCCCGTACTGGCTTGGGTTGTCATCGTGCGTCATCAAAAGGAGAAATTCTTGAGGGCGTCGGGCATGCCTTGCGCCATGGCGGCTTGCTCCTTCGCGGTGTACGTGGCGGCGTCCCAGACTTCGAAGTGGCTGCCCATGCCGAGCAGCATCACGTCACGTTCAAGGGAGGCTGCCGTGCGCAGTTCTGGGGTAATGAGGACGCGGCCGGCGGTATCGAGTTCGACATCGGCGGCGCTGCCCAGGAAGATCCGTTTCCACCAGTGGGCTTCCATCGGCAGCGCAGCGATGCGCTCGCGAAAGCGTTCCCACTCGGGGCGCGGAAACAGCATGAGGCAACCGTCCGGGTGCTTGGTCACAGTCACCCGACCCTCGGCCTGCAGCTGGAGCGCTTCGCGGTGCCGCGACGGAATGGACATCCGCCCTTTGGCATCCAGCGTTAGCGCCGACGCACCCTGGAACACGTTGGTTTCTCTCTCCGTGTGGCGATTCGATCGCCACTCACCTTGCCGTCAACTGGCCTGCAAACGGCCTCTTTAAACCACAAAACTACACTTTCTGACACTGTTTCCCACTTTAGAGGAACGACTTTAGGCGGTCAAGGCTTGCGGAGGGCTGCGAGACGGAAAATTTGCAATCAGAACAATGACTTAGCGCATCCTCCCGGAGGGGCAAAGTCACTTTTCCCAATCAAATGAAGGAGATAGCGTGGTTTATGCAGAAACCACGTGAGAGAACGGCGAGCGACAGCGCCCCGGTTCAAGGCGCAGACCGCAGGCGGCAGAGGTCGGGCGAATGGAGGAGCGTGTGCCGTGTCGGCGGGCCGATCGACCCACGCGACACGCCGATCAGATGCGATAGGCGGCGGTGGTCATGACGCGTGACGCGGCACGCATGGCTTGGCGGATCGGCGCAGGCAGATCAATGCCACCGGCTTGGCGCGCGTTGTCGCCGTGGCGGATTTCGTCGTCGCGCATCTGGGCGACGATGGCGCGCGAGCGGGTGTCCTGTTCGGGCAATGTATCGAGATGACCGTCGAGGTGATGCTCGACCTGGCGCTCGGTCTCGGCGACGAAGCCGAGGCTGATCTTGTCGCCCAGGCGTCCGGCCACCGCGCCGATCGCGAAAGCGCCGGCGTACCACAGCGGATTGAGCAGGCTCGGGCGGTCGTTCAATTCCTGCAGGCGCTGGGCGCACCAGGCGAGATGGTCTTCTTCTTCGCGTGCGGCTTCGTCAAGCTGGGCTCGGATGGCCGGGTCCCGGGCAAACAGCGCTTGCCCCTGGTACAGGGCCTGCGCGCAGACCTCGCCGACATGGTTCACGCGCATCAAGCCGGCGGCATGGCGGCGGTCGGCCTCGGAAAGCTTGGTCGCGCTGTCGGCCCTATCCGCGGAGGTGGACACGATAACGGCGTCAGCAGGGTTCGGTCGGCTGGCGCGGGTGACGCCTGCCACAGCGCGCAGGGCGCGGTCGAATTCGGGGATGAAGCGGTCGAGCATAGGTACGGGCACCGCCGGCAATGGCGTGCGGCGCGATCGCCATTGTAAAGCCGACGCTGCGCGGGACCTTGCGTCCGGTCAGAAGCAGGCTGACCAAACACTACTGTACGGGATAACCCTGTTGGCGCGCGGATCGCATCTAAAACCGCAACGAATCAAGTGCGCACATCGCTGATCTATTTCAAATTCGGAAACAGCCTGTTGCCGGGATCAGACAGCAAACGCGCGTTTACGAACATTCGTTCGCAAATTTCGACCGAGCCCAGTATCGCGTTGCTACATTAGTCAGCGACTTCGTTTGAAAGTCATGGGGCGGGAAGACAAGAACGGAGGGTCTGCCTGCCACCGAACTCAATAAATAAAGATCTGGAGACCGACCGATGAAGAAATCGCTGCTGGCATTGGCAGTGCTGGGCACGTTTGCGGGTGTTGCGCAGGCTCAGTCGAGTGTGACGCTGTATGGCGTGGTCGACGCGAACGTCGAGTACGTCAACCACGAGCAGAACGTAACGGCGGCAGGCGTCGCCATTCCGGGCAGCAGCGGTTCGCGCCTTGCAATGCAGGCAGGCGGGCTGTCTTCCAACCGTTGGGGCTTGCGCGGCGTTGAAGACATCGGCGGCGGCCTCAAGGGCCTGTTCGTGCTGGAATCGGGTTTCGGCATGGACACCGGCACGCTGCAGCAAGGTGGCCGCCTGTTCGGCCGGCAGGCGTTTGTTGGCTTGCAAGGCAACTGGGGCAAGATCACGCTGGGTCGTCAGTACACGACGATCTTCGACATGATGGCGAACTTCTCGCCGAGCGGTTACGCCACGCAGTGGGAGCCGGTGGTCGGCCTGCTGGGCGCGAACTTCCGCGAAGACAACATGATCAAGTACGGCGCCACGTTCGGCCCGTTGACGGTCGAAGCCCACTGGTCGTTCGGCGAGCGCACGGGCAGCAACACGGCCAATTCGGCCTACGGCGCCGGCGCGAACTACTTCGCTGGCCCGTTTGGCTTGGGTGTCGCATATGACGAAGTGAAGGTGCTGACGGCCGCAGAAGCCCTGGGCTTGTCGGGCGGCAACGAATATGCCCGTGACAAGCGCGCCGCCATTGCGGCCAGTTACACCACGGGCCCCGTCAAGGTGATGGCAGGCTTCCGCTACGGCAACACCGAAGCGCCTTCCAGCGGCGCCGCAGCCGCACTGACGCCGCACCGCGACGACCTGTACTGGCTGGGCGTGAACTACCAGGCAACCCCGGCACTCGGCCTGACGCTGTCGTACTACTACGACAACATCAAGGAAGCGACCATCGGCGGCGCCACCATCAACCCGCGCAACCCGCAGCAGTGGAACTTCATTGCCGACTACAACTTCTCGAAGCGCACCGACGTGTACCTGACGGCCGCGTATTCGCGAAATGGTTCGCTGAACTGGGATTCGATCGGCTACGCGACCAACCCGGCAACGGGCGCGCAGACGTCGGTGGGCTATCTGCCGGCGGCATCGCAGACGTACTTCATCACGCCGAACTCCGATAACCAGGTCGGTGTGGCAGTGGGTGTGCGCCACAAGTTCTGACGCACGCTTTGGTTTTTTGCCCGCCGCCCCTCTCCTTGGCGGGCGCAGGAAGGCACCTTCGGGTGCCTTTTTGCATGGCCGCGCGCTATGCTCTGCGATCGAGCCCGCCGCCGGACAGCAAGACGGCAACACAACAACGCGCGGCGCTTCATAACGACAACAACGCGACCCTCACCGGAGACCCGCATGTCCTCTTCGACTTCTCCAACCATGGCGCCCGCTGCCCCCGACGCGACCGCCGACGCCAGCCGCTCGCGCATCGTCTTTGCGAGCTTCATCGGCACGGCCATCGAGTTCTACGATTTCTATGTCTATGCGACCGCCGCGGCGCTGGTGATCGGCCCGGTGTTCTTTCCGCATGGGTCTGCCACGGCGCAAGCGCTGTCGGCGTTCGTCACATTTGGCATCGCGTTCATTGCGCGACCGATCGGCTCGTTCCTGTTCGGCCACTTTGGCGATCGCATCGGGCGCAAATCGACGCTGGTGGCGTCACTGCTGGTGATGGGCATTTCGACCACGCTGATCGGCCTGGTGCCGGGATACGACAGCATCGGCACGCTCGCGCCGATCCTGCTGTGCGTGCTGCGCTTTGGCCAGGGCATTGGCCTGGGCGGTGAATGGGGCGGCGCGGCGCTGCTGGCCACCGAAAATGCACCGCCCGGCAAGCGCGCGTGGTTTGGCATGTTTCCTCAGCTCGGCCCGTCGGTCGGATTCCTGGCATCGAACGGCCTCTTCTTCGGGCTGGCCATTGCATTGTCGGACGAGCAGTTCCGCAGTTGGGGCTGGCGCGTGCCGTTCCTGGTCAGCGCAGTGCTCGTGGCGCTGGGCTTGTATGTGCGATTGAAGATCGCCGAAACCCCCGCCTTCCAAGCCGCCATCGACCGGCAGGAGCGCGTGAAGGTGCCGGTCGCCACGCTGCTGGCGCACCACTGGTGGCCCACGCTGCTGGGCGCACTGGCCATGGTGGTCTGCTACACGCTGTTCTATATCTCGACGGTATTTTCGCTGTCGTATGGCGTGGGCACGTTGCACTTCTCGCGTCCGAGCTTCCTGGGGCTGCTGTGCCTGGCGGTGGTGTTCATGGGGCTGGCGACGCCGCTGTCGGCGTGGGCGTCGGACCGTTTTGGGCGCAAACCGGTGCTGACCGTCGGCATCATCGCGGCCATCCTCTCGGGCTTTGCGATGGCGCCGCTGCTTGGCAGCGGGCAGACGCCGCTGGTGGCGCTGTTCCTCATCATCGAGCTGTTCCTGATGGGCGTGACCTTCGCGCCGATGGGCGCGCTGCTGCCGGAGCTGTTCCCAACCAACGTGCGCTACACGGGCGCCGGCGTGTCGTACAACCTGGGCGGCATTCTGGGCGCGTCGATTGCGCCGTATATCGCGCAGAAGCTGGCCGAGCAAGGTGGCCTGAGCTGGGTAGGCATGTATGTGTCGGCCGCTGCGGTGGTCAGCCTGATCGGCGTGCTGTGCATGCGCGAGACGCGCGATACCCGGCTGATGTAAGCACCCCGCATAGCAACGCGCTTAATCCCACGAGTGGCGGCCCGAGCGACCACGCTTGACGTCGCCACGCGCGCGCTTGCCTTCCAGACGGCGCGTCTTGGAAGCGCGCGTAGGCTTGGTCGCGATCCGCGACTTCGGCACCGAAAGCCCCGTCGCGATGAACGCGGCCAGACGTTCACGGGCATCCTGGCGGTTGCGGTCCTGCGTGCGAAACCGTTGTGCATCAATCACAATCACGCCCTCGTCGGTCAAGCGGCGGTCGCGCTTTCCCAACAAGCGGGCCCGCAATGCCTCCGGCAACGACGGCGATTGGGCGATGTCAAAGCGCAGCTCCACCGCCGTCGATACCTTGTTGATGTTTTGCCCGCCCGCTCCGCTTGCGCGCACAAAGCGCTCGACCAGCTCGGACTCCGGAATAGACAATTGGGGGGTGATTTTGAGATCGGTGCCGGGCATTGGGGCATTGTAGGGAAAACCGGTTTTTTCTGGAGATCAGCGCATGTATCACGGAGAACGTTTCAACGGCTTCAGCCACTTGGCCGGGGCCATCCTGGCTGCTACCGGCATGGCGGTGCTGGTCACGTCGTCCGCACTGCACCACGATGCCTGGAAGGTGGTCAGCTCCGTTGTCTACGGCACCACGCTCGTCCTGCTTTACACAATTTCCACGCTGTATCACAGCCTGCGCGGCCCTGCCAAAAGCATCTTCCAGCGGCTGGACTATTGCGCCATCTATCTGCTGATTGCTGGGAGCTACACGCCGTTTGCGCTCGTCACGCTGCGCGGCCCCTGGGGCTGGGCACTGTTCAGCATCAACTGGGCGCTGGCGGCCATCGGCATTGCGCAGGAACTCTGGATTGGCCGCCGCACGCGGCTGTTCTCTCTGTTGATTTACGTGGTGATGGGCTGGCTGGTGCTGATTGCCATGGGGCCGCTGGCGGCCGCGCTGCCTGCACCTGGCCTGTGGTGGCTGGTAGCGGGTGGCGCGCTTTACACGGCCGGCATCGGTTTCTTTCTCTTTGACGAGAAGGTGCGGCACTTCCACGGCATCTGGCATCTGTTCGTGCTGGCGGGCAGCGCGTGCCAGTTCGTCAGCATCCTGCTGTACGTGGGCTGACCGGCCGTACCTTCTTGCACCGGGCCAATAAAAAAGCCGCGACAAATCGCGGCTTTTTCTTTGCCTCTACGCAGACTCAGGCACGCTTCTTCATCGCCTCGTCGCGCAGCTCACGGCGCAGGATCTTGCCGACGTTGGTCTTCGGCAGCTCGTTGCGGAACTCGATGAACTTCGGGCGCTTGTAGCCGGTGAGCTGATCCTTGCAGAACTCCTGCAGCTTCTGCTCCGTGAGCGATGGATCGCGACGCACCACGAACAGCTTCACCACCTCGCCCGAATGCACGTCGGGCACGCCGACGGCGGCCACTTCCAGCACACCGGGGCACATTGCCACCACGCCTTCGATTTCGTTCGGGTACACGTTGAAGCCCGACACCAGGATCATGTCCTTCTTGCGATCGACGATCTTGGTGTAACCGCGCTCGTCCATCACGCCCACGTCGCCGGTCTTGAAGAAACCATCGGCATACATGACCTTGGCGGTCTCGTCCGGGCGCTTCCAATAACCGGCCATGACTTGCGGGCCGCGGATGCAGATTTCGCCCGGCTGGCCGATCGGTTGGTCGCGGCCTTCGTCGTCGCGAATGGCGATTTCAGTGCCCGGAATTGGCAAACCAACGGTACCCGAAAACTTGTCGGTATCGGTCGGGTTACAGATGGCCGACGGCGAGGTTTCCGACAAGCCGTAGCCTTCGATGATCGGGCAGCCCGTCACTTCGAGCCACTTCTTGGCCACGGCTTCCTGCACCGCCATGCCGCCGCCGTTGGCCACGCGCAGGTTGGAGCAGTCGACATCCTTGAACTCGGGGTTGTTCAGTAGCGCGTTGTAGAGCGTGTTCACGGCCGGGAACATGTGGAAGCGGTACTGCTTGAGTACCTTGATGAAGCCCGGGATGTCACGCGGATTCGGGATCAGCACGGCCAGCCCGCCCTTACGCATCGACAGCAGGCAGCACACCGTCAGCGCGAAGATGTGATACAGCGGCAGCGCGGTGATGGTGACGATTTCTTCGTCGGCGGCCAGCATGCGGCCGTCGCGGCCGGGCTTGGTGAGCGCCGGGTTCATCCACGCTTCCGATTGCAGCACGTTTGCGACGATGTTCCGATGCAGCAGCGTCGCGCCCTTCGACACGCCGGTCGTGCCACCCGTGTATTGCAGGAAGGCCACGTCGTCGGGGCCGACGGAGGTTGGCTTGAGCGTCTGTTTGGCGCCCTCTTCCAGCGCGGTGTTGAAGCGGATGCAGCTGGGCAGTTCCCACGCCGGCACCATCTTCTTGACGCTGCGCACGACAAAATTGACCAGCATGCCCTTGAGCCCGCCAAGCATGTCGCCCATGCTGGCCACCACGATGTGCTTGATCGGTGTATTGGGCAGCACCTGCTGCAGCGTCGTCGCGAAGTTCTCCAGGATGATGATGGCTTCGGCGCCGCTGTCCTTGAGCTGGTGTTCCAGTTCGCGCGGGGTGTAAAGCGGATTGACGTTGACGACCACGTAGCCGGCGCGCAGCACGGCGGCCAGCGCCACCGGGTACTGCAGCACGTTCGGCATCATCAGCGCGACGCGCGCGCCCGGTGTCAGACCGCGCGATTGCAGCCACGCCGCCAGTTGGCGCGAGAGCGTATCCAGCTCGCCGTAGGTCAGCACCTTGCCCATGCATTCAAATGCACGGCGGTTGCGGTTCTTCTGGAAAGAATCCTCAAGCAGATGGGCCAGCGATCGATACTGCGATGCATCGATCTCGGCCGGCACCCCAGCGGGGTACTGCTTCAGCCACGGCTTATCCATGGGTGTGTCTCCTGGCGATTGTCGATTTTTTCGAATGGTCGTTCGTTTTTTTTCGGCATCCTACGCGGATGTCTGTGTCAAAACAATAACTTAGACAGTTCCCTCAGCCGCTCGAGGCTGCTTGAAACTGGTGCTGAAACCGATCTTGGCATCACTTTTGCGTGACGCCGGCCTCCGTGGTCATCGCCGGAGGCGCAAGCGCCCGCAGTAATGCCTCGCGCTGCGATTTGGATTCGCCCGCCATAGCTTTGACGTCGGCATAGAAGCGAGCCCAGTCGCCGCCATCGCGCTGGTACAGCGCCGTGAATGCCGGCACCCATTCCAGGTAACTCGCGACTGCTCCCAGATGCGCGTTCGACAGGGGCTGCGCAAACCAACGGTCGTAACCGGTATAACCGCCCCAGCTTGCTTTGAGTTTGGCGTAATCCGCCTGCAGGCTCGCGAAGATGGCGCGTTTTCCGGCGCGCTTCTCATCGTCCGACACGGGGCTTGCATACAGCGCCTCGAGACGGTTGCGATACTCCAGCAGCAGGGCGCGGAATTGTACGCGCCGGGCGTCATACGTGGCGTATTCCGCGCGAATCTCCGGGGTGGCGGCATCGGCCAGCCAGCGTTCGACACCAATGGTTTCCACCGTGGTGGCAAACGATTCGTTGAACGCCGTATCGCCCTTGGCGTAGGCGACCTGGTGCGCCAACTCATGAAAAATCAGCCGCGCCAGCTCGCCTTCGGGCAGGCCGACGAAGGTGTTGAGCAACGGGTCGTCGAAATAGCCCAGTGTGGAATACGCAGGAATGCCGGCCACATCCACGTCCAAGCCTTGGGCGCGCAAGGTATCAGCGTAGGCCATGGCGGCGTTGCGGTCGTAATACCCGCGATAGGTCACGCAGCCGACGACGAGGAAACACCATTCCTTGAGCTTGACCGACAGCTCGGGCGCGGCAAATACGTTCCACACCGCAAAGGGGCGCTTGAGATTGGCATAGACGCGATAGCTGCCGTTGTCGGGCAGGCCCAGCTCGCGCGAGGCATAGATGCGAATGCTGCGCGCATCTTCCAGGCGCTTGGCGAGCTTGTCGTTGTGGGCCTGCCGCGCGTTGTCGATGGCCTGGTCGATCGACTCGCGCTGCGCCATCAGCGAAAGATGTCCGCTGACCGACTGGTAGTAATAGCCGACCGTGTCGCAACCGGCCAGAAGTGCCGAGCCGGCAAGCGACAGCGCAAGGCACAGCGCGCGTGCGGCACGCATGATGGCCCCGTCAGGCTGCGTGTGCCAACGGCGCGACCTCGACCAGGCAATCGTAGAAGGTAGGTGCACGCCCCATGTCGGTCAGGCGCTGGCTGGTCAGTTCGTTGGCGTTGGTGCCATCGGGCGCGAGCTTCTTCCACCAGATCGACAGGCCGACGACCACGCCGCGTCGTGCACGATCGGTCACGCGGGCGCGCGCCTGCATGGTGCCGCGATCGTTGAAGATACGGACCAACTCGCCATCGACGACGCCGCGCGCATTCGCGTCGTCGGGGTGGATGTCGAGATGCGGCTCGCCTTCGGTGTTGCGCAGGCTGTCGACGTTGACGAAGGTGGAGTTCAGGAAGTTGCGCGCCGGCGGCGAGATCATCGACAGCGGATAGCGCTTGGCCAACTCTGGCGTACTGATGGCCGATTCATACGGCGGCACATAGCCAGGCAGTGGATCAAGTCCTTCTTTGGCCATCTGTTCGGAATAGAACTCGCAACGGCCCGACGGCGTGCGATAGCCGCCGCGTGCAAGCGGTGCGGCCGGGTGCGCCAGCTTCTGCCAGCCCTCGCGCTTGAGCGTCGCCCAGTCGATGTGCGCGGAGGTCGGGTCGTCACGGCGGACGGCCTGGGCGGCGATGTCGTCGTCGGAATCGGCAAAACACGCATCCGTGAGCCCCATGCGCTGGGCAATGCGGCGGAAGATCTCCGTGTTCGGCAGCGACTGGCCCATCGGCGCAATGGCAGCGTTGTTAGCCAGCACGTAGGTGTGGCCATAAGCCTTGTGCACATCGACGTGTTCGAGCTGCGTGGTGGCCGGCAGCAGGATATCGGCGTAGTCGGCCGTGTCGGTCTGGAAATGCTCCAGCACCACGGTGAAGAGATCTTCGCGCGCAAAGCCGGCGGCGACCTTGCGCGAGTCCGGCGCCACCGCCACGGGGTTGCTGTTGTAGACGACCACCGCCTCGACCTTGGGGCCGAACGACGCATCGCCCGCATGCAGCAGCGCATCGCCGATGGTGCTCATGTTGATCGTGCGCGGCACCGCGGGCCAGCTCGGCAACAGGTCAGGACGCTGCAACTTCGCATTGTCGATGGGGAAGAAACCGGACGTCGACAGTTGCAGGCCGCCCGCCGCATCGCGCCACGCGCCCACCAGCGATGGCAGGCACGCGACCGCGCGCACGCCCTGACCGCCGCCATGCGCGCGCTGCATGCCGTAGTTCAGGCGAATGGCCGCCGGTTGCTTGTCGCGCACCACGGTCGTGCCGTACAGCTTGGCGAGCCACTCGATATCTGCCGCGTCCACTCCGCACAGCGTGGCCGCGTATTCCGGCGTGTATTGCTGCACGCGTTCACGCAGCGCCTCGAAACCGAGCGTGTGATTGGCGATGTAGTCGTGGTCGAGCAGGTCATCACGAACCAACACGTGGATCATCGCCAGCGCCAGCGCCGCATCGGTACCGGGGCGCACCGCCAGATGGCGATGGCACTTCTCGGCCGTCAGCGAGCGATACGGATCGATGGCGACGAGCGTGGCGCCGCGCCGTTTGGCTTCCTGTGCGCGCGTCCAGAAATGCAGGTTTGATGCAATCGGATTGGCGCCCCAGATCAGGATCAGCTTGGCGTCCTGCACGTGCTCGATGTCCATGCCGAGGCTCGCGCCGTACGTGTAGCGCAGCGCCGTCGCCCCGGCCGACGCGCAGATCGTGCGATCGAGGAGCGACGCTCCCAGCTTGTGGAAGAAGCGCGCCGCCATGCTTTCGCCCTGCACCAGCCCCATCGTGCCAGCGTAGCTGTACGGAAGGATGGCCTCGGGATTGCGCGCCGCAATGTCGCCCAGGCGGGTGGCGACGGTGTCGATGGCCTCGTCCCACGAGATCGCTTCGAACTTGCCCTCGCCCTTGGCGCCCACGCGCTTCATTGGCGTCAGCAGGCGGTTCGGGTGGTACGTGCGCTCGGCATACCGATTGACCTTGGTGCACAGCACACCGGCGGTGGTCGGGTGGTCCGGGTCGCCCTGCACGCGGGTGGCACGGCCGTCCTCGACGGTGACGAGCAAGGCGCAGGTGTCGGGGCAGTCGTGCGGGCAGGCAGCACGGATGACTTGGGTGGACATCAGGGGGCTCCGGAGTGGGTGGCGGCGGGTGCATGTCGGCGTTGTCGCACCGCCGCGAGTATCCGGAAATTGTAATCGCCTGCTAAGTGCTTCGCAGCGGCGTGGAGCCGCGCGTGACGAGCCGCCCCGTGAGCAGCACACGGCGCGTCGGCAAGGTGGGCTGCCCGAGGCGCTCCTGCAGCATTGCCATGGCCATGCGGCCGATGTCATACACCGGCTGTTCGATCACGGTGATGCCCGGGCCGGCGAGGTCCGTCCAAGGCTCGTTGTCAAAACCCCGCCACGGCGATGTCGCGTGGCACATCCAGCGAAAGTTTGCGCAACGCACGCAGCACGCCGAGCAGCGATTGCGCCTTACTCGCAACCAGCGCATCAGGACGCTGTTGTTCTGCGCCGGACAGCCATGCAAGCGCCTCGGCCTCCGCCGCCTCGGCAGCGGGCAGGATGAAGCGTGCCCCCAGCGCCATGCAGCGCGCAAATCGGGCTACAAGTTCGACGTGGACGTGCGCAGCCCGGACACCGCCTCGGTCGTCGACACGGCGGCGCTGACCACCGCCGAGGCCGTCGTCTGGGCCGGCCTCTCGCCCGACGCGGCGGCTCGCCACGCCAATCCGCGCACGTTTGAAGTCACGCTCGACGAAGTGCTGGCGGATACCCGGGCCGTGCTGGCCCGCATGATGCACAACGCCCCGCCAGTTCCAAAAACCGGCGTACAAGCCCAACGCATCATCGCCACTACATCGTGCCCGACCGGCATCGCCCACACCTTCATGGCAGCCGAGGCGCTCACGCAGGCGGCCCGGGACCCATTCCGCGTGATTCCGGCGCTCGTGGTGGGGTCAGCCTGCGCGGGCGCCCTATCGATGCTGGTTGGGGTAGAACTGCGCGGGCCGCACGGCGGGGCGTTTGTGCTGCCAATCCCGAACGCAGCGACACACCTGGGCGGCTACGTGGCGGCGCTGGTGGCGGGCACCGTCGTTACCGCGGTGCCGCTTGCAGTGATGAAGCGTCGGGTGGCTGAAGCGCCTGAAATGGCGCCCGATGTGAAGGAAGCCGTGCACATCGCGCGGCTTCTCTGTCTCAAAAACGCTTAAACGCGCTGCAACCCGCCCGATTCTGTTTGCCTCCCCTGCGCGTTTAGCTATGATGCCGGGCAAATCAACTCTCGGGGGAGAGCAATGCAATCTCGCAGAATCACCGGGCTGCTGGCCATGTTCGCAGCCGGCATCATCGGCACTGCCTCAAGCAGCGTGCTCGCGGAGACGGGCGTGACCAACGACGCGATCATCGTCGGCCAATCGGCATCGATGAGCGGGCCGGCGGCGCAACTCGGTCAGCAGATGAACCGCGGCGCTCAGCTTTACTTCAACGCCGTCAACGCAGCAGGCGGCATCAACGGACGCAAGATCGAGCTGAAGGTGCTCGACGATTTCTATGAGCCCGATGCGGCTGCCCGCAATACCAAAACGCTCATCGAAGACACCAAGGTCTTTGCCTTGTTCGGCTATGTCGGCACGCCGACCAGCTTGGCGGCGCTGAAGATCGCCAACCCGGCGGGTGTACCGTTCTTCGCGCCGTACTCGGGCGCCGCGGCGCTGCGCGAGCCCTTCGCGCGCAATGTGTTCCACGTGCGCGCCAGCTACAACGATGAAACCGCCGCGATCGTGCAGCAGATCCGTACGACCGGCCTCAAGCGCATTGCGGTGGTCTACAACGATGACGCGTACGGCAAGGCCGGCCTGGACGGGGTGCAGCGTGCGCTGAAGCTGCCAGCAAACCAGGGCGTTTCGCTGGCCGCGCAGGCCAGCGTGGTGCGTAACACGACCGACGTGAAGGGGGCAGTCGGCACGGTGCTGGCACAGAAGCCGGACGCGATCGTCGTCATCAGTGCTTACCAAACCGTAGCGGCACTGGTGAAGGGCGCGCAGGAACAGGGCTACGCGGGGCAGTTCTACAACGTGTCGTTTGTCGGCACCAAGGCGTTGGCCAATGCGCTTGGCAAGGCCGGCGGCGGCGTGATCATCTCGCAGGTGATGCCGTATCCGTATAGCGGTGCATCGCCGCTGGTGCGTGATTATCAGAAGCTTCTTAAGTCCGACGGCATTACCGATTTCGACTACGGAAGCATCGAAGGCTACGTCGCGGCGCGCGTCTTTGTTGAAGGTCTGAAGCGTGCCGGCCGCGACCTGACACGCGAGAAGTTCATCGGTGCGCTGGAGTCGATGGGCAACTACGACGTGGGCGGCTTCAACGTGAACTTCTCGCCCTCCAACCATGTGGGCTCCAAGTTTGTTGAGATGACGATCATCAACTCGAACGGTCAAGTGATCCGCTGAACGCGCAGCCCTTATAGGAAGAAGCCGGGCCACGCGCCCGGTTTTTATCGCTCAAGCGGGCTGCGTCTGCCGCTGCGCGAGCCGCCGCATGAATGCTTCGCACTGCGCAATCTGTGCAAGCTCGATGTACTCGTTCGGCTTGTGCGCTTGCTCGATATTGCCCGGACCGCACACCACGCTTGGAATGCCTGCGCGCGAAAACAGTCCCGCTTCCGTCCCATAGTCGACCTTGCCGACCGTGCCTCCCCCATCGGCCAACGCTTGCGCGAGCGCCACCAGCTCGTGCGACGGCGCAATCGACAGCCCCGGCGTGTTGGCCTTCATCGCGAAGCTGATGTCAGCATCGGCGGAAATTTCACGCATCTGCGGCAACAACGTCTGTTGCGCATAGCGCTCGACCTCACCGAACAGCCAATCCGGATCGGTGCCCGGGAGATAGCGGAAATCGAAGGTGAATTCGCAATCGCGCGGCACCACGTTGGTGGCAATACCGCCCTTGATCGTGCCCGTGTTCAATGTGGTGTGCGGCACGACAAAGGCGGCATCGCGCGCCTCTTCCGCCGCCAGACGTGCGGCAAGCGAACGGATATGCGCGATGACCAGCGCCGCAAACTCGATTGCGTTCACACCCTGCGGCGTCAACGCGGAATGGGCTTCCTTGCCGCGCACGCAGCATCGGTATTCGCGCTTGCCCTTGTGCGCAATGATGGCGCGCATTGACGTAGGTTCGCCAACGATGCAACCCGCAGGCTGAATGCCGCTGGCCTCCAGATCGCGCAGCAGGCTGCGCACCCCCACGCAGCCGATCTCTTCGTCGTACGACAGCGAGAGATGAAAGCTGGCGTCACTCTCCGCCGCCATGAACGCGGGCACATTCGCGAGCGCCACAGCAATGAAGCTTTTCATGTCAGCTGTGCCGCGCCCGTACAGGCGGCCATCGCGAATCTGCGCATCAAATGGGCTCGTCTCCCACGACTGGCCATCAACGGGCACCACATCGGTGTGCCCTGACAGCACCAGCCCTGGCTTGCGGCCCGGCGATAGCGTCGCAAACAGGTTCGCCTTGCCGCCCGTTGCGTCATACGTCAGTCGGCAGTCCGCACCCTGCGCGCGCAAGCGATCGCGTACCCACTCAATCAGGCCAAGATTGGAATTGCGGCTGACCGTATCGAACGCCACCAGCGTGCGGATCAATTGCAGAACTTCGTCGGAAGGTTGCGATGCAGCAGCGATGGCGTCGGCAGACATGATGGGCTCGGGTCGTTCACGTGCGCTCGGAGACCTGCGGGGAAAGCTCAGAGGCTGGCGCGCGGTCAATTGGCGAACCTCCAGTGTAGGCGTTTCGGCCGCCCGGCTTCGGCTGTAAACGAGAGCGCACAGGCCATCGCGCGAAAGAATCCATACGAAACTGCATGGACGGATCAAGCAATTGGCTGATAGCCGGTCGGAAATCGCCCTTCGGCGTATCATCGAACGTGATTCCGAACCTTCAGCCAGAACACGAGCAACTCATGAAGCTGATCCCAGAAATCCAAGCCGCGCAGCCCGAGATCCAGGCGCTGCGACGCGACATCCACGCACACCCCGAACTGTGCTTCGAAGAACAGCGCACCTCCGATCTGGTCGCCGCGAAGCTCGCCGAATGGGGCATCGAAGTGCATCGGGGCCTGGGCAAGACCGGCCTGGTTGGCGTTATCCGCAACGGTGAGGGCAAGAGCATCGGCCTGCGCGCCGATATGGACGCCTTGCCGCTCGCCGAGGCCAACCAGTTCGAGCATCGCTCCAAACACGACGGCAAGATGCACGCGTGTGGCCACGACGGCCATACGGCAATGCTGCTCGGCGCAGCGCATTACCTGTCCAGGCACCGCAATTTCAGCGGCACCGTAAACCTGATCTTCCAACCCGCCGAAGAAGGCGGTGGCGGCGCGCGCGAGATGATCAAGGACGGCCTGTTCGATCGATTCCCTTGCGACGCCGTCTTTGGTCTGCATAACTGGCCAGGCGTGCCGGTTGGTGCATTCGGTACACGTGCCGGCGCGCTAATGGCATCGAGCAACGAGTTCCGCATCACGATCAAGGGAAAGGGTGCGCACGCCGCGCTGCCGCACAACGGCAACGATCCGGTGTTTGTCGGCGCTCAGGTGGTATCGGCGCTGCAAGGCATCATCACGCGCAACAAGCGCCCGATCGACACCGCGGTCCTCTCCGTCACACAGTTCCATGCCGGTGATGCGACCAACATCATTCCGAACGAAGCCTGGATCGGCGGCACGGTACGCACGTTCTCCACCGAAGTCCTCGACTTGATCGAGCGCCGCATGGAAGAAGTCTCTAGGGGCATCGCCGCCGCATACGATTGCACGGTCGACTTCGTGTTCCATCGCAACTATCCGCCGACTGTGAACACGGAGAATGAAACGCAGTTCGCGGCGGCTGTGATGCGAGAGCTGGTCGGCGCAGATAACGTGGAAGCCAATATCGATCCGACCATGGGCGCGGAAGATTTCTCGTTCATGCTGATCGAGAGGCCCGGCTGCTTCGCCTTCATTGGCAACGGTGACGGCGACCACCGGGAACAAGGCCATGGTCTGGGCCCGTGCATGCTGCACAATCCGAGCTACGACTTCAATGACGAGTTGCTGCCGCTGGGCGCGACATATTGGGTTCGCCTCGTCGAGAAATTCTTGGCACGAAGCTAATCAGTCTTGCAAGCGAGCACGCAGACGCCTCCGTTTGGAGGCGTTTTGTTTTGTGCGGGAGAGCGGAGGGAGATGTAGTCGGGATCTGGCCGACAGGTCAATGCAGCAGGCCGGGAGCGCCCTGATCGCGCAAAGCAAACACCCCAGCTCTGAGGCAGAGCTGGGGTGTAGATGGGAGAGCCTGGCGATGACCTACTTTCACACGGGAATCCGCACTATCATCGGCGCGGAGTCGTTTCACGGTCCTGTTCG